>NZ_CABVII010000003.1 GCF_902497995.1 Pseudomonas fluorescens | reverse complement strand
ACCCGAATTTCTTGACGACCATAGAGCATTGGAACCACCTGATCCCATCCCGAACTCAGCAGTGAAACGATGCATCGCCGATGGTAGTGTGGGGTTTCCCCATGTGAGAGTAGGTCATCGTCAAGATCAAATTCCGAAACCCCTATCTGCATCTGCAGGTAGGGGTTTTGTTTTTGTCCGCTGTTTGTCACCGCCCACTTTTTGGTATGGTGCAGCTCGTTTTTTAAAGGACTGATTTAAAGCCTGGGATCGGCACCCCTTTACAGTCAAAGAGCTGCTGCAGAAATGCCAGAACCGATACCGATCAAGGACCACGAACAAGAAACGCGTCTGGTCAACAAACGACTGATGGCCTGCGCCTTGTTCGTTGTCGCCATTACCTGCGCCTTGGTCGTGCGCCTGTACGTCCTGCAGGTAGTCGAGTTCGACTACCATTCGACGATCTCCGAAAACAACCGCGTGCACGTACTGCCGATCACCCCCACCAGAGGGCTGATCTATGATCGCAACGGCGTGGTTCTGGCAGACAACCGCCCCAGCTTCAACCTGACCATCACTCGCGAACGCGCCTGCGATATCAAGGAAGAGCTGGACCAGGTGGTCAACCTCCTGCATTTGCCAGCCGAAGACCGCACGCTGTTCGACAAGGCCATGAAGCAGGCACGCCATCCGTTCGTCCCCGTCACACTGTTCTACGAACTCAGCGAAGAACAGATCGCGGTACTGGCCGTGAACGAGTTCCGTCTGCCAGGGATCGACGTCGAGCCACAGTTCGTACGTCACTACCCGATGGGCGCGCACTTCGCCCATTCGATCGGCTACGTCGGCCGTATCAACGAGAAAGAATCCAAAGTCTTGGACACGGTGGAATACCGTGGCACCCAATCCATCGGCAAGACCGGCATCGAGAAGTTCTACGAGTCGCAATTGCACGGCCATGTCGGTTACGAAGAGGTCGAAACCAACGCTCGGGGCCGGGTGCTGCGCGTGCTCAAGCACACGGATCCGATCCCCGGCAAAAACATCGTCCTGAGCCTGGATGTAAAACTACAGGAAGCCGCCGAGGAGGCGTTGGGGGATCGTCGCGGTTCAGTGGTCGCGCTCGACCCGTCGACCGGCGAAGTGCTGGCCATGGTCAGCAAGCCAAGCTTTGACCCGAACCTGTTCGTGACGGGCATCAGTTTCAAGGAATACGCGGCGCTGCACGATTCCATCGACCGGCCGCTGTTCAACCGCGTGCTGCGCGGCCTCTATGCCCCCGGCTCGACCATCAAGCCGGAAGTCGCGATTGCCGGCCTCGACACCGGCGTGGTCACGCCGCAGACCCGGGTCTACGATCCGGGTTATTACCAGTTGCCGGACTTCGATCACAAATACCGCAACTGGAACCACAGCGGCGACGGCTGGGTGGACATGGACGCGGCAATCATGCGCTCCAACGACACCTACTTCTACGACCTGGCCCACAAGCTGGGCATCGACCGCCTGCACGACTACATGGCCATGTTCGGACTCGGCGAGAAAGTCTCGCTGGACATGTTCGAAGAGTCTGCCGGCCTGATGCCGTCCCAGGCCTGGAAGCGCGCCACGCGTCGGCAGTCCTGGTTCCCCGGCGAGACGGTGATCCTCGGCATTGGCCAGGGCTACATGCAGGTCACACCGCTGCAACTGGCCCAGGCCACCGCGTTGATCGCCAACAAGGGGGTCTGGAACCGGCCGCACCTGGCCAGGACCGTGGATGGCATCGCACCAGTGGATGAGCATCCGATGCCGAACATCCTGCTCAAGGACCCGCGTGACTGGGAGCAGGTCAACCACGGCATGCAGATGGTGATGCACGACGCGCGCGGGATTGCCCGGGCGGCAGCGGCGGGGGCGCAGTACCGCATCGCCGGCAAGAGTGGCACCGCGCAGGTGGTGGCGATCAAACAGGGCGAGCGCTACAACCGGGCGAAAACCCTGGAGCGTAACCGCGATAACGCCTTGTTCGTCGGCTTCGCTCCGGCCGAGCATCCGAAAATCGTCATCTCGGTGATGATCGAAAACGGCGAGGCCGGTGGTCGCGTCGCCGGTCCCGTGGTGCGGCAGATCATGGACGCCTGGCTGCTCGATCGGGATGGCCACCTGAAGCCGCAATACGCCACGCCGAGCAAAAAGCCCGGCGACCCCCACGTCTGAACGATAACTCGGTCCAACGGTTGAAACCCAAGTGCCATAAGGCACTTGCCATCGCCCTGACGTTAACGTAAAGATTGCGCCAGGGCGCTGAACTTGAATAAGCGCAAAGCGGACCGATCCGGAGCGCTTGATGACGCTGATAAAAACAACTACCCCCACGCTGCACCGCGAAGCCCGGCTGGCCCGGGAAAAACTCCATCTCGAGGGCGAAGTCCCGGATGGTGTGTTGCGGGCGGAAATCGACGCGTCGTGGCGCCGCAGCCTCAGCCATGGCGTGCATTTCAATGCCAAGCACGAACTGGCGCTGGGATCGAGCGCGAGTCTTGACGTGCTGTTGGCAAGCAACCGACTGCTGATCGACGCGGCATTGCCGGCGATCGATTACCTGGCCGAACGCCAGGGCAAGGAAGGGCTGATCATCCTCGCCAATTCCGACGCTACTATCCTGGCCGTCGAAGGACGCGCCGATCGCCTCAAGGGCAGCGGCTTGCAAGACATCACCCTCGGCGCCTGCTGGAGCGAAGCCGTTCGCGGCACCAATGCCCTGGGGACCGCGCTGGTGGAAGCCCGGCCAACGCTGATCGATTGCGGCGAACATTACCTCGATCGCCTGAGCGATTTCTCCTGCACCTCGGTGCCGATCCATTGCCCCCAGGGCGACATCCTCGGCGTGCTCGACCTGACCCGCGAAGGCCCGCTCGGCCGGGTCCATGACAGCACCGCGTTGCTGGCCATGGCCGTCAGCCAGATCGAAAGCCGCATCTTCAACTCAAGCTATCCGGACGAAATCGTCCTGGCGTTCCACAGCCGCCGGCCATACCTCGAATCCCCTTGGCAAGGCCTGTTGGCGGTGAGCCTTGGCGGGCAAATCCTCGCGGTCAGTGCCCAGGCCTGCCAGTTGCTGCATGCCGAGCGTTCGGCGCTGGTCGGTCGACGCTGCGAAGAGTTTCTCGGCGTCGATGGCCTGCAACTGCTATCGCGTCTGCATCAGGGCGGGGTCGGCAGCCTGCAGACCGCCAAAGGCGAATTCTTCTACAAGACTTTGCGTGCGCCGCAGCGGTCGATCAACGTCAGCACGCCACCGCGCACTACCGCCAAGACCGCCAAACCCCAACCGGACCTCGAATCCCTGGCCGGCAGCAACGTCCGTTATGCCCGGGCCTTGCGCATGGCCCGCCAAGGCCTGGCCAATGAGCTGCCGGTGTTGCTGCTCGGTGAAACCGGCACCGGCAAGGAAGTCATCGCCCGCGCCCTGCACATGGCCGGCACCCGCTGCGACAAACCCTTCGTCGCGGTGAACTGCGCGGCAATCCCCGAAGGCCTGATCGAGTCGGAACTGTTCGGCTACCGCGAAGGCGCGTTCACCGGCTCCCGTCGTGGCGGCATGATCGGGCGTCTGCAACAGGCCCATGGCGGCACCTTGTTCCTCGACGAAATCGGCGACATGCCACTGGCCCTGCAAGCACGTCTGTTGCGGGTGCTACAGGATCGCAAAGTCGCTCCCCTGGGGGCTGGCGAAGAGCAAGACATCGACGTTGCACTCATCTGCGCCACCCACCGCGACCTCAAGCGTCTGGTGCAAGAAAAACAGTTCCGTGAAGACCTGTTCTACCGGGTCAACGGCATCAGCGTGATGCTTCCGGCGCTGCGTGAACGCGACGACTTCAGCGGCCTGGTCGGTCGCTTGCTGGCCAGACTCGACGCGCCGACGGTGGTCCTGCATGACGATTTGAACCGCTTGCTCGGCGGCTATCACTGGCCGGGCAACATCCGCCAATTGGAGATGGTCCTGCGCACCGCGCTGGCCATGCGTGAACCGGGCGATACCGTGCTCACCCTCGATCACTTGCCCGACAGCATGCTCGACGAGTTGGCCGCCACTGAACGCCCGCAGTCGGGGAGCATTCGCGAAACCGAACTGGAGCTGATTCGCCAGGCCCTCGACACTCATCAAGGCAACGTCTCGGCCGCCGCCGACGCCCTGGGCATCAGCCGCGCGACCCTGTATCGCAAGCTCAAACAGTTGCGCTCGTGATGCAGCGCCTGATCGTGCGGCTGATCGACAGCCAGAACCCCGCCGCCCTGCAAGCGGCGCTGCGCTGGCTCTACAGCTTTGTGCGACCCCATCGGCTGGCGATTGCCGGGTTGCTGGGCTTGTCGGCCTGCGCTTCGGCGCTGGTGCTGGTGCAACCCTGGTTGACCAAGCTGCTGATCGACGACGGCCTTTTGGCGCGCAACTTTCCCGTGCTGGTACTGATCGCCGGGCTGATGATCGTCGCCGGGCTGCTCGGCACGCTGCTGTCAGGGATTAATCGTTACCTGCACACGCGCCTGTCCGGGCGGATTCTGTTTGCCCTGCGCGATGATCTGTATCGGCATTTGCAAACCCTGTCGCCGGGTTTCTACGGCCAGCGGCGCATCGGTGACCTGATGTCGCGCCTGGATGGCGACGTCGCGGAGATCCAGCGCTTTGCCGTGGATTCGCTGTTTTCGGCGGTGTCGAGCGTGATCGGCCTGGTGGTCGCGGTGGCGATGCTGGTGACCCTGTCGTGGGAGCTCTCGTTGCTGGCACTGGTGCTGATTCCCCTCGACGTGCTCTGGCTGCGCTGGATGCGGCGCAAGGTCGAACGCGATGTGCGGCAGTTGCGCGAGCGCTCGGCGGACATGTCATCGTTCATGGTCGAGACCTTGCCGGTGATGAAATTCATCCAGTCCGCGGGCCAGCAACAACGGGAAGCGCGGCGACTGGAGACCTTGGGGCAGGGCTATATGAGCCAGCTGCTGCGCCTGCAAGTGACCGAGTTCTTCACCCAGGCCGTGCCCGGCACACTGACGTCGTTATCGAGGGCTTGTGCGTTTTTGATCGGTGGTTATTGGGTGGTGCAAGGCACCTGGCAACTGGGTGCGCTGATCGCATTTTCCACCTATCTGGGGATGGCGGTCGGTCCGGTTCAGAGTCTGCTGGGCCTGTATGTCGCGATTCAACGGATGACCGTCAGCCTGGGGCGGGTCACGGAGTTGCGTGGTGAAGAGCCGACCGTACTCACACCCGTTACGCCGCAGCCGATGCCGAGTTCCGGCGAGCTGCGTTTCGACGACGTGCACTTCAGCCATCCTGGTCGCCCAACGACGTTGCGCGGCATCGAAGCGTGCATCCCCTATGGCTTGAAAGTCGCCCTGAGCGGTGGCTCCGGGGTCGGTAAATCGACCCTGATCGACCTGCTGCAACGGCATCACGATCCGCAGTCCGGCCGGGTGTTGCTGGGCGAGGTCGACTTGCGTGAGCTGGACCTGTTCCAGCTGCGTCGGGCAATTGCCGTGGTCAGTCAGGACATCGTGCTGTTCCGTGGCAGCCTCGCCGACAACCTGGCCTACGCCGTACCGGATGCCAGTCGCGAAGCGATCGCCGAAGTGGCGCGGCTGGCGCAACTCGACAGCCTGATCGCGTCGTTGCCTGAAGGCCTCGACAGTCCCTTGGGCGAGCGCGGCCAACAATTGTCCGGCGGGCAAAAACAACGCATCGCCATTGCCCGGGCGTTGTTGCAGGACCCGCTGATTCTGGTGCTGGACGAGGCCACCTCGGCGGTGGATGAAGCCACCGAGCGCGAAGTGATCGAGGCCATCGACCGTCTGTTTGCCGGCCGTACGCGAATCCTGATCAGCCATCGCCCCTCGACCCTGGCCGATGCCGACCTGCGCTTTGAATTGCTCGACGGTGTGCTGACGTCGAAAACGGTGCTGCATGAAGCCTGAGTTGCGCATTGGCGTGGTGGACAGCGGTCACTCGGCGGCGCAGCGGGTGCAGGTGGTCGCCGGGCGGCGATTCTCGTTGCTGGCAGACGGGCTGGCAGAAAGTGATTTGCGTGACGATCCGCTCGGCCACGGCAGCGCAGTGATCGAGGCCATCGGTCGGCGGGCACCGGCGGCGGTATTTTGCGTGGGCCAGGTGTTCGACCGGCGGGGTGTCACCAGCGCCTTGCAGATCGCCACGGCCATCGACTGGCTGGTGGCGCAGGACGTGCGCCTGATCAATCTGAGCCTGGGTCTGCGTCAGGACCGCAGCCTGTTGCGCGAAGCCTGCGCCGCGGCGGTGGCTCGGGGCATTCTGCTGTGTGCGTCCAGTCCGGCCCAGGGCGAGGGCGTGTTCCCGGCGAATTATCCACAGTTGCTGCGGGTCACCGGCGATGCGCGGTGCGCCGAACAGGAGTGGTCGTGGCTCGACAGTGCTCAGGCGGATTTCGCGGCCTGTGTGCATGGGACGTATCCGGGTCAGTCTGGCGCCAGCCTGGGGTGTGCTGCCTTGAGCGGGCACATTGCCAGTTTCCTGGTGGCGCATCCCGAGGCTAGCAACCCAGAGGTCATCGAATGGTTGCGCGAAAATGCCCGTTATCGCGGCCCTGAACGGCGAAGCGGAGCATGACGGCGATTGTCATTCTCGGCGCCGGCCCAGCGGGTGCGGCCGTTGCGCTGGGGTTGCGCCGGCTCGGATATGCGGTGACGCTGGTCAGTGAATGGCGGCGCTTTGCCGCGCTGGAAGGTGTTTCCGTGCGGGTGCTCGAGGCGTTGCGCGGCGCCGGGTTGAATCAGGCGCTGAAAGATGCGGCTTTGCCTTCCCAACGCCAGGTGTCGTGGAACGGCCAGCAGCATGCGCAAAACATTGAATATCTGTTGGATCGCCCAAGCTTTGATCGAGGACTGCGTGAGGACCTGCGTCTGGCGGGTGTCGAGCTGATCGAAGGTCGAGTGTTGACGGTTCACCCGTCGGGGTCGAGACATCGGATCGAGCTCGAAGGGCGTCCGGCACTGCTGGCGGATTTTCTGGTGGAGGCGCGAGGCCGTCAGGCGCCAGCGCTTGGCAAGGGCCTGCGCGGACCGGAGACGGTCAGCCTGCTCAATCGCTGGCAAGGCACGCCGGGCATCACCGCCAGCGCCGTGGAAAGCCTGGAAGACGGCTGGGCCTGGATGGCGCGGCGGGCCGACGGTCAGTGTTACTGGCAATGGACGGTCGACGTGGCCAGTGCCCGGTTGCCAGGCAAGGCGACATTGCTCGATTACTGTCGTCGACGGCGCCAGGGTTCGGCGTTGGCCCAGTCATTTTTTGCGGCGGGGCCTGAGGACGATCTACAGCTGCATGCTCGCAGCAGCACGGCGATTGTGTGTCCACAGGTTTGTGGCGCTCACTGGATTCGGGTCGGCGATGCGGCAATGGCGGTGGATCCGCTGTCGGGCAACGGGATTTTCCAGTCGCTGTCTTCGGCGTTACAGGCGCCCACGGTGATCAACACGCTGTTGCGAAAACCTGAACGAGCGGCCCTGGCCCAACGGTTTCATCAGCAGCGGGTGGAGCAGTTGTTTTTGCGATTTGCGCGGATCGGGCGCGATTTTTACGCCGATGAACAGCGCTGGTTGCAGCAACCGTTCTGGCAGGCGCGGCGACAGTGGCCGGATGCCGTGGTCGCCCATGCCGAGGCGGATTTCAACGCGCTGAGGATCGAGCGCGCGCCGGTGCTCAGGGATGGCTTTGTCGATGAGGCCGAGGTGGTGATCACGGCCGATCAGCCATTGGGCATCTGGCATGTGCAAGGGATTGAGTTGGCGCCGTTGGTGCGGCGGTTGCGTACAGAGCCAGCGGAACAGGCGTTGGCGGGGTTGACGGTAGAGCAGGGGCGGGTGGTTCGTGGTTGGTTGCTGGCCCAGGGATTCAAGCCTGACTGATGCGTCCCGCGCAGGCTGAGTAATTGACCCTGCCATTTGACGCTAAACAGAGGCGCGGGTATAAACCGCGTCTCGTTGTTTTGTCGGACTTTTCCCCATGAGCTTCAGCCCTTTGATACGCCAACTGATCGACGCCCTGCGAATTTTGCCCGGTGTCGGTCAGAAAACTGCCCAGCGCATGGCGTTGCAGCTGCTTGAGCGTGATCGCAGCGGTGGCTCGCGCCTGGCCCTGGCGCTGAGCCAGGCCATGGAAGGCGTGGGCCATTGCCGGTTGTGCCGCACGCTGACCGAAGACGACCTGTGCCCGCAATGCGCCGATACCCGTCGCGACGACACCTTGCTCTGCGTGGTGGAAGGGCCGATGGATGTCTATGCGGTCGAACAGACCGGCTTCCGTGGGCGCTACTTCGTGCTCAAGGGCCACCTGTCGCCGCTTGACGGCCTGGGCCCGGATGCCATCGGCATTCCGCAACTGCTGGCGCGGATTGAAGAAGCGGGCACCTTCACTGAGGTCATCCTCGCCACCAACCCGACGGTGGAAGGTGAAGCCACGGCGCACTACATCGCCCAATTGCTCAGCAACAAAGGCCTGGTCGCCTCGCGCATCGCCCACGGAGTGCCGTTGGGTGGCGAGCTGGAGATGGTCGATGGCGGGACGTTGGCGCATTCGTTTGCGGGGCGTAAGCCGATCGCCTTGTAATTTGTGGTCTCTGATCTGACGCTTTCGCGAGCAAGCTCGCTCCCACAGTTGATCTCAGTCGTGCACGAACGTGTGTACACAGAAAATCTCCTGTAGGAGCGAGGCTTGCCCGCGAAGGCGGCCTCAAGCCCTGCGCCGCCCATGAAGACCCCTTCGCCGGCAAGCCTGGCTCCTACGGGGTTTGGGGTTTTCCACCATCCATTGGTACGCAGGTAATCCTGTGGGAGCGAGCTTGCTCGCGAAGGCGTCAGTGCAGACAACGCGTTACTTATCGTCCAACGCAAACTGCGTCAGGCAAAAAGTGGGAATCCCCATATCTTCCAACCGCTGCGACCCGCCCAGCTCCGGCAGATCAATAATCGCCGCCGCCTCATGAACCCGCGCACCCATGCGCCGAATCAGGTTCGCCGCGGCAATCAGTGTGCCGCCGGTGGCAATCAGGTCATCGAACATCACCACCGAATCGCCTTCACACAGGCTGTCGGCGTGGACTTCGAGGAAGGCTTCGCCGTACTCGGTCGCATATCCTTCGGCCAGCACCTCGGCTGGCAGCTTGCCTTGCTTGCGGAACAACACCAGTGGCTTGTTGAGCTGATAGGCCAGCACCGAACCGATCAGAAAACCGCGGGCGTCCATCGCCCCGATGTGGGTGAAGTCGGCTTCGACATAACGGTGAGCAAAGCTGTCCATCACCAGGCGCAGGGCCGTGGGCGACTGGAACAACGGAGTGATGTCGCGAAAGATCACGCCCGGCTTTGGGAAGTCGATCACGGGGCGGATCAAGGATTTGATGTCGAAGGAGTCGAAGGCCATAGTCGAAGAATCCTGGCAGGCTGCAAACGTTGCAGTATAACGGCGGCTGAACCCTTTCGCTCAGCCGCAAGTGTTGCTGTCAGCTTTCCAGCGAGCCGCCGGCCAGGGCGCAGAGCTGGATCGGGTCGAGGATATGGATTTCCTTGCCTTCGGCGGCGATCAGTTGGTTTTGCTGAAAACGCGTGAACACCCGGGACACGGTTTCCACCGCCAGCCCCAGATAATTGCCGATTTCGTTGCGCGACATGCTCAGGCGGAACTGGTTGGCCGAGAAACCCCTGGCGCGAAAGCGTGCCGAGAGGTTGACCAGGAAAGTCGCAATCCGCTCATCGGCAGTTTTCTTCGACAACAGCAACATCATTTGCTGGTCGTCACGAATCTCGCGGCTCATGACGCGCATCAACTGTCGGCGCAGCTGTGGCAGTTGCAGCGCCAGCTCGTCGAGGCGCTCGAAAGGAATTTCACAGACCGAGGTGGTTTCCAGCGCTTGCGCCGAGACCGGGTGTTTTTCGGTATCCATGCCCGACAAACCGACCAGTTCGCTCGGCAAATGGAAACCGGTGAGCTGCTCTTCGCCGCCGTCGCTCAGGCTGAAGGTCTTCAAGGCGCCGGCGCGAACTGCATAAACGGAATCGAAGGTGTCGCCCTGACGGAACAGGAACTCGCCCTTTTTCAGCGGGCGGCCACGTTTGACGATTTCGTCCAGCGCATCCATGTCTTCCAGATTCAGAGAAAGTGGCAGGCAGAGGGGGGCCAGGCTGCAATCCTTGCAGTGAGCCTGACTATGAGCGCGCAGTTTTACTGGCTCGGACATTTCTTCAATCCTTGTGGGAAAACACACATAAGCTGTAAGGGTAACTCACAGGAGGACATTCAGGCCAGCGCCTGGCGATTTTGCCGCAGCCTAGATCACCCGTGAAAAACGCTGGTGATCCTGCTGGCCCAAGTAGGCATCGAACACCCTGCACACCGAACGCACCAGCAACCGTCCGGCGGGCAGTACCCTGATTTTTTCATTATCGAGTTCGATCAGGCCGTCTGCGGCCAGGCGCTGCAATTGCGGCCAGAGGTCGGCGAAATAACCTTGGAAATCGATGTTGAAAGTATGTTCGATCCGGGCGAACTCCAGGCTGAAATGACAGATCAATTGTTGGATGACTGCCCGACGCAGACGGTCATCGGCGTTGCACAGCAGCCCGCGATGGGTGGCCGGTTGCGAGGAGGCGAGCGCGTTCTGATACTGGTTCAGGTCGCTGCTGTTCTGGCAGTACAGGTCGCCGATCTGACTGATGGCCGAAACGCCGAGGCCGATCAGGTCGCAATGGCCGTGGGTGGTGTAACCCTGGAAGTTGCGTTGCAGGGTCGATTCTTCCTGGGCGATCGCCAGTTCATCGTCGGGCAGCGCGAAGTGATCCATGCCGATGTAGCGGTATCCGGCGGCGGTCAGTTGTTGGATGGTGCCCTGGAGCATGTCCAGTTTCTGCGCCGGCGTCGGCAGTTCGTCGCTGTTGATGCGCCGTTGCGGCATGAAGCGTTCAGGCAGGTGCGCGTAGTTGAACACCGAAAGCCGGTCGGGTTGCAGCGCGATGACTTCGTCGACCGTGCGGGCGAAGGTCCCGGGCGTCTGTTTCGGCAAGCCGTAGATCAGATCAAGGTTGATCGAGCGAAATTGCAGGGTGCGGGCGGCGTCGATCACCGCGCGGGTTTCTTCCAGGCTTTGCAGGCGATTCACCGCCCGTTGCACCGCCGGATCGAGGTCCTGCAGGCCGATGCTGACCCGATTGAAGCCCAGTTCACGGAGCAGGCCCATGGTCGACCAATCGGCTTCGCGAGGGTCGATCTCGATGCCGTAGTCGCCGGAATCATCGTCCAGCAAGTTGAAGCTTTTACGCAACCGGGCCATCAACTGACGCAGTTCGGCGTGGCTGAGAAAAGTCGGCGTGCCACCACCGAAATGCAACTGCTCGACTGTCTGCGCCGGGTCGAGGTGGCAGGCGATCAGCTGGATTTCCTGCTCCAGGCGCTGCAAGTAAGGCAGGGCCCGGTCGCGGTCCTTGGTGATGACTTTGTTGCAGGCGCAGTAGTAGCAAATGTTCGCGCAGAAGGGCACATGCACGTAGAGCGACAACGGGCGCAGGGCCTTGCGGCTGTCACGCAAGGCCTGGAACAGGTCGAAGGTGCCGACCTGGCCGTCGAACTGCAGGGCGGTCGGATACGAGGTGTAGCGCGGTCCCGCCAGGTCATGACGGCGGATCAGATCGGTGTCCCAACGAATGGCGTCGAGCATCATGCGGGCATTCCCCGGATAGGCTGGCTGTGTTGGCGAGTCTAGGGGGGGCGGTGTGGGGGCATCTTGATTTGCATCAAAGGTAGGGATCTGGGTTGGCAGTGAGGGCCTCTTCGCGAGCAAGCCCGCTCCCACAATGGATTTGTGTACGCCGCAAATCCAATGTGGGAGCGGGCTTGCCCGCGAAGGCCGCGCCGATCTAATGCCCCATCAACCAATGCTGATGCGGCCCAGGCAGGGTCCAGATGCCAAACAGCATCACCAGCAAGCCACCGGCCACCCGCACGCTGCGTTTGCGCAACAGCGCCGTGACCCGCTCGGCTGCCAGCCCCGTGGCCAGCAGCACCGGCCAGGTGCCCAGCCCGAACGCGAGCATCAGCAACGCACTGTCCACTGCATTGCCCTGACTCGCCGACCACAGCAGCGTGCTATAGACCAGTCCGCAGGGCAGCCAGCCCCAGAGCGCACCCAGCAGCAATGCGCGGGGCAGGCTCGACACCGGCAGCAGTGTGTTGGCGACCGGCTGGATATGCCGCCACAGGCCGCGACCGAGGCTTTCGATGCGGGTCAGGCCGCTCCACCAACCGGCCAGGTACAGGCCCATGGCGATCAGCAATAATCCGGCGATGACGCGCATGAACATCGCTGCCGGGCTGTTGGCCACCGCCCACCCGGCCAGTCCGATCAGCAGGCCGGCCGCGGCATAACTGAGAATTCGTCCCAGGTTATAGGCCAGCAGCAACCGAAAGCGTCGGCTGCGCTGCTCCTGGGGGATCGCCAGGGTCAGCGCGCCCATCAAGCCGCCGCACATCCCCAGGCAATGACCACCACCGAGCAGGCCGAGAATGACTGCAGACACCAACAGGGGCGCCAACTCAAGCATGCGGAGGCGCCTTGTCGTCCGGTTTGGCCGGATGGCCGCTGGCCTCGTCGACCGCCGCCTGGTGGTTCGGGTCCTGATCGTCGAACAGGATGCTGTGGGCCGGGCCGTCCAGATCGTCGTACTGACCGCTGTCGACCGCCCAGAAGAAGATGTAGATCGCAATGGCCACAATCAACAGCGCAGCGGGGATCATCACGTAGAGAGCTGGCATGGGTCACTCCATGCCCGCGCGGCTCAGGCCGGCAGCGGGCGGGTTTCTGGCGCGGGGCTGGCGGCAGGCGCGCCCGGCAGGCGAGTCAGGCGCAGGGCGTTCAGCACCACGGTCAACGAACTGATGGACATGCCGACCGCGGCCCATACCGGAGTAATCCAGCCGAGGGCGGCGAAGGGCAGCATGAGGCCATTGTACAACCCCGCCCACAACAGGTTCTCGATGATGACCCGACGGGTGCGCCGGGCCAGGCTGAAAGCTTGTACCAGCGCGTCGAGGCGGTTCGACAGCAACACTGCATCGGCACTGGTCTTCGCCAGATCCGTCGCCGAACCCATCGCCACGCTGATGTCGGCGGCGGCCAGCACCGGCACATCGTTGACCCCGTCACCGAGCATCAACACCTTGCGACCTTCCTTGTGCAGTTGTTGCAAGACCTGCAATTTATCGTCCGGACGCAAGCCGCCACGGGCTTCGTCGATACCCAGTTCAGCCGCCACACTGGCAACCATCGGCGAACTGTCGCCGGACAGCAGCAACGTGCGCCAGCCTCGGGCCTTGCACGCGGCGAGCAGCGCGGGGGCGTCGCTGCGCAAACGGTCGTCGAGGACGAACCATGCCAGCGGCCCCTGGTCATTGCCGAGCAGCAACCATTGGCCGGCTTCATCCGGCATGGCGGGCACGGCAGCGCCACTGAGTTCGCAGACAAATCCCGGTTGGCCAATACGCAAACGATGTTCACCGACCCATCCTTCGAGGCCAAGGCCCGGCGTGCTGTGGACCTCTTCAGCGGCCAGCGGCGCCCGGCCGAATGCCCGGGCGATCGGGTGTTCGGAGCGGTTTTCCAGGGCGGCGGCGAGACTCAGGCATTGGTCGCTGTCGAGCGCGCCGAGCGGGCGGATCGAGCGCAGCGCCAGGCGGCCTTCGGTGAGGGTGCCGGTCTTGTCGAAAATCACCGTGTCGATCTGGTTCAGGCCCTCCAGCACATGGCCGCGAGTCAACAACAGGCCAAGTTTGTGCAAGGTTCCGGTGGCGGCGGTGAGGGCGGTCGGCGTGGCCAGGGACAAGGCGCACGGGCAAGTCGCAACCAGCATCGCCAGCACGATCCAGAACGCCCGTGACGAATCCAGCTCCCACCAGACCAGGCCGATGACAGCGGCGGCAATCAGCGACAGCAGCAGGAACCACTGCGCGGCGCGGTCGGCGATTTGTGCCAGTCGCGGCTTTTCGGCCTGGGCACGGTCCAGCAGGCGGACGATGGCGGACAATCGGGTGTCCTGGCCGAGGGCCAGGACTTGCACGGTCAACGCGCCCTCGACGTTCAGGGTGCCGGCGGTGACCGCATCGCCCGGCATCCTTGATTGCGGCAGGTACTCGCCGGTGAGGAGGGATTCGTCGATGCTCGACTGGCCGTCGAGGATCTTGCCGTCGGCCGGGAGGATCGCGCCGGGATGCACCAGCACTTGATCGCCCACGCGCAGTTCGCTGAGCAGGATCCGCTCGCTCTGGCCGTCAGCGCTCAGTCGCAAGCAAGAGGCGGGCAATAGATTGACCAGCTGCGCGGTGGCGGCGGCGGTACGCTCCCGGGCGCGACGTTCCAGATAGCGCCCGGCCAGCAGGAACAGTGCAAACATGCCGACCGCATCGAAGTACAGTTCGCCGACCCCGGTGATCGAGGTCCAGATCCCGGCGATGTAGGCGCTGCCGATCGCCAGCGATACCGAAACGTCCATGGTCAGGTGACGGGTACGCAGGTCGCGCATGGCGCCCTTGAAGAATGGCGCACAGCTGTAGAACACGATCGGCGTCGTGAGGAACAGCGCGACCCAGCGCAGAATGGTGTGCAGCTCGGGGCTGAGGTCGATATTGAATTCCGGCCAGGTGGCCATGGTCGCCATCATCGCCTGGAACCACAGCAGGCCGGCGACCCCGAGCTGGCGCAGGGCCAGGCGGTTTTCACTGGCCAGTTGTTCGCTGGCGCGGTCGGCTTGATAGGGGTGTGCGGCGTAACCGATGTGGCGCAATTCGCTCAGTACCCGGCTCAGTGGCAATTGCGCGTCGGCCCAGCGTACGTGCAGGCGATGGTTGGACAGGTTCAGGCGCGCTTCGGCCACCGCCGGCAAGCCACGCAGGTGTTTCTCGATCAGCCAGCCACAGGCGGCGCAGCTGATGCCTTCCATCAACAACGTGGTTTCGGCGAGGTCGCCTTCGTGGCGAACGAAGGGTTTTTGCACGTCGGCGCGGTCGTACAACGCCAGCTCGTCGACCAGTTGCACGGGCAAGGCTGCGGGGTTGGCCGACGCTTCGCTGCGGTGCTGGTAATAACTTTCAAGGCCCCCTGCGACAATCGCCTCGGCCACGGCCTGGCAACCCGGGCAGCAGAACTCGCGGGTTTCACCGAGGACGGCAGCGGTGAAGCGGCTGCCGGCCGGGACGGGCAGGGCGCAGTGGTAGCAGGGGGTTGGACTGGTCATTGGATTTTCACTGGTGCCGCAGAATCTCTGTCGTCGGATAGGGCCCCTTCGCGGGCAAGCCCGCTCCCACAGTGACTGGCGGTGTTATTCAATTTTGCGATCAATGCAAAACCTTGTGGGAGCGGGCTTGCCCGCGATGCGCGAAGCGCAGGCTTTTACTTTTTCAGGTCTTCGGCGCCCTGCAGCGGCTCATCACCCAGCAGCAGATCCTTGTCATGGCTGACCTGTTCTTCCTCGAACATGCGCCAGGTTTTGCCATCCTGCACACCCAGCAACTCCACGAAGCGACGGCCGTCGACCTTGTCGCTCACCTGGCCGATGTAGCGGCCCTGTTCGGTGTCGCTGCGGGCGAGGGTGATCTTGCGATCCTTCTCCGGCTGGGTCGGCGAGATCAGGTTCAGCTCCAGGGTGGCCGGTGCGCTGTTGCCGTTCAGGCGTACATCGACTTCACCGGTCACGCCATCCAGATGAACGCTGGCGCGCAACAGCAGGGTCTGGGCCAGCAGTTCACGGTCCAGCGAACGGTTGATGCCCTTGCCGGCCTCGTAGTAGTTATCGTTGACCAGGTTGTCCGGGTTGTTCACCGCGATGGTCACCATGGACAAGGTCAGGGTCACCGAGCAGGCCAGGATGGCGATGATGATCCACGGCCAAAGGTGCTTGTACCAGGGACTTGTGGCATTTGCTGCGGGCATGATCACTTCTCTCAACGAATTTGTGGGCCGATGAATCGGCTCTTGGCTTCAACGTGGATGCTGGCGTCATCGACGTCCTTGAGGATGAACTTCACCTCGTTGGTGCTCGACGGCAGTTGTTCCGGTGCGCTGGACAACTCGACCGGCTGGCTGAAAATCTCCCCGGCGGCGACTTTGATTTCGCGTTTGCCTTGCAGCTTCAGGTCCGGCAGGCCAGTGGCTTGCAGCACGTAGGTGTGGTCGCGCTGGTCCTTGTTCATGATCTTCAGGCTGTAGACGTTTTCGATCCGGCCTTCGGCGTTCTCGCGGTACAGCACGCGGTCCTTGCTGACGTCGAAGCCGACCAGCGAACGCATGAAGAACGCGCTCACCAGCAAGGCGATCATCGCCAGCAGCACCGTGGCATAGCCGATCAGGCGGGGACGCAGTTTATTGGTTTTTTGCCCGGACAGGTTGTGCTCGGTGGTGTAGCTGATCAGGCCGCGAGGATAGTCCATCTTGTCCATGATGCTGTCGCAGGCGTCGATGCAGGCTGCGCAGCCAATACATTCGACCTGCAGGCCATCGCGGATGTCGATACCCGTCGGGCAGACCTGGACGCACATGGTGCAGTCGATGCAATCACCCAGGCCCATGGCTTTGTAGTCGATGCCTTTCTTGCGCGGGCCGCGGGATTCCCCACGGCGCGGGTCGTAGGAAACGATCAGGGTGTCCTTGTCGAACATCACGCTCTGGAAGCGTGCGTACGGGCACATGTAGATGCACACCTGCTCACGCAACCAGCCGGCGTTGCCATAGGTGGCGAGGGTGAAGAAACCGACCCAGAAGTAGGACCAGCCATCGGCTGCGCCGGTGAAGAAGTCGATGGTCAGTTCGCGGATCGGCGAGAAGTAGCCAACGAAGGTCATGCCGGTCACGAAGCCGATCAACAGCCACATCGCGTGTTTGCTGAATTTGCGCAGGAACTTGTTGGCGCTCATCGGCGCCTTGTCGAGCTTGATGCGCTGGTTGCGATCGCCTTCGGTGACCTTTTCGCACCACATGAAAATCCAGGTCCAGACACTCTGCGGGCAGGTATAGCCACACCAGACCCGCCCGGCATACACGGTGATGAAGAACAGGCCGAAGGCGCTGACGATCAGAATCCCCGAGAGCAGGATGAAGTCCTGGGGCCAGAAGGTCGCGCCAAAAATGAAGAACTTGCGCTCCGGCAGGTTCCACCAGACGGCCTGATGACCACCCCATTTGAGCCAGACCGTACCGAAATACAGGAGAAACAGCCCGGCACCACCCATCATCCGCAGGTTGCGGAACAGGCCGGTGAAGGCGCGGGTGTAGATCTTTTCCCGAGAGGCGTAGAGGTCGACGGTGTTGTTGGTGTTTTTGGCAGGCGGGGTAACGTCGTGTACCGGAATCTGGTTGCTCATCATTGCATCCCACGGCAGTGGAAAAATGCCCCGGTCAGTACATGCCGACCGCGGTCAAAAAGGGTGTAGCAATGGCGCAATGATACGCCTGTCGCTCTGGCTCAAGGGTGCGACCTTTGGTCGCGTTGGGGAAAAATCACCAATGGTGTAGCGAATGTAACAAAACATGATGCAAGTCAATTGACTATAGCGAAGCCTTCTGCGCGCCGGTGAACATCGCATAGGGTCTGCAGAACGCAGCGGGGCCCCGCTGCGCGCTTATGGATGCAGCTCAAGGCAGGCGACCGCCCCCCAGGCTGTCGATACCGCCGGAGCCACCCACGCCACCCGTACTGCGTTTTCTGCCGACTCCGTCTGCGCTCTCGGGGGCGGCAAAATTGGCGCGACGATTCGAAGTCCCCGGGGCTACAGGGTCTTGCGCTGGAGCATCCGTGTTTATCTCCGGCGAAACATCCGGGTCTGGGGTGATCTCCAGGGTTGTTTCGGCTTCCGGGAAATAACAGGTTGTGGGTTGGTCTTCCATTTTTTTAGACATTTGATGAACTCCTTGTATTTCGATGAGGTACTTCCTTGTCCCTGAATGGCCTGAGTCGCACAGATTGCCCGCTTCCAGCCACCAGGTGGATCGACATTACCCCTGGCCGCCACGGGGGCCTACTGGATATAGGTTTCAGTTTGTGAAAGGCGGGTTCATCCAGGCCCCAAACAAAACGGCCCCGCCAATTCTCACTGGCGGGGCCGTTGTTTTACGTCAAGCGTGCCTTACTGAGCATCCGCCACCGGAGCCTTCTCACCGTGAGACAGGCTGTAGACGTAGGCGGCCAGCAGGTGGACCTTGTCGTTGCCCTGCAGCTGTTCCTGCGCAGGCATCTGGCCCTGACGACCGTAACGGATGGTCTGCTGCAGCTGAGCGAAGCTCGAGCCGTAGATGAACGCACCCGGGTGGGTCAGGTCGGGGGCGCCCATGGCTGGCGTCCCTTTGCCTGCCGGACCGTGGCATGCCACGCAGTTGGCTGCGAACAGTTTCTGCCCGGCAACCGGGTCGGCCTTGGCGCCTTCCGGCAGCTTGCGGCCATCGAGGCTGGTCAGCACGAACGCGGCAACGTCAGCCACGCCTTGCTCGCCGATCACTTCAGCCCACGCCGGCATCACCGCGTGACGACCGCCCATGATGGTGGTCTTGATGGTTTCTGCTTCGCCGCCCCAGCGCCAGTCGGCGTCGGTCAGGTTAGGGAAGCCATAGGCGCCTTTGGCGTCGGAACCGTGGCAGACCGAGCAGTTGGAGGCGAACAGACGGCCACCCATTTTCAGGGCTTGCGGGTCCTTGGCCACTTCTTCGATGGGCATGGATGCGAATTTGGCGAAGATCGGGCCGAACTTGGCGTCCGACCTGGCCATTTCCTTTTCCCACTCGTGAACACCGGTCCAGCCGGTCTGGCCGTTGGCGAACGCGGTCTGCTTGTCGTTTTCGAGGTAGTTGTACCCCGGCAGCAGGCCTTTCCAGTTGCCCAGGCCCGGGTACAGCACCAGGTAGCCCAAGGCGAAAATGATGGTGCCCACGAACAGCATGAACCACCATTTGGGCAGCGGGTTGTCGTACTCCTCGATCCCGTCGTAGGCGTGGCCAACCGTTTCCTCTGTGGACTCGCTGCGCTGGCCCTTGCGGGTAGCCAGCAGCAGCCAGGTCAGGGCGAAGATAGTGCCGAGAGTGAGGACTGTGACGTACAGACTCCAGAATGTAGTCATTCTTTGTTACTCCTAGAAGCTTGCTCGACGTGCTTGATGGCTTCGGGATCATCCGCGAAAGGCAGCAAGGTCGCGTCTTCAAACTCCGACTTGCGCTTGGGGCTGAACACCCACAACGCCAGACCGATGAAGGCCACCATCACGACAACGGTGCCCAGGCCACGAATCATCCCGATATCCATCTAAATCACCGTTTGCTTTTGATGATGGTGCCCAGGCCTTGCAGATAGGCCACCAGCGCGTCCATTTCGGTTTTGCCCTTCACAGCATCCTTGGCGCCGGCGATGTCTTCGTCGGTGTAAGGGACGCCGAGCGTGCGCAAGACTTCCATTTTCTTGGCGGTGTCTTTGCCGTCGAGCTTGTTTTCCACGAGGAACGGGTAGGCCGGCATTTTCGACTCGGGCACGACGTTGCGCGGGTTGTACAAGTGCGCACGCTGCCAGTCATCGGAGTAACGACCGCCAACACGGGCCAGGTCCGGACCGGTACGCTTGGAACCCCACAGGAACGGGTGGTCCCAGACGCTTTCACCAGCGACCGAATAGTGGCCGTAACGTTCGGTTTCAGCACGGAACGGGCGGATCATCTGCGAGTGGCAGCCGACACAACCGTTGGCGATGTAGATGTCGCGGCCTTCCAGTTCAAGGGCGGTGCGAGGCTTCATGCCTTCGACCGGCTTGTTGGTGACGTCCTGGAAAAACAGCGGAACGATCTGGGTCAGGCCGCCGATGCTGACGGCGATAACCATGAAGAAGGCCAGCAGGCCAATGTTCTTCTCGACTGCTTCATGCTTCATCAGTGAGCTCCAACTACGGCAATCTGTTCAGCAGCTTTGGCTTCAGCCGGGTTCGAGGCACGTACGGTACGCCATACGTTGTAGGCCATGAACAGCATGCCGCTGGCGAAGAACGCACCGCCCAGGGCGCGAACGATGAAACCAGGATGGCTGGCTTGCAGCGCTTCGACGAACGAGTAGGTGAGGGTGCCGTCGTCGTTGATTGCACGCCACATCAGACCCTGGGTGATGCCGTTGACCCACATCGAAGCGATGTACAGCACGGTACCGATGGTCGCGAGCCAGAAGTGGGTGTTGATCAGGCCGATGCTGTGCATCTGCGCGCGACCGAACAGTTTCGGGATCATGTGGTAGATGGCGCCGATCGAGATCATCGCCACCCAGCCAAGAGCGCCGGCGTGTACGTGGCCGATGGTCCAGTCGGTGTAGTGCGACAGCGAGTTGACGGTCTTGATGGCCATCATCGGGCCTTCGAAGGTCGACATGCCGTAGAACGCCAGCGACACCACCAAAAAGCGCAGGATCGGGTCGGTGCGCAGCTTATGCCAGGCGCCCGACAGGGTCATCATGCCGTTGATCATGCCGCCCCAGCTTGGCGCCAGCAGGATAATCGACATGGCCATGCCCAGGGACTGAGCCCAGTCCGGCAGCGCGGTGTAGTGCAGGTGGTGCGGACCGGCCCAGATGTACAGGGTGATCAGCGCCCAGAAGTGCACGATCGACAGGCGATAGGAATAGATCGGACGCTCGGCCTGCTTTGGCACGAAGTAGTACATCATCCCCAGGAAGCCGGTGGTCAGGAAGAAACCGACCGCGTTGTGGCCGTACCACCACTGGATCATCGCGTCAGTCGCACCGGCGTAAGCCGAGTAGGACTTGAAGAAGCTGACCGGCAGGGAAGCGTGGTTGACGATGTGCAGCATCGCCGTCACAACGATGAAGGCACCGTAGAACCAGTTACCCACATAGATGTGCTTGGTCTTGCGCTTGACGATGGTGCCGAAGAACACCAGACCGTAGGTGACCCAGACGATGGCCAGCAGAATAGCCAGGGGCCATTCCAGTTCCGCGTATTCCTTGGTGGTGGTGTAACCCAGCGGCAAGGTAACGATCGCGCCGACGATCACCGCTTGCCAGCCCCAGAAGGAGAAGGCGGCGAGGCTGTCGGAAATCAGTCGCGTTTGGCAGGTTCGCTGCACGACGTAATAAGAAGTGGCAAACAGTGCACAACCACCGAAGGCGAAAATCACCAGGTTGGTGTGCAACGGGCGCAGGCGTCCAAAGCTCGTCCATGCCAGACCGAAGTTCAACTCCGGCCAGACCAGTTGCGAGGCGATGAAGACACCGAGCCCCATGCCAAGGATCCCCCAGACCACCGTCATGATGGCGAACTGGCGGACTACCTTATAGTTATAAGCAGTCGGACTGATTGCTGTGCTCATTCTAAGGTTCCACGGTTTGGGTGTTTTATTAGGAGTAAAAATCGGCCGCAAGTATGGAGAAAGCGGGGGGTCATTGCAACGCGCCATGACCTGGGTGAATGCTTTCAAAAGCTGATTCTGCGGCCTTTCCATGCGCCGCGTAGGGACAAAATTGCCCCCGGCCAAAATGACGCAGCGGACGAAAAAGGTAAGGGGGCCACGTCGGTTGTAACGGGGTGTGTTCAAACACGACGATCGGGCGGTTGATGGCAATTGGCACGACAGCCGGTATCTACCAGCCTTTGCGGCCTGTCATCGAGCAGATTCGTCGAACACCTCGGGTAAGGTCGACCTGGAGCCGGCTCATGCCAGTCCGCATCGGGGAAGCTTAGACCCGAATCCGGGGAACCGAAAGGCGGACTAAGGGAGGGTGCGACAATGGGTCGCAAAGGGGCAGGGAACTGCCGCATCCGGGAGAATGCGACAGTGCGTAGCGCGAGTCCCCTGCCGACGATGCCCCGCACCACCGTCATAATGGCAAATTGGCGGACCACCTTGTCGTGGTAGGCGGTACTGATAGAAGTGTTCATGGTTCCCCATCCACGGTTCAGCCGAAGTGAAGGCGTATGCGCAAGGCAACGCTCACTTCGCCTGGAGTTATAGGCAGACTGAAAGCGAGGCAAGCATGGGCAAAGAGCACAAGGCCGGTATTGACGGGGATCAATGGGCGCAGTGTGTGCGCGACCACGGATGGTTGTGGAATGAGGCTGCCTCCAAGGGGGCGGCCGAGCCGGTGACGCTGATTCTCGCCCATGGCGCCGGTGCGCCCATGGACAGTGGCTGGATGGACGACATCGCCGCACGCCTTGCTGTGCAGGGGGTCAACGTGCTGCGCTTCGAGTTTCCGTATATGGCGCAGCGGCGCATCGATGGCGGCAAGCGTCCACCCAACCCGGCCCCCAGACTGCTGGAGTGCTGGCGTGAGGTCTATGCCGTGGTGCGACGCCATGTCGCTGGGCGTCTGGCCATTGGCGGCAAGTCCATGGGCGGGCGTATGGCCAGTCTATTGGCGGATGAACTGGGGGTGGATGCGCTGGTGTGCCTGGGGTATCCGTTCTATGCGGTCGGCAAACCGCAGAAGCCGCGGGTCGAGCATTTGGCCGGATTGCAGACGCGGACGCTGATCGTTCAGGGGGAGCGGGATGCGCTGGGTAATCGTGAGGCGGTTGAGGCTTACTCATTGGCACCGGGTATCGAGGTGTTCTGGCTGGTGGCGGGGGATCATGATTTGAAGCCGCTGAAGGCTTCGGGGTTTACCCACGAACAGCATCTGGCGGCAGCGGCGGGCAAGGTTGCCGGGTTTCTTCTGTGAGCGTTCGCTGCTGCTCGAGGGCCTCATTGTCGGAGCGCCTCCCTCGCTCCAGGTTCCACGCGGGCTGCGCGATATAACGCGACCCGAACTTGTAGGAGCCGGCTTGTCGGATCGCCGCACCGTGGCGAAGGCGTCTGCATAGGCGCTGCAAGGCTCGAGGCCGCCTGCGCTGGCAAGCTAGCTCCTACAGGGGGGGCGAGCCGCTCGCTAGACCTTGTCCAGCTTCTTTTCATGCGCCGTCACCTGCTGGCACAACTCGATCATCTGCTCGCGCATCCAGCGGTTGGCCGGGTCCTGGTCGGTGCTTTCGTGCCAGTAGAGGTGGGTTTCCACCGGCGGCACGTCGTTGACCGGCAAGTTCACCGAGTACAAATCATGGCGGCGGGCGAAGCGCTCCGGCACGGTCATGACCATGTCAGTCTGCTGCAACACTTGCGAGGCCATCAGGTAATGCTGGGAGCGCAGGGCGATCTTGCGCTGGATGCCCATCTTGCCCAGTGCCAGATCGACATGGCCCAGGCCGCTGCGACGGCTGGAGATATGAATGTGGGTCAGGGACAGATAGTCATCGAGGCTGAATTTTTCCTTGCCTGCCAGCGGATGCCCCTTGCGCATGGCACACACGTAGCGGTCTTCCATCAGCTTGACATGGCGCACCTGCGGGTCGGTGTTGAGCGGCGCATCGACGGCGAAGTCGAGGCGCCCGGCCGCCAGTTCCTTGGTGGTTTCGCGGCGCTTGGACAGGAAACTCTCGATAATCACCGAGGGTGCCAGGCGACGCAGGCGCTGGAACAGTGACGGCAGGATCACCGCTTCGGTGAGGTCGGTCATGCTGATGCGGTAGGTCTTGACCGCCTGCAGCGGATTGAAGATGCGGCTTTCCTGCACCGAGACCCGTAGCAGGGAGAGGGCGTTGCGCACCGGGCCGATGATGTTCTGGGCCATCGGTGTCGGGACCATGCCCTGGGCGGTGCGCACGAACAACGGATCGTTGAAGGTCTCACGCAGGCGGGCCAGGGC
Organism: Pseudomonas fluorescens; assembly: GCF_902497995.1. GTDB lineage: Bacteria > Pseudomonadota > Gammaproteobacteria > Pseudomonadales > Pseudomonadaceae > Aquipseudomonas > Aquipseudomonas fluorescens_BK. Next base: position 351,704 of record NZ_CABVII010000003.1, on the reverse strand, counting down.
GTTGGACACCGCCGGCTGGGTGATCCCGACTATCTGCCCGGCCCGGGTCAGGTTGGCTTCGGTGTAGATCGCGTCAAAGACGATGAAAAGATTGAGGTCGACCTTGCTCAGATTCATTGCGCTGCACTCTTGTTATAGGGGCGGTGTTATACGGGCGGTGTTAAATGGGCGGTGTTATGTGGGCTGGGTGGCCTTGGCGATCAGTCGATCATATATCGGTGATGAATGTTAATACACGCCGAGAATAGGCTAGGTAAATTTTAGTAGCTGTTCTAGCATCGATTGCATGACCTGAACAACTCATCAAAACCCCCTGTCAAAAGGTAGAGCTGCCCATGGATTTCGCTTATTCGCCCAAGGTGCAAGAACTGCGTGAGCGCGTGACCGCGTTCATGGACTCCTACGTTTATCCTGCCGAAGCCGTGTTCGAGCGCCAGGTCGCCGAGGGCGATCGCTGGCAGCCGACGGCAATCATGGAGGAGCTCAAACTCAAGGCCAAGGCTGAAGGGCTGTGGAATTTGTTTCTGCCTGAGTCCGAACTCGGCGCCGGCTTGAGCAACCTGGAATACGCGCCGTTGGCGGAAATCATGGGCCGTTCGCTGCTGGGACCGGAGCCGTTCAACTGCTCCGCGCCGGACACTGGCAACATGGAAGTGCTGGTGCGTTACGCCAACGAAGAACAGAAACAACGCTGGCTCGAACCGTTACTGCGCGGCGATATTCGCTCGGCGTTCGCCATGACCGAACCGGACGTGGCGTCCTCCGACGCCACCAACATGGCCGCCCGTGCCGTGCGCGACGGCGACGAGTGGGTGATCAACGGCAAGAAATGGTGGACCTCGGGTGCCTGCGATCCGCGCTGCAAGATCCTGATCTTCATGGGCCTGAGCAATCCGGATGCACCGCGCCATGCCCAGCACTCGATGATTCTGGTACCAGCGGATGCGCCGGGGGTGAAAATCGTGCGCCCGTTGCCGGTGTTCGGTTACGACGATGCACCCCACGGTCATGCCGAAGTGCTGTTCGAAAATGTCCGGGTGCCGTACGAAAACGTCTTGTTGGGTGAAGGACGCGGCTTCGAAATTGCCCAGGGCCGCCTCGGCCCGGGCCGGATTCACCACTGCATGCGTTCGATCGGCATGGCTGAGCGCGCGCTGGAACTGATGTGCAAGCGCTCGGTGAACCGGACAGCGTTTGGAAAGCCCTTGGCACGTCTGGGCGGTAACATCGACAAGATCGCCGACTCGCGGATGGAGATCGACATGGCGCGCCTGCTGACATTGAAGGCCGCGTACATGATGGACACCGTCGGCAATAAAATTGCGAAGAGCGAAATCGCACAGATCAAGGTGGTGGCGCCGAACGTGGCCTTGCGGGTGATCGACCGGGCGATCCAGATCCATGGCGGGGCAGGGGTGTCCAACGATTTCCCGCTGGCCTACATGTATGCGATGCAACGCACCCTGCGCCTGGCCGATGGCCCTGATGAAGTGCACCGCGCGGCGATCGGCAAGTTCGAGATCGGCAAATACGTGCCCAACGAAATGCTGCGCAGCGGTCACTAGTGTGGGAGCGGGCTTGCTCGCGAAGACGGCGGTCCAGTCAATATTGATGTCGCCTGACACACCGCTTTCGCGAGCAAGTCGGATCGCCGCACCGCCGCTCCCACAGGTTCCGCGTCTTAACTGACTGGCATTGGGGCAAGCCTCGCTCCTGCAAAACGCGGTGCTTTGGTGTCCTTCGTCGGAACGCCGCCCGGAGCAAGCTCGCTCCTACAAAAAACAACGGCCAGGATGCCTCAATCGACCATCGGCAGCCCATAGAACGCCCGCGCGCACGCCGTGCTGTGAGCCGCCAGGTCCTCCTCGCTTTCCCCACGATGCAGCGCCACCTCGCGCAACACTTCGGTGAGATATGCAGGCTCGTTGCGCCCGTTTTTCGGCTTGGGTCGCAAACTGCGCGGTAACAGGTACGGCGCATCGCTCTCCAGCATCAACCGCCCGCGCTTGATTTCCTTCACCAGTGGATGCAGGTGCGTCCCCCGGCGCTCGTCGCAAATCCAGCCGGTGATGCCGATGTGCAAATCCAGATCCAGGTAGCTGAACAGGGCCTTTTTTTCGCCGGTGAAGCAATGCACCACCGCGGCGGGCAACTGGTCCCGGTAGTCACGCAGGATTTCCAGCAAGCGCTGGCTGGCATCGCGCTCGTGGAGGAACACGGGCATTTGTAGCTCGACCGCCATCGCCAAGTGCTCTTCGAGGACTTTTTCCTGCTGCGGACGCGGCGAGAAATCGCGATTGAAATCCAGTCCGCATTCACCCACGGCCACCACATTCGGTTCCTTGAGCAAACTGCGCAGTTGCCGCTCGCTGTCGGCGTTCCAGTCACTGGCCGAGTGAGGATGAATACCGGCGGTGGCGAACAGGCGTTGCGCCGTTTCATCCAGCTGGCGACACAGCTCCAGCGCTTGTTCGCTGCCCTCGACACTGGTACCGGTGAGCACCAACTGGCACACCCCGGCCGCGTAGGCGCGGTCCAGTACAGCCAGGTGTTTGTCGGCAAAACTGGGGTTGGTCAGGTTGACGCCGATATCGATGAGTTGCATGGTGCTACCTCGGACCAAAGGCCGGAAAGCATATCAGAGCTGCAGATTTATAAGAAAAACCAAGAACTACAACGGTTTATTGCTGTCTCTTGAGGCCGAGAGACAGGTCCGGTTGGTCAATGTGCCATCACTGTGCCGGTTTTCGGCACCTTGCCAGCGCTCAGCGCGCTCTGTTTCTGTCGTTCGATCACATGAAAACGATCGGCCCGGTATTCTTTGCGGAGAGTGGATGACACGTCCCTCGGTTTTGTTACTGCTGTGTTGTTCGCTGCTGCTGCCGATGCCCGCGGTTGCGCGCCTGGCCGGGCCGCTGCAAGCCGTGCCGGCAGCCAAGGTCCGCGATCTGGCGGACATCCGCAGCAGCCGGGTGTTGAGGGTGCTGGTCAATCAGAGCCGCAACAGCTCCGGCGAAGTCCAGGGCCAGTCCATTGGCGTCGAATACCATCGCCTGCGTGCCTTCGAGCAATACCTCAACGGTCACGCCCGGGACGGTCAGGAAATTACCCTCAAGATCATTCCCAAGGCCAAGGATCAATTACTCGGTGCGCTGCAGCGTGGTGAGGGGGATCTGGTGGCGCCGGGGGAACTGCTCGATCTGCGACCCGGCTACGCCGTCAGCACCAGTGCTCCGGTTTCCAGCAACGTGCCGTTGCTGCTGGTCGGTATCAAGGGCGAGCGACGCTACACCCGCCTTGAACAACTCTCGGGCAAAACCCTGGCACTGCCCACCGGCAGTGCCGCTGGCGATGCGGTCAGTCAAATCAATCAGAAGCTGGCGCTGCACAAGCTGGCGCCGGTGAAGATCGAGTGGGTCGATCCCAGTCTGGCGGTCGAGGATGTACTGGAGATGGTCCAGGGCGGGATTTTTCACCTGACCATCGTCGAACAACCGATTGCCGAGCGCTGGGGCAAGATCCTGCCCAAGTTGCGTTTCGATCGGCAGGTGCTCATCAGTGAGCCGGGCGAAGAGTTCTGGTTCGTGCGCCGCGATGCTTCGATGTTGCGCGCGAGCATCGATCGCTTCCTGACCGGCTACAAAAAACCATCGGATCAGGACGTCGCGTTCCTGCGGACCTATCGACGCTTGTATCGAGTGCACTATCCCTTGGCCAAGGCTGATCGACAGCGCCTGGAAAAACTTCGACCGGTGCTGCAGAAACACGCCGACGCCCAAGGCATGGACTGGCTGAACCTGGCGGCGCTGGCGTTCAAGGAGTCGTCCCTGCAACCCAATGCCCGCAGTGGCAGCGGCCCCACCGGCCTGATGCAGATCACCCCCTCCGCGGCCCAGCGGGTGGGGGTCAACAATATTCAGAACCTCGACGCCAATGTGCAGGCCGGGGCCAAGTACCTGGCCTTGATCCGTCGCAAATTCTTTTCCAGCCCCAAGCTCAACGAGCGCGAGCGCATGGCGTTTGTGCTGGCGGCGTACAACATGGGGCCGGAGCGTGTGCAAGGCATGCGTGCCGAGGCGCGTCGCCGGGGCTTGAATCCCAATCAGTGGTTCTTCCAGGTCGAACGCATCGCCATGGAGCAGGTGGGAATGGGCGCCGTCAGCTATGTTAATAGCGTGAACAAGTATTACCTGGCGTTCGATCGGGAGCGGGAGTCGTTGGAGCCTGGGGGGCAGAAGGTTGTCTCACGTAAATGATCGAATAAACTGATTGTTAAGGCGGGTTTTTTGCGCTTTTAACAGGGTTTTTACTGATTAATATAGCGGCCAACCAACACTTAACCCCAGAAGGGATGACACAGCATGAGCACACTGATCAACAAGGTACTGTTTACCCGCGCCGGCTATGGCCTGACTGTCCTGCGGATTTTCGTCGGCATCATCTTCGCGGCCCACGGTTCGCAGAAACTGTTCGGTGCGTTGGGTGGTTATGGTCTGGCGGGTACGGCGCAGTACATGGAGAGCATCGGTCTGACGCCAGGCTACGTGATGGCGACGCTGGCGGGCGGTGTCGAATTCTTCGGGGGCCTGGCACTAATCATTGGCCTGCTGGCACGCCCGGCAGCCCTGGGTTTGACCTTCCTTTCGCTGGTCGCGATTTTCACTGTGCATATTGGCAACGGGCTGTTCATGGCCAACAACGGGTATGAGTTCGCCTTGGCCCTGCTGGGCGGCAGCATTGCGGTGTTGATCGAAGGTGCGGGCAAGCTGTCGGTCGATCGCGCCATCGCTGGTTGATGGCTCTGTTTCCCGTAGGAGCGGGCTGGTCGGATCGCCGCACCGTTGCGAAGCCGCCCTGACAACCAACCTTGTCCATGCGGATGTACCCTGACCCATTGTAGGAGCGAGGCTTGCCCGCGAAGGCGGCCTTATAGCCGACCGGGATTGTCGATGGTGTACATATCCATTTCTGCGGTAATGGCCACTTGCGGTTTCGCCCTGACGGTCGACTCCCTTTGGCAAACGCCCCAAAGGAAGCAAAGGTCTCGCCCCGGCGTCCGGCCCCCTCGCTAAGGCTCGGCGTACCTTCGCTCCGGTGTCCATCCGGGGACACTGCCCGCAGGTTGGCTTCGCGACGACCTACATGCAGCGTGTTCGACTGCGTCGAACGGCGCTGCGCGCCACTCCCCGGATGAACACCTCCACTCAGCCTCCCGAAGGGGCGGGTGGATCAAGATCAAGATCAAAAGCCACAGCCACAGCCACAGCCACGGCAACGGCAACGGCAACGGCAAAATCAACAGCTTCGCGAGCAAGCCCGCTCCCACAATGGATCGGCGTACCCCTTCGCTTTTCACCACTCACCAGGCCGAGCGTTAGCTCGCCTGCAGCTTTTGATCTTGATGCACCGCCCCCTCGAGAGGCCGAGTGGAGGTTCTGCGCAGTGGGCAACCCGGCAGGGATGGCGGCGGGCCCACGGAGCAGGACCGGAGCGAGGGCATGCCGAGCCTAGGCGAGGCACCGAACGAAAGCGGCAAGAGCCCTTGGTTACTTGGGGCTTTTCCAAGTGACTCGCCGTAAGGGCGAAACCCTAAGTCGTCGTTACCGAAGAAACGGATATGTACGCCCACACCCCCATCGCGCAGCACATTTTTGTTGCGCGTCATTCTTGACACCCTCCGGTCAGCTTCTCTAGGATGCTGCTCATGCGCCGATTTAAACAGCTACTTGCGGGGCGCCAGGTGACTCATCCAGTTGCCGACAGAAGCTTGCAGCAGGCTTCGAAATACCGCTAAAGCGCTGGTTCGGTGTTGCCTCTCACCTGCCATGCAGACTTTTGAGGCAGAGACACGACACGATGAATGCACTAAGCCCCGTTATACGCCCCGCGCCGATCACGGCCCATCTGACCCAGCGCAATCCAAAAATCCTGCTTGGCGGCAAACATCAGCCGACGCTCCTGCGCTATCTCGACGGTTGGCCACGTCGTACCGGCGGACCTGCGGCCTTCCTGATCCAGTTTGTCGACGACGGCGAATCCCTGGCCCGATTTGCCAGCGACAGCTTTGATCTGGCGGTGATTCAATCGCCCAGTATTGAAGACGCCCCCGAAGTGATCAGGCAACTGGTTCGTGTTGCCCGACAAGGGCTGATTACCCGTCGCTGAGGTTCATGGCGCTGCGAGTCAGGGATAGTCGATCGCCACGATATACACACACTGCTCGCCGGTAGGCGTCTGGACCCGAACCTCGGCGTCCAGTGCCTTGCCGATCAGCGCGCGGGCCAGCGGTGAGTCGATGCTGATCAGGCCCCGCTTTAAATCAAGCTCATCCGGCCCGACGATGCGATAACGCGATTCTTTGCCGTCCTCGTCTTCAATGGTGACCCAGGCGCCAAAATAAACCTTGTTCGGATCGCTCGGCTTCTCGCTGACCACCTTGAGCGCTTCCAGCCGCTTGGTGAGAAAGCGCACGCGACTGTCGATTTCGCGCAGCATTTTTTTTCCGTAGGTGTACTCGGCGTTCTCGGAGCGATCGCCCTGGGCCGCGGCCTCGCTGACCGACTGCGTGACCTGCGGGCGGCGCACATGCCAGAGCTCATGGAACTCGGCCCGCATCCGCGCTTCACCCTCGGGGGTGATCAGCGCGGTGCCAGCGGTGCGGGGAGGGCGATAACGGCTCATGGCAACTTCTTGTGGTGGAGAAGGCTTGAGTCTATCAACCCTCGCGCAAGACTGTCAGGGGGCTGGCATTCAAGGCGCGGCGAGTACCGAAGACACCGGCGCCACCGATCAGCACGGCGCCGATCAGCGGCAGCACAAGCAGCCACGGATGCGGGTGCCAGGGCAGGTCGAAGGCGTAGCGGTAAAGCACCAGGCTCACCAGTTCCGAGCCCAGTGCCGCCAACAAGCCGCTGACTGCGCCAAGCAAACCGAACTCGATGCGTCGGGCCTTGACCAGCAACTGCCGCTCGGCACCCAGCGCCCGCAACAAGGCACCTTGGCGAATGCGCTCGTCCAGCGTCGCTTGCAGGCCGGAGAACAACACCGCCATGCCCGCCGCCAACACGAACAACAGCACGTACTCCACCGCCAGGGTGACTTGGGCGAGGATGCTGCGCAACTGCTCGAGCAAGGCTTCGACTTGCAGAATCGTCACCGCCGGGAAGGACCGGGACAGGTCGACGATCTGCTGATCATGACCGGCCGCCAGATAGAAACTGGTCAGGTAGGTCGCCGGCAAATCCTTCAACGTGCCAGGCTGGAAGATCATGAAGAAGTTCGGCTGGAAGTTGTCCCAGTTGATGTCGCGCAGGCTGGTGACTTTCGCTTCGCGATTCATCCCGCCGACGGTAAACACCATGTGATCGCCGAGCTTGAGCTTCAGGCTCTCGGCCACCTTGCCTTCCACCGACACGCCGGGAATCTCGTCCGGCGCTTGTTCGGGCCACCAGTTGCCGGCGGTGAGTGTGTTGTCCGCCGGGAGGTCCGCCGCCCAGGTCAGGCTCAGGTCGCGCTGGATCGCCCGATCACCGGCCGAATCCTTGCTGACGATGTCCTGCACCGGTTCGCCATTGATGCTGATCAGTCGCCCCGGCACCACCGGGTACAAGGGGGCCGACTGTGCCGACAGTTCGATCAACCGGTCGGTGAAGGCCTGCTTGTCCGCCGGCAGAATGTTCAGCGCGAAATAGTTCGGCGCGTTCTTTGGCAACTGGTTCTGCCAGGTATCCAGCAATTCGCCGCGCAACAGGGCGATCAACGCCATGGACAGCAGAATCAGACCGAAGGCCAGGGCTTGACCCGCGGCGGCCAGCGGATGGCGAAGTAACTGACCCAACCCGAGACGCCACGGCAAGGACGCGCGCGCGAGCATTCGGCGCAGGCTTTTGAGCAGCAGCAACAGCAAACCGCCCAGCACCAGCGCGGCAATCACGCCACCGCCGAGCAGGGCAAAGGTCAGCAGCAAGTCCAGGCTCAGACGCCACATGATCAGGCCGAGGGCGCCCAACGCCGCGCCGTAGACCATCCAGGTGCTGGTGGGAATCGGCAGCATGTCCCGACGCAATACCCGCAAGGGGGGCACCCGACCCAGCGCAGCCAGTGGCGGCAAGGCAAAACCGGCCAATGCCACCAGCCCGGTGCCAATCCCGGCGATGCCTGGCAACAGGCCGCCCGGCGGCACATCGGTCGGCACCAGGTCATGCAGCAAGGCAAACAGGCCGAGCTGCGCCAGCCAGCCGATAAAGGCGCCGCTGATACTGGCGAGCAGTCCGAGCACCGTCAGCTGCAGACTGAACAGCACCATGGTTTCCCGACGGGACAAGCCCAGGCAACGCAACAAGGCGCTGGCATCGAATCGGCGCGTAGCGAAACGCGTTGCCGACAGTGCCACCGCCACACCGGCCAACAGCACCGCCACCAGGCTGGCCATGTTCAGGTAACGTTCGGCCTTGCCCAGGGCGCCGCCGATCTGCCGGTTGCCGTCGCGGGCATCCTGCAGGCGCTGGTTGGCGGCCAGCCCGGGCTTGATCAGTTGCCGATAGGTTTCCAGCGCCTCGGCGTTGCCGCGCCAGAGTTCGCGGTAGCTGACCCGGCTGCCGGGTTGCACCACGCCGGTCGCCGCGAGGTCGTCGAGGTTGATCAGCACCCGTGGCGTGAGGCTGTAGAAATTGCCGGCCCGGTCGGGTTCGTAGGTCAGCACGCGCGCCAGTTTCAGGGTTTTCATGCCGACGTCGATGCTGTCGCCGATCTTCAGGTCCAGCGCGGTCAGCAGGCGTCCTTCGACCCAGGCTTCACCGGGTTTCGGGCTGCCACCGGCTTCTTCCGCGGCAAAGGGCGCGGGGGTGCTTTTCAGTTCGCCGCGCAGCGGGTAGACGTCGTCGGCGGCTTTGATGCTGGAGAGCTGGATGCCGTTGTCGGTGGCAATGACGCTGGAAAACTCCACCACTTGCGCGTGTTCCAGGCCCAGCTCCACGCCACTGCTGATCTGTTCGGGACGCGCCGGCGAGCTGCCTTCGAGCAGCAGGTCGGCGCCGAGAAATTCAGTTGCACGCAGCATCATGGCGCCGTTCAGGCGGGCACCGAAGTAGCCGATGGCGGTACTCGACGCCACGGCCACCAGCAGGGCGAAGAACAACACCCGCAGTTCGCCGGCGCGGGCGTCGCGCAGCAGTTGGCGGAGGGCGAGGCTGAACAGGCGCAGCAGCGGCAGGCGTGCCATCAAGGCTCCAGAGGGGCGACCAGCAGGCCGGCTTCAAGGCGGATCAGGCGCCGGCAGCGATGTGCCAGGCGTTCGTCGTGGGTCACCAGCACCAGGGTTGTGCCCCTTTCCTGGTTGAGTTCGAACAGCAGGTCGCTGATGCGTTCGCCGGTGTGGCTGTCGAGATTGCCGGTGGGTTCGTCGGCAAACAATACAGCCGGTTCTGCGGCAAAGGCGCGGGCGATGGCCACGCGCTGCTGTTCACCGCCGGAGAGCTGGCGTGGCGAGTGGCTCAGGCGTTGGCCGAGGCCGACCCGTTGCAGCAATTCGGTGGCACGCTCACGGGCGTCTTTGCGACCGTCGAGTTCCAGCGGCAGCATGACGTTTTCCAGGGCGTTGAGACTGTCGAGCAGCTGGAAGGATTGAAAAACAAAACCGACATGTTCGGCGCGGATGCGTGCGCGCTGGTCTTCGTCGAGTTGGCTCAGGCCTTGCCCGGCCAGGGTGACTTCGCCGCTGCTCGGCAGGTCGAGGCCGGCCAGCAGGCCGAGGAGGGTGGATTTGCCGGAACCGGAGGCGCCGACGATGGCCAGGCTGTCGCCCTTGTTCAGTTCCAGGCTGAGTTCGTGCAGGATAGTCAGTTCACCTTCCGCGCTGGACACCACTTTGCTGAGGTTCTTCGCGGTGAGAATGCTTGCGCCCATGGAGAATCCGATGCGAGTGTGGTTTTTGAGTGCTGGCCTGGCCTTGATGTGCATGGCCCAGAACGCAGCGGCGGGTACAGTCCTGATCGTTGGCGATAGTATCAGCGCCGGTTTCGGCCTGGATACCCGCTTGGGGTGGGTGTCGCTGCTCGAGCAACGGCTCAAGCGCGAAGGTTTCGACGATAAGGTGATCAACGCGTCCATCAGTGGCGACACCAGTGCCGGAGGCCAGGCGCGCCTGCCGGCGCTGCTTGCGGAGCATAAACCGGAACTGGTGATCCTTGAGTTGGGAGGCAATGACGGGCTGCGTGGAATGCCCCCAGCTAATTTGCAACAAAACCTTGCGTCGATGATCGACAGCTCCAGGGACAGTGGCGCCAAGGTGCTTTTGCTCGGCATGCAATTGCCACCCAACTACGGCGCTCGTTATACCGAGGCCTTCGCGAAGGTCTACAGCGCACTGGCCGAGGAGAAAAAGATCCCGCTGGTACCTTTTTTTCTCGACGGCGTGGGCGGTCATCCGGACTTGATGCAGGCCGACGGCTTGCACCCGGCTGCGGGGGCGCAGGACAAGTTGCTGGAAAATGTCTGGCCGGCACTGAAACCGCTGCTTTGACGCTTTTCTAGCGGTCGCGTTTCGGCTAAGGTGGCGCCCCCGATTTGGAGCCCCCGATGCCGCGTCCCGCCTGGTCACTTTTTGCCTACCAACTGATCGAGCCTGACGAACAGCTGGACCTGTTCGCCTGCCAGGAAGTGCGGGTGCATCTGGTAACCCGTCAACTGGAGCTGGGCGGCTCGGCGGACCGCACCTTGTGCGGCAGCCTGCTGCCGGCGCAGCCACGCTGGTCGAGCGTCGACCGCCGGGTGTTCCAGGACCAGCGCCTGTGCTCGCTGTGCCGGGCCATTCTGGAATCGCAGAAACGCGGCACCTCGCCGATCTGGCCTGAGTTGCGGTTCGAGCTCTAGGGCCCCTTCGCGAGCAAGCCCGCTCCCACATTGGACCTTCATTGATCACGGTATATGTGTCCGACGCAGATCCGATGTGGGAGCGGGCTTGCTCGCGAACACGGCATTCCAGGCACCATGGATGTTTGAGGCAGAAACTTTCGCGAGCAGGCTCGCTCCTGCAAGTGCCTTGCATCGCCTGTAACAGTCGCGCCTCCCCGAAATAACGGGCGCCAGTGTACAATCCCGTTTTTACACCCTTGTCGATCATGCGAAGGATTTTCCGGATGTTGCCGCGTTTTCCTGCCGTCACCCGCTGCCTGACCCTTGCCGCCCTGTGCGTCGCGGGTCCGATCGCGGCATTGGAGCTGCCCCTGCCACCGCCCGGTGAAGACATCGTCGGCCAGGTGCAAGTGATCAAGGCCAAGTACGAAGACACCTTCGCCGACCTTGGTACTACCTACGATCTGGGTTATTCGGAAATGGTCGCGGCAAACCCCGGGGTCGATCCATGGTTACCGGGCGCCGGCACCGAGATCGTGCTGCCGACGCGCTTCATCCTGCCCCCGGGCCCGCGTGAAGGCATCGTCATCAACCTGGCCGAGTACCGCCTGTATTACTTCCCGAAAGACCGGGACGTGGTCTACACCTTCCCGCTGGGTATCGGCCGTGAAGGCTGGGGCTCGCCGATTGCCCACACCAGCATCGTCGCCAAGACACCGAACCCGACCTGGACACCTCCGGCGTCGATCAAGGCCGAGCACGCCGCCGATGGCGATCCCTTGCCGAACGTGGTGCCGGCAGGCCCGGACAACCCGCTGGGGCCGTTCAAGTTCACCCTGGGCACTCCGGGCTACCTGATCCACGGTTCGAACAAGAAGTTCGGTATCGGCTTGCGCACCAGCCATGGTTGCTTTCGCATGTTCAACAACAACGTGCTGGAAATGGCCGGCATGGTGCCGGTAGGCACGTCGGTACGCATCATCAGCGATCCGTACAAGTTCGGCGTCAGTGGCGGCAAGGTGTATCTGGAAGCGCACACCCCGCTGGACGACGCCGGCAACCCGTCGGTGGTGGACAAGCACACCGCCGTGATCAACGCGATGCTCAAGCGTGAGGACATCACCAACAACCTGCGCATGGACTGGGATGTGGTGCGCGACGTAGTGGCCGCTGAAGATGGCCTGCCGGTGGAAATCGGCGTGCCGGACGCCTCGGCATCGATGATGACGAGTGCGCCGATCGATCCACTGCAGTAACGCTTGAAACGAACCCGCCGATGCTGACCGCGTCGGCGGTTTTTTTTGCCTGTACGAAACAGCGGGCAAAAAAAAGCCGACCCATGAATGGGTCGGCTTGATAACAATCCCGAAGGACTATTACTTGCGGCTAGCTTTTTCCAGCATGCGCAGAGCACGCTCGTTAGCTTCGTCAGCAGTCTGTTGTGCTTTTTGAGCAGCAGCCAGAGCTTCATCAGCTTTACGGTAAGCTTCGTCTGCACGAGCCTGGGAGCGAGCAGCTGCGTCTTCAGTAGCAGTCAGACGTGCTTCGGTTTCTTTCGATACACTGCTGCAACCGGTAGCCAGAACTGCGGCCAGCGCCAGAGCAGAGAATTTCAGAACGTTGTTCATCGTGTTCCCCTTCAAGGACTTTCTATTTAGTAGCTGTCTCCTCAGAGTGAGGAAATCGCCGGCGTACATACTACCCATTACTTCTAGTAAGTAAACTGACGTGTAGCAACGAGCAAAAAAATTGTAGGCTTTGATTCTTTTTCAAGCAACTTTTAACTGCGTTGTTTAAAAAACATCCAGCTGTGAGGCCCGGGTTGAGCGAGCCTGGGTAAAAAAGTTCCCCGTGCCCGCAGCTGTTTTACCGGTCTTGGCCAAAGTCTGTCTACATGGATTCGTCTACACTTTTGTTCAGCATGTGTGCGCCACCTCTCACATCTTTCTCCTAGTTGAGGTGACTTTAACGAGGGGCGCTCGTCTTAAGTCTCAACATCCGGCAATGTTCGGGCTCCGACCCGGGGAATACCCGGTCGAGCCGTCCCTGCTCAACCCGGAGCGGCACCCGCCAACCTGCGTGATGACGAGCGTACCTTGAGCATTTTTGCCAATGGTGCCTACTATTTGTTCGTGCCCGGTTGCGCGAGATCGTGCAGCTCTTCTCGGTGTCCATTCAGGCACGGGGTGGCGTAGCTGTTCCTTCGCCGGAAAAACATCGGTAAGGTAGGGGTCTAAATTCAAGACCCGCGAGGAGTAGTGATGAGCGAGGCGTTGTCCATCCACCATGACCAGGCTGGTCATCAATTCGAGACCAATGTGGACGGTCATCGTGCCTACCTGACCTATATGGATCTGGGGAAACAGACCCTGGATATCTATCGCACCTTTGTGCCCAATGCATTGCGTGGTCGCGGCATTGCAGCCGCCTTGACCGAAAAGGCGCTGGAGTACGCCGAGGAAATGGGCTACACCGTCATTCCTTCGTGCTCCTACGTGGAGCGCTACATGGAGCGTCATCAGCGGCATGCGGCCAAGCTGAGCCAGTAAAACCAACGCATAAAAAAAACGCCGGGCTCAGCCCGGCGTTTTTTTGTCTGGCGCTTTTTTTTCTGAAGCAGCGATCAGGTGCGATCGCGTTTGGGCAGCACATCCTTGAGCTTGGCATGCATGCTGCGCAAGGTGGTTTCGGTGGCGGTCCAGTCGATGCAGGCATCGGTGATCGACACGCCGTATTGCAGGTCGGCGAGGTCTTTGGGGATCGCCTGGCAGCCCCAGTTCAGATGACTTTCGACCATCAGCCCGATGATCGACCGGTTGCCTTCGAGGATCTGGTTGGCGACGTTCTCCATCACCAGCGGTTGCAGGGCCGGGTCCTTGTTGGAGTTGGCGTGGCTGCAGTCGACCATGATGTTCGGCTTGATCGTCGCCTTGTTCAGCGCTTGCTCGCAGAGCGCGACACTCACTGAATCGTAGTTCGGCTTGCCGTTACCGCCACGCAACACCACATGACCGTAGGCGTTGCCCTTGGTGGTGACGATCGACACGCCACCTTCCTGGTTGATGCCCAGGAAACGGTGTGGGCTGGAAACCGATTGCAGGGCATTGATCGCTACGGTCAGGCCACCATCGGTACCATTCTTGAAACCGACAGCCGAGGACAGGCCGGAAGCCATTTCACGGTGAGTCTGGGACTCGGTGGTGCGTGCACCGATGGCGGACCAGCTGATCAGGTCCTGCAGGTACTGCGGGGAGATCGGGTCGAGGGCTTCGGTCGCGGTCGGCAGGCCCATTTCGGCCAGGTCCAGCAGCAACTGCCGGCCGATGTGCAAGCCGTCCTGAATCTTGAAGGAGTCGTCCAGGTACGGGTCGTTGATCAAGCCTTTCCAGCCGACGGTGGTGCGTGGCTTCTCGAAATACACGCGCATGACCAGATACAGGGTATCGGACACTTCGGCCGCGAGTGCCTTCAGGCGCTCGGCGTATTCGTGGGCCGCCTTGATGTCGTGGATCGAGCAGGGCCCGATGACGACAAACAGGCGATGATCGGTGCCATCAAGAATGTTGCGAATGACTTCGCGACCCTTGGTGACGGTGCGCAGGGCAGCGTCGCTCAGAGGGATATCACGCTTGAGCTGATCAGGAGTGATCAGCGTCTCGTTGGAGGCGACGTTTAGGTCGTTGATCGGTAAATCAGCCATCGTTTACTCGTCAGGTCACGGGTGCCGGCCGCCAGCGAACCCGCGCGGCGGAGCACAGCAAATTAAGCGCGTCGGGGAGCCGAACCTTAGCGCGTTACACCGTGGCTCGACAATGGGCAGACAGCGGTTTGCGGCAACAACGCGGCGGGAAACCCACCGAGAACGCTCCCTAATCCAGCACCGGCTGTGCAAATGCCCGGCGAACCTTGTCTTGGGAGAACTCGTCGGCGTGCTCCTGGACCCATTCGAGGGCCAGTGCCTGGTTATCGTGCAAATCGCTGTGGGTGTCACGCATGCGGCAATAACGTTCGATCTGGCACACCTGCTCGCCCATCCGCGCAACGAACAGCGTCTGTTCGTCAACGAAGGCAATGCCCACCAGATAGCCATGCTTTCGTCGCAGGCACCAGGCTACGTAGCCCAGGCAGCGCAAGTCCGGGTTCACCGTCGGCATGCGCACTTGCAACGCCGTCCCGTGGCGCCACGCACGGTGGTAATTGCAAGCCATGCCCCCGAGGCTGATAGTGTGCAGCTGTTGCCGCGAAATACACTCGGGTGTGAGCAACGTCAATTCTACGGGTACATCGTCAGTATGAGGAAGAAAACGTCCCATGAGCACGGACTCCATGTGTCGGCCATCTGACAGTGTTCCCACCAGTATAGTGGTCGAATTGGAGCTGACGGATTTCGACGCCGACCAACGGCTACTGGCGATGAGCGGTGTTTCGCTGGTGATTTTCACCAGTGTCGGTTGCGCCAACCAAAGGGGAAAGGGGCATGGCCAAGACTATCGATGACAAACTGGTGCTGGCGATTTCCTCGCGAGCGCTGTTCGACCTGAGCGAGAGCCACAAGGTCTACCTGTCGAGCGGCGTTGAGGCCTATCGCCAGTATCAGATCGACCATGAAGACGAAATCCTCGAGCCCGGCGATGCATTCCCGTTGGTGCAGAAACTCCTCAACCTCAATACCCAACTGGGCCGCGCCCGGGTCGAGGTGATCCTGGTGTCGCGCAACAGTGCCGACACCGGCCTGCGGGTGTTCAATTCGATCCACCACTATGGCCTGGCGATTTCCCGGGCGGCATTTGTCGGTGGGCGCAGTCCTTATCCTTACCTCAAGGCCTTTGGCTGCGACCTGTTTCTCTCGACCCATGCCGAAGACGTGCGCAGTGCGCTGGAGGCCGGGTTCGCCGCGGCGACCATTTTGTCCGGCGGCGCCAGTCGTGCCGCAAGCGATGAGTTGCGCATAGCCTTCGACGGTGATGCGGTGCTGTTTTCCGACGAATCGGAGCGCGTCTATCAGGCCGCTGGCCTGGAAGCCTTTCAGGCCAGCGAACGTGAAGCGGCCCGCGAGCCTTTGCGCGGCGGCCCGTTCAAAGGCTTCCTGGCAGCGCTCAATCTGTTGCAACGTGAGTTTCCCGATGACGCCTGTCCGATTCGTACGGCCCTGGTGACGGCGCGTTCGGCACCGGCCCATGAGCGGGTGATCCGCACCTTGCGCGAATGGGATATTCGTCTGGATGAGTCGTTGTTCCTCGGCGGCCTGACCAAGTCGGCGTTTCTCGAAGCCTTCGCCGCCGACGTGTTTTTCGACGATCAGGCCGGTCACTGCGAGTTGGCCCGGGAGGTGGTCGCCACCGGCCATGTGCCCCATGGCATAAGCAACGAGCAAAAGGTTTAAGCCCGCGCTTCAAGGTGTTGCACGGCACGTCGTACTCGCCAAGGCACTGCTAAGCTGAATCAATCTCCGCCATGTTGGCACTCGAGGAGGTCATATGATTCGTTCAATGCTATATGCCACTGACCTCGGCCTGTACGCGCCTTTGGTGATGCAGCATGCCCTGGCGCTGGCGAAAACATTCAACGCCGATCTCTACGTGGTTCACGCCGTCGAACCGATGGGGTTGTTCGCCGAATCGGTGCTCCAGAGTTACCTCGATGAGCAGGCGCTGAACGAGTTTCACAGTCAGGGCTTGAATACGGTGATTGCCAATATCGAGCGGCGGGTACTCGACAGCTTTCGTGAAGAACTGGGGGAGGACGGTGAGCAGGACCTGGAACGGATCAAGGCGGTGCGGGTGCTGCAGGGCGATCCGTCGCAGGTGATTCTCGACCAGGCGCAGAAACTCTCGGTGGATTTGTTGATCGTAGGTAGTCATAGCCATGGGGCTGGCGCGGAAACGCCGCTGGGCAGGACCGCCGCGCGGGTACTGCAATTGTCTCGGGTTCCGGTCTATCTGGTGCCGCGGGTGGAGCGTCGGCGCCAGGATCGCTAGAACACGAATAATGGCCATTTGACAAAAAAGTTCTAGATTTATTCTTCAAACCATTAATATAGTTATATACCGTCGCTGATGCCCGTGGCGTCTACCTGCTTTGAGGGATTGATATGAAGCTTCAACAACTGCGCTACATCTGGGAAGTGGCGCACCACGACCTCAACGTCTCGGCCACCGCCCAAAGTCTGTACACCTCGCAGCCGGGCATCAGCAAGCAGATCCGTCTGCTGGAAGACGAATTGGGCGTCGAGGTCTTCGCCCGCAGCGGCAAACACCTGACCCGTGTCACTCCGGCTGGCGAGCGCATCATCACCACCGCCGGTGAGATTCTGCGCAAGGTTGAAAGCATCAAGCAGATCGCCCAGGAGTTCTCCAACGAGAAGAAGGGCACCCTGTCGATCGCCACCACGCACACCCAGGCACGTTATGCGTTGCCGCCGGTGATCAGTAATTTCATCAAGCAATACCCGGACGTTGCCCTGCACATGCACCAGGGTTCGCCGATGCAGATCGCCGAAATGGCCGCTGACGGCACCGTGGATTTTGCCATTGCCACCGAAGCGCTCGAGCTGTTCGGCGACCTGGTGATGATGCCGTGCTACCGCTGGAACCGCTGCGTGGTCGTGCCGCACGGCCACCCGCTGACCAAGCTGTCGAAGCTGACCCTCGAAGCGTTGGCGGAATACCCGATCGTGACTTACGTGTTCGGTTTTACCGGTCGTTCGAAGCTCGACGAAGCCTTCAGCCATCGCGGTCTGACGCCCAAAGTGGTGTTCACGGCGGCCGATGCCGACGTGATCAAGACTTACGTGCGGCTGGGCCTGGGCGTGGGCATCGTGGCGAAAATGGCGGTCGATGCCAAACTCGACAGTGACCTGGTGGTGCTCGATGCCAGCGAGTTGTTCGAATCCAGCATCACCAAGATCGGTTTCCGTCGCGGCACCTTCCTGCGTGGCTTCATGTGCGACTTCATCGAGAAGTTCGCCCCGCACCTGACCCGCGAAGTCATGGCCAAGGCCATCCAGTGCCACAACAAGCAGGAACTGGAAGAACTGTTCGACGGCGTCGAACTGCCGGTCCATTGATTTCCTTCAGATCACCTCGGTGACAGCAAACTGTTGCCGAGCGCCCGCCACCAGAATCTCCACCTCGTCGCCGTCGAACTTGCCCAGCAGGCTTTTGCCCAGAGGCGAGCGAGGGGTGATGACGGTGATCGACTGCCCCACCAGATCGATCTTCAATCCGGCCGCGTCGGGGGCCAGGAACAGCCATTGCTCACGACCCTTCTCGTCTTCCAGGCCGAGCAGGGCGCCGACTTCAATACCGCGCTGGTTGTCGTAAGGACGCAGGATCAAGTTCTGGCACAGCGCCAGTGACTGCCTGATCTCTTCCACTCGCCTGGCCTGTCCGGCCGCCAGGTAAGACGCCTCCAGCCCCAGGGTGTCGTACTTGTTTTCGGCGATGTTTTCTTCATGGGTCGCGGTTTCGTAAGCGGTTTGCGCGGCACGCTCGGCGATGTCGAGATCGATGCGCAGCTTGTCGAGAATCAGTTGGTGAACGGTTTGTTTATTCATGGATCGGCAACGGACGGCGCGGGTCGGGACGGTAGGGCATGGCTGCCTCCTGGCGGGTGGTCGCGGGCAAGTGGCGATTGTCGCATGAAGATTAATCGCCGTCGGGTCTTCTGTACGGGGTAATTTATGCGGACAATCGGCGCCTTTGCCAACGGGAGCCTGGAATGCCTGAACTGAACACCCGCTGGGATATTTTTTGCACCGTGGTCGACAACTATGGCGACATCGGTGTGACCTGGCGCCTGGCCCGACAGCTGGTGGCCGAACATTCGGTGACGGTCCGTTTGTGGATTGACGACCTGCGGGCCTTCGAGCGCTTGTGCCCGGACATCGACATTGACGCTTCGCAACAGTGGCAGCAGGGCGTCCAGGTGTGCCGGTGGCGTGCCGACTGGCAACCCACCGAAGCCGCTGATGTGGTGATTGCCGCGTTCGCCTGTCAATTGCCGAGTGCCTACATGGACGCCATGGCCGAGCGGGAAAAGCCGCCGCTCTGGATGAATCTCGACTACCTGAGTGCCGAGGACTGGGTTGTCGGCTGCCATGGCTTGCCGTCGGTAAAGTACAAGCACGTGCAGAAGTTCTTTTTCTTCCCCGGGTTCCAGGAGGGCACCGGTGGCTTGCTGCGTGAAAGCGGATTGCTGGAGCGGCGTCGGCAGTTTCAGCAAAGTCCAAAGGATCAGCGAGAATTCCTCCAGGGCCTGGGGGTTGATCGTGCAGAAGGCGCGCTGCTGATCTCGCTGTTTGCCTATGAAAATAGCGGCCTGGCGAGCTGGCTCGAGACGATGGCCAGTGATTCGACACCCACGCATCTGTTGGTGCCCGAAGGGCGGATTCTCGCTGATCTCGAACACTGGCTGGGGGTGGACGGGTTGGCGGCCGGGGCCGTGCATGTGCGCGACGCCTTGACCGTGCAAGTGCTGCCGTTCGTCCGACAGGATCAGTATGACCTGCTGCTGTGGAGTTGCGATTTCAACGCCGTTCGCGGCGAAGATTCCTTTGTCCGTGCCCAATGGGCGGCGCGGCCACTGCTCTGGCACATCTATCAGCAGGAAGAAGATGTCCACCTGGACAAGCTCGAAGCCTTCCTTGAACGCTACGTGAAAGGTCTTTCGCCGCCCGCCAGCGAGGCGATCAGTGGTCTCTGGCGGGCGTGGAACGCGGGTGAGACAATGGGCGATCACTGGCAATCGACCCGCAAACATTGGCCCGAGCTGCAAAAACATGCCGACGCGTGGTGTCTGGAACAGGCCTTGCAGGCTGATCTTGCCGCGGCGCTGGTACAGTTTTATGTAAATTGGATATGATACGCGGCCTAGATTTATGTAAATCCCATCCAAATTCGGATATTCGCAATGAAAACTGGTAAAGAACTGAAACCCGGTACCGTGATCCGTCTCGAAAACGATCCTTGGCTGGTTCAGAAAGCTGAATTCACCAAGTCCGGTCGTAACAGCGCGATCATGAAGACCAAGCTGAAAAACCTGCTGACCGGTTACAAGACCGAGATCGTTTACAGCGCTGACGACAAACTGGACGACGTAATCCTCGACCGCAAAGAAGCGACCTTGTCCTTCATCAGCGGCGACACCTACACGTTCATGGATACCACCGACTACACCATGTACGAGCTGAACGCTGAAGACATCGAAGCCGTTCTGCCTTTCGTTGAAGAAGGCATGACCGACGTTTGCGAAGCGATCTTCTTCGAAGAGCGTCTGGTTTCCGTAGAACTGCCGACCACCATCGTGCGTCAGGTCGACTACACCGAAGGTTCCGCGCGCGGCGACACTTCCGGCAAGGTCATGAAGCCTGCCAAACTGAAGAACGGTACCGAGCTGTCGGTGGCTGACTTCATCGAAATCGGCGACATGATCGAGATCGATACCCGCGAAGGCGGTTCCTACAAAGGCCGTGCCAAATAAGCACCGCTTCAGGAATGAAAAAGCCCGACCATTGAGTCGGGCTTTTTTGTGCGCGCCACAAACATGCGGGCCGATGCGCGGCCGGGTGCATGCCCCATCCCCTGTAGGAACTGGCTTGTCGGATCGCCGCACCGCAGCGAAGGCGTACTGTCAATCGACAACAACTTCGGATGAGATACCGTCTTCGCGGGCAAGCCTCGCTCCTACAGGGAGGGCGGTGTTATTTCAGAGTTGACTGCGTAGGATGAACGCACTGACACAAGGGAATGGGCAAGTGATTGAGTTTTTGATGTATGCAGTGTTTGGCGCTGCCTTGGGGACCCTCGGTGGATTGTTCGGGATCGGCGGCGGTTTGGTCGCGATTCCGCTGCTGGGCGTGCTGTTCGGACTCGATCAGCAGATCGCACAAGGCACGGCGCTGGTGATGGTCGTGCCGAATGTAATGCTGGCGCTGTGGCGTTATCACCAGCGCAACCGTATCGAGATGCGCCATGCATTGCCGCTGGCTTCGATGGGCTTCTGTTTTGCCTGGATCGGTTCGATCTGGGCAGTGGGCATAGATGCGCAAACCATGCGTATCGCTTTTGTAGCCTTCCTGATTGCTCTGTCCGCCTACAACCTGGTGCGAATGTTCACCACCCCCACGCCGCCTTCTGCACAGATGAACCACTCGCCACGATGGCTGGGTGTGCTCGGTGCCGCGTCGGGCAGCATTGGCGGATTGTTTGGCGTGGGCGGGGCGGTGGTGGCGACGCCGGTGCTGACCAGCATCTTCGGCACCAGCCAGGTGGTGGCGCAGGGGCTGTCACTGGCGCTGGCATTGCCCAGTACCGGCGTCACCCTGGTGACTTACGCGGTGCACCAGGAAGTGAACTGGACGATCGGCGTGCCCTTGGCGGTCGGCGGTCTGATGAGCATCAGTTGGGGGGTGAAGGTCGCCCACGCCTTGCCGGAACGGCTGTTGCGCGGGCTGTTCTGCGGTTTCCTGGTGCTGTGCGCGGTGATGCTCGTCTTTAAAGTTTGAAGCCTTCGACGATGTGCTCGGCCAGGCACTCGGTGATCGGCGACGGGTTGTGCAGGTTGCGCACCAGCATGATGCTCGCCTCCGGCAGCACCGGAAGGTCCTCGGCGTCCCCCAGAATGCGCATGTCGGGTGTGATCAGGCTTTCCAGTTGCGCGGTGATGGCCAGGCCGGCGCTGACCACCGCCATGATCGCCGACAGGCTGGAGCTGTTGTAGGCGACGCGGTAATCGCGGCCCATGGCGTCCAGCGCATTGCAGGCCCACAGCCTGCAGAAACAGTCACTGTTGAACATCGCCAGCGGCAACGGCGTCTGCTCATGAACGCTGTAGCACTGCGCTTCGGCCCAGACAAACCGCTCCTTGCGCAGCAACTGGCCGATTTCGTTGCCCGGTTCCCGGGTGACGATGGACAAGTCCAGGTCCTGACGCAGCAGCAGTTGTTTTGATGATTCGCAGTGCACCTCGATCTGGATCAGCGGATAAGACTGGGCAAATCGGCGCAGGATCCCCGGCAGAAAACGCATGACGTAGTCGTCCGGCGTGCCGATGCGCACCAGGCCGACCATGTGCGGTTCGCGCAAGGTATTGAACACCTCGCTGTGCAGCTTGAGGATGCGCCGGGCGTAACCCAGCAGCACCTGGCCTTCAGCCGTCAGCCGCACCTGCCGTCCATCGCGCTGGAATAATTGGCGCTGCAGCACGTCCTCTTCCAGTCGCTTCATCTGCATGCTCACGGCGGACTGGGTGCGATTGACCAGTTCGCCGGCGCGGGTAAAACCGCCCTGGTCGGCGATGGCGACGAAGGTGCGCAGCACTTCGGTGTCGATACTCGGGTAGGCGGACATTCATCAATCTCCGAGATGTGTTGCATAAGAAACATTCGTTGGATTGATCTTAGCCCCGGCGCGACACTTGAGCCATCCAAACGGAGGGCAACACGATGAAAGGTCAAAAAGGTTTTATCACCGTTGAAAAACATTCCATCCACCTGGTGACCGACCTGCTGCACAAGATCAATCGCTGGTACGAACTGCACCGCGAACGTGAAATGTTGGCGGGTATGAGCGATGAAGCGCTGAAGGATATCGGCCTGACCCGTGCAGACGTCGCGCAGGAAGCCGATCGACACTTCTGGCAGGACCCCCTGAGCAATGGAAAATAGGCTGAACGCTCTGCGGGAAATCCCTGGTCACAACCCCATGATTGCGGCGCAAGCCCCTGAAATGGGGTTCGTGGCGACCTGAAACAGACGGTCATAGACATTCGCTGGAGCCTGCCCGACACCTGGCCAAGACTGCCGCCTCGACGCTGAGGAGCATCATCATGGAACGATTATTTATTGCAAGGCGCAGCACGTTACAGGCATTGAGCCATGGATTGGGCAGGTTCTGCCTGCCGCTGTCCCGGGCAACGGCGCAACTGATGCGCTGGCGACAACTGAGTAGGAATCGTGCCGAAATGGCGCGCTTGAGTGATGACTGCCTGCGGGATATCGGCTTGAGTCGGGCTGACATCATATTGGAGTCGTCCCGGCGGTTCTGGGACGATCCGCTCAAGGGATGAAGCGGCGGCGCTGGCGTTTTATGCGCAGGTCGCTAAGGTGGGGGGAGACCTCGCCATGAGCCGTTGAATGTCTACTTCCTCGAGCTTTTCCTTGAAACAGGCCAGGCGCCTGGTGCTGACCGCCCAGGGTTTTACCGGGCGTCAGCCGTCAGCGCCGGTCAAGCCGGCCCGGATCAATCGATTGATCGAGCGGCTGGGTACGGTGCAGATCGACTCGGTCAATGCGTTGGTGCGTTCGCACTACCTGCCCCTGTTCTCCCGCCTCGGCCATTACTCGCATGATTTGCTCGACCAGGCGGCCTGGGGTCAAGGCCGGCAGCGCACGCTGTTCGAATATTGGGGGCATGAAGCCTCGCTGCTGCCGTTGTCGATGTACCCGCTGATGCGCTGGCGCATGTTGCGCGCGAGCCGTGGCGAGGACATCTATCAGCAACTGGCGCGTTTCGGCCGTGAGCAGCAGGACACGATACGCCGGGTGCTGGCCTCGGTTCAGGCGCTTGGCGCGCTAGGGGCCGGGAGCCTGTCGACCCGTCAGGAGCGGGCAGGGCCCTGGTGGGACTGGAGCGCGGAAAAACATGCACTGGAATGGTTGTTCGCCGCCGGTGAAGTGACCGTGGCGGGGCGGCGCGGGTTCGAGCGCCTTTATGATTTGCCGGAGCGGGTGATTCCTTCGGCGATTCTCCAGCTGCCTCTACTGTCGGAAGCCGAGGCGCAGCGGGGTTTGCTGCTGCACGCCGCAACAGCCTTGGGTGTCGGTACGGAAAAAGACCTGCGCGACTATTTTCGCCTGGGTCCTGCAGACAGTCGTCCGCGGCTGGCGGAGTTGGTCGAGGCCGGTGACTTGCTGGCTTGCGAGGTTCAGGGTTGGCGGCAAGCGGCTTTCTGTCTGCCCGAGCCGAAGGTGCCGCGCAAGGTCGAGACCAGCGCGCTGCTGTCACCCTTCGACTCGTTGATCTGGGAGCGCAGCCGCACCGAGCGGCTGTTCGATTTTCGCTATCGCCTGGAAATCTACACGCCCCGGGACAAGCGAGTCTACGGCTATTACGTGTTGCCGTTTTTGCACAACGAACGGATTGCCGCGCGGGTGGACCTGCGCGCCGAGCGAGCGCTGGGCAGGCTGGCGGTGCACGCCGTGCATGAGGAAGAGCCGGGGCTGGACGAGGAGGGGATGCTGGCGCTGGCGGGCAATCTGCGGCGCATGGCGCAGTGGTTGGGGCTGGAGCGGGTTCAGTTGAATTGTCCGCGGGCGAGTGCGGTGCGGTTGCGGGTGGCATTGGCGCAGTTTGGTGGTGATTGAACCGACGCCTTCGCGGGCAAGCCTCGCTCCTACAGGATTTGTGTCGCCCACATTGCCGATGGACAACAAAAATCTCGTAGGAGCGAGGCTTGCCCGCGAAGGCAGCGACGCGATTTAACGCCGGACTTGCTTCAACGTCTCGGCAATCAAAAACGCCAACTCCAGCGATTGATCGGCATTCATCCGCGGGTCGCAATGGGTGTGATACCGATCCGACAACCCATCTTCGGTAATCGGCCGTGCCCCACCGATGCACTCGGTCACATTCTGCCCGGTCATCTCGATGTGAATACCGCCGGCATAACTGCCTTGCGCCTGGTGAACCTGGAAGAACTGCTTCACTTCGCCAAGGATCTGCGCAAAATCGCGGGTCTTGTAGCCGCTGCTGGCCTTGATGGTGTTGCCGTGCATCGGGTCGCAACTCCAGAGCACCTGCTTGCCTTCACGCTGCACCGCCTGGATCAGCTGCGGCAAGTGATCGCCGACCTTGTTCGCCCCCATCCGCGCAATCAGGTTCAGGCGCCCCGGATCGTTGTCCGGGTTGAGCACGTCGATCAGGCGGATCAAGTCGTGAGGGTTCATGCTTGGGCCGACCTTGACCCCGATCGGATTGTTCACCCCGCGCAGGAATTCGACATGAGCGCCATCCAGCTGACGGGTGCGGTCACCGATCCACAGCATGTGCGCCGAGCAATCGTAATAATCGTTGGTCAGGCTGTCGCGACGGACGAAGGCTTCTTCGTAGTTCAGCAGCAGCGCTTCGTGGGCAGTGAAGAAACTGGTTTCGCGCAATTGCGGCGAACTGTCCATGCCACAGGCACGCATGAACGCCAGGGTTTCATCGATGCGATCGGCCAGGTGGCTGTACTTTTCAGCCAGTGCCGAATTGGCGATGAAGTCCAGGTTCCACTTGTGCACCTGATGCAGGTCGGCAAAACCGCCCTGGGCAAAGGCGCGCAACAGGTTCAGGGTCGCGGTGGACTGGTGGTAGGACTGCAGCAGGCGCTCCGGGTCCGGCACGCGGCTTTTTTCGTCGAAACCGATGCCATTGACGATGTCGCCCCGGTAGGCCGGCAGGGTCACGCCATCGATGGTTTCGTCATTGGCCGAGCGCGGTTTGGCGAACTGCCCGGCCATGCGCCCGACCTTGACCACCGGGCAACCGGCAGCAAAGGTCATGACGATCGCCATTTGCAGCAGCACTTTAAAGGTGTCGCGGATTTTCGCAGCGGAGAACTCGGCGAAACTCTCGGCGCAGTCTCCGCCCTGCAACAGAAACGCGCGACCCTGGGTCACTTCGGCAAACTGACGGCGCAACTCCCGGGCCTCACCGGCAAACACCAGCGGCGGATAACTGGCCAGGGTTTGCTCGACGTGCTGCAAATGTGCGGCGTCGGGGTAACGGGGTTGTTGCTGGATCGGCAGGGCGCGCCAGCTGTCAGGGCTCCAGGGTTGGCTCATCACGGTCTCTAGTGTTTTACGCTCGGACTGTCATGTTATCAGCAATTAGTGCGTGACCTGCTCCCGTCGCTTCGCGGACAATCGCCCCTTTGCCGCGCCACGCCGCGGTTTCAATGTGTTGCCTGCCGGGCGACGATCAGGAGACAAGATGACTGAGGAGCGCGTCGAGCATTTGCTCGCCGAGGTACAGGATGAGTTCGGCGTGATTCGCGTGCTGGAAGTGGCCGATTACCGTTTTCTCGAGTTCGGTGATGCCATCGAGCAGAGCTGCGTGTTCACCGCGGACCCCAGCTGGCTCGAATACGATTACACCCGGGCGATGCTGATCGGCGCGCTGTGCCACGAACAGCCGGAAAACGCGCTGTTCCTCGGATTGGGTGCCGGTACCTTGACCCAGGCCTGCCTCAAGTTTCTGCCGCTGGAAGACGTCGAAGCCATCGAGCTGCGCCCCGACGTACCGCGCCTGGCCCTCGAATACCTTGGGCTGGATGACGATCCGCGGCTGTATATCCGAGTCGGC
Source organism: Pseudomonas fluorescens (assembly GCF_902497995.1). Taxonomy (GTDB): domain Bacteria; phylum Pseudomonadota; class Gammaproteobacteria; order Pseudomonadales; family Pseudomonadaceae; genus Aquipseudomonas; species Aquipseudomonas fluorescens_BK. The sequence goes on along the minus strand of NZ_CABVII010000003.1, from coordinate 325,509 downwards.
GATGCACTGGAGCTGCTGGATACCGCGGAACCGGCGGACCTGATTTTCGTCGACCTCTATACCGATGTCGGCCCGGGTGCCGGGCATCTGGCGTGGAGTTTCCTGGAGAACTGTCAGAAACGCCTGAATCCGGGTGGCTGGCTGGTGATCAACCAGTGGGCTACCGATGACGGCAAGCCGTTGGGCGCGGCGTTGTTGCGCGGGCTTTATCACCGGCATTACTGGGAACTGCCGGTGAAGGAGGGCAATGTGATTCTGCTGGTGCCTTCGGAGCTGGATCAGGCGCTGGACATGGACGGACTGATGGCCCGGGCCGAAGGGCTGGCGCCGCGGCTGGGGTATTCGTTGCAGGCGTTGATCAAGGCCATCCGCCCGGCGACATAATTGGGTGTCTGGGAGGGCCTCTTCGCGGGCAAGCCTCGCTCCTACGGGTTCAGCGAACATCTGTAGGAGCGAGGCTTGCCCGCGAAGGCAATATCCGTATCAATACACCTCTCAAAACCCTTTGAAAACCCCTGGTCGCTTTTCGATCATCGACCGCACCCCCTCCTTGGCATCCTCACTGGCCAGCAACTGCTTCACCAACGCCGGCAACCCCTGCGCCGCCGCGGTTTCTCCTTCGTAACGCGCCTGCCGGGCCGACATCAGCGTTGCCTGAACCCCAAGCGGCGCCTGCCGGGCGATCCGCTCAGCCAGCTCAAGCGCTCGCGGCAGCAAATCCTCGCTGGCCATCACTTCCTGCACCAATCCCAGATGCAAGGCGTCATGGGCATCGAATTCATCGCCGGTCAGCAGCCAGCGCATGGCATTGCCCCAGCCCGCGACTTGATGCAGGCGCAACGTCGCGCCGCCGAAAGGGAAAATCCCGCGCTGCACTTCTTTCTGGGCGAATCGGGTATTGCTCGCGCACAGGTTGATGTCGGCGGCCAGCATCAACTCGATACCGATGGTCAGGCAGTAGCCTTGTGCGGCGACGATCACCGGTTTACTCACCCTGGGCCCGGCAAACACCCCCCACGGATCACAGCCGCCCGGCGGTGCCTGCCAGCCTTCGGCCAGGGCGGCGCTGGCATTGATCAGGTCGAGCCCGGCGGTGAAATGCTCACCATGGCCAAACACCACCGCCACCCGCGCTTCGCTGTCGGCCTCGAATTCGCCGTACGCCAGGCTCAATTCATTGAGCAGGTCGAGATCGAAGGCATTGCGCTTGGCCACCCGGTCCAGACCGAGCAACAGGACATGACCGCGTCGTTCACGGGTTACACGACTGTGACCGGGCTGATTCATGGGGCATTTCCTCGGGGTGGGAAGGGATTGTCCGACTGCCGGTGTGCGGCGCAGGGGTGAACCGTTTTAGCGCGATCGCCAGCAGGGCCGGGGCCTTTGAAAAATAGACCCTTGCACGATTATCCGCAAAGCCTGTGACACAACGGTGTATACGTCAGTTTCCCGACAAATAATGCTCCCTTTTTGGCCGAATTCCGGTATAGTGCGCGCCGGCCTTTAACCGGGCCGCGTTTAGGTAGCGCAATTCCCCGAAGCCAGCTTCGGCTGCACGTCCGCACACCGGACTCTCCCTTGACGAATCTTTTTCATTCATTCGTTTTCGCAAATCCCCGCCGACAAAGCAGCCAGGGCGACTCTTGAGTCTTACACGGCATGCGCAGCTTTGGAGCATGGGTCTTTGCGGATGCACTTAGAGGCAGACCCATGACCCAGGAAACCGGCGGCTTCGCCGCTTTTAATCTTAATCCGAACATCCTTGCAGCCGTCATCGCGACTGGCTACGAAGAACCTTCGGCTATTCAGCAGCAATCGATCCCGATCATCATGGCCGGCCAAGACATGATTGGCCAGGCGCAAACCGGTACCGGTAAAACCGCCGCGTTCGCCCTGCCTATCCTGCATTGCATCGATCCTGCGAAGCGCGAGCCGCAAGCCCTGATCCTGGCGCCAACCCGTGAGTTGGCGCTGCAAGTAGCAACCGCTTTCGAAACCTACGCCAAGCAAATGCCGGGCGTTACCGTTGTGGCCGTTTACGGCGGCGCCCCTATGGGTCCACAACTGAAAGCAATCCGTAATGGCGCACAGATCGTTGTCGCCACGCCGGGCCGTCTGTGCGACCACCTGCGTCGCGACGAAAAAGTCCTGTCGACCGTGAACCACCTGGTTCTCGACGAAGCTGACGAAATGCTCAAGCTGGGCTTCATGGACGACCTCGAAGTCATCTTCAAGGCCTTGCCTGCAACCCGTCAGACCGTATTGTTCTCGGCCACCCTGCCGCAGTCGATCCGTGCCATTGCCGAACGCCATCTGCGCGATCCGCAACACGTGAAGATCCAGACCAAGACTCAGACCGTTACCGCGATCGAACAGGCTCACCTGTTGGTTCACGCTGACCAGAAGACCTCGGCTGTATTGAGCCTGCTGGAAGTCGAAGATTTCGACGCCCTGATCATGTTCGTGCGCACCAAGCAAGCGACCCTGGACCTGGCCAGTGCCCTGGAAGCCAAAGGCTACAAAGCCGCTGCGCTGAACGGTGACATTGCCCAGAACCAGCGTGAGCGCGTCATCGACTCCCTCAAGGATGGCCGTCTGGACATCGTTGTGGCGACCGACGTTGCCGCTCGTGGCCTGGACGTTCCGCGTATCACCCACGTGTTCAACGTTGACATGCCGTACGATCCGGAATCCTACGTGCACCGTATCGGCCGTACCGGCCGTGCCGGTCGCGAAGGTCGTGCACTGCTACTGGTGACGCCGCGTGAGCGCCGCATGCTGCAAGTGATCGAGCGTGTAACCGGTCAGAAGGTTGCCGAAGTTCGCCTGCCGGACGCCCAGGCCGTTCTCGATGCCCGCATCAAGAAACTGACCAACAGCCTGTCGCCGCTGGTTGGCGATGCCGAGTCGACCCACGGTGATCTGCTGGACCGCCTGACCGCCGACATCGGTTGCACCCCGCGTGCACTGGCTGCCGCTCTGCTGCGCAAGGCCACCAACGCTCAGGCGCTGACCCTGGCCGCGATCGAGAAAGAACGTCCACTGGTGCCGAACAACGCACCTCGTGGCGATCGTCCAGAGCGCACCGGTGATCGTCCGGACCGTGGTGATCGCGAGCGTCGTGCTCCGGTTCCATTGGCCGAAGGTCGTGCCCGTTGCCGTACCGCGCTGGGCGCGCGTGACGGTATCGCGGCCAAGAACCTGCTGGGCGCCATCCTCAACGAAGGCGGCCTGGCCCGCGAAGCGATCGGTCGCATCCAGGTGCGTGACAGCTTCAGCCTCGTCGAGTTGCCGGAAGATGGTCTGGAGCGTCTGCTGACCAAACTGAAGGACACTCGCGTTGCCGGCAAGCAGTTGAAGCTGCGTCGCTATCGCGAAGATTGATCCGCTCTCGGGCTGATTGATCGAACATAAAAAATCCCCGACGAGTTCGGGGATTTTTTTATGCCCGGGTTTTGTAAACGCTGCCGATTCCGTGATTGGCTGCGAACCCTGTAGGAGCCGGCTTGCCGGCGATGGACGTGAACGATGACGTTTGCAGTCTGGATAAACGCGGTGCCTATACGTCCATCGTCGGAACGCCGCCCGGAGCAAGCTCGCTCCTACAGGGTGGGAGTTAATCCGCGGCTGGACCGCCGCCCGCCGTGATCACCTGCACACTCATGCGCGGCGTCGCCAGATCGAGCCCGGCTTCATCCAGGTGGCGTTTCAGGGACAGGTTGAACGCCCGGGAAACTTCCCACTGCTTGATCGGCGCGGTCTTGAACCGGGCGCGCAGGATCGCGTTGCCCGACTCGAAACTCTCGACCCCCTGAATCTCCAGTGGCGACCATATATTGCGCCGTTGCAGCGGATCGGTGCGCATCTTCTGCCCGACTTCGCGCATCAGTTTGATCGCGTTATCGATGTCCATGTTCGAAGGCACTGCCACCCGGAAGATCGCGTAGCCGAATTCCCGGGAATAGTTCTTGATGCTTTTGATTTCGCTGAACGGAATGGTGTGGACGATGCCGTCGATGTCCCGCAGGCGTACGGTGCGGATGGTCAGGCCCTCGACGGTGCCCAGGTGGCCGCCGACGTCCACGTAGTCGTCGATGGCCAGGGAGTCTTCGATGATGATGAACAGCCCGGTGATCAGGTCGGCGACCAACGACTGCGCACCGAAACCGATGGCCAGGCCGATCACCCCGGCACCGGCCAGCAGCGGCGTGACGTTCATGCCCATGTTGGCCAGGGCGACGATCAGCGCAATGATGAAAATCGCCACGAACAAGACATTGCGGATCAGCGGCATCATCGTCTGTGCGCGGGCATTCGCCAGGCCTTTGCGCGAGCGGGTGAGGGCGTGGTGCACGGCGGTGTCGCTGAGAATCCAGATCAGCCAGGCAAAAATCAGCGTGCCGCCGAGGCTGAACAGTTTGACGCTGATTTCATGGCCTTCGCCTTCAGTGAAGGCGATCAGCGACAGGCCCCAGACCCGTAGGCCGAGCTCGATGAATGCCAGCCACACCAGCAGATGGGCGAGGGTGTAGAAGAAGCTTTTCAGGCGCTCGGAGTACAGCGCATGACGCTTGGCGCTGCGCTGCGGCTTGAGGGAATGGCGGCGCACCAGTCCGTTGATGACCATGCACAGCACCAGCAGCACGGTGCAGATCAGCGACTGGCGCAACGCAGTGCTGGTGTCGCCGGCCGAGACGAAGGTGGCGAACAGGGAGATGGCCACCAGCACCAGTGCCGGCACGTACCAGAAGGTGCCGAGGATTTCGATCGTGTCGCTCAGGGCGCGTCGGGTCAGGCGTCGGGACAGCGGTTGGTTGCGGATCAAATGAGCGATCGGGCGGCGGAACCGCAGGATGAACAATCCCGTGAACAGCGCCGCCAGCACGTTGGCAATCGTCGCGGCGGTGTGCGCCAGGTGACTGCCGAGGCTGGCGACCAGTCGCGGGTCGCCCAGGGCTTCACCGAAGGCGGCGAAACTGCCGATCAGCCACAGCGGCCGAAAGGCTTGATGGCGCAGGATGTACAAGGCGCGGTGGCGGTGCGGGCCGTCGAGCACGGAAAACGCGATCACGCAGATCGCCGAGAAACAGGTGCCGACCACCAGGGCATAAGCCAGCACCATGGCCAGGCTTTTGCCCAGCGACGAGGGCAGGGCATAGCTCATGTACACCGTAATGACCAAGGCGATCAGCCACGGCCCCAGTTTGCGCAGGGCAAAGCGCAGCATGTCCAGGGCCCTGGGGTGTTGCGGCAGTTCTTCGGTCAGGCCGAAGCGCATCCGCACCCGGTGCCCGAGCCAGATCAGCGCGGCGGCCAACAGGCTCCAGATCATCAGGATCATGGCGAAGGCAAAGATGATCGGCAGCCATTCATTGGCTGGTAGCACCAGCGCCGCCAGTTCATCCTCGGCCAGTTCGAACTCTTGCGTCCAGCGCGTGAGTGGGCTGTCGGCTCCGGAGAACTGTTTTTCGAAACTGGCCAGGGTGCCGCCGATCAGGCCCAGAACGCCTGTTTCAGTGGTGGGCCGGGCTTTGAGGGTGGCGTCGCGCAGCTTCTTCAGGTCGGTCAGCAACTGGGTCCGTTGCTGATCGTTCTCCAGCGACTTGATGACTTCGTCCAGGGACTGGCCCAGGGGTTCTTGCGCCTCGGGCTGGGATTTCGCCGAACCGCCGAGCAAGCCCGGCAAGCCGACCGCCTGGGCGGGGGCCAGCGGCAGCAGCGTCATGAGGCAGACGAGGAAAAGAGACGGCAGGGCAAAAAGACGAGCGAACACTGGGCGGTCAACCTCGGATGAGCGGATCGGCCGAGTGTACGAGCCCGTCAAAATCAATGCGAGCCGGGGTGGAGGATTTATTCGTTGAGTTTGGCGAGGATCTTGAACACCACGGTGGCGAGGATCGTCAGCATGCCGACCCACATCGCGAACACGCCGAGGTTCTTGTCGCGAAAATTGAAGCCGATCGCCAGCATGATCATTCCGGCGAGAATCGGGATCAGCATGGCGTGGAACGAAGACATCGAGATCATGAGCGACGGCCTTGTCGAGAAGGGTAGTTAAAGTCTAGGTGGCTTTTGTGCGTTGGTGAGGTGTATCAGAAATGAGTCAGCTGGATCTTTAAATTAGCGTTGTCTGGGCCGGCGCCTTCGCGAGCAAGCCCGCTCCCACATTGGAATGCATTTCAAATGTGGGAGCGGGCTTGCTCGCGAAGCTTTTGATCCGACGGTTACGGCAACTCGCGGCAGGCGTAGAACGCGCTCAGCACCTTGACCAGGTGCGCCAGGTCATGGCTGCCGCACAGCTCGCGGATCGAGTGCATGGCGAACGTCGGCAAGCCGATGTCGACGGTGCGCACGCCCAGGTGGCTGGCGGTGATCGGGCCGATGGTCGAGCCGCAGCCCATGTCGCTGCGCACCACGAAGCTCTGCACCGGGACTTCTTCGGCCATGCACAGATGGCGGAAGAACCCGGCGGTTTCGCTGTTGGTGGCGTAGCGCTGGTTGCTGTTGACCTTGATCACCGGGCCGGCATTGAGTTTCGGGCCGTGGTTGGCGTCGTGCTTGTCGGCATAGTTGGGGTGCACGCCGTGGGCATTGTCGGCCGAGACCAGCAGGGATTTCTGAATGGTCCGTACGAATTCATCACCCGCGGGCAGCAGGCGACGCAGGGTTTGCTCGAGCATCGGGCCATCGGCACCGCAGGCGGAGCAGGAGCCGACTTCTTCGTGGTCATTGCAGACCAGCACGCAGGTTTCGTCGGTCTCGGTCGTCAGCAAGGCTTGCAGGCCGGCGTAGCATGACAGCAGGTTGTCCAGGCGCGCACCGGCGATGAAGTCGCCATGCAGGCCGATGATCGCGGCGCTTTGGGTATCGTAGAAGCTCAGCTCGTAATCCAGCACCACGTCGGCGTTCAGCCCGTGTTCCCGGGCGAGCTGGTCGGTGAGTACGGCGCGGAAGTCGACCCGTTCGTCACCGGCAAATTGTGCGAGGATCGGTGGCAGTTCGGTCTGGGCGTTGATGGCCCACCCCATGTTGGCTTCGCGATTGAGGTGAATGGCCAGGTTCGGGATGGTGGCGATCGGTGCCTTGAAGTCGACCAGCTGACTCTCGACCTTGCCGTCACGGCGGAAGGTCACGCGGCCGGCCAGCGACAGATCACGATCGAACCACGGCGCCAGCAGCGCGCCGCCATAGACTTCCACACCCAGTTGCCAGAAGCCCTGGCGTTGCAGTTCCGGTTGAGGCTTGACCCGCAGGCAGGGACTGTCGGTGTGGGCGCCCACCAGGCGAATCCCGCCGTGCAGCGGCGAATGACGGCCCATCTTGATGGCGACGATCGAGGAGTCGTTACGGGTGACGTAGTAACGACCATTGGTTTCGGTGGTCCATGGCTCGCGCTCGTCGAGGCGTTGATAGCCCGCCGCTTCCAGGCGCTGTACCAGGCTGGCGGTGGCATGAAACGGGGTAGGGGAGGCCTTGAGGAAGTCGATCAGGCCTTGGTTCAACTCTTCGCGCATAAGTAGCTCCAGACAGCAGTGGAGCCAGTTTAACGTATTGGTCGGGGGCTTTGGGCACGACGTGAACCGCTCACGTCAGCTCGCAGCCTCGACCCGATTTTTCAGGTACTTCATGATGATCCGCTCATCCTCGGGTTTTTCCGGCCGGGGCAGTTGCGCAGGCCAGCCCTGCTTCGTCTCCAGCAGCTTTTTCTGACGGCTGCGGTCCCAACGCAGAATCTCCCGCGAGGCACTTTCCCACCACTCGTGGCGACACGCCGTGTAGTACGGGTGGTCGGGTGCCGCGCTGCCGTAAAGCAGATCGCGTCCGACCTTTCTCAACGGGCCGCGCTGGTGACGCAGCTTCCATTTTATTTTCAGTCGCTGCCAGGCCGAAGGGAAGGGTTTCGCGCTCGGCACGTCACGGCACAGTTCGACCAGGTTCTGACTGAACGCTTCGCCATGCCGAGAGAAGAAAAGCGCCTGCATCGCGTGGAAAAAGCGTTTATCGGCAAAGTAGTGATAGATGGATTTTTTGGCTTCACCCACAGGCTTGCCATGCAGGGCGAACGACAGGGCGATCTGTTCGATGGTGTGAATATCGAAGCCGTCGCGGGTCCATTCGTCGATGAAGCGGATGGACGCGTCGAACAACGCCGTATCGCGATCGGTCACGCCGCACACGCCGCTGTTGAACAGCTTGAAACCGTTATCCGCGGTGACGCCATGAGCGCGCAGGCAACCGCCGAGCTTCACATAGTCAGGGCGTTCGTGGACGTCTTTCCAGTCGTATTCGAACCGATCCATCAAGTACTGCCCAGGCTCAATCCGCTCGAAGATCTGCATCGGGTCGCGGGTGAACAAGGTGTCGGTGTCGACGAACAGGGTCTTTTGCGCCAGCGTCAGCCCATAGGCAATCGCGCAGGCCTTGCGACGATGGTGATAGCCGTTTGCGCCTTGCCACAGGGTCAGGGTTTCCTGGGTCAGGGTGACGGTTTCCACTGGCCAGCCGGCATAGTCCTGCGGACGATCCGTCAGGATTCTGATGCTCGGCAGCTTGCCGTTCGTGGCGTAGGACAGTGCGGTCAAGATACTGAACTTGGCTTCCCGCCGGTACACGTCATGGTCGCCGTAGATCAGGTAAAGCAGTTGGTGTCGGGTTTTTTCGACGGGTACCGCCAGGAAATCAGTACAACTCATCCGGATTACTATCCTTTCTCTGAAGCGGTGTGCTTAAAACGGAGCCGGGCATTCGAAGCGCAAGCGTTCGCCCGTCTGAGGATGGGTGAAGCTGAGCATGCTCGCGTGCAGGCACAGACGCGGCCAGGCGGCCAGGGCCTGTTCGTGTGCATAGAGCCCGTCACCCAGCAGCGGATGACCGATGGACAGCATGTGCACGCGCAGTTGATGGGAGCGGCCGGTGATCGGTGTCAGTTCGACGCGGCACCAGTCGCCGCAACGTTCCAGCACGCGCCAGAAGGTCAGGGCATGCTTGCCGAACTCATGGTCCACCACGTGGCGTGGTTTGGTCGGCGGGTCGTAACGCAATGGCAGATCGATGCTGCCACTGTCGAGTGCCGGTTGGCCCCAGCACAGGGCGGTGTAGGCTTTTTCGGTTTCGCGGTCGTGAAATTGCCGAGACAGCTCGCGATGAGTGTCCGGATCACGGGCCAACAGAATGATGCCGGACGTTTCCCAGTCCAGTCGATGGACGATTCGCGCTTCCGGGTAGCCGTTTTCTTGCAGGCGAGTAATCAGGCAGTCCTTGTTGTCGTCAGCCCGGCCAGGGACGGAGAGCAACAGGGTCGGTTTATCCACCACCAGTACGGCGGCGTCCTGATGGATGATGCGGATGTTGGACAACGGCATTAAAACAGCCTCGTAACAAACGCCAACGGCGGCTCAGACCCCGCGCCCTGTAGGAGCGAAGCTTGCTCGCGAATGCGTCACCTCGGTCTATCAGATACACCGGGTTGCCTGTGTTCGCGAGCAAGCTTCGCTCCTACGGAGTGCGTAAGGACCTGAGCCGCCGTGGCTCCTTTCGGATCGACTCAGCGATCTGGCAGGGTGATATTGAGTTCCAGGATCGAACAGCTGCCCTGGTTTTCCAGAGCGACGTGCACGTCATCGGACCCGATATTGACGTACTTGCGGATCACTTCCACCAGTTCCTTCTGCAAGGCTGGCAAGTAGTCCGGCGTACTGCGCTGGCCGCGTTCATGCGCCACGATGATCTGTAGACGCTCTTTCGCTACCGAGGCGGTACTTGGCTTCTTGTTGGCACGAAAGAAGTCAAAAATGTTCATTTACCTACCTCCAAACAGGCGCTCGAAGAATCCCTTCTTCGTGACATCGAGGAAGCGGTGCTCCACGGTTTTACCCAACAGGCGATCGACCGCATCGCTGTACGCCTGGCCGGCGTCGCTCTGATCGTCGAGAATCACCGGCACACCCGAGTTGGAAGCCTTGAGTACCGCCTGGGATTCCGGAATGACACCCAGCAGGGCGACCGCCAGGATTTCCTTGACGTCTTCGACGCCGAGCATCTCGCCGTCACTGACCCGTTGTGGGTTGTAACGGGTCAGCAGCAAGTGTTCCTTGATCGGATCTTCGCCCTTTTCCGCGCGGCGCGACTTGCTGGCCAGCAAGCCCAGCATGCGGTCCGAGTCACGTACCGAGGACACTTCCGGGTTGGTCACGATAATCGCTTCATCGGCGAAATACATCGCCAGGTGAGCACCTTTCTCGATGCCGGCCGGGGAGTCGCAGACGACGAACTCGAAGTCTTGCTTGAGCGCCATCAGGACTTTTTCCACGCCGTCGACAGTCAGCGCGTCTTTGTCGCGGGTCTGGCTGGCGGCCAGTACGTAGAGGTTTTCCAGGCGTTTGTCTTTGATCAGGGCTTGCTGCAGGTTGGCTTCGCCGTTCACCACGTTGACGAAGTCATACACCACGCGGCGCTCGCAACCCATGATCAGGTCGAGGTTACGCAAACCGACGTCGAAGTCGACGATGACTGTTTTGTGACCACGCAGAGCGAGGCCGGTACCGATAGCGGCGCTGGTGGTGGTCTTACCCACACCACCCTTGCCGGATGTAACCACGAGAATCTTGGCCAAGGTGTTTCACCCCTAAGGAAAAAGGACTTTTAGCCCCTGAAAACATCTCTTGAAAACTACTGCAGTCGGACAGCCCTGGCTGGAAGCCGGTTCAGAGGAGCACTTACCTGAGATAAGCACTACTTGTAGCCTTTTTCCTACTTAGTTTGAGCCGTTTTCGCTATGTTTTAGAGATGCTTGGAAAATGCGGCAGTATCCGTTAAAGCCGAATGATGTTCAACACATCGCCCGACAGGCTGATCTGCACGCCCGACCCCCACAAAGGGTCGCGGCGCAGATCCTCGGAAACCTTGTAATGGCCTGCGATGGAGACCAGTTCAGCGCTCATCTGCTGACAGAAAATCCTGGCTTTGGTGTCGCCTTTGACCCCGGCCAGCACACGACCGCGCATTGGGCCGTATACATGGATGTTCCCATCGGCGAGAAGTTCCGCTCCCGGACTGACCGACGAGACCACCACCAGGTCGCAACCCTGGGCATAAATCTGCTGGCCACCGCGTACCGGCGACGTGATGATCTTGGTCGGCTTGATCGTCGGCTCCGGCGGTTTTTCCGGTTTTTTCTTCACCTCGCCTTCGAGCGCGTCCAGCGGCCGTTCCCGGGCACCGGACGGTGGCAGCACCGGGAGGTCGACCGCGATGGCGGCGGCGATGTCCTCGATGCGGCTGGCACGGATCGCCAGGGTGCGCAGGCCGTGCTGGCGGCAGATGCGCATCAGGCCAGGCAGATCGACGGCGCCTTCGTGGGCCGGCAGTTTGTCCAGGGCCAGCACCAACGGCGCGTTACTGAAGAAGTTAGGCGCCTGGGCAACCTTGGCGGCCAGTTGCCGATCGAGGCTCTCGAGGTCGTTACGGGCCAGTTCCAGCACCGTAATGGCGAGCATGCTGCCCTTCAACTGGAACACGGGATCTTGGTCTAACGGATCGGATTTGCTCATGGCGGCATACAACGGCTTGTCACTAAAAGTGCCGAGACTTATAACGAGAACGCCCGCGGGCCGCAAGCCGGGTCGAACGATGTAGAATGCGCAGCCACTGTCTTGACGGAAGCTTCAATGGATCGCCCGCGTTTTCGAACAGCATTTATTTCTCCGCGTTTCTGGCCGCTGTGGTGCGGGCTGGGGCTGTTGTGGCTGATTGTCCAGTTGCCGTATCCGGCATTGCTGGGTATCGGTCGCGCCCTGGGCGCATTGATGTATCGAGTGGCGGGCGACCGACGGCGCATTGCCAAGCGCAATCTCGAGCTGTGTTTCCCTGAAAAATCCCCTGCCGAGCGCAAGCGGCTGCTCAAGGAAAACTTTGCCTCCACCGGCATCGCGTTTTTCGAGATGGCGATGAGTTGGTGGTGGTCGCGCGAACGCCTGGCGAAACTGGCCCATGTCGAAGGGCTGGAGCATTTGCAGAAGGCACAACGCGAAGGCAAGGGCGTGATCCTGATGGCGGTGCATTTCACCACGCTGGAAATCGGCGCGGCGCTGCTCGGCCAGCAGCACACCATCGATGGCATGTACCGCGAGCACAAAAATCCGTTATTCGACTACATCCAGCGCCTCGGTCGCGAGCGGCACAACCTCGACTCGCTGGCGGTGGAGCGCGACGACGTGCGAGGCATGCTCAAACTGCTGCGGGCCGGCCGGGCCATCTGGTACGCACCGGACCAGGACTACGGCGCCAAGCAAAGCATCTTCGTGCCGTTGTTCGGCATTCAGGCCGCGACCGTCACCGCCACCAGCAAGTTTGCGCGGCTTGGCAAGGCGCTGGTGGTGCCGTTCACACAACAGCGTCTGGCGGATGGCAGCGGTTATCGACTGGTCATTCATGCACCGCTCGAGGGTTTCCCCGGCGAAACCGAAGAAGCCGATTGCCTGCGGATCAACCAATGGGTCGAAGGCGTTCTGCGCGAATGCCCGGAGCAATACCTGTGGGCCCATCGCCGCTTCAAGAGCCGTCCGCCGGGCGAGCCCAAGCTGTACGCAAAACGCGATTGAATCATCGATCCCTGTCGGAGCAGCCGGTCGACGCTCGATTGCTCGCGAAAACCATGGAGTGTTGCCATGAGTCCTGCTGAACCGGTGACAGGCTTGATTCTTTCCGGTGGCGGGGCCCGGGCGGCCTATCAGGTCGGTGTGCTGGCGGCGATTGCCGAACTGCTGCCGGTGGGTGCTAGCAATCCGTTTCCAGTGATAGTCGGCACGTCGGCCGGGGCGATCAACGCGGTCAGCCTGGCCAGTGGGGCGATGGATTTTCGCGGCGCCATCGAGGGTCTTACCGCCTTCTGGCAGGGCTTTCGCAGCCACTTGGTGTTGCGCAGTGACTGGCCCGGGGTAATCCATCAGGCCAGCCGTTTTGTCAGTCACAGTCTGCTGGGCATCGGTGTTCATGTTCCGGTGGCCCTGCTCAACAGTTCGCCGCTGCGCGGGTTGCTCAACGACAAACTGCACATGAGCGGTATTGACGAGGCCATTGCGCAGCAGCAACTGCAGGCCGTGGCGGTTACCGCGTTCGGTTACGAGTCCGGCCAGGCGGTGACCTTCTATCAGGGTGGCGGCACCATCGACGCCTGGTTGCGCCATCGACGAATCGGCGTGCCGACCCAATTGACGGTCGAACATTTGCTGGCGAGTTCCGCGATCCCCTTGCTCTTCGCCCCGGTGAAAATCGGTGAAGAGTATTTCGGTGATGGCGCGGTACGCCAATCGGCACCCATCAGCCCGGCCCTGCATCTGGGCGCCAGCCGGGTGCTGGTGGTGGGTGTCAGCGGCAACCCGCGGGGTGTCGACCCGCAGCAACCGCTGCAACGCGCCTACACCGGTCAGCAGCCGACCCTGGCGCAGATCGGCGGGCACATGCTCAACAGCACGTTCATTGACAGTCTGGAAAGCGACATCGAGTTGCTGCAGCGTCTGAATCAGTTCAGTCATCTGCTGCCCGACGGCACACCGAGCCGCGCGCTCGGCGTGGCACCGGTAGAGGTGCTGGTGATTTCGCCGAGCCAGCCGATCGACGAAATCGCCGCGCGTCATCGCCAGGAACTGCCGACGGCGCTGCGCCTGTTCCTGCGCGGGCCGGGGGCGACCAAGACCAGTGGGGCGGGGGTGTTGAGTTATTTGCTGTTCGAGGCGGGGTATTGCAGCGAGTTGATTGATCTGGGGCGGCGGGATGCGTTGGCCAAGCGTGGGGAGTTGTGTCGGTTTCTTGGGTTGGCGGAGTCTGTGGTTCCGGATTGAGATCGGCGGTGTAGCCTTCGCGGGCAAGCCTCGCTCCTACAGGATTCGTGTCGTACGCCAATTATGTGAACGACACGAATCCTGTAGGAGCGAGGCTTGCCCGCGAAGGCGTCATTGCAGACGCCGCCGGATCAGAAGTGCAGCTTCACCAGGAAGCTCGTGGTGCTCTGATCGGTCTTGAAGACCTGGCTATCCTTGATCCCGTACTTGTCCGACCAATAGTCGTACTCGACCCCCACATACAACTGCTTCTCACCAAAATTCAACGCCTTGCCCAGGTCGTATTTAACCTGCGGGTTGAAGTGCAGGTTGGCGTGGTAGTCGCCTTTGGCGTTCGAGTCGTTGTCCACCACCCAGTCCATGAAACCATCGATCAGGATGTTCGAGTCACCCACGGGAATGGTGTAGGACCAGACCGGAGTGATCTGCCAGACGTTGTCGCCCGCACGGCTGCCCTCGGTGTGGCGCTGATAGAAGTTCAACTGGAAGTAGTCGAAGCCCGGGATTGCCAGGTCGAAACCCGGGCCGATCAGGTAGGACTCGGTATCGCCTTCACCGAACTCGTAGGTCATGGCCAGCAGGACGTCTTTGATCGGGCCGAATTCGATTTTCTGGTCGAGGACCTTGCCCAGGGAAATACGCGGCTGGAACTCACCGTAATAGGTGTTCGGGCCGGCATTGAAGTCTTTTTCGCCGTTGTAGAAAATCTTGTCGACGAAGAAAAAGTTATCCCCATAGGTCCAGGCGTCGGCATGCTCGAAGGTCACGGTCTGCTGAATGCGCGGGTTGACCTGGAAGTCCTTGCCATACAGATAGGTCAGGCTGTTGTTCTGCCATTGCAGCAAGTCGCCGGCCATGGCCTGGCCACCGGCCAGCAAGGATCCCGCGAGCATCAGGCTAGTGCACGTACGTTTCATTCGGTTGCTCCCAAAAAGTAGGTGTTCCACGGTATTTTTTTAAGGTCGGCGCTCTGGTTTGGCGCCTTGTTCTCAAGCTGTAAAAAATCATCCAATCGGTCGGCTGCCGTGCTGTTGGCAAGTGCTGCGCCAAGGCGTTCGAAAAGCACAAAACCTCCCGCACGGCTGTTCGGGAACAGTCGATTGAGAGGTGGGTTGGAATGCCTTGATACCGTCCAGAGCCGGGATAAGTTGGCTTTCTGGTCAGGAATTAAATCCGGGCTTTTTTTTAAAGCGGATTTCGGCGGCCGCGGAGAATACTGACTCCTTGGCCAGGTCTCAAGTGCCCCGCAACAGCGCATCGATGACAGGTTTGCAGCGCGGTTGCGGGTCATCTTAAAAGTGCACCTTCACCAGCAGGCTGGTGGTGTTTTCATTGGTGTCGAAGTTGGCGCTGTTTTCGATGCCGTACTTGTCTTTCCAGTAGCTGTATTCGACGCCGACGTACACCTGTTTCTCCCGCCAACCCATGGCCTTGCCCAGGTCGTACTTGATCTGCGGGTTGAAGTGCAGGTTGGCGTGATAAGTGCCATGGGAGTTCTGGTCGTTATCCACCACCCAGTCCATGTAGCCGTCGATCAACAGGCTCGAATTGCCCAATGGCAGGGTGAAGGACCAGGCCGGCGTGATCTGCCAGACATCGTCGCCGGGACGCGAGCCTTCGGTCTGGCGATAGTAGAAGTTCAAGGTGAAAAAATTGAAGCCCGGTACCGCGAGGTCGAAACCGGGGCCGATCAGATAGGCCTCGGTATCGTCTTCGCCATTCTCGTAGGTCATGGCCAGCAACACGTCCTTGATCGGGCCGAATTCGAAGCGGCGGTCAAGGATTTTGCCGAAGGAGAGGCGCGGACTGAACTCGCCGTAATAGGCGTGAACGCCTTTGTTCCGATCCTTCTCGCCGTTGTAGTACGTGCTGTCGACGAACAGGAAATTGTCGCCGTACTTCCAGCGGTCGGCATGCTCGAACGTCACCGTTTGCTGGATCGACGGATTGACCGCGAAGTCCTTGCCATACAGGTAGCTCAGACTGTTGGTTTGCCACAGCAGTAAATCGCCGGCCATGGCTTGGCTCGCGGCGAACAGGCCAGCGCCCAACAGCATGCTTGTCTGGGTCCGAATCATCTGTTGCTCCCTCTTGTTGTTATTGTTCGAGGCACAGGCATCCACCCTGTGGGAGCGGGCTTGCTCCGGGCGGCGTTCCGACGAAAGCGGTGTGTCAGAAACATGAATGTCGACTGATACGACGCCTTCGTCGGAACGCCGCCCGGAGCAAGCCCGCTCCCACAGGGTTTGTATTGTTACTTGTTAGTGCGCTTGGCAGTCGTTGATGGCTGCGCGTTCGGCGCCGCCGAGGATGTTGAACAGCAGGTTCAGCGACAGCGCACTCAACGTGGCCATCGCAATGCCGCTATGGGTAATCGGGCTCATCCACAGCGGCAGGTGCGCGAAAAATTCCGGGCGCACCACCGGGATCAACCCCATGCCGATGCTCACCGCCACCAGCAACTGGTTGCGACGGTCACCGATGTCGGCTTCCTGGAGAATCTTGATCCCGGTAGCGGCGACCATGCCGAACATGGCGATGGCCGCACCGCCCAATACCGCCGGTGGAATCGACGCCACCAGGAATGCCGCTTTCGGCAGCAGGCTCAGCACCACCAGCAAACCGCCCGCAACGATTGTCACCGAGCGGCAACGCACGCCGGTCATCTGCACCAGGCCGATGTTCTGGGCGAAGGAGGAGTGGGTGAAGGTGTTGAAGAAGCCGGCGAAGAACGATGCGCCGGCATCACAGAGCAAACCGCGACGCAGCATCCGCGGGCAGACTTCCTGGCCGGTGATCTTGCCCAGCGCGAGAAACATCCCGGTGGACTCGACGAAGATGATCACCACCACCAGGCACATGGAAAGAATCGGCGCGAGTTCGAACTTCGGCATGCCGAAATGCAGCGGGGTGACGATCTGCAACCATGGCGCCTGAGCCATGCCGCTGAGGTCGACCATGCCGATCAGCCCGCAAACCATATAGCCCAGGCACATGCCGATCAGCACGGAAATGTTGACCCAGAAACCGCGCATGAAGCGATGAACCAACAGAATGGTGGCCAGTACCAGGGCGGCGATGGCCAGGTAAATCGGCGAGCCGAATTGTGCGGCGCCAGCACCGCCACCGGCCCAGTTCACCGCCACGGGAAACAGCGACAAACCGATCGAGGTGATGACCGTGCCGGTGACCAGCGGCGGGAAGAAGCGTACGACCCTGGACATGAACGGCGCGATGAGCATGCCGAAGAACCCGGCGGCAATGGTCGCGCCGAAGATCCCCTGCATACCGATGCCCGGCATGCCGGCCATGGCCACCATGCTGCCGACGGCCGCGAAACTGGCGCCCATCATCACCGGCATGCGGATGCCCATGGGGCCGATGCCCAGCGATTGCACGATGGTCGCGATCCCGGCAACCAGCAGGTCGGCGTTGATCAGGAAGGCGATTTCTTCACGACTCAGGCCAGCGGCCTGTCCGATGATCAGCGGCACGGCAATGGCTCCGCCGTACATCAGCAAAACGTGTTGCAGGCCCACCAGGATCAGTTGCAAAAGGGGCAAACGCTGAATGGCGGGTGCGTCGGGGATGCGGGCTTCGGATAGCTCGGACATGCAACACCTCGGATCTTTTTTATTCTTGTGATTTTGTGCATCAGGCAAACCTGTGGGAGCGGGCTTGCTCGCGAAGAGGCCAGTACATTCAACATCGTTGTTGACTGACCCGACGCTTTCGCGAGCAAGCCCGCTCCCACATGGATTTGCGTTGCACCTGTAGGAACTGGCTTGCCCGCGAAGCTTTTCAGCGATTATTGGGTCGCAGCGCCCTGCACAATCCACGCACCGATCAGGTCACGCTCCTGCTGGGTCATCTGGGTGATGTTACCCAGTGGCATGATCTGGCTGGTGACGGCCTGAGCCTGGATACGCGCCGCGTTCTGGCGGATTTGCTCGGGGGTATCGAACATCACGCCCGCCGGGGCCGCGCTGAACAGCGGGCTGGTCGGTTTGGCCGAATGGCAGACCGTGCAGCGTTCCTGAATCACAGTGTGCACCTTGTCAAAGCCCGGGCCGGCGTTGGACGCCTGGGCCGGTGCCGTTGCAGATGCCGCCGGTGCCGCCTCAACCGGCTTCTTGTCACCGCCAAGGGCGGTTTCCGGTAGCGGCTGGTACTCGATGACGCCAGCGGCCTTCGCGACTTCAGGGGCGCTGGACATCGGCTTCGGTCCCGATACGTAGGCCAGGCAAATCATCCCCACCGCTGCCACGGGCAGGGTCCAGGCATATTTGTGGCTGTCGTGACGGGTGTTGAAGTAGTGACGCACCAACACCGCCAGCACCGCGATCCCGGCCAGGATCAGCCAGTTGTACTGGCTGCCGTAGGTGCTCGGGAAGTGGTTGCTGATCATGATGAACAGCACCGGCAAGGTGAAGTAGTTGTTGTGACGCGAACGCAGCAGGCCTTTGGCCGGCAGCGCCGGATCGGGGGTGCGGTTCGCGGCGATCGCCGCCACCAGTGCCCGTTGCGCCGGCATGATGATGCGGAACACGTTGCCGACCATGATGGTGCCGATGATCGCGCCGACGTGCAGGTACGCACCGCGACCGCTGAACACTTTGCTGAAGCCGTAGGCGGCGCCGATGATCAGCACGAACAGGATGAAACCCAGCAGGGCAGGGCGTTTGCCCAGGGCCGAGTCGCAGAGGAAGGAGTAGATGAACCAGCCGATGAACAACGAGCCAAGACCGATGGCCACGCCTTCAGGGCCGCTCAGGGTGCTGCCCGGTGCCAGCAGGTACAGCGTCGGGTTGGAGTAGAACACCACGCACAGCAGCGCGATCCCCGACAACCAGGTGAAGTAGGCTTCCCATTTGAACCAGTGCAGGTTGTCCGGCATGGTCGGTGGGGCCAGTTTGTATTTTTCCAGGTGATAGATACCGCCGCCGTGGATCGCCCACAAATCGCCGGCCAGGCCGTTTTTCGGATTGACTCGATTGAGGTTGTTCTCCAGCCAGACGAAATAGAACGACGCGCCGATCCAGGCCACGCCAGTGATCATGTGAACCCAGCGTACGCTCAGGTTCAGCCATTCCAACAGATGTGCTTCCACAGTCTTTACCTCTCGCCCGTCACGCTTATGTCGCGTGATCGGACCTTCTCTTATTGGTGGGGGGCGAGGATCAAACGCTCATCCTCTTTGAAGAAATGCTCATCGCAGTTGTTGCCTTTGCCACTGCGATCAACCACCAGGAAGTCATCCCGCTTTTCGATCGTCAGCACCGGATGGTGCCAAACGCCGCGATGGTAATTAATGCCCTGCCTGCCGTTGGTGAGGAAGGCGCGGACCAAGCCCGATACAGGTACATCGCCAAGTGGCGCGACCACGATCAGAAAGGGGTTGCCGAGCAGCGGAATGAAAGCCTGGCTGCCCAGCGGGTGACGCTCCAGCATGCAGACGGTCAGCGGCATGTCCTGCGCGTCGGCGCGGAAGATGCTGATGATCGCGTTGTCCTCTGGCGTGGCGGTTTCCACCGTCGCCAGTTTGTGAAAGCGCATCGTCGAACCGTTGTTGATCATGAAGTGATCGCTGCCGTCGGTTTCGATCACGTCACCGAAAGGGGCGAAGGCTTCTTTGGTCAGCGGTTCAATCGTCAATGTGCGCATGCTGGTCTTCTTTTCGTTGAGTTCTGTGTTGTTTGATCTGGCGCCTTCGCGGGCGAGCCTCGCTCCTACAGGGTTTGCGTGAGACCTGTAGGAGCGAGCGGTGCGGCGATCCGACTTGCCCGCGAAGGGCGCGACGCTTATTTAGCGACCTTGCCCAATACACGCAGGCGGCTCACACCACCATCCGGGAACACGTTCAGGCGGATGTGGGTGATCGGCCCCAGTGCCTTGATCTGCTCGGCGAAGCTGTGTTCGGCGTGCATTTCCAGTTTCTGCGCCGGCAGCAGTTCGCGCCAGAACAGCGATTGGGTTTCGATCTGGCTGTCGGTGCCGCCTTTGACGAACGCGCCCTGGATCGAGCAAGTGTCCGGGTAGTTGCCCTTGAAGTGCAGGGTATCGACGATGACTTTCTCGATCTCGCCGGCATGACCCAGCGCGACGATCACCCAGTCATTGCCTGGCGTACGACGGCGTGCGGTTTCCCAGCCGTCGCCCATGTTGATGCCGCGGCCCGGGTTGAGAATGTTGCTCATGCGCCCGAAGTGTTCGTCGGAGCAGGCGAGGGCGCGGCCACCGTTGAGGGCTGCAGCCAGGTCGACTTGCTCGTTGTCACCGACAGCGGACCAGTCGCGGAACGGAATGCCGTACACGCGCAGGCGGGCCACGCCGCCATCCGGGTAGATGTTGAAACGCAGGTGGCTGAAGGCCTTGTCGTTGCTGATTTCGTGATAGTGATGGCTGTTGCCTTGCAGCTCGACGGCGGACAGCACTTCAGTCCACTGGGTGTTGTCGTCCGGCTCGCCCGAGGCCAGGAAGCAGGCTTCCAGGGAGGCAGACGGCGGGAAGTTGCCGGTGAAGAATGAGGTGTCGATGTCCACGCCTTTGATCGAGCCCGGTACGCCCAGGCGGATCACCGCGCTGTCGTAGCCTTCGAAGCGCTTGCGGCGCGACTCCCAGCCGTCCATCCACTTGCCGTTGTCATCGAACACGCCCTCCTTCCACTCAGCCGGGGTCGGCTGGAACAGGCGGTTTGCATCAGCGAACCAGTCATCGGTGACCGAGATGATTTTGGTGCCCAGGCGGGCGTCGGCCAGGTTGACGAACTTCTCGAAAGGTACGGCGTAAGCTTTCATTCTTCTAGTCTGCCTTTTATAAGTTGGCTTGGGATGCTTGCAGCCCTGGGTGTTTTCGCGTTTTTTACACCAGGGGGACTTTTTACAAGGGCTGCTCGCTATAGGGTCAGTAATCGGAACAGGGCGATCTTGTTGATCTCCGCCAGCGCGCATCTGAATTCGGTATCTGCCGAGTTGTGAATGCGCGTTTCGAACGCCGCGAGGATCTGATGCCGGTTGCTGCCTTTTACCGCCATGATGAAGGGAAACTTGAACTTGGCCTTGTAGGCGTCGTTCAGCTCGGTGAAGCGAGAAAACTCATCGCTCGAGCATTGGTGAATACCCGCGCCAGACTGTTCTTCAGTACTGGCTGCGGTAAGTTGGCCCTGGACGGCAGCTTTGCCCGCCAGGTCCGGGTGAGCGTTGATCAGTGCCAGCTGACTGGCGTGATCGGCGCTCAACAGGATGTCGCTCATGCGCTGGTGCAGGGTTTCGATCTCGTCGATCGAAGTGTCCTGGCCCAGGTCAAAGGCCTTCTCGGCCACCCATGGCGAATGTTCGTAGATATCGGCGAAGGCAGCGATAAAGGCGTCGCGGCTCAGGGTCGATGGCTTCAGGGTCTGGAAGTGGCTCATTTCGCGGCCCCTTGGTACGGGTGGGTTTCATGCCAGTGGCGAGCGATGTCGACACGACGGCTGAACCACACCTGTTCATGACTTTTAGCGTATTCGATAAAGCGCTTGAGCGAAGCCAGGCGCGCCGGACGGCCGATCAGGCGGCAGTGCAGGCCGATCGACAACATCTTCGGTGCTTCGGCGCCTTCGGCATATAACACATCAAACGCGTCTTTGAGGTATTCGAAGAAATCGTCGCCCTTGTTGAAACCCTGGACCTGGGTGAAGCGCATGTCGTTAGTGTCCAGCGTATATGGGATCACCAGGTGCGGCTTGCCGGTCGGGTTGTTCGGTTCCCAGTAGGGCAGGTCGTCGTCGTAGGTGTCGCAATCGTAGAGGAAACCGCCTTCTTCCATCACCAGGCGCCGAGTGTTCGGGCCG
The DNA here is from genome assembly GCF_902497995.1 of Pseudomonas fluorescens. Taxonomy (GTDB): domain Bacteria; phylum Pseudomonadota; class Gammaproteobacteria; order Pseudomonadales; family Pseudomonadaceae; genus Aquipseudomonas; species Aquipseudomonas fluorescens_BK. The sequence goes on along the minus strand of NZ_CABVII010000003.1, from coordinate 303,840 downwards.
GTGCGGCCGGTGTACCAGCCCAGTGGCCGCTCGCCGGTGATTTCGGTAAGCACACGGATCGCTTCGAGCATGTGCTCGCGTTCCTGCGCCTCGTCCATGTACTGGTAGTCGATCCAGCGATAGCCGTGGCTGCAGATCTCGTGGCCGGCATCGACCATGGCGCGGAGCACATCCGGATGGCGCTGGGCGGCCATGGCCACGGCGAAGACGGTCAGCGGGATGTCGAATTCCTTGAACAGTTTCAGGATCCGCCAGACGCCGGCACGGCTGCCATACTCATACAGGGATTCCATGCTCATGTTGCGCGCGCCTTGCAGCGGCTGCGCCGAGACCATTTCCGAAAGGAAGGCTTCGGATTCTTTATCGCCGTGCAGGATATTGCGCTCGCCGCCTTCTTCGTAATTGAGCACGAAGGACAAGGCGATACGGGCGTTGCCCGGCCAGTGTGGGTGAGGAGGGTTACTGCCGTAACCGATCAGGTCGCGTGGATAGTCAGCGCTCACTGCAGTCTTCCTTCTTGTTCGTGGTAACAGGTTGTGCGGCGGCCTGACGAAAGGATCACAGGCTGGCGCCACAGCGATGGATTGATTGTATACAACTTTATATCGACATTGTAAGCCTGTTTTTTTGCATATTTCTCTAACGGTCATCATTGCTTGAGGTTGCAAGAAACCTGCCTGATCGGTCAGCTAATGGATAGAAGGTCCTTTTGTTTCATGGTGCGAAGGCTGATTCGTAGGCAATCCATGAATGGCGGGGGTAGGGCTAAAAATGTCGTTTTTATTGTGTACAATTTTTTTAAGAAATGTCTTAATCATTCCCTCGCCGCAGCGTTTCGTGCTCCGAACCGGTGCGGTCTCCTTTTCAACTGACTTCGGGAGGCGCGAGGCCTGACTGCTCAACGCAGCCAGGCACGCAGAATCAATGGGACGTTTGACTACACACATTTTAGACGCTGCACACGGTTGCCCGGGCAGCTCGATCAAGGTCGAGCTGTACCGCGTTGAAGGCTCGCAGCTGGAACTGGTCGCCACCGCGATCACCAACAGCGACGGCCGTGTCGATGCACCGCTGCTGCAAGGCGACGACTACCGCTCCGGGGTCTACCAGGTTCAATTCCATGCAGGCGACTACTACCGCGCCCGGGGCGTGCAGTTACCGGAGCCGGCGTTTCTGGATGTCGTGGTGCTGCGGTTTGGCATCTCTGCGGAGCAAGATCACTACCACGTGCCGTTGCTGATCTCCCCGTATAGCTATTCCACGTACCGCGGCAGCTGATCCCCCAAGCAGCTGCCTCAACCTGGAAGCGACTGCGCATAGAGCTTCTTTGGTCTTTTGCCCGCTCACACTGCGGGCTTTTTTTCGCCAGGCATAGCGCATTTGGCGACGTTCCCGCGCGGATCCGCGAGAACGTCCAGCAGTCTTCCCTGCCTCCTCCGGTAACAAAAAGGCTCGGTTGCGCAGCGGCGAGCAATCATCCTTCTCTAACGATGACGAGGGTGGTCTGATCTGCGCTGATGGGTTGGGTATTGCCCAGCAAATAGATCACCTTACTCAGGTCGAGACGATTACTCAGTTCCTGCCATTGCTCTTCGCCAATTCTGGCCCGGTACGCCGGATCGTTCAGCTCGGAGCCCGGCATAGCGTTACGTTTCATGTTGCCAAGTAGCGTAGTGAGGGGGAATCTCAACACGAATGCAGCGTCAAGGCCTTCCCGGTGAAACAGCAACGCGTCTTCGCTGAGCAGACGGGTCGTACGATTCACGGTATAGCCGTTATGTTCCAGAACAGTGCTGAACAGGCTTCGGAGGCTGCTGCCTGGGGCGTTCGTCACATATTCACTCCATGCTTGAGGGATTTGTTTTGGATCAAAGTCGAGTCGCAGCAATGCCTCGGCAGACGGCATGGGCAGTGAAATGATGGTGTCGGTGCCGCTCAGGGTCGTGGGCAGCACAGGGAGCATCATCAACGGGTCGGCCAGCTCTCGACGAGGCGCGTCGACAGTGGTTCTATCTGCCCAGTGGTGAAATGTCCGACTCAGCAGCGCGAGCCCATGCGCGTTGATGGGGGCTGAATGACTGGTGTGATTGAACACTGCTCTTGCGATCATATTTGCTGAATGATTCGACAAATACTTGAAGGAACTGGCGACGTATTGAGACAGGGACATTTCAAACGGAAGGCGTCTCTCCACCGTGTTCCATCGGCCATCCTTTTTTATGGCCCACTTTGGTTGAAACGATGGATTGTTCAGCAGCATCTGTTCGAAGGCGTCATATCCTCCAGGTGAAAATCCTGGGTGTTCCAAATAGACAAGACGCGTGCCGGGCTGCATGGCTTGCGGCACAATCGAATAGTGAAGCCCGTCTATTTCTATGGATTGGCCTGATTGCGGCTGAGTGTTTTTCCCCCAGTTTCGCCACTGAGCGTAGGACAGATCCAGTGCGATTGATTCATTCGAAAGAAGAGTGTCGGCAATGATGTCTGTATCGGGGGAGTCGCTGCTTTCGTCATCCAGGCGCCGACGTTTGCTCGGGCCGGGAGTGGGTTCATCCGTTTCGGCAGACCGTTGGCGGGTAGTTGGCTGTGAATCTTGTTGTGGGTCCGTGACGGTCTGTACTTTTTGTCGCCAAAGTTTGGTTCCGGGAATTTGTTCGAGCAGTGCACCGGACGGGATCAACTCACTGGCGGAGCTCGCCTGGTAGTGGCCGTCCTTGTTCTTGCGGACCAGGACGGTGCCCTTTTGCATATCGACATACAACCTTTTGTACTTGTCGTAACGGATCCCGTCTATGGAGTTTTCCGCTTTTGACAGCACGGCGGCAAGATGTGCTGGAACGAACCTGAGCGGTGATGGAACAGCCTGAGCTGGAGTGTGTGTACCGGATCCTGCTGATTGCCGGTCAGCGGGTTCGACACGCCAACGCAGTTGACCGTCGACTGATATCAGAAGCGGGCCTGGCATGCCTGTTGTATCGCGCAAGGGCACCTGGTATCGACGCTCGACCAGGACATGGCCATCCTCTCCAAGGTAAGCGTAGGTATTGCCGTCCGGACTCTCGAAAAGCCCGGTATCATTTCCTATTGGACGTAACAGATGAGTCTGATCCGCGGGCCAGGTAAGCGACCTGAGGTCGGTTTCAACCGAGCTTGAACCTGTGCCAGGTAAATCGCTCACCACGACGGATGGCTGATGAGCGCTGGCGTCCGGCGAGACATCCGATAAGTGCGTGCTTGTTGTTGTATCCGTGACCTGGACGTGCGAGCCAGGGATGCCGGTGTTGAAAAGGTCTCCTGGGGTCGAGTTATCCGTATGGGTCGATCTTGTGGAAGAAGGTAGATCGGTTGAACCGGAACCAGGAACTTTCTTGGGTGGCTTAGCCATTTTGATTTCACTCTGAAAAAATACTGATTTAACGCTTTGACCTTGACCGTCAGGCCAAAGAGCGACGTGGGCAGCATTGCAAGTCGTGCGATTGCACGATGCTAGCTTCTGAAAGCGAATATTGATGAAGTAAGTTCAGTGCGTGCGGTATATATGTCTGCCAGTGCAGAAAGTGTTAAGACTGTTTTCGGCGGTTATCGGGGAACTGAGTAATGGGGGGGGCGTGGTTGTCGACGTGCCAGCGGATGAATGGGCGTCGGGCGCTTTGGGTTTTACCGGTGGTTTGGCCATTTATATTATTCCCAATAAGTTGCGAATAGTTGATTTCAATCAACAGTTCATTCGTGTTTATCAGAATGGCGAAGTGTCAACCGGGCGACGTATAAATATATATACCGTTGTTTCTTTGTGTTGCGGGGTTTTGGCAGGACAGAAGCGTATTTGGCGGGGTCGTTGCGTTTTGTAATCGTCGGGGGCGAGCGACAGGCTATGGATATAACACTCTATCCATCGGTCAGGGGCAGGGTATTGGCGAAGTTCTGCCCTCCTGAGAGACTTCGCGAGTCAGGAGGGCAGCAGAGAAGGGCTACAGAAGTTACGGATACAGCTCGAAGGTATCAGTGACTACTCAGCAAGGAAGCGCCGCCCGCTCCGCCGAACAACCCGGCACTGATCCGGTTGAACCAACTTTGCCCCTTGCCACTGCGCAGGTACCGCGCTGCACCGTGCGCCCCCAGTCCATAGGCCAATTTGCACAGCAGATCCAGTACGGTCCAGGTCGCGATCATTACCAGCAACTGCGGCAGGAACGGTTGTTCGGCGCTCAAGAACTGCGGCAGGAACGCGGCGAAGAACAGGATGTCTTTCGGATTACTGGCGCCTAAAACAAACGCGCGCCCGAACAGGGCACGGAAACGCGGCACCGGCGCGGCCTGGGGCACTTCAGCGCCCACCGAGGGTTGGCGCGATTGCTGCCAGCTCTGCCAGGCGAGGTAGAACAGGTACAGCGCGCCGACGATCTTCAGGGCGCTGAACAACTGTTCCGAGGCGAGCAACAACGCGCCCAGGCCCAGCGCCGAAGCACTGAGCAAGCAGATCGACGCAAACACGCCACCCAGAAACGCCGGGTAGGAACGGCGCAGGCCGTAATTCAGACTGTTGCTGATCATCAGCAATGACAGTGGCCCCGGGATCAGGATCACCACCAGCGCAGCGCCGCTGAACAGCAGCCAGGTTTCCAGACTCATCACTTTCCTCCATTTGCACAAAAGCCTCACCCGACGGGGTGAGGCGGGTTTGATGCGTTTAAAGCTACAAGAAAACGAACTTGGCGATGAAGATCGCGCAGAGCACCCACAAACTGATGGAAATTTCCTTGTGCTTACCGGTACAAGCTTTCAGGACCACATAGGTGATAAAACCCAGCGCGATGCCGTCGGCGACCGAAAAGGTCAAGGGCATCATGATCGCGGTAACGATCGCCGGAATGCTGTCGGTCGCCTCGTCCCATTCGATGTGCGCCATGCCGCCCATCATCAACATTGCCACATAGATCAGTGCACCGGCGGTGGCATACGCGGGGATCATGCCAGCCAACGGGGCGAAAAACATTGCCGCAATAAATAACACACCTACGGTCACGGCGGTAAGACCAGTCCGACCACCTGCCGCTACACCCGCGGCACTTTCCACGTAGCTGGTGACGGGTGGAACACCGACCACGGCACCGAATACGCTGGAAGCACTATCGGCTTTCAGGGCGCGGGAGAGGTTTTCGATCTTGCCGTCGGCGTTGACCAGGCCGGCGCGCTGGGCCACGCCCATCAAGGTGCCGGCGGTATCGAACATGTGCACGAAGAGGAACGCCAGCACCACACTGATCATGCTGATGTTGAACACGCCGGCGACGTCCATGGCCATCCAGGTCGGTGCCAGGCTCGGCGGGGCCGACATGATGCCCTCGTAGTGCACCAGCCCCAGGCCCCAACCGGCCAGGGTCACGGTGATGATGCTGATGAGGATCGCACCGAATACTTTGTGGTAGCTGAGCACGGCAATCATCAGGAAGCAGATGGCCGCCAGCAATGGACCCGGTTCGCGCAGGGAGCCGAGCTTGATCAGGGTGGCCGGGCTATCGACGACGATCCCCGCGGTTTTGAGACCGATCAGCCCCAGGAACAGGCCCACACCGGCGCCCATGGCGTAGCGCAGGCTCACCGGGATGCTGTTGAGCAGCCATTCGCGAATCCGGGAAAATGTCAGGAACATGAACAGCACACCGGAAACGAATACTGCGCCAAGGGCCGTTTCCCAGTTGTAGCCCATGGTGCCGACCACAGTGTAGGTGAAGAAGGCGTTCAGACCCATGCCCGGCGCCAGGCCGACCGGCCAGTTGGCGTACAGGCCCATCAACAGGCAGCCCAGCGCGGCGGCGATGCAGGTGGCGACGAACGCAGCCCCGTGATCGATCCCGGCGTCGGCCATGATGTTGGGGTTGACGAAGATTATGTAGGCCATGGTAATGAAGGTCGTCAGACCGGCTATCAACTCGGTCTTCACCGTGGTGCCATGCAAGCTGAGTTTGAAGATGCGCTCCAGCCAGCCATTGCGTATCGGCGGCGAGAGTTCCAGGGTCGAGGCTTCGGATTTGCGGCTTTCCACAGCGAGTACTCCTCAAGAGTTTTATTGTTATTTCCAGGGGCGGACCCATGAGGGTGGCAGCGGCCCTTTGAGGTACTTGCGAATTTGTTGACCTTTTGGTCAGGAACTCGCACGAAGTGGATTATGCTTTTGTATACAAATAAAGCAAATAATGTTTTTGGTTTTGTAGACGAAAAGTTTGGCAATCGGGATATATGGCCGTTCGGCTGCCTTCGCGAGCAGGTCGAATCGTCGCACCGTCGCTCCCACAGGAATTTTGCGTTGTGAAGGAGATTTTGGCGGCGGTGGTGGTGGTGGTGGGGCAGGGTCAGGCGGCGAGCGTGGCCTGAGGGGAGGGCAGGAACGAATAAACCGGCGCATGGGCTAATGCCAGTCAGTTAATACGCGGAACCTGTGGGAGCGGGCTTGCTCGCGAAAGCGGTGTATCAGGCGAGATCAATATTGACTGGGCCGCCGTCTTCGCGAGCAAGCCCGCTCCCACATGAATTGTGCTTAACTGACTGGCATTGGGCGCATGGGCCGGTTTATTTTTGTCTGAAGATTTGCGGCGTTTGTGCCGGCCCCTTCGCGGGCAAGCCCGCTCCCACAGGGGATTTGTGGTGTAAATGGGATTTGTAGTTAAAACAGATCCCATGTGGGAGCGGGCTTGCCCGCGAAGGGGTCATCAGCACCACTACAAATGCATCAGGCCGCCGCAAACCGCTTATCCAGATAATCGATAATCACCTTGGACTCATACATCCAGGTGGTCTGCCCATTCTCTTCAATACGCAGGCACGGCACCTTGATCTTGCCGCCTTGCTTGAGCAACGTCTGGCGATCCTGTTCATTGTTCTTCGCGTCGCGCAACGCCACCGGCACGTTCAGGCGGCGCAGGGTGCGGCGGGTTTTCACGCAGAAGGGGCAGGCATGGAACTGATACAGGGTCAGGCCCTTGGCTGCCGTGTTGACCTGAGCCTGAACCTCGGCCGGGCGTTGCTTCTTGCCAGGACGGGTGATGAAGTCGATGAAGATGATCAGTTGGCCAAGGCCGACACGAAGCGCTTTAACGAACACGGGATAAGCCTCACAGGGCAAACGGAAGGCGCGCAGCTTACCTGATTTTTCGCCGACGAAAAAAAACCGGCGATGAACGCCGGTTTTCTTCGTGGTGCGACTTACTTGATCAGGCTGAGAAACTCACTGCGGGTAGCCGCATTTTCGCGGAACTCACCGAGCATCACCGAAGTGATCATTGTCGAATTCTGCTTCTCCACACCGCGCATCATCATGCACATGTGCTTGGCCTCGATCACCACCGCCACGCCCAGGGCGCCGGTGACTTCCTGGACCGCGTCGGCGATCTGGCGGCTGAGGTTTTCCTGGATCTGCAGGCGGCGGGCGTACATATCGACGATCCGCGCGACTTTCGACAGCCCCAGCACCTTGCCGCTCGGGATGTAGGCGACGTGGGCCTTGCCGATGAACGGCAGCAGGTGGTGTTCGCACAACGAGTAGAGCTCGATGTCCTTGACCAGCACCATTTCGCTGTTGTCGGAGCTGAACAAGGCACCGTTGGTGACCTCTTCCAGTGTCTGTTCATAACCACGGCAGAGGTACTGCATGGCTTTGGCGGCACGCTTTGGCGTGTCGAGCAGGCCCTCGCGGGACACGTCCTCGCCCAGTTGGCCGAGAATCGCGGTGTAATTCTGTTCCAGGGACATGAAACTACCTGTGGGATTTTTACGCAAAGGCCAAGGGTACGGTGGCGGACACGGCGCTGCAAGCACGAAGCGACAGCCTCACTCGTCGCGACCTTCCATCATGGTCCGTTTAAGCATCACATAAACCGCTCCGGCGCCGCCGTGTTTAGGCTGGCACGAGGTGAAGCCGAGGACCTGGGAATGCTGGCGCAGCCAGGTGTTGACGTGGCTTTTGATCATCGGGCGCTTGCCGTCCAGACGCACAGCCTTGCCATGGGTGACGCGCACGCAGCGGATTTCGAATCTGGTCGCTTCGGCCAGAAAAGCCCAGAGGGTCTCCCGGGCCTTTTCAACATTCATGCCGTGCAAGTCGAGGCTGCCTACGAACGGAATCTGTCCGATCTTGAGTTTGCGCATCTGGCTTTCCTGCACCCCGTCGCGCGCCCACATCAGCTCGTCTTCCGGGCCAACGTCGATGACGAACTGATCGGACAGCCCGTCGACGGTGGTGGCATCGGTGCGCACGGTAGCGGCCTGGCGCAGCTTGGCGATCTGCGCGCGGTCAGCTTTGGGTTTGCCGGTTTCGGCGCGATCGTGCTTGATCGGCTTGACGCCTTGGATCGCGCTTTTGAACAGGGAAAAATCGTCGTCTTGCATGTCAGCCTCCGCGAAGGGCGGCCAGTTTACCCAACTCGGGACGAATGCGGCGCGACAAAACGCCTGAGGGTTCGACTCAGTCGTGTTTTTTCATCAGGTGCGGAGCAATGTTCAGCTCCCGCGACTGGCGCGCACGGCGGCGGCAGCGGCGCCACAGCGCCACGCCCAGGTACAGCACGAACAGGCCGACCGCCAGAACGATTGTCGAGCCCAACGGGCTGGCATTCAGCTCGCCGAGTGCCGGTGGGCGGCCCAGCAGGCTGGCCGCACCGGCCATCGCCAACAGCACGCCACAGGTCGCCAGCAAGGCAGCAAAGGCTGCGCCGAAGCGAAAACGCCAGTTGCTTTGGCCTTTGGGTCGCAAGCGGCGAGCGTCAAATCCATCGGATAACTTCATTCCGACCTTCCTCAATGGGTATCGGCCCTTCGACCGGGAGTTGACCGGGATGTTCCTGAGGCTAAGACAATTACAGCACACAATAGGCTTTAGCGGATGAGCGGCGGTATGAACCGCTCATCGAGCGTCGATCAAATCAGCTCGCGGGTCACGGCGAGGGTGGCGAAGTTGTCCGCCATGATCGCCATTTCGGTGTGCTGCACGTGCTCGGCACTCAGGACTCCACCTTTGTACGGCAGGTCGCGAGTGGCACAGGCATCTTCCACCAGGGTGCAACGAAAGCCCAGGTTCTTGGCGGCGCGCACGGTGGTGCTGACGCTGGAATGACTCATGAAACCGCAGACGATCAAATCCAGGGAGCCAAGATTCTGCAGGCGCTCCAGCAGTTCGGTACCGTGAAACGCACTTGGCAGCAATTTGCCGATGATGGTTTCGTTGCGCTGCGGTTCAAGCCCCGGAATGAATTCACCGCGCTCGCCCTGTGGATCGAACAGCCCACCGACGGTGCCAAGGTGATGCACATGCACGATCGGCCGGCCGACTGCGCGGGCAGCGGCCATCAGTTGCTTGATGTTCGCGACGGCAGCATCCATGCCGACCAAGGCCAGCGGACCGCTGAGGTATTCTTTCTGGGCATCGATGATGACAAGGGTCGCATTGCTCAGATTGGCTGCAGCGTAACCGCGGCCGCTGAGTTGAAACATCGTTTTTGGAACGGACATTCTGGGGCTCCTTCGGGTGGGGCTTTTGCGACATTGTCCTCTGGCTGAGCGCTTCTGTGAATCGCTACTATCGCAGGCGCCGTCGTTGTTGGCTCGCAGCTTTGTCAATAGGCCTGTTTTGTTCAATAGCCAGGCTAAAAAACAGAATAGTCCTACAGCGTGGCGGGTGCTTTTTCCAGCGTCGTCGTGGCGCGGTTTGGCTGTTAGAATCGCCAGTCGTTTTTTCTGGAGTTTGCCGCCGTGATCACTTCCCGCCTTCGTACCCTGCGCGACCATATTCGTTGGGCCGTCAGTCGCTTCCATGGGGAGGATCTGTTTTTTGGCCATGGGACCGACAATGCCTGGGACGAAGCCCGTCAACTGGTGTTGGGTGCGCTGCACTTGCCCTGGGAAATGTCTGATAGCTACCTCGACTGCAATCTGGAAGACGATGAACTGGTCAAGGTGCAGCGTTTGCTCAAGCGTCGCATCGAAGAACGCATTCCGACCGCGTACCTGCTGGGTGAAGCCTGGTTCTGTGGCATGTCGTTCATCGTCGACGAGCGCGTCCTGATCCCGCGTTCACCGATTGGCGAGCTGATCGAAAAACGTTTCGCACCCTGGCTGGGTACCGAGCCTGCGCGCATTCTCGACCTGTGCACCGGTTCCGGCTGCATCGGTATTGCCTGTGCCTACGAGTTCCAGAACGCCGAAGTGGTGTTGGCCGATCTGTCGTTCGAAGCACTGGAAGTGGCGAACCAGAACATCGAGCGCCACGGTGTCGACGAACGGGTATACACGGTGCAGGGCGATGGTTTCGATGGTTTGCCGGGACAGCGTTTCGACCTGATCGTGTCGAACCCGCCCTACGTCGATGCGGAAGATTTCGCCGACATGCCGGACGAATATCAACACGAACCCGAGTTGGGCCTGGCCTGTGGTGACGATGGTTTGAACCTGGTGCGCCGCATGCTCGCCGAAGCGGCGGACCATCTGACCGAGAAGGGCTTGCTGATGGTCGAAGTGGGCAACAGCCAGGTTCACGTCGAGGCGCTGTACCCGGAAGTCGACTTCGCCTGGCTCGATTTCAAGCGTGGCGGGCATGGGGTGTTCATGTTGACGGCGCAGCAGTGCCGGGAGCATCAGGCCCTGTTCGCGTCCCGCGTTTAACCGTCAAAAGCTTCGCGAGCAGGCTCGCACACATTGATTGTTGTCGATCACAAACATGCGGTCAGACACAAATCCAATGTGGGAGCGGGCTTGCTCGCGAATGGCCGCGCCGCGGTCTCAGATCTTCATCGATGCATTGCTTAACGGGTGCGAAGTCCGTCAATAAAACCGATGATTCGCGAACCCAGTTCGGCCGCCAACGGCAATTGCGGATCCTTGTAGGAAGCCAGTTGCCGCTTGACGTCGTTGGGCACTATGCGCATCACATGGTTCATGCCCTCGATCAGTGCCAGTTCGGCGTCCGGTTTGGCGGCCTTGAGCAGCCGGGCGTCGTTGACACCGACCTGGATATCGTTGCTGCCCTGGATGATCAGCGCCGGCATCTTCAATTGGCCAAAGGCTGCCGCCGGGTCCTGGCGGAACAGCGAAATCAGGTACGGTTGCACGCTCGGGCGGAAAATCACCTGCAGTTGCGGCGGCACGTTGTCGTCGGTGCGGCCGGCCTTGAGGCTGTCGAGCAGTTCGTTGCTGCGCAGCATCAAGGCGGGCGGCAAGCGATTGCCCAGTTGCTGGCGCAACACCTGGTCGACCGGTCGGGCGCTGCCGGACATGGAAATCACGGCGGCGGCGTCGAGGCTCGGCGCCGCGAGGCTGGCGATCAAGGCGCCCTCGCTATGGCCGAGCAGGATCAGTTGGCCAAAGCGCGGATCGGTTTTCAGCTTCCGGCCCCAGGCTTCGGCGTCGGCCACATAGGCCTCCACTGTCAGGTTGCGTTCGTCCGGCGTCGCCGCGAGGCTCGCCGCCACGCCGCGCTTGTCGTAACGCACGCTGGCGATGTTGTGTTTGGCCAGGACCCAGGCCAGACGCTTGAGGCTGTCATTGCGTCCACCGTCGGGGTTGTTGCCATCGCGATCCGTAGGACCGGAGCCGGAAATGATCAGGACGACCGGCACTGGTTGGTCGGATTTTGGCAGCAACAACGAGCCGAACAGCTCGCCGGTGCCGGTATCCAACGTGATCGGCCGTTGCAGGACAGTGGCCTGTACAAATCCGCTAAACAGGGTAAGGCTCAAGGCTAGAACTCGCAGCATCATCACGCCATCATGAACAAGATGCCGGTTGGACTCGCAGGCATCCATAAGGTTCGAGGATGAACTAGTTGGGTAGCCTGCGTATACTGGCGCGCATTACGTATTCAGGTTCGATTTCACGGAGCGTCCCGCATGTCCGGCAATACCTACGGCAAGCTGTTCACTGTCACCACCGCAGGCGAAAGCCATGGTCCGGCGTTGGTCGCCATTGTCGACGGCTGCCCGCCGGGTCTGGAGATATCCCTCGAAGATTTGCAGCGCGACCTCGATCGCCGCAAACCCGGCACCAGCCGCCACACCACTCAGCGCCAGGAAGCCGACGAAGTCGAGATCCTTTCCGGCGTGTTCGAAGGTCGCACCACCGGTTGCGCCATTGGCCTGTTGATCCGCAATACCGACCAGAAGTCCAAGGACTATTCGGCGATCAAGGACCTGTTCCGCCCGGCCCATGCCGATTACACCTATCACCACAAATACGGCGAACGCGATTACCGCGGCGGCGGTCGCAGCTCGGCGCGGGAAACCGCCATGCGCGTGGCGGCCGGCGCTATCGCCAAGAAATACCTGGCCACACAGGGCATCGTCATTCGCGGCTACATGAGCCAGCTCGGCCCGATCGAAATCCCGTTCAAGACCTGGGATTCGGTGGAAGAGAACGCCTTCTTCAGCCCCGACCCGGACAAAGTGCCGGAGCTGGAAGCCTATATGGACCAGCTGCGCCGCGACCAGGATTCGGTTGGCGCGAAGATCACCGTCGTCGCCGAGGGCGTGATGCCAGGCCTCGGCGAGCCGATCTTCGACCGTCTCGACGCCGAACTGGCCCATGCGCTGATGAGCATCAACGCGGTCAAGGGCGTGGAAATCGGCGCCGGTTTCGCCAGCGTTGCCCAGCGCGGCACCGAACACCGCGATGAAATGACCCCGCAAGGTTTCCTCAGCAATAACGCGGGCGGCATTCTCGGTGGCATTTCCTCCGGTCAGCCGATCGTCGCGCACCTGGCACTGAAGCCGACCTCGAGCATCACCACACCGGGCCGTTCCATCGACATCCACGGCAACCCGGTGGAGGTCGTCACCAAAGGCCGTCACGACCCCTGTGTCGGCATCCGCGCCACGCCGATTGCCGAAGCGATGATGGCCATCGTGCTGATGGATCACCTGCTGCGTCACCGCGGGCAGAACGCCAATGTACGCGTGAGCACTCCGGTGCTGGGTCAGCTTTAATGCCTGGCCTCATAGCCGCTGCGGTTTGACGACTGTGGCGGCGCTCCCCTACTGGCGGCTTTCCAGTTTCTATCTGTTCTATTTCGCCTTGCTCGGTTCGACGGCGCCGTTTCTGGCGCTGTACTTCGATCACCTGGGCTTTTCCAGCGCACGTATCGGCGAACTGGTGGCGATCCCGATGTTGATGCGCTGCGTGGCACCGAACATCTGGGGCTGGCTCGGTGACTACACCGGCCAGCGCCTGGCCATCGTGCGCTTCGGCGCGGTCTGCACCCTGCTGACGTTTTCCTTGATTTTCGTCAGCCAGACCTACGCCTGGCTGGCGATGGTCATGGCCTTGCACGCCTTCTTCTGGCACGCCGTGCTGCCGCAGTTCGAAGTCATCACCCTGGCGCATTTGAAGGGGCAGACGTCCCGCTACAGCCAGATACGGTTGTGGGGTTCCATCGGCTTCATCATCACCGTAGTCGCGCTGGGCCGGCTGTTCGAATGGCTCAGCCTCGACATCTATCCGGTGGCGCTGGTGCTGATCCTGGCCGGGATCGTGGTCAGCAGCCTGTGGGTGCCGAACGCACAACCGCTTCAGGGGGAGCGACTGGCGGGGGACGGTTTTCTCAAGCAATTGCGCAGCCCCGGGGTGTTGGCGTTTTACGCTTGCGTGGCACTGATGCAGCTGAGCCACGGTCCGTATTACACCTTTCTGACCTTGCACCTTGAGCGACTCGGTTACAGCCGTGGCTTGATCGGCATGCTCTGGGCCGTCGGCGTGGTCGCCGAAGTCCTGATGTTTCTGGCCATGAGCAAGATCCTCGCGCGCTTTTCCGTGCGGCGGGTGCTGCTGGCGAGTTTTCTGCTGGCGGCGCTGCGTTGGTTGTTGCTCGGTTCGTTCGCCGAGTATCTGTGGGTATTGCTGTTCGCCCAGGTCCTGCACGCGGCCACCTTCGGCAGCTTTCATGCCGCGGCCATCCAGTTCGTGCAACGTAGTTTCGGCGCACGCCAGCAAGGGCAGGGGCAGGCGTTGTACGCGGCACTGGCCGGCACCGGCGGCGCACTGGGCGCGTTGTACGCCGGCTATAGCTGGAACGCCCTCGGGGCCACATTGACCTTCAGTATTGCCAGTCTCGCCGCTTTCGCGGCTGCCGTCATGATTGCGACCTGCATGCACGAGGACAGGCCATGAGCCTTGCCTGTGAACAATTGAGGAAATCACCATGAGTAGTCTGTCTGTTTACCCTGTCAGCAGTCCGGAACTGCCGAACAAGGTACTGACCCACTTCGAAGACATCGCGTCGACCCTGGCTGAATTGGGCGTGCGCTTTGATCGCTGGCAAGCTGTGACGAAGATCCAGCCCGGCGCCAGCCAGGAAGAAATCATCGGCGCGTACCAGATGCCAATCGACACGCTGATGACCGAACTGGGTTATGTCAACGTCGATGTGGTCAGCCAGAGCAGCGATCACCCGCAAAACGCCGAACTGCGCGCCAGGCTTCTCGAGGAACACCGCTGTGGCGAAGACGTCGTGCGATTTTTCGTTGCCGGCCGTGGCTTGTTCAGCCTGCATATAGGCGATTACGTCTACGCGGTGCTTTGCGAGAAAAACGACCTGATCTCGATCCCGGCCGGTATCTCCCACTGGTTCGATATGGGTGAGCATCCACATTTCGTCGCGATCCGGTTGTTCAATAATCCGGAAGGCGGGGTGGCCAATTTCACCGGCGAGGACATCGCCAGTCGCTTTGAGCTGCTTGAGGATTGAGCAGGTAATCCTGTAGGAGCGAGACTTGCCCGCGAAGGCGGCCTCAAGCCCCGCACCGCCCATGAAGACGCCTTCGCCGGCAAGCCTGGCTCCTACGGGCTTTAGCGTTTCCCACCATCCATTGGTACGCAGGTAATCCTGTAGGAGCGAGGCTTGCCCGCGAAGGCGGCCTCAAGCCCTGCACCGCCCATGAAGACGCCTTCGCCGGCAAGCCTGGCTCCTACGACGGCCTGTGTGTTTACAGCGCGCAAACGGTTTACGCCGAGTGATAGGTCGGCAGGGCAAACCGTTGCTGGCTTTGCAGCATGGAGATCTGCGGCAGTTCGCTGGCCTGTTCGGCAACGTCACGGCGGATCGCGCTGATCACCCATGACAGCTGATCGCCAGCATGCAATTGCTGGTAGGAAATCGAGCGCTTGAACACTTTGCCTTCCGTGCTGCGCAGGGTCAGCAGGATGCCACCGTCAGGACGTGGCTGGGTGCTCACTTCAAAGTTGGAGAATAGCGACGAAAATTTTTCTTGGATCAGGCTCATGTCTATCGGCTCCGTTAGCACTTGATTGGCAAGCATGGAGAGGTAGTTGCAGCCTTTGTGCCAGCCTTTTATTTTTTAAAAAACCTTTGAAATCAATTACTTAGTCAAATTGTAATTTCAGCCGTTCGTGCAATCTGCATGAACGTCCATCGTGCATCCTGCATTTTGCGTGGTCGTCGCTGTTTCAATGGCACCAATCGCCAGGCTGAGGCTCGCGATTTCGACTGCAGCGGAACGTGGATACAAAACATTTCAAAAACCGCGTGTACAGCCCAGGAAGCGCTGACGTATTTTCGGCCTCAATCAAACGCCGCCCGACAATAAAAAACATCGAACGGGAGCCTCCATGGGCACGCCGCACGACACGATTACCTGGGGCATGATGCTCCGCAAGTTGCCTTCCATTGCCAAAGCCATCCCTCGGGTGGTCAAAGGCATGAAAGCGGCGAACGTCAAGGACCCGACCCAACCCTGCGGCCTGGGCTGGAGCTTCGAGCAGGCAACCTTGCGCAATCCCGATGGCCCGGCATTGCTGCAGGGCGAGGTGGCGCTGACTTATGCGCAGGTCAACCAATGGGCGAATCGCATTGCCCATCACCTGATTGCCCAAGGCATCCGCAAGGGCGATGTGGTGGCGGTGTTCATCGAGAACCGCCCGGAATTGCTGGTGACGATTCTGGCAGTGGCCAAGGTCGGTGCGATCAGCGCCTTGCTCAATACCTCGCAAATCCGCGAGACCCTCGCCCATAGCCTGAACCTGGTGACGCCGGCTGCAATTATCGTCGGGGAAGAGCTGGAACTGGCTTTTTCGGCAGTACGCGAACGGGTGTCGATCGAGCCTGCGCATACCTGGTTCGTCGCCGATCAAGACACCCATGCTCATCCGGGTATTGCGCCCGACGGCTTCATCAACCTGATGGCGGCCAGCATGGACGCTTGCCGTGACAACCCCGCCAGCAGCCAGCAGGTTTTTCTCGACGACCCTTGTTTCTACATCTACACCTCAGGCACCACCGGATTGCCCAAGGCCGGCGTGTTCAAGCATGGCCGCTGGATGCGCAGTTCCGCCAGCTTCGGGATGATCGCGTTGGATATGCGCCCGGAGGATGTCGTCTATTGCACCTTGCCGCTCTATCACGCCACCGGGCTGTGCGTGTGCTGGGGTTCGGCGATCAGTGGCGGCTCTGGTTTTGCCATCCGCCGCAAGTTCAGCGCCAGCCAGTTCTGGAACGATGTGCGCAAGTACCGCGCGACCACCCTCGGCTACGTCGGCGAACTGTGCCGTTACCTGGTGGATCAACCGCCCGCTACCGACGACAACAAGCACCGCGTGACGAAGATGATCGGCAATGGCCTGCGTCCCGGCGCGTGGCGCGAATTCAAGACGCGATTCGGCGTCAACCATATCTGCGAGCTGTACGCCGCCAGTGACGGCAACATCGGCTTCACCAACGTTCTGAACTTCGACAACACCGTGGGTTTTTCCCTGATGTCATGGGCGCTGGCGGCATACGACCACGACAGTGGCTTGCCGACACGCAACGCCAAGGGCTTCATGCGCAAGGTTGCCAAAGGCGAGCAGGGCCTGTTGCTGGCGAAGATCGACGACAAGGCGCCACTGGATGGCTACACCGATCCGCAGAAGACCGAAAAGGTCGTGCTCCACGATGTATTCGAGCAAGGCGACCGTTACTTCAACACTGGCGACCTGCTGCGCAACATCGGTTTCGGTCACGCGCAGTTCGTCGATCGTCTGGGTGACACCTATCGCTGGAAGGGCGAAAACGTCTCGACCACCGAGGTCGAGAACATCCTCCTGCAGCACCCGAACATTGGCGAAGCCGTGGCCTATGGCGTGGAAATCAGCAACACCAACGGTCGCGCCGGAATGGCCGCGATCACCCCCGCCGAATCCCTGGCGACCCTGGATTTCAGCGAGCTGCTGGCCTTCGCCCGGGAGCGAATGCCGGCCTATGCCGTGCCCTTGTTCCTGCGGGTCAAAGTGAAAATGCAGACCACCGGGACCTTCAAATACCAGAAGACCCGGCTCAAGGACGAAGCCTTCGACCCCGCCAAGACCGGCAATGACCCGATTTACGCCTGGCTGCCCGGCACCCGGACTTACGTGCAGGTCTCCGAGCAGTTGCTTGCGGACATTCATGGCGGCAAGTACCGTTATTAATGTGGCTTTTATTGAATGTGGCTATGGCCGCCCATGAGAAAAAACAAGTGACAGTTTCAGGACTCATCGGGAAACTGTCGGCTTTGCGAATAACCGAAAGTGGAGTCCCCGATGTCAGACCAAAGCCGCCAGATGAGCCCCGAAGAAGCCGCTGAATTTGCCGAACAGGTATTCAACAAGGCGCGCGAGGGCGATGCGGCCATGATGGCTGCGCTGCTGACCAAGGGCCTGCCGCCGAACCTGCGCAACCACAAGGGCGATACCTTGTTGATGCTGGCCGCTTACCACGGCCATGTGGAGACGGTAAAAGTTTTGCTCGAGCACAAGGCCGACCCGGAAATCCGCAACGACAACGGCCAGAGCCCGATTGCCGGCGCTGCGTTCAAGGGTGACCTGGCGGTGGTCAAGGCGTTGGTCGAAGGCGGTGCGCAGGTTGAAGGTTCGTCCTTCGACGGTCGTACGGCGCTGATGATGGCGGCGATGTTCAATCGCGTCGAAATCGTCGACTACCTGATCGGCAAGGGCGCCGATCCGAAGGCCAGGGACGCCAATGGCATCACTGCGCTGGATGCGGCCAAGACCATGGGCGCGGTGGATACCACGGCGCAACTTGAGAAACTGCTCGGCTGATCGGCAACGTCCTCAGGCAAGCCAAACGCCTTAGTGAGGGGAGTGAAGACGCGGAATCTGGCTGGCATTGGGGCCTGCCCCTTCGCCGCAGGAGTCCACTGACGCAAAGGATATTTCTAGATCAACCAACGCCTCAATACACCCACACCTCAACCCGCCGGTTCTTGATCCGCCCCTCGTCCGCGCTATTGGCCGCCACCGGCATCTCGGCGCCAAAGCCGCGGATCTCGCGCAACACCACACCGCCTTTCACCAGCTCCCGGCGCACTGCCATGGCGCGTAGTTTCGACAGCAGATCCGCCCGCGCCGGATCACTCTTGGCGTCGCCAAACCCCACCAGCGTCACCTGGCGACGGGTCTTGTCGTGCTGCTTGATGTAGTCGAGCACCCTTGAGAGGTCCTGCCGGGCCTTGTTATCCAGGGTCGCACTGCCTTCTTCGAAACGGAAGTTGACCGACAGCCGCTGGGCATGGCGGCTGAGCGCCTGATAACCCTCGGGCATCAGCGCATTCGGCGTGACGGCCATGGCCTGGACGGTCTGGGCGATAAAACCATTGGCGGCGACGATGGCCTGACCCTGGCTGCCTTGGGCGAAGGCGACCAACGCTTCGGCCCAGGGATTGTTCCCGGTGGGAGGCCGATAAAAAAACAGTCGACGGGACAGTGGGTAGTCTTCCGTGGCGATCAGGCTGTCGAGCGGGAGCATGGCCTGGGATTGGCCGTCGGCAATGGCCACGGCTTTGGCCTGGCGCACGTACGGCAGGCCGATGAAGCCGATGCCTTGCGGATCCAGACTCACAGCGTCGGACAGCTGCTCACTGGATTCGAAACGTTTCGCGGTGCTGCTCAGAATTTTCCCACGACCGGCGAGGACCAGTTCCTTGAACGTGTCATAAGTGCCCGATTGGTCATCCCGCGCATAAAGATGAATCGGCCCACCGCTGCCGCCGAGTGCTTCCCAGGTGCTTGCCTCGCCGCTGAAAATCCGCGCCAGTTGTTCGGTGTCGAGTTGATTCAACGGGTTTTGCGGATGAAGGATGATCGCCAGGCCATCGATGGCGATCACCTGCTCGGCGCCGGGTTGTTTCAGATCGCCCAGGGATTGCAGGGCCATCCGTTCGCTGTCCTTGATCGGGCGCGAGGACGCGGCGAGATCGGCGGTGGCGGTTTTCAGGGCGGTGAAGCCGGTGCGGGAGCCGTGAGCCGCGATGTCCACCGCCACCCGACGCCCCTGAACGGTTTCGCCGACCACACGCAGTTCGTTGGTTTTGTTCGGGACTTCGCGGTGAACCTTGTGCAAACCCTGCTCGCGCATCAAGCCTTCGACCAGTGCCGGGCCCAGTGCTGCGCCGATCGTATTGGAACCCTGGATGCGCAGCACCGAACCCTGGTCGGGTATCGGCAGATCACCGGCCGACGCCGCCAGCGGCAGGCTCGCGCAGAGCACCCACAGGAACAACACGCGCAGCGTCATGCCGGCACCCTACAAGACAAGGAAAGTGCCGGGAGAATAAGTCAGTGAGGTGTCCGAAAGATGACAGATCAAAAAATCGCAACCTGCGCCGTGCCCCATCAATGACGCGTAGAATTGCCGCTTGAAGCAGAATTGAGGTTGCAGTGGTGGATTTACAGCGGGGCTTCGTCCTGACCCGGCATTGGCGCGACACACCGGCCGGTACGGAAGTCGAGTTCTGGCTGGCGACCGATACCGGTCCCCAGCGTATCCGCCTGCCGTATCAACCCTCGGTGGCGTTCATCCCGGCGGCCCAGCGCGAGCAGGCCGAGGCGCTGTTGCGCGGCGAAAAAAACGTCGAACTGCGACCCCTGGCCTTGCAGGATTTCGAGCATCGCCCGGTGCTCGGTCTGTATTGCCGGCAGCATGGGCAGCTGATGCGCCTGGAAACCGCGTTGCGCAAGGCCGGCGTCGATGTGTTCGAAGCCGACGTGCGCCCGCCGGAGCGCTACATGATGGAGCGGTTCATCACGGCGCCGGTGGTCTTTGGCGGCACGCCCAATGCCGAGGGCCTGCTGCTCGACGCGCAGATGAAACCCGACCCGGACTACCGACCCAGGCTCAGGCTGGTGTCCCTGGACATCGAAACCACCGCCCGCGGCGAGTTGTATTCCATCGCCCTGGAAGGCTGTGGCGAGCGTCAGGTCTATATGTTAGGCCCGCCCCACGGCGGCGACCGCGAGGTGGATTTCCAGCTCGAATACTGTGACTCGCGAACCCTGCTGCTGAAAAAACTCAACGAATGGTTCGCCCGCCATGATCCCGACGCGATCATCGGCTGGAACCTCGTGCAGTTCGACCTGCGCGTGCTGCACGAGCACGCCCGGCGCCTGGCGGTGCCATTGAAACTGGGGCGTGGCGGCGAGGAAATGCAGTGGCGCGAACACGGCAGCCGCAACCATTACTTCGCCTCGGCCGCCGGGCGATTGATCATCGATGGCATCGAATCCCTGCGCTCGGCGACCTGGAACTTTGCGTCATTCAGCCTGGAAAACGTCGCGCAAACCCTGCTCGGCGAAGGCAAGGCGATCAGCACGCCGTATCAGCGCATGGACGAAATCAACCGCATGTTCGCCGAGGACAAACCGGCCCTGGCCACGTACAACCTCAAGGACTGCGAACTGGTGACGCGGATCTTCGCCAGGACCGAACTGCTGACCTTCCTGTTGGAACGGGCCAGCGTCACCGGTTTGCCGGCGGATCGCAGCGGTGGCTCCGTGGCGGCGTTCACCCACCTGTACATGCCGCTGATGCATCGCCAGGGGTTCGTCGCGCCGAACCTTGGGACCAAGCCTGCGCAGGCCAGTCCCGGCGGTTTCGTCATGGATTCGCAACCGGGGTTGTACGAGTCGGTGCTGGTGCTGGACTATAAAAGCCTGTATCCGTCGATCATCCGTACCTTCCTCATCGACCCGGTGGGCCTGATCGAGGGCCTCAAGCATCCCGCCGACAGCGAGTCGGTGCCGGGCTTTCGCGGCGCCCGTTTTTCCAGAACCCGGCATTGCCTGCCAGCGATCGTCGCCCGCGTCGCCGAAGGCCGGGAAACCGCCAAGCGCGAACACAACGCGCCGCTGTCCCAGGCCTTGAAGATCATCATGAACGCCTTCTACGGCGTGCTCGGTTCCAGTGGTTGCCGCTTCTTCGATACGCGCCTGGCGTCGTCCATCACCCTGCGCGGCCACGAAATCATGCTGCGCACCCGAAAGCTGATCGAAGCCCAGGGCCACACGGTGATCTACGGCGACACCGACTCGACCTTCGTCTGGCTGCGCCGCGCCCACGGTCAGCAGGAAGCGGCGCAGATCGGCCACGCCCTGGTGGACCACGTCAACCAGTGGTGGCGCGAACATGTGCGGCAGCAATTCGGGCTGGAAAGTGCCCTGGAGTTGCAGTTCGAAACCCACTACAAACGCTTTCTGATGCCGACCATTCGCGGCGCCGAGGAGGGCAGCAAGAAGCGTTATGCCGGGCTGGTGACCCGCGCCGACGGCAGCGACGAAATGGTCTACAAGGGCCTGGAAACCGTGCGCACCGACTGGTCGCCGCTGGCCCGGCAATTCCAGCAGGAGCTGTACCTGCGCATCTTCAATCGCCAGCCGTATCAGGATTACGTGCGCGACTACGTGCGCAAGACCCTGGCCGGTGAGTTCGATGACCGGCTGATCTACCGCAAGCGCCTGCGTCGCACCCTCGACGACTACCAACGCAACGTGCCGCCCCATGTCCGCGCGGCGCGTATCGCCGACGACTATAACGACCGTCAGGGCCGGCCGCGGCAGTACCAGAACGGGGGCTGGATCAGCTACGTGATCAGCGTCGCCGGGCCCGAGCCGCTGGAGATCCGCAGCGCACCCATCGATTACGACCACTACGTCACCCGGCAATTGCAACCGGTGGCGGATGCGATCCTGCCCTTCGTCGACGACGACTTCTCGACCTTGATTGGCGGGCAATTAGGCCTGTTTTGAGTCCAGCAGCGTTAACGTCCACTCATCAGGAATGCCGTGGAAATACCGATCCAGTGCCCGGCTGAACAGATCGTCTTCGGTATCGACCTGGGCGAACAGGGTCATCGAGGAGTGAAACTTGAGGTCGTCGGGATGGCCGAAAATCGCCGCAATCGGGCGCTGCTCGATGTCCATGACCCATTGCGTGCAGTTACGCAGTCGAGCGCTCAACACCGGGTGCTCGAGGTAGGCCAACGCTTCCGCTGCGGATCGAATCGCGAAATGACGGGACATCTCACTGTCGCCAAGTCCCGTGAATTGCGGAAAGATGAACCACATCCAGTGACTGCGCTTGCGGCCAGCCATCAGCTCATCCTGAACCCGTTCGAACACCGGGTTCTGCGCCTGAATGAAGCGTTGCAGGTCGAACCTGTCGAGTGGATCGGTGCTTCTCATGCGCAAACCCTCTGACACAACCGCGACGGCTCAGACCATGGCCAATCGCTGCTTTCGTTGCGGCGCGTGAAACGCGTGGTCCAGCGCCTCCAGGTCCCCCGCTTCAAGCCGCAGTTGCGCGGCTTGTGCATTCAGTTGCACATGTTCGGGGCTGACCGCCTTGGGGATGGCGATCACACCGTCCTGGCGCAGAATCCATGCCAGCGCGATTTGGGCCGGCGTCGCGTCGTGACGGGCGGCAACGTGCATGAGCGCCGGGTGGGCCAGCATCTCCCCACCCTGGCCGATTGGACAGTAGGCCATGACGGGCAGGCGATGCTGCTGGCACCAGGGCAGCAGATCGAATTCTATGCCGCGCTCTTCCAGATTGTAGAGCACTTGATTAGTGGCGCAGGCCGGCGCGGCCAGCTCGTGCAGATCATCCAGGTCGCAATTGGACACGCCCCAGCGACCGATCTTGCCGGCCTCGCGCAGGCGTTCGAAGGCCTCGACGGTTTCCTCCAGGGGATACTGGCCGCGCCAGTGCAGCAGGTACAGATCAATGTAGTCGGTGCCCAGCCGTTGCAGACTGCGCTCGCACGCCTGGGGGATGCCGTTGCGGCTGGCGTTGTGCGGGTACACCTTGCTGACCAGAAACACCTGGTCGCGCCTGCCCGTGATGGCTTCGCCCACCACTTGCTCGGCACCGCCTTCGCCGTACATTTCAGCGGTGTCGATCAGGGTCATGCCCAACTCGATGCCCTGGCGCAACGCCGCCACCTCCTGGCTGCGCCGCGAAGGATCCTCCCCCATGCGCCAGGTGCCTTGGCCGATGACCGGTACGTTGACGCCTGCCAGATCGAGGGTGCGCATGCACATCTCCTTTTTTTCGATCGATGGGTACTCTTCGGTTGGCAGCACAACAGCGCGGTGGTTCCGTCAAAAAATCAAAAGATCGCAGCCAGTTTATCCGGCATATCGCGGTGTACGCTGCCCTTGCTTCGGGCGGCGTTCCGACGAAGGACGTGAACGATAACGCGTGCTGCCAGAAAGACGCGCCCCTGTAGGCGTACGGCGCGAGCTGCCGCAGGCTGCGATCTTTTGATTCACCTGTCCATCGAACAGCGTTTACGGACCATCGGTACTGCACTTTTTCCGGATTCCCGGCTCTATCCATGGCCAGCCTGCGGCGATCCCCACCGCAAGCCCATGTCCAAGTCCAAGCACCCATGGTTCCAGTGTTACCCCTCATCACGCTGCACATCCGCCGGAACAGCCTGCTGCTGGCCTGTGTGTCGATGCTCTGCTTCTCCGGATGCAGCCAGCAACAGGGCGGCGACATCATCGACCAGTTCCGCGAAGGCAAACCCCAGGAATTCCTCCAGACCAGCGTCGACCGCATGGCCACCCTGGCGATGCGCGACAACCTCGACAGCCTCTACCTGCTCATGAGCAAGCTCTACCTGCGCAACCCCGAGGAGTTGAAAAAGTCCGGCTTCCTCGACGCCCGCACCGCCGGGCAGCAAGTGCGCATGGCCATCGAAATGCAACAGCCGCTACCGACCCTGGGCGGCAAAAAAGACCTGGCGGCACTGAGCTTCGCCATGAGCCCTGAATTCCTCGGCGACCGGGTCGGTGCCTTCATCTATGCCATCGGCAGCATGCTGGTGACCGCCCACGGCAATCGTCTCGAGTTCTACATGACCGATGCGATCAACCCGACCTTCGTCAACAACGCCGCGCGCAACATCGAGAAAGCCACCTGGATCCTCAGTCAGCGGCAGAACAAGCAGGGCGAGCCCTTGCTGTTTTCCAACGAGATCTCGGAGGAGGGCAGCAACCTGAGTTTTGCCGTGGAATTCGGCAAGATCGTCGCGCGCCTGGACCTGTTGACCCAGATGCTCGACGAGCGCTACCGGCGGATCGGCCTGAATTACGCCCAGAGCCTGCTGTTCCTCAATTTCCTGCCCGTACAGTGAGTGGCTGCTTGCACCGATAGCTCAACCCCCCCCATGACCTGTAGGAGCCAGGCTTGCCGGCGAACCAGGCGCCGCGGTGTATCTGTTGCTCCGCGTTATCGTTCTTCGCGAGCAAGCTTCGCTCCTACAGGGATGTCAGCGCACATCGGCATAACGATAGACCTCATCGATATAACTGGTTATAAGAAAAATCGCTATGCTGCGGGCCAGTTTATTCATGCGATTTTTGTGGGCGTGTTAATGGAATTCGTTAACTTCGGGTTGGTGGTCGCAGGTTTAGTGGTGGGTTTCATCGTCGGCATGACCGGCGTGGGCGGCGGCTCATTGATGACGCCGATCCTGCTGTGGTTCGGGGTCAATCCGGCGACGGCGGTGGGCACGGATCTCCTGTACGCCGCCATTACCAAATCCAGCGGCGTTCTGGTTCATAAAAAGAACAACAACATCGATTGGTCAATCACCGGCTGGCTGACCCTCGGCAGTGTGCCGGCGGTGCTGATGACGCTGTGGTTCCTGAGCACCCTGCAGACATCCCCCGATGCCATGAACGCCGTGATCAAACAGGCCTTGGGCTTTGTCCTGTTTGCCACCGCGCTGGCGATTTTCTTCAAGAAGCGCTTGCTCGATTTCGCCCACAAACGCGCCGGCGGCAACTACAACCCCAGTGGCCCGCGCCTGAACGGGCTGACCGTGCTGACTGGCCTGGTGCTCGGCACCATGGTCGCCCTGACCTCCATCGGTGCCGGCGCCCTGGGAACCGTAGCCCTGTTCATTCTTTATCCCATGCTGCCAACCCGCCGCCTGGTAGGCACGGAAATCGCCCACGCCGTACCCCTGACCCTGGTCGCCGGCCTCGGTCACGCGAGTATGGGCAACATGGATTGGCACGTACTGGGCTACTTGCTGGTCGGTTCGCTGCCAGGCATTTACCTGGGCAGTCACCTGACTGGCCGCATCTCCGACGAAATGTTGCGTCCTTGCCTGGCGACGATGCTGGCGCTGATCGGCTACAAACTGGCGTTCTGATGTTCGCCGCAGGCTTCATTCACTCGCGGGTGAAAATCTCCAGCAGGTGCCCGTCCGGGTCATCGAAGTAAACCCGCCGGCCACCGCCATGATCATTGATCTCGTCCGGTCGCTGCTTGCCGGGATCAGCCCACCAGGGTTGCTTTCGCCCTTGCAGACGGGCGAAGGCCGCATCGAACTCCTCGTCACCGAGCAAAAACGCATAGTGCTGAGAAGCGATCGGCGGGTCGTTGTTGTAGAAATCCAGCGACACGCCGTTGTCGAGTTTAACGACCAGCATCGGCCCGAAGGGTTCAGGGGCGGGCAGGCCGAGGATGTCTGCCAGGTAGTTGGCCGACGTCTGCTTGTCGCGGCACCAGACGATGGTGTGGTTCAGCTGAGCGCTCATGGCAGGGGCCCTCGCGGCGTTTCAGGTGTCGAGTACTGAACCATGAGATTAGTCCAGCCTGTTGCGCAATGACTGCCCTGACCTAAGCTTGGGGCAGGGCGAAACATAATTGCGAAGCGTCCCCGGAACGAACGCCGCGATGCGCAATCATTAGAGCGTGGATATCAAAAGGAGATGCGCATGCTCATCAGGTCATTGACCCTGGCTACCCTGCTGGCTTTCGCCGGTACCTTGTTCGCCGCCGATGGCGACTCACCGCTGGACATGGACAAGGGCAGGGCCCGGCCGTTGATCGTCATCGCTCCGAGTACGGTCGATCCCGCGTGGGTCAGCTTGAAAAAGGCACTGGATGAGCCGGCCAACCGCAAGGGTTTCGACGATCGCAACATGGTCCTGTATACCGTGCTCAATCTGATGGGCCAGCGCGAGGGCAAAGACCTGGGGCCACAAGAAACGGCGGCATTGATCCGTTCGCTCAAATTGGGCGCCGGCGCGAAGACCAAGGTGATTCTGGTCGGCAAGGACGGCGAAAAGAAACTGGAACAGTCGGATGCGGTCGACCTGCAGGCGATTTTCAAAACCATCGATGAATTGCCGGCGACAGAGAAAGAGGCAACGGTGCCGACGCCACCGCCACCGGTGACCGAACCCGCCCCGGCCAAGGGCGCCAAGGCGACAAAACCGAGCAAACCGGCCAAACCCGCCAAGCCGCCAGAAATGCCGGACGATTGAATCCGCGCAGAAACTTTATGGCAAATGAATTCCCTGTGGGAGCGAGCCTGCTCGCGAAAGCGGCGTGTTAGTCATTCCCGATTACGGATTGATCCGATGCCGTTTAGTTACAACGGTTTCGGTCACATCACAACGGCTAACAATAAAAGTAGTTGCAGTGTATGCCCATGAAAATGAGGCAGGGCAAGGGCCTTCAATTGCGTCGGAAATTTCCTGCAAACCCTGGCGCATTCCATGAACTGGTGCTCTGGGGGCCGTGGCGATAACCTTCTCCAGCCGCTGCAAAATCAGCGGCCGGATGTGGAAGTCCGAGCTTCAAGAAAGAGAAAGCAGCGTCCATGAAACGCATGTCGGCATTTTTTATGTCAACATTGCCGGCTTATGGCGGCTGTGCGCGGGGCACTTTCAAGTGCACCGGGTTTTTCTCTTTTCCTGGTCTTCCACACCTGCGTACAGCTGCCACCCTCATGTGGAAGTGAGTTGGGTAGTCCCCTAGAACTTAAAGAGAAGTTTCATTCAATGAAGACAGACAAACCAAATACCTTAGAAATTCCGTCCGATTCCGATCCCGTCGACCCCGTCCCACTTTCCAACATCACCGAACCCGCCATCAGCGCTCGCCTGCGTAACCCCAATCACGCCGACCCGGTCAGCCACATCTTCACCATCGTCCCCGGCGTCGATACTGCAACACTGCTGTGCCACGCCTGCGAAACCCTCGCGTCGCTGAACGTCCTCGTCACGGACCTGGCTTGCAAACTGGAAAGCTCCAACCGCAACGTGGCGCTGTCGATTCAGCAATTGGCTGTCGTGGGCGAGTTATTGGTGAATCGGGCACTGGACAATATCGATCCACCCGAAGGCGCGGCGGCTGTTTAGTCAACAGGCGCACCAATGAAAATGGGCGACCTCAAGGGGTCGCCCATTTTGATGACTGCTACAGGTCGGGGTTTTGAGCTACTTGCTCAGTGCGCTCAATACCCTATGCGCCACTTTCACCCGCTCCGCGTTCGGATAGTTCTTGTTGGCCAGAATCACGATGCCGATATCCTTCGAGGGCACATACGCGACATAGGCACCGAAGCCACCCGTTGAGCCGGTTTTATTGACCAGCACAGCGTCCGGTTGAGGTTGCAGCGGATTCAGCAACTGGACGCTGTGAGCTTCCATCGCCATCTGCGTCGAGTTGCCGTCGAGCAACTGATCGAGCGTGACCGGGTAGCTGTAAAGTTCCCAGCCCAATCCCTGGGTCATGTCACCGACTTTGTAATAACCCGTGTGCGTGGTGGCGATTGCCCGTTGCAGCGGCGCTTCAAGCCCTGCCGGTTTCATGTTCACCTGAACATAGCGAAGCAGATCCGCCGCGCTGGTTTTCACCCCATACGCCTCCGAATCCAGCGCCCCCGGCCCGACCCGCACCGGTTTGTCTTCCTTGTCATACCCCTGGGCATAAAGCCCCATCTGATCCAGCGGTACCTTGAGGTAGGTGTTCTTCAGCCCGAGTTTCGGCAGCAGGGTTTTTTCCATCACCTCATCAAACGGCGCGCCCAGGCTTTTGGCCGCAAGATAGCCAAACAGCCCCAGGCTCGGGTTCGAATACTGCCGATGGCTACCGGCGGTGTAGGTCGGTTTCCATTGTTTGAAATAGCCGAGCATCTTGTCCGGCGCATCGGCCTCGTCGGGGAATTGCAGCGGCAGTCCACCGGCGGTGTAGGTGCCGAGTTGTAATACGCTGATGTGATCGAGCGCACTGCCGCGCAGCGCTGGCAGAACGTTGCTGGCCTTGTCTGACAGGGACAGTTTGCCTGTCGCCTGGGCGTAGGCGGCGAGGGTGGCAGTGAAGGTTTTACTCACCGAACCGATCTCGAACAGGGTGTCTTCGGTGACGGCTTTGCCGTTTTCCTTCGAGGCCACGCCGTAGTTAAAGTAATGCGCCTGGCCGTTGGCGGTGATCGCGACTGCGACACCGGGGATCTGTTGTTGCTGCATCACCGGTTCGATGGCGGTGTTCACGATGGATTCGATGCGGTTGTCAGCCATGCAGTGACCGGCGCCGAGGAAAAGTACGAAAGCACTGTAGGACGTGAGCTTGTGCAGATTTTTTTTAAGCATGACTGAGACGCTTTCCATGAGTTTCAATGATGTTAACCGCTTCTCTGCGAGCGGCTTTTGAATTCGAGCCACAGATGGGTGGGCCCAGTTTATGTAGAGTGGCCAGGGTCGGCAACCGAGCATGATTCGGGCGAGTGATTAGAAAAATGGGGATTGGGCATGATCCGGCCGTGTTCAAGGATTGGCTGTTACAAGCGGCCCAAGATGAACTGGCGTGAATCCGGATCCTGTGGGAGCGGGCTTGCTCGCGAATGCGGCCTGACATTCACCGATGATGTCGACTGACACTCCGCTTTCGCGAGCAAGCCCGCTCACAGGGCTTGTGGTGTTTTTGGATCGTTAGCGCACCAGGCTCGGCCGCTTGTTATCGAACGTCCAGCCCGGAATCAAAAACTGCATCGCCACGCTGTCATCCCGCGCGCCCAGCCCCATGCCTTTGTACAGCTCATGGGCCTTGGCCAGTTGATCCATATCCAGCTCAACCCCCAGCCCCGGTTTCTTCGGCACCTGCACGCAACCGTCGACGATTTGCAGCGGGGCCTTCGTCAGGCGCTGGCCGTCCTGCCAGATCCAGTGGGTGTCGATCGCGGTAATCTCACCCGGCGCGGCCGCGGCAACATGGGTGAACATCGCCAGGGAAATATCGAAATGGTTGTTGGAGTGCGAGCCCCAGGTCAGGCCCCACTCATGGCACATCTGCGCCACGCGAACCGAGCCTTGCATGGTCCAGAAATGCGGGTCGGCCAAGGGGATGTCCACCGATTGCAGCTGGATCGCATGGCCCATTTCCCGCCAGTCGGTGGCGATCATGTTGGTGGCGGTTTTCAGGCCGGTGGCGCGGCGGAATTCGGCCATGACTTCGCGGCCCGAATAACCATTTTCTGCGCCACAAGGGTCTTCGGCATAGGCGAGGACGTGATGCTGATCCCGGCACAGACGGATCGCTTCTTTCAGCGACCAGGCGCCGTTCGGATCGAGAGTGATGCGCGCATCGGGGAAGCGTTCCGCCAGGGCGGTCACCGCTTCGATTTCTGCATCGCCGCTGAGCACGCCGCCCTTGAGCTTGAAGTCCTTGAAGCCATAGCGGGCGTGGGCGGCTTCGGCCAGGCGCACCACGGAATCGGCGCTCATGGCGGGCTCGTGGCGCACGCGGAACCAGTCGTTGTCGGCATCCGGTTCGCTGCGGTAGGCGAGGTCGGTCTGGTGGCGATCACCGACATAAAACAGATAGCCGAGCATCTTCACTTCGTCGCGCTGCTGGCCTTCGCCGAGCAGGGCCGCGACCGGCACGTCCAGATGCTGACCCAATAGATCCAGCAGCGCTGCTTCCAGGCCGGTGACCGCGTGAATGGTGATGCGCAGGTCGAACGTCTGCAGGCCCCGGCCGCCGGCATCACGGTCGGCGAAGGTCTGGCGCACCTGATTGAGGATTTTCTGATACGTACCGATCGGGCTGCCAACCACCAGGCTGCGCGCGTCTTCGAGGGTCTGGCGAATGCGCTCGCCCCCCGGCACTTCACCGACGCCGGTGTGGCCGGCGTTGTCCTTGAGAATGACGATGTTGCGGGTGAAAAACGGCCCGTGGGCGCCACTCAGGTTGAGCAACATGCCATCGTGCCCGGCCACTGGAACCACCTGCATGCTGGTGATGATCGGGGCTTTGGCGCTGTCTTGTGCGTTCATTGTCTTGTCCTTAACCAGGATTCAGGCGTGGTTGGAAGCGGGTGTGCCCACTGCGACGGCAGGTGCGGATTTGGGTGTATTACGTGCGGCAAAGACGATGATCGCGGCGATGATCGATGTGGCGGCTAAACCGTAGAGTCCGCCCTGAATCGACCCGGTGTGTTCTTCCAGCAGGCCGAACGTGGTCGGTGCCACGAAACCACCGAGGTTGCCCACCGAGTTGATCAGCGCGATGACGCCCGCAGCGATGCGTGCATCCAGGTACGCCTGGGGAATCGGCCAGAACAGCGACGAAGCCGATTTGAAACCCAGCGCAGCAAAGCAGATCGCAACGAAAGCGAAGATCGGCCCGCCGGTGGTGGACATGAACATCCCGGCCGCAGCGACCAGCAGGGCGGCAGCCACCCAGGCTTGCTGATGTTTCCATTTGGCCGACAGCGAAGCGAAGGCGTACATGCCGACGATCGACAGCAACCAGGGGATCGAGTTGAACAGCCCGACCTGAATGTCGCTGAGGTCGCCCATCTTCTTGATGATGCTCGGCAGCCAGAAGGTCGCGGCATAGATGGTCAGCTGGATGAAGAAGTAGATCAGGCAGAACAGGATGATCTGGCGATCCTTGAGCAGCTTGCCCAGGGATGGCTTGATCGGCGTCGCCGCTTCGCGGGCCAGTTGTTCGTCGTCGATGGCCTTGACCAGCGCGTCCTGCTCGGGGCGGGTCAGCCATTTGGCATCGTGGGGTCTGGAATCGAGCCAGAACCACACGAACACGCACAGGCAGACCGAAAACATGCCTTCGATGAAGTACATCCATTGCCAGCCGTGCAGGCCCAAACCGTTGATCTGCAGGAGCAACCCGGACAGCGGGCCGGAGATCAGCGAAGCGATCGCGGAACCGCTGAGGAAGATCGCAATGGCCTTGCCGCGCTCGACACCGGGCAACCAGCGCGTGAAGTAGTAGATCACCCCGGGAAAGAACCCCGCTTCAGCCACCCCCAGCAGGAATCGCAGGATGTAGAAGTGGGTTTCGTTCTGGATGAAGGCCATGCAGGTAGCCACGATGCCCCAGGTCAGCATGATGCGGGTCAGCCAGATTCGCGCGCCGACTTTTTGCAGGAGGATGTTGGAGGGCACTTCGAACAACGCGTAACCGATGAAGAACAGACCGGCACCCAGGCCATAGGCGGCAGCACCGATCCCCAGGTCATGTTCCATGTGGGCGCGGACGAAGCCGATGTTCACGCGGTCAATGTAATTGACGATGAACATGATCACGAACAGCGGCAGCACGTGCCGTTTCACTTTTGAGATGGCGGACTTCAGGACCGAATCGGCGCCGTCGTGCATCCCGGGTATGGATGTACTCATTTGTTTTCTCCCACTGATTATTTTTATGCGGGGTGTGACTGGGTGTTGCTGTGTTGATAGACATCATACAAATAGATTTTTTTATCCTGCAAGCGCAAAAACTCGATTAAACGGCTATTTTGCCTGGGGCGATGATGATTTGGCTGTTCCGGCTGACTTGGTCTGTGTTTGCGCTTTTTCATAAAGTTGTTGAGTGTTGTCATACAAGTTAAGCGCTTTTTCTGAAGATTCCACTTCACCAGGGTGCTACGATCCCCTTAGCCCCGCTTTCGGATAACCGCCATGCACGAAGACCTCGACGCGCCTGCGCGCAAGCGCACGCACAATCTGGCCCATGACCTGGTCGCCAAGCTGACCCAGGGCATCCTGCTCGGTCAGATGTTGCCCGGGGACAAGCTGCCGTCGGAGAACACCATTGTTCAGGAGCACGGGGTCAGTCGCACCGTGGTGCGCGAGGCCATCTCGAAGTTGCAGGCGTCCGGGCTGGTGGAAACCCGCCACGGCATCGGCACCTTCGTGCTGGAGCGTGCGCCGGACCAGGGGCTGCGACTGAATGTCGACACCGCGCTGGGGGTGCGCGGCATTCTGGAATTGCGCATGGGCCTGGAAACCCAGGCGGCTGCGCTGGCCGCTGTCCGACGCACTGATCGGCAAGTGGCGCAGATGCGTGAAGCACTGGACGATTATCAAAACCTGCTCGCCAACAACGACAGCTGCGTCGAAGCCGACAAACGCTTTCATCTGCTGATCGCCGAAGCCACCGGCAATCTGTGCTTCAGCGAAATCATGCAGCAGCTGGGCCGCGCGATGATTCCCCGGACCCGGGTCAACGCCGCCGAACGCGGCGCGGCGGATTTGAGCAAGCTCGGACAGCTGGCCAACCTTGAGCACGAGGCGATACTCAACGCCATCAAGCGCCAGGACCCGGATGCGGCGCGGGCAGCGATGTGGCTGCACCTGACCAATAGCCGCGACCGGTTTCTGGCGGATCGCGGATAACCGTCTGTCTACTCGACAGCACCTCGGTCATGGCATTGCTTCCAACCAATACGGCCCAGATTTGCTGGACCTCACCTGTGAGGTGCGTCATGGCTAATGAATCAACATTCCAGGGGGGAACACCCAATACCGACCCCACCAGGCCCATGCCCGGTACCGATGAGCCCGACATGGACCAGGATGCACCACCCGGCATGGACCCGACCCGGGACCCGACCGGCTCGGACACTGATCGACCTGAAGACTGGATGGATCCGACAGCGGGGGAAGAGGTGCCTCCGGCGGATGAGCCCACTCCGCTGTCCGATGACAGGCGATAACCGGAACCCGGCCAGTGTGCCGGGTTTTTTGTCTACGGCGGGTCAACCGCGTCATCGTTCTTCTCGGGCAAGCCTCGCCCCTACAGGGTTTGTGTCGACCGCATTACTTGGATTAACACAAACCCTGTAGGAGCGAGGCTTGCCCGCGAAGGCGTCAGATGCATCACCACTACTTAGCGATCAAACACTGGCCCCTTGAATCACCACTACCCGCCGCTCCAGATTCAACGCCAGCACACTGACCAGCACAATCGCCGAACCGACAACCACCATCAATGTGGGCTGCTCCGCCAACGCAAAAGACGCAATGCCCATGGCCGTCGGTGGAATCAGATACAGCGTCATCGTCGCCCGGCTCAAATCCACATGAGCCAACACATACGCCCAGGCCAGATACGCCAGAGCACTCGGAAACACGCTCAATCCGATCACCGCCCACTGCACATCAACCGGTGCCGCGGCCACCTGGCTCGCCAACCCCGGCAGATAAACCAGCAGCAACAACGTCCCGAACCAAACCGTGTAACACACCAGCGTCAACCCGTCGTAGCGCCGGGCATGGTACTTCTGCAACGCAAAGTAAAAGCTCCAGGACAGCGCCGCCAGCAGGATCAGCAAACCGTGGCTATCCATGCTGCCCAGTCCGTTGTCGCCTGCGACCACAATCACCACGCCGAGCAAACCCAGAACGACACAGCCCCAGCGCCAGACCGTCACCCGGTCCTTGAACACGAAGCGCGCCAGGAGCGTGCTGAACAGGGGCGTCGATTGCGCCAACACACTGGACGCGCCGGCGCTGACACCCTGCTGGCCGAAATTCAACGCGACGTGATGCAGGCTCACCGCAAAAAAACCGAGGACAACCAACAGCGGCAGATCGCGAAGGCTCGGCAGGCTGATGCCTCTGATCATCGCGACTGCGCCCATGAACACCGATGCCAGCAAAAACCGCAGCAATGCCAGGTGGCCAGGATCATAGGCTTGCAAGCCGATGTGAATACCGGTCGGGGAATACCCCCAGCAGGCGATGACAAACACCATCGCCAGGACAATTTTGACGGGGGAAGGGGAAACAGCTGTGAGCGCTGGCATGGTCGGACACCTGGGGGCATATGCACCGAGTATCGGAATCCGGATCATTCGCCACAACTGACTTATACTGAGTCAACTGTTCACTTTTGGTGATGTATGGAGCTGGCGCAGATTCGCATGTTCAAGACCGTCGCCGACGTCGGCAGCATTGCCCGCGCTGCCGAGCTGTTGCATTGCGTGCCGTCGAATATCACGGCACGGATCAAGGCGCTGGAGGCGGAGCTGGGTGTCGCGCTGTTTCTGCGTGAGGGCCGAGGGTTGCGAATCAGCCCCTCGGGACAGACCTTCCTCGCCTATGCCGCGAAGATTCTCGCGCTCACGGCTGAGGCCAAGCGGGCGCTCGATCCCGCCGCGGAGCCGTCCGGTCCATTGCGCATCGGTGCCATCGAGTCCTCGGCCACAGGGCGCTTGCCGCGCTTGCTGGCCAAATTCCACAAGCGTTTCCCGAAGGTGGCGCTGGAACTGACCACCGGCCCCTGGAGCCAGCTGCTCGATGACACCTTCAACCATCGGCTTGACGGCGCGATAGTTGCCGTAGATGTCGAACGCTCGCAACTCAAGCGCACGCCGATGTACCGCGAGGAGTTGCTGCTGATTGCGTCGACGTCCCTGGGGCCGGTGCGTGATATCGCCGATTTGCAGGACAAGACCGTGTTCATGTGGCCACAAGGCTGCCCTTACCGGGCGGCACTGGAGCATTGGTTGTTACGTCAGGGGCAGGCGTTGCCGATCGTCAGCCTGGCCAGTTACGGCGCGATCGTCGGCTGCGTCAGCGCTGGGGCCGGCGTGGCGCTGGTGCCTAAAGGCGTTTTCGATCAATTCGCCAAAGGCGCCGGTTGCGCGGGCTATGAATTCCCCGACCTGACGGCCATCGACAACCTGTTTTACTGGCATGAAAACGCCGGGGTTCACCCGGCGCGAGAGGCGTTTGTGGCGATGTTGCGCGAGGAGTTCGCCTGAATCTTGGGAGCGGGCTTGCCCGCGATGGCGATGTATCGGCCAGCATAGATGTTGAATGTGACGACCCCATCGCGGGCAAGCCCGCTCCCACAGGGGTGTGCGTTTTTGATCATCACGACATACGAGGGTAATCGCTGCCCGCAGGGCTCATTGATCCGGATCTATGCTTGATGAACAAACGGATGGCACTCGCGCGAACCGTGGCGGACTAAGCATCAGGACGCGCCATTGTTTCCCTGCTGACTGACATGGATCGGACATGAACGAAGAGACTCTGCAAAACAAATCACTGGTGATCCTGTTGGGCCTGGTCACCGCCGCCTTCATCTGGATTTTGCTGCCGTTCTACGCTGCGGTGTTCTGGGCAGTCATCCTTGGCATCCTCTTCGCCCCGCTGCAGCGTCGACTGCAACTGAAGTTCGGCTGGCAACGCAACCTGACGGCGCTGCTGACCCTGGGCATCTGCCTGGTGATCGCGATTCTGCCGGTGATCATCCTGGGTTTCCTGCTGGTTCAAGAAGGGGCCGCGGTCTACAAGAGCATCGAAAGCGGCGAGCTGGACATCGCCGGGTACGTGACGCATTTCAAACACAGCCTGCCGCCGTACTTCCAGCACTTGCTCGATCGGTTCGGGGTAGGCGAGTTAGAGGGGCTGCGAGAGAAAATCATCAAGAGTGCGGTGACAGGCAATGAATTTATCGCCGCCCAGGCGTTCAGTTTCGGTCAGGGCACTTTCGATTTTCTGGTGAGTTTTTTCATCATGCTCTACCTGCTGTTTTTCTTCCTGCGCGACGGTGCCGAACTGGCACGCAAGGTTCGCGCTGCCGTACCGCTGCAGGAGCACCAGAAACGTCGTTTGCAACTCAAGTTCAACCGCGTGGTGCGGGCGACAGTGAAGGGCAACCTGCTGGTGGCGATTACGCAGGGTGCATTGGGTGGTTTGATTTTCTGGTTTCTGGACATCCCGAGCGCGTTGCTGTGGGCGGTGCTGATGGCATTCCTGTCGCTGTTGCCAGCGGTAGGCGCGGGGATCGTCTGGGCGCCGGTGGCGGCCTTTTTCCTGTTCACCGGGGCGATCTGGCAGGGCGTGGTGTTGGGCCTGTTCGGGATCTTCGTGATCGGCCTGGTGGATAACGTGCTGCGACCGATTCTGGTGGGCAAGGATACGAAGATGCCGGACTATCTGATTCTGATCTCGACCCTTGGCGGCCTGGCGATCTTCGGCCTCAATGGCTTCGTTATCGGACCGCTGATCGCCGCGCTGTTCATGTCCAGCTGGGCCATCTTCATCGAAACCAAGCCACGGGTGCAGTTGCCTTAGGCGCTGAGCTGACCCTGGCCGATGCGTTGCGACAGTGCCCGGGCGGCCGGCAACGAAGTCAGCGGCCCACTGATCGGTTCGCCGTCCCGCACCAGGTACCAACAGGCGAGCAATCCCAGCGCTCTGAGCGGTGCGGGAACGGCGCTGCCGATAACGGACATGATCTGAACCTGAGACATAAGTACCTCCATCAATCTATGGAGCTACCTTACGGACTCGCCGCCGGAACGGACAATCAACGCTTTCGATAGTCGTCATTGATGCCAATGAGTCTGGCGTTCAGTCTGCGATCCACTGCGTTACCAGCGGCCATAACCGTGGGGATGGCCGTAGTAGCCGCGCGGGGGGCCGTAGTAGCCACGGGGCGGACCGTAATAAACCGGTGGCGGGCCGTAGTAGACCGGTTGTTGCACGTAGACCGGTGCCGGCTGGTAATAAACCGGAGGAGGTTGTTGCATGTACACCGGTTGTGGCTGAACGTAAACCGGCTGCTGCACATAGACCGGCCGGTTGCTGTTGATGATGGCCGAACCGACGATGGCCGAGCCGACGATCGCACCGAATACCGCCGGACCCTGCCAACCGTGACCGCCGCCAGCCTCTGCTGGCCCTGCGATGGCAAAGGCACCGATCAGCAAGGCCACTGTGGTGATTTTACGGATCATGATAATTCCTCGGCTCTTCGACCCGGCGCCTGGCTCTGCAATAGACCCAAGGATTGTCGCGGGGATACTTCTAAGACAGCGTTTTTTTGCAAATCAGCACAGCCGTTGGGTAAATTTTGTGTAAGGTCTGTACCGGCTTTCTTGCCGTCGTGCGCTGCCATCGGCAGGTACGCGAATATGATCGATCGGACCGGGTGGAATGGCTAATCCCGTCCATCCGATAGTGCTATTGAAGGAGATTCACATGCAGATGAACCCCAACAAAGACACCCAGCTGTGCATGTCCCTCTCCGGGCGCCCTGGAAACTTTGGCCTGCGATTCCACAATCATCTGTACGAACAATTGGGCCTGAACTTTTACTACAAGGCCTTCAGCAGTCAGGACCTGCCAGGTGCCATCGCTGGCATTCGCGCCCTGGGGATTCGTGGCTGCGGCGTTTCGATGCCGTTCAAGGAGGCCTGCATTGCGCTGGTCGATGAGCTGGACGCGTCGGCGGCGGCCATTCAATCGATCAACACCCTCGTCAACAGCAATGGCCATCTCAAGGCCTACAACACCGATTACCTCGCCATCGCTCAACTGCTGGAAACCCACCAGGTGCCCAAGGACTCCATCTTCGCCCTGCGCGGTAGCGGTGGTATGGCCAAGGCGGTGGCCAGCGCTTTACGCGATGGCGGTTATAAAAATGGTCTGATCGTCGCCCGTAACGAGCGCGCCGGGCGTGCCCTGGCCGATTCGCTGGGCTATGAGTGGCAAGCTGAACTCGGCGCGCGACGTCCGCAAATGCTGATCAATGTCACGCCGATCGGCATGACCGGGGGGCCGGAAGCCGATCAACTGGCGTTCGACGCCGACACCATTGCCGCTGCGCAGATTGTGTTCGATGTGGTGGCGATTCCCTCGGAAACCCCGCTGATCGTGCGCGGTCGTGCCGAAGGCAAGCGGGTGATTACCGGGCTGGAAGTGATTGCGATCCAGGCGCTGGAGCAGTTTGTGCTGTACACCGGCGTGCGGCCGACCGAGGAGCAGTTTCACAAAGCGGTGGAGTTTGCCCGCAGCTGAGCCTTCGAGTTATCTGTTGGCTGTACCGGCCCCATCGCGGGCAAGCCTCGCTCCTACAGGGTTCTGCGCCGATTACACAATTTGTGTGCGACGCCGATCCCCTGTGGGAGCGGGCTTGCTCGCGAAGGCGGTATGTCAGTCGACACCATGTTGAATGTCAGTCCGCATTCGCGAGCAAGCCCGCTCCCACATTTTGATCTTTGTTGTCGGGTTATTCGAGCCGTGCCAGGCGCTCTTCCAGCGCCGCAATCCGCGCTTCGAGTTCTTCGATCCGCTCCAGCGATACGCCATTGCTGGCACCACGTTCCACCGGATTATTCCGCGCAGCCAGAATCACCTCAATATCCGCCGGATCCCCCAGCGCGTGCATGTAGCGGTCTTCACGCTGCCCGGCCTGGCGTGGAATCAGCAGCGCCAGGCCGCGGGCAATCAACCGTTCCAGCTGATGCACCACCTGCTCGGCGTCTTCGAATTCATGCATGCGCCCGCTGCGGGTCAGCAGTTCATTGACCGTTTGCGGGCCGCGCAGGAACAGCAAGCCGGTCAGAATGACCTGGGCCGGCACCAGTTCCAGCGCCTTGTCGACCCTGTGCTCCCAGCGATCGGCCCGGCTGCCCATCACCAGTTTGGTAAAACCGCGGCCTTCAAGGGCGCGCAGGCTCTGGCCGACCTGGCCCTGGGTGAGGTTCATCACCGGTTCGCGGCTGGTTTTCTGGTTGCAGGCGATCACCAGGGCATTGAGGGTCAGCGGATAGGTTTCCGGGCTGGTGGCCTGTTTCTCGATCAGCGAACCCAGAATGCGGATTTCCGTGCTGTTGAGGCGCGGCTCGTCGATAGTGGTTTCTTGCTCAGTGCTCATCGCGCTTTTCCCTAGGCAGTCGAAGCATGCAGTCGAAGCGGCCTAGCGTAATCCTTGCTGGATAAAAGACAAGTCGCAGGAGCGTCGCGCATGGCTATAATCGGCCCACATTTACCTCCTGTCACAACACGAGACTGCCATGACCATTTCCCTGTACGACGCTTCCGTTCCGGTTTTCAAGCAAATGCTCAGCGCCCTGAGCGATGTGCTGAGCAAGGCTGAAGCCCACGCCACCGCGAAAAACATCGATCCGAACGCATTGCTGCAAGCCCGCCTGTACCCGGACATGTTCCCGCTGGTGCGCCAGGTGCAGATCGCCGTCGATTTCGCCAAGGGCGTTTCCTCGCGTCTGGCCGAGATCGAAGTGCCGAAGTACGACGACACCGAAACCACCTTCGCCGAACTGCAAGCGCTGATCGCCAAGGTCCTGGCCTACATCGGCGAGATCAAGCCCGAGCAGATCGCCGGCAAGGAAGGCATCGAGATCGTCACGCGTCCAGGCACGCCAAAAGAAAAGCGCTTCACCGGCCAGGCTTACCTGCTGAGCTACGGTCTGCCGCAATTCTTCTTCCACGTCACCACCACCTACGCCTTGTTGCGTCATAACGGTGTCGAAGTGGGCAAACGCGATTACATGGGCGCGTTCTAACCCCCCCCGTGCGCCTTTGTAGGAGCCAGGCTTGCCGGCGAAGGCGTATTCAAGATCGCCTTCGCTGTAGGAGCCAGGCTTGCCGGCGAAGGCGTATTCAAGATCGCCTTTGCTGTAGGAGCCAGGCTTGCCGGCGAAGGCGTATTCAAGATCGCCTTCGCTGTAGGAGCCAGGCTTGCCGGCGAAGGCGTGTTCAAGGACGCCTTCGCTGTAGGAGCCAGGCTTGCCGGCGAAGGCGTATTCAAGATCGCCTTCGCTGTAGGAGCCAGGCTTGCCGGCGAAGGCGTATTCAAGATCGCCTTCGCTGTAGGAGCCAGGCTTGCCGGCGAAGGCGTATTCAAGATCGCCTTCGCTGTAGGAGCCAGGCTTGCCGGCGAAGGCGTATTCAAAATCGCCTTCGCCGGCAAGCCTGGCTCCTACAGGGCATTGCGTGTTATGCCAGGCGTTGTGCTTTCTCTTCTTCCCCCAGGCATGCGGCGGCCGTGAACAGCACGTCGGTAGACGAATTCAGCGCCGTTTCCGCCGAATCCTGCAACACCCCGATAATGAAACCGACCGCCACCACCTGCATCGCGATTTCACTCGGGATGCCAAACAAACTGCACGCCAGTGGTATCAGCAACAACGAACCGCCGGCCACGCCCGAAGCGCCACAGGCACAGATCGCCGCGACCACGCTCAGCAGGATGGCGGTCGGAATATCGACCGCAATACCCAGGGTATGCACGGCCGCCAGGGTCAGCACGGTAATGGTGATCGCTGCGCCCGCCATGTTGATGGTGGCACCGAGCGGAATCGAGACCGAGTAGGTGTCTTCATGCAGGCCCAGGCGCTTGCTCAACTCAAGGTTGACCGGAATGTTCGCCGCCGAGCTGCGAGTGAAAAACGCGGTGATGCCACTTTCGCGAAGGCACATGATCACCAGCGGATACGGGTTGCGACGCAACTTCCAGAACACGATCGCCGGGTTCATCACCAGCGCCACGAACAGCATGCAACCCAGCAATACCGCCAGCAGATGCAGGTAACCGATCAGGGCACCGAAGCCGGACGTGGCGAGGGTCGAGGCCACCAGGCCAAAAATCCCCAGCGGCGCAAAACGAATCACCAGGCGCACGATCAGGGTCACGCCGTTGGACAGATCACCGAGTACCTCGCGAGTGGTGTCACCGGCATGGCGAATGGCCACGCCCATGCCGATCGCCCAGGCCAGAATGCCGATGAAATTGGCGTTGATCAGGGCGCTGACCGGATTATCGACCACGCTCAGCAACAGGCTCTGCAGTACTTCGCTGATGCCGCCCGGTGCAGTCACCGCGACGTCGTGGGAGGACAGCACCAGGCTCGACGGGAACATCATGCTGGCAACGACCGCGACCACCGCGGCGGCGAAGGTGCCCAGCAGGTACAGAAACAGAATCGGCCGGATATGGGTTTCCTGGCCGTGCTTATGGTTGGCGATCGACGCCATGACCAGCACGAACACCAGGATCGGTGCGACGGCTTTCAGGGCCGAGACGAAGACTTTGCCGATGAACGCGGTGGACTTCGCCACGTCAGGCGCAACCAGCGCCAGGACAATCCCGGCGATCAGGCCGATGATGATTTGCGTGACCAGGCTCAAGCGATTCAAACGGTGCAATAGCGAAGGGGTTGAAGCGGTCATAAAAACGGCATCTCTGATTTTATTAGGTGCGGGGTAGCGCGACATCAATGCCAATCGCTGGCAGATGAACAGGGTACGTATCGCGGGGCGCGGACTTTATCACAGCGTCGTCCTGATCCTTCAGACCTGTGACGATCTGCCGCCCGCGTGTTACACGAGAAAAGCAGGTTCGTGCAACCGCGCCCGGAAGCACTCTGCTAAGATTGCCCATCCTCATTTTCATGTTCTGCCAGCGAGCCTTCGGGCTGTCGCTGGTGTCGTCGTTTCCTGGAGTTCTGCATGCTGTTACCCATCCTTCTGTTGTCCGCCGCCGGTTTCACGGTGCTGACCACGGAATTCGTCATCGTCGGCCTGTTGCCGGCGATCGCCCGAGACCTTGACGTCAGCATCCCGCAAGCGGGTTTGCTGGTGACCTTGTTCGCCTTTACCGTCGCCGCCTTCGGACCGTTCCTGACCGCGTACTTCGCCAGGTTCGAGCGACGCAAGCTGTTCATTTCGGTGCTGATCATGTTCGGCCTGGCCAACACCCTGGCGGCGTTTGCCCCGAACATCTGGGTGATGGCCATCGCCCGCTTGATTCCCGCGCTCGGCTTGCCGGTGTTCTGGGCCCTGGCCAGTGAGACGGCGGTGGATATCGTCGGCCCGGACTTCGCCGGTCGCGCCATCGCCAAGATCGGTTTCGGGATTGTCTGCGCCACGGTGTTCGGCATTCCGGTGGGCACGCTGATTTCCGACGCGTTCGGTTGGCGCAGTGCCTTCGGCATTCTGGCGGTGATCGCCTTTGCCAAGGCGCTGCTGCTGTTCATCTACCTGCCGACAACCAACCTGCATCAGCATCAAGTGAGCTTTCGCTCGCAATTCAAGATCCTGCGCAGCCCGCTGATGATCGGCCATGTACTGCTGTCGATCCTGGTGTTCAGCGGCATGTTCACCGCCTACACCTACCTGGCGGACATCCTTGAGCGCCTGGCCGGTTTCAACGGCACAGTGGTCGGCTGGTGCCTGATGGGCTTCGGCGCGATGGGGCTGATCGGCAACTCGCTGGGTGGCCGCGCGGTGGATCGTCACCCGCTGATCGCTTCGGTGACGTTTTGCGCGTTCATGATTGCCGGCATGGTGGCGTTGGTGCCGAACATTCACTCGCCGCTGGGGCTGGCGGCGGCGATGGCGATCTGGGGCGTGACCCAGGCGGCGATGTTCCTGGTCAGCCACGTGCGTTTGATGAAGGCGGCACCTGAAGCGCCGGCCTTTGCCGCGTCGCTGAACATTGCCGGCGCCAATCTCGGGATCGGCCTGGGCGCCATGGTCGGTGGCCGGGTGATCGACAGCGTTGGCCTGCAAGGCCTGGGTTTTGTGGCGGCCGCTTTTATCCTGGTCTCGATCCTGTTGGCCATGGCGCTGATGACCTTCAAACCCCGGGAAGTCTGCGCCTGACGCTTCACAGCTCGGTGAACAGTGCGCGCCTCGCACCTTCGGTAATGGCGACAATGCCGGGGTGCTTGACCTTGCGTTCCACGGAAATGGCGTAGAACGACTCGGTGACCGCGTTGGTCTGGCCAATCGACTCCACGCCGTATTGTCGTTTGACCTCGTCGGCAATCACGCTCGGACCGATGAAAATCCCGCTGCCGGATTGACCGAAAGCCTGCATCAAGGCGCTGTCGTCAAACTCGCCGACTATGCGTGGCTGGATCTGCTGCTCGGCAAACCAGCGCTGCAAACGACTGCGCACCACGGTTTCCGGCCCGGGAATCAGCAGCGGTGCGCCATGCAGGCTGCGCGGAAAGTCCTGGCCGTACTGCGCGGCCAGTGAGGGGGTGGCAAAGAAGCTGATCCCGCATTCGCCGAGCTTCTGGCTGTAGCCCTTGATGTCCAGGTGCGAGGGCATCGGGCTGTCGGAGATCACCAGGTCCAGGCGCTGGATCGCCAGGTCGGCCAGCAGCCGCTCAAGCTTGTCTTCACGGCAGGTGATGCGCAGCGGTTCGTTCAACTCCATGGTCGGCGCGATCAGCCGATAGACGATGGATTTGGGCACCACGTCCGCTACGCCGACCCGAAACAGAATCTGCTGCTCGTTGGGCTGCGCCCGCAACATCAATTCCAGTTCACCGCCCAGCTGGAACATTTGCTCGGCGTAGGGCAGGGCCTGACGCCCGGCCTCCGTGAGCTCAAGCTGGCGGCCAACCCGGCGAAACAACTCGATGCCATAGGTTTGTTCGAGCAGGGAGATCTGCCCGCTGATGGTCTGCGGGGTCAGATTCAACTGCTCGCAGGCGCGCACGATGCTGCCAGTCTTGGCCACCACCCAGAAGTAGTGCAGCTGTCGGTAATTCATCATTCTGTTTATTTCCCGCCTAATACACATCACCTGTAGGAGCGAGCGATGCGGCGATCCGACTTGCCCGCGAAGAACGATAACGCGGTCATTCAGGAAGACCGCATTATCGTTCTTCGCGGGCAAGCCTCGCTCCTACAGGTCCACACCCACATCCATTTATTCGAATTTCGATTATGGATTCGTAAAAACCGAAGTATAGCCGGTAAAAATACGAATTTTCCTGAAGTGTCTGTCTCCTTAGAATGTCCCGCTATCGACGGGAGGCCTTTTCGGCTCTGTCTGTTCTATCGAGGAAACATCATGAATTTCAAAACCACGGCGTTGCTGATCACGTCGTTACTGCTATTGGCCGGTTGCGACCAGGCCGAGAAAAGCGCTCAGCAACTGATGGGCAAGGCTGCCGAAAGCGCGAAACAAGCGATCGACGATACGCACAAAGCTGCCGAACAAGCGATAAGCGACGCCACCGGCGGGCTGATCAGCAAGAAAGAATCATCGGACGAAGACAAACGGGACACCGAGTCTTCATCCCAGGAAATCTAAACCGTCTTAAACGAGTCAGGACTGACCCATGGAATACCTTTTAGAACTTGCTGTAAGCCCCACCGCCTGGGTCGCCCTGGCCACGTTGATCGTGATGGAAATCGTGCTCGGCATCGATAACCTGATCTTCATCTCGATCCTGACCAATAAATTGCCCGAGCAGCATCGGCAGAAGGCGCGGCGCATCGGTATCGGCATGGCGCTGATCCTGCGACTGGCGCTGTTGAGCACCATCGCGTTCATCGTCCAGTTGACCGAGCCGGTGATCGATCTCCTCGGCCACGCGTTCTCCTGGAAAGACATGATCCTGATCGCCGGTGGCCTGTTCCTGTTGTGGAAGGCGACCACCGAAATCCATCACAGCATGGACCCG
The DNA here is from genome assembly GCF_902497995.1 of Pseudomonas fluorescens. Lineage (GTDB taxonomy): Bacteria > Pseudomonadota > Gammaproteobacteria > Pseudomonadales > Pseudomonadaceae > Aquipseudomonas > Aquipseudomonas fluorescens_BK. The sequence goes on along the minus strand of NZ_CABVII010000003.1, from coordinate 259,237 downwards.
GCGCCGGAAGATCCGAAGTCGGCGACCTCGACCGTGACCCTGGGCTTTGCGGCCGCGATCGGTCAGATCCTGATGCTGGACATGGTGTTCTCCATCGACAGCATCATCACCGCGGTCGGCATGACCGAGCATTTGCCGATCATGATCATTGCGGTGGTGGTGTCGGTACTGGTGATGTTGCTGGCGGCTGACCCGTTGGCCAGGTTCATTAACGACAACCCGACCGTGGTGATGCTGGCGCTGGGCTTCCTGATCATGATCGGCATGACCCTGATCGCCGAAGGCTTTGGCGCCCATGTACCGAAAGGCTACGTCTACGCGGCGATGGCGTTCTCGGCCACGATCGAGGGCCTGAACATGATGTCCCGGCGGGCGAAGCAGAAGCGGATTGCCGCTCAAGCCTAACCTGCACTAAACGAAACGGCCGCCCGGACTCGAAAGAATCCGGACGGCCGTTTTTGGTTTATGCGACTGAAAAGCGCCGGTCAATGCGCGGTGACGTGGCGGGTAGCCGGTTTATCGGTGGCCGCCGGCGACGCCGGTTGCACAGGGGGGTGATGGTGCCGGCGGGTAATACGCAAGACGCCCCACAACATGGCGGCGGCCACGGCCAGCCAGCCTGCGATCAGCATCACTACGGTCATTGTCAGGCTCATCAGTGCTCCTCCTTGCCCCTGCTGCGGGCACACTCTCTGCCAATGACAGTCTAGCCGCTATCGTGTTTCAGGCTATTGACCAATGGTCGGCTGTCACCAACGAGCTCGCTCTATCGAATGCAACCAACTGCCGGTGAAGGCTATACCGTTGCGGCCTGGCGTCCTATGATCGACGGCCAAGCCGGGAGCGCGTACGCCTGGCGCCTGAACAAGTGAGCGATGATGGTGCGGGTATTTTCTCGAATTCTTTGTGCCGCGTTGATGGTCGGCGTGCTGACTGCCATGGCTGGCTGCGCGGGTAGCGTTGCGCCCGAAATCAAGCGCCTGCCGGAACGGGTCGAGCTCAGCGGTACGTTCTACCGAGGGCAGGACAATCAGAGCGGCCCCCAGGTCCTGGCCAGCCTGTTGTCCCAGCAGGGCATCGTGATTACCCCGGGGCTGCTCGACAAGCCCCTGCATTTGCCGGGTGCCGAAGCCCAGTTGCAGCAGAATATGCTGAACCTCGCCCGCGAGTACGGCATGCTCGTCTATCCCCTGGACGCCAACCTGCCTGCGCTGCTGGCCCAGGTTGCGGCCGGTTATCCGGTGATGGTGCGCTTCACCGAAGGCTCGGCGTTCTGGGCTGGGCCGCGTTACGCCATTCTTGCCGGGTACAACCGTGAGAAACAGACCGTGCTGCTGCGTGCCGGGATGAATCGCCGGACGCTGATGAGCTTCAGTTCATTTGAGTCTGCGTTCAAGGACGCCGGGGGGTGGGCGGTGCTGATCCAGAAACCGGACCAGCTTGCGGCCAACGTCGATCGGCAGCGCTGGCTGAAGGCGGCGAGCGATCTGGCGCAGGCAGGCCAGGAGCAGGCGGCAACCCGGGCGAAGAAGGCCCTGTCTGCACAGTAGAGCTCCGTTCGTCATCTGCAGGGCACTGTCGCCCGCGATTGGCCTCTGAGATATCAGGGGCCGGACTTTTCCGGGCCAGTCCTTCTCTTCAGGACACATCCAAGGAGGCGCCGATGGCACATTCCAGTACTGGCGATGGCCCGCACTCGTCAGAGCATTCCTCCGGCGATGAGCTGGACTTCGACCCCGATTCGCCGGACCTCGCCGATCCACAGATCGATCCCATCGGCCCGGCCAAGGCGCCAAGGGACGTGAAGCCGGGCGATGACGACAAGGCGCCGGCGAAGCCCTACGATCCTCTCGCCAATCTGAAACCCTGAGCCCCAACGAGGTGCGTATGTCTACCGATTCGAGTTTCAATGACAAACGTCCGGACAGCGTTCCAACCACCCCCGAAGCGGACATCGATCCGGTGATGGATCCGAATAGCCCGTTGCGGGATCCATTGGCCAGGCCTGTGGTGGCGCCAATGGGGCATCCGCAAGGTCCCAGAGATCCGAGCGCAGGAGATGGCATCCCGGACGACGACCAGATGCCACTGCCCAATGATTAACCGCTAACTGTAGGAGCGAGGCTTGCCCGCGAAGAACGATGACGCGCAGTGCCTGAACGACCGCAGCGCCTGGTTCGCGGGCAAGCCTCGCTCCTACAGCGAAGAACGATGACGCGCAGTGCCTGAACGACCTTAGCGTCTGGTTCGCGGGCAAGTCGCACCGCTCGCTCCTACAGGGGGTAGGAGCAGCAGGTTTCGTCTTACTTCGACGCTTCCACCACACCACTTTGCCGACTCTTGAGGTTTTTGTCGGATTTGTACTGCAGCGCTACCGACGGGACGTCGGCCCCCTTGCCGGTTTCGACCCAGTTGCGAATACGGCTGGCATCGGCGAAGTGGGTGTATTTGCCGAAGGCATCGAGAATGACCAGCGCCACCTGGCGATTACCCATACTGGTAACCAGCACCAGACAATGTCCAGCCTCGTTGGTGAAACCGGTTTTCGTCAGTCTGATGTCCCAGTTCGGCTTTCTGACCAAATGGTCCGTGTTACGAAAACCCAGGCTATAGTTGGGTTTGCGGAACGAGACGGTCTTTTCCTTGGTGGTGCTCAATTCGGTCAGTAACGGATACTTGTGTGCAGCCACCAGCAGCTTGCTCAAGTCGCGGGCGGTGGACACGTTACGAGGGGACAGGCCGGTCGGCTCGACGAAGTGGGTGCTGGTCATGCCCAGCGCGCGGGCCTTGGCGTTCATGGCGGCAATGAACGCCACATAGCCGCCCGGATAGTGATGGGCGAGGCTGGCGGCGGCGCGGTTTTCCGAAGACATCAGGGCAATCAGCAGCATTTCCCGACGCGGCAATTCGCTCTTGAGCTTGACCCGGGAGAACACGCCTTTCATTTCCGGCGTGTCGCTGATGTTGATGGACAGGTATTCATCCATGTTCTGCCGGGCTTCGACCACGACCAGCCCGGTCATCAGCTTGCTGACGGAAGCGATCGGGACGACCACGTCAGGATTGCTGGCATAGATGATCTTGTTGGTCTGCATATCCATCAGCAAGGCGCTGCCGGACGCGATCTTCAGTTGCTTCGTATCCCGGGGCGCCGAGGTGGTTTCGGCAGCGTTGGTTATTGGCGTGATGAAAGCCCCTGTAACAGCAAAAAACAGGCTCAGGAGGGAAAGACGGATTTTCACGCTGGCAGACTCATGGAAGTGTTGATAAGCCGTTATGTAACGGGCTGTTTCGTAAAAAAGCGCGGTATTCTGGAGTATGGCTGAATAACTGTCGATGGTTGTTCAAGGATGGGGGCAAAGTCCTTGGGAACATGAAAAAAAAGCTAATTTCCGGCGGGTGGTCGGGGTTTTTTTTTGTGGGCGAAAAGGACCCTGCCATTTGGCGTAAAAGGTGTAGGGGGGTAGGGGGGTAGGGGTACATATCCGTTGCTGCGGTAACGGCCACTTAGGGTTTCGCCCTTACGGCGAGGCACTTTTTTCAAACGCCAAAAAAGTACCCAAAAAGGCTCGCCCCGGCGTCCGGCCCCTCGCTAGGGCTCGGCGTTCCTTCGCTCCGGTGTCCATCCGGGGACACTGCCCGCAGGTTGGCTTCGCGACGACCTACATGCAGCGTGTTCGACTGCGTCGAACGGCGCTGCGCGCCACTCCCCGGATGAACACCTCCACTCAGCCTCCCGAAGGGGCGGGTGGATCAAGATCAAAATCCAAAGCCAAAGCCAAAGCCAAAGCAACGGCAACAGCTACGGCAAAATCAACAGCTTCGCGAGCAAGCCCGCTCCCACATTAATGGATCGGCATACGGCTTTCGCTTTTCACCACTCAATAGGCCGAGCGTTAGCTCGCCTGCAGCTTTTGATCTTGAGGCACCGCCCCCTCGAGAGGCCGAGTGGAGGTTCTGCGCAGTGGGCAACCCGGCATGGATGCCGGGTTAGCCGCCGCCGGCCATGGATGGCCGATGGCGGCGGGCCCACGGAGCAGGACCGGAGCGAGGGCATGCCGAGCCTAGGCGAGGCACCGAACGAAAGGGGCAAGAGCGTTTGGTTACTTGGCGCTTTTCCAAGTGACCCGCTGTAAGAGCGGAACCGTCAGCGGCCGTGACCGCAGCAACGGATATGTACTCGACTTAAGCATTTCAGCCGTGACCGCAGCAACGGATATGTACACGATCAACAAAAGGCGCTGACGCCCATAACCAGGATCAGCCGTGCAACGTTTCCGCCGCATACAACGTATTTTCCAGCAGACACGCACGCGTCATCGGCCCAACGCCACCCGGAACCGGCGTGATCCAGCCAGCACGGGGCAGGGCGGTTTCGTAGGTCACATCACCGACCAGCTTGCCGTCTTCCTGGCGGTTGATGCCGACGTCGATCACGATCGCGCCTTGCTTGATCCACTCGCCCTTCACCAGCCCCGGCTTGCCAGCCGCAACCACGACCAGGTCTGCACGACCGACGTGGCCCGCCAGGTCCTTGGTGAAGCGGTGGGTGACGGTCACGGTGCAGCCGGCCAGCAACAATTCCATCGCCATCGGGCGGCCAACGATGTTGGAGGCGCCGACAATCACCGCGTCCATCCCGTAAAGATCGGCACCGGTGCTTTCCAGCAACGTCATGATGCCTTTAGGGGTGCAGGGACGCAGCAGCGGAATACGCTGGGCCAGGCGACCGACGTTATAAGGGTGGAAACCGTCGACGTCTTTGTCCGGACGGATGCGCTCCAGCAATCGGGAGGCGTCCAGGTGTTCAGGTAAAGGCAGCTGAAGCAGAACGCCGTCGATTGCCGGGTCGTCGTTCAGACGATCGATCAGATCGGTCAGGGCTTCTTGAGTGGTTTCAGAAGGCAGGTCATAAGCTTGGGACAGGAAGCCGACCTCTTCACAGTCTTTACGCTTGTGCGAGACATAAACCTGAGAGGCAGGATCGCTGCCGACCAGGATCACCGCGAGGCCGGGCGTGCGCAGGCCTTGCAGGCGACGCTCGGTGACGCGTTGGGCGATCTGCTGGCGCAGGCTGGCGGCGATCGATTTGCCGTCGATTAGTTGTGCAGTCATTGCGCGTGATTAACCATCGAGAGGGGAAAAAAAGAGAGCGCATTCTCGCATGTCATGAGGTGAGGGCAAAGGCGCTTGGTCTGCAAATTCCCCTAACCCCTTTAATTAAATGAATTTTTTTTAAAAAAGAGTTGACGACCTTCAGGCTCACCTATAACATTCGTCGCACTTGTCGGGCACAGCCTAGCACTGGTTAAGAAGGTTGAGCGGAGTTGATGTTTGATTCGGCGAGACTGAAAGCACTTAGTTTGTAATCGTCCAAGAATACAGATTAACAAGGCGCCCGTAGCTCAGCTGGATAGAGCATCCGCCTTCTAAGCGGATGGTCGCAGGTTCGAGTCCTGCCGGGTGCGCCATTAGGCAGCTTTGGCACAAGTAACGCAACATGGCAATATGGTGGGCGTAGCTCAGTTGGTAGAGCACGGGATTGTGACTCCCGTTGTCGAGGGTTCGATCCCCTTCGTCCACCCCATATTTAGAAAGGCGCCAGATTAACAATCTGGCGCCTTTGCTTTAAAAGCTTGAAACGCGGATGTGGTGGAATTGGTAGACACACTGGATTTAGGTTCCAGCGCCGCAAGGTGTGAGAGTTCGAGTCTCTCCGTCCGCACCATACAAGTCGCTATTTAATAGCAGAAAACGGCGCAGCACCTGAAAAGGGCTGCGCCGTTTTTGTTTTACAGGTCGGAATTTTCAAGGCAACCGCGGGTTCCGGGTTGAGAGGGCAGGTCGGCTCGTCGCATTTTTGTTTCTCGATGATGCCGATTCGCCCGCTGTCAGGGGTACATGGCCGCATCTTCCTATATATAGAAGGGCTGCTGCAGAGCCTTGGCCCGATTGACTGTATTTGCTAACAGGGCGAGGCATAACCGTTTGTCCCCGCCTATAAATTGCCTGCTGCTTTTTTACCCGTTTTCAGTAGGGTGACTTCTTGAGTTTGACCCACTAGAATGCATGCCCTTGATTCTGGGGTCGGAAACGGCCGGCTAACGTCTGTGCAACGAGGAATATCCATGCAAGTTTCTGTTGAAAATACTTCTGCTCTTGAGCGCCGCATGAGCATCACCGTGCCGGCTGAGCGCATCGAGACTCAGGTCAACAAGCGTCTGCAGCAGACTGCCCAAAAGGCCAAGATCGCTGGTTTCCGTCCAGGCAAAGTGCCAATGAGCGAAATCAAGCGTCGTTTCGGTGCCGATGCGCGCCAGGAAGCGGTAGGCGACGTGATCCAGTCTTCGTTCTACGAAGCGGTTGTCGAGCAAAAGCTGAACCCGGCTGGCGCGCCTTCGATCGAGCCTAAATCGATCGAAGCGGGCAAGGACCTGGAGTACGTCGCGGTATTCGAAGTGTTCCCTGAGTTCACCGTTGCCGGCTTCGAAGGTATCGCTGTCGAGCGCCTGAGCGCTGATGTGGCCGATGCCGATCTGGACAAGATGCTGGACGTGCTGCGCAAGCAGAACACCCGTTTCGAAGTGACCGATCGCGCCGCTCAAAACGAAGACCAGCTGAACATCGATTTCGTCGGCAAGGTCGACGGTGAAGTGTTTGCCGGCGGTTCCGCCAAGGGCACTCAGCTGGTACTGGGTTCCGGCCGCATGATCCCTGGCTTCGAAGACGGCCTGGTTGGCGCCAAGGCTGGCGAAGAGCGCGTGCTGAACCTGACCTTCCCCGAGGACTATCAGAACCTCGAGCTGGCTGGCAAAGCCGCTGAGTTCACCGTGACCGTGAACACTGTTTCCGAGCCGAAACTGCCTGAGCTGAGCGAAGAGTTCTTCGCACAATTCGGCATCAAGGAAACCGGTCTGGAAGGCTTCCGCACCGAAGTTCGCAAGAACATGGAGCGCGAACTGCGTCAGGCCATCAAGTCCAAGGTCAAGAACCAGGTCATGGACGGTCTGCTGGAAACCAACCCGATCGAAGTGCCAAAGGCGCTGCTGTCCAACGAAGTCGACCGTCTGCGCGTGCAGGCTGTTCAACAGTTCGGCGGCAACATCAAGCCTGACCAGCTGCCGGCCGAGCTGTTCGAAGAACAAGCCAAGCGCCGCGTTGTCCTGGGCCTGATCGTGGCTGAAGTGGTCAAGCAATTCGACCTCAAGCCTGACGAAGCCCGCGTTCGCGAAATGATCCAGGAAATGGCTTCGGCCTACCAGGAGCCAGAGCAGGTTGTGTCCTGGTACTACAAGAACGACCAGCAGCTGAACGAAGTTCGTTCGGTTGTGCTGGAAGAACAAGTTGTGGATACTGTTCTGCAGAAAGCTAGCGTGACCGATAAATCGGTCTCTTACGAAGAAGCGGTCAAGCCGGTAGAAGCTCCACAAGCCGACTGATTGATTTTGCGTTAGAAGTACACACCATAAGCCAGCTCTCGAGCTGGCTTATGCGTATTCAAGACAAAACTATTTGGGAGCGACTGCAGAGCATGTTCCGTAATTCTTATATTCAGCAGAACTCTGATATCCAGGCCGCAGGCGGCCTGGTCCCGATGGTTGTCGAGCAGTCCGCTCGTGGCGAGCGCGCCTACGACATTTACTCGCGCCTGCTCAAGGAGCGAGTGATCTTCCTGGTTGGCCCGGTAGAGGACTACATGGCCAACCTGATCTGTGCGCAGCTGCTGTTCCTTGAAGCGGAAAACCCGGACAAGGACATCCATCTCTACATCAACTCCCCGGGCGGTTCGGTGACGGCGGGCATGTCGATCTACGACACCATGCAGTTCATCAAGCCGAACGTGTCGACCACCTGTATCGGCCAGGCGTGCAGCATGGGCGCGTTTCTGCTGACGGCCGGTGCCCCCGGCAAGCGTTACTGCCTGCCGAACTCGCGTGTGATGATTCACCAGCCACTGGGCGGTTTCCAGGGCCAGGCGTCGGATATCGAAATCCATGCCAAGGAAATCCTCTTCATTCGTGAGCGTCTCAACACGCTGATGGCCAAGCATAGTGGACACACGCTTGAAGAAATCGAGCGCGACACCAACCGCGACAACTTCATGAGTGCAGAAGCCGCGCGTGAATACGGGTTGATCGATCAGGTGATCGACCAGCGCCCCGCTTAATAAGCAGCTCAAAATAGGGTCGGTCGGCTTGTCTGACCGCCAGCGGGCTTGAAAAAGCCCGCAATAGCCTTCATCTTGTGTTGCAAGCCTATCGGATTTGGATCGAACGAATGACTGACACCCGCAACGGCGAGGACAACGGCAAATTGCTTTATTGCTCCTTCTGCGGCAAAAGCCAGCATGAAGTGCGCAAATTGATTGCCGGTCCCTCGGTCTTCATTTGCGACGAGTGCGTCGACCTGTGCAATGACATCATCCGCGAGGAGGTGCAGGAAGCCCAGGCCGAGAGCAGCGCGCATAAATTGCCTTCGCCTAAAGAAATCAGCGGCATCCTTGATCAGTACGTGATTGGTCAGGAACGTGCGAAAAAGGTTCTGGCCGTAGCGGTGTACAACCACTACAAGCGCCTGAACCAGCGCGACAAGAAGAATGACGACGTCGAACTCGGCAAAAGCAACATCTTGCTGATCGGCCCGACAGGCTCGGGTAAAACCCTGCTTGCCGAAACACTGGCCCGCTTGCTGAACGTTCCGTTCACCATCGCCGACGCAACCACCCTCACCGAGGCGGGTTATGTGGGTGAAGACGTCGAGAACATCATTCAGAAGCTGCTGCAGAAGTGCGATTACGACGTGGAAAAAGCCCAGATGGGCATTGTCTACATCGATGAGATCGACAAGATCTCGCGCAAGTCTGACAACCCGTCGATCACCCGGGACGTTTCCGGTGAAGGCGTGCAGCAGGCCCTGCTCAAGTTGATCGAAGGCACGGTCGCTTCCGTTCCGCCTCAAGGTGGTCGCAAGCATCCGCAGCAGGAATTCCTTCAGGTCGACACCCGTAACATCCTGTTCATCTGCGGTGGTGCGTTCTCCGGTCTGGAAAAGGTCATTCAAAACCGTTCCACCAAGGGCGGCATCGGTTTCAACGCGGAAGTGCGCAGCAAGGAAGAAGGCAAGAAAGTCGGTGAATCCCTGCGTGAAGTCGAACCTGATGATCTGGTCAAGTTCGGTCTGATCCCGGAGTTCGTCGGTCGTCTGCCGGTCCTGGCCACCCTGGACGAGCTTGATGAAGCTGCCTTGATGCAGATTCTCACCGAGCCAAAAAATGCGCTGACCAAGCAGTATGCCAAGCTGTTCGAGATGGAAGGCGTGGACCTGGAATTCCGGGCCGACGCGCTGAAATCGGTCGCCAAACGTGCCCTGGAACGCAAGACCGGTGCCCGTGGCCTGCGTTCGATCCTCGAAGGTGTATTGCTCGACACCATGTACGAAATCCCCTCGCAGTCCGAGGTGAGTAAAGTCGTGATCGACGAAAGCGTTATAGAAGGCAAGTCCAAGCCACTGTATATCTACGAAAACAGTGAGCCGGCTGCCAAGGCAGTGCCAGACGCCTAAGCGTCACGCCGCTGGAACAAAGAAGGGGCCTTCGGGCCCCTTTGCTATTGTGGCTAGGCCGCAATCTTTTAAGCCGCGCTTTTATCCGCTTGTTTTTTTCCAGACGAGCCCCCATCTTGGTTTCAAGCTTACTTCCATCTGTTTACGGCCTTACGGCCGCCGTAGAGGCGAAATCATGAAGACGACCATCGAATTGCCTCTCCTGCCATTGCGTGATGTTGTGGTTTATCCGCACATGGTTATCCCGCTGTTCGTGGGGCGCGAGAAATCCATCGAAGCCCTCGAGGCAGCGATGACCGGCGACAAGCAGATCCTTCTGCTGGCTCAGAGAAACCCTGCTGACGACGATCCCGGTGAAGATGCACTCTATCGCGTAGGTACGATTGCGACCGTTCTGCAGCTGCTCAAGCTGCCTGATGGCACGGTCAAGGTCCTGGTCGAAGGTGAGCAGCGGGGCGCCGTGGAGCGCTTCAGCGAAGTGGACGGCCACTGCCGCGCCGAAGTCTCGCTGATCGACGAAACCGACGCGCCCGAGCGCGAGTCGGAAGTGTTTGTCCGCAGCCTGCTGGCTCAATTCGAACAATATGTACAGCTGGGCAAGAAAGTCCCCGCTGAAGTCCTGTCGTCGCTCAACAGTATCGACGAGCCAGGCCGCCTGGTCGACACCATGGCCGCGCACATGGCCCTGAAGATCGAGCAGAAGCAGGAAATCCTCGAAATCATCGATTTGTCGGCCCGGGTCGAGCACGTCCTGGCGTTGCTGGATGCCGAAATCGATCTGCTGCAAGTCGAAAAACGCATTCGCGGTCGCGTCAAGAAACAAATGGAGCGCAGCCAGCGCGAGTACTACCTGAATGAGCAGATGAAGGCTATTCAGAAAGAGCTCGGCGACAGCGACGAAGGCCACAACGAAGTCGAGGAGCTGAAAAAGCGCATCGATGCCGCCGGTCTGCCCAAAGATGCCCTGGCCAAGGCCCAGGCTGAACTGAACAAGCTGAAACAAATGTCGCCAATGTCCGCGGAAGCGACCGTGGTACGTTCGTACATCGACTGGCTGGTCCAGGTGCCGTGGAAGGCCCAGAGCAAGGTGCGTCTGGACCTGGCCCGCGCCGAAGACATTCTCGACGCCGACCATTACGGTCTGGAAGAAGTCAAAGAGCGGATCCTCGAATACCTCGCCGTGCAAAAGCGCGTGAAGAAGATTCGCGGCCCGGTGTTGTGCCTGGTCGGTCCTCCTGGCGTGGGTAAAACCTCGCTGGCGGAGTCGATCGCCCACGCCACCAACCGCAAGTTCGTGCGCATGGCCCTCGGCGGTGTACGCGATGAAGCGGAAATTCGTGGTCATCGCCGTACTTACATCGGTTCGATGCCAGGAAGATTGATTCAAAAGATGACGAAAGTGGGGGTGCGCAACCCGCTGTTCCTGCTCGATGAAATCGACAAGATGGGCAGCGACATGCGTGGCGATCCGGCCTCGGCGTTGCTGGAAGTGCTCGATCCCGAGCAGAACCACAACTTCAACGATCACTATCTGGAAGTCGACTACGACCTGTCCGATGTGATGTTCCTGTGCACCTCCAACTCCATGAACATTCCGCCGGCGCTGCTGGACCGGATGGAAGTGATTCGTCTGCCGGGCTACACCGAAGACGAGAAGATCAACATCGCCGTCAAATACCTTTCGCCGAAGCAGATCACGGCCAACGGCTTGAAGAAAGGCGAGCTGGAATTCGACGCCGAAGCGATCCGCGACATCATCCGCTACTACACCCGCGAAGCCGGTGTCCGCGGGCTGGAACGCCAGATTGCCAAGGTTTGCCGCAAGGCGGTCAAAGAGCACGCGCTGGAAAAACGCTTCTCGGTGAAAGTCACTGCCGACATGCTCGAACATTTCCTGGGCGTGCGTAAATTCCGCTACGGCCTGGCCGAATCCCAGGATCAGATCGGTCAGGTCACCGGCCTGGCGTGGACTCAGGTGGGCGGCGAATTGCTGACCATCGAAGCCGCTGTCGTTCCCGGCAAGGGCCAACTGATCAAGACCGGTTCCCTGGGTGACGTGATGGTCGAATCGATCACCGCTGCCTTGACCGTGGTCCGCAGCCGCGCGAAGAGCCTGGGGATTCCCCTGGACTTCCACGAGAAGCGCGACACGCACATCCATATGCCGGAAGGGGCGACCCCGAAGGATGGCCCTAGCGCCGGTGTAGGCATGTGCACGGCCCTGGTCTCGGCATTAACCGGCATTCCGGTACGTGCGGACGTCGCCATGACCGGTGAAATCACCCTGCGTGGCCAGGTGTTGGCGATTGGCGGCCTGAAAGAAAAACTGCTCGCGGCTCACCGTGGCGGAATCAAGACGGTGATCATTCCTGAAGAGAACGTACGCGATCTGAAGGAAATTCCGGACAATATCAAAGCAGATCTTCAGATTAAACCGGTTAAATGGATTGACGAGGTCCTGCAAATTGCGCTGCAATACGCGCCGGAGCCCTTGCCTGATGTGGCTCCGGAGATAGTTGCAAAGGATGAAAAACGCGAGTCTGACTCTAAGGAAAGAATTAGCACGCATTAGTACGCATTTGCCTGGGGGGCTTGTTGACGCTTTTTAGAGCCCTTGTTATAAAGCGGCTCTTCAGTGTCTGCAGGCCATTCAGCACTCGTTTTTTGCTTTCACCAAAAACTTAGAATCATACTCAAATAGATATAAGGGGACTTAGAGTGAACAAGTCGGAACTGATTGATGCTATCGCTGCATCCGCTGATATCCCGAAAGCTGCTGCTGGCCGTGCGCTGGACGCTGTAATCGAATCCGTCACTGGCGCTCTCAAGGCTGGCGACTCTGTTGTTCTGGTGGGTTTCGGTACGTTCTCCGTCACCGATCGTCCAGCTCGCATTGGTCGTAACCCACAGACCGGTAAGACGCTGGAAATCGCAGCCGCCAAAAAACCAGGTTTCAAAGCCGGCAAAGCACTGAAAGAAGCTGTCAACTAAGTTCGATTCAGGTTTTTGCCTATCCGGGTCGGGGTCATGCCTGACCTGGCAGCGGAGCGGTAGTCCAGTCGGCGAGTCGCCGTGCCGAGACACCGAGGGTCGCACGTTCGAGCCCTCGATCCGCTCCGCCAGTTACGAGAAGGCGCATCCTCGGATGCGCCTTTCTTCTATCCGGACTCTACCCACGCTCCACGGTTGCCTAATTTTGAAGTTCAACCGTTTCTGGGGGACGCATGCTGCAGAATATCAGGGACAATTCACAAGGCTGGATTGCCAAGACCATTATCGGGGTCATCGTTGTACTGATGGCGTTCACCGGTGTCGAGGCCATTTTCCAGGCCACGACCAACAGCCAGAACGCGGCCAAGGTCAATGGTGAAAAAATCACTCAAAACGAGCTGAGCCAGGCGGTCGATATGCAACGCCGTCAACTCATGCAACAGCTGGGCAAGGACTTCGATGCTTCCTTGCTCGACGAAAAAATGTTGCGCGATTCGGCCCTCAAAGGCTTGATCGATCGCAAACTGCTGCTCCAGGGCGCAGAAAAATCCGACTTCGCTTTTTCCGAAGCAGCCTTGGACCAGGTGATCCTGCAAACGCCTGAATTCCAGGTGGACGGCACGTTCAGCGCCGAGCGTTTCGACCAGGTCATTCGTCAACTCGGCTACAGCCGCCTGCAATTCCGCCAGATGCTGGCTCAGGAAATGCTGATCGGTCAGCTGCGCGCCGGTCTGGCAGGCAGCGGTTTCGTCACCGACGCACAGGTGCTGGCCTTCGCCCGTCTGGAAAAACAGACCCGCGATTTCGCTTCCCTGAACGTCAAGGTCGACCCGGCAGCTGTGAAGCTGACCGACGAGGAGGTCAAGGCCTACTACGACGAACACGCCAAGGAATTCATGACGCCGGACCAGGTGGTCATCGATTACCTCGAATTGAAGAAGTCGTCCTTCTTTGATCAGGTCAGCGTCAAGGACGAAGACCTGCAATCGGCGTATCAGAAAGAAACCGCGAACCTGTCCGAACAGCGTCGGGCCGCGCATATTCTGATCGAAGTGAACGACAAGGTGACCGAGGCGCAAGCCAAGGCGAAGATCGAAGAGGTCCAGGCACGTCTGGCCAAGGGCGAGGCATTCGAGGCACTGGCCAAGGAATTCTCCCAGGACCCGGGTTCGGCCAATACCGGCGGTGACCTTGGCTTCGCAGGTCCTGGTGTCTACGATCCAGCCTTTGAAACAGCGCTGTATGCGTTGGCCAAGGATCAGGTTTCGGAGCCGGTTCGCACCGACTTCGGTTTCCACCTGATCAAGTTGCTGGGCGTCGAAGCGCCGCAAGTGCCAACCTTCGCCAGCCTGAAAGACAAGCTGACCCGCGAGCTGAAAACCCAGCAGGTCGAACAGCGTTTCGTCGAAGCCACCAAGCAACTGGAAGACTCGGCGTTCGAATCCTCCGACCTGGCCCAGCCGGCGCAAGACTTGAAGCTGACCGTGCACACCTCCAAGCCGTTCGGCCGTGATGGCGGCGAAGGTGTGGCGGCCAACCGTGCCGTGATCACCGCTGCATTCAGTCCTGAAGTGCTGGATGAGGGTGCCAACAGCACTGCCATCGAGCTCGATCCGGAAACCGTGATCGTGCTGCGCGCCAAGGAGCACCTCAAGCCTGCGCAACTGCCGCTCGAGAGCGTGTCTGCCGCGATTCGTGGGCAATTGGCCAGGGAGCACGCCAGTGCTGCCGCCAAGACCAGGGCCGATGAGTTGATCGCCAGCCTGCGCGACGGCAAGACCCCGCTGGACCAGGCCATCGATGGTCAGGACTGGAAAGTCACCGACGCAGCCACTCGCGCTCAGGAAGGGATCGACCCGACTGTGCTGCAAGCGCTATTCCGCATGCCTAAACCCGCCGCGAAGGACAAACCGACCTTCAACAGCGTGACCCTGGCCGATGGCAGCCTGGTGATCGTGCGTCTGAACGGCGTGAACGAAGCGGCGGCGCCGACCGATGAAGAGAAGGCTCAATACCGTCGCTTCCTCGCCTCGCGCATTGGTCAGCAAGACTTTTCGGCTTACCGCAAGCAGCTGGAAGCCGAAGCGGACATCGAGCGGTTCTGATGCCTGATTGAGGTTTGCGCGACACAAGACCCCGGCCCAAAAGGCCGGGGTTTTTTGTTGGCAGGATCAAAAGATCGCAGCCTCGCTTCGCTCGACAGCTCCTGCAGGGGGACTTTCCTGTTTATAAACGGTCAGTAGTCGTGTATCTGTTTTAAGACACTAATCGGTGCCACCCTAAGCATCGATCTGTTGCACAATACGCCCCGGACCGTTTCTTCAGGATGTTCAATGTCTAAATCAATTCCCATGCAGATCGTCGGGCTGGCTCTGGTATTGGCCGCCGTTGCCGGCTGCTCGTCGGAAAAGGCCGCCATCTACGAGCATGAGAACTTCGACGACTCCGGTACCTTTTCCCGCAATTACCCGGTGACCGATGCGCAGACCTGCGAGGCCGCCCGTCGGGCGCTACTCAGCCAGGGCTACATCATCACCAGCAGCGATCCGAAACTGATCAGTGGCCACAAGAGCTTCCAGCAGACCGGCGATACCCACATGGAGATCAGCTTCAGTGTGGTCTGCGCCGATGACGGCACCGAGGGGCATCATGCAACCATGTTCGCCAACGCCCTGCAGGACCGCTATGCTCTGAAGAAGACCAACAACTCCGCCAGCCTCGGCGTGGGTGTGTTGGGCTCGGTATCGATGCCGATCGGCTCGTCCGACGACTCGATGGTCAAGGTCGCCAGCGAAACCGTCTCCTCGGCCAAGTTCTACGAGCGTTTCTTCGCCCTGGTCGAGCTGTTCCTGCCGCCGGAAGCGAAAAAAGCCGCGCACATCAAGGAAAAGCCGAAGACCGACCTGGGCGTGCCTGAAGCCAAGGCCGCACCGGCTCAATTCGCGCCGACGCCTGCAGCGACGCCTGCACCGGCGGCAGCGCCTGCTCCCGCTCCGGCCCAGGAGCCCGTGCAGCAACCGGCACCGGCACCGGCGGTCTCGGAGCCGGTGGCACCGCCGCCTGAAACAGCTCCGATCACCCCGGCCGAGAACAGCGAGCCGGCCACCTCCACCGAAACGGTCACCCCGCCGGCGGACTCCAGCCTGCCGCCACCGACCGAGCCGATTCCGGCCATGCCGGTCACTGCCCGGTAATCGGGGGCTGACGTTCCGGGATCGGGCCACACGGCGGCGATCCCGGAACACCTTCATCCTTGATCCGCGTCAACTCCGGTCACCGTTCTGTGGCCAGTATCGAAAAAATCCTGTGATAAATTCCTGATCTACTGCTACGTTTTATCAAGTAGCCGCGTAGCGTCTTGCCTGCGTCATTTTTCTTTCACACGGGCACTTTATGCTCAAGGCGCAGGTCGCTTATTCAGGCATTTTTTCAAACGAACCGTGGGGGAATCAAAATGGACGATTATCAAGAAGAACTGCTCGAGTATCAGGCGTTCGAACTCGACCCGCTGGAACCCGCCGAAGACGCTACCGAACTGTAGGTGTCAGGCGGATTGGCGATGGCTGCGGCGAAATTCGCCGGGGGTCTGGCCATTCCAGCGCTTGAAGGCCCGTTGAAAGGCTTCGGCTGAGGCAAAGCCCAGCAGGTAGGCGATTTCTCCGAATGCCAGTTCGGTGTCGCGGATATAGGTCATGGCCAGGTCGCGGCGCGTGTCGTTGAGGATC
Source organism: Pseudomonas fluorescens (assembly GCF_902497995.1). Lineage (GTDB taxonomy): Bacteria > Pseudomonadota > Gammaproteobacteria > Pseudomonadales > Pseudomonadaceae > Aquipseudomonas > Aquipseudomonas fluorescens_BK. The sequence goes on along the minus strand of NZ_CABVII010000003.1, from coordinate 242,960 downwards.
GCGCGAAATTGCGTGCCTTCCTCGGCCAGTTTGCGGCGCAAGGTCCAGGTCGGCAGCTTCAGGCGTGCCGCCACTTCTTCCAGGTCGGGTTCCCGGCCACCATTGAGCAATGGCCCCAGCAACTGAGTGATGCGTTCACGCAGGCTGCGGGTGCGTGTCAATTGCTCCAGTTCCCGTTCGCACAGTTGCAGCAAGTGGCGCCAGGTGCTCGGGCAGTGCAGCGGATTGCGCTGGGCCAGGCTGGCCAGGCTCAGGCGCAGTTGATTGTGTTCGGCACCGAACTGGATCGGACAGTCGCCCAGCACGGCATACGCCTCCCGGTAATCCGGCGCCTGGAACTCGATCTCGATGCGTTCGGCGCGCAGCGGGGCAGGGCTGACGCTGGACAGTTGCTGCAACCAGCCGGCGATGATCGAATCCACCACGAAGCGGTTGTAGGCGTTGTAAGGGCTGATGGAATAGAACCGCAGCCAGGCGCCCTGGGCGTCCTCGTGAAAGCTTGACTGGCCGCGATAGTTGGAGCCGTACAAGGCCTCGAAACGAATCAGGCAGCGCGCCGCTTCGCGCACCGTCGGCGCCTGGGCGGCGGTCACTCCGGCCAGGCCGGCCTGGCTCAGGCGACTGAGCTGGCCCATGCGCAAACCCAGTGCCGCTTCGCCGGTCAGCTGAATGGCGCTGTGGCCCAGGCGCATATAGCGCGGGATCGAGAGCCGGGCGCCCGCTTCGCCCAGGCGAGCCGCGTCGAGGCCGTATTGCTCGAGCAGTGGCAGAGGGTCTGCACCGTGGCTGTGCACGGCGTCGGCCAGGCTATGCACAAAGCCCACCGACAGATCGCCCAGGCGCATCGGCAAGGGTTTCATGCGTTATAACCAGAGGTTCAGCAGGCGCGCGCCACGGGCGTTGCCATCGGCGAAATGCTGGCCGTTGCTGCTGAGAAAGCTCTGCCCGGCGCTGCCCTGATCCCAGAACTGACCGCGCAGGAACACGCTCATACCGGCGATCGCCTGACTGCCGGGCGGTTGAGCGGTCAGCGTCAAGTGATGCCAGGCCTGGCCTTCGCTGAGTTCCCCGGGCTTGATGCTGACGGAGCCGGGCGTCGACAAGCCTTTGTAGCCGCGCCACGGCTTGTCCCAGGTGCCGTGCCCGGTCACGAAGGCCGGCACCGCGACGAACTTCGCGCCCTGATCGTCAAGCTTGCGGTAGTTGTCCGGGTACCAGCTGTCGCTGCCGATCAGCACCCCCAGGCGCCCGACCGGGGTATCGACGACACTGAGCTTCTGCTCGCCATTGGCCGCGATGACCTCATGTTCATCGAACACCGGGTGCATCTGGCGCTGGGGCTGGCCGATCGGCAGACCGTCACGGCCGAATACCACGCTGCTGTTATACAACGCACCGCCGCCGATTTTCAGCCTGCCCTCGATGATGCTGGGTTCGGGTAACACGATGGAGCCGGCCACCAGGGTCACGTGAAATTCTTTGGCCAGGCCACCGAACAAGGCCTGGTAGTCCTTGGCCATGCCTTTGGCTTTCATCCGCAGGTGAGCGTCGTCCAGGCGACTGTCGCCTGTGGCACCGATCAGGGCGCGGATGAACTTCAAGGGATTGCTCGCCGCCAGCCAGTTCATGGCTTCCTTGAGGGTGGTGGCCTGGTACAGCTCATCTTTCTCGCCGCTGACCATCAGCCAGGTGCCGATGTGTTCCGGCAGCACGACGATGGTTTTTTCATTCAACAGGTCCTGGTCCCGAGCCTTCTGCAAATAGGCCGCGAGCTTGCGGTGCAAACGCTCGGAGCTTTGGTAGTCGGTGGGAAACAGTTCGGGCTGGATGCCCAGCAGGTTGCCGCGATCGGCAGGCGTGCCCTGATCGACGGCGAGATCGATACGCAGGTCCGAGAGGTAGTGACCCACCGGACGATCCGCGGCCCACATGGCGTAGGTGGTCAGGGCGGCAATCAATGCCATGGAGAAGGTCAGGTACAGAAGTTTGCGCATGGGAAAACAGTCAACAGCCGTGTGCAGGATTCGCTGACTAGGGTAGGGCCCATGCCGGTGCTTGCCAAGGGGCGCTGCGCATTTGGATCAATAAGTTGTCAGTTACGGTCATTGAGCGACCGGTGGAGTGCTCATAGTCTGTGGCACATGACAGAGGGGTGCCATAGAGCACCCACACTTTTTCCGTGATCGCTCGTTGTGGAGTTACCGATGGCCGCCGCTCATTACCCGCACCTGTTGGCCCCGCTGGACCTGGGTTTTACCACGTTGCGCAACCGCACCCTGATGGGCTCGATGCACACCGGTCTTGAGGAGAAGCCCGGCGGTTTCGAGCGCATGGCCGCGTACTTCGCCGAGCGTGCCCGGGGCGGCGTGGGCCTGATGGTCACAGGCGGTATTGGCCCGAACGAGGAGGGCGGGGTGTATTCCGGCGCGGCCAGGCTGACCACCGAGGAAGAAGCGCTCAAACACCGGATCGTGACCCGCGCGGTGCACGAGGCGGGCGGCAAGATCTGCATGCAGATCCTCCACGCCGGTCGATATGCCTATAGCCCGAAACAGGTCGCGCCGAGTGCGATCCAGGCGCCGATCAACCCGTTCAAGCCCAAAGAGCTGGATGAGGAGGGCATCGAGAAACAGATCAGTGATTTCGTCAGCTGTTCGACCCTGGCGCAAAAGGCCGAGTACGACGGTGTCGAGATCATGGGCTCCGAAGGTTACTTCATTAACCAGTTCCTCGCCGCTCACACCAACCACCGCACCGACCGTTGGGGCGGCAGCTACGAAAACCGCATGCGCCTGCCGGTAGAGATCGTGCGTCGGGTGCGCGAAGCGGTCGGCCCGAACTTCATCATTATCTTCCGCCTGTCGATGCTCGACCTGGTCGAGGGCGGCAGCACCTGGGAAGAAATCGTGCAGTTGGCCAAGGCCATCGAGCAGGCCGGTGCGACGATCATCAACACCGGCATCGGCTGGCACGAAGCGCGGATTCCGACCATCGCCACCAAAGTACCGCGCGGTGCCTTCAGTAAAGTCACGGCCAAGCTGCGCGGTTCGGTGAAGATTCCGCTGATCACCACCAACCGCATCAACACCCCGGAAGTCGCCGAGCAGATCCTGGCTGAAGGCGATGCCGACATGGTCTCCATGGCGCGGCCATTCCTCGCCGACCCGGACTTCGTCAACAAGGCCGCGGCTGGCCGTGGCGATGAAATCAACACCTGCATCGGTTGCAACCAGGCCTGCCTCGATCACACCTTCGGCGGCAAGTTGACCAGCTGCCTGGTGAACCCGCGGGCCTGCCATGAGACCGAACTCAATTACCTGCCGGTGCAGCAGATCAAGAAAATCGCCGTGGTCGGTGCCGGCCCCGCCGGTCTGTCCGCGGCGACCGTGGCCGCCGAGCGTGGCCATCAGGTGACGCTGTTTGATTCGGCCAGTGAAATCGGTGGCCAGTTCAACATTGCCAAGCGTGTGCCGGGAAAGGAAGAGTTCTTTGAAACCCTGCGCTATTTCAATCGCAAGCTGCAGACCACCAACGTCGAGGTTTGTCTGAACACCCGGGTCGATGTGGCGCAGTTGCTGGCAGGCGGTTACGACGAGATCATCCTCGCCACCGGCATCGCCCCGAGAACCCCGGCGATTCCTGGCGTGGAGAACGCCAAGGTGCTGAGCTACCTGGACGTGATCCTCGAGCGCAAACCGGTGGGCAAGCGTGTCGCAGTGATCGGCGCGGGGGGGATCGGTTTCGACGTGTCGGAGTTCCTGGTTCACCAGGGCGTGGCCACCAGCCAGGACCGTGAAGCGTTCTGGAAGGAGTGGGGCATCGATACGCACCTTGCAGCCCGGGGCGGCGTGGCCGGCATCAAGGCCGAGCCCCATGCACCGGCCCGTGATGTGTTCCTGCTGCAACGCAAGAAATCCAAGGTCGGCGACGGGCTGGGCAAGACCACTGGCTGGATTCACCGCACGGGGCTGAAGAACAAACAGGTGCAGATGCTCAACAGCGTCGAGTACCTGAAGATCGATGACCAAGGCTTGCACATCCGCATCGGCGAAACCGGCGAGCCGCAAGTGTTGCCGGTGGATAACATCGTGATCTGCGCCGGTCAGGATCCGCTGCGTGAATTGCATGACGGTCTGGTGGCGGCGGGGCAGAACGTGCATTTGATCGGCGGCGCGGATGTGGCGGCGGAGCTGGATGCGAAGCGGGCGATCAATCAGGGGTCGCGGTTGGCTGCGCAGTTGTAGTTCGCAGGTCAAGCGTGCCAATGGCCTTCGCGGGCAAGCCCACACATTTGATCTGCGGCGTTACATGGATCCAGTGTGGGACACTGGATCCGTGCCGTTCACAAATCCCCTGTGGGAGCGAGCTTGCTCGCGAAGGCGGCCTATGAGCGACTAGAATGCTGGCTCTTTCCACGCACAATCAGGCGCCGATGCTTTCTTCTCCTGCCCACTGGCAACCCGAAGCTCCCCTCGAACCTCTTCATCTTGATTGGCTAAGCCGATCAGGCATCGAAGTCGCCATCCTGCGCCTGGACCAGATCGACCCGCTGATCAGCGGCAACAAGTGGTTCAAACTCATCGAACACCTCAAAGCCGCAGACCTGGCCGGGGCCAAGGGCATCATCAGCCTCGGGGGGGCCCACTCCAATCACCTGCATGCCCTGGCCGCCGCCGGCAAACGCTTCGGTTTCCCCACGGTCGGTCTGCTGCGCGGTCATCCCCAAGACACCCCCACGGTGCAGGATCTGCAGGCGTTCGGCATGCCGTTGCACTGGTTGGGTTATGGCGGTTATCGCGGGCGGCACGAACCCGGTTTCTGGCAGCCGTGGCAGGCACAGTATCCGGATCTGCAGCCGGTGCCGGAAGGTGGCGGCGGTTTGCCGGGAGCCAAGGGCTGCATGCAGCTGAAAACCATGGTCAGCGAGCAGTTGAACGGTCTGGGCTGGAGCGACTACGACGGCTGGTGGCTGGCCTGCGGTACCGGCACGACCCTGGCCGGCCTGGTGCTGGCCGAGGCGGGTGAGCATCCGGTGTACGGCGCCTTGGCGGTGCCCGACGATCATGGCGTGGCGCAGCAGGTCGAGCGGATTGTGCAGGAAGCGGGTTGGGTCGACGACCCTGCGTATGAACTGATCGACGCCTGCCGTGGCGGCTTTGCCAAAGTCGATCCACTGTTACTCGAATTCATCGAGCGGACCGAACTGGCCAGTGGCATTCCCCTCGAACCGTTGTACACCGGTAAAGCGCTGCTGGCGCTCAAGCAGCAAGTCGAGGCGGGCAGATTTGCCCGGGGTACGCGCCTGATCTTCATCCACACCGGCGGCTTGCAGGGCCGCCGGGGGTTCACGCCACAGCACTGATAGACACCGCAATCCCTGTAGGAGCGAGGCTTGCCCGCGAAGGCGGTGTGTCAGGCAACAATCACGTGACTGACATACCGCCTTCGCGGGCAAGCCTCGCTCCTACAGGGGGCAGGCGGTGAATCAGCTGGTTTGCGGCATTTCACCCTTGGCCAGACGCTGGTTGATGTCGGCGATCACTTCCGGCAAGTCGGTGATGGTGTCGATCATGTAGTGCGGGCGCGAACCTTCGAACATCCCGTGGATGCGCTTGCGCTCGCTGTCCAGTTTATCGCTGCCGAGGGCGCGATAGCCTTCGTAGTCCAGGCCCAGCGCGTTGCCCGAGCAAATCAGCGCCACGGTCCACATGCCGGCGCGACGGCCTTCAAGAATGCCCGGCACGGTGTCGTCGATCTTCACGCAGGCCGCGACGTCATCGATGCCGAGGGCGATCACATTGGCCAGGGCCTGGGCTGGCCATGGGCGGCCGTTGGGGACTTCGTCGGTGGCGACCACGTGATCGGCGACGTAACCGTTGGTGGCGGCCAGTTCGACCACCTTGTCCATGACCTGCTTCGGGTAGCCGGAGCAAGAGCCGATCTTGATGCCTTGCTGGCGCAGGTTGGCGATGGTGTCCAGAGCGCCGGGAATCAGCGCCGAGTGCTCGGCGATTTTCTCGATCTGCAAGGGCATGAAACGTTGGTAGATAGCGGTGACGTCATCATCGGTCGGCGTGCGGCCGAACACGGTGCGATAACGTTCGGCCACTTGCGGCTGATCGCACAAGGTCCGGATGTGGTCCCATTTGCCCATGCCCATAGGCCCGCGGGCTTCTTCGATGGAGACCTGGACGTCGAACTCGGCGAAGGCCTCGACGAAAATCTGGGTGGGGGCGAAGGAGCCGAAGTCGACCACGGTGCCGGCCCAGTCGAGAATGGCGGCCTGGAGTTTGGTTGGGTTTGTATAGTTCATGTGATGATTGCCTTTGTAGGAGCGAGGCTTGCCCGCGAAGAACGATGACGGGGATTGACTGATAGACCGCGTCGCCTGTGTTCGCGGGCAAGCCTCGCTCCTACAGGGACGGCGGTGTCTGTTGGGTTAGATTTCCAGTACTTCCATCTCGCGCAGCACCTCGGCCACCGCCGCCACGGCCGCGTGCATCTCGGCCTGGTTGACGTGGCCGATGCAGCCGACGCGGAAGGTTTCGACCTGGGTCAATTTGCCGGGGTAGAGGATGAAACCCTTGGCCTTGACCCGCTCATAGAACTCCTTGAACTGATAGCGCGGGTCTTTCGGCGCGTGGAAGGTGACGATGATCGGCGCCTGGATCGCTGCGGGCAGGAAGCTGCGCAGCCCCAGTTCGGCCATGTCATCGAGCAGCACTTTGCAATTGTTGGCGTAGCGCTGATGTCGGGCGGGCAACCCCCCTTCTTCGTTGTATTGCAGCAGGGCTTCGTGCAGCGCGGCGACCACATGGGTTGGCGGGGTGAAGCGCCACTGGCCGGTCTTGGCCATGTAGCTGTGCTGGTCGAACAAGTCCATCGCCAGTGAGTTCGAATTGCCGGCGGCATTGGCCAGGGCTTCCTTGCGAGCGAAGACGAAGCCCATGCCCGGTACGCCTTCCAGGCATTTGCCCGAGGCGGCGATCAGCGCGTCGAACGGCACCTGTTGCGCGTCGATCGGCAGCGCGCCAAAGGAGCTCATGGCGTCGATGATCAGGCGTTTGCCGTGTTGCGCGATGACCTGGGCAATGTCCGGCAGCGGGTTGAGGATGCCGGTGCTGGTTTCGCAGTGAATCAGTGCCACGTGCGTGATGTCGGGGTCGGCGCGCAGCAGGCGGTCGACGTCGGCGGCGGTGGTCGGTTCGTCTTCGGCGGTTTCAAAGGTGCTGAAGGTGCGGCCGAGTACTTCGCAGATTTTCGCCAGGCGTTTGCCGTAGGCGCCGTTGATCAGCACCAGGACTTTGCCGTTCCGGGGCACCAGCGTGCCGATCGCCGCTTCGACCGCGAAGGTGCCGCTGCCTTGCAGGGGCACGCAGTGGTGGCTGGCGCCGCCGTTGAGGATCGCCAGCAGTTGTTCGCAGAGGCTGGCGGTCAGCTGATTGAAACGGTCATCCCATGAACCCCAGTCGACCATCATCGCCTGACGGGTGCGGGCCGAAGTCGTCAACGGGCCGGGGGTGAGCAGGATGGGTTCGGCGGTACTCATTCTCGTGTCCTCGCAATCGATGGGGTCAAGCTACGGGGTCTAAATTGCAATTTGCCGAGCTATCAATCAAATTGTTTGTTGTTATGCCAGCCATCAGTGAGGGTTATTCATGAACCTGTTCCAGCTCCGCGCGTTCGATGCCGTCGCCCGCGAGGGCAGTTTCACCCGGGCCGCCGCGCGGCTGTTCATCAGCCAACCGGCGGTCACCGGGCACATCAAGGCACTGGAGGAGCACTACCAGATCACCTTGTTGCGCCGCACCGCCCGACGAGTGGAGTTGACGGAGGAGGGCACCAAACTGGCCGCGATCACCCGGGCCATGTTCGGCCTCGCGGAAGAAGCGCAGGTGATGCTCGAAGCCAACCGGCAGCTGCTCACCGGGCGCCTGGAAGTGGCGGCGGATGGGCCGCACATGGTCATGCCGATGCTGGCCAGCCTGCGAGCGCGTTATCCGGGGGTCACCGTGAACCTGCGGCTGGGCAATGCCCAGGAAACCCTGGCGGCATTGCTGTCGGAACATGCCGATGTGGCGGTGCTGACCGAGGTCGACCCGCGCAAGGGCTTGCATCTGCAGGCCTTGAGCGAATCACGGATCTGCGCGCTGGTGCCCGACGGTCACCCTTGGGCGCAGATGTCCAAGGGCATACAGCTCAAGGCGCTGGACCAGGTGATCATGGTGTTGCGCGAGCCGAGTTCGATTACCCGGCGCACCTTTGATGAGGCTTGCGCCCAGGCAAAGGTCAATCCACGGGTATTGCTGGAGCTGGACAGTCGCGAGGCGGTGACCGAGGCCGTTGCCGCGGAACTGGGGGTCGGCGTGGTGTCGTCGGTGGAAGTCAGTCACGACCCGCGGGTGGTGGCGGTGCCAATCATCGGCGAGGGGCTGGTGAATCGGCACATGATGGGGTGCATGGAGCGGCGGCGGGATTTGCGCCTGATCCAGGCGTTTTTCGGGTTGGCGCCTGTCAAATAGACCGCGGCGTGGCCTTCGCGGGCAAGCCTCGCTCCTACAGGACCCAGGGTGGCCGCAGATCATGTGCCCGACGCAAACCCCGTAGGAGCGAGGCTTGCCCGCGAAGAGGCCGGACCTGCCTACACCAGACTCTCGCGCACCATCTCCAGAAACGTCGCCACCACCCGCCGCGAACTCTGCTCGCGCAAGCACACCAATGTCTCGGTCAATCGCCGTGTGCAATCGGTAATCGGCAACGCACACACCCGCGAATCCGCGCCGAACTCGGCCGCCGACACCACGCCCACCCCAATCCCCACCACCACCGCCTCACGCGCCGCTTCCCGACCCTCGACCTCAATCGCCGGCCGAATGCGAAACCCGGCCCGGGCCATTTCCTCTTCCAGGGTCTGGCGCGTCACCGAGCCGGTTTCCCGCAGCACCAGCGGCGTGTCGTCCAGGTCCGCCAGGCAGATGGACTCGCGGTCAGCCCACGGATGATGGCGTGAAACAAACGCCACCATCGGGTCATTGCGCAGCGGCAACGAGATCAGCCGTTCGTCGCTGACATCACGTCCCAGCAACGCCAGGTCAGCCTGATAGTTGAACAGGCGAAACAGCGATTCATCGGTATTGCCGGTTTCGATTTTCACGCTGATGCCGGGGTAGCGCTCGCAGAAGCGGGCGATCTGTGGCAGCACATGCACCGGCGCGTCCACCGCCAGAATCAGGCTGCCGGTCTGCAGCGCCTGGGAGGCCTGCAGCAACTCCTGGGCCTCGGCCTCGATGACGAACAGGCGCTGAGTGACGCTCAACAGGCGCTCGCCCAGGTCGGTCAGGCGTACCGAGCGCTTGTTGCGGTGGAACAACAACACGCCAAAGCGCTCTTCGAGTTTGCGCACTTGGTCGGAAATCGCCGGCTGCGTGAGAAACAGCCGCTCGGCGGCTCGGGTGAAGCTTCCGTGGACGGCCACGGCGTGGAAGGCTTTGAGCTGGGCGTGGGAAACCGACATCGAAACCTCCAGTAACAAGCTGAGCTTATATTTGAAATACGATAAATCGATTTCACTTATTAATCAGTAATTGTTTTTATCGACCTCAGCCCCGCTGACTGCTCAGTCGACCAGCAGCCGTGGCCATGAGCCTGCGCGTGCAATAGCAGGACTCATCTGACCGGTATCGCCTCAGGGAAGCAGCGATATCGCAGTGCAAAACAATAAAAAAACAGGCGTTTTCTTCCAATTCTGCCGGCACACTCACACCCTGAGGTCAGAACCACAATGAACAACCCTATCGGCACCATCAAACGTTGGCGCGTGCAGATCTTCGCGATCACCTGGCTCGCTTACGCTGCCTTCTATTTCACCCGCAAAGCCTTTTCCGTGGCCAAACTGGGGATCGCCGAAGACCCCAGCTTCACCCTCGACAAAATGGCCATGGCCAACCTCGACGCCATCTACCTGGCTGCTTATGCCATCGGGCAATTCACCTGGGGCATCCTCGCCGACCGCTTCGGCCCAAGGGTCGTGGTGCTGGGTGGCTTGGTGATTTCCGCCGCCGCGGCGCTGGTGATGGGCAGCTTCGCCACCTTGCCGATCTTCGCCACCTGCATGTTGATCCAGGGCCTGGCGCAGTCCACGGGATGGTCGGGATTGTGCAAGAACATCGGCAGCTTTTTCCCCGCCGAACAGCGCGGGCGGGTGCTGGGGCTATGGAGTTCCTGCTACGCCTTCGGCGGTCTGGTGGCCTCGCCGTTCGCCGGCTGGTGGGCCTACACCCTGATCGGTACCTGGCACGCGGCGTTCATTTCCAGCGCGGCGGTGGTCGGCCTGGTGGCGTTGCTGTTCTTCATTTTCCAGCGCAACAAACCCGAGGACGTCGGTCTGCCGGCGGTGGAACCAGAGCCCGAATTGACTGCCGACGAGGCTTACGCGCAAAGCAAGATCAGCGTCCTGGAACCGCTGCGGGAAATCCTGCGCAACCGCACGGTGCTGGTGTTGGGGCTGGCGTACTTTCTGCTGAAACCGGCGCGCTACGCGATCCTGCTCTGGGGACCGGTGATCGTCTTCGAGCAGATGCCCTCGGTGGGCAAAGTCGGCGCGGCGATCATTCCTACCGCGTTCGAACTGGCCGGGTTGCTCGGGCCGATCCTGCTCGGTCTGGCCTCCGACAAACTGTTCGGCGCCCGGCGCATGCCGGCCTGCGTGATCAGTCTGCTGGTGCTGACCGTGTCCCTGGCGCTGTTCATGGGCGCACTGCACACCGGCAGCGTGATGCTGGTGGTTGCCCTGCTGTTTGTCATGGGCCTGACCCTGTACGGACCGGACTCCATGATCAGCGGCGCGGCCGCCATCGATTTCGGCACCGCCAAGGCGGGCGCGACGGCCGCCGGATTCGTCAACGGTTGCGGCTCGGTCGGGGCGATTCTCGGTGGATTGCTGCCGGGCTACTTCGATTCCGTGACCGTATTCATCGTCTTCGCCGGCTGCGCGATGTTCTCCGCGCTGGTGTTGATCCCGCACTGGAACAGCCGCCCGGCTGCCCTGCTTGCCGAAAGCGTATCCGTGCCGAATCGGCCGATGAGCGTAAAACCCCTGCGTACTTAAGGATTGACCCATGAGACCTTTCTGGCTGGAACAGGCGCTGGCGGCCGAGTCCTGCGCGCCGTGCGAACCCTTGGCGGGTGCCACCCGCACCGATGTCTGCATTGTCGGCGGTGGCTACACCGGATTGTGGACCGCAATCATGCTCAAGGAACAGAACCCCGAACTCGACGTGTTGCTGATCGAGGCGGACATTTGTGGGGCGGGCGCCAGTGGTCGCAATGGTGGCTGTGCGCTGTCGTGGTCGGCGAAATATTTCACCCTGCAACGGTTGTTCGGTGTCGAAGAAGCGGTGCGCCTGGTCAAGGAGTCCGAGCGCAGCATCTACGCCATCGGCACGTTCTGCGACCAGTACGGCGTGGATGCCGACTACCGCCTCGATGGCACGCTCTACACCGCCACCAACCGTGCCCAATGCGGTTCGACCGACGCGGTGATCGCGGCACTGGAGCGCAACGGCATCAACTCGTTCACCCAGCGACCGGTGGCGGATGTGCAACGCATGGCCGGTTCCGGCAAACACCTGGAGGGCTGGTTTTCTCCGGCTGCGGCCAGCGTGCAGCCGGGCAAACTGGTGCGCGGCTTGCGTCGGGTCGCCTTGCAACTGGGGGTGAGAATTCACGAGCACACCGCCATGACCGGGCTGCAGGAGGGCCGCCCGGCGACGATTCAAACCGCCAACGGCAGCATCCGCGCCGACCGGGTGGTGCTGGCGATGAACGCCTGGATGGCCCGGGCATTCCCGCAATTCGAGCGCAGTGTGGCGATTGTTTCCAGCGACATGGCGATTACCGAGCCACGGCCGGACCTGCTCGACGAGATCGGTTTGACCAGCGGGGTCACGGTGCTCGATTCGCGGATTTTCGTGCACTACTACCACAACACGCCGGACGGCCGGATCATGCTCGGCAAGGGCGGCAATACTTTTGCCTATGGCGGACGGATGTTGCCGGTGTTCGATCAGCCATCGCCCTATGCCGGTCTGTTGAGGCACAGCCTGAGCGAGTTCTTTCCGGCGTTTGCCAAGGTGAACGTCGAGGCGACCTGGAACGGTCCCTCGGATCGCTCGGTGACAGGCTTGCCGTTCTTCGGCCAGATGAGCGCCAGCGGCAACCTGTTCTACGGTTTCGGTTATTCCGGCAGCGGGGTCGGCCCCTGTCATATGGGCGGGCAGATTCTCGCCTCGATGGTCCAGGGCCTGGACAATGCCTGGACCCGTTCGCCGCTGGTCAACGGTCCTTTGGGCTTTTTTCCGCCGGAGCCGATCCGTTACTTAGGCTCACTGCTGGTGCGCAACGCGATCCGGCGCAAGGAGCGCGCCGAGGATCACGGGCGGCGGCCACGGCATCTGGACGTGCGCCTGGCGAAGTTCGCCGCAGCGGCGGGCAAGGCCGACAAGGGCTGAGAGCGTCAGGGCGTGAGGTCCGAGCGATTCAGCAGCCAGTCCAGCAGCAAGCGAGTGTCGCTGCGAGGTTCACGGGGGCGGGCAGGTTCAGGCGTGTGAATCTGCCCCAGGCCGACACACAGCACCGGACGGTCCGGATCGCTGTCGAGAAAGCTGATCAACACCTCGCTGCCAGCCTTTGGCAGTCTGCCGGGATCGATCCAGCCCTCCGGCGTTGTAACGGCGAGCGGCAGCCAGAGGCCGCCGGACTCATCCGGATCGGCGTGCGTCGTTGGCCACAGCCTGACCTGCATTCGGCCGCGATCGTCCAGCTCGGGCGGTTGCCCGAGCTGGCCAAGCACCCGGGCTGGCTGATAGCCCGGAATGCTCGGCCTGGCCTGCTTGAGCGCCGGGCGGAATTCCGTTGACCAGGGAATGGCGCTGAACCGATTGCGATACATCAGGGCACTGCTGTCCCGGGCCGGAGTCGAAGGCTGTCGCCCCTGGTGGCGGGTCTCGGTGAGCAGCCATTGATCGTTGAAACAGGAGAGCGGATGCGCGGTCACCTGGACGATCCGCGCGCTGCGCATGGCACCGTGGTTGCTTTGGCCATGGACCTGCTGCTGCAGGCAGCGCAGGCGCTGCAACTGTCGGCGGCTGCGTTGCTCCTGGCCGGGATCGGGCCTGGCCATTCCCGGCGCAGTCTTGCCTAAGGCATGGTTGGCCGCGCCATCGCCGGCATTCTGCGCGCCACGGTTGCTGGCATCCCTTCGCGGGTGCGAGGGCAGGGCGTCATGGCGCTGAAACAACTCACTGATCGCCGGCCGCGTATTGTCCAGCGGGGCGTCAGCCTGGAAAGGCGTCAGCAGCGGCTCCTGGGGGAAACTCAGGCTGTCGTCGGCCAACACCAGCACATGCCCGTCGCGGTGATGGTCGAAGTGATAGTGAATGCCTTCTTCCTCGCACAGGCGCTGCAGCAACGCCAGGTCGCTCTCCTCGTACTGGATGCAAAACGGTCGCAGCGGATAGTGCCCGTTCGCCAGTTCAAAACGATAGCTGCCAGCGGGCAGGTCATGGTCCTCCAGTAGCTGGCGCAGGATCATCGGCACGCTGAGGTCATGGAAGACCCGGCGGCGGCTGTTGCGGTCCAGTGCCTGCAGGTAGGGCACCATCACCATTTTGTAACCGACCCGTTGCGCACCGCGGTATTCGTGACTGGCGCTGTGGAGGATGCCGTGAAAACCCTGGCCATGCCCCAGGCTGAGGAACGACGGCTGTTGCAACAACTGGTCGAAGGGCATGGCCGGCGGCAGGCCGATCACCTCGACCTCGAATCGATAGGGCTGGTTGAGGGCTTCATGCCCGCTGAACTGCACCACCTGAAAACTCAAATCGTCCTCGAGCAGTGTCAGGGTGAAGGGGCTTTCCTTGTCGTTGAGCATCGAATGCGCTTCTGCCATGGAATACAGGCAAAGAGGGTACGAAACCATGGCCCTTATAGTCACCGCAAATCGACGATTCAGAAACGCCCTACAACCAGCGGTGAAGATGTCGATTCATGACCCGATCGAGCGGGTGGATTTTTTGGTCGATTGCCAACTTTAGGCCGTATAAACTTGCGCAAAGCGTCGGCCAATAGATGTTTCGGCGCCACAGATAAGAGAGTGAGTAATGGGCGCACAGTGGAAGGTTAAACACAAAGAAGCGGCATCTAACGCCAAGGGCAAGATCTTCGGCAAACTGGTGAAAGAAATCACCATTGCCGCGCGTAACGGTGCCGATGTAGCGACCAACGCGCACCTGCGGCTGGTGGTCGAGCAGGCGAAAAAGGCTTCGATGCCCCGGGAAACCCTGGAACGTGCGATCAAGAAAGGCTCGGGCCAGCTGGGCGAGACCGTGCAATACCATCGCGTGACCTACGAAGGCTTCGCACCGCATCAGGTGCCGCTGATCGTTGAATGCGTGACCGACAACATCAACCGCACCGTCGCTGAAATCCGCGTCGCGTTCCGCAAGGGCCAGCTCGGCGCTTCCGGTTCGGTGGCCTGGGATTTCAACCATGTCGGCATGATCGAGGCATCCCCGGACACCCCGGACGCCGATCCGGAAATGGCAGCCATCGAAGCCGGCGCCCAGGATTTCGAGCCGGGTGAAGACGGCGCGACCCTGTTCCTGACCGAGCCTGCGGACCTCGATGCGGTACAGAAAGCACTGCCGGAACAAGGCTTCACGGTGTTGTCGGCCAAGCTGGGCTACCAGCCGAAGAACCCGGTCAGCGGCCTGAGCGACGAGCAGATGGCTGAAGTCGAGGCGTTCCTCGAAGGCCTGGATAACCATGATGATGTGCAGGACATGTTTGTCGGGTTGGCGGGTTGATCTGTACTTTCATTGATAGCGATGTTGTCTGGCAGGCCCTCTTCGCGAGCAAGCTCGCTCCCACAGTTGACCGAGTCGGCAGGACGAACGCGGACTAATGTGGGAGCGGGCTTGCTCGCGAACGACCGCGCAGCGGTCACCCACTCTTCAACTCCCGCACAATCTCGTCGAACCCCGGCCGCGCCAGCACCTGCGGCTGACAGCAACGCCGCTGCAAATCCTCCAACCGCCCACGCCCCTCATCGCTCAACCCCGCATCAACCCGCTCCAGCAGCTCCCCCAGCAGAACCCCGAACGCTCGCACCTCGATCCGTTGCAATGCGCGGCTTTCAAAGGTGTCCGCGGTGGCATGAAAGGACGCTGCACCAAAGTCCCCCAGCAGGCAATCACCTTGCTCGTTCCACAGAATATTGTGGCCATAGAGGTCGCCGTGGGTGATGCCCTGGCGGTGCAGATGTTCGGCCGCTCGCGCGATACCGCTGGCGATCCGCAAGGCCACGCCAGCGCTGAACCGGGTCTCGTTGGCGTAGACGTCCCGGCTGCAGGACGCCAGGCTCGGCAGCCCGGCCAGGTTGCGGTAAGCCGGATCGATCAGCTCCATCACCAGCCCGGCCTGCGCTTGCGGATGCCCGACGATCCGCCCTTCGATCCGGATCAGGTGGGGGTGCAGGCCTGCGGTGATGCACGCGTTCATCTCATGCAACGGCGAGCCATCGCTGGTCATTTCGCCCTTGTAGAGTTTGACCGCGACCTGGGTGGCCGGTTGCCCCGGCTGTTCCCATGCGGCCCGGTGAATCACCCCCGAAGCACCTTCGCCCAGTTGCAGCTCCGGGCGCAGTTGCGACCAGGGGATGCTCGCGGTCGCTTCAAGGGCGCCCGCATCGGCTTCGGTTTCCAGCGGGTTACCGGCGTAGGCCAGCCAGGCCAGGCTCGGCAGGGTCAGCAACCACTCGGGAAGTTCGGTCAGCCGGTTGGCGGCGATGCGGATCAGCTCGAGTCGATGACAATGACCCAGGCTGTCGGGCAAACGCTGCAAGCGGTTGCCGGCCAGCATCAGTTTTTGCAGGTGCGGGCGTTCACCCAACTCGGTCGGCAGCTCGCTGATGTGGTTGTCGGTCAGGATCAGCCAACGCAATAACGGTGGCAGGGCGGCACCTGGCACTGTTTCGATGTGATTGGCCTTGAAGCCGACCATGGTCAGCGCGGCGCATTGGCCGAGGCAGGCGGGGAGTTCGGTGAACAGATTGTCCGAGCAGAACAGCACCCGCAAACGGCTGAGCCGGTGCAAGTCGTCCGGCAAATGGGTCAAGGCGTTGCCGCTGAGGTTGAGCACCTCCAGGGAGTCCGCCAGGTCGAAGATTTCCCGGGGAAACTCCGTCAGGCCGCAGGCGAGATCGAGGCGGGTGACGCCCGACAGTTGGCCGGCGCGCAGTTGGGCAAGGGTGTCCATGTGCAGATTCGCTATTGATCGAGGGGAGGGCTCGGCGCCCTGGGAATGGGCGCCATGATAGCTGCAAAAATGTGACGCCATTGTGGGAGCGGGCTTGCTCGCGAAGAGGCCAGCGGCCTCGCTGAAGATCAACCTTTGCGAACCCGCAAACTGCGCCACAACGCTCCAACCATCAACACACTCACCAGCGCCCAACCCCAGGCCTGCTGGTTCTGCAGCCCCTCCTGATACAACTGCGGTGCAATCCCGGCGCCGATGATGAAGGTCAGCAGGGCAATCTCCCGACGCGGCACGCTCACCGGGCGGCACAGGTAAACCAGTGCTGGCAGGATAAAAGCCACACTCGGGAAGCTGCGATAGCGCGGATCGAACACCAGTTCCAGCATCGTCACCGCCGCGGCGAACCCTGCTGCTGCCAGCCACCAGCCAGCCCGACGTTCCAGAACATGGAATGCCCGCCCACGCCAACCGGTACGTGCGCTCAAGGTCAGTGCCGCATGGGCCAGCACCAGCAGGTTCAGTGCCGTCAGCAACCCGACCCACAACCACTCACTGGCAAAACGGGTAGTGACACGGGCCAGGTCACCCCAGGCGCCGATCGAGCAGGCGGCCAGTGCACCGAGCAGTGGCAGAACCAGCGCCGCGCGCGTGCTGCGTACACGACCGCCGAGGATCAGCGTGCCGAGGAAGATCAAGCCGCCGACCGCCAGCCACTGTGACCAGTACGGTACGTTCGACACCGGACCTGCCAGCACGCCCTTGTCCTGGCGATCGGCATCGAACAGCCCCCAGTACCCGCCGACCGCACCTTCGCTCGCGCGTTTCCACGGTTGGTCGAAGGCTTCGATCAGGTTGTAATGCCAGCCTTGCTGCTCGGCCATGATGACAAAACCGCGAATGAACCTGGCTTCATTGGCCCGGCTTGGCAGGGCGGTTTCGCGCTGACGGCCTTCGCTCGGCCAGCCGGTTTCGCCAATCATCACGTCCTTGGGTGCGAACCTGTTGCCGAATACCTGACGCACTTCGGCCACATGCTGCAGGGCAGCGTCGATGTTCGACGGATCATCTTCCCAGTACGGCAGCAAATGGATGGTCAGGAAATCCACTGCCGGCGCGACTTCCGGGTGCTTGAGCCAGAACTCCCAGACGTCGGCATAAGTGACAGGCTGTTTGACCTGGCTTTTGACTTTATTAATCAGCCTGGCCAGTTGCGCTCCGGTGATTTCCTTGCGCAACAAGGCTTCGTTGCCGACGATCACCGACGTCACCACGTCCGCGTTGGCGTTGGCCGAGGCGATCAGCAGGTCGACCTCTTTCTCGGTGTCCACCGGGTTGCTGTTGACCCAGGCACCGATCATCAACTTCAGACCGTGCTTGCGCGCCAGATCGGGTAGGGCTTCAAGACCGGTCATGGAATAGGTGCGAATGCATTCGAAGCTTTTGGCCAGCAGCGCGAGATCGGCGTCCATGCGCTCGGGGCGTAACTTGAATGGCACATCGAACGGCGACTGGTCCTTGTCGAACGGGGTGTAGGAGGCACATTGCAGCTTGTGCGTCGCGCTGGCCACGTCCGGCAGAATCACGGGTTTGCCGAGGCCGTACCAGAAGCCACCCAGGGCAAAAAGCCCCAGCAGGCAGGCAAACAGATAAGCAAAAAAAGGAAAGCGCGATGTCGCGGGCATGGTCAGGCCGTCTGGGAGCAAAGCCGCGCATATTACCTGCATTTGCCGCGTGCCTGGTGGCTTGCATGATTTTGACATGCAAAGTTCGGGCGGATTGGCCGGCGGACTTTCGGTGGTCTGGATTAATGGCTTTCTGATGTCGTTTCTCGATGCCTTGAGGTCGCTGGCAGAGCAGGTCGCTGTTGTCGTCAGGTTGATTATCGAGGCGTCAGTGCTCTCATGGAAAAATCGCGCTGATGTTCGAACGAGTTTGCGGTGGGGCGTGATGGGGCGCTGCGCACCATAACAATACGTTGACGCGACTCGGCATCCGTCGAGCGCAGCACTTTCGGGGAAGTAACGATGAAGATGCGACGACTTTTAGGCGCAAGTGCCGCTCTGGCGCTTGCGATCGGCTCCACCCAGGCGTTGGCTGCGAAGGGAGCCGTGACCATCGGTTACGTCGACGGCTGGTCCGATAGCGTTGCGACCACCCATGTGGCAGCCGAAGTGATCAAGCAGAAACTCGATTACGACGTGAAGTTGCAAGCGGTCGCCACCGGGATCATGTGGCAGGGTGTCGCCACAGGCAAACTCGACGCCATGCTCTCAGCCTGGCTGCCGGTGACTCACGGCGATTACTGGACCAAAAACAAGGATCAGGTGGTCGACTACGGCCCGAACTTCAAGGACGCCAGGATCGGCTTGATCGTGCCGGAGTATGTCAAAGCCAAGTCGCTTGAAGATCTGAAAACCGACGACAGCTTCAAAAAACGCATTGTTGGCATCGACGCCGGTTCGGGCGTGATGCTCAAGACCGAGCAAGCGATCAAGGACTACGATCTGACCGGGTATCAGCTCAAGGCCAGTTCCGGCGCCGGCATGATTGCCGAACTGACCCGTGCCGAGAAGAAACAGGAATCCATTGCCGTCACGGGTTGGGTGCCGCACTGGATGTTCGCCAAGTGGAAACTGCGCTTCCTGGACGACCCGAAAGGCGTTTATGGCGCGGCTGAGACCGTGAACAGCATCGGCAGCAAGGGCCTGGAAGCCAAGGCACCGGAAGTGGCCAAGTTCCTGAAGAACTTCCAGTGGGCATCGAAAGACGAAATCGGCGAAGTGATGCTGGCGATTCAGGAAGGTGCCAAGCCTGAAGTTGCCGCGAAGGACTGGGTGGCCAAGCACCCGGAACGCGTTGCGGACTGGACCAAATGATTTGAGCTGACCCGTCTGGTCGGCACCTCCCAGGGCCGTTCGGCATTTATGCCGAGCGGCCTTTGCTTTTCCATGTGGGAGCGGGCTTGCTCGCGAAGGCGTTGTGTCAGTCAACATAGATATCGACTGACACAACGCCTTCGCGAGCAAGCCCGCTCCCACATTGTTAAATGCATGCTGGAAAATGGCGATTCCGTCATGTCGTTCTAATACTAAGGTCGTCTGGAACCTGTTCCGCAGCCGCATAGAGTGGATGACGTTGCAACTTCATCTGTGCTGCGAGGATAAAAACAATGAACGACAGCATTTACCTCTCGATTCAAAACAGCCCGCGCTTCAAGGAGCTGGTTAGCAAGCGAGAAAGGTTCGCCTGGATTCTTTCGGCGATCATGCTTGGGCTTTACTCCGGATTCATCCTATTGATTGCTTACGGGCCACATATCCTGGGCGCGAAAATCAGTCCTGAATCGTCGATTACCTGGGGCATACCCATTGGTGTCGGGCTGATTCTCTCGGCCTTTATCCTGACGGCTATCTACGTACGACGCGCCAATGGCGAATTCGACGACCTGAACAATGCGATTCTCAAGGAGGCTCAGCGATGATCCGGCGTCTAATGGCTCTATTGAGCATCGCAGCCTTTGCACCTGGCGCCTGGGCGGCTGAAGCACTGACCGGCGAAGTGCACAAACAACCGCTCAACGTGTCCGCGATCCTGATGTTCGTGGCGTTCGTCGGCTTGACCCTGTGCATTACCTACTGGGCCTCCAAGCGCAACAATTCGGCGGCCGACTACTATGCGGCGGGCGGCAAGATCACCGGCTTCCAGAACGGCCTGGCGATTGCCGGTGACTACATGTCCGCGGCGTCCTTCCTGGGTATTTCCGCCCTGGTGTTCACCTCCGGCTACGACGGCCTGATCTACTCGATCGGCTTCCTGGTGGGCTGGCCGATCATTCTGTTCCTGATCGCCGAACGCCTGCGTAACCTGGGTAAATACACCTTTGCCGACGTGGCCTCCTATCGCCTCGGGCAAACCCAGATCCGCACGTTGTCCGCTTGCGGTTCGCTGGTGGTGGTAGCGTTCTACCTGATCGCGCAGATGGTCGGTGCCGGCAAGCTGATTCAGCTGCTGTTCGGTCTCGACTATTACGTCGCGGTGATCCTGGTCGGTATCCTGATGTGCATGTATGTGTTGTTCGGCGGCATGCTGGCGACCACTTGGGTGCAGATCATCAAGGCCGTGCTATTGCTGTCCGGTGCCTCGTTCATGGCGCTGATGGTAATGAAGCACGTCAACTTCGACTTCAGCGCGCTGTTCTCCGAGGCGATCAAGGTTCACCCTAAAGGTGAGGCAATCATGAGCCCGGGCGGTCTGGTGAAAGACCCGATCTCCGCGTTCTCCCTTGGCCTGGCACTGATGTTCGGTACCGCTGGCCTGCCGCATATCCTGATGCGCTTCTTCACCGTGAGTGACGCGAAAGAAGCTCGCAAGAGTGTGCTGTATGCAACCGGGTTCATTGGTTATTTCTACATTCTTACCTTCATCATCGGCTTTGGCGCCATCCTGCTGGTCAGCACCAACCCGGCCTTTAAAGATGCGGCTGGCGCGCTGTTGGGCGGCAACAACATGGCGGCGGTACACCTGGCCAATGCGGTGGGTGGCAGTATTTTCCTGGGCTTTATCTCGGCGGTAGCGTTCGCGACCATTCTGGCAGTCGTTGCCGGCCTGACGCTGGCCGGTGCCACGGCGGTGTCCCACGACCTTTACGCCAGTGTGATCAAGAAGGGCAAAGCCAACGACAAGGATGAGATCCGCGTCTCGAAAATCACCACCATCTGCCTGGGTGTGCTGGCGATCGGTCTGGGTATCCTGTTCGAAAGCCAGAACATCGCATTCATGGTGGGCCTGGCGTTCTCGATCGCGGCGAGCTGTAACTTCCCGGTGCTGTTGCTTTCCATGTACTGGAAGAAGCTGACCACACGTGGTGCGATGATCGGTGGCTGGTTGGGTCTGGTGAGTGCTGTTGGCTTGATGGTGCTTGGGCCGACCATTTGGGTGCAGATTCTGCATCACGAGAAGGCGATCTTCCCGTATGAGTACCCGGCGCTGTTCTCCATGGCCATTGCATTTATCGGGATCTGGTTCTTCTCGATCACGGACAAGTCTACGGCCGGGGTCAAGGAGCGGGCGCTGTTCTTCCCGCAGTTTGTTCGTTCGCAGACGGGGTTGGGGGCGAGTGGGGCGGTTGCTCACTAAGGCTTCGGGTTTCTATATATAAGCGGAGCTGGACGAAATGCCCTGGTCGAGAGATCGGGGCATTTTTTTATGGGCGGTTATCGTCCGCTATGGGGTCATGACTTGCCCGCGATAATGGCCTGGCGCCGACCAACATTTTGCGGGTTTACCTGATCCATTGTGGGAGCGGGCTTGCTCGCGAAGGCGGCCTGGCAGGCGACCCTTTTCTTTCAGGTGTACATATCCATTCCTGCGGCAACGGCCACTTAGGGTTTCGCCCTTACGGCGACTCACTTTTTTTTCAAACGCCAAAAAAAAGTAAGCAAAAAAAGGCTCGCCCCAAGCGTCCGGCCCCTCGCTAAGGCTCGGCGTTCCTTCGCTCCGGTATTCATCCGGGGACACTGCCCGCAGGTTGGCTTCGCGACGACCTACATGCAGCGTGTTCGACTGCGTCGAACGGCGCTGCGCGCCACTCCCCGGATGAACACCTCCACTCAGCCTCCCGACGGGGCGGGTGGATAAAGATCAAGATCAAAAGCCACAGCCACAGCCACAGCCACAGCCACAGCAAAGCCACAGCAACGGCAACGGCAACGGCAACGGCAAAATCAACAGCTTCGCGAGCAAGCCCGCTCCCACAATGGATCGGCGTACCCCTTTGCTTTTCACCACTCAACAGGCCGAGCGTTAGCTCGCCTGCAGCTTTTGATCTTGACGCACCGCCCCCTCGAGAGGCCGAGTGGAGGTTCTGCGTAGTGGGCAACCCGGCATGGATGCCGGGTTAGCCGCGCACGGCCATGGATGGCCGATCGCGGCGGGCCCACGGAGCAGGACCGGAACGAGGGCATGCCGAGCCTAGGCGAGGCACCGAACGACAGGGGCAAGAGCGCTTGGTTACTTGGCGCTTTTCCAAGTGACCCGCTGTAAGAGCGGAACCGTCAGCGGCCGTTACCGCAGAAACGGATATGTACACGACCAAAGCGCCCGGTCGGCCCACAGGCCGCCGCGCATTAAAAAAGAGCCACAAACAAAAACGGCCCCTATAAAAATAGAGGCCGTTTCCGGTACAACTCAAGACTTTATCGCAAGACAGGTCTTATTTACGGTCTTCCAGATCGGGAATGTCACGCGACTCGTAGCCGGTGTACAACTGCCGCGGACGGCCGATCTTGTACGGACTGGAGAGCATTTCTTTCCAGTGGGAGATCCAGCCGACGGTCCGCGCCAGGGCGAAGATCACGGTGAACATGCTGGTTGGAATGCCGATCGCCTTGAGGATGATCCCCGAGTAGAAGTCGACGTTCGGGTACAGCGAGCGTTCGATGAAGTACGGGTCGGTCAGGGCGATCTCTTCCAGGCGCATGGCCAGTTCGAGTTGCGGATCGTTGGTGATGCCCAGCTCCTTCAGCACTTCGTCGCAGGTCTGCTTCATCACGGTGGCGCGTGGGTCGCGGTTTTTGTAAACCCGGTGACCGAAGCCCATCAGCTTGAACGGATCGTTCTTGTCCTTGGCCTTGGCGATGTACTGGTCGATGTTCGAGACATCGCCAATTTCGTCAAGCATGGACAGAACGGCTTCGTTCGCGCCGCCGTGGGCAGGGCCCCACAGTGCAGCGATACCGGCGGCGATACAGGCGAACGGGTTGGCACCCGACGAACCGGCCAGGCGTACGGTGGAGGTCGAAGCGTTCTGCTCGTGGTCGGCATGGAGGATGAAGATCTTGTCCATTGCCTTGGCGAGTACCGGGCTGATCGGTTTGATCTCGCACGGGGTGTTGAACATCATGTGCAGGAAGTTTTCCGCGTACGTCAGGTCGTTGCGCGGGTACATCATGGGTTGGCCCATGGAGTACTTGTAAACCATCGCAGCCAGGGTCGGCATCTTGGCAACCAGGCGGACCGCGGAGATTTCGCGATGCTGCGGGTTTTTGATGTCCAGGGAGTCGTGGTAGAACGCCGAGAGGGCGCCGACTACACCGCACATGACGGCCATCGGGTGGGCGTCGCGACGGAAGCCGTTGAAGAACGTCTTCAGCTGCTCGTGAACCATGGTGTGGTTCTTCACGGTGCTGACGAACTGGGCCTTCTGTTCTGCAGTCGGCAACTCGCCGTTGAGCAGCAGATAGCAGGTTTCCAGGTAATCCGACTTTTCAGCCAGCTGTTCGATCGGGTAGCCGCGGTGCAACAGAATGCCGTTGTCGCCGTCGATATAGGTGATCTTCGACTCGCAGGATGCGGTCGACATGAAACCAGGGTCAAAGGTGAAACGGCCCGTGGCCGTCAGGGCCCGAACATCGATAACATCGGGACCAACGGTGCCGGTTAAAATGGGCAGCTCGACGGGGGCTGCGCCCTCGATGATCAACTGCGCTTTTTTGTCAGCCATGTGGCCTCCTATTTATGCTTGAAATCATCAGACAGACCCCCCACGCAGGGCCCGCACCA
The DNA here is from genome assembly GCF_902497995.1 of Pseudomonas fluorescens. Classification (GTDB taxonomy): domain Bacteria; phylum Pseudomonadota; class Gammaproteobacteria; order Pseudomonadales; family Pseudomonadaceae; genus Aquipseudomonas; species Aquipseudomonas fluorescens_BK. Next base: position 219,086 of record NZ_CABVII010000003.1, on the reverse strand, counting down.
CTATAGTGAGATAAATTCGAATGTCAATTTGCCTAAAGTCTTGCGCCAGAACGCTTTAACCGGACTTTTTCCTCGAAATTGACTGCCGTTTACGCCTTTTATCCCACTTGTGCAATGCGCTATTAGGGGAGGGTGTACGCGTTGTCATTAGTAGCCTAACTGTCTATACTCGGCCACCGACCGCCAAGGGCTTTTGGGCTTGCGTTATTGGGGGTCGCCTCCCTGGGTGGTGGTTACCTGACCAGTGCACTCCCCAACAACTTTGCCCTGATTGTTAGGGGCTCTTCAGTGTGAAAAAAAAGCCGTGAAAAGCCAACGACCTGTAAACCTAGACCTAAGGACCATCAAACTCCCAGTCACTGCTTACACGTCCATTCTTCACCGTATTTCCGGTGTCATCCTCTTCGTGTGCCTTGCCATCATGCTTTATGCATTGGATAAGTCGCTGAGCTCCGAGGAAGGCTTCGGTCAGGTGAAAGCGTGTCTGACCAGTCCGCTAGCCAAGCTAGTGATTTGGGGCATCCTGTCCGCCTTGCTGTATCACCTGGTAGCCGGTGTGCGCCATTTGATCATGGACATGGGCATCGGTGAGACGCTGGAAGGCGGCAAGCTGGGCTCGAAAATCGTTATTGCCGTTTCCGTGGTGGTAATCGTTCTGGCAGGAGTTTGGATATGGTAACTAACGTCACGAACCTGTCGCGTTCGGGCCTCTATGACTGGATGGCGCAACGTGTGTCTGCGGTCGTTCTCGCGGCTTACTTCATTTTCCTGATCGGATACGTCGTCGCCCATCCGGGCCTCGAGTACGCCCAATGGCATGAACTGTTCGCCAATAACTGGATGCGTATCTTCAGTCTGCTGTCCCTCGTTGCCCTCGGCGCTCACGCCTGGGTCGGCATGTGGACCATCGCGACCGACTACCTGACGCCGATGGCGCTGGGCAAGTCCGCGACTGCGGTACGTTTCCTTTTCCAGGCAGTATGCGGCGTTGCGATGTTCGCTTACTTCGTCTGGGGTGTGCAGATTCTCTGGGGTATCTGATTCATGGCTAACATTCCAACGATTTCTTTCGACGCCATCATTATTGGTGGTGGCGGTGCCGGCATGCGCGCAGCGCTGCAACTGGCGCAAGGCGGTCACAAGACTGCCGTGATCACCAAGGTGTTCCCGACCCGTTCGCACACTGTTTCCGCTCAGGGTGGCATTACCTGCGCCATCGCTTCGGCTGATCCGAACGACGACTGGCGCTGGCACATGTACGATACCGTCAAGGGTTCCGACTACATCGGTGACCAGGACGCTATCGAATACATGTGTCAGGAAGGCCCGGCTGCGGTGTACGAGCTGGACCACATGGGTATGCCGTTCTCCCGTACCGAACAAGGTCGTATCTACCAGCGTCCATTCGGCGGTCAGTCCAAGGATTACGGTAAAGGCGGGCAGGCTGCCCGTACTTGCGCCGCTTCTGACCGTACCGGTCACGCGCTGTTGCATACCCTTTATCAGGGCAACCTGAAAGCCGGCACCGTGTTCCTGAACGAGTACTACGCTGTCGATCTGGTGAAAAACCAGGACGGCGCATTCGTCGGCGTGATCGCCATCTGCATCGAAACCGGTGAAACCAGCTACATCCGCGCCAAGGCCACCGTTCTGGCTACTGGCGGTGCCGGTCGTATCTACTCTTCCACCACCAACGCCTTGATCAACACCGGTGACGGCGTCGGCATGGCTCTGCGTGCTGGCGTGCCGGTGCAAGACATCGAAATGTGGCAGTTCCACCCGACCGGCATCGCCGGCGCCGGTGTACTGGTGACTGAAGGTTGCCGTGGTGAAGGTGGTTACCTCATCAACAAGCACGGCGAGCGTTTCATGGAGCGTTATGCTCCGAACGCCAAAGACCTTGCCGGTCGTGACGTCGTTGCCCGTTCGATGGTTAAAGAGATCATCGCCGGCAACGGTTGCGGTCCGAATGGCGACCACGTATTGCTCAAGCTCGACCACCTGGGCGAGGAAGTGCTGCACAGCCGTCTGCCAGGCATCTGCGAACTGTCCAAGACGTTTGCTCATGTTGATCCGGTTGTTGCTCCGGTTCCGGTCGTTCCGACTTGCCACTATATGATGGGCGGCGTTCCGACCAACATTCATGGTCAGGCAATCACCCAGGATGCCGAAGGCGTCGACACCATCATTCCTGGCCTGTTCGCAGTGGGCGAAGTGGCTTGCGTATCGGTTCACGGTGCCAACCGTCTGGGCGGCAACTCGTTGCTCGACCTGGTTGTGTTCGGTCGTGCTGCCGGTCTGCACCTGGAAAAAGCGCTGACCGACGGTATCGAATACGACGACGCCACCGACGCCAACATTGAAACGGCCCTGGCGCGTCTGTCCGCCCTGAACGAGCGTACCGATGGCGAAGACGTGGCAACCCTGCGTCGCGAGCTGCAAAGCTGCATGCAGAACTACTTCGGTGTATTCCGTACCGGCGAATACATGCAGAAGGGTATTGCCCAGCTGGCTGACCTGCGCGTGCGTATCGCCAACGTCAAGATCACCGATAAGTCGCAGGCGTTCAATACTGCACGTATCGAAGCGCTGGAACTGCAGAACCTGCTGGAAGTGGCCGAAGCCACTGCCATCGCTGCAGAGATCCGCAAAGAGTCCCGCGGCGCTCACGCCCGTGAAGACTTCGAAGACCGCGACGATGAAAACTGGCTGTGCCACACACTGTACTTCCCGGGTGACAAGCGCGTAACCAAGCGTGCCGTGAACTTCTCGCCGAAGACTGTTCCGACTTTTGAACCTAAGATTCGGACTTATTAAGGGTGGCCGCCATGTTGAAAGTCAGCGTTTATCGTTACAACCCTGATCAGGACGCCGCGCCGTTCATGCAGGAATTCCAGGTCGATACCGGTGGTAAAGACCTGATGGTGCTGGACGTGCTGGCCCTGATCAAAGAGCAGGACGAAGGTTTCTCCTATCGTCGCTCTTGCCGTGAAGGTGTTTGCGGTTCCGACGGCATGAATATCAACGGCAAAAACGGTCTGGCGTGCGTCACGCCGCTGTCCGCTGTCGTAAAAGGTAACAAGTTGGTTGTTCGTCCGCTGCCAGGTTTGCCGGTCATTCGTGACCTGGTCGTCGATATGAGCATCTTCTACAAGCAATACGAGAAGGTTAAGCCATTCCTGCAGAACGACACGCCGGCTCCGGCCATCGAGCGTCTGCAGTCCCCTGAAGAGCGTGAAAAGCTCGACGGTCTGTACGAGTGCATCCTGTGCGCTTGCTGCTCGACCTCCTGCCCGTCCTTCTGGTGGAACCCGGACAAGTTCCTGGGTCCGGCTGCTCTGCTGCAAGCTTATCGCTTCCTGGCAGACAGCCGTGACACCAAGACTGCCGAGCGTCTGGCTTCGCTGGATGACCCGTTCAGCGTATTCCGCTGCCGCGGGATCATGAACTGCGTCAACGTTTGTCCGAAAGGCCTGAACCCGACTAAGGCCATCGGTCACATTCGTAACATGCTTCTGCAAAGCGGCGTGTGATTCAGCTGTTGTACCCGTAGGACCGCTATACCCGTAGATGCTACGGCGCAGGCTTCAACCGGCGCCGTAGTTTTAACCTGAGCAGCAGCTTAAAAGGCTGCGGCTCTTATTTTGAAGAAATGAGACAAGCAGGGGCATCCGGGCTGGTACCCGGACTATCAGCGTGATCCTAGTGGCTTGTTTTGGTCGCTGCATTCGGACTTCTGCAAGTTTGCTCGGTGTCGACGCCGGTGGTGTTCCCCTAACCGAGGGTGACCAAGCATGCAAGAAAGCGTGATGCAGCGCATGTGGAACAGCGCCTACCTATCCGGTAGTAACGCTGCCTATGTGGAAGAGCTCTACGAGCTCTACCTGCACGACCCTAACGCTGTGCCAGAAGAGTGGCGCACCTATTTTCAGAAGTTGCCTGCCGACGGCAACACTGTCACCGATGTTTCGCACTCCACGATTCGCGATCATTTCGTCTTGCTGGCAAAGAACCAGCGCCGCGTACAACCGGTTTCCGCCGGCAGCGTGAGCAGTGAGCACGAGAAGAAGCAAGTTGAAGTGCTGCGATTGATCCAGGCCTACCGTATGCGTGGCCACCAGGCAGCCCAGCTTGACCCGCTGGGGCTGTGGCGGCGTCCTGCACCTGCAGACCTGTCGATCAATCATTACGGCTTGACCAATGCCGATCTTGATACGATCTTCCGTGCCGGCGACCTGTTCATTGGCAAAGAGGAGGCGAGCCTACGCGAAATTCACGAAGCGTTGCAGCAGACATATTGCCGCACCATCGGCGCTGAATTTACGCACATCACCGATTCCGAGCAGCGCCAGTGGTTCCAGCAGCGTCTGGAAAGCGTGCGTGGCCGTCCGACGTACTCCGCCGACATCAAGGGCCACCTGCTCGAGCGCGTGACCGCTGGCGAAGGCCTGGAAAAATACCTGGGCACCAAGTACCCGGGCACCAAGCGTTTCGGCCTGGAAGGCGGCGAGAGCCTGATTCCGATGCTCGACGAACTGATCCAGCGTTCCGGTTCCTACGGCACCAAGGAAATCGTCATCGGCATGGCCCACCGTGGTCGTCTGAACGTGCTGGTCAATACCTTCGGCAAGAACCCGCGCGAGCTGTTCGACGAGTTCGAAGGCAAGAAGAAGGTCGAGCTGGGTTCCGGTGACGTTAAATATCACCAGGGCTTCTCGTCCAACGTCATGACCACCGGCGGTGAAGTTCACCTCGCGATGGCCTTCAACCCGTCCCACCTGGAAATCGTCTCTCCAGTGGTCGAGGGTTCGGTTCGCGCCCGTCAGGATCGTCGTAACGACCCGACCGGCGAGAAGGTTCTGCCGATCTCCATCCACGGTGACGCTGCATTCGCAGGTCAGGGCGTGGTGATGGAAACCTTCCAGATGTCGCAGACCCGCGGTTTCAAGACCGGCGGCACCGTGCACATCGTGATCAACAACCAGGTCGGTTTCACCATCAGCAATCCGCTGGACTCGCGCTCCACCGAGTACGCGACCGACGTTGCGAAAATGATCCAGGCGCCGATCCTCCATGTGAATGGCGATGATCCGGAAGCCGTATTGTTCGTGACCCAGCTGGCCATCGACTACCGCATGCAGTTCAAGCGTGACGTGGTGATCGACCTGGTCTGCTACCGTCGTCGTGGCCACAACGAGGCCGACGAGCCAAGCGGCACCCAGCCGATGATGTATCAGCAGATCACCAAACAGCGCACCACCCGTGAGCTGTATGCCGATCGTCTGACCCAGGCCGGCGTGCTGGACGCAGAGCGTGTTCAGGCGAAAGTCGACGAATACCGCAACGCGCTGGACAACGGCCTGCATGTTGTAAAAAGCCTGGTCAAAGAGCCGAACAAAGAGTTGTTCGTGGACTGGCGTCCGTATCTGGGCCACGCCTGGACTGCGCGTCACGACACGCGTTTCGATCTGAAAACCTTGCAGGAACTGTCCGCCAAGCTGCTGGAAATTCCGGAAGGCTTCGTGGTTCAGCGCCAGGTCTCGAAAATCTACGAAGACCGTCAGAAGATGCAAGCCGGCGGCCTGCCGATCAACTGGGGTTACGCCGAAACCATGGCGTACGCGACCCTGGCGTTCGAAGGTCACCCGATTCGCATGACGGGTCAGGACATCGGTCGCGGTACGTTCTCGCACCGTCACGCTGTCTTGCACAACCAGAAAGACGCGGGCACCTACATCCCGCTGCAAAACCTGTACAAGGGCCAGCCACGTTTCGACCTGTACGATTCGTTCCTGTCCGAAGAAGCCGTGCTGGCGTTCGAATACGGTTACTCGACCACCACGCCTGAAGCGCTGGTGATCTGGGAAGCCCAGTTCGGCGACTTCGCCAACGGTGCCCAGGTGGTGATCGACCAGTTCATCACCAGTGGCGAGCACAAGTGGGGCCGTCTCTGCGGTCTGACCATGCTGCTGCCGCATGGTTATGAAGGTCAGGGTCCGGAGCACTCGTCTGCACGTCTGGAGCGTTACCTGCAGCTGTGCGCCGAGCACAACATTCAGGTAGCCGTACCGACTACGCCGGCTCAGATCTACCACTTGCTGCGTCGCCAGGTGATTCGCCCGCTGCGCAAGCCATTGATCGTCCTGACACCGAAGTCGCTGCTGCGTCATAAACTGGCCATCTCGACCCTGGAAGATCTGGCCGAAGGTTCGTTCCAGACTGTTATCCCGGAAATCGATGTTCAAGACCCGAAAAAGGTCGAGCGCGTTGTTCTGTGTAGCGGCAAGGTCTACTACGACCTGCTGGAAAAACGCCGTGCCGAAGGTCGTGACGACATCGCCGTCGTGCGTATCGAGCAGCTGTACCCATTCCCTGAGGACGACTTGAAAGAAGTCCTGGCTCCCTACACCAACGTCAAGCATGCCGTTTGGTGCCAGGAAGAGCCGATGAACCAGGGTGCGTGGTACTGCAGCCAACACCACATGCGTCGCAGCATCAGCAACCTCGACAAGTCTCTCGTACTCGAGTACGCGGGCCGTGAGGCTTCTGCTGCACCTGCATGCGGTTACGCATCGATGCACGCCGAGCAGCAGGAACAACTGCTGCAAGACGCCTTTACTGTTTAACGCCTTCGCGCACCTGAAACCGAATTTAAGGACCCACAGATAATGGCTATCGAAATCAAAGCCCCCACTTTCCCGGAATCGGTTGCCGATGGCACCGTTGCCACCTGGCACAAACAGCCGGGCGACGCCGTCAAGCGCGACGACCTGATCGTCGACATCGAAACCGACAAAGTCGTACTGGAAGTGTTGGCTACCGCTGACGGCGTGCTGGGCGCTATCGTCAAGAACGAAGGCGAGACCGTTCTGTCCGACGAAGTGCTGGGCTCCATCGAAGCGGGCGGCGCTGCTGCCGCTCCAGCCGCTGCCGCTGCTCCGGCCGCTGCACAGGCTGCTGCTCCTGCCGCCGAAGGCGAAGACGATCCTGTCGCTGCACCGGCTGCTCGCAAGCTGGCTGAAGAAAACGGTATCAACATCGCTTCCGTTGCCGGCACTGGCAAAGGCGGTCGTGTGACCAAGGAAGACGTGGTTGCAGCTGTTGCCGCCAAGAAAGCCGCTCCGGCTGCCGCGCCTGCCAAGGCTGCTGCACCCGCTGCCGCTGCTCCGGTTTTCGCCGCTGGCGATCGCATCGAGAAGCGTGTACCGATGACCCGCGTGCGGGCCACTGTTGCCAAGCGTCTGGTTGAAGCTCAATCGAACATGGCGATGCTGACCACTTTCAACGAAGTCGACATGACCGAAGTCATGGCGTTGCGTTCGAAGTACAAGGATCTCTTTGAGAAGAGCCACAATGGTGTGCGCCTGGGCTTCATGTCGTTCTTCGTCAAGGCTGCCACCGAAGCGCTGAAACGCTTCCCGGCCGTCAACGCGTCGATCGACGGTGCCGATATCGTTTATCACGGCTACGCTGACGTCGGTGTTGCTGTTTCCAGCGACCGCGGCCTGGTTGTACCGGTTCTGCGTAACGCCGAACTGATGAGCCTGGCTGAAATCGAAGGCGGCATCGCCACCTTCGGCAAGAAAGCCCGTGACGGCAAACTGTCGATGGACGAGATGACTGGTGGCACGTTCACCATCACCAACGGTGGTACCTTCGGTTCGATGATGTCGACGCCGATCGTCAACCCGCCGCAAGCGGCCATCCTGGGCATGCACAACATTCTGCAGCGTCCTATGGCGATCAACGGTCAGGTGGTTATCCGTCCGATGATGTACCTGGCGCTGTCCTACGATCACCGTCTGATCGATGGCAAAGAAGCTGTGACCTTCCTGGTTACCATCAAGAACCTGCTGGAAGACCCGGCTCGTTTGCTGCTGGATATCTGATAGAAGCAGCTGCAGGCTTCAAGTGACAGGCTGCAGGAAAGTGCAGCCTGGCTTGAAGCTTGTGGCTCGAAGCTTTTCGCTAAAGAGGATCTTTTGAATGTCGCAGAAATTTGACGTAGTAGTGATCGGTGCAGGCCCTGGCGGTTACGTGGCTGCCATCAAGGCCGCGCAGCTTGGCCTTTCCACGGCCTGCATCGAGAAATACACCGACAAGGAAGGCAAACTGGCTCTGGGCGGTACTTGCCTGAACGTCGGCTGCATTCCTTCCAAGGCCCTGCTGGACAGCTCGTGGAAATTCCACGAAGCCCAGGACGGTTTCGCGATCCACGGTATCAACCATGCCGGCGTGACCATGGACGTGCCAGCGATGGTCGGCCGCAAGGCCAATATCGTCAAAGGCCTGACTTCCGGCGTTGCGACCCTGTTCAAAGCCAACGGTGTGACCTCCATCCAGGGTCACGGCAAGCTGCTGGCCGGCAAGAAAGTCGAAGTTACCAAACCTGACGGTTCGGTAGAAATCATCGAAGCCGAAAACGTGATTCTGGCTCCAGGCTCGCGTCCGATCGACATTCCACCGGCTCCGGTCGACCAGAATGTGATCGTCGATTCGACGGGCGCGCTGGAATTCCAATCCGTACCAAAACGTCTGGGCGTGATCGGCGCAGGCGTGATCGGTCTGGAGCTGGGTTCGGTCTGGTCCCGTCTGGGCGCAGAAGTCACCGTTCTCGAAGCGCTGGACACCTTCCTGATGGCCGCTGACGCTGCCGTTTCCAAGGAAGCGCTGAAAACCCTGACCAAACAGGGTCTGGACATCAAGCTGGGCGCTCGCGTCACCGGTTCCAAAGTGAACGGCGACGAAGTCGTGGTGAACTACACCGACTCCAAGGGCGAACAGAACATCACGTTCGACAAGCTGATCGTAGCCGTTGGTCGCCGTCCGGTGACCACTGATCTGCTGTCCGCTGATTGCGGCGTGACCCTGGACGAGCGCGGTTTCGTGCACGTTGACGATCACTGCGCCACCACCGTACCGGGCGTTTACGCGATCGGCGACGTGGTTCGCGGCATGATGCTGGCTCACAAGGCCTCGGAAGAGGGCATCATGGTCGTCGAGCGCATCAAGGGCCACAAGGCCCAGATGAACTATGACTTGATCCCTTCGGTTATTTATACTCACCCGGAAATCGCATGGGTCGGTAAAACCGAGCAGACCTTGAAAGCGGAAGGCGTTGAAGTTAACGTCGGCACTTTCCCGTTCGCAGCCAGTGGCCGTGCCATGGCAGCCAACGACACCGGCGGTTTCGTCAAAGTCATTGCCGATGCCAAGACTGACCGCGTATTGGGCGTCCACGTGATTGGCCCGAGCGCTGCAGAACTGGTTCAGCAGGGCGCGATCGGTATGGAGTTCGGCACAAGCGCTGAAGACCTGGGCATGATGGTTTTCTCCCATCCGACCCTGTCCGAAGCCTTGCACGAAGCAGCTCTGGCAGTGAATGGCGGCGCCATTCACATCGCCAACCGCAAGAAGCGTTAAGACAATAAGAAACCACGGCGGTATGGCCCGTCGTGAGCCTTGCAAGCAAGGCTCACCGCGGAATATCCGCTGGACGCAGTCTTGCGTAGCCCAGCTACGCAAGCAGCAGTCACAGGTGGTGCGGCACTTGAACGAGTGCAGCACCGAATGCGCAGTACCTAACGAAGACGGTAATAAGCATGAATCTTCACGAGTATCAGGGTAAGCAGCTGTTCGCTGAATACGGCCTGCCAGTATCCCAGGGTTTCGCCGTAGACACCCCGGAAGCAGCAGCAGAAGCGTGCGACAAGATCGGCGGGACCGAATGGGTTGTCAAAGCCCAGGTTCACGCAGGTGGTCGCGGTAAAGCGGGCGGCGTCAAGCTGGTTCGCAGCAAAGAAGACGCCAAGGCATTCGCTCAACAGTGGTTGGGCAAGCGTCTGGTGACTTACCAGACTGATGCCAATGGTCAGCCAGTCACCAAGATCCTGGTTGAATCGTGCACTGATATCGCTAAAGAGCTGTACCTGGGCGCTGTCGTTGACCGTTCGAGCCGTCGTATCGTGTTCATGGCTTCCACCGAAGGTGGCGTGGACATCGAGAAAATCGCTCACGACACCCCTGAGAAAATCCTCAAGGCCACGATCGATCCACTGGTTGGCGCTCAGCCATTCCAGGGTCGCGAGCTGGCATTCCAGCTGGGTCTGGAAGGCAAGCAAGTTGCCCAGTTCGCCAAGATCTTCGTCGGTCTGGCCAAGCTGTTCAAGGATCACGACCTGGCCCTGCTGGAAGTGAACCCGCTGGTGATCAAGGCTGACGGCGATCTGCATTGCCTCGACGCCAAGATCAACATCGACGCCAACGCCATGTACCGTCAGCCTAAGCTGAAGACTTTCCACGATCCGTCGCAAGACGATCCGCGCGAAGCGCACGCTGCCAAGTTCGAACTGAACTACGTAGCGCTGGAAGGCAACATCGGTTGCATGGTCAACGGTGCTGGCCTGGCCATGGGTACCATGGACATCGTCAACCTGCATGGCGGCAAACCAGCCAACTTCCTCGACGTGGGCGGCGGTGCTACCAAAGAACGCGTTACCGAAGCGTTCAAGATCATCCTGTCCGACACTAACGTCGCTGCAGTATTGGTCAACATCTTCGGCGGCATCGTTCGTTGCGACATGATTGCCGAAGGCATCATCGGCGCTGTGAAAGAAGTCGGCGTGAAAATCCCGGTTGTTGTTCGCCTTGAAGGCAACAACGCTGAGCTGGGCGCTAAAGTACTGGCAGAAAGCGGTTTGAACATCATCGCTGCTACCAGCCTGACCGACGCTGCTCAACAAGTTGTCAAAGCTGCGGAGGGCAAATAATGAGCGTCCTGATCAATAAAGACACCAAAGTTATCTGCCAGGGTATTACCGGTTCGCAAGGTAGTTTCCACACCCAGCAAGCCATCGAATACGGCACCAAGATGGTCGGTGGCGTAACTCCTGGTAAAGGCGGCACCGAGCACCTGGGTCTGCCAGTGTTCAACACCGTGAAAGATGCTGTAGCTGCCACTGGCGCCACCGCCAGCGTGATCTACGTTCCAGCTCCTTTCTGCAAGGACTCCATCCTGGAAGCAGCATTCGGCGGCATCAAGCTGATCGTTTGCATCACTGAAGGCATTCCTACCCTGGACATGCTGGACGCTAAAGTTAAGTGCGACGAGCTGGGTGTTACCCTGATCGGCCCTAACTGCCCAGGCGTGATCACTCCAGGCGAATGCAAGATCGGCATCATGCCAGGTCACATTCACTTGCCAGGCAAGGTCGGTATCGTTTCCCGTTCCGGCACCCTGACCTACGAAGCTGTGAAGCAGACCACTGACGCCGGTTTCGGTCAGTCGACTTGCGTCGGCATCGGCGGTGACCCGATCCCGGGTTCGAACTTCATCGACATCCTGAAGCTGTTCCAGGAAGACCCGAAGACCGAAGCGATCGTGATGATCGGCGAGATCGGCGGTTCGGCTGAAGAAGAAGCGGCGGCCTACATCAAGGCAAACGTGACCAAGCCGGTTGTTTCCTACATCGCTGGTGTGACTGCCCCTGCGGGCAAGCGCATGGGCCATGCTGGCGCAATCATCTCTGGCGGCAAAGGCACTGCAGACGAGAAGTTTGCTGCCCTGGAAGACGCAGGCGTGAAAACCGTGCGTTCGCTGGCAGACATCGGCAAGGCTTTGTCCGAGCTGACCGGTTGGGCGATCAAGTAAGCCTCGCGCTTAGCTTGTAGCTCTGCTGACAAAGGCCACCTTCGGGTGGCCTTTGTCGTTCTGAAGATCAAAAGATCGTCCGAACGCGGCCCGGGCCTTCGGACGATCTTTTGATCTTTGCTGTTTTGGATGAAACTCAGATTTGTGTGCGGTCAGTCATGGCCCCTTCGCGGGCAAGCCCGCTCCCACAGGGATAGTGGTGAACCTGTGGGAGCGGGCTTGCCCGCGATAGCGGACTTACAGGCGACAACCAATTACATGCAAAAACGCGACACAGAAACGTCGCGTATCGGATAGTTCGCCCCGTAACAGTGCGTTTGTCGGGCAAATTCGTTAGGCTAGCAGCCATTTTTGCGTCCGCGGCCCACAAGGTAGCAACGCGCTAAACGGGTTGGTCCTATACGGGCCGACAGCATTTCCCTCACCCATAAGGGAAATCCCTCTCTAAATTCCGATTCAGTAGTGTGGTATTTCCTTAATGAAAGTGTTGAAAGGCCAGGACATCCTGGCACTTGGATTCATGACCTTTGCCCTGTTTGTCGGGGCTGGCAACATCATCTTCCCGCCTATCGTCGGCTTGCAGGCCGGACCTCATGTCTGGCTGGCGGCGCTGGGCTTTCTGATCACCGCAGTCGGTCTGCCGGTGATCACAGTGGTAGCCCTGGCCAAAGTCGGCGGCGCCATGGATGCCTTGAGCAGCCCGATCGGTAAAGTCGCCGGGGGCCTGTTGGCCGCTGCGTGCTACCTCGCCGTCGGCCCGCTGTTCGCGACGCCGCGCACCGCGACCGTGTCCTTCGAAGTCGGCCTGGCACCGCTGACCGGCGAAAGCCCGCTGGCACTGTTCCTCTATAGCTCGGTGTACTTCCTGCTGGTGTTCTTCATCTCGCTCTATCCGGGCCGTCTGCTGGATACTGTGGGACGTTTCCTCGCACCACTGAAGATCATCGCCCTGGCTGTTCTCGGCATCGCCGCGTTTGCATTGCCGGCCGGCGACATCGGCGTGGGCACCCCCGAGTACGTGGCGGCACCGTTCTCTCAAGGCTTCATCAATGGTTACCTGACCATGGATACCCTGGGCGCACTGGTCTTCGGCATTGTCATCGTCAACGCCATCCGCTCCCGTGGTGTCGAGTCGCCGGCGCTGATCACCCGTTACGCGATCATTGCCGGGCTGATTGCCGGCGTGGGTCTGGCCCTGGTCTACGTCAGCCTGTTCCGTCTCGGTTCGGGCAGCCACGAAGTCGCCGCCAGTGCCACCAATGGCGCGACGGTATTGCACGCTTACGTGCAGCACACCTTCGGCTCCCTGGGCAGCGGCTTCCTGGCGGTATTGATCTCCCTGGCCTGTCTGGTCACGGCGGTTGGCCTGACCTGTGCCTGCGCTGAATACTTCAGCCGTGTGCTGCCACTGTCCTACAAGACACTGGTGATCATCCTCGCCGCGTTTTCCCTGCTGGTGTCCAACCTGGGCCTCACCAACCTGATTGCGTTCTCGATCCCGGTACTGACCGCGATTTACCCGCCGTGCATCGCCCTGGTGGCCCTGAGCTTCTGCAAGGACTTCTGGCATGAGCAGGGCCGTATTGTAGGCCCGGTGATGCTGGTGTCCTTCATCTTCGGCCTGATTGATGCACTCAAAGGTGCCGGTCTGGCGGACTGGCTGCCGACGCAGCTGGCTAACCTGCCGTTGAGCGAGCAAGGTCTGGCGTGGCTGGTACCGTCGGTCATGACGCTGGCGATTGCGGTGGTTTGTGATCGTCTGCTGGGCAAGCGCGAAGAAGCGCTGGCTTAAGCCGCTGCAAGGGCCGTCACAAGCGGGCCTGTAACAGCAGAAACAGAAATGCCCCGTATCAATCGATACGGGGCATTTTTTTTGGACTCGATACAGTGTCTTTTTCCTTGAGCTAACGTCGAAGCACTACCTGTAGGAGCGAGGCTTGCCCGCGAAGGCGGTATAACATTCGACTAAGTTATCGACTGACACACCGCCTTCGCGGGCAAGCCTCGCTCCTACAGGTTTCATCATCGCCAACGTCTCACAAGGACCTGCATGTCGTTCATCCAAGCCAATCTGATCCACATTCTCGCCGCCATCTGGTTCGTCATCTGCTGGGGCGGCTACACCCGCTATGCGACGTGGAAAGCCCGCGACACCGCGTGCCTGGCCAGCGTCCTGCACCTGTATCGCGAAGACTGGATGCGCCGCATGCTGCTGCGCGATAACCGCATCGCCGACGCCAGTGTGATCGGCAACCTGGAGCGCAACGCCTCGTTCTTCGCTTCCAGCACACTGATTATTCTGGCCGGCATTCTCACGGTACTGGGTGCTTCCGAAAGGGCCGTGTCGTTGCTGGCGGATATCCCGATGGTGCAGCAGGCGTCCCAAGGCATGTCGGAAATCAAGTTGTTGTGCCTGGCGCTGGTTTTTGTCTATGCGTTCTTTACCTTCAGCTGGTGCATGCGTCAGTACAATTTCGCGGCGATCCTGGTGGGTTCGGCACCGATGGTCGGTGAACGGCATGTTTCCGAACTGGAGCGCAAGGCCTTTGCCGCCCGCGCAGCCCGTGTGATTTCCATGGCCGCCAACCAGTTCAACTTCGGCCTGCGCTCCTATTACTTCGGCATGACCATGCTGGCCTGGTTCGTCAGTCCCTGGCTGTTCATGTTGATGAGTACCGGCGTGGTCTTGGTGCTCTATCGCCGGGAGTTTCACTCCGACGTTCTCGACGTGATGGTCTATACCCCTACAGAGGCACCCTTGCCCGAGGCGAATAAAGAGGTCGCTTGATGAGTATTCCGTTCTGGTGTGTGTTTATCAGTGCCTTGCTGATTTATGTGGCTCGCATACCGGTGGCCAAGGCCATGAAAGAGCAGGGCGGTTACGATAATCACCTGCCGCGCCAGCAGCAGGCGCAACTCACTGGCTTCGGTGCCCGGGCGCTGGCGGCGCATCAGAACTGTATCGAGGCATTCATCTTGTTTGCGGTGGGGGTGTTGATGGCGCACACCACGCAGACGGCGGGGTGGCTTATCGATTCGCTGGCAATCATCTTTGTGATTACGCGCATCATCTACTTGCTGTGTTATTGGACGGACTTGGCCTGGCAGCGCAGTCTGGTGTGGTTTTTAGGCTTAGTCTGTTCGTTGTTGCTGATGATGAGTCCGACTTTTAGAACGATTTTGCTCTAGCGCTGCACTGCAGGCCAAAAAAAACCCGCACTTGGCGGGTTTTCTTTTTCTGCATGAAAAAACGATTTATTGCTTCTTGGCAGCTTCGTCTTGTGCAGCTTCGTTCGATTCAGCCTGAGCTTTGGCAGCTTCGGCGTTTTCTTTCGCAGCGTCGTTCACTTTATCCTGAGCTTTGTTCATGTCTTGCTGGGCTTGCTCAGCATGTTGGTTTGCATCTTGAGCTTTGTCCTCGGATTTTTTATCGCAAGCAGCGAGACCGAGGGAAGCGGTCAACATCAAGGCAATAGCTAAAGTCTTACGCATGGGGTGTTTCTCCTTATGGAAAATATCTACTGGCCTTTCGAACACGGTTCTCAGCGTTAAGTTCCTCAATTCATACAGATATATAAGATTATTCCGGCGGGAACTTTTACTCAAAGCGCCTAGTGCGATCTCAGGACACTAATAAGAGTTTTTATCAAATGGCCGAAAACCCCGTTTTTGAGCGTGCGACACGATTCCTGTCGGCGCTGCGACATTGTCAGGTACTGGGGCTGCGGGTTCACAGCGCCAGTCATGAAGGGCTCACCGTGATTTTGCCGTACAGCCCGCAAATCGTCGGCAATCCGCAAACCGGCATCATCCATGGCGGGGCACTGACGTCGCTGATGGACACCGCCTGCGGCATGTCCACCCTCTGCGTGTTGCCCGAGTTCGAAGTGTGTCCGACCCTGGACCTGCGCATCGATTATATGCACGCCGCCGAACCGCACAAAGATGTCTATGGATTCGCCCAGTGCTACCGGGTCACCACCGATGTGATCTTCGCGCGCGGCTTTGCCTACCAGGATGACCCCGAGCAACCCATCGCCCATGTAGTCGGCACCTTCATGCGCATGGGTAAAGCCATCAAGGGCACCAAAGGTTTTGCCGGTGTGATCGCCGCAGGTGCGAAATGACTGACAACTTCAAAGAACAACTGCAACAGGCCCACGAGCAAGGGGACTACGCCTCGCTGCTGCACCTGATTCCCTATGCCAAACTGATCGGCGTCGAGTGTTCGCGCGTGGGGGATGAGTTGCTGTTTCGCTTGCCGGCCAATAAAGACAACATTGGCAACCCGCTGCTGCCGGCGATTCATGGCGGCGTGATTGCCGGGTTCATGGAGTTGGCCGCGGCGCTGCACCTGCTGGTTTTCACCGGATCACCCGGCGTGCCGAAAATCATCGACTTCTCCCTCGACTACCTGCGCGCAGGGCAATTTCGTGACACCTGGGCCCGATGCCAGGTTTGTCGCCAGGGACGGCGCGTCGCCAACGTAGCGATTACGGCCTGGCAAAGTACCGAGTCCGAGCCGATTGCCACGGCCCGGGCCCATTTCAAAATCGAAGAGCCCTTGAAATCCTGATCTGAGCCCCCAACTTTGATGACAACCCGCCGCCGACCATCAAGGTCGCGGCTTATGCCATCTGATTGGAGTTTGATGACCATGAGTGTGGAAACTCAAAAGGAAACCCTGGGCTTCCAGACCGAGGTGAAGCAGCTGCTGCACCTCATGATCCATTCGCTGTATTCCAACAAGGAAATTTTCCTTCGCGAATTGATCTCGAACGCCTCTGACGCTGTAGATAAATTACGCTTCGAAGCCTTGGCCAAGCCTGATCTGCTGGAAGGCGGCGCCGAGCTGAAGATCCGTGTGAGCTTCAACAAGGACGCTAAAACCGTCACCCTCGAAGACAACGGCATCGGCATGAGCCGCGAAGACGCGATTACCCATCTGGGGACTATCGCCAAGTCCGGCACCGCCGATTTCATGAAGCACCTGTCTGGCGATCAGAAGAAAGATTCGCACCTGATCGGTCAGTTCGGGGTGGGTTTCTACTCTGCATTCATCGTTGCCGACAAAGTCGACGTGTTCAGCCGCCGTGCCGGTGCTGCTGCCAGCGAAGGCGTGCACTGGTCGTCCAAGGGTGAAGGCGACTTTGAAGTCGCTACCGTTGAGAAAGCCGAGCGCGGCACCCGAATCGTCCTGCACCTGAAGTCTGGTGAAGACGAATTCGCCGATGGCTGGCGTCTGCGCAACATCATCAAGAAGTACTCCGATCACATCGCGTTGCCGATCGAGTTGCCGAAAGAAGCGGCAGCTGTTGAAGGCGAAGAGCAACCGGCCGTTGAATGGGAAACCGTCAACCGCGCCAGCGCCCTGTGGACCCGTCCGCGTACCGAGATCAAGGACGAGGAATACCAGGAGTTCTACAAGCACGTCGCCCACGATTTCGAGAACCCGCTGAGCTGGAGCCACAACAAGGTCGAAGGCAAGCTGGAATACAGCTCGCTGCTCTACGTGCCGGCCCGTGCTCCGTTCGACCTGTACCAGCGTGAAGCCCCTAAAGGCCTGAAGCTGTACGTGCAGCGCGTGTTCGTCATGGATCAGGCCGAGTCGTTCCTGCCGCTGTACCTGCGCTTCATCAAGGGCGTGGTCGATTCCAATGACCTGTCGCTGAACGTGTCGCGGGAAATCCTGCAGAAAGACCCGATCATCGACTCCATGAAGTCGGCGCTGACCAAGCGTGTGCTCGACATGCTGGAAAAACTGGCGAAGAACGACCCTGAGCAATACAAGAGCTTCTGGAAAAACTTCGGCCAGGTCATGAAAGAAGGCCCGGCAGAAGACTTCGCCAACAAAGAGAAAATCGCCGGCCTGCTGCGTTTCGCCTCCACTCAGGGCGAAGAAGGCGAGCAAGTGGTTTCCCTGGCCGAGTACCTGGCGCGCGCCAAGGAAGGCCAGGACAAGATCTACTACCTGACCGGCGAAACCTACGCGCAGGTCAAAAACAGCCCGCATCTGGAAGTCTTCCGCAAGAAAGGCATCGAAGTGTTGCTGCTGACCGATCGCATCGACGAGTGGCTGATGAGCTACCTCAGCGATTTCGACGGCAAGAGCTTTGTCGACGTGGCGCGCGGTGACCTGGACCTGGGTAACCTGGACTCGGAAGAGGACAAGAAAGCCGCGGAAGAAGTCGCCAAGTCCAAAGAAGGCCTGGTTGAGCGTCTGAAAACGGCACTGGGCGATTCGGTGGCCGAAGTGCGGGTTTCCCACCGTCTGACCGATTCTCCGGCAATCCTGGCCATCGGCGAGCAGGACCTGGGCATGCAAATGCGTCAGATCCTGGAAGCCAGCGGTCAGAAGGTTCCGGAGTCGAAGCCGATCTTCGAATTCAACCCGGCTCACCCGCTGATCGAGAAACTCGACAACGAGCAGAGCGACGAGCGCTTTGGCGACCTGTCGCACATTCTCTTCGATCAGGCGGCCCTGGCGGCCGGCGACAGCTTGAAAGACCCGGCCGCGTATGTGCGCCGCCTGAACAAGCTGCTGGTTGAACTGTCGGTTTAACGGCGTTGCACAAAAAAACCCGCTTCGGCGGGTTTTTTTATTCTGGGGCTTTTGTAGCCCTGATAGGCGTGATGTTAGTGCCGGCCCCTTCGCGAGCAAGCCCGCTCCCACAGTGGATCGGCGTCGACCGTAAACTTTGCGTACGACCTCGATCAAATGTGGGAGCGGGCTTGCTCGCGAAGACAATCTAATAGGCGACTCAGGACTTAAGGCAACTCAATCCGCTCACTTTCCCCCGGCACCGTCGGCCAATCCCCGGCCTCCCAGCGTCGCCGCGCTTCATCGATCACCGCCGGGTCACTCGCCACAAAATTCCAGTTGATCCGCCGCGGCCCATCCAGTGGCGCACCGCCGAACAGCACGGCATGGCAGTCGCTCTCGGCAAACAGCGTCATCTCTTCCCCCGCAGGCAACACCGCCAGCGTATGCGGTTCCAGTAGCTCGCCATTGAGCTGCGCCTCGCCACTCAACACATACAACGCCCGCTCTTCATGCTCGGTGGGGATGAGCAGCGTGGTGGCCGTCAGCAGGTTCAATTCGGCATACAGCGTAGGAGAAAGCACCGGCACCGGCGATTCCAGGCAAAAGCCTGATCCGGCAATCATCCGGATCTTCACGCCAAGGTTATCGCTGACCGGCAGTGTGGCCGCCGGATGGTGGCTGTAGTGCCCCGGGCCTTGTTCATGCTCCTTGGGTGACGCCAGCCAGATTTGCAGGCCGTGCATCCTGAATCCGCTGTCCTTCAACGCCTGCGGTGTGCGCTCGACGTGGGCGATCGCGCTGCCCGCCGTCATCCAGCTGACATCCCCGGCCTCGACCACCTGATCGGAGCCGAGGCTGTCCTTGTGCTGGATTTGCCCTTCGAACAAGTAGGTCAGGGTGGACAGGCCGATATGCGGATGCTGCCGGATATTCATGCCATGGCCTGCCGGGTAACGGGTTTCCAGCATGTGGTCGAAAAACACGAAGGGCCCGACACTGCGGCATTTGGCTGACGGCAAAGGGCGAAGAATCGGTTGGCCTTCGACATCTTCGGCGCGGGGGCGGATCACAAGCAGAGTGTTCATGGTGCATTCCAGGCTGAGCGGGTGACGCGTGGAGCATAACCCGCTTGCGCAGCCCTTGCCGCTATTGGCTGAACGCACCTTCGGACAGATGGGTTTCGATGCTGACCTCAGTGCTGGTCATCAGCTTGTGTACCGGGCAGCGGTCGGCTACGCGGTGCAGTTCGTCGCGCTGGGCGTCGGTGAGCACGCCCTTGAGGGTCAGTTTGACGTGCAGGGCATATTTGCCTTTCTGCTCTTCGCTATTATCGCGTTTGACCTCGACCGAGACACCGGTCAGCGGGATGTCTTTCTTTTTGGCGTACATCTTCAAGGTAACGGCTTTGCAGGCACCGAGGGCGGCGTCGAAGTAGTCATGGGGCTCTGGGGCAGTGCCTTCGCCGCCGATATCTTTGGGTACATCGGCAAACAATTCGTGCTCATCGATCTGGATGCTGTGACGAAAACCTTCGGCGGAAACGGTATTGACGGTAACAGTCATGGGAAACCTCGCAGGTAAGGAAAAGTCATTCAGTCAGAAAAGACCTTGAAGTTATAGAGCATTCCTACACGTTCGCGTTCCACTTTCGTGCCCTGATGAACCCTGGACCTTGCGCTGGGGTCTACGCTGTTCCTACGTTCTGGAGATCGCCCGTGCCTCTGTTCCGCTACAGCGTTGCCTGCCTGTTGGTCTTTGCCTGCCACGTTGCCAGCGCCCGGGAATATGCCTACAGCGATGCGCACCTGCATTACGTGGATTTTTTTCAGGAAACGGCGGGCATGCCGAAATTGCTCAAGGCCATGGCCGACAATCGCATCGAGCATGTGATGATTTCAGGCGTTCCAGTGGCCAAGAAATGGCACGAAGACGAACCCAAGCGTCCACGTTATTACGCCGGCGATGACGCCGATGCTTACTGGTACAGCGCCACCGATGTCATCGTCGCCGCCGCCGTGAACTCGTTGCACCCCGGCCAGCGCCAGAATTTTCACCCGTTCCTGTCAGGTTTCAATCCCAACGACAAGAACTCCGTGGCGCATATCCAGCGCATGCTCGATCTCAATCCCGGTCTATGGCAGGGCATAGGCGAAGTCTTTACCCGCCACGATGACTTGACTGCGCTGACATCCGGCGACACACCGCGGGCGAATAACGAGGCCATGACGCGGATCTATCACCTCGCCGCCGAAAACGATCTGCCGGTCATGCTGCATTCCAACATCACCTCCAAGCGTGAAAAAAATCCACTGTACCTGGCGGAAGTCGAGGAGCCGCTGCGCAATCATCCGCATACCCGGTTCATCTGGGCCCATGCCGGCACCAGCGCGGAAATTCATCGGCACCAGATCCAGCTGGATTTTCTGTTGCCTACTTTGGCGCGCATGCTTGAGGCTTACCCCAACCTGTTCGTCGACCTGTCCTGGAGCATGCTGACGCCTTATCTGCTGGATGGGCAGGGCAAGCCTCGAAGCGAGTGGTTGAAACTGGTGGAGCGCTTCCCGGAGCGCTTCATGCTCGGCTCTGATGTCGTGGGGCGTTTCAACAAGCTCGGTGAGGAAATGCACAGCTTTGATCCGTTTCTCGACGCCTTGCCGGAAGATGTCGCCAGAAAAGTCGCACGAGACAACTTTCTCTCGATCCTGCCCCGTTCCTTGTAGGAGCCAGGCTTGCCGGCGAAGGCGTTCTTGAGGACGCCTTCGCCGGCAAGCCTGGCTCCTACAGGGGACGGATTACAAATGTGGCTATTTGCCGGACACAAAAAAAGCCCCGCATTGTGCGGGGCCCTTTCGTATCGATCCGGATCAGCTGCCTTTGACAGCCTTGCCGTTGACCGTACCGTCCAGGAGCATGATGTTGTACTCCTTGCCGTCAGTCTCGACCTGTTGCAGGCGGACCAGCAGGTAATCCCAGTCCTTGGCGAACCACAGCACGGTGATGCGTTTGCTTTGCGTCGGATCGCGCACGCGTTCGACCTTGATCGCATCGATCTGGCCGGCCTTGGTGTCGACTTTTTCCGAACCCAGCACGCGGAAGTCATAGGTATCGACTTCGCCATCATCGACGACCTGATAGCTCATGCTTTTCTTGCCGGCGGCCACGTCATGCTGCAGGGCCAGCTGATAAGTGGATTTGTCGACCATGCCGCGGTTGAGCGGGAGCTTGACCGGGTCGCCGCGATCGGTGCCGGTGACCATCTTGTTGGTCCAGTCGAAGTCCAGGTCAGCCTTCTTGGCTTTGCCCAGGCCACCCCGTTCGAAATGGTAGGACTGGGGCAGCAAGGTGTCCTTGTCCAGGGTCAGGGTGCTTTCTTCGGTCAGGCTGGCGATCATCATCGAGGCCTTGAAGCTGAGCTTCCAGGCGCCGTTGGCCTGCTTGGTCAGGCTGCGTTCGGCGGTGCCGCTCATCGGCAGCTGCTTCCAGTCGGCGGTATAGCTGGCGGAGAACGGTTGAAGTTCTGCAGCCTGCGCAAAAGGCAGGGCGAGCAGAGCGCAAGCGAGGAGCAGGGCGCGACGCATAAAATCTCCTAGGTTCGAATCAAGTGGCCGCTGGCGGCGAGTAGCTTTCCATCCAGTAAAGCACCTTGCTCGCCGAGGGATAAACGACCTTCGGCAAACCAGCGTACAGCCATCGGGTAGATCAGGTGTTCCTGGCTATGGACTCGCTGCGCCAGACTCTGCTGCGAATCCTGCAACTCTACCGGTATTACTGCCTGTACGACCAGTGGTCCGCCATCGAGTTCCTCGGTGACAAAGTGCACGGAGCAGCCGTGTTCGGTGTCACCGGCCTCCAGCGCGCGCTGGTGAGTGTGTAACCCTTTGTATTTGGGCAGCAGCGAGGGATGAATGTTGAGCAGGCGACCCTGGTAGTGGCGCACGAAGCCGGCGCTGAGAATGCGCATGAAGCCGGCCAGTACCACGAGCTTGGGGTTGAAGGCGTCGATCAGTTCGATCATCGCGGCATCGAAGGCCTCGCGGCCTTCGAAAGCCTTGTGATCCAGGAAGCGGGTGTCGATACCCGCGTCCCTGGCGCGTTGCAGGCCGTAGGCGTCGGCGCGGTTGGAAATCACCGCAGCGATGCGGGCCGGGCTGTCGCCGGTCCGCGTGCTGTCGATCAAGGCCTGCAAGTTACTGCCGGTGCCGGATAACAGCACCACCACATCACAGGTCTGGGACATCAATGAGCCTTGAGGTTTTTCAGTTCGACCTGAGCCGCGCCTTCGGCAGCGATGGCGATCTGACCGATGACCCAGGGCTGCTCGCCCGCTTCGCGCAGGACGTTCAGGGCGGTTTCAACGTGCTCCTGGCCAACGCAGATCACCATGCCCACGCCGCAGTTCAGCACGCGGTGCATCTCGTTTTCGTCAACGTTGCCTTGCTCTTGCAGCCAGTCGAATACGGCCGGACGCGTCCAGCTTGCGACGTCAACCACCGCTTGTGCGCCTTTTGGCAGCACGCGCGGGATGTTGTCCAGCAGACCGCCGCCGGTGATGTGGGCCATGGCCTTGACGGCGCCGGTGTCCTTGATCAGCTTGAGCAGCGGCTTCACGTAGATGCGGGTCGGGGCCATCAGCAGGTCAGTCAGCGGCTTGCCGTCGAGCTGGATGTTTTCGATGTCGGCACCTGCCACTTCGATGATCTTGCGGATCAACGAGTAGCCGTTGGAGTGCGGACCGGAAGACGGCAGGGCGAGCAGGGCATCGCCGGCAGCGACCTTGGAACCGTCGATGATTTCGGATTTTTCCACGACGCCGACGCAGAAACCGGCCAGGTCGTAGTCTTCGCCTTCGTACATGCCAGGCATTTCAGCGGTTTCGCCGCCGACCAGGGAGCAGCCGGACAGTTCGCAGCCGGCGCCGATGCCGGTCACGACCTGGGTCGCGGTTTCGACGTTGAGCTTGCCGGTGGCATAGTAGTCGAGGAAGAACAGCGGCTCGGCGCCGCAGACCACCAGGTCGTTGACGCACATGGCCACCAGGTCGATGCCGATGCTGTCGTGCTTGTTCAGGTTCAGTGCCAGGCGCAGCTTGGTGCCGACGCCGTCGGTGCCGGAAACCAGCACAGGCTGCTTGTAGCCGGCCGGGATTTCGCAGAGGGCGCCAAAACCGCCCAGGCCGCCCATGACTTCCGGGCGCGCAGTGCGCTTGGCGACGCTCTTGATGCGTTCGACCAATGCTTCACCGGCGTCGATGTCTACACCGGCGTCCTTGTAGCTCAGGGAGGGTTGCTTGCTCATGATCCAGGCCTTTAGGGGGGATTCAGGGGTAACGACCGAGTCCAGTGGGACCACTGAAATTGACGAAGGCGATTGCCGAGCGCATGTTTCAGGGGGTCCGGCTGTTGCCGGTCTGCGAAGGCGCGCGATTTTATCAGGCTTGAGGGGCAGCGGCCATCCTCAGGCCGACAGCAGGGGCATATCGGTTGAAAAAAACTGTAATTGCCCGGGTTGGTGCAATCGAGCATGGCTGTATAAGGTAGCGCTATTAACCGTCTATCGTTATGGCAGTGCAAAAAACTACCCGGGTCGTGTGAATGTTTTGCATCGGGAGAGGGTCACAGCCTTGCTCGATTGCCTTCATGCGGTCTGTTCCAGCCGCTCTTGTCGTCAGGAATCTTAAATGCGTTTTTTCAAATTGCTGTTTGTGGGCGGTTTATCGTTGGTCAGCCTCGCCAGTCAGGCCGAAACCGTCAAAGGCCTTTATCAAGTACGCGAGCCTGTCAATAGCCAGGCGCCCGAGGCGCGCGAGCAAGCCACCCTGCGAGCGCTGGATACGCTGGTGCTGCGGCTGACCGGTGATCCCAGGGCGGCGCAAAGTCCGGGGTTGGCCGCACTGCGCAAGGATCCGCAACAGATCATCAGTCAATACGGTTTTGATGCCGGCCCACCGGAAGTACTGAAGGTCGATTTCGACCCGGCCACCACGCAGCAGGCGTTGCGCCGTGCCGGGTTGTCTCTCTGGGGCGCGAACCGACCGTCGATCCTGGGCTGGTGGTTGAACGATGCCACCGAGGGTTCGAACCTGGTGGGCGATGGTCAGGCCAGCGCGACGCCATTGCGCCGCGCGGCACAACACCGTGGTTTGCCATTGCGCTTGCCGCTGGCGGACCTGAATGAGCAGATCGTTGCCACCGCGCCGAATCTGGAAGGCGCGGATCCGGCGCCGTTGCGCGACGCTTCGGACCGTTACAATGCCGATGCCTTGCTGGCAGTGCATGCCCGTGAAGAAGGGGGGCAGTGGCAAGCCAAGTGGCGCTTGTGGCTGGGCGATCAGAAAGAGGCCGGCAGTGTGCAGGGCGCGGATCAGGCCGCCGTGGCCGATGCGGTCATGTTGGCGGTCAGCGAGCGTCTGGCGCCGCGGTTCGTGGTCAAGCCGGGTGCTTCGGGTGAACAATTGCTGGAAGTGCAGGGCATGAACCTGGAGCGCTATGCGGCCCTGGGGCGTTTGCTCGAACCTTTTGGTGCGCGTCTGCAAAGCGTCGACGGCGACCGGATTGTGTATCGGGTCAATGGCAGCGCCGAACAGTTGAAGGCGCAGTTGTCCCTGGCCAGGTTGCAGGAAGTTCCGGCCGGTGAGGCGCCAGCCCCGGCGACCCCTGCCCAGCCCGCGGCTGGTGGCTCGGTACCTGCCGTTGCGCCAGCCCCGAAACCGACACCGCAGTTGCGTTTCCGTTGGTAAGTATTTCTTTCCTTATATAGAAGCTGGAGTGGTTCATGGCCGATACGCGGCGTTGGTTCTGGTTGGGTGGGGTGATCCTGCTCTGCGCGTTTGTCTGGCTGTTGCATCCAATCCTCACGCCATTTCTGGTGGCGCTGCTGCTGGCCTATCTATTCGACCCTCTGGTGGATCGGCTGGAGAAAGCCGGCCTGTCACGGACCTGGGGCGTGATCGCGGTGTTTGCGCTGTTTACCCTGATCTTCACCACCTTGCTGTTGGTGTTGGTGCCGATGCTCGCCAAGCAGTTGTTTCGCTTGTACGAACTGACGCCGCAGATGCTCGACTGGTTGCAGCACAGTGCGCTGCCCTGGGCGCAATCGAAATTTGGCCTGTCGGATGGTTTCTGGAAATTCGACAAGCTCAAGGCCGCGATCAGCGAGCACATGGGCCAGACCACTGACATTGTCGGTGTGGTGTTGAGTCAGGCGACGGCTTCCGGGCTGGCATTGATCGCTTTGCTGGCCAATCTGGTGCTGATCCCGGTGGTGATGTTCTACCTGTTGCGGGACTGGGACCTGATGATGGCCAAGATCCGCAGCTTGCTGCCCCGTGATCGCGAAGCGCGTGTGGTGACGCTGGCCGGTGAATGCCATGAAGTGCTGGGTGCATTCGTGCGCGGGCAGTTGCTGGTGATGGTAGCGCTGGGTGTGATCTATGCGGCGGGCTTGATGCTGATCGGGCTGGAGCTGGGGCTGCTGATCGGGCTGATCGCCGGCCTGGCGGCGATCGTGCCGTACATGGGGTTTGTCATCGGGATCGGTGCGGCATTGGTTGCCGGCCTGTTCCAGTTCGGTGGCGACTTGTATCCCATGGTCGGCATCGTCGCGGTGTTCATGGTCGGCCAGGCGCTGGAAGGTATGGTGCTGACGCCGCTGCTGGTGGGGGACCGGATCGGTCTGCACCCGGTGGCGGTGATCTTCGCGATTCTGGCTGGCGGCGAGCTGTTCGGTTTTACCGGCGTGTTGCTGGCGTTGCCGGTGGCGGCGGTGATCATGGTGCTGCTGCGTCATGTGCACGATTTGTATAAGGATTCTGGTATGTACAGTGGCGTCGACGGACCTGAGCTCTAAGGTGGGCTTGTGGTGTGTCCCGGGCGGCCTGGTTCATGGCCAGGTTGGCCTGCCTCCTTTGCATGGTTGTCGCCCGTAGCGCCAAAGAAACTGCCATAAAACCAGTGCATTAACGCAAACCTTTGATTTTGCTTGTGGTCTGTCGCATTGTGCGGTCAGCTTCACGGGTATAAACTTCGCAAACTTTACACAGAGGCCACTAACGGTTCCCCTGGAACTGTTCAGTCAGCATGAAACCGATTCAGCTGCCCCTAGGTGTGCGTCTGCGTGATGACGCCACCTTTATCAATTACTACCCAGGCGCCAATGCCGCTGCACTCGGCTATGTCGAGCGGCTATGCGAAGCCGACGCCGGCTGGACCGAAAGCCTGATTTATCTCTGGGGCAAGGACGGTGTAGGGCGTACGCATCTGTTGCAGGCGGCCTGCCTGCGTTTCGAGCAGCTGGGGGAGCCGGCGGTGTATCTGCCGTTGGCCGAGCTGCTGGATCGTGGCATCGAAATCCTCGACAACCTCGAACAATACGAGCTGGTCTGCCTGGATGACCTGCAGGCGGTCGCCGGGCGTGCGGATTGGGAGGAGGCGCTGTTCCATCTGTTCAACCGTCTGCGTGACAGTGGTCGGCGCCTGTTGATCGCCGCATCGACGTCCCCGCGTGAGCTGCCGGTCAAGCTGGCGGATCTCAAGTCCCGCCTGACCCTGGCGCTGATCTTCCAGATGCGCCCGCTCTCCGACGAAGACAAATTGCGCGCCTTGCAACTGCGCGCTTCCCGTCGCGGCTTGCACCTCACCGACGAAGTCGGGCATTTCATCCTGACCCGTGGTACTCGCAGCATGAGTGCGCTTTTCGAGTTGCTTGAGCGCCTCGACCAGGCGTCTCTTCAAGCTCAGCGCAAGTTGACGATCCCGTTCCTCAAAGAAACCTTGGGCTGGTGAAGCTCGTGTCTGACGCAGGTTTCGGCAGTTTTCAGACGCCAAAAATCTGCCTTCCTGCAGGTCTGCAGGCTGCGCGACGACTCAATGGGGCTTAAGCGCTTAGATGTAATCGCGAAGTCGGGAAGTCACATGCAGATCGATTGAATTTGCAAATAAGCATGATTACGGGCATAGTCGCGGCCTCTTTTATAACCATCAGCCACGGTCGTGCCCATGCTAAAGCGCTTCGCACCCCTCGTGCCTCTCGCACTTGTCACCCTTTTGTTCGGTTGCGCTGCTCATTCTCCAGTGCCCCAGCAAGAGCAACAACACCAGGTTACACATTCAGTTAACGGCCAATCGTCTTCCGTTCTGCTCCAGGAAGCCATTGAGCAAGAGGCGGCCACCGATAAAGAGCTGGCAAGCTTCGCCAATGGCAAGTCGTACCAGCTTCCGGTTCTGGCCGACAGCATCCTCGAACGTGGCATGTCCCTGATCGGCACCCGTTACCGTTTCGGCGGCACCTCCGAAGCCGGCTTCGATTGCAGCGGTTTCATCGGTTATCTGTTTCGTGAAGAGGCCGGCATGAGCCTGCCGCGCTCCACCCGCGAAATGATCAACGTGGACGCCCCGCTGGTGACTCGCAGCGATCTGAAGCCAGGTGACCTGTTGTTCTTCGCCACCAACGGTCGTCGTGGGCGCGTCAGTCACGCCGGGATCTACCTGGGCGACAACCAGTTCATCCATTCCAGCAGCCGCCGTAGCGGTGGTGTGCGGATCGACAATCTGGGTGACAGCTACTGGAGCAAGAGCTTCATCGAAGCCAAGCGCGCACTCGCCATGGCGCCGGATTCGGTCCCGGCGATCGTCACGGCACGTAAATAAGCGGACATTTTGTAAGGTGAACTTAAAGTCTTACTTGAAGTTTGCCGTGTAGCAGCTAAAATTCTGATCTATTATTGATGGCAAACCGCCTGCGTCCTGCGCAGGCGGTTTTCTTTTCTGCCCTGTCGGTGGAAAAAGCCGCAGCCAGATCAGGGTTTCTGCTTATGACAATGTCAGCCCGCTTCGCAATCCTGTTCTTCGCCGCGCTGCTCAGCGCCTGCGCCAGTCGCACACCGCCCCCTGCGCCGGTGGTTCGCGCGCCGCTGGTTTTCGGTCCCTCCCAAGCCTTTTCTCCCGCCGTTGAAGACGTACTGTTTCGTGCGCTCGGCCTCGTTGGCACGCCCTATCGCTGGGGGGGCAACACGCCGGACTCGGGGTTTGATTGCAGCGGGTTGATCGGCTACGTCTACCGGGATGTGGCCGGTATTTCCTTGCCGCGCACTACTCGCGAGATGATCGGTATGCAAGCGGCCAGTATCGGCAAGGAAGGCCTGCAAACCGGCGACCTGATTTTCTTCGCCACCAATGGCGGCTCCCAGGTCAGCCACGCCGGGATCTATGTCGGTGAAGGTCGCTTCGTCCATGCACCGGCCACTGGCGGTACGGTGAAGCTCGACAGCTTGTCCAAGGCTTATTGGCAGAAAGCCTACCTGAGCGCCAAGCGTGTGCTACAACCGGAGCATCTGGCACACAACCCATAGATTGCAGAGTTTGGTCATGACCGCTCGCACGCTCAATCTCGATGATTCCCTGTATCAGTACCTGCTCGATGTCTCCCTCAGGGAGACGCCGCTGCTCAAGCGCTTGCGCGACGAAACCCAGGCGCTGCCCATGGCGCGTTGGCAGGTGGCGCCGGAGCAGGGGCAGTTCCTCGCGTTGCTGGTGAAACTCACCGGCGCCAGGCGTGTGCTGGAAGTCGGCACGTTCACCGGTTACAGCGCCTTGTGCATGGCGGCGGCGTTGCCGGATGACGGTTCGCTGATCTGCTGTGATATTCCTGGAGATTACAACGCTATCGCGCGCCGTTACTGGCAGGAAGCGGGGCTGGCGGGGCGGATTGATCTGCGCCTGGCACCCGCGCTGGAAACCCTGGCCCAGCTGGATCGGCCAGGACAGTTCGACCTGATTTTCATCGATGCCGACAAGGCCAATTACCCGAGCTATCTGGAGCATGCGCTGCGCTTGTTGCGGGTCGGTGGTCTGGCTGTGTTCGATAACACGCTGTGGAGCGGGCGGGTGCTGGAGGAAAATTCCGACAGCGCAGACACCCGAGCCATCCAGGCGCTCAATTTGGCCTTGAAGGATGACTTGCGGGTGGATCTGTCGTTGTTGCCGTTGAGGGATGGGTTGACCTTGTGCCGCAAACTGTAGGAGCGAGGCTTGCCCGCGAAAGCGGTGTGTCAGATAAATCGCCTTCGCGGGCAAGCCTCGCTCCTACAGTTTGCGGGGTCTAGCCGCCGGTACCCGCCACACCTTGTTCCCCACATCATCCGCC
The DNA here is from genome assembly GCF_902497995.1 of Pseudomonas fluorescens. Classification (GTDB taxonomy): domain Bacteria; phylum Pseudomonadota; class Gammaproteobacteria; order Pseudomonadales; family Pseudomonadaceae; genus Aquipseudomonas; species Aquipseudomonas fluorescens_BK. Next base: position 189,753 of record NZ_CABVII010000003.1, on the reverse strand, counting down.
ATCAGCAAACCTCCCTGTCGATCAATCACCACCTCCGCCGGACGGCCCATGGCTTTTTCGCCGCCGGTGAGGAGCCTGGTGAGCACATCAACCGGTTGCCCGACCGGTTTGCCCGCGCTCAATGGCACGAAAATCACTGGGTAGCCACTGTGCGGGTCGCGGTTCCACGAGCCGTGCTGGCCGATGAATGCGCGCTCCTTGAACTGCGTCGACAGGGTGTTGCCTTCTGCAATTGACGCTCCACCCCCAACCCTCTAACCTTCGCGGCTTGTTTCAGGTGCTCTGTGGCCATGGCCGACAGAGTGAAACAGGGAAGTCGGTGAGTGATTGTCTTCGAACGACGAAGAGTCATGATCCCGACGCTGCCCCCGCAACGGTAAATGAGTGAAGACTGCGCCTTGAGCCACTGTGTCGAAAGCCGGCATGGGAAGGCGCGCAGTCAGGCCAGCGCCGCTCATGAGCCCGGAGACCGGCCTGATCCATCCAGCGGCATCACGGTGGGCGATGCCAGGCTTTTTGCCGTCTGTTCTTGTGCCTGCCCGCCGTTATTCAGCCTCAACGGAGAGCTCCCCCCATGACTGATACTCCCGATCGTGATGAACGTCACCTGGCGCGCATGCTGCGCAAAAAAGCCGTGATCGATGAACGCATCGCCAATTCCCCGAACGAATGCGGCCTGCTGCTGGTGCTGACCGGCAACGGCAAAGGCAAGAGCAGCTCGGCCTTTGGCATGCTCGCCCGATCCCTGGGGCATGGCATGCAGTGTGGCGTGGTGCAGTTCATCAAGGGCCGCAACAGCACCGGCGAAGAATTGTTCTTTCGCCGTTTTCCAGAGCAGGTGCGGTTTCATGTGATGGGCGAGGGCTTCACCTGGGAAACCCAGGACCGCCAGCGTGATATCGCTGCCGCCGAAGCCGCCTGGGCAGTGTCCCGCGAGCTGCTGAGGGATCCGTCCATCGGTCTGGTGGTGCTTGATGAGTTGAACATCGCCCTCAAACACGGTTATCTCGACCTCGATCAGGTGCTCAGCGACTTGCAGGCGCGTCCGCCGATGCAGCATGTGGTGGTCACCGGTCGCGGCGCCAAGCCGGAAATGATCGAGCTGGCCGACACCGTCACGGAAATGGGCGTGATCAAGCACGCGTTCCAGGCCGGTATCAAAGCGCAAAAAGGCGTCGAATTGTGAGTCAGCCACGTCATTGCCCCGCGGTATTGATTGCCGCGCCGGCCTCCGGTCAGGGCAAGACCACCGTCACCGCCGCGTTGGCCCGGTTGCATCGCAATCAAGGGCGCAAGGTGCGGGTCTTCAAGTGCGGGCCGGACTTCCTCGACCCGATGATTCTCGAGCGCGCCAGCGGTGCGCCGGTCTATCAACTGGACATGTGGATGGTCGGCGAGCAGGAAAGTCGTCGACTGTTGTGGGAAGCCGCCGCTGATGCCGACCTGATCCTGATCGAAGGGGTCATGGGGCTGTTCGACGGTACGCCGTCCAGCGCCGACCTGGCGCGGCACTTCGGGGTGCCGGTGCTGGGTGTGATCGACGGCACTGCCATGGCCCAGACCTTTGGCGCACTGGCCCTGGGCCTGGCGCGTTATCAGCCGGACTTGCCGTTTGCCGGCGTGTTGGCCAATCGCGTCGGCACCTTGCGTCATGCGCAATTGCTCGAAGGCAGCCTGACGGAAGGCTTGCGCTGGTATGGCGCCTTGTCCCGGGAAACCGGGATCGAATTGCCGAGCCGTCACCTGGGGCTGGTTCAGGCCAGCGAGCTGAACGACCTTGATCTGCGCCTCGACGCCGCGGCCGATGCCTTGGCCAGCAGTTGCGAGGTGGCGTTGCCACCGGCAGTGGCATTCGCTGCCCCCGATGTGATCGCTGCCGAGCCTTTGTTGGCCGGCGTGCGGATTGCCGTGGCCCGTGATGAAGCTTTTGCCTTCACCTACGGCGCGAGCCTGGATCTGCTGCAAGCGATGGGCGCCGAGTTGCTGTTTTTCTCGCCGATCCGTGATGCCGGATTGCCCCAGGCGGACAGTCTCTACCTGCCGGGCGGTTATCCGGAATTGCACCATGTGGCGCTGTCGCAGAACACATCGATGCTCGATGCGATTCGCGCGCATCATGCGGCGGGCAAACCGTTGTTGGCCGAGTGTGGCGGCATGCTTTATCTGCTTGATTCGTTGACCGATGTCGAGGGCACCCGGGCTGAACTGGTCGGCTTGCTGGCTGGGGATGCGGTGATGCAGAAGCGTCTGGCTGCGTTGGCCCTGCAAGCGGTTGAACTGCCGGAGGGTTTGTTGCGTGGGCATACCTATCATCATTCGCTGACCAGTACCGGGCTTGAGCCGATTGCCCGTGGGTTGAGCCCGAATGGCGGGCGTGGGGCGGAGGTGGTTTATCGTCAGGGGCGGATGACGGCCTCTTATGTGCATTTTTATTTTCCGTCCAATCCGACTGCTATAGCCGCACTGTTCGCGCCTGACCTTGAGGACGCCTTCGCGAGCAAGCCCGCTCCCACATTTGCAAGTGTGTTGCCTGACGAAACGCGGTCAACGGTGGGAGCGGGCTTGCTCGCGAAGAGGCCATGACGGACAACGCATTCAGCCAGGTCGAACGCCAAGCGGTTTACCGTGCGATCGCCGAACGCCGCGACATGCGCCACTTCAGCGGTGGCACCGTCGAGCCCGAATTACTGCGGCGCCTGCTCGAAGCCGCACACCAGGCCCCGAGCGTGGGCCTGATGCAGCCCTGGCGCTTCCTGCGCATCAGCGACCGCACCCTGCGCGGCAAGATTCAACAGCTGGTGGAAGAAGAACGCATCCGCACCGCCGAAGCCCTCGGCGAGCGCAGCGACGAATTCATGAAGCTCAAGGTCGAAGGCATCAACGACTGCGCCGAAGTGCTGGTCGCCGCCCTGATGGACGATCGCGATCGGCATATCTTCGGCCGCCGTACCTTGCCGGAAATGGACATGGCCTCCTTGTCCTGCGCGATCCAGAACCTGTGGCTGGCATCCCGTGCCGAGGGGCTGGGCATGGGCTGGGTCTCTGTGTTCGAGCCGCAAGCCCTGGCCGACTTGCTGCAAATGCCCGTTGGCGCCAAGCCGTTGGCCGTGCTCTGCCTGGGCCCGGTCCAGGCGTTTTATCCAGCGCCGATGCTAGTCCTGGAAGGCTGGGCCCAAACGCGTGCGCTTAGCGAATTGCTGTATGAAAATTATTGGGGAGTGAGTCAATGAGTGTGGCGTTATTGAGTGTCGCCGCGGTGGCGCTGGATGCGCTGCTGGGTGAACCCAGGCGCTGGCATCCGCTGGTGGCGTTCGGCCGTTTTGCCGACCGCATCGAGCAACGTTTCAACAGCGAAGGTCGCGGCTGGCGCAGTCACGGCGTCACCGCCTGGGTGCTCGCGGTCGTGCCGCTGACCTTGCTGGCCACGGCTTTTTCCTGGGCGCCTTATGTCGGCTGGATCGTCGAAATCCTCGCGCTCTATTGCGCCCTCGGCCTGCGCAGCCTGGGTGAACACGTCGAGCCAGTGGCCAAGGCCCTGCGCAGCGATGATCTGGAGCAAGCGCGCACACGTGTCAGCTATCTGGTCAGCCGCCAGACCAGCGAACTGGATAAAACCGAAGTCGCCCGTGCCGCCACCGAATCGGTGCTGGAGAACGGCAGCGATGCGGTATTTGCCGCGCTGTTCTGGTTCGCCGTGGCGGGGGCGCCCGGTGTGGTGCTCTATCGCCTGAGCAACACCCTCGATGCCATGTGGGGTTACCGTAACGAGCGCTTCGAACGTTTCGGCTGGGCCGCGGCCAAGATCGACGACGTGCTCAACTACATTCCCGCACGTCTGGTGGCGTTGACCTACGCGCTGCTGGGCAAGACCCGCCTGGCGTTGAAATGCTGGCGCACCCAGGGCCCGACCTGGGACAGCCCGAATGCCGGGCCGGTGATGGCCGCCGGTGCCGGTGCCCTCGGCGTCGAGTTGGGCGGGGCGGCGATTTATCACGGTGAACTGCATCAGCGCCCGCCACTGGGTGAAGGCCCGCCGGCGGATGCCGACTCCATCGACCGTGGCTGGCAGTTGGTCAAGCGCGGGGTATGGTTATGGTTGCTGATCCTTTGCGTGGGGGCTGAATTCTATGCTTGAGCACGGAGGTCGATTGCGCAAGGCGGCGCTCGAACACAGCATCGCCGAAGCTGACTGGCTAGACCTGTCCAGCGGCCTCGCACCCTGGCCGTTTGCGGTGCCGGATGTGCCGTTGCGCGCCTGGGCGCGATTGCCGGAAACCGATGACGGTCTGGAGCAGGCGGCCTGTGACTACTACGGCGCCGCACAAGTGCTGCCGGTGGCCGGTTCGCAAATGGCGATCCAGCTGTTGCCGCGTTTGCGTCGCATCGGCAAGGTCGGCGTGCTCTCGCCCTGTTACGCCGAGCACGCCGAAGCATGGCGCCGCAGCGGCTATATCGTGCGTGAGGTGCTGGAGCAGGAAGTCGACTTCTTTCTCGACAGCCTCGACGTGCTGGTGGTGGTCAACCCGAACAATCCCACCGGCTTGAGCCTGACCCCCAGTCGCCTGCTCGACTGGCATTCGAAACTGGCTCGGCGCGGCGGCTGGCTGGTGGTGGACGAGGCGTTCATGGACAACACGCCGCAGCTGAGCCTGGCGCCTTTTGCCCATCAGGTCGGGTTGATCGTGCTGCGCTCCTTCGGCAAGTTTTTTGGTCTGGCCGGTGTGCGCCTGGGGTTTGTGCTGGCCGAGCGCAAGCTGCTCAAATTGCTGGCCGAACAGGTGGGGCCGTGGGCGGTCAGCGGGCCTACCCGGGTCGTGGGGCAGGCCTGCCTGCTGGACGCCGAAGGGCACGCTCGCCAACGCCAGCGCACCGAAGCGGCCAGCGAGCGTCTCGGACGATTGCTGGCACAACAGGGTTTCGCCCCCCAGGGCGGCTGCGCCCTGTTTCAATGGCTGATCACCGAGCGCGCCGAAGCCCTGCATGAATTCATGGCCCGGCGCGGCATTCTGCTGCGCTTGTTCACGCACAACAGCAGCCTGCGATTCGGCTTGCCCGCCGATGAAGCCGACTGGACACGTCTCGCGCAAGCGTTCGAAGCCTATGCCAAGGAAAGCCAATGACAACGTTGATGGTGCAAGGCACCACGTCGGACGCCGGTAAAAGCACGCTGGTGACGGCGCTCTGTCGCTGGGTCACCCGGCAGGGCGTCAGCGTCGTGCCGTTCAAGCCACAGAACATGGCGCTCAACAGCGCCGTGACCGCCGATGGCGGCGAAATCGGTCGCGCGCAAGCGGTGCAGGCCCAGGCGGCCAACCTTGAACCGCACACCGACATGAACCCGGTGCTGCTCAAACCCAACAGCGATACCGGCGCCCAGGTGATCATTCATGGTCGCGCCGTCACGACCATGAATGCGGTTGCCTATCACGACTATAAAACCATCGCCATGCAAGCGGTGCTGGCGTCCCATGACCGGCTGAGCGCGGCTTATCCGGTGGTCATGGTCGAAGGCGCGGGCTCGCCGGCCGAGATCAATCTGCGCGCCGGCGACATCGCCAACATGGGGTTTGCCGAGGCGGTGGACTGCCCGGTGGTGCTGATCGCCGACATCAATCGCGGCGGTGTATTCGCCCATCTGGTGGGCACTCTGGAGTTGCTGTCGCCGAGCGAGCAGGCACGGGTCAAGGGTTTCATCATCAACCGCTTTCGCGGCGACATCGCTTTACTGCAGCCGGGGCTGGATTGGCTGGAGGCGCGCACCGGCAAACCGGTGATCGGCGTCTTGCCCTATGTGATAGACCTGCACCTGGAAGCCGAGGACGGTATCGATCAGCGCCAGACTGACAAGGCGGACCAGGTGCTCAAAGTGCTGGTGCCGGTGCTGCCGCGGATCAGCAACCATACCGACTTCGACCCGCTGCGCCTGCACCCGCAAGTGGACCTGCAATTCATCGGCCCCGGTCAGGCTATCCCGCCAGCCGACCTGATCATTCTTCCCGGTTCGAAAAGCGTGCGCAGCGATCTCGCGTATCTGCGGGCCAATGGCTGGGACAGCGCCATCAGTCGTCATCTGCGCTATGGGGGAAAAGTGCTGGGCATCTGTGGTGGCCTGCAGATGCTCGGCGAGCAGGTGCATGACCCGCTGGGCCTCGAAGGTGCGCCTGGGTCGAGCGCCGGTCTGGGGTGGCTGGCGTTCCACACGCAGCTTGAACAAGAGAAGCAGCTGCGTAATGTTCGTGGGCGTCTGGCGCTGGAAGATGCGCCGGTCACTGGCTATGAAATCCATGCTGGGGTGACCACCGGGCCGGCGCTGGAAAACGCAGCCGTGCAGCTCGACGATGGTCGTTGCGATGGTGCGCAAAGTATTGATGGACAGATTTTCGGCACCTACCTGCATGGCCTGTTCGAATCGCCGGCGGCCTGCAGTGCGTTGTTGCGTTGGGCGGGATTGCAGGAGGTCCAGGACGTGGATTATCACGGGTTGCGCGAGCGGGATATCGAGCGGCTGGCGGATCTGGTGGAGAAGCATCTGGATACCCGACTGCTGCGTGAACTCTGTGGTTTTTGAGGTGTCTGTGCCGGCCCCTTCGCGAGCAAGCCCGCTCCCACATTTGATCGGCGTCGAACACTCATTTTATGTGCGCTGGAGATCTAATGTGGGAGCGGGCTTGCTCGCGAAGGCGGCAGTCGCCTCACTGAAGATTTTAAGGAATGAACCATGCTGCAACTGATCCTCGGCGGCGCCCGCTCCGGCAAAAGTCGCCTGGCCGAAAAACTCGCCTCCGACAGTGGTCTGGCAGTGACCTACATCGCCACCAGCCAACCCCTGGACGGAGAAATGAACGACCGGGTCGCCCATCATCGGGCCCGTCGTCCGGCCGAATGGTCGTTGATCGAAGAACCCGTTGAACTGGCCCGCGTCCTGCGCGAAACCGCCAGCGTCGATCGTTGCCTGTTGGTGGACTGCCTGACCCTGTGGCTGACCAACCTGCTGATGTTCGACGACGCCGAGCGTTTGACGGCCGAACGCGAAGCCCTGCTCGATTGCCTGGCATCGCTGCCGGGCGAGATCATTTTTGTCAGCAACGAAACCGGAATGGGTGTCGTGCCGCTGGGCGAATTGACTCGCCGCTATGTCGATGAAGCCGGTTGGCTGCATCAAGCCTTGGCCGAGCGCTGTCAGCGCGTCGTCCTGACCGTCGCCGGCCTGCCCCTGACTTTGAAAGGAACTGCGTAATGACTCAAGCCTGGTGGCTGAACCCGTGCAAGCCGATCGACGCTCAAGCGCTCGAGCAGGCCCGGATGCGGCAACAGCAGTTGACCAAACCTGCCGGCTCCCTCGGTCGTCTCGAGTCGGTGGCGGTGCAATTGGCCGGTCTGCAGGGACGGCTGAAGCCGAGTCTGGATCAGCTGTGGATCGCGATATTCGCCGGTGACCATGGCGTGGTCGCCGAAGGTGTGTCGGCGTTTCCCCAGGAAGTCACCGGGCAGATGCTGCACAACTTCGTCAGCGGCGGTGCGGCGATCAGCGTGTTGGCGCGGCAACTGGGGGCATCCCTTGAAGTGATCGATCTCGGCACCGTGACGCCGTCGTTGAGTCTGCCGGGCGTACGTCACCTCGACCTCGGCCCGGGCACCGCCAATTTCGTGGAAGGCCCGGCCATGACTCAAGCCCAGGGCGAACTCGCCTTGCAGGCCGGCCGCGACAGCGTGCAGCGTGCCATCGCGGCGGGCGCACAGTTGTTCATCGGTGGTGAAATGGGCATTGGCAACACCACCGCGGCCAGCGCCTTGGCCTGCGCCTTGCTCGATTGCCCGGTGCTGCATCTGGCCGGACCGGGCACCGGACTCGACGCGGCGGGCGTCAGCCATAAGGCACAGGTCATCGAACGCGCGTTGGCGTTGCACGGCGCTGAGCGTGGCGATGTGCTGCAAACCCTGTTCAACCTCGGCGGTTTTGAAATCGCCGCGCTGGTCGGCGCGTATCTGGCGTGTGCCCAGGAAGGTGTGGCGGTGCTGGTGGACGGGTTCATTTGCAGTGTTGCCGCGTTGGTCGCGGTGCGCTTGAACCCGGATTGCCGCGAATGGCTGTTGTTCGGCCATCGCGGTGCCGAGCCGGGTCATCGCCATGTGTTGGAAACCCTGAACGCCGAACCCCTGCTGGACCTGGGGCTGCGCCTGGGTGAAGGCAGTGGCGCCGCGTTGGCGGTGCCGTTGCTGCGTCTGGCCTGCGATCTTCACGGGCAGATGGCGACCTTCGCCGAAGCCGCGGTGGCGGATCGTCCGGCATGACCTTGCACCTTGATCTCTTGCGCCACGGCGAAACCGAACTCGGCGGTGGCCTGCGCGGCAGCCTTGACGATGCGCTGACCGATAAAGGCTGGGCGCAGATGCGCGCGGCGGTCGTCGAGCAAGGGCCTTGGGATCGCGTGGTCAGCTCACCTTTGCAACGTTGTTCACGGTTCGCCGAAGAGCTCGGAGCGCAACTGGGGTTGCCCGTGCAATTGGATAAGGATCTTCAGGAGTTGCATTTCGGGGCCTGGGAGGGGCAGAGCGCCGCGGCGCTGATGGAGACCGATGCGGCAGCGTTGGGTTTGTTCTGGGCCGATCCCTATTCGTTTACGCCGCCTGAGGGTGAGCGGGTCGAGGATTTTTCCACGCGGGTGTTCGCCGCGGTCGGGCGTTTGCAGGCGACCTGCGCGGGTCAGCGGGTATTGCTGATCAGCCATGGCGGTGTGATGCGTTTGTTACTGGCCCAGGCGCGGGGATTGCCCCGTGAACAGTTGCTCAATGTTGAAGTCGGCCATGGTGCGCTGTTTTCCTTGAGCGTCGAAACCGGCGTCATCCTGACAGAAGCGAACTGAACATGCTGCCGTTCTGGATCGCCCTGCAATTCCTCAGCAGTCTGCCGATTCGTCTGCCGGGCATGCCGGCACCACGGGAGCTCGGTCGATCGCTGCTGTTTTATCCGCTGGTCGGTTTACTGTTCGGTGTGATTCTGTGGGCACTGAACGGGTTGTTGCTCGGCACGCCGTTGTTGCTGCACGCGGCGCTGTTGCTGACGGTGTGGGTGTTGCTCAGCGGTGCGTTGCACCTCGACGGTCTGGCCGACAGCGCCGACGCCTGGCTCGGCGGGTTTGGCGACCGTGAGCGCACGCTGACGATCATGAAAGACCCGCGCAGCGGGCCGATCGCGGTGGTGACGCTGGTGCTGGTGCTGCTGCTCAAATTCGCCGCGTTGCTGGCGTTGATCGAGCAGCCACACAGTGTTGTGCTAATCATCGTTCCATTGATTGGCCGTGGCGCGATGCTGGGGTTGTTCCTGACCACACCTTATGTGCGTCCCGGTGGATTGGGGCAGGCGCTGGCCGATCATCTGCCGCGTCGGGCGGGCAAGCAGGTATTGGCGGTCAGCGGGTTGGCCTGTGTGCTGGTGGCGGGTCTCAGTGGGGTTTTGGCCGTTGTGCTGGCAGCGCTGGTATTTGCCTGGTTGCGGCACGCGATGCTGCGGCGATTGGGCGGGACGACGGGCGATACGGCCGGGGCGCTGCTGGAGTTGCTGGAAATGATAGTCATCGTAGGCCTCGCATTGTTCCTGTAGGAGCGAGCGGGCGGCGATCCGACTTGCCCGCGAACCAGGCGCTGCGGTGCACCTGTTGCACCGCGTTATCGTTCTTCGCCTGTAGGAGCGAGGCTTGCCCGCGAACCAGGCGCTGCGATGCACCTGTTGCACCGCGTTATCGTTCTTCGCCTGTAGGAGCGAGGCTTGCCCGCGAACCAGGCGCTGCGATGCATCTGTCCACCGCGTTATCGTTCTTCGCCGGCAAGCCTGGCTCCTACAGACGGGGTGATGTCTTAAAAAATTTGCTTTCATTTAACCACGGGTATATACACGCACCATGCTCGACTCTCAATGTTTATGCATCAACCTGCGTCGCGCCGCCCGTGGCGTCAGCAGGCACTACGACGGCGCTCTCGATGGCTTCGGGATCAACGTCGCCCAGTATTCTCTGCTGTGCAATCTGCAGCGTCTGGATCAACCGAGTATTTCCACCCTGGCCGAGGCCATGGGGCTGGACCGCAGCACCCTGGGGCGAAATCTGCGGGTGCTGGAGGGTGAAGGGCTGGTCATGCTGGTCGAAGGCGCAGACATGCGTAATCGTATCGTCAAGCTCACCGAGGCCGGCGCGGAACGCCTGAAGGCGGCCTTGCCGGCCTGGGAGGCAGCGCAACAGCGCCTGGTCGATCGATTGGGCGCCGAAAAACGCGAAACCTTGTTGAAGCTGTTGGACGAACTGGCTTGAAGCCGGTTTTTCCGATTTTAAGCGGGTATATACCCGCAACTGGAGAACAAGAATGACATCGATGTGGCGTACGTGCGGATGGGTGCTGTTGGGGAGTGCGCTGATTCTTGCGTTGTCTCTGGGCGTGCGGCATGGCTTCGGGCTGTTTCTGGCGCCGATGAGTGCCGAGTTCGGCTGGGGGCGTGAGACCTTTGCCTTCGCCATCGCCTTGCAGAACCTGATCTGGGGGCTGGCGCAGCCCTTCACCGGCGCATTGGCCGATCGCTACGGCGCGGCGAAAGTGGTCGCGATCGGTGGCGTTCTGTACGCCTTGGGTCTGGTGTGCATGGGCCTGTCCGACTCGGCCGTGACCTTGTCGCTGAGTGCCGGTCTGTTGATCGGTATCGGCCTGTCGGGCACCTCGTTCTCGGTGATCCTCGGCGTGGTGGGGCGCGCGGTGCCCCCGGAGAAGCGCAGCATGGGCATGGGCATCGCCAGTGCCGCCGGTTCTTTCGGCCAGTTCGCCATGTTGCCCGGCACGCTGGGCTTGATCGGCTGGCTTGGCTGGTCCGCGGCATTGCTCGTTCTAGGCCTGTTGGTGGCCCTGATCGTGCCGCTGGTCAGCATGCTCAAGGACAAACCCTTGCCGGTCCTCGGCCATGAACAAACCCTGTCCGAAGCACTGCACGAAGCCTGCTCCCATTCGGGGTTCTGGCTGCTGGCGTTCGGCTTTTTTGTCTGCGGCTTCCAGGTGGTGTTCATCGGCGTGCACTTGCCGGCTTATCTGGTGGACCAGCATCTGCCCGCCACCGTCGGTACTACGGTGCTGGCGCTGATCGGGCTGTTCAATATCTTCGGTACGTACACGGCGGGCTGGCTCGGCGGGCGGATGTCCAAGCCGCGCTTGCTCACCGGTCTGTACCTGCTGCGGGCGGTGGTGATCGGGTTGTTCCTGTGGGCGCCGGTGACGACGGCCAGCGCCTATCTGTTTGGCATGGCGATGGGTTTCCTGTGGCTGTCGACCGTGCCCTTGACCAACGGTACGGTCGCGACCTTGTTCGGCGTACGAAACCTGTCCATGCTCGGCGGGATTGTGTTCCTGTTCCACCAGCTCGGATCGTTCCTCGGCGGCTGGTTGGGCGGGGTGGTGTATGACCGGACCGGGAGTTACGACTTGATCTGGCAGGTAGCGATTCTCTTGAGCGTGATGGCCGCCGCCCTGAACTGGCCGGTGCGTGAGCAGCCGGTGGCGCGGCTGCAGACCCGGATGAGTGCAATATGAACAGTCTCTGGCCGCGGATTGTCATTACGGCTGTCTGCGCCTTTCTGCTGGCCCTGGCGTGGTGGGGCTGGCATCAGGGCGGGCTGGCCTTGATGCAGTTGGGCATGGGTGCTTGCTAGCAGGCGGTGAGGACGAGTAACTTCGTTTCTGACGACTTATCAAGGATGCACCGACATGCTGATGCGTTGGCTTGCTATTCCCGCGTTAGTGATAGCGTTTACCGGATTGGCTCAAGCGGCAGAGTGCCCCGAACTGTTGCAAGGTTCGTTGCCCAAATTGCGCGCCAAGGAATCCATCGACCTGTGCCAGCGCTTTGCCGGCAAACCGCTGGTGGTGGTCAACACGGCCAGCTTCTGTGGCTTCGCCCCGCAGTTCAAAAGCCTTGAAGCGCTGAATCAGCGTTACAAGGATCAAGGGCTGGAGGTGATCGGGGTTCCATCCCATGACTTCAAGCAGGAGTCGAAGGATGGTGCCGAGACCGCCAAGGTCTGTTACGCGAATTACGGCGTGACCTTCACCATGACCGAACCGCAGAAGGTCCGAGGTGACGACGCCACCCACCTGTTCAAGGTCCTGGCCAGGCAGAGCAGTGCGCCGAAGTGGAATTTCTACAAATACGTGGTCGATCGCCAGGGCAAGGTGATCGCCGATTTCTCCAGCCTGACCAAACCCGATGATCCCGAATTCATCGAGGCCGTGGAGAAAGCCCTGGCTTCGCAACCCTGATCACCGCCCCCCCTGTAGGAGCTGGCTTGCCAGCGAAAGCGGTGTATCAGTCACCATTAATGTTGGATGGAATATCGCCTTCGCTGGCAAGCCAGCTCCCACAGGGGGGCGATCGCCGTCCAATAAAAAGCCCCGCCTCTGTACAAGAGTGCGGGGCTTTTTCAATTCCGCTGGCGAGGTGATCAAGCTCGCCGTGAATCATCAGAAGCGGTAGGTCGCGCCTACACCGAAACCATTCGCATAGTTTTCGTACTTGGCGTCGTAGACCTGGCGGCCGTTGTTGTCGTTGATCTTGACCGACTCTTCATGCAGGTACGAATACGCCACATCGATGGTCAGGTCGTCGGTCGGGCTCCAGCCAGCACCGAGGCTGAAGATTGTGCGATCGCCAGTCGGGATGCGTGGGGAGCGGTTTTCGTTGTTGGTCGGCGCCTGGTCAACGGACAGACCGGTACGCAGTACCCATTGCTTGTTCAACTGGTAGGACGCGCCAATAGCGTGAGCCCAGGTGTCGTGCCAGTTCTGCTCTTCGGTGATGGTGCCGAAGCCGCGTGCGGCCAGAGCGGCAGGAACGCCTTCGTTCTCGACGGAGATTTCTTTCAGGCGACTCCAGCGAGTCCAGGTGCTGCCTGCGTAGAGAGTCCACTGGCTGTCCAGTTTGTGGGTAACCGAGAAGTCGACCGATTCAGGCGTGGTGATGTCCAGCGAAGCGTCGAACTTCTGGTTCGGGTTCTGACCCAGGGCGCCGAGGAGGCCGTAGTTGACCTTGGTATCACCCTCAATCTTGTACTTCACTTTCGAGTGGTAGGTCAGGCCGACGCTGGTGCTGTCGGTGGCTTGAACCAGGATACCAACGTTGTAGCCCAGAGCAGTATCGTCACCCTTGATCTTGACTTCGCCATCCGGCGCGCGCGGGTCGAGCGACAGGTTCGATTCCAGCTTGCCGTCGATGCGGTTGATGGTCGGGCCGAAACCGATGGAAACCTTGTCGTTGAAGGCGTAGCTGACGGTTGGCTGGATGGTGACGATCTTGACTTCGCTCTTGCTGCCGAAGTAACGGCCGGCAAAGCCGTTCTCGTAATCGGTCACCAGGCCGAATGGAGCGTACACGCCGATGCCGAATGCCCACTGGTCATCGATTGGCTTCACGTAGTAGCCCATGGGCACGCCCATGAAAGGGACCATGTCACCTTTGTTGGTGCCACCATTCGGACGGGAGCTGGCATCACTGATGTCAGTGTGTGCATCGATAAATGCAACACCGCCGGTCACTTGTTCGCGTTTGAGGCGAGACATGCCGGCAGGGTTGCCAAAAATGGTGCTTGCGTCATCGGCAGAGGAAGATCGCCCGGCAAAACCTGTGCCCATCCCGCTAATGCTTTGTTCGTTGAGGGCGAAGCCACTTGCGAAGATCTGGGTGGATGCCAAGGCAACGGCGAGGCTGATGGTGGTTTTGAGCATTACTTTTTTCATTATTAGAACTCCTGGTGATCACCGGGGCGAAAATTACCAAGATTTTCGTTCGGGCGCTATAGCCTGTAACGCTTGATTTAGAGCGGTTTTGTAGGACAATCCGACCAGATTCGCGACATGTTGCACGATCTTGCGAAAAGGGTGGATCAGCAGGCGACCTGATTCAGCGGTGAAACACAGGTTTGCCAGGCGAAGGTGAAGTCTCGCAGGCGTCCTTGGGGGTGGAAGGTCTGGCGCCAGATGCGCGCCAATCCCATCAAGTCGTCTGCGGCTTCGGGGAGGGGGGTATTCTGTTCTTCTACCAGCAGCCAGGCGATGGCGGTGGCGTAACGCAGGTTGACGGTTAATTCGAGGTGCGGGCTGCTGAGGAATGCATGCTGGCTGGCCAGGCCGCGAACCAGGCTGGCACGTTCCGGGTCCAGCGCCAGGTAGTGGTCCCAGAGCGCCTGGTGGCGGGGTTCGGCGATTCGGTACAGGCCGTGTCCACGGCGGTCATGCAGGGCGGAACCAAGGGCAGACTGGCTGGCGGCGATGCCCAGCAGCAGGGATTCGGCAGTTGCGCTATGGCGCCCGAGGTAAATCAAGGTCGGACGGATCACATAACGGCACAGTTCGCTGGCAGCGATACCCATAACACCCTCGAAACGTGAAGTAGTCGGCGAGTTCTGAAGGGGGCCCTTGGCAGCAGTGGATCGGTTCAGGCTCGCCGGAAGCGGATCTAGCCGCTTGAGTTGAAGTGTAGTGTCATATTCGCGCCGTAAAGGACTGTTTTTAAAATATTTCCGGCTACGAGTTATAATCGTTATATCGGTTAGTGCTTAGGCATCGGGCAACTGAATGAGAAACATCGGGCAATAAAAAGCCCCGCTTTTTGAGCAGGGCTTTTGTGGTTTTCAGGCTTTTCTGGCGTATCAGGCAACCAGTGCCTGACGGGTACGCTCGATCACGGCCTGCAGCGGCTCGGCGCTGGAGTATTGATCGGGGTACAGGCGTTCGCTGTGACGGGCGATGCCGTGTTCGTTGACCAGGGTAAAGCTGAAGCAGCCTTTGCGAGCGGCCATGATCAGGCAGTTCATCGGTGCAAAAGCGTTGGTCAGGGTGCGGATGGCATCCTGGGTATGGATTTGAGTAGACATAGTCATTGGGTGTTCCTACAAGCGACACGGATAAGAGCCGTGCAAAATTAAAACGTTCCAGTGACGACGACCACCATTGGTCGAACGAAGAACCCGACTGGAACAAAGCAGCCAGTTTGAAGCGCTGATAATTGGCGCGCTTGGGCTGGCAGGTAGGTACTTAGGAGGGCAGGCAACACATCAAGGGCAAAGGTTCTGGGCCCGGGGTGAAGATCCTGATCAATTTGCAGGCTGGTTCGGTCAGAGTAAGTGAGCTTTGCAACACCCTTTGCTTTCGATTCAAAGGCTGTGTTGGCGCAAGGATTACCTGGAAACCATCGAGGTGGTCGATCCCGCTTTTTCGGTAGAAGCTTCCTTGGGGAAGGCTGACCGGGGGGAGTTGTTCGACCAGAATTGACTTTCAGCTTGGTACTAACGCCGCGGATAGTAACGGAATGGATTGGCAAAGGGAAGCTTCTTTGCAAAAAAGATGCCCGCCTTCGCCCTTTCCGCCATGGGGGGCGGGCGTCGTGAGAAGCTCAAAACCGGCGACCTCGCTCGGTAATAGCACAGATTCCGACAATCGGTCGCCGACGTTTGTCGAGTTCGCCCTGGCCTGGATCACGGATTTGCCAAGGTTTATCCCCAGGACTGACACGAAAATATTCCGAAAAAACGCACCGATATAACCGCCTGAAAGGGACTTGTACACATTAGTTGCGCGGGCTGTCACCCCGCTGTCATCTTGCCTTCAATCGCAGTGGGTGCCTGTAACCGAAATTTAAGTCAATGAAAAACATCGCTTTTTTTTACTGGTGAAAAAATCGTCAGTTTGACTGCGAGCCCCATTCCATAGGGCTTTGCGAGAGTTCAAGAGCGGTTGTCCACTGAGTTATCCACAGCTTCTGTGGATTGTCCCGAGCGCTTGCTCTAGGACGGGCGTGCCCGGTTTTTTTAAGGCTTTACCTGTAGGAAAAAAAGAGTAGAGTGGCGCGCCTTCCGATCTGTCCCACAGTGTTTTATGAAGTTTCGCTCAGTATCAATCTCAGTCACTTCCACCCCCGCCAGTGTTGCCCCGCCCAAGCGTTTTTCGATGCGTGTGGCCGAGTGGTTGCTGGACAGCCCGCGCCTGGGTGAAAACACCAATGTCAAACACTTCGCCGGACGTTTGCTCAAGCAACCGGCCCGTGAAGGCGTCGTCGCCGCGCAAAGTCGTCTCGGTCAGCTGATGTGCCGCGAGTGCGGCAATGCCCGGGACCGCCGGATCGGTCAGGACCTGCTGCGCCAGGCTGCGCGGGCAGGGGATCGACGCGCCCAGCAGGAACTGGGTCTGATCGAAGACTGAGCTGTCCAAGACCTGACGCCTTGGTTAACCTTCAAGTTTTATCGAATGGGCAGGAGTGGCTATGGCTATGGACTTGACCAGCGCATTGCTCGGTCTGGCGGGTGCTGCGCTGCCGTTGCTGGTATTGGCCTGGCAATTACAGCGCCGGGCGAGCGCGATGCAGTCAGAGGTAGCGCTGCTGGAAGAGCGCCTGACCACGGCCCATCTGGCCCAGGATGGATTGAACGCCCAACTCGAAGCCTGCCGCGATGAAATCGCCGATCTGGGTCAGGCCAACACTGCCCGGCAAGCTGACCTGGCCGCCGTGCGCCGTGAAGTCGAATTGCTGCAGATCGAGCGCGATGACGCTCGCGATGCCGCCCACGCCTGGAATCTGGAGCGCGCCGGCAAAGAAGCCGAGTTGCGTCGTCTGGACGCCCAGACCGCCTCGCTCAACGCCGAGCTGCGTGAGCAGCAGGAAAGCCATCAGCAGCGTCTCAGCGACCTGCAAGGCTCGCGAGACGAGCTGCGCGCACAGTTTGCGGAACTGGCCGGCAAGATCTTCGAGGAGCGTGAACAGCGCTTTGCCGAAACCAGTCAGCAGCGTCTGGGGCAGTTGCTGGACCCTTTGAAGGAACGCATCCAGTCCTTCGAAAAACGCGTCGAGGAAAGTTATCAGGCCGAAGCCCGTGAGCGTTTCTCTCTGGCCAAGGAGCTGGAGCGGTTGCAGCAGCTGAACCTGCGCCTGAGCGACGAAGCAACCAACCTGACCCGGGCCTTGAAAGGGCAGAAAACCCAGGGCAACTGGGGCGAATTGATTCTTGAGCGGGTGCTGGAACACGCGGGCCTGGAGAAGGGGCGCGAATACCAGACCCAGGTCAACCTCAAGGGGCCGGACGGTGAGCGATTCCAGCCGGACGTGATCATTTATCTGCCGGGCGACAAGCAGGTGGTGGTCGACTCCAAAGTCAGCCTCACGGCCTATCAGCAATACGTGGCGGCCGAAGACGATGCCATCGGCCAGATCGCCATCAAGCAACACGTGCTGTCGTTGCGCAATCACGTCAAAGGCCTGTCCGGCAAGGACTACAAGCGGCTCGATGGTTTGCACAGTCTGGATTTCGTCTTGCTCTTCGTCCCGATCGAAGCGGCGTTTTCCGCCGCGTTGCAGGCTGAGCCGACGCTGTTCCAGGAGGCGTTCGACCGCAATATCGTGATCGTCAGCCCGACCACGCTGCTGGCGACTTTGCGTGTCATCGACAGCCTGTGGAAACAAGAGCGCCAAAGCCAGAACGCCCGGGAAATCGCCGAGCGAGCCGGGTGGCTGTACGACAAGTTCGTATTGTTCATCCAGGACCTGGATGAAGTCGGCAATCGCTTGCAGCAACTGGACAAGGCCTACAGCTCGGCGCGCAACAAGCTGACGGAGGGGCGTGGCAACCTGGTCAGTCGCAGTGAGCAGCTCAAGTTGCTGGGGGCGCGGGCGAGCAAGAGCCTGCCGGCAGATCTGCTGGAGCGGGCGATGACGGATGTGGATGGCTTGGCGGAGTTGCCTGAGTAAGTTAAAAAGCTTCGCGAGCAAGCCCGCTCCCACATTCGACCGCATTCTATCTGGAGGAACTCGGTCAAATGTGGGAGCGGGCTTGCTGGCGAAGGCGGCACTCGCGCCACCACAAGAATCAATCTGTCACGCTACAACGGCAAATGCCGACTCAACAACGCCCGCAATGCCGCCGGTTTCACCGGTTTGGCCAGGTAATCCAGCCCGGCCGCATGCACCTGCGCCACCATCTCCGGTCGTCCGTCGGCACTGATCACCACGCCTGGTACCGGTTCGCCCAAACGCGTGCGCAGCCATGCCATCAGTTCGGTCCCGGTCTCGCCATGGTCCAGGTGGTAATCGACCAAGGCCAGCTGCGGACGCACCCCGTCGCTGAGCAACGCCGCGCATTCCTCGCGGTTGCGTGCGGTCCAGACCTGGCAACCCCAGCGTGTCAGCAAGCTGTTCATGCCGATCAGGATGCTGTCTTCGTTATCGATACACAGTACCTGCGCGCCGCTCGGCAATTTGCCATTGAGTTCGACCGCCTTGGCCGGCATCGCGGTTTGCGCCCGGGCCAACGGCACGCTGACGCTGAACACGCTGCCGCGACCTGGCCAGGAGCGAACCTGCAAGGTGTGGCCCAGTACGCGACACAAGCCGTCAGCGATCGCCAGGCCCAGGCCCAGGCCTTTCTCGGCGCGGGTCTGGTGGCTGTCGAGGCGTTTGAATTCTTCGAAGATCACCTGCTGCTTGTCTTCCGGAATGCCCGGGCCACGGTCCCACACCTCCAGGCACAACTTGCCCGGGTGCCTGCGAACCCCCAGCAACACGGGTCCCTTGGCATAACGGAAAGCGTTGGTCAGGAAGTTCTGCAAGATCCGGCGCAATAGTTTGATGTCGCTGTCGACCCGTAACGTACTGCCCCTGACCCGGAATTTCAGTCCCTGGTCCCGGGCCAGCGCCTTGAATTCGGCACCGAGGATATCGAACAACTCATTGAGCACGAACGGCTTGGGATCCGAGTTGATCTTGCCGTTTTCCAGGCGGGAAATGTCCAGCAAATCGCTGATCAGGTCCTCGGCCGAACGCAATGATGAATCCAGGTGATGCACCAGTTTCTGCGCCTCGCTGGACAAGCCGTCGTCCTGATGGGAAAGGGCGGCGGAGAACAGTCGTGCGGCGTTCAGCGGTTGCATCAAGTCATGGCTGACCGCTGCCAGGAACCGGGTTTTCGACTGGTTGGCCGACTCGGCGGTGCCCTTGGCTTCGGTCAGCGCCACGTTGAGTTGCGACAGTTCATGGGTGCGCTCGGTGACCCGTCGCTCCAGGCCTTCGTTGGCTTCGGTCAGCGCCTGTTCAGACTCGCGGAACGCGGTGATGTCGGTGAAGCTCATGACGAAACCGCCGCCAGGCATCGGGTTGCCGATCAGCTCGATCACCCGCCCATTGGGGAACAGTCTTTCAGACGTATGGGCACGGCCTTGACGCATCCAGTGCAGACGGCGGGCGACGTGCACTTCCGCTTCGCCGTGCCCGCACAGACCGCGTTCGGCGTTGTAGCGAATGATGTCGGCAATCGGTCGCCCGACGCTGATCAAGCCGTCCGGGTAATTGAACAGCTCCAGATAACGCCGGTTCCACGCCACCAGCCGGAGTGACTGGTCAACCACGCTGATGCCCTGGGTAATGTTCTCGATTGCGCCTTGCAGCAGGGCGCGGTTGAATTGCAGGACTTCCGAGGCTTCGTCGGCGATCCGCACGACATCTTCGAGCTGCATCTCCCGGCCTTCGATGGCCGCCTTGACCACTGCGCGAGTCGAGGAGGCGCCGAGCACGCCGGCCAGCAGGCGCTCGGTGTGGGCGATCCATTCACCGTCGGCGTTCTGGCTCGGGTTGAAGCCTTTGCCCTGGCGGTAGGCAAAACGGATGAAGCTCTGACGGGCGCGTTCTTCACCGACGAAACGTGCCGCCAATTGCAGCAAATCGTTGATCTGTACCGCCAGCATCGAGCGGGAGCCGGGGCGGGCGCTGATTTCCTGGCCGATGAAGCGACCGGCCTGCCAGTGTTCCGAAACCCTGGTGCGCGACAGCACCGACACCCAGGCAAACAGGGTGAAATTGCCCGCCAGGGACAGCACCACGCCTTGGGTCAGTGGGGTGATCGGCAGGTGCAGCGGGTTGCTGTGCAGCCAGGCCAGGCCCGGGAAACTGCTCAAGGACAACCCCAGGCTGTGGGCGGCAATCGGCAGAATCAGGGTGTAGAACCAGAGGAACGTCCCGGCGGCGAGGCCGGCGAATACGCCCCGACGGTTGGCCTGTTTCCAGTACAGTGCGCCGAGCATGGCCGGGGCTAGTTGGGTCACGGCGGCGAAGGCAATCTGGCCGATGGTTGCCAGGCTTGCGGTCGAGCCCAGCAGGCGATAGCTGACGTAGGCCAGTAGCAAAATCACCACGATGGTGACCCGGCGCACCGAGAGCATCCACTGGCGGAACACTTCGAACGGCCGCTCGGCGTTGTTGCGGCGCAGCAACCACGGCAGCAGCATGTCGTTGGAGACCATGGTCGACAGCGCCACGCTGGCAACGATCACCATGCCGGTCGCCGCCGAGGCCCCGCCGATAAACGCCAGTAACGCCAGCGCCGGGTGAGACTGCGCCAGGGGCAGGCTGATGACGAAAGAGTCCGGCAAGACCGAGCTGGGCAGGAGCATCTGCCCGGCGAGGGCGATCGGTACGACAAACAACGCCGCCAGCGCCAGATAAGCCGGGAACACCCATTTGGCCACGCGTAGATCCTGGGGGTCGATGTTTTCGACCACCGTCACATGGAACTGTCGGGGCAGGCAGATGATCGCCATCATCGCCACACCGGTCTGGACCACCATCGATGGCCAGTTGATGGTTTCCTTCCAGTATTCCTCCAGGCGTGGGGCGAGCATGGCCTGGTCGAACAGGTCGTCGGGACCGTCGTAGAGGCCGTAGGTCACGAACGCGCCGACCGCGAGAAACGCGAAGAGCTTGACCAGCGATTCGAACGCGATCGCCAGCACCATGCCACGGTGGTGTTCGGTGGCGTCGAGGTTGCGAGTACCGAAGACGATGGTGAACAGCGCCAGCACCAGCGACACGACCAGCGCCGTATCCTGGGCGCGAGTGCCCGTGGCATCCGCGCCCGCGCCGATCAGCAGGTTCACCCCGAGCACGATGCCCTTGAGCTGCAATGCGATGTAGGGCAGCACACCGACCAGGCAGATCAGCGCCACCACCACCGCCAGTGCCTGGGACTTGCCATAGCGCGCAGCGATGAAGTCGGCAATGGAGGTGATGTTCTCCTGCTTGCTGATCATCACCATTTTTTGCAGGACCCACGGCGCGCAGACCAGCAGCAGGATCGGCCCGAGGTAGATCGGCAGGAATGACCAGAGTTGTTCGGCGGCCTGGCCCACCGCGCCGAAGAAGGTCCAGCTGGTGCAATAGACCGCCAGTGACAGGCTGTACACCCAGGCCCGCACCCGCGGCGGCAAGGGCGCACTGCGCCGGTCGCCGTAGAAGGCGATGGCGAACAGGATGGCCATATAGGCCAGGGCGACGGTGGCTATCAGCCCGCTGGACAGCGACATGGGAACTCCAGACAAAGACACCCGGGACTCCCGCCCGGTCAGACAGTCTCGCACGAGCGCCTGACTTAGTCAGTGTCGACCAAGGTCGTGGCGTGGCGGGGTGTCGCAGGGTTGGTGTCAGCTGGATCTTGGGTGCCTGGGCGGGCCTCTTCGCGGGCAAGCCTCGCTCCTACAGGTTTTGTGTTGTTCACATAATCGGCGAACGACACAAAACCTGTAGGAGCGAGGCTTGCCCGCGAAGGGGGCCTTACTGACTCAACGCTATCTCGATCAACCGATATTCATAAAATAGATAACAGTTAGAGATATTACTCGTTATGTAGATATTCGATTCAGTTCCGCTGATCACCGTGCGCTACCTGCGCGCGGGAATTCCGTTCAACCTCGGCTGGTGGGGCTTTACCTTCCCCCTGGGCGTGTATGCCCTGACAACCTTGAAACTGGCCAGCGTGTTGAACCTGACATTTTTCGGTGTCTTGGGCGGTGTGCTGGTGGCGTTGCTGGTGGTGATGTGGCTGATCGTCGGCAAACGGACGGTGCAGGGGGCGTGGCGGGGGGAGTTGTTTGTCTCACCCTGTATTGCAGGATTAAAGAAATAACTGCCCGAGATTAGGTAATGTGTGGCCTGGATCGACGTTCGGCATTCCAATCAACGTATCCACGCCACTCTCTACCCAAGATCAGGGACACACGGAAGATGAGTCACCCCTCACAGTTCACCTTGCTTCGCACCCGGCGCTTCCTGCCGTTTTTCATCACGCAGTCGCTGGGTGCGTTCAACGACAACATCTTCAAGCAGTCGTTGATCCTCGCCATTCTGTACAAGCTGACGATCGACGGCGACCGTTCGATCTGGGTCAACCTGTGTGCGCTGCTGTTCATCCTGCCGTTCTTTCTGTTCTCGGCGCTGGCCGGGCAGTTCGGCGAAAAATTCGCCAAGGACGCGTTGATCCGGCTGATCAAGCTCGGGGAAATCGCCATCATGGCGGTGGGTGCGGTCGGTTTCATGTTCGATCACCTGTCGCTGATGCTGGTGGCGCTGTTTGCCATGGGTACTCACTCGGCGCTGTTCGGCCCGGTGAAATACTCGATCCTGCCCCAGGCCTTGCACGAAGAAGAGCTGGTGGGCGGTAACGGCCTGGTGGAGATGGGTACCTTCCTGGCGATCCTCGCCGGCACCATCGGCGCCGGGATCATGATGTCGTCCAGTCATTACGCGCCCATCGTCTCCACTGCGATCATTGGCATTGCGGTCATCGGTTACCTGGCCAGTCGCAGCATCCCTCGCGCCGCGGCCGCCTCGCCGGAAATGCGCCTGAACTGGAACATTTTCAGTCAATCCTGGGTCACCCTGAAGCTGGGGCTGGGTCAAACCCCTGCGGTGTCGCGCTCGATTGTCGGTAACTCGTGGTTCTGGTTTGTCGGGGCGATTTACCTGACGCAGATCCCGGCGTACGCCAAGGAGTGGATGCACGGCGACGAAACCGTGGTGACGCTGATTCTCACGGTGTTCTCGGTCGGTATCGCGCTCGGCTCGATGCTCTGCGAGAAGCTGTCCGGGCGCAAAGTCGAAATCGGCCTGGTGCCGTTCGGCTCGTTCGGCCTGACGGTGTTTGGCTTGCTGTTGTGGTGGCATTCCGGCGGGATTCCGAGCAGCGTCGACGGCCATGGCTGGGTCGAGATCCTCGGGTTTGGCCATACATGGCTGGTGTTGATCGACATTCTCGGCCTGGGGATCTTCGGCGGCTTCTATATAGTGCCGCTGTACGCGCTGATCCAGTCGCGCACTCCCGAGAACGAGCGAGCGCGGGTGATTGCAGCCAACAACATTCTCAACGCGCTGTTCATGGTGGTCTCGGCGATTGTCTCGATCGTATTGTTGAGTTTGGTCAAGCTGTCGATCCCGCAGCTGTTCCTGGTGGTGTCGCTGCTGAACATCGGGGTCAACGCCTACATCTTCAAGATCGTGCCCGAGTTCAGCATGCGCTTCATGATCTGGCTGCTCAGCCATTCCATGTACCGCGTGGAGCATCGCAATCTGCAGCTGATTCCCGATGAGGGCGCGGCGTTGCTGGTCTGCAATCATGTGTCTTTCGTCGATGCGTTGCTGATCGGTGGGGCGGTGCGTCGGCCGATTCGCTTTGTGATGTACTACAAGATCTACAACCTGCCGGTGCTGAATTTCATCTTTCGCACGGCCGGGACGATTCCGATCGCGGGGCGTCAGGAAGATATCCAGATTTACGAAAAAGCCTTCACACGCATTGCTCAGTATCTGAGGGACGGTGAGCTGGTGTGCATCTTCCCCGAAGGCAAACTGACCGCGGATGGCGAGATCAATGAGTTCAAGGGCGGGCTGAGACGGATTCTTGAAGAGACCCCAGTGCCGGTGATTCCGCTGGCATTGCAGGGGTTGTGGGGCAGTTTTTTCAGTCGCGATCCGGACAAGGGCGTCTTCCGTCGACTGTGGTCGCGGGTGACCCTGGTGGCGGGGCCGGCGGTGGCGGTCGAAGCGGCAGAACCGGCCACACTTCAAGGCTTGGTGGGTGAGTTGCGCGGCGCTGTCCGTTAGCGCTATTCCGCGCGGGCCGCTCTGGCGGCCTTCACCCCGCCATCGCCTTGAATTTATGGAGAGGGGGCAAGTGACGCCGGGTGTTTGACCAGCAATCCGGGGTCGTTCCGAGGCATTTCGAGTGCCGCGACAGGAGGCTGTCGCGGCACGAAAGTGACGCACGGCGTTACTGAGCGTTGAAAGCCTGGCCGTTGATGCCGGTGCTGTCCGGTCCCATCAGGTAGAGATAGACCGGCATGATCTCCTCCGGCGTCGGGTTGTTCAGCGGGTTTTCCCCGGGGTAGGCCTGGGCGCGCATGCTGGTGCGGGTGGCGCCGGGATTGATGCTGTTGGAACGCACCGGTGCCACGGTATCGACTTCATCGGCCAGGGTTTGCATCAAGCCTTCGGTGGCAAATTTGGAGACTCCGTAGGCACCCCAATACGCACGCCCCTTGCGGCCGACGCTGCTGGAGGTAAATACCACCGAGGCGTCCTGGGACAGCTTGAGCAGCGGCAACAGCGTACTGGTGAGCATGAACATCGCGTTGACGTTGACGTGCATGACGCGCATGAAGTTTTCACCGGACAGCTGCTCGATCGGAGTACGCGGTCCGATGATCGACGCGTTGTGCAGCAGGCCGTCGAGATGGCCGAATTCGGTTTCGATCATCGCTGCCAACTCATCGTATTGATGGGGCAGGGCGGTTTCCAGATTGAACGGGATCACCGCGGGCTGTGGATGGCCGGCGGCTTCGATTTCGTCGTAGACCTGAGTCAGGTTGGCTTCGGTCTTGCCCAGCAGCAGCACGGTGGCACCGTGGGCGGCGTAGGTTTTCGCGGCGGCAGCGCCAATGCCACGACCGGCGCCGGTGACCAGGATGACCCGGTCCTTGAGCAGTTCGGGGCGGGCGGAATAATCAAACATAAAAACCTCTAAAGAACGGAACACATACTGCGGCGCGGCCATTCGCGGGCAAGCCCGCTCCCACAGGACCGCGGGTGTGTACACATTGTGCGTCCACCAGCGGGACCCTGTGGGAGCGGGCTTGCCCGCGAAGGCGTCAGCACCGACAACTCAATTCCATGGCTTGAATCCGACTTTCAGCAACCGCACAAAGCGCTATCAAGCACCTTGCGCAACTCCAGCGGATGATCGACCACCACATCCGCGCCCCAGTGCCGCGGATTATCGTCCGGATGGATATAGCCAAAGGTCACCGCAGCGGTCCTGGTGCCGGCATCGCGACCGGATTCGATATCGCGCAGGTCATCACCCACGAACAGTACGCTGGCCGGGTCCAGGTCGAGCATTTTGCAGGCGAGGATCAACGGCTCGGGATCCGGCTTGCTGTTCTTCACATGGTCCGGGCAAATCAGCAGCGCCGAGCGCTCGGCCAGCCCCAGCTGCTGCATGATCGGCTCGGCGAACCGCAGCGGCTTGTTGGTGACCACGCCCCAGATCAAATTGGCTTTCTCGATATCGGCCAGCAGTTCGCCCATGCCGTCGAACAATTTGCTGTGAACGGCGCAACCCACCAGGTAACGCTCCAGGAACTCCAGGCGCAACTCTTCGAATCCCGGCGATTGCGGGTCCATGGCGAAGGTCACGGCGACCATCGCCCTGGCGCCGCCGGAGATCTCGTCGCGAATCTGTTTGTCATTGATCGGCGGCAAGCCGCGGTCGGCACGCATCGCCTGACAGATGGCAATGAAGTCCGGCGCGGTGTCGAGCAGGGTGCCGTCCATGTCGAAAAGGACTGCTCTGATACGCATCGGCTTACTCCTCGCGCAGGGTCTGGATCATGTAGTTGACGTCCACGTCGGACGCGAGCTTGTAGTGTTTGGTCAGCGGGTTGTAGGTCAGGCCGATGATGTCCTTGACGGTCAGGCCCGCCATGCGACTCCAGGCACCCAGCTCAGAGGGGCGGATGAATTTCTTGAAGTCGTGGGTGCCGCGCGGCAGCAGCTTCATGATGTATTCGGCGCCGACGATGGCAAACAGGTACGCCTTCGGGTTGCGGTTGATGGTGGAGAAGAATACCTGGCCACCGGGTTTGACCATGCGGAAGCAGGCGCGGATCACCGAGGAGGGATCCGGCACGTGCTCTAGCATTTCCAGGCAGGTGACCACGTCGAACTGCTCGGGCATCTCTTCGGCCAGGGCTTCGGCGGTGGTCTGCCGGTACTCGACACTCACGCCCGATTCCAGCTGATGCAATTGCGCGACCGCCAGCGGCGCTTCGCCCATGTCGATGCCCATCACGGTGGCGCCGCGCTGGGCCATGGCTTCGCTGAGGATGCCGCCGCCGCAGCCGACGTCGAGGACTTTCTTGCCGGCCAGGCGGACCCGTTCGTCAATCCAGTTGACCCGCAGCGGGTTGATGTCGTGCAGCGGTTTGAACTCGCTTTCACGGTCCCACCAGCGATGGGCCAGGGCTTCGAATTTGGCGATTTCGGCGTAGTCGACGTTGCTCATGCTTAAGTCCTCTAAAACTTGAAAAATTCTGTTGCCCCGACCGGGGTACTTACGATTCGGTAGGGCCGCTGATGCGCTGGCCCCAGGCCTTGGCCGTGGCGCAGAGCCGGTCTTCATCCAGGCGGGTCAGGCGACGGTCGTCGAGCAATTGCTTGCCGGCGACCCAAAGGTGTTTCACGCAGTCGCGGCCAGTGGCGTATATAAGCTGCGAAACCGGGTCGTAGACCGGTTGCTGTGCCAGGCCGGAGAGGTCGAAGGCCACCATGTCCGCGGCTTTGCCGACTTCCAGCGAGCCGACCTCGGTTTCAATCCCCAGCGCGCGGGCGCCGTTGAGGGTGGCCATGCGCAGCGCGCGATGGGCGTCCAGCGCGGTGGCGGAGCCGGCGACGGCCTTGGCCAGCAATGCGGCGGTGCGGGTTTCGCCGAGCAAGTCGAGGTCGTTGTTGCTTGCCGCGCCATCGGTGCCGATTGCAACATTGACACCGGCCTGCCACAAACGCTCCACAGGGCAGAAGCCGCTGGCCAGCTTCAGGTTCGATTCCGGGCAATGGATCACGCTGGTATTGCTTTCTACCAGCAACACCAGGTCCTCATTGCTGATCTGCGTCATGTGAACCGCCTGGAAGCGAGGCCCCAGGAGGCCCAGGCGGGCGAGGCGGGCCAACGGGCGTTCGCCATATTGCTCGACCGACTGCTGCACTTCGAAGGCGGTTTCGTGGACGTGCATGTGAATCGAGGTGTCCAGTTCTTCGGCGATCACCCGGATTTTCTCCAGGTTTTCGTCGCCCACGGTGTAGGGTGCATGGGGGCCGAAGGTGATTTTGATACGCTCGTGGTGCTTGAGATCGTTGAACAGTTCGACGCCCTGGCGAATGGCGTCGTCCGCCGTGCTGGCGCCCGGGATCGGAAAGTCGAGGATCGGAATGGCGACTTGCCCGCGAATGCCGCTGTCATGGATGCACTCACTGGCAATCTTCGGGAAGAAATACATGTCAGAGAAGCAGGTGATGCCGCCTTTGATCTGCTCGGCGATCGCCAGGTCGGTGCCGTCGCGAACAAAGGTTTCGTCAACCCATTTGGCTTCGGCCGGCCAAATGTGGTGTTCCAGCCAGGCCATCAGCGGCAGATCATCCGCCAGGCCGCGGAACAGCGTCATCGCGGCATGCCCGTGGGCATTGATCAGGCCAGGGCAGAGCAGCATGTCCGGCAGTTCGCGGATTTCGCTTGCCTCAAGCTTCAGTGCCGCGGCACGCGGGCCGATAAAGACGATGCGCCCGTCGCGGATGCCCAGGGCGTGCTCCTTGAGGACAACGCCAGCGGGTTCGACGGGTACCAGCCAGGTCGGCAGTAATAGCAGGTCGAGCGCAGCGGCAGTGTTCGGCATCGAGGATGGGTTCCAGTGCTTTTATAAAGGATGGCGAAGTATACCCGAGCGTGTTCGCGGGGGGATCGCTATAATCGGCGGCTTTGTTTCTGAGTGCGGGGTGGGGAATGCGCGATCGACTGTTGGCTGCGGAGAAGGTGAAGGCCATCGATTGGCGTGATGGCACCCTGTATCTGCTGGATCAACGTATTTTGCCGTTCGAGGAAACGTGGATCGGCTATACCAGCGCCGCGGGTGTGGCCGAGGCTATTCGCTCGATGGTGGTGCGCGGCGCGCCGGCCATCGGCATCAGTGCCGCTTATGGCGTGGTGTTGGCGGCGCGAGCCCGGTTTGCCGAGGGCGGCGACTGGCGGGCGGCGCTGGAAGAGGATTTCGCGCTGCTGGCCGATGCCCGTCCGACCGCCGTCAACCTGTTCTGGGCCTTGGGCCGCATGCGCGAACGGCTTGGGCGTCTCAAGCATCGTGCCGATCCGCTGGCGGTGCTGGAAGCGGAAGCCGTTGCCATTCATGAAAGTGATCGCGAAGCCAACCTGACCATGGCGCAACTGGGTGTGGACCTGATTCGCAAGCACCAGGGCAATGCCCAGGCGTTCCTGACCCATTGCAACACCGGTGCCTTGGCCACCGGCGGCTTTGGCACGGCCCTGGGGGTGATTCGCGGGGCGTTCATTGAAGGCATGGTTGAACGGGTATACGCCGGCGAAACCCGGCCCTGGCTGCAAGGATCGCGCCTGACCGCGTGGGAATTGGCCAACGAGGGGATTCCGGTCACGCTCAATGCCGACTCGGCCGCTGCCCATATCATGAAAACCAAGGGCATTACCTGGGTGATCGTGGGGGCCGACCGCATCAGCGCCAATGGCGACGTGGCCAACAAGATCGGTACCTACCAACTGGCGGTGAACGCCATGCACCATGGCGTGCGCTTCATGGTCGTGGCGCCGAGTTCGACCATCGACATGAACCTGGCCAGTGGCGACGACATTCCAATCGAAGAGCGTGACGGTCGCGAGTTGCTGGAGGTCGGCGGGACGCGGGTCGGGGCCGATGTCGACGCGTTCAACCCGGTGTTTGACGTGACCCCGGCAGACCTGATCGATGTGATCGTCACTGAAAAGGGCATTGTCGAGCGTCCGGATACGGCGAAACTGGCGCAGTTGATGTGTCGCAAGCGTCTGCATTGATGATCCTGGGCGCCTGGTAAAGCGCCTTCGCGAGCAAGCCCGCTCCCACATTCGACCGTGTCTGACTGGAGAGCTCGGTCATCTGTGGGAGCGGGCTTGCTCGCGAAGGGGCCCTCTCAGCCACCAAACAACCCTCATTCACCCCGACATTCTCCATTAAAAGGAGCTCTAAGCCTCTCTCGTCCCCTTCAAGCCTGTCATCGGTCAACTAACTATGCTCCATGCGCATCAGGGGGATAGGTGCGTGGCGGCTCTTGTGATAACATTCGGCGTTTTCCGAGGCAGTCCCACGGGGTTGTCTTCACTGCGCAGATCCATGGCATAACTCGTTGATTTGTCGTAAGTCGGTGCACGGCACTCAGCCTGCAGCGGCGAGCTTCGTTCGTCCCATATGGATGTGACGAAGTTTCACCAGAAAAAGGAATCAGGCTTCTCATGGGCGAACTGGCCAAAGAAATCCTCCCGGTCAATATCGAAGACGAGCTGAAGCAGTCCTACCTCGACTACGCAATGAGCGTAATTGTCGGGCGGGCACTGCCGGATGCGCGCGATGGCTTGAAGCCCGTGCACCGGCGTGTGCTGTTCGCGATGAGCGAGCTGGGCAACGACTTCAACAAGCCGTACAAGAAATCTGCCCGTGTTGTCGGTGACGTGATCGGTAAGTATCACCCGCACGGTGATACCGCGGTATACGACACCATCGTCCGGATGGCGCAGCCATTCTCCCTGCGCTACCTGCTGGTAGACGGCCAGGGCAACTTCGGTTCGGTGGACGGCGACAACGCCGCGGCCATGCGATACACCGAAGTGCGCATGACCAAGCTGGCGCACGAACTGCTGGCCGACCTGCATAAAGAAACCGTGGACTGGGTGCCGAACTACGACGGCACCGAAATGATCCCGGCGGTCATGCCGACCCGTATTCCCAACCTGCTGGTCAACGGCTCCAGCGGTATCGCCGTGGGCATGGCGACCAACATCCCGCCGCACAACCTCGGTGAAGTCATCGACGGTTGCCTGGCTCTCATCGACAACCCAGAGTTGACCATCGATGAGCTGATGCAATACATCCCCGGTCCGGACTTCCCGACCGCCGCGATCATCAACGGTCGTGCCGGCATCATCGAAGCCTACCGCACCGGTCGCGGGCGCATTTACATGCGCGCCCGCTCGATGATCGAAGACATCGACAAGGTCGGTGGCCGTCAGCAGATCGTCATCACCGAACTGCCTTACCAGCTGAACAAGGCCCGTCTGATCGAGAAGATCGCCGAGCTGGTCAAGGAGAAGAAGCTCGAAGGCATCACCGAACTGCGCGACGAGTCCGACAAGGACGGTATGCGCGTCGTGATCGAACTGCGTCGTGGCGAAGTGCCTGAGGTGATCCTTAACAACCTCTACGCCCAGACCCAGCTGCAAGCGGTGTTCGGCATCAACATCGTCGCGCTGATCGACGGCCGTCCGCGGATCCTGAACCTCAAGGACCTGCTGGAAGCCTTCGTTCGTCACCGTCGCGAAGTCGTTACCCGCCGCACCGTGTTCGAACTGCGTAAAGCCCGCGAGAGGGGTCACATTCTCGAAGGCCAGGCGGTTGCCCTGTCGAACATCGACCCGGTCATCGCCCTGATCAAGGCCTCGCCGACGCCGTCGGAAGCCAAGGAAGCGCTGATCAAGACCGCGTGGGAATCTTCCGCCGTGGTTGCGATGGTCGAGCGCGCCGGTGCCGACTCCTGCCGTCCAGAGACCCTGGACCCGCAATACGGCCTGCGCGAAGGCAAGTACTTCCTGTCGCCGGAGCAGGCGCAAGCCATTCTGGAACTACGTCTGCACCGCCTGACCGGCCTGGAACACGAAAAGCTGCTGGCCGAGTATCAAGAGATCCTCAACCAGATCGGCGAACTGATCCGCATCCTCAGCAGCGCCACGCGCCTGATGGAAGTGATCCGCGAAGAGCTGGAAGTGATCCGCGCCGAATACGGCGACGTGCGTCGCACCGAGATTCTTGATGCCCGTCTCGACCTGACCCTGGGGGACATGATCCCGGAAGAAGAGCGCGTCGTGACCATTTCCCACAGTGGCTATGCCAAGACCCAGCCGTTGGCTGCGTACCAGGCCCAGCGTCGTGGCGGTAAAGGCAAATCGGCCACCGGCGTCAAGGATGAGGACTACATCGCTCACCTGCTGGTCGCCAACAGCCACACCACGCTGCTGCTGTTCTCCAGCAAGGGCAAAGTGTACTGGCTGAAAACCTACGAAATCCCGGAAGCCTCCCGCGCTGCCCGCGGTCGTCCGCTGGTCAACCTCTTGCCATTGAGCGAGGGTGAATACATCACCACCATGCTGCCGGTCGATCTGGAAGCCATGAAGAGGCAGGCTGACGAAGAAGAAGCCGAAGGCGCCGAGGCTGATGTAGAAGAAATCGAAAACAGCAACGAAACCGACGAAGAGCGTCGTGCTCGTATCAAGGCTGCTGACCGCAAGAAGGCGCCGTTCATCTTCATGTCGACCGCTAACGGTACGGTCAAGAAGACGCCGCTGGTGGCCTTCAGCCGTCAGCGCAGCGTCGGTCTGATCGCGCTGGAGCTGGACGAGGGCGACATTCTGATTTCCGCAGCCGTGACTGACGGCGAGCAGGAAATCATGCTGTTCTCCGACGGCGGTAAAGTGACTCGCTTCAAGGAATCCGAAGTTCGCGCCATGGGCCGTACCGCCCGCGGTGTGCGTGGTATGCGTCTGCCGGAAGGGCAGAAGCTGATCTCCATGCTGATTCCGGAAGAAGGTAGCGAGATCCTCACGGCTTCGGCCCGTGGTTTCGGCAAGCGCACGGCGATCACCGAGTTCCCCGAGTACAAGCGTGGCGGTCAGGGCGTTATTGCCATGGTCAGCAACGAGCGTAACGGCCGTCTGGTCGGTGCGGTTCAGGTGCAGGACGGTGAAGAGATCATGCTGATCTCCGACCAGGGCACGCTGGTGCGTACCCGTGTCGACGAAGTCTCCAGCCTGGGTCGTAATACCCAGGGCGTGACCCTGATCAAGCTGGCCAGCGATGAAACGCTGGTAGGTCTGGAGCGGGTTCAGGAACCATCGGAAGTCGAAGGCGAAGAGCTGGAAGGCGAAGAGGGCGAAGAGGGTGCAGTGTTCGACGGTGAAGTCGTGATCGACGACGTTGCCGAAGACCAGCAACTCGACGCCGCCGCCGACGAAGAACCGCAAGAGTAAGCGGGCAAACAGGGGGCGGATGAGAATTCGCCCCCTTGTTGTTTGTCCGTAAAGAAATATCGACACCTATGGAGATCCAGTGTGGGAGCGGGCTTGCTCGCGAAGACGGACTGACATTCAGCACAGATGTCGCCTGATACACCGCATTCGCGAGCAAGCCCGCTCCCACATTGGACCTGTGTCGACCGACAAGTTTGCATGACCCACCAAATCAGAGCGAGATTGGATGTGAGCAAGAGAGCCTATAACTTCTGCGCCGGTCCTGCGGCGCTTCCCGAAGCTGTCCTGCAGCGCGCCCAGGGTGAACTCCTTGATTGGCACGGCAAGGGCCTGTCGGTCATGGAAATGAGCCATCGCAGTGACGAGTTCGTGTCCATCGCCACCAAGGCCGAGCAGGATCTGCGTGATCTGCTGAATATCCCCTCCAACTATAAGGTGCTGTTCCTGCAAGGCGGCGCCAGCCAGCAATTTGCGCAGATTCCTCTGAACCTGTTGCCGGAAAGCGGCACCGCCGACTATATCGACACCGGTATCTGGTCGCAGAAAGCCATCGAAGAAGCCTCGCGCTACGGCCACGTCAACGTTGCGGCCACGGCCAAGCCTTATGATTATTTCGCCATTCCCGGTCAGAACGAGTGGAACCTGTCGAAAGATGCGGCCTACGTTCACTACGCGCCGAACGAAACCATCGGCGGTCTGGAATTCCAGTGGATCCCGCAAACCGGTGACGTTCCGCTGGTGGCCGACATGTCCTCGGACATCCTCTCGCGTCCGATGGATATTTCGCGCTTCGGCATGATCTACGCCGGCGCCCAGAAGAACATCGGCCCGAGCGGCCTGGTCGTCACCATCATTCGCGAAGACCTGCTGGGCCGCGCCCGCTCCCTGTGCCCGACCATGCTCGACTACAAGGTCGCGGCCGATAATGGCTCGATGTACAACACCCCGCCAACCCTGGCCTGGTACTTGTCCGGCCTGGTGTTCGAGTGGCTGAAAGAGCAGGGCGGTGTCGAGGCCATTGGCAGGCTCAATGAAGTGAAACAGCGCACGCTGTACGATTTCATCGACACCAGCGGCCTGTACAGCAACCCGATCAACAAGTCGGACCGCTCGTGGATGAACGTGCCATTCCGCCTGGCGGACGACCGTCTGGACAAGCCATTCCTGGTCGGTGCCGAAGCGCGTGGCCTGTTGAACCTCAAGGGTCACCGTTCCGTGGGCGGCATGCGTGCCTCCATCTATAACGCCGTCGATATCGTTGCGGTCAACGCACTGATTTCGTACATGGCAGAGTTCGAGAAGGAACACGGCTAATGTCTGAGCAAGAACTCAAGGCACTGCGCCTGCGCATTGATGCCCTGGACGAAAAAGTCCTGGAACTGATCAGTGAGCGCGCCCGCTGCGCCCAGGAAGTTGCGCGAGTAAAGATGGCCTCGCTGGCCGAAGGCGAAGTGCCGGTGTTCTATCGTCCCGAGCGGGAAGCTCAGGTGCTCAAGCGCGTGATGGAGCGCAACCAGGGGCCGCTGGGCAACGAAGAGATGGCGCGTTTGTTTCGCGAAATCATGTCCTCGTGCCTGGCCCTCGAGCAGCCGCTGAAAGTGGCTTACCTCGGTCCTGAAGGTACCTTCACCCAGGCGGCGGCCATGAAGCACTTCGGTCACGCGGTGATCAGCAAGCCGATGGCGGCCATCGACGAAGTGTTCCGCGAAGTGGCGGCCGGTGCGGTGAACTTTGGCGTGGTCCCGGTGGAAAACTCCACCGAAGGCGCGGTCAACCACACCCTCGACAGCTTCCTCGAGCACGACATGGTGATCTGCGGCGAAGTCGAGTTGCGCATTCACCACCACCTGTTGGTCGGTGAAAACACCAAGACCGACAGCATCAGCCGTATCTATTCCCACGCCCAGTCCCTGGCCCAGTGCCGCAAGTGGCTGGACGCGCATTACCCGAACGTCGAGCGCGTGGCGGTGTCCAGCAACGCCGAAGCGGCCAAGCGGGTCAAGGGCGAGTGGAATTCGGCAGCGATTGCCGGCGACATGGCGGCGGGCTTGTACGGGCTGACCCGTCTGGCGGAGAAAATCGAGGATCGCCCGGACAACTCCACGCGATTCCTGATGATCGGCAGCCAGGAAGTGCCGCCAACCGGCGATGACAAGACCTCGATCATCGTGTCCATGAGCAACAAGCCTGGCGCGTTGCACGAGTTGCTGGTGCCATTCCACGATAATGGCATCGACCTGACGCGCATCGAGACTCGTCCGTCGCGCAGCGGTAAATGGACCTACGTGTTCTTCATCGATTTCGTCGGCCACCACCGCGATCCACTGGTAAAAGGTGTGCTGGAAAAGATCAGTCAGGAAGCAGTGGCACTCAAGGTGCTGGGTTCCTACCCGAAAGCCGTTCTCTAAGGGGTAGCAAATGAGTGGCGACTTCCTCGCTCTGGCGCAGCCGGGCGTGCAACAACTTTCGCCTTACGTTCCGGGTAAGCCCGTGGACGAACTGGCGCGCGAGCTGAACATCGATCCAGCGAGCATCGTCAAGCTGGCGAGCAATGAAAATCCATTGGGCGCCAGTCCCAAGGCTCTGGCGGCAATTCGCGAAGAACTGGCCGAGCTGACCCGTTATCCGGACGGCAATGGTTTTGCGCTCAAGACCCTGCTGGCCGAGCAGTGCCGCGTCGAGCTGGACCAGGTGACCCTGGGCAACGGTTCCAACGACATTCTCGAGCTGGTCGCGCGTGCCTACCTGGCGCCGGGCCTGAACGCGGTGTTCAGCGAGCATGCGTTCGCGGTCTACCCGATCGTGACCCAGGCCGTTGGTGCTGACGCGCGGGTTATCCCGGCCAAAGACTGGGGTCATGATCTGTCGGCCATGCTGGCCGCGATCGATGCCGATACCCGCGTGGTGTTCATCGCCAATCCGAACAACCCGACCGGAACCTGGTTCGGTGCCGAGGCGCTGGATGAATTCCTGCAGGATGTGCCGGAACACGTGCTGGTGGTGCTGGACGAGGCTTACATCGAGTACGCCGAGGGCGCAGACTTGCCGGATGGCCTGGACTACCTGGCGGCGTACCCGAACCTGCTGGTTTCGCGCACCTTCTCCAAGGCCTATGGCCTGGCGGCGCTACGGATCGGTTATGGGCTGTCCACCGCGGTGGTCGCCGACGTGCTGAATCGCGTGCGTCAGCCGTTCAACGTCAATAGCCTGGCCCTGGCTGCTGCCTGCGCTGCGCTGCAAGACACCGATTACCTGGCTGAAAGCCGCCGCCTGAACGAGTCCGGCATGCAGCAACTGGAAGCAGGCTTCCGGGAGCTGGGGTTGAGCTGGATTCCATCCAAGGGCAACTTCATCTGCGTCGATCTGGGCCGTGTCGCGGCACCGGTGTTCCAGGGCCTGCTGCGCGAAGGCGTGATCGTGCGTCCGGTGGCCAACTACGGCTTGCCGAACCACCTGCGCGTCACCATCGGCCTGCCGGCGGAAAACAGCCGCTTCCTCGAGGCACTGACCAAGGTTCTGGCCCGTGGTTGATGTCACTGCGCGGCAGTCTGCTGCACCTGTGATCGGGCGCCTGGTGGTGGTCGGTCTGGGGTTGATCGGCGGTTCGTTTGCCAAGGGCTTGCGTGAAAGCGGCCTGTGCCGCGAAGTGGTCGGGGTCGACCTCGACCCGCAGTCGCGCAAGCTGGCGGTGGAGTTGGGCGTGGTGGATCGCTGCGAAGAAGACCTGGCCGTTGCTTGCCAGGGCGCCGACGTGATTCAACTGGCCGTGCCGATCCTCGCCCTGGAAAAAATCCTCGGTCGCCTGGCCGGCATGGACCTGGGGCCAGCGATTCTGACCGACGTCGGCAGCGCCAAGGGCAATGTGGTGCGCGCCGCAACCGCCGCGTTCGGCGGTATGCCGGCGCGCTTCGTGCCGGGGCATCCGATTGCCGGCTCCGAGCAGAGCGGGGTGGAAGCCTCCAATGCCGACCTGTTCCGCCGCCATAAAGTGATACTGACACCGCTGGATCAAACCGATCCGTCAGCCCTGGCCGTGGTCGATCGCCTGTGGCGCGAATTGGGCGCCGATGTCGAGCACATGCAAGTCGAGCGTCACGACGAAGTTTTGGCGGCAACCAGCCATTTGCCACACTTGCTCGCCTTCGGTTTGGTCGATTCATTGGCCAAACGCAATGAAAACCTTGAGATCTTCCGTTACGCTGCCGGCGGTTTCCGCGATTTCACAAGAATCGCGGGAAGCGACCCGGTCATGTGGCACGACATCTTCCTCGCCAACCGCGAAGCTGTCCTGCGCACACTCGATACATTTCGCAGCGACCTCGACGCCTTGCGCGACGCGGTCGATGCAGGGGATGGGCATCAATTGTTGGGCGTGTTCACGCGCGCCCGGGTTGCCCGCGAACATTTCAGTAAAATCCTGGCCCGCCGGGCTTATGTGGACGCTATGAACTCCAACGACCTGATTTTCCTGGCACAACCTGGTGGCCGCCTGACTGGGCGGATTCGTGTACCAGGCGATAAATCGATTTCCCACCGTTCGATCATGCTGGGCTCCCTGGCTGAAGGCGTCACCGAAGTCGAAGGCTTCCTCGAGGGCGAAGACGCCCTGGCGACCTTGCAAGCCTTCCGCGACATGGGTGTGGTGATCGAAGGTCCGCACCACGGTCGCGTGACCATTCACGGCGTCGGCCTGCATGGCCTGAAGCCAGCGCCGGGCCCGATCTACCTGGGCAACTCCGGCACTTCGATGCGTCTGCTGTCTGGCCTGTTGGCTGCGCAGAGCTTCGACAGCACCCTGACCGGTGACGCTTCGCTGTCCAAGCGCCCGATGAATCGCGTGGCCAATCCGCTGCGTGAAATGGGCGCCGTGATCGAGACCGCCGCCGAAGGTCGTCCGCCGATGACCATTCGTGGCGGAAACACGCTCAAAGGCCTGACCTACACCATGCCGATGGCCAGTGCCCAGGTTAAATCCTGCCTGCTGCTGGCCGGTCTGTACGCCGAAGGCAAGACCACCGTCACCGAGCCGGCACCGACCCGCGACCACACCGAGCGCATGCTGCGGGGCTTCGGCTACCCGGTCAGCGTCAATGGCGCTACGGCGTCGGTCGAGTCCGGCCATAAGCTGACCGCCACCCACATTGAAGTCCCGGGCGATATCTCTTCTTCCGCGTTCTTCCTGGTCGCCGCGTCGATCGCCGAAGGTTCGGAGCTGGTGCTCGAGCACGTCGGCATCAACCCGACCCGGACCGGCGTGATCGACATCCTGCGTCTGATGGGCGCTGACATCACCCTGGAAAACCAGCGTGAAGTCGGCGGCGAGCCAGTGGCGGACCTGCGCGTACGTGCAGCTAAACTCAAAGGTATCGAGATTCCCGAAGCGCTGGTTCCGCTGGCCATCGATGAATTCCCGGTGCTGTTCGTGGCCGCCGCCTGTGCCGAAGGGCGCACCATCCTGCGGGGTGCCGAAGAGCTGCGGGTCAAGGAGTCGGACCGGATCCAGGTCATGGCCGATGGCCTGCTGGCACTGGGCGTCAAATGCGAACCGACCCCGGACGGCCTCATCATCGACGGCGGCCAGATCGGCGGCGGCGAAGTGCACGGTCACGGCGATCACCGGATTGCCATGGCCTTCAGCGTGGCCTCGCTGCGCGCCACGGCGCCGATCCGCATCCATGACTGTGCCAACGTCGCGACGTCGTTCCCGAACTTCCTCGCGTTGTGCGCGCAGGTCGGTATCCGTGTCGCACAAGAGGCTCAGTCGTGAAAATCATCGCACCGGTCATCACCATTGATGGGCCAAGCGGCTCTGGCAAAGGCACGATCGCCGGGATCCTGGCCAAACGTCTGGGCTGGAACCTGCTGGACTCCGGTGCGCTGTATCGATTGCTCGCGTTCGCGGCGTATAACCACGGCGTCGACCTGACCAATGAAGAGCTGCTGAAAAAGCTCGCCGCTCATCTGGACGTGCAGTTCATCGCGGCGACCGACGGTCAGCTGCAACGCATCATCCTGGAAGGTGACGAAGTCAGTGATGTCATCCGCACCGAGAGTGTCGGTTCGGGTGCCTCCCAGGTCGCGGCGCTGCCCGCCGTGCGTGAGGCGCTGCTGCAGCGCCAGCGTGCATTCCAGGAAGCCCCGGGGCTGGTGGCCGACGGTCGCGACATGGGCACGGTGGTGTTCCCCGACGCTCCGCTGAAGATATTCCTCACTGCCAGTGCCGAGGAGCGTGCGCGCCGTCGATACTGGCAGTTGAAGGACAAAGTCGATGGTGTTAGTCTGTCGAGTCTGCTAGATGAGATTCGTGAACGCGATGAGCGTGACACCCAGCGCGCAGTAGCCCCGCTCAAGCCGGCGGCTGACGCGATACAGCTGGACTCCACGAAATTATCCATCGAGCAGGTGTTGCAACGCATCATGAGTGAGATCGCCCTGCGCGATCTTGCCGGGTGACCAAGAAACGACCCGGGGGACCAGTCATAGTCCTGTGTCGTTTCTTTAAATGAACGTAACCCACGTCGTCTGGGATGTGGAGCTGGGCGTATCCTTCGCCCTTATTCAACAGGAATTAAAATGAGCGAAAGCTTTGCGGAACTCTTTGAAGAAAGCCTAAAAACCCTGAACCTTCAGGCAGGCTCCATCATCACCGGTGTTATCGTTGATATCGATTACCAAGCTCGCTGGGTAACCGTTCACGCTGGTCTG
This sequence comes from Pseudomonas fluorescens, assembly GCF_902497995.1. Lineage (GTDB taxonomy): Bacteria > Pseudomonadota > Gammaproteobacteria > Pseudomonadales > Pseudomonadaceae > Aquipseudomonas > Aquipseudomonas fluorescens_BK. The sequence goes on along the minus strand of NZ_CABVII010000003.1, from coordinate 150,865 downwards.
AAGTCTGAAGCTCTGATCCCGCTGGAACAGTTCTACAACGATGCTGGCGACCTGACTATCAATGTCGGTGACGAAGTTCACGTTGCTCTGGACTCGGTTGAAGACGGTTTCGGTGAAACCAAGCTGTCCCGTGAAAAAGCCAAGCGCGCTGAATGCTGGATTGTTCTCGAAGCAGCCTTCGCAGCTGAAGAAGTGGTCAAGGGCGTTATCAACGGTAAGGTTAAAGGCGGCTTCACAGTCGACGTTAACGGCATCCGTGCGTTCCTGCCAGGTTCTCTGGTTGACGTCCGTCCTGTGCGCGATACTACGCACCTGGAAGGCAAAGAGCTGGAATTCAAGGTCATCAAGCTGGACCAGAAGCGCAACAACGTTGTCGTTTCCCGTCGTAGCGTCCTGGAAGCCGAGAACTCCGCCGAGCGCGAAGCTCTGCTGGAATCCTTGCAGGAAGGCCAACAAGTCAAAGGTATCGTCAAGAACCTCACCGATTACGGCGCATTCGTCGATCTGGGTGGCGTCGATGGCCTGCTGCACATTACCGACATGGCTTGGAAGCGTATCAAGCATCCTTCCGAAATCGTCAACGTTGGCGACGAGATCGATGTCAAGGTTCTGAAGTACGATCGCGAACGCAATCGTGTTTCCCTGGGCTTGAAGCAGCTGGGCGAAGATCCATGGGTTGCTATCAAAGCTCGTTACCCAGAAAGCACTCGCGTAACCGCGCGTGTTACCAACCTGACCGACTACGGCTGCTTCGCTGAGCTGGAAGAAGGCGTGGAAGGCCTGGTGCACGTTTCCGAAATGGACTGGACCAACAAGAACATCCACCCTTCGAAAGTCGTACAAGTCGGCGACGAAGTGGAAGTCATGGTTCTGGACATCGACGAAGAGCGTCGTCGTATCTCCCTCGGCATCAAGCAGTGCAAATCTAACCCATGGGAAGATTTCTCTGGCCAGTTCAACAAGGGCGATAAAATCTCCGGCACCATCAAGTCGATCACCGATTTCGGTATCTTCATTGGTCTGGACGGCGGCATCGACGGCCTGGTTCACCTGTCCGACATCTCCTGGAACGAAGTGGGCGAAGAAGCCGTTCGCCGCTTCAAGAAGGGCGACGAGCTGGACACCGTTATCCTGTCGGTTGACCCAGAGCGCGAGCGCATCTCCCTGGGTATCAAGCAATTGGAAAGCGATCCGTTCTCCGAGTACGTTCAAGAGAACGACAAAGGCGCAATCGTTAAAGGCATCGTGAAAGAAGTTGACGCCAAAGGCGCCATCATCACTCTGGCCGACGACATCGAAGCGACTCTGAAAGCCTCCGAAATCAGCCGTGACCGCGTTGAAGACGCGCGCAACGTTCTGAAAGAAGGCGAAGAAGTAGAAGCCAAGATCATCAGCGTTGACCGCAAGAGCCGTGTAATCCAGCTCTCCATCAAGTCGAAAGACGTTGAAGAAGAGAAAGAAGCAATCCAGAGCCTGCGCGACAAGCCAGCTTCGGACACTGCTGCTCCTGGTCCTACCACTCTGGGCGACCTGTTGCGTGCACAAATGGAAAAACAGAACTAAGTTCTGTCAGACCATAGAAAAAGGGCGACTTCGGTCGCCCTTTTTTGTGGGCGCGATTTGGTGAGCGCACCTCGCCGTCACGTCGATCCCCCGGTAGGAGTTGCCGCAGGCTGCGATCTTTTGATCTTTTGATCTCTGCCGCCCCTCACATCCGGCGCTGAACCGCAGTCCTCCCAAGCTGTCTCTTTCTCTAACAGGATCAATCGTTTATTTACAGCTAGTCTATAGCCTGAAGCAAACGACAGTCGGGCAGGGTGCCTGGCATAAGGAAGTGAATGAACAAGCTCATTGTCGCAGTGGCAGTATTGGCATTGGCAGGTTGCACCACTAACGCCAAGACATACGCAAAGCGCGGGGTCAGTGGCATCGTAGTCGATTGCTCCGGGCTGGGCTCAGGCTGGGAGAAGTGCCGCAAACGCGCGGACAAGGAGTGCAAGGGCGCAGGCTACAAGGTCGTGACGAGGTCCGATGATGCCAAGGAAGAGGATGAATATCCTTTCGGCTTCAATCCAGCCGGCTACCTGACCCGCACCATGCTGGTTATCTGCAGATGAGAGAATAAGGGGAGATCAGCGTCCTCTTGCTCCGCAACAGGGCATCTCACAGCTGGCAAAGATATGTGAAAACTCGGGCTGTTCAAATCCATCCGGGCATGCTAAAACCTTTGAAGCGCTGATCTAGCTGCTTGAAAAAGAAGGGAAAAATATGACGAAGTCGGAGTTGATCGAACGAATTGTCACCCATCAAGGGCTGCTCTCATCCAAGGATGTGGAGCTGGCCATCAAGACCATGCTCGAGCAAATGTCTCAATGCCTGGCCACCGGTGATCGTATCGAGATCCGTGGATTTGGCAGCTTCTCATTGCATTACCGCGCGCCGCGGGTAGGGCGTAATCCAAAGACCGGGCAGTCGGTTAGCCTGGATGGCAAGTTTGTTCCGCATTTCAAGCCGGGGAAAGAGCTTCGGGATCGGGTGAACGAGGATGAGGAGGAGGAGGTTTGATGGTCGCTGCTGCAATTCAAGGATCCGTTCATGCGTAATTTCAAACGCGTAATGCTTGCTGTATTCGTCCTGTTGCTGGTCCTGGCAATTCTGGCGTTCGTTCTCGAGAACCAGCAATCGGTTTCATTGCTGTTTCTTGGCTGGGCCGGGCCGCAGCTCCCGGTCTCGTTGGTCATGGTTATTGCGCTGCTGATCGGCATGGTAATCGGGCCGATTCTCGGCTGGTTTCTGGGGCGTACATCCAGGGCCTCACGCAAGCGGCTAGTCTGATTGCCCCATGGCAGGGAAACGCGCCGACTTCAGCCACAGCTTGTCCATATCCATTAGTAAAACCTTCATTAAGCTGTAAAATACTGGGCTTGTCCGATAATGGCATTTTCCCATATCGGTTCAGATTGACACTGTCAGAAGCCTCGACAGACTTAAAGGCTTTTGCATTCATGGATCAGACAGAACTCGGTTGCCGGTCCTGTCAGTAACTTAGGGTATGGTTTCGCGTGAAAATTCTAGTAACCGGCGGCGCCGGGTTTATCGGCTCGGCAGTCATCCGACATATCATCTCCAACACTACTGACTCCGTTGTCAACGTTGATAAGCTTACTTACGCCGGCAACCTTGAGTCATTGGCCGAAGTCAGCCAGAACTCGCGTTATGTGTTCGAACGCGTCGACATTTGCGACCGTGACCAGATCGACCGAGTCCTGCGTGAACACCAACCGGATGCCATCATGCATCTGGCTGCAGAGTCCCATGTCGACCGCTCGATCTCTGGCCCGTCTGAATTCATCCAGACCAACATCATCGGCACTTACACCCTGCTGGAAGCTGCTCGTCACTATTGGGCAGCGCTGGACGATGCGCGTAAAGCCAGCTTTCGCTTCCACCATATTTCGACTGACGAAGTGTACGGAGACCTTGAAGGTCCGGAAGACCTCTTCACCGAAACCACGCCTTATCAGCCAAGCTCGCCGTACTCGGCCAGCAAGGCCAGTTCCGATCACCTGGTTCGCGCCTGGAGTCGTACTTATGGCCTGCCGACACTGGTCACCAATTGCTCGAACAACTACGGCCCGTGCCACTTCCCCGAGAAGTTGATCCCGCTGATCATTCTCAATGCACTGGAAGGCAAGCCGTTGCCGGTCTATGGCAAGGGCAATCAGGTCCGTGACTGGCTGTACGTCGAAGACCATGCCCGCGCACTGTACAAAGTCGTGACCGAAGGCGTTATCGGCGAGACGTACAACATCGGTGGTCATAACGAAAAGCAAAACATCGAAGTCGTGAACACCCTGTGTGCGCTGCTGGATGAGCTGCGACCAGACTCCGCTCATCGTCCACACGCCAGCCTGATCACCTACGTTCAGGATCGCCCGGGCCATGATCAGCGTTACGCGATCGACGCCAGTAAAATCCAGCGCGAGCTGGGATGGACACCGGAAGAAACCTTCGAAACCGGCATCCGCAAGACTGTCGAGTGGTACCTGAGCAATACTGAATGGGTTGCCCACGTGAAGAGCGGCAGCTACCAGCAGTGGATCGACCAGAACTACGCCGATCGTTCGAACAAAGCATGAAAATCCTCCTGCTGGGAAAAAACGGCCAGGTGGGCTGGGAGTTGCAGCGCTCGCTTGCGCCGCTCGGCGAGTTGATCGCTCTTGATCGTCAAACTGTCGATGGTTTGTGTGGCGACCTGTCTGATCTCGACGCCTTGCGCTCGACCATCCGCCAGGTAAAGCCCGACGTCATCGTCAATGCGGCTGCCTATACAGCCGTAGATAAAGCAGAGTCCGAGACCGAGTTGGCCGATCGTGTAAATGGCCACGCCAGCCGAGTCATGGCCGAAGAAGCGGCCTCCCTGGGTGCGTGGCTGATTCATTACTCGACCGACTACGTCTTCAGCGGCCAGGGCTCGACACCCTGGCAAGAGGCGGACGCAGTGGCGCCCGTGAACCACTACGGCGCCAGCAAGCTGGCTGGCGAGCAAGCCATTATCGCCTCGGCGTGCAAGCATCTGATCTTCCGCACCAGTTGGGTCTATGGCGCTCGGGGCAACAACTTCGCGAAAACCATGCTGCGGCTGGCTAAAGATCGTGAAACGTTGAGCGTTATCGCCGACCAGATCGGAGCTCCGACGGGTGCAGACCTGATCGCCGATGTGACCGCGCTGGCCATACAACAGGTCATGCAGCGCCCTGAATTAGCGGGCCTGTATCACCTGGCGTCCGCTGGCGAAGTATCCTGGCACGGCTATGCCAGCCATGTGATCGCATTTGCCAAAGCCAATGGCGAGCAACTTGCCGTCGCGGCGATCAATCCGATTGAAACGACCGCTTACCCAACCCCTGCGCGCCGCCCTCTGAATTCGCGTCTGAATACCCGGAAGCTGCGTGACAATTTCTGTCTACACTTGCCGGATTGGCAAAGTGGCGTAACTCGAATGCTTATGGAAGTTCTGAATAAATGACCACGACAAATCGTAAAGGCATCATCCTCGCTGGCGGTTCGGGCACGCGTTTGCACCCCTTGACCCTCGGTGTGTCCAAGCAGATGCTGCCGATCTACGACAAGCCGATGATCTTTTATCCGCTGTCGGTGCTGATGCTGGCGGGTATGCGCGAAATCCTGATCATCTCCACACCGGAAGACCTGCCTTGCTTCCGCAAACTGCTGGGTGACGGCAGTCTTTACGGCATCAAGCTGACCTACGCGGAACAGCCTAGTCCAGACGGTCTGGCACAAGCCTTCATCATCGGCGAAGAGTTTATCGGTAAGGATCCATGCTGCCTGATCCTCGGTGACAACATCTTTTACGGTCAGCACTTCTCGGATAATTTGCGTTCGGCGACCAATCAGCAGAGTGGCGCAACTGTATTTGGTTACCACGTGTCTGACCCGGAACGTTTCGGCGTTGTGGAATTCGATGCAACGGGCAAGGCGCTGAGTATCGAAGAAAAGCCACTGAAGCCAAAATCCAACTATGCGGTGACCGGTCTTTATTTCTACGACAACGACGTTGTCGAGATTGCCAAGAGCATCAAGCCGTCCGAGCGTGGCGAGCTGGAAATCACTGACGTCAATCGTGCCTACCTTGAGCGCAAGACGCTCAGCGTCGAAATGCTCGGTCGCGGCTTCGCCTGGCTGGATACCGGTACCCATGATTCGCTGCTGGAAGCCAGTCACTTCGTACATACCATCGAGCAGCGCCAAGGTCTGAAAGTGGCTTGTCTGGAAGAGATTGCCTATCACAACGGTTGGATCACTGCCGAGCAGTTGGGTACCCAAGCTGACGCCCTGAAGAAGACTGGCTATGGTCAGTACCTGCAGAAACTGCTGGACTCGCCTTCCCACTGATTCGAAAGCTCAATCCTTTCGAATGGTCGCGTTTAACCGGTGCAAGCAGGAATGGCATGTCAGTAAAACGTCCCAAGGTTGCAGTTTTGCTGGCTGCCTACAATGGCATGCAATGGATCGAGGAGCAGTTGGCCTCGATCCTCTGCCAGTCAGCTGTCGACATAACCGTTCATATCAGTATCGACCCTTCCACTGACGGCACCGAAGCTTGGTGTGCGGCTTACGCAGCTCTGCATCCTGGAGTCACCGTCTTGCCGGCCGCCGGAAGGTTTGGCGGTGCCTCTCGCAACTTCTTCCGATTGATCCGCGATGTCGCCTTCGACGGTTACGACTTCATTGCCTTTGCCGATCAAGATGATGTCTGGCACACGGATAAGCTCCAGCGTGCGACCCATGCCATTCAAGTCCATCAGGTCGATGCCTATTCAAGTAATGTCACGGCGTTCTGGCCAGATGGCACCATGCATCTGCTGGATAAGGCACAGCCTCAGGTCAAGTGGGATTTCTTGTTCGAGGCCGCGGGTCCTGGTTGCACCTACGTGATGAGCAAAAGCCTCGCCGTTTCGCTAAAGGCTTCGATGCTCGACAATTGGCAGCAACTGCAAGAGGTCAGTTTGCACGACTGGTATTGCTACGCCTTCGCCCGTAGCCATGGTTACCGTTGGTACATCGATCCTGAGCCTTCGATGAATTATCGGCAGCACGAGCGTAACCAGGTTGGCGCCAACAAAGGCTTAAGCCCACTGATTGCCCGGTACAAAACCATCCACGATGGTTGGTGGTTCAATCAGGTGCAGTTGATCGTGCACCTGGTCGGGCAGGGCACCGATCCTTTTGTGCAAACCTGGCTGAAATTGAGGCCCAGACAACTAATGAGGCTTTCGTTGAGCGCTTGGCATTGCCGACGACGAGTGCGGGATAAAGCGTTTTTCTTTTGTATTTGTTGGGCAACTGCATTGACAGGAAATAAGGCTAGATGACCGCGGTGAAAGTATTAGTGACGGGGGCAGGCGGCTTCGTTGGAGAAGCAGTGGTCCTCAAACTGTTGGTGGATAAGAAGTTCTGCCCGATCGCAGCTGCACGCGGAGTCACTCGCCTACAGGGGCTATGCCCGGTTCAGCCCTTCGACTTAGCCCACGCCACGGTGCTGCCTGCGTTAGATGAGGTTCAAGTCGTCATTCATGCCGCCGCTCGGGTGCATGTCATGAATGAAACTGCCGTAGACGCACTGGCCGAGTTTCGTAAGGTTAACGTGGAAGGCACTCTAAGTCTGGCGCAGCGCGCCGCCAAATCAGGGGTAAAACGCTTCATCTTCATCAGTTCAATCAAGGTCAACGGCGAACGTACCCTCCCAGGCAAGCCGTTCAAAGCCGATGACCGGCCCAATCCGCAGGATCCGTATGGTGTATCCAAGTACGAAGCCGAAGAGGCATTGAAGCAGCTGGGCCGCGCCACCGGTATGGAAGTCGTAATCATTCGCCCCCCGCTGGTCTATGGCCCTGGTGTAAAAGCCAACTTTCTGAGCATGCTGAATTGGCTCAATAAGGGCATTCCACTGCCCTTGGGCGCGATTCGAAACCAGCGAAGCCTGGTGGCTATCGGGAACCTCGTGAGCCTTGTCGCTACGTGCATCGATCATCCCGCAGCAGCTAATCAGACCTTTCTGGTAAGTGACGGCAAAGACTTATCTACGACTCAATTATTACATTGTCTTTCCAGGGCGCTGGGCAAGCCTGCGCGCCTATTGCCCGTGCCTGAATGGTTGCTGACGCTAGCGGCCTCAGCTCTGGGCAAGAAAGCCATAGGTCAGCGCATATGCGGGTCGCTGCAAGTCGATATCAATAAAAATCGCGAATTACTGGGGTGGGCGCCACCTGTCAATATGGACAAAGCCATGCGTCAGACCGCTGGCCATTATTTGGAAAAGCAAACGAAATGACTGTTTGGTGGCTGTTACTCGCTGTGTTCGTTGTTTCTTGGGGTTTGACTCTTGTCTTGCGCCGTTATGCCCTGGCCAAGAGTTTGATGGACATACCTAATGAGCGCAGCTCACATTCGATTCCGACACCGCGGGGGGGAGGGGTGGCGATTGTTATTTCTTTTCTTTTGGCGTTACCAGCCCTTTCTAGCCTGGATCTGATCAGCCCCGCCTTTCTTTATGGGATTCTTGGCGCGGGCCTACTCGTTGCCATTATCGGGTTCGCGGATGATCATGGGCACATCGCTGCAAGATGGCGCTTGCTTGGACACTTCCTTGCAGCAGCTTGGGTATTATTCTGGCTGGATGGCCTGCCAGTGATTAAAATGTTTGGAATTAACGTTGATCTCGGATGGTTCGGGAACGCTCTCGCATTAATATACTTAGTATGGATGCTGAATCTTTATAATTTTATGGACGGCATCGATGGTTTGGCCAGTGCTGAAGCGATTAGCGTCTGCTTGATGATGTGCTTGGTTTGCTGGCTAAACGGGCATACTAATCTTATGTGGCCGCCACTGTTTCTAGCTGCAGCAGTTTCCGGTTTTTTCTACTGGAACTTTCCGCCTGCACGTATATTTATGGGGGATGCGGGGAGCGGATTTCTCGGTATTATTCTTGGCGGTCTTACTTTGCATGCAGCTAAAGATTCGACGGAACTATTATGGAGTTGGCTGATACTGCTTGGTGTTTTTATTGTTGATTCTACATGGACTTTGATTCGGCGTTTGGCTCGTAATGAAAAAATTTATAATGCTCATCGAACTCATGGATATCAATATGCATCTCGGCAGCTCAAGAGTCATGGCGTTGTCACTGCAGCGGTAGTGGGTATTAATTTATTTTGGCTTTTCCCGATTGCGTATCTGGTCGGCGCAGGGTCGCTTGATGGCTTATTAGGATTGTGTTTCGCCTATGTGCCGATCATGTGGCTAGTTATCGTGTTCAAGGCGGGAGAGTCCGAGCTTGAATAGTGCATTTAAACATGATGCAGTCATCAGCAGGAAGTTGGTTTCGTCTCCTGTTGAAGTTGTTTTTATGATGATTACAGATAAAGCTGTTTAACTGAAGGTGCGATACACTTTTAATTGTCGGTAGTGTGCGACTTGATGGTCATGCCATGTCGTACATTCGAAGTTTGTGCTTGTGCCAATCTCTCATAAATATACCCAGTAATAGCAGCCTGTTTTTCGGGTAGGCTGCCTTAGTAGACTCGGTCGACCTGCAGCGCGGGATGCCTGCTTGGACGGTGGCCTGTTTAGCAATGACGTAGCTTTGGCTTTGGCTATGAAGGCTGAGGGCCTAAACGCAAGACTTGATCCTAGTAAAATTTGGATTGCCATGAGCACCTTCGAACGGTTATGTTAATTGGAGATGAGGAGACGCATAACGATGGGCTTATTGTCGACGTCAACGTTAGCTACTAGCTTAGACCGGTTGGGTTGGAGCCATCCGATCCATCGAAAGTAGCCTAGGCGGACGCATTGTGACTGCAAGAAGCGAGAGGAACTAGATTTTTCAGCATGGAAAAAGCGATATTGATGAAATAACAAAAAAAGACGGAGGTTTGAATGGATCGTCGCCAACAAATCACGCAGTACATTTCTTCCGGCACCAAAGGCATTGAAATCGGTCCTTGGTGTAATCCTCTTACACCTAAACGTGCTGGTTATAATTGTACTATTATAGATGTGTTTGATACCTCAACACTTAAGGCTCGAGCTAGCGCCGATCCTTCGATCTCCAAGGAGCAGGAAGATAGTATTGAGAACGTCGATCTCGTAGGATCTTCCTCGAAAATAGAAGAACTAGTAGCAAGTATCAATGCGCTCGGTGAATTCGATTATATTGTTTCTTCCCATAATTTTGAACACGTACCTGATATCATAAGATTTTTCCAAGGATGTGAGAAAGTCTTGAAGCCTGACGGCGTATTGAGTATGGCGATTCCAGACAGGCGCGGCTGTTTTGATTACTTTAGACCCAATAGCTCATTGGCTGAGGTGCTGGACTCGCACTTCACTAATAGAAAGCAGCCCAATACGGCGCAAATTTTCGAACACTGCTCCCTTTACGCGCGACAAGTATTAGATAGTGTATCTGTTAGCGGGTTTCATACAGGTGTAAAAGCAACAAATATTGAGCCATTTGAAACGCTTACAGAGACATTTGAAATCTGGAAGGCACGCTTGGTGTCCGGAGATGATGCGTACGTAGATGTCCATTGTTGGACGTTTACACCTTCGTCTTTCGAAGCTATTTTTATGGAGTTGAGTTTCCTTGGTTTGACTAAGCTCGAAATTATGAGCGTTGAGGCCGTGGGTGGGGAGTTCCATGTACACTTTCGTAATAGAGCAGAACATATTCAGTGGGACAAAAAAGATTTTTATCGTCGACGTCTCGCTTTGCTTCAAAAAACAAACGATGAAGCCTGTGTGACCTCTCCCTTGTTTCAAAGACAGGCAGCTGAGATTGAGAAGTTTGAACAGTGCCGCAAGGAACTAGAGACAAAGCTATTTGAATCAGATAAAGAAAAAGAATTGCTTATACTGCAACTTAAAAAAATGAAGCATGATCTCTCTAGTACTCATTCAATAGTAGTGGCGCTAAAAAACTCTAGTAGTTGGAAATGTACTGCTCCGTTGCGATACGTGATCAAGAAGTTACGACAAGCTTTCTGCGAGCGCTGAGTCAATCAGGGTTATTGCTGGTGTAGGTAATTGAAGGTGTTATATAGTGCTGCGGCGCAGCATGCGCCAGAGGCGCGTTGATTTTCTTTTCGCGAGTTGGCAGCCCAAGGAAATGCTATTTCCTGTGCGCGACCATACCCTAGCAGCTAAAGTATCAGTATCAGTATCAGTATCAGTATCAGTATCAGTATCAGTATCAGTATCAGTATCAGTATCAGTATCAGTATCAGTATCAGTATCAGTATCAGTATCAATATCTATCAAGTGAGACTTTTGTAATTAAGGAACAGGGCATCCCTTTGTTTAAAGCTTGTAAGCGCCCCATAAACCACACATGGCAAAAAAACGATGTGTTTATTTAGCGCGAGATAGTCGGCGAGCAGTTCCATGGCAGCAAGGCTTCGAAGTCTTCAATCGAAGCCGCCAGCGGCAAGCGCTCCAGTACGTGGCGCAGCCACGTATACGGCTCCTGGCCGTTAGCCTTGGCAGTTTCGACCAGGCTGTAGATCTGCGCACTGGCGGTGGCCCCCTTGGGCGTGTCGCGGAACAGCCAATTTTTACGATTATGCCAAGCTTGGCATAATCGTAATTATCCGCAGTCGGAAATTATGCTCAGTTCGCCCGTACCCGGTTTCGTGATCGCATAGTCCGCCTGCTTTCCGGGTCTCCTGGCGCGTTTCGGACACGCCATAATTTTCGGTGGTTTTCTGTAGAACCCGCCCCCTCTACAGGAGCACACCATACCTGCGGATCAATACCTGGCGAGACTTTCTTGCCTCCACAAAATCAACAACAGCCCGCTCGGCGCCACCGTCATCGGCCCACCTGAAAGCAAGCGCACGCGCTATCGTCCGACTGACGCCCTGCTGAAGTTTCTGGAAAGTCTCTGAAATTATGCAACGTCGGCAGTGGTGGGCAGCCAGGCGCGCTGCCACCGCCGCCGCATACCCGACATAATTTCCGACTGCGGATAATTACGACCAATAACAAAGGGTTTTACCGCTCTCTCGGCCTTGTTGTTATCGATGGGCAAGAAGCCGGCCTCGATGTAACGCTCAAGCTTGCTCCAGTTGCTGGCCAAATAACCGACGGCCTTGCCCAAGGCACTTTGTGAGGTGACCTGGGGATGCGTTTTCTCCAGCCAGCTCTTTAATTGGGCGAGTACTGGCAGGCTCTTTTCCTGCCGACCAGCCAAACGTTGTTCATCACTGCCGTCCTTGAGTTCGCGCTCGATGCCGTACAACTTGTTGATCATGGTCAGCGCAATATCAGCACGTCCGGTCTTGCCTTTGGGTTGCACTTTCTGCGCATCGACGAACTTGCGTCGCGCATGTGCCCAGCAGCCCAGACGCTCGACACCCGGCTGCGCGCCCAAGGCGTTATAGCCGGCGTAATCGTCGGTCATCAGGTAACCGCGATAATCGACGAGCAGACGCAGTGGCACCTCCTGCGCGCGGCTGGTGGTGTAGTCAAACAGCACCACGGGGCGCTCAGGCGGGCCACTGGCCTGGACCCACATCCAGGACTGGCTGGTCGGGTCTCGATCCGGTTCCTTCAGCACTTGTACCCGCGTTTCATCGCAGTGGATCACCGGGCTTTCCAGCAACCGGTCGCGCATCAAATTCAGCAGCGGTTGCAAGTGTTCGCCGCACTGGATCACCCAGCGCGCCAAGGTTTGGCGGGGGATATCGACGCCGTGTCGGCCAAGTACTTTTTCGAACCGATACAGTGGCAAACCGTCGACGTATTTGGTGGTCAGCAACATCGCCAGCACGCTGGGGCTGGCCATGCTCTTTTCGATCAGCTGAGCCGGTTTGTCGGCGGTGACCGGGGCCGTTTCGCAGCCACGGCAGGCGTAAACCTTGCGGATGTGTTTGATCACGCGGATTTGCATAGGCACGATTTCCAGCTGTTCGCTGGTTTCTTCGCCGATGACGTGTTTACGACAGCCGCACGCGCAGCTCAGTTCGTGCTCGGGCAGTTCGTGGATGACTTCAATACGCGGTAGATCAGCCGACAGCTGTTTGCGTTTGCCCCGGCATTGGGTCGGGGCAACGACTTCTTCGTCAGACTCATCGGTGACCGGAACCTCGAGGCTTTCCGGCTCATTGAAGAGCGCGAGCTGCGGCGTCTGCGGATCGACGGTTTGTTCTGATTTGCGCCCGAACAAACGTTGACGCAATAGCTTGATCTGTTCTTTCAGGTCAACAATCTGGCCCTTGTCCACCTGACGCTCACTGAGCATCTGCACAAGCATTTGCTTGAGCAGAACCGGATCATCAGGGAGGTTGTCGGGCATGGAAATCATGGCCCGGATTATACCCAATCACGCGACAAATCGCGGCGTCAAAACCTGATGCGGACGGTTCCTCCACAGGTCAAAACCATCCAGCAGCCAATTCAACTCCTGCACGCTCAGCACGATGGCTTCGTCGGTAGGATCAGGCGATGTTTTGAAACGTTCGGACTCCAGGCGCTTGAGCCAAAGGCAAAAACCGTTGCGCTCCCAATAAAGGATTTTCACTCGATTGCGGGGGCGATTCAAAAAAACGAAAAGCACGGGGTCGAACACGGCGACCTTGATATCTAACTCCACCAGGGCGGCGAGGCCGTCGATGGATTTTCGGAAGTCCACGGGCTTGGGGTAGAGGTACACTTTTTCGACTTTGGCGTCGGGACGCATCATGATTACGGGCTCGTGATGGGAATCGGGAGCACAGCATCAGGCTTCAACTGGCGGCTTTGAATGTGGGCACGGTGGATCGCTTACCATAGAGTGCCATGAGCACACGGATCTATTGAGAACTCGGCCAGCGGATTCCATCAGGGACAGCGGCAACGCCGCACCGAAAGTCCGGATGTATGAGTGCAATCTCTACCATCGAGCCGTCACAGATTGAAAGCTTGGCAACCCGGAGGCGTCCATGTATGTGCGGGGGGGGGGGCAGGTGACTGCCATTCCTACCGCGACCGTTGTTCTTTCTATTCTGACTCAGAGGAGTTAGGGTTAGCTAGTCGACGCGCCGATCCACCATGTCGCGATGCGGTGTTGAATCATACGTCGACTTCCTGCTCTTCTCTGGGTAAGTCATAGGCTTAACTTCCTAGTCGAGCCTACGGCAGATTTATATTTTCCATTACTTTTATTAGATTGTACGAATCGTATTCGCGAAATTTTTAGAATTAATATTCAATGTTCTATGCTTTATCGTGTATTCAAATGCCGCATCAGCCAACTGGGCGCGCAATTCTTGTGAAGTTATCATTTTTTCTATCTGAGCAGTCCAGTGATCAACAGAATTGTCACATAATAAACCAGTGACATTATCCTGCACGGTGTCTGTATAAGCAGGAACGTTTGAATATACTCCAGGAATTCCTACTAAGGAGTAGTCAAGAAACTTTATATCCGACTTGGAGTCTGAGAACTTAGACTTAAGTAGCGGAGCTATGCCGAAATCCCATCGTAAATTCTCTGACATCCAGTGGCAGAACTTCTCGTATGGAACGTCTTTCTCTGGAACGCGTTTGATTGATACTGGAGCATCTCCAAAGATTTTCCGAATGGTGTCTTCATCGCCGATTCCAACGATCTCGAACTCTACATTGGATTCAAATTTTACCAATGCGTTCTTAATGGCTGCTGACACAAATATCAAGTCTTCCAAGTGGGTGAAGGTGCCCATGTATCCAAATTTTATTTTTTTGTTGGTTCTGGCTTCAGCTTTTCGATGAAAGAGCGTTTCGTCCAATGAGTTTTCAATAATATGGATATTCTGGTTAAGTGTAGTGAAGGTTTTTGCCAAGTTTTTAGTGGAGACTATAACGCCGTCGGCTTCTCTAGCTAAAAGTCGAATGATATTTTTTTGATCGAGCGTAGGCCACTCTCGGTCACCAATTCGAGAGTTTACATTTAGCAAGTCATCATCGGTTTCATATATTATTTTTATACCGCGAAGTTTTAAACTTCTTAACTGCTGCAACAGTTCGATTGTGTTGAATTGATGTACCCAGAGTCTCTCGATAATCACCACGTCGACCAAGTGTTCAGGGATCTTGGTGCCATAGGTCAGCTCTATCTGTTCAGCGACTGATGGATGCGACAAAGGACGTAGCAGTCGAATCACACTGCAGCCGTGCGGTTCAGCGCCGTTTGAGCTTTCGTACAATACATGCACTTTGATAGTAGATAAAAGACTCATCACTGTTTCCCCGCACGATCATCGTTAAAAAGACTGGTCATCAGTTTCAGCGCTGCTTGCTCAGGATAGTATTTTGTAATACTTAACGATTTCTTTCCAATATCGATGCGTCGCTGAGCATCACGAATAATTTCGCATGTTTTTGTGTAGCACATCTCTTCATTACGAGTATCAACCAGAATGCCCGTTTCACTGTCAATAATGATCTCTGAAAGACCTCCATTGATAGGCCCGACGTTGACCGCGCCGCTCGAAGCAGCTTCCATTGCTGTCAGTCCCATTGCCTGGAATGTCGAATAATCCAGGAACACATCGGTCGTTCTAAGCAGATGAGAAACTTGTGTTGCGTTAAGTTCTCCCAGGCATTCATGCTGAAAGTCATTTGACAGATTTTGATACGACGGATCTGACTGTTCTGCTCCAAATGTTTTTATGGTGACCGAGTTTCCAAATGTTGATTTCAAACGACTTAATATTTGCATCGTTAGTTCCGGGGAACGACGCGGAGTAGCGGGGCGCACCATCGCCGTAATTGTCAGTGGGTGACTATTGATGCGGCAAGCTGAATCCGGGCGGAACTCATTATCGTCAAAATCAGCTCCGATGACTTCGCAGTCAACGCCCAGACGCTTCATCAGAACGTCTCGATTCCACTCAGTTTTAGTAATCAATTTCATTTGGTCAATTAATGTATAGCTATTCCAAGCGCGTATGTATTCCGTGGAGCCTTCTGGGAAGAAATCCGGCTCAAAATCTTGGATGTAGTATCCAAATTTTTGCCTGCTGTTTTGCTTGACCAGTGGCAGGATCCATTCAACAGTCAGATACAACGTGGCTATTACAGCATCAAAATGTTGAGCGAATTCTGATAGTTCTTCCGGGGTGTATATATAGTGAGCAGGTACCGTGTTGTAGGGGTGACTTACTTCGAAAATTTCTTTGTTGGAACGCAAATTTACTATTTGGGCGTCCACTCCGTTGGCGATAAGTTTGGCTGCTTCCAAAAGGATAATATTGCCGCCGCCACCCGCAGTTCTTGCGGGGAGAACAAACAGCAGTCTTTTTCCTTGGAACGACTCAAGGGACTTTCGAGTGTCCATCTTATCTTGTATTAAGGACGTACGTTTTCTGATGTACTCAAGTGCTGGATGGTTTGCAGTAATATTAAGTTGCTGGTCGATTATCGCTTGTCCATGCTTGTTGGCGAGATTCACTCCTGCCGCTTTAGACAGTTCCATTCGTCTTTCATGCGAATAGCTCTTTGATTGTGCATGATAAACATATGCATCGTCAGCGATAGCGAGTTGCCAGCCAGCTTTAGCCGCGCGCAGGCAAAAATCGTTTTCCTCTCCATAGCCGCGCCCAAATACTTCTTCATCGAATATTCCGATTTCGGTAATTAGGCTGCGTTTTATCAAAAAGCAGAAGCCGTTAATGAACCCTACTTTCGGGTATATGCGTAGAGACTCTCTGGCAATTTCGTCAGCGTACTCCTGGATCGTTAGTCCCTTAGGTAGAGGATTATCGGTCCAATCACCGTTTACGTCGAATATATCAGGTACCGACTGCCAGGACGCCGTATTGCTGAGTGGTCCGACAATGCCGATTTTTGTATCACTATTGGCACAATCCAAAAGTCTTTCCAGCCAATATGGTGTTACGATTGTGTCGCTGTTGAGAAGAACTGAAAACTCGGCATCCGAGATCTTTAGACCGGTGTTGGCTGCTTTCGTATACCCGCCAGCGATTTCATTTCTATGAATGACACAACCCTGCTTTTTGGCGTAGTTAGATAAAAACTGCTGAGTTTCTATCGCACTGCCGTCATCGACTATAATCAATCGGAATGGTGGAAGCGTGAAGCAATTGATTGATTCCAAGCAGTTTTTTACATCAGAAAGTGCGTTGTGAACACAAACAATAATATCTACTGATGACGTATGGCGGTGAATTTCACGAGATGCGGCGCGTTCTTTATGTACATAGCTTTGCGTAGGTAAACTACTGCTTTCAAGTAGATGTCTCACTCGGGCACGGACGCCACTAAGTCCTTCTCTCCTGTATATAGTGTAGGCCTTTTTGGCGAGTATCGCAGGAGAACCGAAGTGTAGGCGCGCTATCGACAGTGCTTTCTTGAGTTGATGTATTCTATATAGTTGGTTGCGAATTGTGCGTAAAGGGCGAGTTATGCTCCAGGACGTACTCGTCAGTAAACCGTCAACATGAGCTCGGGAAATGAACAGAAGCCGTTCAACGTTTCTTAAATTTTGAAGCGTATCTTGTAATTGCTTCTCGAGATCTTTGTTTTCTCGATTCATCATAGATGAGAGTTGGGCGGTGTGTTGTTCGGTCGACACGATTTTCTGTGTGAGATTATTAAGGTCGGTTGTATTCGACTCGATAACTTTATTAAGATTGTCGACGGTTTCATTTAACTCATCGACGTTTTCAATTAACTCGTCAATAGTCCTGTTAAGGTTGTCGATTTGCTGGGCTTGAACTTCGGTTTCTATCATGTCTTTGAGTGATTCTTTTGGTTCTAAAGCGCTTTTATTCGAGGAGTAATGCTTAAGGTGATATTTAACTATGTCTGATTCGTTTTTCGAGCGGAGACGAAATCTTAAATAGTTAAAGTCAAATGCGAGGCCAGCAGGAATGAGATAAGAAAACAAATAGAAAGCCAGCCGATCTGTCTGCTCTTCGACAGATTTTGCCTCGGTGATGAATTTGTAAGAACACTCTCCCAGGATGTTTACTGGTTTTGATTGTAGTAAGGCTTCCAGTCCAACACTTGAGTTGATGGTAAGGAGGTTTTTGCACCTTTTGATAAATTTTATACTGTTTGCCGACTCATCCACTGCAAAGTCACTGGGTTTGACTCGAAAAAGACTCCCAGGATGACTTCTAACTAATAAGTCGGTGGTCGGGAAATGGAGCTGAGCATACGAAAGTGCGCTACGGTTGTCGAAGCCGTTGCCAAAGGCGATTAGGTTTGAGTCGTCTTCCACTTGAAGTACGACACCTACTTTAAGATCGTTTTCATCAACTGTTTCCGAGGGCTTTATTGACCTTTCAGTCTGGAAATAGTCCAGAAGTTGACGGGTGGAAATCGTCGTATTGATTGGCGCCTGAAGTGATTCATAACGAGTTTTCGCTTCGGTGTTGCCATTAACCCCAGTAAAGTCAAAGTACATTGTCGATCGATAGTCAGGGTCTCGCAACGGACCGAGCTCAAGATGTATCACAGGAATGCCGAATCTATTGGCTGCTTCCGATAGAGATGGGCAGTTACACCATGTAACTAGAGATTCGATGGTCCCATTGTAATTATCAAGGATACTTTCGATCTCTGCTGTTAAAGCCGGGATTGGTACGGTCAGGAGCTCTTTAAACGTGGCGTTTGGATTATTGTTGTTGCTCGATAGAAGCTCATCGAAAAATACAGGTGATAGAAAGTGCAAGTCATGTCTAGAGATTTCTTCAGAGGTAGGAATTGTATAGCCTAGCCTTTCTTGCGAGCTTTCCAAGAACTCCCAGCGCGTCGATGCTTTCTCGTTGGTTTGATCGGGCAAGTATTCCTCGCCGATAATGAACATGATCCTTTCATCATTGATCTTCAGAAATCTGTAAAAAACCCACAAATAAGGAGCGGAAACTCCTCTAAATGCATAGGGTGGAAGGAACACTGCAATCATTTCTCTACCCCTTGTAGAACCTTAATCGGAGCAAACACTACGCCTACTTGATTACGAGCCGACCAAAATTTGATTTGTTCCATGGGACGTCTTTGGTCGAGCTCCTCGCGCTCGCCATGAACGTTACAGGACAATCCACAATGTACGAGGTACTCCCCGGGGCTGATCGGTAATTTGACTTGGTATTCAAAAACTTGAGTGCCATTTTTCAGATGAAGTGGTTGCGATGCATTTAGGTTGTTGTCGCCCCATACATCGCTACCTTGAGCCTTGGAAAGTGAGATACCCAATATCACATCATCTATATCTTCTGATGAAGTGACTTCTAATCTGAAAGTTATTTCTTCCCCACAACGAATGACAGGGCTTTCGTTGAAGTAGCTACCATCTGATTTTATGATATCGAGTTTTCGAATGATCGCGCGGGCGGTTCCGAAACGTTTTTCGTTGAAGTTTGTATTTTGCTCGGACTGCTGCAGCTTTTTCAAATCTGAACTGCTGTGAATACTGTCTTCCGAATGAGCTTTGCTCTCTATTTCGATAGCAACCTGAGACTTCAGCATGCCTTTTTCATAGGCCAGCACTGCAGCTAGTACATCTTCAGTATCGATGACTATTTTTCCACCATCGACGACGATGCAGCGATCTGCATACTCCAGAATGCTTCCGGTAGAGTGCGTTACCATGATAATGGTTACGCCCTGTTTCTTAAGTTGTTCCATTCGTTTAAAGCATTTGTACTGGAAACCTATATCGCCAACTGAAAGTGCTTCGTCGACGATTAATATTTCAGGGTCCACGCAGGCTTGTACTGCAAAGGCCAGTCTTACATACATACCACTGGAATATGATTTGACGGGCTGGTCAATAAAATCTCCGATATCGGCGAATTTTTCGATTTCGGAGAAACGATTGTCGATCTCGGTTTTCGATAATCCGAGTACGCTTCCATTTAGGTAAACGTTTTCCCTGCCGGTGAAATCTGGGTTAAATCCCGCTCCCAACTCTAACAGAGCAGCAATTCGTCCGCGCACGACGACGTCGCCTGAAGATGCAGACAAAGTTCCACAAATAATTTGCAGCAGCGTAGATTTACCCGCTCCATTGCGTCCGATGATCCCGATCGTTTCACCGCGCTTTATATCAAAAGACAGATCTCTTAGAGCCCAAAACTCTCTAAAATATTTTTTCTCGGACGAACTGAAACGGGGAAATAAAAACTGTTTTAGCCTATCTCGAGGGGAATCATAGATCTGAAAGCATTTGCTCAGATTTTTTACGCTGACAACTGTTTCAGAGCACATCGGAGAACCCCTTGCGCGTTTTTTGGAACCAAGCGAAACCAAGCCATAGGATGATTAGCGAAATGACCATTGAAACTCCGAACATTCTCCAGTCAGGGAGATTTCCATAAATAAGTATGGATCTTGACTGTTCTATAGCAGAAGTTAATGGGTTGAGTAGAAATAACCCTTGATATTCTTTTGGTAAAGACGAAAGAGGGTAAAAAATTGGAGAGAGGAACATTAATGCAGTTGTTAGGATGCCTATGATTTGTGAAACGTCCCTGAGGTATACCCCCATAGATGCCAAAAACCAAGAGAATCCTAATGTCATGAATATGAGTGGAAGTAGCATGAGCGGTAATAAAAGGCTGGTAACCGGTGGTATACCGATAATCGTGAAGTGGAATAATAGCCACACGATAAGACTGATAAAAAGATGGAATAATGCTGCGCCCATTGAGATTATTGGAAGTATCTCGAGAGGAAAGACGATTTTCTTCACATAGTTGGTGTTGAATAAAATTGTACTCGGGGCCCGGGTGAAGCACTCGGCAAACATATTGAATATGATTAGTCCGGAGAACAAAATTAGCGCAAATTCGCCTTTTGAGCTTTCGACATTGTTCCAGCGCGCTTTGAAAACTACGCTAAATACGAAGGTGTAGACGGTCAACATCAGTATCGGATTGAAGAAGGACCAAAAAGTACCGAGAAAAGACCCTTTGTACTTACCCGCTACTTCACGCTTAATCAGCTCGAAAATCAACCCGGAGTGTCTCCATGCACTTTTGACTATTTCCATAGGGTTAGAACTATATGATCGCATTAATTAGATGTCTCCGATGTTTCAAGAATTGTTTCCAGCCTGGTTTTTATACAGAGTCAGTCCGGAAGAAAAAGGCTCCTTTAGGGAGTGATTTTTTTCATACAAAATGTGGGAGCAGACTCGCATGGTTACAGGGGCCCCGCCGAATGTGCGCATGAGGGCCATGCGCTTCCCTGGGGAAATGGCGTACCTGAAAAGCCAGCACATTTTCCAATGAGAGGCCAGCATAGCCAAGGAGACAAACGGTGTCGCACCAAGATGCTGGCTCTATCCGTGCTCGTAAATGAAAGTGGTAGGGGCGCACTCACGCTCATTTTTTTGTCACCTGATTGTGCAGCGGGAGTTACATCAGCCCGTTTCATCTCATACTCCCGTTTTCTCTTGCTTTCGGTCAGTCTGACTCTGAAGCGTTCAGCGACATTGCTCAGAAGCGGAAAGGACGGACGATGGCCAGGATGGGCTCCTTTGCCAAGAGCCCAAACGCTCCAGAAAGCATTGGAGGTTTGGCTGGTCATTTTGCTGTGGATACCTTCAGTTCGGGCACGGCCGTACATCATTATCGACTACCACCTAAGCTCATCAACTGTCACTCAAAGGGTAGTGACTATTTGGACATCACCCCTCGCCGCTGGCGGGCGGCACCTTACCATATGTGCGGCCTGGAGGCATCTGCGTCTGAGGTGCCAGGTCGATCAGAGCCTCTCGATCTGCCGTGCCGACACTCAAGAGGATTGTTCAGATACTGTTCAGGCATGTGGCGACAAAAAGGCTGACGTTGCCTCGAGCAGTTTGACGGTAAACTCCTGCTTTTTTCATCAAGCGTAATCTTTGAAAAAAAGGGCTTTGGCGTGCAGTCTTGAACCTGTCGAGAGCCAACCGGCTATCCGGAGCAAGTTTTTGCTTGAAACTATCGAGAACAAGCAAGTTCTGATTGCTCCACTCACTAAATCGGCCTGAGCACATTTTACTGATGCGAACCAGTTGATCCCTGAGTCCTGCATTAGCGCCGATCAGATTGCCACTGTGTTGCCGGTAATCGAGAGTGGGAATTGGGTCATAGATAACCACTCCGCCACAACCGGTTACGAGGAGGTAAGTCAGCCAGTCGTGAGCGACGATTACGGCATTTTCTGGCGTTTGCGTTAACAGGGCTCGAGCCTGGGCGTTGATCAACATGGTGTTGGCCCCAGCAATACTTTGAACCAAGGCGTTACAGAAATGAGGTGGAGCTGAAAACAGCGGGGAAAAGCCCAGAATATGTTTATCAGCTGACACCAGGCGGGTCCTGGAGCAGTAAAGTGCGGGTGTGTTGGTGGCGAAATTGAGTCGGGCGATACTTCGCTCCAGTTTATCTTCGAACCAGATATCGTCCTGATCGCTGAATGCGAAATAGTCTGCCGTAATGGATTTGTTTTTTATGAGAGATAGAAAATTTTTCGCGAAGCCTTGGCGTGGACCATTCAGAATGAATAAGCGGTCTTCCCCGACCTTTTTTTGAAGGGTTTTAAGGATGTCCAGGGTATTGTCGTTAGACCCATCATCGGATGCATAGATAACCCAATTTTTATGTGTTTGCCGAATGAACGACTGCAATTGCTCGCCGAGGAACTCGGCGCCATTGTATGTGCAAAGCAATATTGCGACTTTTACGCTGGAAAGCGCTTCAACGTCACTTTGATTACCAAGCGGATTTGACGAGTGATCTGGCAGCGTGTTCATTCTCAATCTCAAGCGTTACCGAGTCGAATACCTCAGTAGGGGAACCGATTGTGTAACCCCCTTGATTTGAGTGGCGTGCAGTCAATTCAAGGCTGTTTTTGTGTTATCAGAGCTCTGCACATCAAGGTGTTTACCCATCCGTAGAGTCTACGAAATCGCATTTTAAAGTGGTTTGTCACAAATGTCTGTCCTAGAACGACACCAGTGCCGCGTCGGGTGTCGGCCGGCTGCAACCACTTTTATTGGGGCCGTCAGTGGTTGTAGTGGCTCGCAGGAGAGCACCGAGCCGTTGGTAAAAATCTGGCTGCACTGGATTCGTGAAGGCTTTTCGGATGTAAATTGATGTCGGCTAGCCGCTTGGGGGAAATTCATGTGCCAAAAAGGTTCATATTGGTACAATGCGCGCATTCACGTGAGAGGATGAGACGCGGTGTTCGATGATGCCATGGATAGACTCAGAGCTTTTTTGGTAGGCCTGCCGCGTCGGAAAAAACGCCTCATTCAGGTCGCCACCGACGTGGTGCTAGTGTGGGGCGCTCTCTGGCTCGCATTCATCGTCCGCCTCGGCATCGATGACATGTACAACCCCTTGAAAGTCCATTTTTGGCTATTCGCCTCTGCCCCTGTCATAGCCATTCCCTTATTCATACGTTTCGGCATGTACCGCGCTGTCATGCGCTATTTCGGCAACGATGCCCTGATCGCAATCATTAAGGCTGTCAGCCTTTCGTCACTGATTCTGGCGGTGGTTGTCTACTGGTACAGCAACCACCAAACCGTCGTCCCGCGCTCAATTGTCTTCAACTACTGGTGGTTAAGCCTTGTCATCATTGGTGGACTACGCCTTTGCATGCGCCAGTATTTCATGGGTGACTGGTTCAATGGCGCCCAACACGTACCTTTCGCCAATCGCGACGAAGGACTCATCAAAGTCGCGATCTATGGTGCAGGCGTGGCTGGTAATCAGCTCGTTGCGGCGCTTCGCATGGGGCGGGTGATGCGTCCAGTGGCGTTTATCGATGACGATCCAAGCATTGCCGATCGCTCGATTGCCGGGCTGCAGGTCTACAAACCCAAACACATCCAACAAATGATCGATGAAACAGGCGCCCAGGAAATTCTCCTGGCTCTGCCGTCATCTACCCGCGCACGTCGCAGGGAAATTCTCACAATGCTGGAGCGTTTCCCGCTTCACATAAGAAGCGTTCCCAATTTCACCGATCTGGCCAGCGGTCGGGTAAAGGTCGAGGACATCCAGGAGGTAGATATCGCGGACCTGCTGGGTCGCGATTCGGTGCCGGCACAACCGGACTTGCTCGAACGTTGTATCAAAGGCAAGACAGTCATGGTCACGGGCGCCGGCGGATCGATCGGTGCCGAGCTTTGCCGGCAGATTTTTGCGCTTGGCCCGACCACGCTTTTGTTGTTCGAACACAGCGAGTTCAACCTCTACAGCATTCTCTCGGAGCTCGAACAGCGCGTTTGTCGAGAGTCGGTTCCGGTCAGATTGTTGCCAATTCTCGGTTCCATTCGTCACCAGCACAAATTGCTGGACGTCATGAAGACCTGGGGCGTGGACACCGTTTACCACGCCGCCGCTTACAAGCATGTACCGATGGTAGAGCACAACATTGCCGAAGGTGTGTTGAACAATGTGATTGGTACGCTCAACACTGCCCAGGCGGCGTTGCAGTCGGGGGTATCCAACTTTGTGTTGATCTCCACAGACAAGGCTGTGCGCCCGACCAACATCATGGGCAGCACCAAGCGTTTGGCCGAGTTGACCCTGCAAGCCCTCAGTCACGAAATCGCCCCGGTGCTGTTCGGCGACAAGGCCAATGTGTCTCGGGTGAACAAGACCCGTTTCACCATGGTGCGTTTTGGTAACGTGCTGGGATCTTCCGGCTCGGTGATCCCGCTGTTTCACAGTCAGATCAAATCCGGTGGGCCCTTGACGGTCACCCACCCGAAGATCACGCGCTATTTCATGACCATCCCCGAAGCCGCGCAACTGGTGATTCAGGCGGGTTCCATGGGGCAGGGCGGCGATGTGTTCGTTCTGGACATGGGCGAGCCGGTTAAGATCGTCGAGCTGGCCGAGAAGATGATTCACTTGTCGGGCTTGAGCGTTCGTTCGGAAAAGAACCTGCAAGGCGATATTTCGATCGAGTTTACCGGACTGCGTCCCGGTGAGAAGCTGTACGAGGAGTTGTTGATCGGTGACAACGTGGCAGCCACCCAGCATCCAATGATCATGAGTGCCCACGAAGATCACCTGCCCTGGGATGTACTCAAGGAGCGTTTGAGGGAGTTGTTGATGGCCGTGGATCATGACGATTACGCGCGCGTCCGCCAGCTCCTGCGCGAAACCGTCAGCGGCTACACCCCAGACGGCGAGATCGTCGACTGGATCTACCAACAACGTCGCCTCGAACCCTGATTGTTTCACATCCCGCAACAGACACATTTTTGACAGTCTCCATCCATCGCCTAAGTTTGGAAGGCAGCTTCGGAAAAAGCTGCTTTCCCAATCGATGTCATGGAGCGTCATTTATGCGTACTGGCTACTTCTATTCTCTGGTTTTTGCCCTGCTCACCAGTGTCTCTTTCGCTGCCGTTGCTGCGCCAGCAGTCAAGCCCGAAGCGGGCAATGCACCCCAGGTGCAACAAATGTCACCCGAGGCACAGTCCGGTAAAGTCGATCTCAACAAGGCGGATGCGTTGACCCTGCAGAGTGAGCTGTCCGGTATCGGGGAGGCCAAGGCCAAGGCGATTGTTGCGTATCGTGAGAGTAATGGAGCGTTTTCGTCAGTGGACGAGTTGCTCGAGGTCAAGGGGATCGGTAAAGCCCTTCTGGATAAGAATCGCGAGAAGCTTGTAGTGAACTAAGCTACTAAGACAGCGCCAGAGGCCGGTCATTGACCGGCCTTTTTTGCATCTGGGGAACGGCGAGGACGGTGCGCCTTTCGTCAGCCGGAGAAAAATTACGGCTATCATATTCATGTTATATTATGTGTATAATAAACCGATCACTCACTGAAGCGTTTTGAACCCTAGCGCTTGGCTTTCCTTTGAGCCTCTTCTATACAGGAGCACTGTCATGAATTCTGTCCAAACCCAAGGTACGGCCCTCGTTACCGGTGCCTCTTCCGGCATCGGCGCCATCTACGCCGAGCGCCTGGCGGCGCGTGGTTTCGATTTGTTGTTGGTCGCTCGCGATCAGGAGCGGCTGGAAGCGGCGGCGAGCAAGTTGCGCGCCGAGCATGGCGTTCGGGTCGAGGTGCTCAAGTCAGACCTGACGCAAAAGGATGATGTGCTGAAGCTCGAGCAGCGTCTGCGCAGCGATTCAAGTATCAGCCTGCTGTTGAACAACGCCGGTGTTGCAGCGGATGGTTTGCTGGCCAACGCCGACATGGATCAACTGGAGCGCATGATTCAGCTGAACGTCACGGCGGTCACGCGACTGGCTTCGGCAGCGGCGGCCAGTTTTGCCAAGGCGGGCCGCGGGACGATCATCAACATTGCGTCTGTGGTGGCTTTGTTTCCCGAGCGCTTCAACGCCACTTACAGCGCCAGCAAGGCTTATGTGTTAAGTCTGACCCAGTCGTTGAACGCCGAGCTGGATGGCACCGGGGTCAAGGTTCAAGCCGTGTTGCCTGGGGTAACACGCACCGAGATCTGGGAGCGCTCCGGTATCGATGCGACCCAGATCCCGGCGGATATGGTGATGGAGGCGGGGGAGATGGTTGATGCGGCGTTGTCGGGTCTGGACCAGGGTGAGTTGGTCACCATCCCTTCGTTGCCGGATGCCGCCGACTGGGATGCCTTTGTTGCGGCGCGTCATGTGATGGCGCCGAATCTTTCCAAAAGCAAGGCCGCCTCGCGTTACAAATGAGGTGCCATCCATTGGCTTGAGGTAATCGCAGTATGAGTGGTCGTCGAGTGGTTGTGACAGGCATGGGCCTGGTGTCTCCGTTGGGTAGCGGTGTCGAGGCCGTCTGGCAGCGTTTGTTGGCGGGGCGTTCAGGAGTGCGCCAGTTGCCCGACGGGGTGGTTGCCGATCTGTCGACCAAGGTGGGTGGCGCGGTGCCGACCCTGGCTGAGGACGCCGAGGCGGGATTTGACCCGGATCGGGCAACGTCGCCTAAAGAACAGAAGAAGATGGACCGCTTCATATTGTTTGCCATGGAGGCGGCTCGTCAGGCGCTCGAGCAAGCGGGTTGGCAGGCGCTGGACGCCAATGCCCAGGAGCGTACGGCGACCATTATCGGTTCCGGCGTGGGCGGTTTCGGGGCGATTGCCGATGCGGTGCGGACCACCGACAGCCGTGGTCCGCGGCGATTGTCGCCGTTCACCATTCCTTCGTTTCTGGTCAACCTGGCTGCCGGTCATGTGTCGATTCAGCACGGTTTCAAGGGGCCATTGGGTGCTCCGGTGACGGCGTGCGCGGCCGGGGTTCAGGCGATTGGCGATGCGGCGCGGCTGATTCGTTGCGGTGAGGCGGACATTGCGGTGTGTGGCGGTGCGGAAGCGGCGATCGATCGCGTCAGTCTGGCCGGATTTGCCGCGGCTCGCGCCTTGTCCAGTGCTTACAACGACACCCCGGAGCGTGCTTCGCGGCCGTTCGACAGCGGTCGCGATGGCTTTGTCATGGGTGAGGGCTCCGGTCTGCTGGTGATCGAATCCCTGGAGCATGCCCTGGCTCGCGGCGCGCAACCGTTGGCCGAGCTGGTGGGTTATGGCACCAGCGCCGATGCTTTTCACCTGACCGCCGGCCCCGAGGATGGCAGCGGTGCGCAGCGGGCCATGTCGCTGGCGTTGGCCCAGGCGGGTATTTCACCTGCGCAGGTGCAGCATCTCAATGCCCACGCAACCTCGACGCCGATCGGGGACCTCGGTGAGCTGGCCGCCATCAAGGCTGTGTTTGGCGCGGATAACAACATTGCGGTGACCTCGACCAAATCTGCCACCGGGCATTTGCTCGGTGCGGCAGGCGGAATCGAGGCGATCTTCACGCTGTTGGCAATTCGCGATCAGGTTGTGCCGGCCACCCTCAACTTCGATAACCCGGACCCCGCTACCCAAGGCGTGGACATCGTCCATGGTCAGGCGCGGCCGATGGCCATTGAATACGCGTTGTCCAACGGCTTCGGCTTTGGCGGGGTCAATGCAAGTGTGCTGTTCAAACGCTGGCAGGATTAATCCCGGGTTTGTTTGAGATAGGCGCGCGTGACGTCGAGAATCCGCTGGGCGAACTGCGGATTTTCGACACTGCGCGATAGCAGCAGCGCCCCGACCAGGGTCGACATGATGACGATGGCGCGGTCGGCGGCGTCCTCGCTTTCGAGGGTGGCTTGCACTTGGTCGAGCCGTGCATTGAGCACCACGTCAGAGGTCGGACTTGGCTGTCCGCGCAGGCCGAGTTCCGACGACATGGTCGGCAGCGGACAACCTTCATCCGGTGAAGTCTGGTGCCATTCAGACAAATAGGCATCAATGAATGTTTCCAGCGGTTGATCCTGGGCAAACAGTTCGGCGCAAATAACGTCTACCTGATCACCCGCCGCTTGCAGGGCTTTTTCTACCAGTTCGTCCTTGGACTTGAAATGCGAGTAGAAGCCGCCGTGAGTCAAACCCAGCGCTTTCATCAATGGCTGCAGGCCGGTCGCGCCGATACCGTCGCGACGAAACCGCGCTGATGCTTCCTTGATAATACGTTGGTGGGTCTGAGCTTTATGGTCCTGCGAGTAACGCATTTTCAATCTCCGCAACAATGCACCATCTTAACCAATGAAAATTGGATGGTGACTGTACTTCTACTGCTAAAAAGCATGCAGATGCGTCCAACTTCGTCTTGCTGAATCGATTTGATTGGCACGGATAGTGATTACTCATTGATTGAGGATTGTTGAACAATCACGAGGTAATGAGCTTGATCAGCGGACTTTCCCTGGCCGATCACATCACTTTTGAGCTGCGCGCCGACATCATCGGCGGTCGTTTGCTGCCTGGGATGGCGCTGGTGGAAAACGATCTGGTGTCGGCCTGCAACGGGTTGCATGGCTTGTACATTGCCCAGGCGGATTGGGAGAACTAAGCGAAAAGATCGTCCGAACGCGGCCCGAACCTGCGGCAGCTCCACATAGGAACGCACATTCCGCGGAGCTGCCGAAGGTTCGGGCCGCGTTCGGACGATCTTTTGATCTTCTGACTTCTGGAGTCTAGCGGTCCTGCGCATCCTTGGCATCCGCTTGCGCGTTGCGTTCGGCGACGCGTTTGCGTTGCTCTTCGGTCAGTTCGACCTTGTTGGCGGTGTCGCGCAGCATCATCAAACCGCCAACGATCGAGCCGATTGCAACGACCAGAATCAACCAGGCATACCAGGGCATAGGGCTCTCCTCGAGGGCAGGCCGGTTGGCGGGTTTCGCCAATCGATCGTGCATACCACTTTGAGCGATTTAGTTTCGCAGTGGTTCCATTCTATGCCTGTTATGCCCCATGCATCTGCGCCAATCGCTCAGGGTTACGGAAAAACGTCAGCGTCCTTGAACAACTTCGCAGACTGATCCTTTGCGGACAGTTGCGGTGCTTCGTCCAGTTGCCAGTCAATGGCCAGGTCCGGATCGTCCCAACGGATGCTGCGCTCGGCGGATGGCGTGTAGTAGTCGGTGGTCTTGTAGAGAAACTCGGCGAAATCGCTCAACACCACAAAACCGTGGGCGAAACCTTCCGGGACCCAGAGCTGGCGATGGTTTTCGGCGGAGAGGCGCACAGCGACCCATTTGCCGAAGTGCGGCGAGCTGCGGCGAAGATCCACGGCTACATCAAGTACTTCACCGACCGTCACGCGAACCAATTTGCCTTGGGTGTTTTCCAGTTGGTAATGCAGCCCACGCAATACACCTTTTTGCGAGCGCGAATGATTGTCCTGGACAAATTGAGTGTCCAGGCCAGTGGCATCTTCAAAAGCCTTGGCGTTGAAGCTCTCGTAAAAGAAACCTCGCTCATCACCAAATACCTTCGGTTCGATGATCAGAACACCGGGCAAATCGGTGGTGATTACGTTCATGGGTATTACTCCGGCAATAGTCATCAATGGCCGACATTCTTGCTTAAAGCGTGCGCTGATGCGAGTAGCAGATGTCGACCCTTTGGCTCAATCCACCACGCCTCGCGGGCTGATCGCAGAGAGCTCCGCCCGAACACCCCTATAACCCCAGCGTAACCCCACTCTTTACGCTTTCTTTATACCCCGCCACCTCCCTCGATCTCGTTCCTTTACAGCCTCCCTGCCGACAATGACTGCAACGCGGCAATACGCCGTAACACGGAGAATTTCCATGAGCGTTCTGGACGGAGTGTCACTGCTGCTGGCAGTGGGACTGTTCATTTATCTGTTGGTTGCGCTGTTGCGCGCGGACGAAACCAGGAGCGGCCATGCACAGTTATGACTATTGGCTGATCCTCGCCTTCCTGGCCGTGGTGCTGATCCCAGCGCCGTTTCTCGGGCGGTTCTATTACAAGGTCATGGAGGGGCAGCGCACCTGGCTGACGCCGATCCTCGGACCGGTCGAGCGCGGGTGCTACACAGTGGCCGGCGTTGATCCGCAGGCCGAACATAGCTGGCAGAAATACACCCTGGCCTTGCTCGCCTTCAACCTCGCGGGCTTCTTGCTGTTGTTCATGATCCTTTTGTTCCAGGACCACTTGCCGCTCAACCCGCAGCACTTGCCGGGTCAGGAGTGGACGTTGGCGTTCAATACCGCCATCAGTTTCATGACCAACACCAACTGGCAGGCCTACAGCGGTGAAGCGTCCCTGAGTTACCTCAGCCAGATGGCCGGCCTCACCGTGCAGAACTTCGTCAGCGCCGCGACCGGCCTGTCGGTATTGGTGGCGTTGTGTCGCGGTATCGGTCGCAAGTCGGCCGCGACCCTGGGCAACTTCTGGGTCGACATGACCCGCGCCACCCTCTACGGCCTCCTGCCGCTGTGCCTGCTGCTGGCGCTGTATCTGGTCTGGCAGGGCGTGCCACAAACCTTCGCGCAGTACGTGAATGCCGTGACCGTGCAGGGCGTCGATCAGGTGATCCCGCTCGGCCCGGCCGCCAGCCAGATTGCGATCAAGCAACTGGGCACCAACGGTGGTGGCTTCTTCGGCGTCAACTCGGCGCATCCGTTCGAGAACCCGACGGCCTGGAGCAACCTGTTCGAGATGGCGTCGATCATCCTGATCCCGGTGGCTCTGGTGTTCACCTTCGGCCATTACGTCAAAGACCTGCGTCAGAGCCGCGCGATCATCGCTTGCATGCTGGCGCTGTTCCTGATCGGCGGCGCGACTTCGCTGTGGGCCGAGTACCAACCGAACCCGACCCTGAATAGCGTCGCCGTCGAACAGGCCGCGCCGCTGGAAGGCAAGGAAGCGCGGTTCGGCACCACCGCCACGGTGCTGTGGTCGGTGACCACCACCGCGGCGTCCAACGGTTCGGTCAACGGCATGCACGACAGCCTCAACCCGCTGAGCGGCATGGTGGCGCTGGTCAACATGATGGTCGGCGAAGTGATTTTCGGCGGCGTCGGCGCCGGGCTCTACGGCATGTTGCTCAACGTGCTGATTGCGGTGTTCCTCGCCGGGCTGATGATTGGTCGCACGCCGGAATACCTGGGCAAGAAGTTGCAGGCCAGGGAAGTGCAACTGCTGGTGGTGACCTTGCTGGTGATGCCGGTCGGCGTGCTGGTGCTGGTGCTCGGCGCCATCGCCGCCAGTCTGCCAGGCCCGGTCGCGGCGGTGAGCAATCCCGGCGCCCATGGCTTCAGTCAGTTGCTGTACGCCTACACCTCGGCCAGTGCCAACAACGGTTCGGCGTTTGCCGGCTTTGGTGCCAACAGCGCATTTCACAACCTGATGCTGGGCCTGGGCATGTTGATCGGTCGCTTTGGCTACATCCTGCCGGTACTGGCTTTGGCCGGCAGCCTGGCGATGAAGAAGACCGCGCCGATCGGCCAGAACAGCTTCCCGACCCATGGCCCGTTGTTCGTGACCTTGCTGACCGTGACCATTTTGCTGGTGGGCGGTTTGACCTTCTTGCCGACCTTGGCGTTGGGCCCGATTGCCGAACATTTGAGCATGGGCTTCTGAGCCTCTTTTTTTAGGAGCAGGATGATGAATATGCCCGCAATCAAACCGGCCACCGTCAAGGCGCCGGAACAACCGAAAACCGCAATCTCGGCCCTGTGGCGCCCGGCGCTGGTGCAAGCCTTCGTCAAGCTCGACCCACGGCAATTGCAGCGTGCACCGGTGATGCTGGTGGTCGAACTGACCGCTATCCTCACCACCGTGCTGTGCTTCATTCCTGACAGTGCCGTGCCGACCTTTGTCGCCGCGCAAATTGCGCTGTGGCTGTGGTTCACCGTGCTCTTCGCCAACTTCGCCGAAGCCCTGGCCGAAGGTCGCGGCAAGGCTCGCGCCGATAGCCTCAAGGCCGGTAGCGAAGGCTTGAGCGCCCGCCGCAAAACCACCGGTGGCGCCTTCCAGGTGGTGCCCGCTGCCAGTCTGCGCAAGGGCGATGTGGTGCGCGTCGAAGCGGGGGAAATGATCCCCGGTGACGGCGAAGTGATCGAAGGCATCGCCGCGGTCAACGAAGCGGCGATCACCGGCGAATCCGCGCCAGTGATCCGTGAATCCGGCGGCGACCGTTCGGCCGTCACCGGCAACACCCGCCTGGTGTCCGACTGGCTGCTGGTGCGCATCACCGCCAATCCCGGTGAGTCGACCCTGGATCGCATGATCGCTCTGGTCGAAGGCGCCAAACGCCAGAAGACCCCGAACGAAGTGGCGCTCGACATCCTGCTGATCGGCCTGACCCTGATCTTCCTGCTGGTGGTTGTCACCCTGCAACCCTTCGCCCACTTCGCCAATGGCAGTCTGCCGCTGGTGTTCCTGGTGGCGTTATTGGTCACGCTGATTCCGACCACCATCGGCGGGTTGCTGTCCGCCATCGGTATTGCCGGGATGGATCGTCTGGTGCGTCTGAACGTGATTGCCAAATCCGGTCGCGCCGTGGAAGCGGCGGGGGACGTGCACGTCCTGCTGCTGGACAAGACCGGCACCATCACCTTCGGTAATCGGCGTTGCACCGCGGTTCATGCAGCGCCGGGTGTCAGCGCCAGGGAGCTGGCCGAAGGCGCGCTGTTCGCTTCGCTGGCCGATGACACGGCGGAAGGCAAATCCATTGTCGAGTACTTGCGCGGGACTCATCCACAGCCCGAGCCGGCCCTCGAAGTGCTGATGGCGGTGCCGTTCAGTGCCGAGACTCGCCTGTCCGGTGTCGATTATCAGGGGCGGGTCTATCGCAAGGGCGCGGTGGATTCGCTGCTGACGTTCGTCGGCCTCACGCGTGCCGATCTCGCACCCGCCTTGTCCCGTGAAATCGACAGGATTGCCCAAAGCGGCGGCACCCCCTTGCTGGTCTGCGCCGACGGTCAATTGCTTGGTGCGATTCACCTCAAGGACGTGGTCAAGCCAGGCATTCGCGAGCGTTTCGCCGAGCTGCGCAAACTGGGGATACGCACGGTCATGGTGACCGGCGACAACCCGCTGACGGCGGCGGCGATTGCGGCCGAGGCGGGCGTGGATGACGTGTTGGCCGAAGCCACGCCGGAGAAAAAACTGGCGCGCATTCGCCATGAACAGAACGACGGTCGCCTGGTCGCCATGTGCGGTGACGGCGCCAACGATGCCCCGGCCCTGGCCCAGGCGGATGTCGGCATGGCGATGAACGACGGCACGCAAGCCGCGCGCGAGGCCGCGAACATGGTCGACCTCGACAGCGACCCGACCAAGCTGCTGGACGTGGTGCAGATCGGCAAGGAATTGCTGGTGACCCGCGGCGCATTGACGACCTTCTCCATCGCCAACGACGTGGCCAAATATTTTGCGATCCTGCCGGCGTTGTTCGCCTCGATCTACCCGCAACTCGGCGTGCTCAACGTCATGCACCTGAGCAGTCCGCAGAGCGCGATCCTCTCGGCGATCGTGTTCAACGCCTTGATCATCGTGGTGCTTATCCCATTGGCCTTGCGCGGTGTGCGGGTGCAGGCGGCGAGTGCTGCGGCGTTGCTGCGCCGCAATCTGCTGATCTACGGGCTGGGCGGGATTGTGGTGCCGTTCGTGGGGATCAAGGCGATCGACATGCTGTTGACGGCGTTGCATCTGGTTTGATTCTGGTGCGGTGTGCCAATCACACCGCCTTCGCGAGCAAGTCGAATCGTCGCACCGCCGCTCCCACAGGGGAATGCATTTCAAATGTGGGAGCGGACTTGCTCGCGAAGAAGACGACACGGTCCAACTGATTGAACGCTGTATCTGTTTACCGAATTCGAGGAGTTTGAAATGTCCACTCTGATACGTCCGGCCCTGAGCCTGTTGGTCCTGATGACCCTGATCACGGGCGTCGCCTACCCCTTGCTGGTCACCGGTGTCGCCCAGGTCGCGTTCCCGGATCAAGCCAATGGCAGCCTGGTGCGCGACGCCGACGGCAAGGTCCGAGGTTCGGCGTTGATCGCCCAGGATTTCACCGGTGACGCCTGGTTCCATCCACGGCCATCGGCGGGAGCCTTTGCCACCGTATCGAGCAGCGCCAGCAACCTCTCGCCGAGCAACCCGGCCCTGGCCACGAGGGTGATCGATGAGGCCAATAAACTGTGGGTGCCCGGCCAGGGGCCGGTGCCGTTGGCGCTGCTCACCACTTCTGGCAGCGGCCTCGATCCACACTTGCCACCAGCGGCGATTGCCTATCAACTGGCGCGAGTGGCGGCGGTGCGCAATTTGCCGGTGTCTGCGCTGCAGCAGCTGCTGGATGCGCACATCGAGCAGCCGTTGGTGGGGCCGCCGGTGGTGAATGTGTTGGCGCTGAATAGGGCGCTTGAGAACCTGTAGATCGGCGGTGCGGCCATTCGCGAGCAAGCCCGCTCCCACATTCGATCTTCAGTGGTCACAATTTATGTGCACGACATCCAACTAATGTGGGAGCGGGCTTGCTCGCGAAGACGGCCTCACAGACACCACATCAACCTCTGAAAAAAGAGATCCCCAAGCATGAGCAACTCCGGCCGCGCCGATGCGCTGTTAGCAGACCTGCCCCGGGATGGCCGTGGCCGGCTCAAGGTGTTCCTCGGCGCCGCGCCCGGTGTCGGCAAGACCTACGCCATGCTGCAAGCGGCCCACAGCCAACTGCGTCAGGGCGTCAAAGTCATCGCCGGGGTGGTCGAAACCCATGGCCGCGCCGAAACCGAGGCACTGCTCGGCAGCTTGCCGCAGCAGCCTCTGGTGCGTTCGGAATACCGCGGGGTGATGCTCGAAGAAATGGACCTCGACGCCTTGCTGGCGGCCCGGCCGAAACTGGTGCTGGTGGACGAGCTGGCCCACAGCAACGCCCCCGGCAGTCGCCACGCCAAGCGCTGGCAAGACATCCAGGAGCTGCTCGCCGCGGGCATCGACGTGTTCACCACGGTCAATGTCCAGCACCTGGAAAGCCTCAACGACCAGGTGCGCAGCATCACCGGTGTGCAGGTTCGCGAAACCTTGCCGGACTGGGTGTTGCAAGAGGCCTACGAATTGCTGCTGGTCGATCTGCCGCCGCGCGAGCTGCTCGAGCGCCTGCGCGATGGCAAGGTCTACGTGCCGGAGCAGGCGCGGGCGGCCATCGATGCGTTCTTTACCCAGACCAACCTCACCGCCCTGCGCGAACTGGCGATGCAAACCGCTGCCGCCCAGGTCGATAATGATCTGGCCCAGGGCTATCGCCAGCTCGGCCAGGCAGCACCGGCGGTGCGCGGTCGTTTGCTGGTGGGCGTCGATGGCGATGCCCAGGCCGAACGCCTGGTGCGTCACGCCAGCCGCGTCGCCCAGCGTCGGCACCTGCCGTGGAGTCTGGTGCATGTGGACAATGGCAGCGTGCGGGACGAGCAGTCGCGCCTGCGCCTGCAAAGCGCCCAGCAACTGGCCGAGCGCCTCGGTGGTGAAGTGGTGTTGCTGCGTGCCGGCGAGGTGGCGAAAACCCTGATCCAGCACGCCGCCGAACGTCGTGCCAGCCTGGTGCTGGTGGGCCAGTCCCGGCAGCGTTGGCATCGGCGCCTGTTCGGCGGTGGTCTGGCGTCACGCTTGCTGCGCAATGCCCGCGGCCTGGAGATCAACGTTCTCGACAGCGATCACGAACAGCATCAGCCGCGCCAGCGTTCGGCGCAGTCGCTGGTCTGGTTCGACTACGCCCTGGCGGTCGTGGCGACGGTGTTGGCCAGTGCGCTGGCCTGGGCAGTGGTGAGTGTTCTGCCGCTGCCGAATATCTCGCTGGTGTTCCTCGCCGCCGTATTGCTGGTGGCGGTGCGCAGCAGCCTCGGTCCGGCGCTGGCCTGTGCGGCGCTGTCGTTTCTGGCTTATGACTTTCTGTTCATTCCGCCGAATTTCTCACTGAGCATCCAGCGCGAAGAAGACGTCCTGACCTTGCTGTTCTTCCTGCTGATGGCGGCGCTCACCGGCAACCTTGCGGCCCGGCAGCGCCGGCAATTGCAGGCGTTGCGCGACACCCAGGAAGAAACCACGGAACTGCTCGACCTGTCGCGCAAGCTCACGGCCGCCACCGATCGCCAGGCCGTGGTCAGCGCGGCGGCCCAGCACCTCATCGGCTGGACCGATCTGAAGTTGTGCCTGCTCAATCGCGACGGGAACAGTGGCTGGACAGTCGAGACCGGTGGTCCGCTTGAGTTTTCCGAAGCCGAACGCGCCGCTGCCGAGTGGGCCTGGCAACACGATCAACCGGCTGGCGCAGGCACCGGCACCTTGCCGTTAGGCCGTTGGTGGTGGTGGCCGCTTTCGGTGGAGGATGGACCGCTGGCGCTGCTCGGGGTGTGTGCCAAGGAAGGTCAGGCCTTGAGCGGCCAGCGTCGGCGGTTGTTGACCGCGTTGAGCCAGCCGCTGGCCCAGGCGCTGGCCCGGGCGCAATTGGCCGAAGACCTGGAAGCGGCGCGGCTGCACGGCGAAACCGAACAACTGCGCAGTGCCTTGCTGGCGTCGGTGTCCCATGATTTGCGCACGCCGCTGACCTCCATGCGCGGTAGCATCGACAGCCTGCTGGCCCTCGGAGAAGCCATCCCGCTGGAGGATCGTCGGGAACTGCTCGAAGGCACGCGCGATGAAGCCGAACGCCTCGATCGCTACATTCAAAACCTGCTGGACATGACTCGCCTCGGTCACGGCGCCCTGAAGCTGGCGCGCGACTGGGTATCGCCGGCCGACATCGTCGGCAGTGCGCTCAATCGCCTGCGCGCGGTGCTGGCACCCTTGCAGGTCAGCACCGAGGTGTCCGCGCAGTTGCCGCTGCTGTTTGTCCACGCCGCGCTGATCGAACAGGCGCTGGTCAACGTGCTGGAGAACGCTGCACGCTTTTCACCGGCTCACGGGCGCCTGCAATTGCGCGTCGAAGCCGATGACAGCGAGCTGTTTTTTTCGGTGAGCGATGAAGGACCCGGGATTCCGGAAGAGGATCGAGCGAAAATTTTCGACATGTTCTACACCGCTGCGCGTGGCGATCGTGGCGGACAGGGCACAGGGCTGGGGCTGGCAATCTGTCAGGGCATGGTCGGTGCCCATGGCGGGCGGATCAGCGTCGCCGACGGCATCGAAGGGCGCGGCACTTGTATCGCTCTTCACTTGCCGGTGCAGGAACAACCGGGCTTTGAAAGTGAAGCCTGATACCCTTTGCCTCTCACCTTGCCTCGATCGAAAACCATGAGCCAGACCGCGACCATTTTGGTCATCGACGACGAACCGCAGATCCGCAAATTCCTGCGCATCAGCCTCGCTTCCCAGGGCTACAAAGTGCTGGAAGCCGGCACCGGTACCGAAGGCCTGGCGCAGGCCGCGCTAAACAAACCGGACTTGCTGGTGCTCGACCTCGGTTTGCCGGACATGGACGGTCAGCACGTGCTGCGTGAGTTTCGCCAATGGTCGACGGTGCCGGTGCTGGTGCTGTCGGTGCGTGCCGGCGAAGGGCAGAAAGTCGAGGCCCTCGATGGCGGTGCCAACGACTATGTGACCAAGCCGTTCGGCATCCAGGAGTTTCTGGCGCGGGTACGCGCCTTGTTGCGCCAGGCCCCGGCCGGTGAGGCCCAACAGGCGGCACTGACGTTCGGCCCGTTGACCGTGGACCTGGCGTATCGCCGGGTGCTGCTCGATGGCGCCGAGGTGGCGTTGACCCGCAAGGAGTACGCGGTGCTGGCGCAATTGGCCAGGCATCCGGGGCGGGTTATCACCCAGCAGCAATTGCTCAAGGATATCTGGGGGCCGACCCATACCGAAGACAGCCACTATTTACGGATTGTGGTGGGGCATTTGCGGCAGAAGCTGGCGGATGATCCGACCCGGCCGCGGTTTATCGTGACCGAGGCGGGGGTGGGGTATCGGCTTTTGAGTGAGGGTGGTCTTTAGTTTTTTTGTTGTCTGGGCGGGCCTCTTCGCGGGCAAGCCTCGCTCCTACAGTTTTGAGGTGATCACACACTGTGTGAACGACGCAAACCCTGTAGGAGCGAGGCTTGCCCGCGAAGAGGCCCTTGAATCCACCCGAGAACCTCAAGAATCGCGCTTCTGCTCATTCTCATACCGATCCAGCGTATCCCGCGCAATCTCCCGCCCCAGCGCGATCAGCTCCGGCGCCTTGTAGAACTCGAAAAACCGGCACACCCGCTTCGGTACGTTGATCAGAATATCCGGCGGATAACCGGCAATCTTGTACTGCGCCAACGACGTCTGCATCACCTCGAAACTCTGGTTGATCAAATCCAGCAACGAGGCCGGGCCCACATTGTCGATGATGAACGAACCGGTGGCGGACTTAGGCGCGCCGTCACGTTCAGGAGCGGCCGCCGGTTGCTGGGCTTCGGGTTCGGCGGATTCGATCCAGGGGTTGATGTCAGCCCCTTCGGCCATCAACGCTTCCTTTTCCAGCAACAGCAATTGTTCGGCCTGTTTACGGCGAAATGGCAACTTTGATCCGAGCGAATTGATCAGGCTGTCGAAACGGGTCTTGAACGCGGCCGGGCGCTGGATCACCGGCAGTTGATAGTGGCGCTGGTTGGTGGAGTTGAGGTTGACCGCGATGATCAGGTCACAGTGACTCGACACCACCGGCACGATTGGCAGAGGGTTGAGGATCCCGCCGTCCACCAGCATGCGATTGCCTTGCATCACCGGGGTGAACAGGCTGGGGATCGCCGCCGAGGCGCGCATGGCCTGGTGCAGGCAACCTTCCTGGAACCAGATTTCCTGCTGGTTGGTCAAGTCGGTGGCCACCGCGGTGTAGGGAATGCGCAGGTCTTCGATATTGATTTCGCCGACGATCTTGCGGATTTGCCCGAAGACCTTCTCCCCGCGAATCGCACCCAGGCGAAAACTGACGTCGACCAGGCGCAACACATCCAGGTAATCGAGGCTCTCGATCCAGTCGCGATAATCCTTGAGCTTGCCGGCGGCATAGATCCCGCCGACCACGGCACCCATGGAGCAACCGGCAATGCAGGCGATGTCGTAGCCACGCCGCTCGATCTCTTCAATGACCCCGATATGGGCATAGCCCCGGGCTCCACCCGAGCCCAGCACCAGTGCGACACGCTTTTTCATGAATCGCCCTCGTCTGACAAGGTTCAACAATGCGCCAATCGAGGGCCGCGCTTCAATCGCCGGGTGGCTCGGTGGGGCAAACGCGTCGTTTTTTCGACACTCCATGGCGGCAGATGAGTATTCTTCCCGGCACTGTCGTTTCCGCGGCGGGGCCAAGGCACTTTTCCCGCGCCATACCGTCTTACATGCACGATTGTTTAGCTATCTTTGAGGTGTAAGTGATGAAAGCCTGGATCTGTGTGCCGTTGATTGCGCTGGCACTCGCCGGATGCGCCGGCAAAACTGCCTATCGCGACAGTTGCGCCCGCGGAATCGATGCCGCGTGGCACGAACTGGACCTGGCCAAGGCTGAAGGTTTTGCCGGGACCGTCAGTTACTCCAAGGCGCTGTCGTTGTTGACCGGCGCCAAGACCCAGCAGCAATTCGAAGCGTTCGAAGGCTGCTCCAAGAAGGCCGAAAAGGCGCGTTTCTATATTCGTGAGTCTCGCGCCGGCCGTTGAGGCATGATGAGCAACTGGGGAAATTCGATTCAGGGAGCCAAATGATGTCTGCCTTGGTTGATCGGTTGGTGGCTCGGCACTTGGGCCTGGAAATTCGTTTGCTGGCCTGTCAGGCGCGCCTGAGTGCCCGCACCGACCCTGAGGCGCTGCACGACCTGCGCACCACGGTTCGCCGTTTGCGCAGTATGCTGCGACCATTGCGCGGCTTGCCCGGCGTCGAACAGCTGGAAGCGGCGGCGTCCGGGGTCGGTGATTTGTCCACGCCATTGCGCGATCGCGAAGTATTGGCGGCGTATTTGCTCGAGCATGATCAACCCGAGGCCGCGCACCGGCGCATGGCACAAATGGCCGAGGCCTATCCGGCGGTGGCGGCCGGTCCTGCGCTTGCGCAGTTGCTGATGATCCTCGACGCTTTTCCGCGGTTTTTGCGGGCTTCCCAGCGACAAGGCCTGCTCAAGGGCCTGCGCACGCGCATTGAAAAGCGCCTGGCCAGACAATGGAAAAAACTTGATAAGACGCTGCATGACCCTGCCCATGATCGCCATCGTCTGCGCCTGCTGATCAAGCGCGTGCGCTATGGCATCGAAGCTTATCCCGAGCTGGACCGTTTACCGAAGGCGGCCATGCCCAGGTTGAAGGCCGCCCAGGGCGCTTTGGGCGATTGGCACGATTGCTGGCAATGGCTGGCCAGGGCCGAAGAGGAAGCGGATTTGCAGCCTTGTGTGGCAGGTTGGAAAACCGCCTTGGCCGAGGCCGAAGAACGCGCCGATCGTGCCCTCGACAAACTCAGCGTTGCCTGCTTCAAATCTTGAAACCTCGAAAATCGATGGGCTAAACCACATTAGATGTGGGCGCACACACAACCCCCTGTGGGAGCGGGGCTTGCTCGCGAAGGCGGAGTGTCAGCGACATGAATATCGACTGACACGCCCTCTTCGCGAGCAAGCCCGCTCCCACATCAGGTTTTGTTTTGGGCATGGAATCAGTGTTCAAACCGAACGCGGCTTATCTGTCAGTCAATTTGGCCAGAATAAGCGCTGTGCCGTCCTCGTCGGCTGGTTAAGATCCCTACATCCTTTTCCCGCCTTTGAGGTTTCAATGCGCTTTTCCGATCTGCTCGACACCGTCCGCAGCCAGCCGCGCGAGCTGTCTATCCCGGCCGAATGGGCTCAAGGGCGGGCCAGCTTTGGTGGCCTGGTGGCCGCTTTGCAATACGAAGCCATGCGCGCAAGGGTGCCGGCGGATCGTCCGGTGCGTTCGCTGGCGATCACCTTTGTCGGGCCAGTCGAGCCCGAAGTGCCGCTCAGCTTTGAAGTCGATGTGTTGCGTGAAGGCAAGGCCGTCAGCCAGGTACTGGGCCGGGCGATGCAGAAGGGCCAGGTCGTGACGCTGATTCAGGGCAGTTTCGGTGCCTCGCGTCCGTCGGAAGTGAAGGTGACAGCCGAGCGGGCGCCCGAGATGAAACACTGGGACGACTGTCAGGAGCTGCCCTACATCAAAGGCGTGACCCCGGAGTTCATGCGTCATCTGGCGATGCGCTGGAGTGTCGGCGGACTGCCGTTCACCGGTAACAAATCCCGGGAGATGGGCGGCTGGGTGCGTTTGCGTGGGGACGTGAAGGCAGAGGCGGTCAGTGAGTCGCATATTCTGGCACTGGTCGACGCCTGGCCGCCGGCGCTGTTGCCGCACCTGAACAAACCGGCGATGGGCAGTACGCTGACCTGGACCATCGAGTTCGTTCAGCCGTTGCTGGAACTGAGCACGCTGGACTGGTGCAAATACCTGGTTGAAATCGAACATGCCGCTGACGGCTACGGTCATGCCGCCGCGAAGCTGTGGAATGCAGACGGTCAGTTGATCGCCATGAGCCGCCAGACCGTGACGATTTTTGCCTGAATCCCTGAATCAGTGACGACGGTGGCGCTCACGCCAGGCGCGCCACCAGCCGCCGCTCAGGAAAAACCGGGGAAAGGTCAGGAATTGCTCGACCAGCAGGCGTGAAACCGCGTCTTTGCGATCACTGAACGGCTCGGAGGCTTGCGCCTCCAGGCTGTGACCATGGCGTTGCAGGCCCAGGGCTGCCAACAGGCCGATAATGCCGATGGCGAAATTGGCCAGATTCAGGTTGAACACCCCGCAAGCAATCAGCAGGAACCCGACGATAAACAGCGGCACGGCTATCAGGTGCAACACCAGATTGGTCGGGTGCTGATGATTGTTCGGGTACGCTCGCCATTGCCAGGCGGGTAGGTTGGGGTGACGTTTGCCCATGATGCCGATCCTCGATCCGTGTTCAACACATGATTGAAGAATAGGCGCGCCACCAGTCCGCGGCGAATCAAGGTTGGCTATCGAAGTGATAGGAGTCATGGTCAATATTGATGTTGGCCGGGCTGACGCCTTCGCGGGCAAGCCTCGCTCCTACAGGGGATCGCCCTTGTTCAATTCCCCCGCCGGAATGCGCTATCCTGCGCGCCTTGAAAATTCCCTCGCTACAGGATTCCGCCCCATGAAAGCCGCACTCATCGAACTCATCGGCAAAATCAGCTCCGGGTGCATGAGCGATGAAGAAATCCTGAAGATCGCTGACGAAGCGACCCAGGCCTACACCGATCCAGAGGCTTTCCTGACGGCCAATCCGGATATCAACTACGACGACACCTTCCCGATTCCGCTGGGCGAGTGGGTGGTCGTCGGCAGCCTGCCGGAGACCGTGCTATTGCAGGCCGACACTTATATGGATCTGTTCGCCCGGATCGTTGCATCGTTCGGCCCTGGCGTTGATTTCAATATCAAACCCAAGCAATTGGCCAAGACCGAAGCCCTGACCGCGCTCAATCGCATTCAGGTGCAGATGAGCAGCATGAACAAGGAAAACGGCGGTTACGTGCTGATGAACTTCAGCCAGTTGCTCGATGACGAGTTGCAAGTGGTGCTGGTCTACGGCAACGACGTGCCGCGGGTGCTCGAGTTGTGTGCTGAAGTCGGCATCGCTGCCGCGCCTTCGCTGGAAGCCCTGAAAGTGGCGATCCACGTCTGAGGCCGCCATCGGCCTAATAAAACGGAACCCTCGCAGGGGCCAGCTATCCTAAGAGGGCACACCACTCTTAGGGAGCGACGTCATGGGTTCCACGTTCAATGGTCTGGTTGGCCTGATCATTCTTGCCCTGGACATCTGGGCAATCATCAACGTGCTGAAAAGTGGCACCGACACCGGGATGAAAATCGTCTGGGTGCTGTTGATCCTGCTGCTGCCGGTCCTGGGCCTGATCATCTGGGCCATCGCCGGCCCGCGGGGCAATGTGCGGGTTTGACCGGT
This sequence comes from Pseudomonas fluorescens, assembly GCF_902497995.1. Classification (GTDB taxonomy): domain Bacteria; phylum Pseudomonadota; class Gammaproteobacteria; order Pseudomonadales; family Pseudomonadaceae; genus Aquipseudomonas; species Aquipseudomonas fluorescens_BK. The sequence goes on along the minus strand of NZ_CABVII010000003.1, from coordinate 108,063 downwards.
CCTCACCAACAACACCAAACCCTGTGGGAGCTGGCTTGCCTGCGATAGGATCGCCGCGCTGTATTCGACGGACCGCGACACCCAGGGTAATTCGTCAGCATCAGGCTGACGCGCTGTAATCCGTTTGAACGATAGGTCAGGATAAAAGTCCAAATGGTTGTAAGCCCATTTGCGGGTTTGTTCGAGGAGGCACTGATGCAAAAGTGGAAAATCACTTTCGTGGATGATCACGGTGAAACAGTCGACGAAGTCTTCGAGTGCGACGAATGCCCGGACAACGAGCACGCTGCCAAACTGATCAAGGCCCGTCTCCTTCCTGTCGCTGCCGAACTGGATCTGAATGATCTGGAAGGGCGCACCGCTGATGCGAGCGTCAAAAGTCTCAAGACCCAGAACAGCATACAAATCCTCGGCATTACTCCCATCTGAAACACCTCCTGGCACTTTCGTGAACCAACCAGGCCTTGGCAGCGCCTCTATCTTGGGGCTACTCTGCAAGCGAGATCAGCGAACGGATCGCTAAGGTCTGGTCTTGTCAGCTACATGCTTGCTTCCCACCGGCAACGTTGTTGCCGCATCGCTCGCAGATTGCGTGTGCCGGGAATACGGAAAGTCTATCCATCAATGTGAGGGGGACGTTTCATGAGCACAGCCTATCAAGAAGACATCAGCAGCAGCGTGCTGCGCCGCATGAAAGAAGGCGGTTTCGACTTTTCACGATTCCATCCCATCGAGTTCTACGCCATTTTCCCCGACGAGGAGCGGGCACGCAGGGCGGCAGGGCATTATTGTGGTGAATCCTTGAATGCCCAGATCAGCGTGCGCGATGACGGCGCGTGGCATCTGGAACTGAGTAAAGTGATGTACGCCACCTACGACGGTATCGGCGATTTCGAGCAGGACTTCGAGGCAGTGGTCGAGCCTCTGGGCGGGATCATCGAAGGGTGGGGCGTCAAGCAGGAGGTACGAGGGCGACTCGCATAACATTATGAACAGCGACAACACACAGTAACGGCTGACCTTAGGGTTGGCCGTTTTCATTTCGCAGATCTTAAAACCGAACACGGACCTGTAGGAGCTGCGGTGCGGCGATCCGACTTGTCAGCGAAGGCGATCTCAAGATCACTGCAGCATCCAGCGGTCCCTTCGCCAGCAAGCCGGCTCCTACAGGCTATGCTGTTGACAGGGTTACATATTGCTTCGCAATGAAGCGGGGACGATCAGGTTGGAGCGTTTGCCGCACAGGATTGGTGCGGAAATTGCTGCGTCATTACCCAACTGATTGATATTAAAGCGTTTATGCCGATGGCACGGGCCTTGCGAAGGCTTGGGTGTCCGGGTGACAAGGAGTACGGCATGATGCGCACCTATTTTGATGAAATGTACGATGCCGGCGGCCTGGTCCGCCCGCATTACCGGGAGTTTGCCCGTTGGCTGGCCGAAACGCCTGATGAGCTTTTGGCACAACGGCGACGCGAGGCCGATCTGCTGTTTCATCGCGCCGGGATTACCTTCACGCTCTACGGTGACGAGCAAGGGACAGAGCGTCTGATTCCCTTTGACACCATTCCCCGCAGCATCCCCGCCAGTGAATGGCGAATCGTCGAACGCGGCTGTATCCAGCGGGTCAAGGCGCTGAACATGTTCCTCGCCGACCTCTATCACGAACAGCGCATCATCAAGGCCGGCATCATCCCGGCCGAGCAAGTGCTGGCCAACGAGCAATACCAGTTGGCGATGCAGGGGCTGGATCTGCACCGGGATATCTATTCGCACATTTCCGGTGTCGATCTGGTACGCGATGGCGACGGCACGTACTACGTGCTCGAAGACAATCTTCGTACACCGAGCGGCGTCAGCTACATGCTCGAAGACCGCAAGATGATGATGCGACTATTCCCCGAATTGTTCGCGGCGCAACGCATTGCACCGATCGATCACTATCCGAACCTGTTGCTCGATACCCTGAAAAGCTCCAGTGCGATCGATAACCCGAGTGTGGTGGTGCTGACGCCGGGCCGCTTCAACAGCGCGTTTTTCGAACATGCATTTCTCGCTCGGGAAATGGGCGTCGAACTGGTGGAAGGCGCGGACCTGTTCGTGCGTGACGACAAGGTGTTCATGCGCACCACGGACGGGCCGAAAGCCGTCGACGTGATCTACCGGCGCCTCGACGATGCGTTCCTCGACCCGCTGGCGTTCAATCCGGACTCGATGCTTGGCGTTCCGGGGCTGTTGTCCTCCTACCGTTCCGGCAACGTGGTGCTGGCGAATGCCATCGGCACCGGGGTGGCGGACGACAAGTCGGTGTACCCCTTCGTCACGGACATGATCCGCTTCTACCTCGACGAAGAACCGATCCTGAAGAATGTGCCGACGTGGCAGTGCCGTAATCCCTCGGAACTGTCCCACGTGCTGGCCAATCTTCCAGAGCTGGTGGTCAAGGAAACCCAGGGTTCAGGCGGCTACGGAATGCTGGTGGGGCCGGCGGCGACGGCGGCGGAAATCGAAGCCTTCCGCGCGCGGATCAAAGCCAAGCCCCACGCGTACATCGCGCAACCGACGTTGTCTTTGTCGACCTGTCCGACCTTTGTCGAAAACGGTATCGCTCCACGCCACATCGATCTGCGTCCGTTTGTATTGTCTGGCCGTGAAACCCGGGTTGTGCCCGGCGGTTTGACCCGTGTCGCCCTGCGTGAAGGCTCCCTGGTGGTGAACTCCTCCCAGGGCGGAGGCACCAAGGACACCTGGGTGGTCGAGGATTGAAAGGAAGCCTGCCATGTTAAGTAGAACTGCCTCGGATTTGTATTGGATGTCGCGTTATCTGGAGCGGGCGGAAAACCTCGCACGGATGCTCGACATCAGTTATTCGCTATCGCTGATGCCACAGGATGGTCGCGGTGACGGTTTGCACGAACTCGCCATGCCGTTGCTGATTACCGGCACCCTGGACGATTACCTGGAGCGCCATGGCGAGCTGCACGCCGAGCGGCTGCTGCATTTCTTCGCCCTGGACCCGGCCAACCCGGCGAGCATCTACAGTTGCCTCGGTGCCGCGCGGGCCAGTGCCCATGCGGTACGTGGGCGAATCACCGCCGACATGTGGGAAAACATCAACGCCACCTGGCTGGAAATTCGCGGGATCGCCGACCAGGGCTTGAGTCGCTACGGCATGAGCCGTTTCTGCGAGTGGATCAAGGAACGTTCCCACCTGTTCCGTGGCGCGTCCTACGGCACGATCATGCGTAACGATGCGTTTCGCTTCATTCGTCTGGGGACGTTTATCGAACGGGCTGACAACACGCTGCGCCTGCTCGATGCGCGCTACGAAATGGCTGGGGATCAGGCCGAAGCGGTCAGTGACGGCACAGCGCACGCTTATTACCAGTGGAGCGCTTTGTTGCGGGCCTTGTCGTCGTTCGAGGCCTACACCGAGATCTACCGCGATGCACCCGGCGCCCGGCATGTGGCCGAACTGCTGTTGCTGCGTGCCGACGTGCCGCGTTCTTTGCGCGCCTGCACCGAAGAAATCGACCAGATCCTCGCCCAGCTGCCGGGGGCCAACGGCCGTCCGGCGCAACGCCTGGCGGCGGAAATGGACGCGCGCCTGCGCTACACCGGCATCAGCGAAATTCTCGGCGAAGGCCTGCACGCCTGGCTGACCGAGTTCATCCCGCTGGTGCGCCAGTTGGGCAACGCCATTCACAGTTCCTACCTGGAGGCTGCATGAGACTTTCCATTAGCCACGAGACCACCTATCACTACGAAGACCAGGTGCGGGCGAGCATCCAGTACCTGCGACTGACCCCCCACGACAGCGAACGCCAACACGTGCTCAGCTGGCAACTCGACCTGCCGCGTCCGGTGCGCGCACAACTCGATCCGTTCGGTAACATCCTGCATGTATTGACCCTGGACGAACCCCACGAGGCCATCATCATCGGTGCCCGTGGCCAGGTGGACATCGATGAGCTGCGCGAAGCCGAGCATGAGAGCCAGTCGGCGCTGCCGTTCCTGCGTTTCACCCGACTGACCGAAGCCGACGAAGCCCTGCGCGCGTTCGCCCAGAAGCAATGCCAGCAACGTCGCGATCGCACGGCGCTGATCGACTTGATGCATGGCCTGAACCAGCACATGACCTACACGCCGGGCTCCACCGCAGTGGACACCAGCGCCGCCCAGGCCTTCGCCGGGCGTTCGGGCGTGTGCCAGGACCACACCCATGCCTTCCTCGCCTGCGCCCGCAGCCTGGGGATTGCGTCGCGTTATGTGTCGGGCTATCTGTACAGCGAGGACTGCGAGCACCTGGCCAGCCACGCCTGGGCTGAAGCCTGGCTCGATGACGCCTGGTACAGCTTCGATGTGACCAATGAGCTGGCGCGGCCCGAGCGGCATTTGAAACTGGCGGTAGGGCTGGATTATCTGGATGCCTGCCCGGTGCGCGGCATGCGCCGGGGTGGTGGGAGTGAGCAGATGCATGCGAAGGTGTTCGTTGCGCCGACGCCGATGCCGGTGATCTCCGTTCAACAACAATAACCAGGAACACCGCATAACCCTGTAGGAGCCAGCGGTGCGGCGATCCGACTTGCCGGCGAAGGCGGCCTCAAGCCTTGCACCGCCCATGAAGACGCCTTCGCCTGCAAGTCGGATCGCCGCACCGCTGGCTCCTACAGGGGACAATGTCAGGGCTTCACCTTGCGCCCTGCCATATGCTTCAAATACCCCACCAACATCGCCAGGTCCGCCTCCGGCAACACCGCCGCCGTGAACCCCGGCATCTTCGCCTGCGGCCACTGCCGCAAACTCTGCGGGTCACGAATGTAACGCATGAGGAAGTCCGCGCCGAAGTACTCGGTCGGGTTGAACGGAATATTCAAATCCGGCCCGAACTGCGAATCCCCGGCACCATTGAGCCGATGACAGGCCAGGCAGTTCTTCTGAAACAATGCAAAGCCCTTGTTCACCGGATCATCCGCCACCAGCGCAGGGTCGGGCAGCAGGGAAGGGAAGCGCTCGGCCACCGGCGCCATGCGCTTGATGCTCGCCACTTCAAACGGCCACTGCTCAGGACTGATATTGCCCGCTTGCGGATCGGTCCAGACCAGATAGAACGGCCCGGCACTGTGCTTGCCCTCGGACAACGCCGGCCATGGTTTGGCCGGATCTTCAATCGCCAGCCACGCCCGCGCACCCTTGGCATTGAGCAGCGGCGCCGCCGGCAATTCTGCCGCAAACCCGTCCAGCGCCACGGCTTGCAAGTGATCCTCAGGCTTGATACCCGTCAACAATGCCGCCACGGGAACAGCGCGATAGCTCATGTCCCGTTTGTAGGAAACGTCATTGGTGATGGTGATGGTCTGAACCTGAGGGTGCTTGAGCAATTCCCCGGTCTGCCAGGTGCGACTGTTCGCACCCAGCTCCAGGTTCAGCTGTGCGGCAAGGAGGGGCGTGCTCAGCAGCAAGGCCCCGAACAGCATAAGCGTTTTCACAGTGATCGCCGTCCATGTCGTGCAAGTGCCACTAAGGTTGGCACACCCACGCTGGCCCGGGTAGCGAGCCAGTCACATTTTTAATGAGGCGATATGAAAATAAAAACCTGACGCCGTACTCTTTAAAAACTGACTTAGCCGATCACCTTGGTCAGGTTCGGCAAAATCAACAATAACGTGGTGGCAAATAGAATGAGCCCGGCTTGACGTACTTTCGATTGCTTGAACATGGCTGACCGCCTTTTTTTTGTTATTTCCTGATGCCTGCCTGCATAGCTCCATGACGGCAAGGCGTTGCACTTCCTGTAGGACGAGCGTCTCGGCAAAACCCGACGACAACTTCGTACAACTTCACATTAGAGGCCGCGTCCCACTTGGCTTAGATCCATTTCATATGGTGTGGTAATTAATTGCTGTTAAAAAGATATGAGGCCTATTGCCAGCTTCTTGGGCGCCCGTTTGCTAGACAGCTTGGTGTCCTGAATCGGTTAATCCCCTGGCGGACTACCGTCCGTCCGAGCATGAGCGTCAACGCGGTTGAGCGTTGCGGAGCGCACCTCTCTCGACACCAGTCAGGTCGATGACGTGATGCTCGGCTGCGTAACGCCGATCGGCGGCGCACTGCAGTTCATCAACCAGTACGGCGTAAAGGATTTCGTCGCCCGCGCCCAGTACCTGGCCGGGCAATATGGCGAGCGGTTCGCTCCGCCCGCATTGCTGCTGGAAAAAGCGGCCAAAGGGCAGGCATTCTAGGGTACCGATGACGCATTCCGGGGCTTGCCTTGCTACCGTGTTTCAAGGCACGCTCTGGGTGTGCATTATTCCCGTCACGTGTCAGGTATTTTTTATGTCGTTACGCATCTGCATTCTGGAAACCGACATCCTGCGTCCAGAACTGGTCGATCAGTATCAGGGTTACGGGCAGATGTTCCAGCGTCTGTTTTCGCAGCAACCCATCGAGGCCGAGTTCACCGTCTACAACGTGATGCAAGGCGAGTATCCCGGCGATGAGCTGACCTTTGACGCTTACCTGGTCACTGGCAGCAAGGCCGATTCCTTCGGCACCGACCCATGGATCGAAACCCTCAGGGCTTACCTGCTGAACCGCTACGAGCGGGGCGACAAATTGCTGGGCGTGTGCTTCGGCCATCAATTGCTGGCGTTGCTGCTGGGTGGCAAGAGCGAGCGCGCGACCCAAGGCTGGGGCGTCGGCACTCATAATTACAAGCTCGCCGCCAAGGCGCCGTGGATGAGCCCGGTGCGCGAAGAACTGACGTTGTTGATCAGTCACCAGGACCAGGTGACGGCGCTACCGGAAAACGCCACGGTCATTGCCTCGAGCGATTTCTGCCCGTTCGCCGCGTACCACATCGACGATCAGGTGCTGTGCTTCCAGGGGCATCCGGAGTTCATTCACGATTACTCGCGGGCGTTGTTGGAGATTCGCCAGGAAGCGCTGGGGGAGCAGATTTATCAGAAGGGCGTGGCCAGCCTGGAGCATCAGCACCATGGCGCTACGGTTGCAGAGTGGATGATGCGGTTTGTGGCGCACAAGCCAGATGCTGCGCAAAGCTAAGAGCTTCGCTGGCAAGCCAGCTCCTAAAATGGAATGCGTTCCCCTGTAGGAGCGAGGCTTGCCCGCGAAGCTTGCAGACGCCGCGGTGTCGGCTACAACCACCCCGACCTCTTGAAACTCGCCCACAACCCCACACACCCCACCGCGATAAACCCCAACACCGCGAAATACCCGTAATGCCAGGTCAACTCCGGCATGTTCTGGAAGTTCATCCCATATATGCCAGCCACCGCTGTCGGGAACGCCAGAATCGCCGCCCACGCCGCAAACTTGCGCTGCACCACGCTTTGCCGTGACGCCTCCAACAACACCCCGACCTCGATCGTCTGGCTGGCAATATCCGCCAGGGTCGTCAGGTCCTCCATCTGCCGGGTCACGTGGATCTGCACATCGCGAAAATACGGGCGCATGTTCTTGTCGATGAATGGGAAGCTCAGCTTCTGCAGTTCCTCGCCGATTTCCACCATCGGTGCCGCGTAACGGCGCAGACGCAAGACATCACGGCGCAGACTGTGGAGTTTTTGAATGTCGCGTTCGTTCAGGGAACCGCACATGACATTGGTCTCCAGCTCATCGATCTCGGCATGGATCGCTTCGCCCATGGGCTGGTAGTTTTCGATCACGAAGTCGAGGATGGCATAGAGCACGAAGTCTTCGCCGTGCTCCAGCAACAGCGGACGCGCCTCGCAGCGCTGGCGGACATAGGCGTAGGACGCCGAGTGACCATTGCGTGCGGTAATGATGTAGCCGTTGCCGGCAAAGATGTGAGTCTCGATGAACTCCAGCTTGCCTTCATGGCGGATCGGCGAATAGGTGACGATAAACAGTGCGTCGCCGAAGGTTTCGAGTTTCGGTCGACTGTGTTTTTCCAGGGCATCTTCGATGGCCAGTTCATGCAGGTTGAACTGGCGTTGCAGATTGAACAGCTCTTGAGCGTTCGGCTCTTCGAGGCCGATCCACACAAAGTGGCCCGGCTTGGCTGCCCAGGCCGCCCCTTCGTCGAGGGTGATATTGGTGACTTTCTTACCGGCGCTGTAAACCGCAGCAGCAACAACTCTACCCATGATTCAGGTTCACTTCTTGTTTGCAGGTGGCAGTGGCAGGCAATATTCATCTTAGCCTTGTCTGCTGCTTGAGGGTCAGCAAACTCAGCAGAGTTCGCAGGCAAAAAACTCGCGGGCAAAAGAAAACCCGCACCAGGCGGGTTTCTTTCAAGCGGGTTGCAGTTGCCGGTCCATCGAAGCGATGCATTCGCGCATCTGCTCGCGGCACTGCTCAATCAGTCGCGGCAGGTCATCCAGGCTCAATCCAGCCGTAGGAATCGCCGGCAGCGAGCGGATCAGGATTTTCCCACTGCGCCAGCGGTTCAAGCGCATGTGTTTGACATAAGTGCTGACACACACCGGCACGATCGGCACCCCGGCGGCGATGGCCATCTGGAACGCGCCTTTCTTGAACGGCAACAACTCTTCACCGAGATTGCGCGTGCCTTCCGGAAACACCCAGATCGACGTGTCTTCATTTTGCAGCGTATGGGTGGTGGTCAGCATCGACTGCCGCGCTTTCTGCGCATTGCCACGATCAATCAACACATTGCCCGCCAGCCAGAACAGCTGGCCGAACAACGGCACCCACTTGAGGCTCTTCTTGCCGATGCACACGGTGCGGCGCGGCACCACATTGCCGAACACGAACAGGTCGTAGTTGGACTGGTGATTGGCAATGATCACGCAGCTGTCGGGTTTATCCATCAGCGGCCCGACCTCGGCCTTCACCCGCAGGCGCAAAATACACATCGCCGGCCACGCGTACAGACGCGCGCACAAACGGCTGTTATCCGGATTGAACGGGCGGCACAGCCCCAGCAGTACGCCAAGCACTCCGGCCAGAATAAAATGCAGCCCCATCAGTAACATACGAAACACAAACAGCATTACAGGCCCACCGGGGACAAAAGGTGGCGCAGTGTACGGATGTGCACTGTTTTCGGCAATTGCTGCTATAGACGTCGGAGATAGCCGATGTTTGAGCGCATGTTTCCGACTTGTCGGCAGGAATGGTCAAAAGCGAAGTGGTACGCCGATCCATTGTGGGAGCGAGCCTGCTCGCGAAGCTGTTGATTTTGCCGTTACCGTTGCCGCTGGCTTTAGATATGCCGCCCCATTGCCAGAGGCCGAACGCAGGTGTCGCGCAGGAGACACCGCCATGGATGGCCAATGGCGGCGGGGCGGTCGAGCTTCGGTACTACCGCGCCGGGCTTAACCCAAATGCTCCTGATCCAGGATGATCGCGTGATCCAGCGTCTCCAGCAGTGCCTTGCGCACTTTGAGCTTGGTGTTCTTGTGCGCCGTCATGTTGATCTTCTTCAACTGACGTGCCGCTGCCAGCGCCGCACCCTGCAACTCTTCGGCCGACACCACCAGGTCAAGGAAACCGGCATCCACGGCGCTCTGCGGATTGAACATCTCGCCATTGATCACTGATCGGTGAAATGCCGACTTGCGCAGACGATCACGAGCGATCTCGATACCGGCGTGGTGCATGGTCATGCCGATCTGCACCTCGTTCAGACCAATGCTGAACGGGCCGTCGACCCCAATGCGATAGTCGGCCGACAACAGCAGGAACGCCCCCTTGGCCACCGCATGCCCAGGGCACGCCACTATCACCGGGAACGGGTGCGCCAACAGGCGACGGGCCAGGGTCGAACCGGCCGTCACCAGCGCCACGGCTTGCTCAGGGCCGGACGTCATCACCTTCAAGTCATAACCGCCGGACAAAATCCCGGGCGTACCGGTAATGATCACCACCGCACGATCAGTCACCGCCTGATCCAGCGCAGCATTAAATGCAGCAATCACGTCTGGCGAGATCGCATTGACCTTGCCATTGCTCAAGGTCAGGGTCGCGATACCGTCTTCGAGATGGTAGGAAATCAACTCACTCATGACGCTATTCCTTTCAATAAAGTAGGGCAGACGTTACCCACCGCCCTAGGCCAGGTAAAGCGCCATGACTGACCCGCCAGTCACCCTTTCCCCATCCTCCAGGCGTAGCCCGCCATGCTGGCAGCGCATTGCCCTCTATATAGAAGGGAATGGCCAAGCCGAAGATTGGCAGGTTTGCCATGGCCCGAAACCCGTCGCAACGACTAAATCGCTAACCGCATGAAAATTCTGAAAAAAAAGTTTGCCATCGGAAAAGCTTTCGACTACATTAGCGCGCCTCGACAGACAGAACTTGTTTGACGAGATACGGTGAAGTGTCCGAGTGGCTTAAGGAGCACGCCTGGAAAGTGTGTATACAAGAAATTGTATCGAGAGTTCGAATCTCTCCTTCACCGCCACATTCTGAAAAGCCCCACAAATCAATGGTTTGCGGGGCTTTTTCATTTTCGATTGTACTACTCGATTGTACTACTCGCTGTCTCTCTCCTTGCGTTACCCCGATCCAATCCCTTCGCCATCTCGTTTTTTTCGTTCTGCCCGCAAATCCTCCGGTTAACTACCGCTAGTCCGATTCCAGCCTATTCTCTAAAAACGATCCTCAAGGGGGTTGGGGCGCAATGTGGATGTCGATACCAAAAACTTAAGGTCAGGACGCACCATGAAAACAGGATTGATGGGGGCTGCACTGGCGGGACTAATGTGGAGTGGAGCTGCTATGGCAGCAGACCCAAGTTTCGACGGAAACGAGTTGTTAGGGCAGTGTCAGATTTATATAAAGTTGGTGGACGGCGGCACCGCGAGAAATGATGCACATTATGATGCTGGTGAGTGTGGTGGCTTTGTGCTAGGAGTTGCACGCTCGACCGCCCTCTATGGTGAGTTCATTCCGATTAAACTTAAGTTTTGTACGCCAGACACGGTAACCAACAGTCAGCTAGTGCGTATTGTAGTTAAGTATTTAAAAGATAACCCAAAGACGTTAAGCGACAACAGAACAGTCTTGGTATGGCGTGCACTTCTGGATGCCTACCCCTGCAAATAGGCATTCGTACTGAGAGAGGGTTGCAGACATGACAGTTGAAACTGTAGGTACAGTAAGCAGTGTCATCACCAGTACAGATGTAACGTTCTACCTGAGTATTGCTGCTGCACTGATTAGTCTTGCAACGTTCATTGTCGGTTACTCGCAAATGAGGATTGCGAGTGCCAAGATAAAGTTGGATTTGTACAATAAACGCTTCAATGTGTATTTGGCAACACTTGCTTTCTTTCAGTCAGTATATGACAAGGACGCCCCTAGCATGAATGCGAAGTATGATGAGTTTGCAAAGTGCTGTCGCGAATCACAGTTTCTGTTCGATGAGAAGGATGGAGTTTTCGAAACTATGAGAAAGCTGATAAAAATCGGGGGCGATATACTTTCATATGATAGAAGTCTATCTGGTGCAGATGCGGACGCAACTTTAATGCTCAACCAGAAAATTGATGAGGCAAAGGTGGCGTTTGGGAAAGAGTTAATACGCCTAGAAGATCAGTTAACCAAATACATCAGTTTTAAAACTATTGCAGGGTGGTAGAGCGGCTGCAAGTGACAAATGAACGCAATCATTCAGGCGCTGTGATGCAATCTCCGCTGCTATCTTTCAATAGAAAATCCCGCTCTAGGCGGGCTCTTTCATATCTGTCAGCAATGTCACACTGTATCTGGCTTGGTTACTGCTTTTAACACAGCGTCCTTAACCAGTTCGTAATGCACGGCTGAACGTGAAGGTGGGGAGTCAGGGAGTTTCTTACCTGTGTGCTTCTCGTATTTCTGTTCAGCTTCAAGGAGCTTAGTTCTCAGGTTGGTAACTTCAATGGCGAGCAGCTTGATATAGTCTGCTTTCTGCTGTTCTACGCGTCCCTACGACAAATCCGCCAGCCCAGCAGGGCCATCCCCACTAGATTTCATTGGTTGGCTGATAGTCAGGACACCCCAGCGGGCGGCATAGTCCTGATGATCCAATCACCGAACATCGGGCTATAATAAAAAAACTTGCATGGTTGGCGTAATCATGCTTGACGCTATAAGAAAGTGTAGTAGAGTATGCGTCTAGTCGAGGAAACCACTCGGCTTCTCTCCCGCTGTACCCATATACCCGACTGCCGATACATCGATGGAAACGGACAGTTTCTGTCTGTGTCCTGCAATCCCGTCCTCGCCGTAGAGCTGGTGATCGCGTGATGCATCGGGTGATTTGCTTCCGCAACTGAAGTAATACGCGCACTTCCCCATATAAGTAGCAAACTACTTCATGCCAACGCACCAACTGGCTTAGTCGGTTTCGTGCTGCCCGGAGAAAGACGGTTGAAGGGCCGGGTAGTATAGATTTATGACACGCTAATATGAGCAACTCCGCGTGATACGTGGCTTTCAGCCAATCACCGACTATAGAAAATGAGTGTAAACCATGCGATTGATCGTGAACGAGCAGGCTCAGAAGGAGCTGATCGAGATGATGCAGGCAAGGGGCAAGTACAACCCTTCTTACTTCATAAACCTTCTGATTACAGAAGCATATAAACAGTATTTTGAAATCCCAAACACTGAGGGAAACAATGGAAAGCCGGAAACAACCCACGCAGCGTAACTACATCTGCTGCCAGTGCAGCACCGAGTACCCCGCCAAAAAATTCACCGAGAAGTCCCAACGCTACTGCACCAGCGTATGCCGTAAAAAGGCCCACAGGGCGAGGCAGCCCAGCAAGAAGGTAGAGAACAGATTTGCCAAACTTGCCAAGAACACCTTCTGGCGGTGGGTGATCAGGGAATGCCGAGAGGCTGGCACTGTTCAAGTTCTGACCGGACACACGTCCGCCACCTTGTTAGTTCTGCATTCGTTAAGCGGCGCCATGTACAAGTGTTACGGCTGGAGCAGCGACCAGAAGACGAACCTGTTCAACATCTGCCATATCCAGCCACGGAAGGGCGGGAACGGTTACCTCGGTCTGCTTCACCCGGCAAACCTGTTCATCGGTTGCAGCCAAATGAACCGGGGGCAGAGCAACAAGCCAGTGCCTACCGATGCAGGTCTGAGAATCGCCACTAGTACTTTGAAGCGGAAGTGGGCAGTAGAGCAGGGCGACACAAACGCAGCCATTGCCGAAAAGATCCGCGCCTTTCTAAATAAGGCACTTGATGACTATCTCGACCAAGCCTCGTCGATTGACCTCGATAAGCGCCACACCCTTGCCCGGCGGATCTACAACCGCCAGCAGAAGGGAACCGCCATCCGCAACCTTGACCGTCAATGGACATTGAGCGAGCTGGAGTCACGCGATATCGAAGTCGAAGTGCTGGAGCATATGGACGCGCACCAACGCGGCAAGACGACACCCAACAAGTTCCAGCCAGAGGTATATGCAAGGGCCATCCTGTGCATTTACGCCGATGAGCTGGAGCGTGTCGCCAACACAGCCACCGGGCGCCACCAGGGACACTGCCAGGTAATGTTACGTCTGGTGCGTGTGTTAGGAATGTACTTGGCCCAGACCGAGGACTTTATCCAGCGGCAACACGGTAGTTTCCTCAAGCCCGTCAATGCTACGTGGACACCATTACAGTACTTCTGCCCCCGGAACCCGTGGAAACCGTCAGCACGCATGGTAGATTCTGATCGACAGGGGTTGGTCAAACTGATTACAGAAGCGGCGTTCAATGCATTACAGGGCCTGAATATTCCCGTGGAAATGTTGGATGCGAAGTTGGTGAAGCGCATGCACCTACAGACACTGGTGCCTGTCGTAGAGATTCCTGAGCAATGGTCGTGGGAAGCTTGCGGATCGAACTGGGAAGGTTACACCGCCAACTTGTACCGCTCGTTCGAGAGCACGTGGCAAGCGCTGATGGACGTAGGCATCTGCACTGCCGACGAGATCGCAGCAGCTCGTACAGGCGTACTGGAGAGCCTACATACCGCAATCGGACATGGGCGCCAGCAGTACAAGAATCAACCCTGCTTCAAGCGATGGTATCGCAACAAGTACTACAGCGACTGGGGCTTCAAGGGTTACCCGGCCTATCTGGAGTTTCCACCAGTGGCAGCAGAGCAATCACCGTTGGCTGCGTAGTGGGAGGGGACTTCACCCCAAGCTACTTGTCAATAAGGACTATGGAATGAGAATAACGAGAAACAAGGTGCGGGTGCTTGAAGCGCTCGCTTTTATTGATGCCGACAAAGGCATGTACCCCCCATATAACGCTGTACGGGTCCAGGGGGTGTTGAAGGACGACCTCGGGTATGGTGACTACGATCTAGCCAACCTGACGAGAACGCTGAAGTCTCTTGTGGATCAGGGGTTGGTTGAGTGCTCGCTGGGGCCAGTGGATATGTCTGGCACCAATGGCTTTGTGCAGCGGTGGTTTGAGCAGCAGAGAATGAAGTACTGGCCAGCAGACCTCGACCTTGCAGAGATGGAATTGACGTACAAAGGTACGCCGGAAGAGCAGGAGTTGAAGTGGGACAATGCCTTCCGGCGACTAGGTGGTCTGCCGATGCTCACGATGGAAGAGTTCCGAGCGAACAATGCACGTAAGGCAGCAGCCCTCGGGTAACTAGTAAGGAACTAACTGGGTATCTATTCCTTATAGGCGTCGGTAACAACCGCTACACCACCCTACGCCCGCCAAAGCCCCCTGTTTCCGGTGTGTTCCCGCTACAGGTGTCAAGCCAGCCCTTCTTTTCACATACTTCATGATGGGCAGGCGCTATCATCGAAGATCTATTACGCAGGAGCGGTACGAATGGCTGATGAGCAGAAGATAAGGCTAACAGACAACCAGAGAAGGCTGTTGAATCAGGCGATGGGAAGATTCGACAAGATGCTCTGGGAGCTAATAGACAAAGCCAAGGATGCGGACGGCATGACACGTCCAGAGGAAAAGCTATCCAGCAACGGTGACTTTCGAAAAATGGCTCTGGCGTATCACTCTAGGTTCGAAGAGCACCTCAAGAAGAATAATCTGGTCATCCCTGTTTTTATCCAAGCATCACAGGAATCGCTGTACCACCTGCATCAAATTGTGCCGGGGCAGTCCCGAAACTATGTTCGTCAGAATCTGAACGAATACAGGTGCTGTTTGTTACACCGCATGGAGAGAGACACCGTCAATGTGACCTACGCGTGCAATGGGGCACATCCAACGATTTATCCAGTTCCGCCACAATCCAGCGTTTGAGTTGGCGGGCAACATAGCACTTCGCTCGTGATCGTTTTGACATAGAGTTCGGTATCATCAAATGACCGTTAAACGATACCGTCTATCCGATACTCAAAGTGGTGTCATCAAGTGTGGGTAGACTGGTTGTTGATACCAGTGCAAAATGATCCCACCGTTAATGACACCAAGAGATACGAGAGATGAGCCGCCTATTCGCGTATGGTCGTGTATCCACAACCGAGCAACACACAGACAACCAACTGGTGGCACTCGCCAGCAAGGGCTTCGATATCCTCCCTGCTCGCTGGTTCTCTGAGCAGATTAGCGGTGGAGTGCCAGCCCTACAGCGTCCTCAGTTCGGCAAGATGTTCGAACGTCTGGAAGCGGGCGATACCCTCGTAGTGCTGAAGTTGGATCGTCTAGGTCGCGATGTGCAAGACGTCCTCGCCACAGTTGAGAAGTTGGCTGCTGTAGGTGTCCACGTTCGCTCCCTCGACCTTGATGGCGTAGACCTCACCAGTGCAGCGGGCAAGCTACAGCTCACCGTGCTGGCTGCTGTAGCAGCGTTTGAGCGCGACCGTATTAAGGAACGCACGAAAGAAGGCTTGGCCCGTTCCACCAAGAAGGGTGGTCGTCCAGTAGCAGTTGAAACCACCAAGTCTGTACAAGCGTTGAAAGCCAAAGACATGACACAGTCTCAAGTAGCTGGTGAACTGAAGATCGGTATTGCTACAGTGAAACGCCACTGGAATAAGGCCTAGTCCTCTTCCCGCGAATACCGCAGCCCCGTCAAGTGCGGGGCTTTTCTTTTGTCCGCAATATTCGCCGATTCTAGCCGCTGAGAGTGAGGTGGCACGGGAATGTCGTTAAGGCTCGACCCACACTGAGTGGGATTTCCACCGTTCTGCCGAATCCTACTATCTGATATTGCCGCCACAGATTCACGACTGGTATTACCCAAGGGTGACTGAAAAAATTGAAAAGTGGGGTATCACCGGATGTGGAAAAGTGTCTTACTCGCTGCTCCAGCAACGCCAACCACACTGGTAACTAATGGAGGCACCATGACGGAAACCAACCTCATCCTTGCACTGCAAGCGTTGGACGAAGCTTACGTTGCGTTTAAGAAGGAAAACGAACAACTCGATCAGAAGATCGAGCAATGTCTTCACGCTGGCGGACCTTGGCCAACAGAGGCCGACTATAGGGTCTGGACGGATGCAGCAGATGCACTGCGTAAGGCAGGGCAGGTACACGGTGAAGAGGTAGCCAGCAGTCATGGCGGATAACTCGGATGCGAACATCGCGATTGCAGACACGCTGACATTGCTCCTGCATAACCAGCATGCCTTAGCCGCTGCCATCGAGGAGATAACCAAATGGCTCTCTGAGAATGGTGTGGGGAGTGTTGCCGTTAACGCAATGTCCGCCATGGAAACGCTGGACGCAAATGCTCAAGCCATCACAGATGCGATTATGAGGGTACGCCAATCGTAGGTATCGAGCAGTTCGCACTCACTCCGTGGTAACCCCGGCCATAGGGTTGTACGTTAAAGCAGTCTTTGCCATGCACTGAGTCACTTCTTGCAGGGAAATGCACCCATGTAGGCAATCACTGTGAGCATCGATGCGGGCAGGTGAAGCTGGTCCGGGTGTTCTTGCAAGTACTTCACCACGATCCTCGCCTTCTGGATGTTTGTGGTTCCAGCCACTGGATAGCAGGTTTTCATGTTGGAAGTAACCGAATCATTCAATACAAGTATTGCCCCCTCAACACCATCAACCATCCCCGTGCATTGGCCCACATCGAAAGCGGATACGTTCTTGTCGCCCTCGGAATACTTGATCGTTGTTTGGCAGGAGCTGAGCAGACCGTTTCCGTCTAGTGCCATGGCACTCCCACTTGCCAGTGTCCCTATTATTGCAGTCGCTCCAATCCATGCCTTCATCGTCAGCTCCTATCGTCGTGTGCGGGAGCTTATCGCCTCTGTTGGCCCTGTGCTACTACAAGGCTGCCTCTGATAACATCGGATGAAATCAGCCTGTGGGGGCAGCATGGCTCAAGTCACTCCAAGTAAAACGTCTACTCCTGATCGTGAGATGCACTGGGCATTACGTGCTGTAGTCAGAGCGGTTATTGGCGCATTTATCACTCCGATCATTGGGTACTACTTCAAAGTTCCCTATTTGAGTGCTGCAGTGTCCTGGGTGTGCGTGAGATTTGTCGAGCTACTTGATTGGCTGGGCGAAGACACCGCACTACAACGCTTGCAGGTTCTTAGTGCCGTGGCAGTTGGTTGTGCCTTGGCGACCTTAGCGTTCTGGCTATGGAGAAGACTTGTCGCCAGTGAAGCAAAAAATGCGGAAAGAGAGGGGCCTCAGTCGTTGGTGCTGGATGCAGATCAGCTTGCGGTTCTGCGTGTTATCGGGATGCATGTCGAGCGAAACGCTCACTTACGTTTCGATATCGTCGTGCGGAGAACGGGGTTGACCCGAATCGCCACCCAAGCCGCATTGACTGCTCTGCGGGAGAACGATCTGATACCGCTAGGTCAATGGACCGATGAACTTGCTTCGCTTACCAATGCTGGCAATACCTATATTTTGCAATCCGGATTGCTCGTTACTTCCGAGCTGTAGTGTGATCACCGTAGGCGTATCTCGTGCATAACGCTTCCTGTTCACGCTCGCGGATGTACATTTCGCTCAGCGTCCGCTGAAAACGTTCGTGCTCAATCTTCAATGCGGCCAACTCTGTCGAGCGGTCCCGGTGCATGATGATCAGCTTGGCGATGTTCTTGTGGGCGTTCCGCAAGTCGCGGCGTGTCGTCTCCAGCTCGGCACACAGTAGGGTGCACTGGTGCTTCAGCATCTCTTCGCGGATCGGCATCCCGAGTTCAAAGCCGGTGTCATCGATCAAATCGTCTTCCATCACACGCACATTAACACTGTATGTGTGTACAGTGTAATGGCAGGTGGCGATGTTCAATCTGTCTGCGATGGGTGACCGCCTTACTCGGCGGCTAGGGTAGGGAGTCTGGAGATGGCTTCCAGCTTCTGTGCTGTCGTCGCACCTTTCGAATACACGGCGTGAGTCACTGATTTATTATCGTGACCAACCAGTTCTTTTGCCAAGGCGTCTGGCACGTCAGCCCTGATCAGCCCAGTGACTACGGTGTGGCGGAAACTGTGGAAAACGTGGAGTTTGCTGAAGCCTGCTGTTTTACGCAATCTGCCAAACGCCTTCGATATTGCGTGCGAGCGTTTTCCATATTTGTCGGCGGATTCTGTGGGGATGAGGAAAGTATCAGTGGAGTCTTCGCTCAGACGATCAATGGTCAGCAACAAGCTTGGATGAATCGGCACTACACGTTTGCTCGCCTTGTTTTTGCTACGCGGGAAGTCGAAGCATCGGATGCCATCGACAGTGACCACACTGTCCTTGGCGAGGCGGCATAGTTCTTCGATCCTGCCCCCGGTGTACCAACCCAGTGCGATAAGATCCGCAAGCGGTTTATCTTTGTTGTCCAGTGCGGCTTGATGCAGCTTGAGTGCGTCTGCCCGCGAGTAGATTTCCCTGTCTTGGCCTGCTGTCTCGGAGCCCCCACCCTGCGGCAGTTCGTGGCCTTTGAACGGGTTCACCTTGTCTTTGTATTCTTCACGCCAACTAGCGTCGTATTTCATTGCCCAGTTCCAAAACGCCGTGCCAGCCATGAGGTACTGGCCTAACGTAGCTGGTGCACGATCAAGCGATTTCAGCCATGCGTCTACCGTGTCGAAGTTGATCGGCAACCCTTCTTCCTTTAAGAAGTCCGACAACCGCTCCATCTTGCCCACTTGCTGATCGACATGTTTTGGCGCGCCACCACGACTCTCCCGGAACTCTCGGTAGCTCTTCAGGCGAGCGGGGGTAATTGGGGACTTCGGTTTATAGACCGCCGGATCAAGCACTATTGCCTTCGCTTCGGCTACTTCAGTGGGCGTGAGGTTGTATTTGTATGCCGTCATCTGCTGTTCGATTGAGCGAACAAGGTCCGCAGCCCTCTCCACCGCCTCAACCATGGTTGGGGGAAGTGTTTCAAAATGAGCCATGACTTGCTGAACGATACCTGGCGGCCCATTTTCCTCCCACTTGTGGGCGGCCTGAATCATTGCTTCTCTGCCTCGTAGAAACCAGTCGAGACGGGCATCCGACACGTCGGTAGTCAGAACTCGGTCGGACGGCGGTAGCTTGATAGCTGTCAAAAGCTCGCTATCCACAATCTCGTGTAGCGTGACGCTCTTCGACGCAAGTTCGGTTCGCCAGTTCTCCTTGAGCACCTGTAACTTTGCTCTGGCCGCTTGGATTTCTGCCTTCCACTGGGTGAGATAGGGAAGGCGAGCGACCATGGCCTCTCTGCGTAGTCCAGTCTTCAGCGACCGGATAAAGACCTTCGCTCCCAATACACGCTGTACATCAGCCGGAATAGCCATCTTCACATACCATGTGGATTCGCCTGCCTTCTGAATCAGGTTGTCTGCCATTTGAACGCCTTGCAGTTGGGAGTGGTACAGCGGATTGTACTACTCGATTGTACTACTATTCACGCTGAGAGCCCCGTAATGCCGGCGTTACTGGTCAAAAAGACTGTTAAGTTCGAATCTCTCCTTCACCGCCACATTTAAACGCAAAAGCCCTGATGATTCAGGGCTTTTTCGTTTCTGCGTTTCTGAAAAAAAATCCCAGCCCATGCTTTGGCTCATACCCTGGATGGCTCAGTGCTGTGCGACCAAAGGCTAATTATTCCGGCGGTTTCCAAGCGGTGTAGTCCAGCAGCGATCCGTCGATCGATCTGACTTGCATCGTTGTAATCGGGATCATCCTCTGGCGACACCAACGCACGAACGCCAGGCAGCGATCGTCAGCAGACACTAATAGCGCGTCTCAGCGTGCTGGTTCACATGGTGATTGGGTTCATGGTTTTTAAGGCTGTACTTTTCCACATTACGGTCAACCGTAAGTATAGGTATTCATTGGGGTTTTTTTTGATTTCGTGCTTGACGCCCCAGCCGTAAAAACGTTTAATCCTGCTGCGGCCCAGATAGCTCAGTCGGTAGAGCAGGGGATTGAAAATCCCCGTGTCGGCGGTTCGATTCCGTCTCTGGGCACCACTAATACCGAACAAAAAGCCCCAGCCATGCGCTGGGGCTTTTTGCTTTCTGTAGGTAAAAAATTCCGAGACCGGGCCATTCTCGGCTAACGACCGAACCAGGAGCCTTGCCTGCAGTCCACGTGCTTTAGCGGCATCAAGCACCCGTTCAATTCGAGTACGTAATTTTTCGGACTCCTTCACCGCCATATTCGATTCAAGCAAAACCCCTGATTTCGAGAGAAGTCAGGGGTTTTGTGGTTTCTGCCGTCTGAAAAAAATGTTGGTTGTGCTAGAGAAAAAATTTCCCTAGCATTGTTCTATGGCTACCCTTCATAGCGAACGAAACTGGAAAATAAAAATCTATCCGGACGACCATGCGCCGCCGCACTTTCACGTGCAGACGCCTGATGGGGAGTCGTTGGTGCAGATCGAAGGGCTCGTCGTTTTGGGCAAAGGCGCTGAAAACAAAGCCTTGAAAGCAGCCCTGCTGTGGGCAGGAGCACATATCGCCGAACTCTGGCGGGTATGGAACGAGCAAAACCGGAGGAACTGACTAATGACCAGCAAGCTTCGCATTTCTGCTGTGCAACCAGTTGCCGGCAAACATGCCCTTGACATCGAGTGGAACAACGGCAAACGGCATACCGTTGATGTCACCGAACACATCAAGACCTTTCCCGTACTCAAGCCGCTGCAAGACCTGAAGCTGTTCGGCAAGGTTGCGGTGGGCGAGTGGGGATTTGATGTGACATGGGGAAATGATCTCGAGCTCGCAGCTACGACTCTGCATCGTCTGGCCCTGGAGCAATCCGGAGAGGTCATGCCTACCAGCGATTTCAAGCGGTGGATGTTGACCAACAATCTCTCGCTTTCCGCAGCCGCTGTTGAGTTGGGGTTTACTCGCCGAACCATTACCGCTTACAGCAGTGGTAAGGCGTTGATACCCAAACACGTCGGGCTAGCGTGCAAGGGGTGGGAGTACGAGCATAAAGGCCACGGTGAGAATTGCATTTAGATTTTGGTAACGACGGCTGTTTCTCATCGAACTAACTTAACCCTCTAAAGCCTTCGGGTGGGGGTTTCTGCTACCCGAACCCCTCGAACGGAATCGACACCATGTCTCACCTTCGCATCTCCTCCCGCCGCTTGGCTGTGTCCATCACAGCCGTGTTGATGGGCGTCATGTCATCCCTCGCCACCGCATCCCCTGCCGCAACCTTCCCCGACGCCGCCGCCAGTGACCCCGCAAAACTTGGCTGGATGGTCGGCTCCCCACCGCCCGCCGATCGCACTGTACGTTTCGAGGACGGCAGCTATTTCCAGTTCCCGGCGATGCGCTGGAGTGTGTCGAACTTCCGTCAGCTCATGCCGACGATCAACGTTTCGCGAGGGCTTGGCGCACCGGTTCCATTGCCAATGGCGTTGCGCAACGACATCGACGCCATCAGCTTCGTCCCGCTGGGCGCAAAGGCGTCGATGACCTGGGATCAATCCCTCGCGGCCACCTATACCGACGGGATTGTGGTGATGCATCGCGGCAAGGTTGTCTACGAACGGTACTTTGGCGTGCTGAAGCCTGAAGGCCAGCATGCGGCGATGTCGGTGACCAAATCCGTGGTCGGCACGTTGGGGGCGATGTTGGTGGCTGAAGGGCGGATCGACGCGGATAAGCACGTCGCCGAGTACGTCCCCGAACTGGCGAACTCCGCGTTTGGCAGTGCCACGGTGCGTCAGGTTCTGGATATGACGACCGCGCTCAAATACAGCGAGGACTATGCCGACCCGAACGCCGAAGTCTGGGCCCATGCCAAGGCCGGTAGTCCTTTGCCCAAGCCGAAGGACTACACGGGGCCGCGCAGTTATTACGAGTTTTTACAGACGGTGCAGCTGCAAGGCGAGCATGGCAGCGCTTTCGCCTACAAAACCGTCAACTCCGACGTAGTGGGCTGGATCATCGCTCGAGTGACCGGTCGTAACGTCGCGCAGGTGTTGTCCGAGCGTATCTGGAGTCGGCTGGGGGCTGAGCAGGATGCCTATTTCACAGTGGATTCCATCGGCACCCCGTTTGCCGGCGGCGGCTTGAACACTGGCTTGCGCGACCTGGCCCGGTTTGGCGAAATGTTGCGCAATGATGGCAAGTTCAACGGTCAGCAGATCGTGCCCGAAGCGGTGGTGGACGACATCCGCCATGGCGGCGACAGGCAGGCATTTGCCAAGGCCGGTTATGGCTTGCTCAAGGGCTGGAGCTATCGCTCGATGTGGTGGGTGACGAACAAGGAAGGCGGCGCCTTCATGGCGCGCGGAGTCTATGGTCAGCGTGTTTATGTCGACCCGAAAGCCGAGATGGTGATTGTTCGCTATGCGTCCCATCCGGTTGCCGCTAATTCAGCCAATGATCCGGTGACGTTGCCGGCGTTCGAGGCGTTGGCTCAGTATCTGTCCACGTTGCCCTGAGTGCAGGCGAGTGTTTCCCACGAATTCTTTCACAAAGTTTTCACACCCGTCGACGTAGTCTCAGCTCATCCGTTAGAAAGCAATACTCCAGCCCGTCTCCCCAGCGGGCTTTTTTTTGCCTGTCATAAAACCTTTTCCATAAACGCTGTCCAACCGTCGCCAACTGTGTGGTTGCGGCGACTTGTCTGTGGTCGTTGCTTCATGAACAACATTCAATGACTGCCCTATCGGTTTCCCTTTTTTTTTGAGGTTTCTCGTCATGCGTTTAACTCTGCCCGCTCTGTTTCTGGGACTTTTGGTTGCTCAAGGTGCAATGGCTGCCGGCGACGGTACTGCCGCGTTGGGTGGCGGCCTGGGTGGTGCGCTGGGTAATGTGGTCGGCCAGAAAATGGGCGGCAGCACCGGTGCAGCGATTGGTGCCGGTGTGGCTGGCGCGGCGGGCAGTGCGGTTGCCGCACGCAAAGGCAGCCGTACCAAGGCCGCCATCGGTGGCGGTATCGGCGCGGCGGGCGGTTCGGTGATCGGCAACAGCCTGGGCGGCAAGACCGGTTCCACCATCGGCGCCGGCCTGGGTGGTGCATTGGGCGGTGGGGTGGGCAGCAACCTGTCCAAGGGTCACAAGCGTCATTGATTGTGAGTGATCGATTCGAGGCCCGGCTAAATGCCGGGCTTTTAGTATCAGGATGTGTCTTCCTGCACACTTTTAATCGACAGGCTGTCCAACCAACATCGCTGGCCGGATTCAGCGGGCGCAGATGCTAGACTCCGCCGATCCGTAGCGCGTTCACTTCCCCTGATACGGAATTAGAGGTTCATATCATGCGTTTGACATTGTCCACAGTGGTTCTGGGACTTTTGGTCGCTCAAGGTGCAATGGCTGCCGGTGACGGCACTGCTGCCGTTGGCGGTGGTATTGGCGGTGCGCTGGGTAACGTGGTCGGCCAGCAAATGGGCGGCAGCACGGGGGCAGCGATTGGTGCCGGCGTCGGCGGCGCGGCAGGCAGTGCGGTAGGCGCCCCAAAAGGCAGTCGGACCGAAGCGGCCATTGGCGGCGGATTGGGCTCGGCTGGCGGCTCGGTGATTGGTAACAGTCTCGGTGGCTCCACCGGCTCTACCATCGGCGCAGGCCTGGGCGGTGCGGCGGGTGGTGCGATCGGTAATAACCTGGGGACCGACAGCGGCAGTTCCCATTCCGGCAACGGCCACAAGCACAAGCATAAGAACAAACACAAGAACAAGAACAAGCATCACTGAGTCGACCCCGAATCAACGCGAAAACCCGGCCTGGTGCCGGGTTTGTCGTATCTGTGGTCCTGTTGCGGAACGATTGACTGAAGGCCGCCTCGAACTTCATACACTCCCTGATTGTTGCGAGGATTGCCATGACTCCTGAAACCGAAGGCACGGAAGAAAAAGGCCCGGGAGGGGTCCCATTCATCAACGATCCCGGCAATGAAGACCCGGGCTCCCTGATGGATGACGCGACGGTACCGCTCAACGATGCCGACGACGTGGGCCAGACCGAGTTTGAAGACGAGGACGAAGACGAAGACGAACAATGATCAGGCTCTGGGACCATCCTGACCGATCGTCCGCCTGATCGAACCGTGGCCATTGTGCTGTCATCGAAATTTCAGGACCTGATTTCAGGCCCCTGAGAGGTGTTTTATGAACGCTGATCCAAAAGATTCCGACATCGACGACACCCCTGAATACCCGCTGCCTTCTCCTACCGACCCGCTTCCACGCGACCAGCGCCCGCCGGATGATGACGCAGGAGTGGAGCAAGTGCCGAACGATGATGTGAGGCGCACTGACACTGATGTTGAAGCTACGCCTGACGATCCGGACATTGCCGGCAACGATGGCTCCAACGAGCCAAGTTGACGCACGTTCATGGCTTCCTCGCCGCTGGTCGATCGAGCGGCACCTTTAAAAAAGCGGAGGCTGCCGGAAATCAGGTCAGCAACTTTTAAAGGAGACACACCATGATCAGGTCAAAATTGACAGCCATGACGGTGGCCGGCGTGTTGTCGGTCGGCTCGATGGCGGTGTTGGCTCAGTCCGATGCGCCCATCGATAAAGGCGGCATGCCTCCCTCTACGGAGATGAATGCGGGTTCCGCCGATGGCAATGCCCTGCCACCTGGCTCCATCAAAGGCGGCAATGGCGGTGACGCCAGTGGGAGCAACACCCGCCCGGGGACGGGAAGCGGGTCAATGAGTGGTGGGAGTTCGATGGGGAGCGGTTCTGGAAGTGGGTCTGGAGAATCCGGTCGTTCGGGAATGAGTGGAAGCGGCAGCGGTGGCAGTTCGGGCAGTGCCGGTGGTGGTACGGGTAGCGCGGGCGGTGGTACAGGAGGCTCGGGAGGTGAGTGAATCGCTGAATCCCGGCCATCCTCCAGCAAAGGTTTTTGCATTCGTCGGGTGTGTTGCCGTTGCTCTATGACGGCTGCGCTCGTTATGCTGCTGAAACCTTTAATCAATCACGGATCCGGCCTTGCCCGAATCTCCGGGATGTTAAAAACGGATCAGATGCGATGAATGCAGCGCTGAATGAAATCGGCCCGATAAAGGCCGTGATTTTCGATATGGACGGCTTGCTGCTGGACACCGAGGGCATCTACACCGAAGTCACCTCCCTCATTGCGGGGCGTTATGGGCGGACCTTCGACTGGAGCGTCAAACAGAACATCATCGGCCGTGGGGCGAGTGATCTGGCGCGGTATGTGGTCGAGGCGCTGGACCTGCCGATTACTGCCGAAGAGTTTCTGCGTATCCGTGAACCACTGATGCGCGAGCGTTTTCCACAGGCGCTGGCGATGCCGGGCGCTCAGGAACTGGTTCGGCATCTGAAAGCCAACAATATTCCGATCGCGGTGGGCACCAGTTCCTCGCGTCAGTCGTTTGGCCAGAAAACCACCTTGCACCGCGACTGGTTTGCGCTATTCGACTTCATCGTCACCGCCGATGATCCGGAAGTCGGCGCGGCCAAACCGGCACCGGATATTTTCCTTACCGCTGCGCGGCGCCTGGGTGTATTGCCCGGGGACTGCCTGGTGTTCGAAGATTCGCCGTTCGGTGTCACGGCGGCGAAAGCGGCAGGGATGACGGCGATTGCGATTCCGGACGCGGCGATGGCCGACGAAAAGTACGCACACGCCGATGGCATTCTTCGTACGCTGAAGGCGTTCAATCCGAGTGCCTGTGGTTTGCCACACCTCGACTGGGCTTGACGACGGGAAAGTGAGAGCGGCGGTGCGACGATTCGACTTGCTCCGGGCGTTCCGACGAAGAGTGCGTGTCAGGCAACATTAAAGTTGGCTGACACAACGCCTTCGCGAGCACGCCCGCTCCCACAATGGATTGCGGTTGACTGACCTGAATCAGGCGCCGAAACCACCGTCGATGGTCAGGCTGGCACCGGTGATGTAGCCGGCTTCGGGGCCCACCAGGTAGGCGACGAAACTGGCGATTTCTTCCACTTGGCCGTAACGGCCCACCGCCATCAATGGGATCAGGCTTTCGGCGAAGTCGCCGCTGGCCGGGTTCATGTCGGTGTCGACCGGGCCGGGTTGCACGTTGTTGATAGTGATGCCCCGCGGGCCGAGGTCGCGAGCCAGGCCTTTGGTCAGGCCGACCAGCGCCGATTTGCTCATGGCGTACGGGCCGCCACCGGCGAAGGGCATGCGCTCGGCGTTGGTGCTGCCGATGTTGATGATGCGACCGCCTTCGGTCATGTGTCTGGCGGCGGCCTGGGTGGCGATGAACACACTGCGCACGTTGATCGCCAGCGTCTGGTCGAAGTCTTCGAGTTTGAAATCTTCGAGGGGCGCCACAGCCAGCACGCCGGCGTTGTTGACCAGGATATCCAGGCGACCGAAGGCTTCGACGGTGGCAGTGACGGCGCGGCGAATGGCCTCGGCGTCGGCACTGTCAGCCTTGATGGCCAGCGCGTTGCCGCCGTTGGCGGTGATGCTGTTCTGCAATTCTTCGGCCTTGACCGTGGAGCTGACGTAGGTGAAGGCGACTGTCGCGCCTTCAGCGGCCAGGCGTTTGACGATGGCCGCACCGATACCGCGGGAACCGCCTTGAATCAACGCCACTTTGCCGCTGAGGTTCTGAGTAGTCATATCGATCTCCAAGTCCCGAGGCGAGATGCCGCGGTTGATGGAGCCTAGTATCGATTCAGGATTACAGGCTGTGTAGACGGTCATTGCGCTAGTCTGTGTAAACCAGAAGTTTATAGTGACGCTTATGGAAACCTTCAGCAGTATCGAATGCTTCGTGCGCAGCGCCGAAGTCGGCAGCTTTGCCGAAGCCGCGCGGCGTCTGAGCCTGACCCCGGCGGCGGTGGGCAAGAGCGTCGCCAAGCTAGAGGCTCGATTGGGCGTGCGGCTGTTCCAGCGCAGCACCCGCAGCCTGACATTGACCGAAGCCGGTCATCTGTTTCTCGGCGAGGTCAGCGCCAGCCTGCTCACGATCCAGAATGCCGTGGCCAATCTGGCCAGTGCCGAAGGACGACCGGCCGGCACATTAAAGGTCAGCATGGGCACCGTGTTCGGACGCTTGTACATTGTGCCGTTGCTCGGGGAGTTTCTGCGACGGTTTCCGGCCATCAACCCGGACTGGCATTTCGATAACCGGCAGGTCGACCTGATCGCCCAAGGGTTCGATGCGGCGATTGGCGGGGGATTCGAACTGCCTCAGGGCGTGGTGGCGCGCAAGCTGACACCGGCGCATCGGGTGTTGGTGGCGTCAGCGCAATACCTGGCCGAGCGTGGGGCGATCGTCGAGCCCGAGGATCTCAAGCATCACGATGGCATTCTGATTCGATCGCCGCAAACCGGTCGCGTGCGCTCATGGCAGTTGACCAGTCGCACCCAACAACACAGTCCGTTGACGCTCAAGGCACGGATGACCATGAGTGATTCCGAGGCTGCCTGCGCCACTGCAGTCCAGGGCTTGGGCATCGCGCTGGTGAGCATGCCGTTCGCCGTGGGTTATCTGGAGGCCGGGGCGTTGCAGCGGGTGTTGCCGGAGTGGTATGTCGACGACGGCAATATTTCCATCTATTACGCAGAGCACAAGCTGCTGCCGGGCAAGACCCGGGCGTTTGTGGATTTCGTCATCGAGCAGTTTGCGGAGCAGGGGTTGGGGCGGCGGTTCAGTGCTCTTTGAGCCAGGCTTGGGACCGAGGTGCGGCCTTCGCGAGCAAGCCCGCTCCCACAGGGATTGGTGTCGTACGATGGTTATGTAAACGACACTGAAACCTGTTGGAGCCTGGCTTTGGACCGAGGTGCTGCCTTCGCGGGCAATTCGGATCGCCGCACCGCCGCTCCCACAGGGTTTTGTGTCGTACCACGGTTATGTAAACGACACAAAACCCTGTGGGAGCGAGCTTGCTCGCGAAGAACGATAACGCAGACTATCGGCCAAACCGCCCCGGCCAACCCACAATTTTCTTCGGCCGCGGCGTCGCATAAGTCCGCACCTTGGACGTCGACAACCCCAGCCGCACCAACGACTCGGCAATGGTCACCGCCGCCGTCACACCATCCACCACCGGCACCCCCGTACGCTGACGAATCTGCTCGTCCAGCCCGGCCATGCCGCCGCATCCCAGGCAAATCACCTCGGCCTTGTCCTCAAGCACCGCCAATTCCGCCTGACGCACAATGGCCTCCAGCGCGCGTTCGGGGTCGGACTCCAGCTCCAGCACGGCCAAGCCACTGGCTCGCACCGACGCACAGCGGTCCCAGAGCCCGGAAAGTTTGAGGCGATCCTCGATCAGCGGCACGGTGCGGTCCAGCGTCGTGACCACCGAATAGGCATGGCCGAGAAACATCGCGGTGCTGGCGGCCGCATCGGTGATGTCCACCACCGGCACGTTGAGCAACTCCTGTAACCCTTCGCGACCGTGCTCGCCGTAACCGGCCTGAATCACCGCGTCGAAGGGTTGGTCGTAGGCCATCACCCGATCCATCACGGCGATGGCGGCCAGGTAGCTTTCGAAGTTGCCTTCGATGGAATCGGCGCCGAAGAAGGGCGTCAGGCCGATGATTTCGGTGCCGGGTGCGGCCACGGAATGCGCCGAGCGGGCGATAGCCTGGGTGATGGATTCGGTGGTGTTGACGTTGACCACGAGAATGCGCATGGAAAGTCCTTATGACGGATGGTTCTGCGGCCCGACATCGTCGGGCCGTCACGGGTTTAATGACTGACGTTGTCGACCGCGATGGATTCGCCGCTGACGTCGGCGTAGTGCGGTTGCCGTTTGGTGATAATCAGATAGAGCATGGCGGCGATACCTGCGCCAATCAGCCAGGAGAAGGGCGATACGCTGTGGAAACCCGGCACCAGCGCCAGGATGATGGCGATCAGCGCTGCAGGAATGAATGCCGCCACGGCACGCAGATTGACTCCACGGCTGTAGTAATAAGCGCCGTTGGGATCTTCGCTGTACAGTTGCGGCACGTTGACCTGTGCTTTTCGTACAAGCCAGTAGTCGACCATGATCACCCCGTACAGCGGGCCGAGCAAGGCGCCGAGGCCGGACAGGAAATACACGATCACCAGTGGGCTGTTGTAGAGGTTCCAGGGCAGGATCAGCACGGCAATGGTCGCGCTGATCAGCCCGGCGCGACGGAACGTCAGGTATTTGGGCGCCAGGTTGCTGAGCACGAAAGCCGGGGCGACGAAGTTGGCCATGATGTTCACCGCGACGGTGACGATCAGGAAAGCCAGGCAGCCGAGCACCAGGAAAAAGGTGTTGGGAATCGAGGCGATGATTTCAGTCGGGCTTTCGATGATCCGGCCATTGATCTGGAATTGCGCACCGCAGAGCAGGACGGTGATGCTGGCAAACACCAGGATATTCACCGGCAAGCCCCAGAAATTGCCGACCTTGATCGTCTTGCGGCACGGCGAAGAACGGGCGAAGTCACAGAAATTCAGAATCAACGTGCCGTAGATCGACAGCCACAACGCACCGCCGGCAAAGATGTTGCGCCACATCTCGCCGCCAGTCAGCGGTTCACGGATCGACCAGGCGATGGTTGCATTGGCCTGGAAGTACATCCACCCGGCGAGGGAGGCGACGGTCAGCAAAATCACCGGTCCGGCAAACGCCTCGTAGCGCCGCACCATCTCCATGCCATAGGCGAGGATCGCCAGTTGCACTAGCCAGATCGCCACGAAACATATCCAGCCCAGGCTCGACAGGCCAAGGATCGAATTGTGGTCGTAGTCGGCGAACCCGGGATGCACCGCCGTCAACAGCACGCGTAGCACTACGGACGCCAGGTACGTCTGAATCCCGAACCAGGCAATGGCGATGACGGCGCGGATCAATGCAGGAATTTGCGCCCCGTGAATACCGAAACTGATCCGGCTGATGACCGGGAACGGCACGCCGGTCTTCTGGCCCATGTAGCCGGACAGGTTCATGAACCCGTACACCAGCGCCGCACCGATCCCCAGGGACAGCAGAATCTGCCAGCCACCCAGGCCCAAGGCATACAGGCCGATGGCGAAGGAGTAGTTGGCGATGTTGTGAACGTCGTTGGTCCACAGGGCAAAGATGCTGTAGCGCCCCCAGCGCCGACCTTCAGCCTTGGTCGGGGCCAGGTCTTTGTTATGCAGGCGTGGGCTGAGTACTACAGGTGCTTGGAACGTTTGATCGTAAGTGACGGGTTCGGGGTGAGAGGAGGGCAGATCCAGCGCGATATTGTTATTGGAGAGGCTAGTACGCATTCCGGCAGGCTCCTGAAGCTTGGCGCCGCGATGACTGTGCATGAGCGAAGGCTCGACAAATCTTCGTCGCGGGCAGTAAGCATCATTGGTTACGGGGCATCTGCAGCCTGTACGGGATAGGGCGCTTCAGGCTTGCGGATCTAAAGTGTGTGTATGTTTTGATGATTATTGTATACAAAACATGTATGCACTAAAGCCAGAACTATGCCAGTTACCGAGCTATAAACCATGGCGCTAATTTCGTTTTTTTATCTATATTAGCTAAGTGATTGAAATTAATGCGATATAAATTGACCGCTTGAGCAGGTATTTATTTTTCGGCGAGGTTTGGGAGAAAGATCGGCAGGGAAAGTCAGGAAAGGAGAATGTAACTTTTGGGGGCGCTGAAACGAAAAGTGCACACATAAATGGCACTTATGGTGACATTCGTGTGTACACATTTCTAAGGTCGTTCACAGAACCTGTGGGAGCGGCGGTGCGGCGATCCGACTTGCTCGCGAAGGCGTCGTGTCAGTCAACATCAATGCCTACTGACGCACCGCTTTCGCGAGCAAGCCCGCTCCCACAGGGGATTTCACAAGGCTCGGAATTACGCCTTTGACTTGCTGATGATATTCCCCGCATGCAACCCGCATTCTTTCTGCGTCGCTTCTTCCCACCACCAGCGACCTTCACGTTCGTGCTGGTTCGGCAGCACCGGACGGGTGCACGGTTCGCAGCCAATGCTGATAAAGCCGCGTTCATGCAGGCTGTTGTACGGCAGTTCGAGCATGCGGATGTAACCCCAGATCTCTTCACTGGTCATCTGTGCCAGCGGGTTGAACTTGTACAGGGGGCGTTCCGGCGTCGAAAACGCGCTGTCGATTTCCAGCACGGCTACGGCGCTGCGGGTGCCAGGGCTCTGGTCGCGACGCTGGCCGGTGGCCCAGGCCGTCACGCCGGACAACTTGCGGCGCAGCGGTTCGATCTTGCGGATACCGCAGCATTCGCCATGGCCGTCCTTGTAGAAACTGAACAGGCCTTTTTCCTTCACGAAGGGTTCAAGTTTCGTATAGTCCGGTGACACCAGTTCGATGTCGATCTTGTAGTGCTCGCGCACCTGATCGATGAAACGATAGGTCTCGGGGTGCAGGCGGCCGGTGTCGAGGCTGAATACCTTGACGTTTTTGTTCAGCTTCCAGGCCATGTCCACCAGCACCACATCTTCGGCACCGCTGAAAGATATCCACAGGTCATCGCCGAACTCGGCGAACGCGAGCTTCAGGATGTCCTGGGCGGATTTGTTGGCATAGGTCGTGGCGAGTTCCACGACATCGAACGATGGGCTCATCAGGGCGGCTTCCTACAGGTCGGTGGCGCTGGGCGCTCTATATGGGGCTAATGGTAACAAAATCCTGCAGCGACTGGCGCGCCCTCTGCGTTGCACGGGCCGGCCCGAGTCGCTAGAGTTCGGCAGTCCTTTTGCTTGCTCGACTCAATAATCAATACAAATGGGAGTGTCTTGTGGAAATTGCCTGTCTGGATCTTGAAGGTGTACTGGTCCCGGAAATCTGGATCGCCTTTGCCGAAAAAACCGGGATCGAATCCCTCAAGGCCACCACCCGGGACATCCCCGACTACGACGTGCTGATGAAACAGCGCCTGCGGATTCTCGACGAGCACGGCCTGAAGCTTTCCGACATCCAGGAAGTGATCGCCACGCTCAAGCCGCTGGACGGTGCCGTCGAGTTCGTCGACTGGCTGCGTGAGCGGTTTCAGGTGGTGATTCTGTCGGACACTTTCTACGAATTCTCCCAGCCACTGATGCGTCAGTTGGGCTTCCCGACCTTGCTTTGCCACCGCCTGATAACGGATGACTCCGGTCGGGTGACGAGCTATCAGTTGCGTCAGCGAGATCCCAAGCGCCAGTCGGTATTGGCGTTCAAGAGCCTCTATTATCGGGTGATTGCGGCAGGGGATTCCTACAACGACACCACGATGCTGGGCGAGGCGGATGCGGGGATTCTGTTTCACGCGCCGGACAATGTGATTCGCGAGTTTCCACAGTTTCCGGCGGTGCACAGCTTTGAAGAGCTGAAGCAGGAGTTCATCAAGGCTTCGAATCGGGCGTTGAGTTTGTAGTCGTCAGGGAGGGCCCCATCGCGGGCAAGCCACGCTCCCACAGGTTTTGTGTCGAACCACAATTATGCGGTCAACACATAACCTGCAGGAGCCGGCTTGCCGGCGAAGCTCTTAAAGGTTTTGCAGGGTATCGAGCAACACCTTCACCTTGGTAATCGATTCCTGATACTCGGCCTGCCACTCGGAATCGGCGACGATCCCGCCACCGCCCCAGCAACAGACCTGCCCATCCTTGACCAGCAAGCTGCGAATGGCGATGGAGCTGTCCATCTCGCCGCGTACGTCCAGGTACAGTAACGAACCGCAATACAAGCCGCGTCGGGTTGGCTCCAGTTCATCGATGATCTGCATCGCCCGAATCTTCGGCGCGCCGGTAATCGATCCACCCGGGAAGCTGCCGGCGATCAGGTCCAGGGCGTCCCGCTGATCCGCCAGTTCGCCGGTCACGCTGCTCACCAGGTGATGCACGTTCGGGTAGCTTTCCAGGCTGAACAACTCCGGCACCCGCACCGAGCCGATGCGGCAAGTGCGACCGAGGTCGTTGCGC
The DNA here is from genome assembly GCF_902497995.1 of Pseudomonas fluorescens. Classification (GTDB taxonomy): domain Bacteria; phylum Pseudomonadota; class Gammaproteobacteria; order Pseudomonadales; family Pseudomonadaceae; genus Aquipseudomonas; species Aquipseudomonas fluorescens_BK. Next base: position 74,842 of record NZ_CABVII010000003.1, on the reverse strand, counting down.
AGCAAGTCGACGATCATCAGGTTTTCTGCGCGATCTTTCGGGCTGGCCAGCAGCTCGGCGGCGTTCGCCGCATCTTCGGCAGGGGTCATTCCGCGCGGGCGGGTGCCCTTGATCGGGCGGGTTTCCACATGGCGCTCGCTGACTTTGACGAAACGCTCCGGCGACAGGCTCAGCACCGCGCCGCCATCGGGCAGGCTCTGGAAGCCGGAAAACGGCGTCGGGCATGCCGCGCGCAACGCGCAATAGGCGGCCCACGGGTCGCCCTGGCATTGCGCGCGGAAACGCTGGGCGAAGTTGACCTGATAGCAGTCGCCGGCCTGTATATAGTGCTGAATGCGCGCTAGCGCGTGGCGATACTCGTCAGCGCTCAAGTCGGCACTCATCGGTGCTTTCAGTTTGAAAGGCTCGAACGGATCGATCCCGGGCTGACTGAACAAGGCGATCAGACGTTGCTGTTCGCTGTCGATCAGCGTCGGGTGAAAGACCAGCTGACTGGTCTTGAGTTGGTGATCGCTGATCAGGGCCCAGGCATAGAGCCCGAAACGCGCATCAGGCAACTGCAGGTCGTCCTGCGCCAGGCTCGGCAGGTGCTCCAGGTGACGGCCGAAGTCATAGCTCAGGTAACCGATCAAGCCGCCTGCGAAAGGCAAGTCAAACGGCAGCGCGGCTTCACCCAGCCGTGTCAGGTTATCGCGCAGGCGTTGCAGGAAATCGCTACCGCTTTCGTCAGGCAATACGGCCAGGTGTTCCAGCGGCCAGGCGCTGAGCAAGTCATAGCGACCGCGATCCGCAGTCGGCCGACCACTGTCGAGCAGTACGGCACCGGGAGCATGACGAATCACCGCGAAGTAGTCGGCGGGATTGGCGCGATAGGGGAGCGGGTGTACGGAACAGGTCAACATGGGCGGGGCGGATCAGCCATCGAGGCGGGGGTGGCGATTGTAGTCTGCTCGGGGAATTGCTCCTAGAGGGGATTGGCAGATTGGCGGCAGGGTTAAGCGCTGTAGTGACCGGGAGTCCGCCTTCGCGGGCAAGCCTCGCTCCTACAGATTTAGCATCGTTCACATTCCCGATGTACGACACAAATCCTGTAGGAGCGAGGCTTGCCCGCGAAGGGCGCGCCGCGGTCCTGGATCAGCCCTCAACCGCCGGAATATGCCCGAACATCTCCTGAACAAACTCCACCCGTTCCTCGACCGTTTCGCTGATCCCGCGAGCCTTCAATGCTTCAATCCGCGCCTCGACCGCATGGGTACGCAACGTCAGGCCGCAATCATTGGCAATCTGAATGTTCAACCCTGGCCGGGCGTTGAGCTCGAGAATCAGCGGGCCTTTCTCCTGGTCCAGCACCATGTCGACCCCGATGTAACCCAGCCCGCACAGTTCATAACAGCCGGCGGCGAGTTTCATGAAACCGTCCCAATAGGGCAGTTGCACGCCGTCCACCGCGTTGGTGGTGTCCGGGTGTTTGGTGATGATGTTATTCAGCCAGGTGCCGCGCAGGGTCAGGCCGGTGGCGAGATCCACACCGACGCCGATGGCGCCCTGGTGCAGGTTGGCCTTGCCGCCGGACTGACGGGTCGGCAAGCGCAACATGGCCATGACCGGGTAGCCCATCAGCACGATGATGCGGATGTCCGGCACGCCTTCGTAGCTGATGCTCTTGAAGATCTGGTCCGGGGTCACGCGGTATTCGATCAGCGCCCGGTCGCGATGACCGCCAAGCGAATAGAGGCCGGTAAGGATGCTGGAAATCTGGTGCTCGATTTCCTCATGGCTGATGATTTTGCCGGACACCGTGCGATAACGCCCCTCGAAGCGGTCGGCGATCACCAGGATGCCGTCACCGCCAGCGCCCTGGGCCGGTTTCACCACGAAATCGTTGCGCCCGCCGATGATCTCGTCGAGGTTGTCGATTTCCTTCTCGGTGGAGATCACGCCATACAGTTCCGGCACATGAATGCCGGCGGCGATGGCGCGCTCCTTGGTGATGATCTTGTCATCGACGATCGGGTACAGGCTGCGCTTGTTGTACTTGAGCACATAGTCCGCGTTGCGCCGATTGATCCCCATGATGCCCCGGGCTTCCAGGGCCTTCCAGGTCTTCCAGAGGCCGAACATCAGGCGTCAGCCTTCTTCAGGAAGGCCTTGAAACGCACCAGTTCGGTCAGGCGGTAGCCGCGATAACGACCCATCGCCAGCATGAAGCCCACCAGGATCAACAGGATCGCCGGGAAGGTGAACACGAAGTACACCAGCTCCGGGACACTCATGATCAGGTGCGCCAGGGCCGCGGCGAACAGCGTGCCGATCGCCACCTTCATGGCATGGCCGCCGCCGCGTTCTTCCCAGGTGATCGACAGGCGTTCGATGGTCATGGTCAGGATCACCATCGGGAACAGCGCGACCGACAGCCCGCGTTCCAGGCCGAGTTTATGGCTGAGCAGGCTGATCGTCGCGATCAGCACCACCACAAAGGTCAGCACCACCGACAGCCTCGGCAACATTTGCAGCTTCAGGTGTTCAAGGTACGAGCGCAGCGACAGCCCCAGCGCCGTAATGATGGTGAACAGCACGATCCCGAAGCCGAGCTGGGTTTCGCGGAAGGCCAGGGCGATCAGCACTGGGGTAAAGGTACCCAGGGTCTGGATGCCGATCAGGTTGCGCAGGATCAGGATCACCAGTACGCCGATCGGGATCATCACCATGATCATGAAGGTCTGCTGGGTTTGCAGCGGCAGACCGTACAACGAGTATTCGAGGAAGTTGGCGTCGGTGTTTTCGTCGGTCAGCTTGGCCAGGCGAATGGCGTTCATTTCGCTGTTGTTCATGCTGAAGGTGACAGTGGCTTTCTTGCCGCCGTCGACGGTGATCAGGTTTTCGTCACCGGTCCACCACAGCAGGCGGTCGGTGGGCAGGCCTTGTTCACCGGTTTCCGGGTTGAAATACAGCCAGTCGGTGCCGTTGAAGCTGCGCAGCCAGAGTTCCGGTAGTTGCGGCTGATCGGCTACCAGGCGAATGGTGTGGACCTTTTCCACCGGCACGTGGGCGATGGACAGTACCAGCTCGACGATTTTGGCTTTGTTCGCGGTAGACGGATCGCCGCCCAGCAGCAGTTTCACGTTGTCATCGTTGACGTTATTGACGCGCTTGATGGCTTCGCCGATGAAGGTCTCGACGTCCGCCGAATGCTGGCGGATCGGGGCGAGCAGGGCTTCGGCGGCGATTTTTTCCGGGCCTTCCACGGCAATGCTGTCACGGAAGGTCGGGCCTTTGATCTTCAACTTTTCGCCGCTGTAACGCTTGGTCAGCACCAGACGGTAATAAAGGGTCTGGTTGCCCTTGGCCCTGCGCGCCGACCAGGTGACCTTGCGGTTGCCGTCGACCCGGTTCACGGCCACGCCGTAGTTATTGGAGATGAAGCTCTCGTTGAGGCTGACGTAATCGCGGCTCAGCGGCGGCACGAACATCTGGATCTTGACCGGGTCCTTGGCACTGGCGACGAACTCGACCTTGGCGTCGATGTTCCACAAGTCGTCGGTGGCGTCTTCGGTCACGGGAATGCCGAGCACAAAGATCTGATAGGCCGTAACTGAAATGCCCAGGACCACCAGGATGGCGATCAGCAGTTTCAGATGGAGGGTAAGAGAGCGCATTGGAATTACTCTGCGGTATGTGCGTCGGTGGCGCAGGCGGGTTTGCCAGCAGCGTATTTAAGACTGGGGTCGACCAGCGCATCGAAGCGTTTCAGGGCTTCGGAGCCAATCAGGAGCGGGTATTGGAAGGCGCTTCGGTCGGTCAAGTTCACTTCGATGCTGCGTAAAGCCGAACCCATGCAGATATCAAGCTCGATCACCGGACGGGCGGTGTACTTCTTGCCCGCTTCCGGATCGTAGTCACCGGCCCTGCGCTTGATCTTGCTGACCCGGGCCAGCGGCCGTTCGATCGGGTGCGAATGGGCGGCGTCGATGGCCAGGTAGAAGCGCACCCAGGACTCGCCATTGCGTTTGAAGCGTTTGATGTCCCGGGCACTCAGCGAGGCGGTTTTCGCTCCGGTGTCGAGTTTGGCGGCGACTTCCAGGTCGATGCCGTTCAGCGAGGCGTACTCGTTGAGGCCGTACACGGTTTTTTCCCCCGCCGCGGCAAAACCGGGCAGGCAAAGCATAAAGAGGAATGCGGGGAAGGGCTTGAGTCTCATAAATCCTGGTGCGCGGCGGTCCATACTTCAATTCAAGGCCCTGGCATCGCTGCGCAAGCTCCCTCGTATGCCTATCAACGATGACAAGCCGTGCAGATGTCACAAACAAATGCGGCCGGCATTCTAGCACGGTGGTTTTATGGCGCCAGCGCTGGCGGCTGGCTGTCAACCGAGTGACTGCGTGGATGGAATACAGACGGTTATTAGACGATTGTCGACAATTACCAATTATCCTTTGACTATACCGCCTGTATTCGTTAGTTTTTGCGGCATTGGTTATCAAGGTGTCGACAATATGCTGGATCAACTCGATCCGCCGGTCATTGCACAGGACGATTCGGAAACCCTTTCCGAGAATGTCTTCCGACGCATTCAGGCGGCCATCGTCAAGGGCGAAATCGCTCCGGGCAGCAAGATCTCCGAGCCGGAACTGGCGCGCACCTACGGCATCAGCCGCGGCCCGTTGCGTGAGGCGATCCACCGCCTGGAAGGCCAGCGCCTGTTGGTGCGCATACCGCACGTCGGCGCGCGGGTGGTGTCGCTCAACCACGCCGAGCTGCTGGAACTCTATGAGATCCGCGAGTCCCTCGAAGGCATGGCCTGCCGTCTGGCGGCCGAACGCATGACCCTCGAAGAAATCGACGAACTGCGCCGGGTCCTCGAAACCCACGAGCGCGATGCGGCGTTTCAGGCCGGAGTCGGCTACTACCAGCAGGAAGGCGATTTCGACTTCCACTACCGAATTATCCAGGGCAGCGGCAACCGCACCCTGACCCAGATGCTCTGCGGCGAGCTTTATCAACTGGTGCGCATGTACCGCATCCAGTTTTCCACCACGCCCAATCGGCCGCGCCAGGCCTTTGCCGAGCACCACCGGATTCTCGATGCCATCGCCGACCGTGACGGTGAGTTGGCCGAGTTGTTGATGCGCCGCCACATCGGCGCCTCCAAACGCAATATCGCCCGTCACTACCAGGACGGCGTTAACCCGACAGCCACTGAACGAGGTGAGTCATGAGTTCCAACAAGAGCACTCCAGGCCAGCGTTTCCGCGATGCGGTCGCCAACGAGCATCCGCTGCAAGTGGTCGGCGCGATCAACGCCAATCACGCGCTGCTGGCCAAGCGCGCCGGTTTCAAGGCTATCTATCTGTCCGGTGGCGGGGTGGCTGCCGGCTCCCTCGGCGTGCCGGACCTGGGCATTACCGGCCTCGATGATGTGCTGACCGATGTGCGTCGCATCACCGACGTCTGCGACCTGCCGCTGCTGGTGGACGTGGACACCGGTTTCGGTTCCTCGGCGTTCAACGTCGCGCGCACCGTCAAGTCGATGATCAAGTTCGGCGCGGCGGCGATTCACATCGAAGACCAGGTCGGCGCCAAGCGCTGCGGTCACCGTCCTAATAAAGAGATCGTGTCCCTGCAGGAAATGGTCGATCGCATCAAGGCCGCGGTCGATGCGCGCACCGATGACAGCTTCGTGATCATGGCCCGTACCGACGCCCTGGCGGTGGAAGGGCTGGACTCTGCGCTGGAGCGCGCTGAAGCGTGCATCGAAGCCGGTGCCGACATGATCTTCCCGGAAGCCATCACTGAACTGGAAATGTACAAACTGTTCGCCAGCCGCGTGAAAGCGCCGATCCTGGCCAACATCACCGAATTCGGCGCGACGCCGCTGTACACCACCGAGCAGCTCGCCGGTGCCGACGTGTCGCTGGTGCTGTACCCGCTGTCGGCGTTCCGTGCGATGAACAAGGCGGCGGAAAACGTCTACACCGCGATCCGCCGCGACGGCACGCAGCAGAACGTCATCGACACCATGCAGACGCGCATGGAGCTTTACGATCGCATCGACTACCACACCTTCGAGCAGAAGCTCGATGCGTTGTTCGCCGCGAAGAAGTAATGAAACCCCTGTAGGAGCGAAGCTTGCTCGCGAAAGCGGTGTATCAGACGACATCAATGTTGAATGGTAGTCCGTCTTCGTCGGATCGCCGCCCGGAGCAAGCTTCGCTCCTACAAGTTTCCCTAACAAATTCAAAAACTGGAGACAGCAATGGCCGAAGCAAAAGTACTCAGTGGCGCCGGGCTCCGTGGCCAGGTTGCCGGACAAACCGCACTGTCCACCGTGGGCCAGTCGGGCGCAGGCCTGACCTATCGCGGCTACGACGTTCGCGAACTGGCGGCTGACGCCCAATTCGAAGAAGTGGCCTACCTGCTGCTTTACGGCGAACTGCCGACCCAAGCGCAACTCGCCGCCTACATCAACAAGCTGGGCAAGCTGCGCGACCTGCCGCAAGCGCTGAAAGAAGTGCTGGAGCGCATTCCCGCCGACGCCCACCCGATGGACGTGATGCGCACCGGTTGTTCGTTCCTGGGCAACATCGAGCCGGAGAACGACTTCTCCGAGCAGCACGACAAGACCGACCGCCTGCTGGCCGCGTTCCCGGCGATCATGTGCTACTGGTATCGCTTCAGCCACGACGGCAAGCGCATCGACTGCGTGAGCGACGAACAAACCATCGGCGGCCACTTCCTGCACCTGCTGCACGACAAGAAGCCGAGCGAACTGCACGTCAAGGTGATGAACGTATCGCTGATCCTCTATGCGGAGCACGAATTCAACGCCTCGACCTTCGCCGCGCGGGTTTGCGCCTCGACGCTGTCTGATCTGTTTTCCTGCGTCACGGCGGCCATCGGCACCTTGCGCGGTCCGCTGCACGGCGGCGCCAACGAAGCGGCGATGGAAATGATCGAACGTTTCAGTTCGCCGGAGGAAGCGATCAAGGGCACCCTCGGCATGCTCGAGCGCAAGGACAAGATCATGGGCTTCGGTCACGCGATCTATAAGGACAACGATCCGCGCAACGAGGTGATCAAGGCCTGGTCGAAAAAGCTCGCTGACGAAGTGGGCGACACGGTGCTGTTCCCGGTCTCCGAAGCCATCGACAAGACCATGTGGGAGCAGAAGAAACTGTTCCCGAACGCCGACTTCTACCATGCGTCGACGTATCACTTCATGGGCATTCCGACCAAGTTGTTCACCCCGATTTTCGTCTGCTCGCGCCTGACCGGCTGGGCGGCGCATGTGTTCGAGCAACGTGCCAACAACCGCATCATCCGCCCGAGCGCCGAGTACACCGGCGTCGAACAGCGCAAGTTCGTGCCAATCGAACAACGCTGAATGGTGTGGGCCGGCACCTGTTGCTGAATGAACCGGGAACCCCCTGTAGGAGCGAAGCTTGCTCGCGAAGACGGACTGACATTCAACATCAATGTCGACCGACAGACCGTTTTCGCGAGCAAGCTTCGCTCCTACAGGACCGTGTTCGCTTCGGGAGCCGTACCAGGCCCGACCCTTTGAAACTACCGTGACCGAGTCCCTGACGATGAACACAGAATTCCGCAAACCGCTGCCCGGCAGCCATCTGGATTACTTCGACGTCCGCGCGGCTGTCGAAGCCATCCAGCCCGGCGCCTACGACACCCTGCCGTACACCTCCCGCGTGCTGGCGGAAAACCTGGTGCGCCGCTGCGACCCGGCCACGCTCACCGAATCCCTGAAGCAATTCATCGAGCGCAAACGCGACCTCGACTTCCCGTGGTTCCCGGCCCGTGTGGTGTGCCACGACATCCTCGGCCAGACTGCCCTGGTCGACCTCGCCGGCCTGCGTGACGCCATCGCCCTGCAAGGCGGTGACCCGGCGCAAGTGAACCCGGTGGTGCCGACGCAATTGATCGTCGACCATTCCCTGGCCGTGGAGCGCGGAGGCTTCGATCCGGAAGCGTTCGAGAAGAACCGCGCCATCGAAGACCGTCGCAACGAAGACCGTTTTCACTTCATCAACTGGACCAAAAAAGCGTTCAAGAACGTTGATGTGATTCCGCCGGGCAACGGCATCATGCACCAGATCAACCTGGAGAAAATGTCTCCGGTGATCCAGGTGCGTGACGGCGTGGCATTCCCTGATACCTGCGTCGGCACCGACAGCCACACCCCGCATGTCGATGCACTGGGCGTGATTGCCATCGGTGTCGGTGGCCTGGAAGCGGAAAGCGTGATGCTCGGCCGCGCGTCGTGGATGCGTCTGCCGGAAAGCGTCGGCGTCGAACTGACCGGCAAGCTGCAACCGGGTATCACCGCCACCGACATGGTGCTGGCGCTGACCGAGTTCCTGCGTCAGCAAAAAGTCGTCGGCGCGTGGCTGGAGTTCTTTGGCGAAGGCGCATCCGCGCTGACCCTTGGCGACCGCGCGACCATTTCCAACATGGCCCCGGAATACGGTGCCACTGCGGCGATGTTCTACATCGACCAGCAGACTATCGACTACCTCAAGCTCACCGGCCGTGAAGACGAGCAGGTACAGCTGGTCGAGAACTACGCCAAGGTGACAGGCCTGTGGGCCGACAGCCTGAAGGGCGCGCAATACGAGCGCGGGTTGACCTTCAACCTGTCCTCGGTGGTGCGCAACATGGCGGGCCCGAGCAATCCTCACGCCCGTGTCGCGACCTCGGATCTCGCCGCTCAAGGCATCAGCGGTCAGTGGGACGATGTTCCCGGCCAGATGCCGGACGGCGCGGTGATCATCGCGGCCATCACCAGCTGCACCAACACCAGCAACCCGCGCAACGTCATCGCTGCCGGCCTGCTGGCGCGCAATGCCAACAAGCTCGGGTTGACCCGCAAGCCGTGGGTCAAATCGTCCCTGGCACCGGGTTCGAAAACCGTGGCGTTGTACCTCGATGAAGCGGGCTTGACCGATGAACTGGAACAACTGGGTTTCGGCGTCGTGGCCTTCGCCTGCACCACCTGCAACGGCATGTCCGGCGCGCTGGATCCGGTGATCCAGCAAGAAATCATCGACCGCGACCTGTACGCCACTGCTGTGTTGTCCGGTAACCGCAACTTCGACGGGCGGATTCACCCGTACGCCAAGAATGCGTTCCTCGCCTCGCCGCCGCTGGTAGTGGCTTATGCCATCGCCGGGACCATCCGTTTCGACATCGAAAAAGATGTGCTGGGCCTGGATGCCGAGGGCAAGGAAATCCGCCTGAAAGACATCTGGCCGAGCGACGAAGAAATCGACGCGGTGGTCAAGGCCTCGGTCAAGCCCGAGCAGTTCCGTCAGGTCTACATCCCGATGTTCGCCATCCACGAAGACACCGGTCCGAAAGTGACGCCGCTGTACGACTGGCGCGAAATGAGCACCTACATCCGCCGTCCGCCGTACTGGGAAGGCGCACTGGCCGGCGCGCGTCCGCTCAAGGGCATGCGTCCGCTGGCCGTGCTGCCGGACAACATCACCACCGATCACCTGTCACCTTCCAACGCGATCATGCTCGACAGCGCCGCCGGCGAATACCTGGCGAAAATGGGCCTGCCGGAAGAAGATTTCAACTCGTACGCGACCCACCGTGGCGACCACTTGACCGCACAGCGCGCGACCTTCGCCAACCCGAAACTGTTCAACGAAATGGTCCGGGAAAACGGCAAGGTCAAGCAGGGTTCTTTGGCCCGCGTCGAGCCGGAAGGCAAAGTGATGCGCATGTGGGAAGCCATCGAAACCTACATGGAACGCAAGCAGCCGCTGATCATCATCGCCGGCGCCGACTACGGCCAGGGTTCGTCCCGGGACTGGGCGGCGAAGGGCGTGCGGCTGGCGGGTGTGGAAGCGATTGCGGCCGAAGGTTTCGAGCGCATCCACCGCACCAACCTGGTGGGCATGGGCGTGTTGCCGCTGGAGTTCAAACCGGGCACCGACCGCCACACCCTGGCCATCGACGGCAGTGAAACCTACGACGTGATCGGCGAGCGCACACCGCGCGCCGAGCTGACGCTGGTGATCAACCGCAAGAACGGCGAACGCGTCGAAGTGCCGGTGACCTGCCGCCTGGACACCGCCGAAGAAGTGTCGATCTACGAGGCCGGCGGCGTACTGCAGCGTTTCGCCCAGGACTTCCTCGAAGAATCGGCGGTCGCCGTTTAACACGCGCCAAGCGGGCACGGGACTTCAGGTCCCGTGTTTGTTTTCAGATCAGGAGTAAGCAGCACCATGGCTCACGCAGCTACTTTTCCAAAGCAAATAAGGATACCCGCCACCTACATGCGTGGCGGCACCAGCAAAGGCGTGTTCTTCAGTCTCAAAGACTTGCCTGAAGCCGCACAGATTCCCGGTCCTGCTCGCGACGCGCTGTTACTGCGCGTGATCGGCAGCCCCGACCCTTACGACAAGCAAATCGACGGCATGGGCGGCGCAACGTCCAGCACCAGCAAAACCGTGATCCTGTCGAAAAGCCTCAAGGCCGATCACGACGTCGATTACCTGTTCGGCCAGGTCTCGATCGACAAGCCTTTTGTCGACTGGAGCGGCAACTGCGGCAACCTGACGGCAGCGGTCGGTTCGTTTGCCATCAGCAACGGTCTGGTGGACGCCAGCCGCATCCCGCACGACGGTGTGGCCGTGGTTCGGGTGTGGCAGGCCAACATCGGCAAGACCATCATCGCCCACGTGCCGATCACCAATGGCCAGGTGCAGGAAACCGGCGACTTCGAACTCGACGGCGTGACCTTCCCGGCCGCCGAAGTACAGGTCGAATTCATGGACCCGGCGGCGGAAGAAGAGGGCGGCGGTGGTTCGATGTTCCCCACCGGCAATCTGGTGGATGATCTGGAAGTGCCCGGGGTCGGGACCTTCAAGGCGACCATGATCAATGCCGGCATCCCGACGATTTTCGTCAATGCCGCCGACATCGGCTACACCGGCACCGAACTGCAAGGCGCGATCAACGGCGATCCGAAGGCCTTGCTGATGTTTGAAACCATTCGGGCTTACGGCGCACTGCGCATGGGCTTGATCAAGGATCTGGACGAAGCGGCCAAGCGCCAGCACACGCCGAAAGTGGCCTTCGTTGCCAAACCGGCGGACTACGTAGCGTCCAGCGGCAAGGCAATCGCGGCGGGTGATGTCGACCTGCTGGTGCGTGCGTTGTCCATGGGCAAGCTGCACCACGCCATGATGGGCACGGCGGCCGTGGCTATCGGCACGGCCGCCGCGATATCCGGCACCCTGGTGAACCTCGCCGCGGGCGGTATCGAACGCAACGCCGTGCGCTTCGGCCATCCGTCCGGCACCTTGCGTGTGGGCGCCGAGGCCAGTCTGGTAAACGGTGAATGGACCGTGAACAAGGCCATCATGAGCCGCAGCGCACGGGTACTGATGGAAGGCTACGTCCGCGTGCCGGGCGATTCTTTCTAACTGACACCTATCCCCGGTAGGAGCCAGGCTTGCCGGCGAAGGCGTCCTCAAGATCGCCTTCGCCGGCAAGCCTGGCTCCTACAGAACCGCATTTCAATAATAAGAATGAGATTGCCCTGAACCGAGGTCCCATCAACGAACCACTTCAAGAGTGAATCGAACATGAGCGCCAACGTCGACCTGAACAACCGCCCCGGCTACGACAGGGTCCTGCAGGACATTGCCGATTACGTCCTGACCTTCAAAATCGAGTCCAAAGAAGCGTTGGACACGGCCCGCAACTGCCTGATGGACACCCTCGGCTGCGGCCTCCTGGCCCTGCGCTTCCCCGAATGCACAAAACACCTGGGCCCCATCGTCGAAGGCACCATCGTGCCTTTCGGCGCGCGCGTCCCCGGCACCAGTTACCGCCTCGATCCAGTCAAGGCCGCCTGGGACATCGGTTGCATCGTCCGCTGGCTCGACTATAACGACACCTGGCTCGCCGCCGAATGGGGCCATCCGTCCGACAATCTCGGCGCTATTCTGGCGGTGGCCGACCACCTGTCGCAAAAGCGCCTGGCCAATGGCGAGGCGCCGCTGACCGTTCGCACGGTGCTCGAAGCCATGATCATGGCCCACGAGATTCAGGGCGTCATCGCGCTGGAAAATTCCTTCAATCGCGTAGGCCTCGATCACGTCATTCTGGTGAAGGTCGCCTCGACCGCGGTCACTGCCAAGCTCATGGGCGCCAATCGCGAGCAACTGCTGTCCGCGCTGTCCCACGCTTTTGCCGACGGTCAGGCACTGCGTACCTATCGCCACGCGCCGAATGCCGGGTCGCGCAAATCCTGGGCGGCGGGCGACGCGTCCAGCCGTGGCGTGCGTCTGGCGGACATCGCAATGCGCGGTGAAATGGGCATCCCCGGGGTGCTGACCGCCAGGCAGTGGGGCTTCTACGACGTACTGTTCAGCCACACCAACAACGATCTGGCGCTCAAACCCGAAGACAAGCGTGCCTTCAGTTTCTCCCGGTCGTTCGGCAGCTACGTCATGGAAAACGTGCTGTTCAAAATCAGCTTCCCCGCCGAATTCCATGCCCAAACCGCCTGCGAAGCGGCGGTGACCCTGCATCCGCAGGTCAGAAATCGCCTGCACGACATCGACAGGATCGTCATCACCACCCACGAGTCGGCCATCCGCATCATTTCCAAGGTAGGCCCGTTGGCCAATGCCGCCGACCGTGATCACTGCATCCAGTACATGACGGCCGTACCGCTGGCGTTCGGCAATCTTGTGGCCGAGCAATACGAAGACGACTTCCATGCCGCCCATCCGATCATCGACGTGCTGCGCGAGAAAATGGTCATCGTCGAAGATCCGCGCTACACCCGCGAATACCTGGAAGCCGACAAGCGCTCCATCGCCAACGCGGTGCAGGTGTTTTTCAAGGACGGCTCGAGCACCGAAAACGTGGTGGTTGAGTACCCGATCGGCCATCGTCGGCGCCGTTCCGACGGGATTGCGTTGCTGGAGGACAAGTTCAAGGCGAACCTGGCGACGAGGTTCACTGCCCAGCGCAGTGCCGAGATTTTTGCGTTGTGCAAGGATCAGGCGGCGCTGGAAGCAACGCCGGTGAATCGGTTTGTGGATTTGTTTGTGATCTGACGCTAATCCCTGTAGGAGCCAGGCTTGCCGGCGAAGGCGTATTTGAGTGCGCCTTCGCCGGCAAGCCTGGCTCCTACAGCGAAGGCGGTCTGGCAGGCGCTGCAGAATTACTTGAACCGCCGCTCGACACCTTTCTCCACAAGGATCTTCGCGGAAATTTCCTCAACCGAGAAGTGCGTGGAATTGATGTGCGCGATGTTCTCCCGACGAAACAGGTTCTCCACCTCGCGCACTTCGAACTCGCACTGGGCGTAGCTCGAATAGCGGCTGTTGGGCTTGCGCTCGTGGCGGATCGCGGTGAGGCGGTCCGGGTCGATGGTCAGGCCGAACAGCTTGTGCTGGTGGGTGCGCAGGGCGGTCGGCAATTGCAGGCGCTCCATGTCGTCTTCGGTCAGCGGGTAATTGGCCGCGCGGATGCCGAATTGCATGGCCATGTACAGGCAGGTCGGGGTTTTGCCGCAACGCGATACGCCCACCAGGATCAGGTCGGCCTTGTCGTAATAGTGCGTGCGTGCGCCATCGTCATTGTCGAGGGCGAAGTTCACCGCCTCGATCCGCTCCATGTAATTGGAATTGCTGCCAATGGAGTGGGACTTGCCGACGGTGTAGGAAGAATGCTCGGTCAATTCCTGTTCAAGAGGCGCCAGAAAGGTCGAGAAAATGTCGATCATGAAACCATTGGACGTTGCGAGGATCTCACGAATGTCCTGATTGACGATGGTGTCGAAGATGATCGGCCGGAAGCCGTCGTTTTCGGCGGCTTTGTTGATTTGTTGTACCATGGCCCGCGCTTTATCCGCGTTGTCGATGTACGGTCGCGTGAACTTGCTGAAGGTAATGTTTTCGAACTGCGCCAGGAGGCTTTGGCCGAGGGTTTCGGCTGTGATGCCGGTACCGTCGGAAATAAAGAAGGCAGATCGTTTCATTTGCACCTTGGGCCTTGAGTGAGTGTCCGGTATCACAAATGCGGTCCTTTTTGACGGCGCCTGCTGTCGCCATACTGCGTTGCCGCTCCTCGCCATAGCCAGCTATGACTCGTCGCGGCGCCTTGTCTGGCAACAACAGTCACTCGCCAAAAAAGAACGCATTTGCAACACAGGACACTTGTGACGAATCTTGGATATGATAGGCGCGATTTGCCGGCCGCCAATGGCCCGCATTCTCACTTATTTTCCAGGTCCAGGCCATACTGCTGGCAAACGCTCCCTGGAGCAGCCGGCGTCTGAGCTTATCCAACACCGTTAGTGGAGAGATCACCTTGGTAGAGTACGTAGTTTCCCTCGATAAGCTCGGCGTCCATGATGTAGAGCATGTGGGGGGCAAGAACGCATCCCTGGGCGAGATGATCAGTAACCTGGCCGGTGCCGGTGTATCGGTGCCCGGTGGCTTTGCCACGACAGCTCAGGCTTATCGTGATTTTCTGGAGCTGAGCGGCCTGAACGAGCAGATCCATGCCGCGCTCGACGCCCTGGACGTCGACGATGTGAACGCTCTGGCCAAGACCGGCGCGCAGATCCGTCAATGGATCATGGAAGCCGAGTTCCCCGAGAAGCTCAACGCCGAAATCCGCACCGCGTTCGCCACGTTGTCGGCCGGCAACCCTGACATGGCCGTGGCCGTGCGCTCGTCGGCTACCGCCGAAGACCTGCCGGACGCTTCCTTCGCCGGTCAGCAGGAGACCTTCCTGAACATCCGTGGCGTCGAAAACGTCATTCGCGCCGCCAAAGAGGTGTTCGCCTCTTTGTTCAACGACCGCGCCATTTCCTACCGCGTCCACCAGGGCTTCGACCACAAGCTGGTGGCCCTGTCGGCCGGCGTGCAGCGCATGGTCCGTTCCGAAACCGGCACCGCCGGCGTGATGTTCACCCTCGATACCGAATCGGGCTTCCGTGACGTGGTGTTCATCACCGGCGCCTACGGCCTGGGTGAAACCGTCGTGCAGGGCGCGGTGAACCCGGATGAGTTCTATGTCCACAAGGGCACGCTGGCGGCTGGTCGTCCGGCCATCCTGCGTCGCAACCTGGGCAGCAAGGCCATCAAGATGATCTACGGCGAAGTCGCCACGGCCGGCAAGTCGGTCAAGACCATCGACGTCGACAAGGCCGATCGCGCCCGTTTCTGCCTGAGCGACGCCGAAGTCAGCGAACTGGCCAAGCAAGCGATGATCATCGAAAAGCACTACAAGTGCCCGATGGACATCGAGTGGGCCAAAGACGGCGACGACGGCAAGCTCTATATCGTTCAGGCCCGTCCTGAAACCGTGAAGAGCCGTACCTCGGCGAATGTCATGGAACGGTACCTGTTGAAAGAAACCGGCACCGTGCTGGTGGAAGGTCGCGCCATCGGCCAGCGCATCGGCGCCGGCAAGGTCCGCATCATCAAGGACGTGTCGGAGATGGACAAGGTCCAGCCAGGCGACGTGCTGGTCTCCGACATGACCGACCCGGACTGGGAACCGGTCATGAAGCGCGCCAGCGCCATCGTCACCAACCGCGGCGGCCGTACCTGCCACGCGGCGATCATCGCCCGTGAGCTGGGCATCCCGGCGGTGGTCGGTTGCGGCAACGCCACCCAGCTGTTGAAAGACGGCCAGGGCGTGACCGTTTCCTGCGCTGAAGGCGACACCGGCTACATCTTCGAAGGCGAACTGGGCTTCGACATCAAGAAGAACTCCGTGGATGCCATGCCGGATCTGCCGTTCAAGATCATGATGAACGTCGGCAACCCGGACCGCGCCTTCGACTTCGCGCAACTGCCGAACGCCGGCGTGGGCCTGGCCCGCCTGGAGTTCATCATCAACCGCATGATCGGTGTGCACCCCAAGGCGCTGTTGAACTACGACGGCCTGCCGCAGGACATCAAGGACAGCGTCGACAAGCGCATCGCCGGTTACGACGACCCGGTCGGCTTCTACGTCGAGAAGCTGGTCGAAGGCATCAGCACCCTGGCGGCAGCGTTCTACCCGAAAAAGGTCATCGTGCGTCTGTCGGACTTCAAGTCCAACGAATACGCCAACCTGATCGGCGGCAAGCTCTACGAGCCGGAAGAAGAAAACCCGATGCTGGGCTTCCGCGGTGCCTCGCGTTACATCAGCGAAGCGTTCCGCGACTGCTTCGAACTCGAGTGCCGTGCCCTCAAGCGCGTGCGCAACGAGATGGGCCTGACCAACGTTGAAATCATGGTGCCGTTCGTGCGTACCTTGGGCGAAGCGAGCCAGGTGGTCGATCTGCTGGCGGAAAACGGCCTGGCCCGTGGCGAAAACGGCCTGCGCGTGATCATGATGTGCGAACTGCCGTCCAACGCCATCCTGGCGGAAGAATTCCTCGAGTTCTTCGACGGTTTCTCCATCGGCTCCAACGACCTGACCCAGTTGACCCTGGGCCTGGACCGTGACTCCGGGATCATCGCGCACCTGTTCGACGAGCGTAATCCGGCGGTCAAGAAGCTGTTGGCCAATGCTATTCAGGCCTGTAACAAGGCTGGCAAGTACATCGGCATCTGCGGCCAGGGTCCTTCGGACCACCCTGATCTGGCGAAATGGCTGATGGAGCAGGGCATCGAAAGCGTATCGTTGAACCCCGATTCCGTGTTGGAAACCTGGTTCTTCCTGGCTGAAGGTCAAGCCTCGGCTTGATGATGTTGTAGGAGCAAGCTCGCTCCTACAGTATGAAGCCCCGGTCTTTCGGCCGGGGCTTTAAGATTCAAGCAGGGCGGGCTCCTCTGGAAGCCGCCCTTTTTTGTGCAAGAGCATTATGCAAAGCAGCAGCAACCTATTTCCTGTCGCCTTGCTCAGCGCCGAACGACGCGGTGATCTGAGCGAAGACGTCTATCGTTTGAAACCCGGCAACAGCCCCGACGGCACCGTCGAATTGGCTGTGACACGACTCGGCATGGCCGACGAGCCCGCCGTGCGTGGCGTGCCGGTGATCCTGTTGCACGGCAGCTTTTCCAATCGACGGTTCTGGTTTTCCCCCAAAGGCCTGGGGCTGGGCGCTTATCTGGCGCGCCAGGGGTTCGATGTGTGGATTGCGGAAATGCGCGGTCATGGCTTGTCCCAGCGCAACCAGAACTATCGCAACAACCGCGTTGCCGATTACGCTCGATACGATCTGCCCGCCATTGGCGCCTTCGTGCGTGAGCAAAGTGGCCAGGCCCCGCACTGGATCGGTCACTCCCTCGGCGGCATTACACTGGCCGCGGCATTGGGCGGTGAGTACATCGGCGAACCGGTCGTGGCTTCTGCGGCATTCTTCGGTACACAGGTCAGCCGAACCTACTGGCCGTTGAAATTTCCGCCGGTGGAGTGGAGCGGGCGCTTTATTCTCAAGCGTTTTGCCCAGCTGTCCGGGTCGCGGCTCAAGCGCGGTCCGGAAGACGAGCCGATCGGTCTGGCGCTGGAAAGCATGCGCTGGTATGGCCTGTTCGGGCGTTTTGGCGATGCCGATAAAGATTGGTGGGCCGGACTGGCCGACGTCCAGTTGCCAGTGCTGGCCGTGAGTGCCACGGGTGACCATCAGGATCCGGCCTGGGCCTGTCGTAAACTGTTCGATCAGGTGGGTTCTGAGCACAAACAATTCGTTACCCTGGGTCGCGAACAGGGCTTTGGCGATAATTTTGGTCACGTAGAAATGCTCGTCAGCAAAGCGGCCCAGACCGAAGTCTGGCCATTGGTGGCACGCTGGCTGGCGGATCAGCGAACACCTTTACTGGGCGAAAAACCGGATTTTGCCACTGCGATCCGAGCCTGATGCTCTAACAAGGGCATTTCGCTCTCATCGGCTTGCGGCTAAGATATGACGCGTTGAGCTGTTCTGGTCATTTTCGACTGCTGTGCCCTCAGTGATGTTCGTGCTTGCCTTCCTCTTTACAGGAGTTTCTCGATGAAACATTACCTCACGCCTGACCTGTGCGACGCCTATCCGGAGCTGGTGCAGGTGCTGGAACCGATGTTCAGCAATTTCGGCGGCCATGATTCCTTCGGCGGCGAAATCGTGACCATCAAATGCTTCGAAGACAACTCGCTGGTCAAGGAGCAGGTCGAGCTCAAGGGTGAGGGCAAGGTATTGGTAGTCGACGGCGGCGGTTCGCTGCGCTGCGCACTGCTGGGCGACCTGCTGGCCGAGAAAGCCGCGAAAAACGGCTGGGAAGGGCTGGTGATCTACGGTTGCATCCGCGACGTCGACGTCATCGCGCAAACCGAGCTGGGGGTTCAGGCCCTGGCCAGTCACCCGATGAAAACCGACAAACGCGGTATCGGCGATCTCAACGTGGCCGTGACCTTTGCTGGCGTGACGTTCCATCCAGGCCATTACATTTATGCGGACAACAACGGCGTGATCATCTCGCCGAGCCCGCTGGAAATGCCTGAATAAGCTGGCGTACCCACAAAGGAGTGAGGATGTTCGAGGAAGAAAACGCGCAGTGGGGGCTGGTACATGCCCTGGTGCTGGACGGTAAAGGCGGTGCGCGTTCGATAGCCCGGACTGAACTCGATGACTTGCAGCTGCAGGCCCATGAAAGCCTGTGGTTGCACTGGGATCGCAGTCACCCGCAAACCCAGACCTGGCTGCGTAAATCCAGCGGCCTGAGCGAATTCAGCTGTGACCTGCTGCTGGAAGAGAACACCCGGCCGCGTCTTTTGCCATTGCCGGACTCCGAGCTGCTGCTGTTTTTGCGCGGGGTCAACCTCAACCCCGGGGCCGAGCCGGAAGACATGGTGTCGGTGCGGATCTTCGCCTCGGCCCAACGGGTCATTTCCCTGCGCTTGCGTCCATTGCGCGCCACCGACGAGCTGCTGGTGCAGCTCGCCGCAGGCAAAGGGCCGAAAACCGCCTCCGAACTCATCCTTTATATGGCTCAGTACCTCACCCACAAAGTGCAGGACCTGGTCGCTTGCCTCTCGGAAGTGGTCGATGAGGAAGAAGAAAAGCTGGATGCCGACGAACGGTATACCCCCGAGCATGGAGCCGTTTTGCAGATCCGGCGCAGGGCGGCTGCGCTGAAGCGCTTTCTCGCTCCGCAACGGGATATTTTCGGTCAGCTGACGCGGATAAAATTGCCCTGGTTCGTCGAGGACGATGGCGATTACTGGAACGAATTGAACAACAGCCTGACCCGCTATCTCGAAGAGCTGGAACTGACCCGGGAGCGGGTGGGGCTGGTCCTGGAGGCCGAAGATAGACGTTTGAGCGTGCGCATGAACCGCACGATGTACCGCTTCGGGATCATCACCGGGATCTTTTTGCCGATGAGTTTT
The DNA here is from genome assembly GCF_902497995.1 of Pseudomonas fluorescens. Taxonomy (GTDB): domain Bacteria; phylum Pseudomonadota; class Gammaproteobacteria; order Pseudomonadales; family Pseudomonadaceae; genus Aquipseudomonas; species Aquipseudomonas fluorescens_BK. Next base: position 55,486 of record NZ_CABVII010000003.1, on the reverse strand, counting down.
CTGACCGGTCTTCTGGGGATCAATGTCGGCGGAATCCCGTTCTCCGAAAGCCCCTATGGCTTCCTCGTCGCCTGTCTGTTGATGCTCTCGGTGGCAATGGGGCAGTGGTGGTTATTCCGACGTTTGCGCTGGGTCTGAAGGCGCGCCATGTGACCCGGGCAAATTTGATCGCGTCTTTCACAGACATCACGAGAGGTGCGTATGCACGATCCGTTCGAACAGTCTTTGCGTGACATGCTCAGGGCATCACCGTCCACCCGGGACGACGATGCGTGCCTTGGCCGTGTACTGAAAACCGCCAACCGCCAGGTCGGCGCCGGTGATCTGTTTGGCCTGCTGGGCCGTTGGCTGCCCGCGCTGATGATCGCCCTGAATAACGGATCGGCCCATGTCTCGCCGGTTTCCCGTCACCGTAAACCTACCGCTCGCACTGCAGATAAGGCTGATTGAATATGGAACTTGATCTCTGGACTCAGAGCCTCGTCACTGCAATGACTGCGTTATGGACCAAGGTTGCAAATTTTATCCCGAACCTGTTCGGCGCACTGGTTGTTTTGCTGTTGGGTTTCGTCGTTGCGAAACTTTTGGACACTTTGTTGTCCAAGTTGCTCGCCAAGCTGGGACTCGATCGTCTGATGGGCGGCACCGGTCTGACCAAATTGCTGTCCCGGGCCGGTCTTCAAGTGCCGATCTCGACCCTGATCGGGAAGATCGTCTACTGGTTCGTTCTGCTGATTTTTTTGGTTTCGGCCGCAGAATCTCTTGGACTTGAGCGAGTTTCAGCTACGCTGGATATGCTTGCGTTGTATTTGCCGAAAGTATTCGGCGCCGCGCTGGTGCTGTTGGTGGGTGTGTTGCTGGCGCAATTGGCCAATGGGCTGGTGCGCGGAGCGGCAGAGGGTGTAGGGCTGGATTACGCCGCAGGGCTTGGGCGAATTGCCCAGGGCCTGGTGATTATCATCAGTATTTCGGTCGCAATCAGTCAGTTGGAGGTCAAGACTGACCTGCTCAACCATGTGATTGTGATCGTATTGATTACCGTTGGTCTGGCGGTTGCGCTGGCCATGGGATTGGGAAGCCGGGAAATTGCCGGTCAGATTCTTGCGGGAATCTATGTGCGTGAGTTGTATCAGGTTGGGCAACAAGTGCGTGTTGGCGAGGTCGAAGGCCAGATCGAAGAGATCGGCACGGTTAAAACCACATTGCTGACCGATGAGGGTGAGCTGGTCTCTTTCTCCAATCGGATCCTCCTGGAGCAGCATGTGAGTAGCCGCTAACCCGGCAAACCCTGCTAATGTATGCCGCCGCAAATTGCCCTGAAGGCTGCGGCGGACATTGACCTGACTGTCGGCCCGACTTGTTTTGAATAAAGCTCAATCGCTCTCCACGCGCTACGACCCCCGCGAGCTCTCTGATGAGGAGTTGGTCGCGCGCTCGCATACCGAGCTGTTTCACGTAACGCGCGCCTATGAAGAACTGATGCGGCGTTACCAGCGAACATTATTTAACGTCTGTGCACGGTATCTTGGGAACGATCGCGATGCAGATGATGTCTGTCAGGAAGTGATGCTGAAGGTGTTGTATGGCCTGAAGAACTTCGAGGGCAAATCCAAGTTCAAGACATGGCTTTATAGCATCACGTACAACGAATGCATCACGCAGTATCGGAAAGAAAGGCGAAAGCGTCGCTTGATGGACGCGTTGAGTCTGGACCCCCTCGAGGAAGCGTCTGAAGAGAAGGCGCCGAATCCCGAGGAGAAGGGCGGACTCGATCGCTGGTTGGTGTATGTGAACCCGATCGACCGTGAAATCCTGGTGCTACGATTTGTCGCAGAGCTGGAATTTCAGGAGATCGCAGACATCATGCACATGGGTTTGAGTGCGACAAAAATGCGTTACAAACGTGCTCTAGACAAATTGCGTGAGAAATTTGCAGGCGTTGCTGAAACTTAGTTCAGCGCAAATATCTCTTACGTGTAGGCAAGTTCTGATAGACTTGCCGCCGAGTTGTCCCCCGGTTTGCGGGACTGCTTCACAATCACCAGATGGGGATTTAACGGATGAAACTGAAAAACACCTTGGGCTTGGCCATTGGTTCTTTGATTGCCGCTACTTCGTTCGGCGCACTGGCACAAGGCCAAGGCGCAGTTGAAATCGAAGGCTTCGCAAAAAAAGAGTACTTTGACAGCACTCGCAACTTCAAAAACGACGGCAATCTGTTCGGTGGTTCGGTTGGTTACTTCCTGACCGACGACGTTGAACTGCGTCTGGGCTACGACGAAGTGCACAACGTGCGTTCCGATTCCGGCCAGAACATCAAGGGCGCCAACACCGCTCTGGATGCTCTGTACCACTTCAACAACCCAGGCGACATGCTGCGTCCTTACGTCTCAGCCGGTTTCTCCGACCAGAGTATCGACCAGAACGGTTCGAACGGTCGTGACCGTTCCACCTTCGCCAACGTTGGTGGCGGCGCCAAGCTGTACTTCACCGACAACTTCTACGCCCGTGCCGGCGTTGAAGCTCAGTACAACATCGACCAGGGCAACACCGAGTGGGCTCCTAGCGTCGGTATCGGTGTGAACTTCGGTGGCGGCTCCAAGCCTGCCGCTGCTCCAGTTCCAGCACCGGCTGAAGTCTGCTCCGACAGCGACAACGATGGCGTGTGCGACAACGTCGACAAGTGCCCGGATACCCCAGCCAACGTAACCGTTGACGCTGATGGCTGCCCGGCAGTTGCTGAAGTTGTTCGTGTTGAGCTGGACGTGAAGTTCGACTTCGACAAGTCGGTAGTCAAGCCTAACAGCTACGGCGACATCAAAAACCTCGCTGACTTCATGAAGCAGTACCCATCCACCAGCACCACTGTTGAAGGTCACACTGACTCCGTCGGTCCTGACGCTTACAACCAGAAACTGTCCGAGCGTCGTGCAAACGCCGTCAAGCAAGTTCTGACCAACCAGTACGGTGTTGAATCGTCCCGCGTTCAGTCTGTTGGCTACGGCGAATCCCGCCCAGTTGCCGACAACGCTACTGACGCTGGCCGTGCTGTAAACCGTCGCGTAGAAGCGCAGGTTGAAGCTCAAGCTAAGTAATTAGCTCGCAGCTCTGAGAAAAGCCCGGCTTCGGCCGGGCTTTTCTTTGTCTGCGATTTGAGTTCTGGCGTTACTTGTAGGAGCGAGCTAGCTCTGGGCGGCGTTCCGACGATGGTCGTCAACGATAACGCTGCCAGCCTGACACCCCGCGATGTTCTCAGGTTCATCGCGAGCAAGCTCGCTCCTACTGGGAGAGCATGCTGCCACAGCGCCGATGACCAGAATGGCCGGGCTCTTCAACTCAAAGGCGCAGGCATCTTCCTCCATCGCCGTCAGGTCACTGCGACATTCCCGCTGATGTGGCAGTGAAGCGTTTTCAATCATCGCCACCGGCATATCCGCCGCCATTCCGCCGGCCAGCAGCTGCTCGCGGATCTCGCTCAGCTTCGCCACTCCCATGTAGATCACCAGCGTCGTGCCGCCCTGGGCCAGGGCTTGCCAGTTCAGGCTGCTGCCATCCTGGGTGTGGGCAGTGACCAGCGTCACGCCGCGCGCAACGCCGCGCAGGGTCAACGGGATATCGCATTGCGTCGCACCGGCAAGCCCGGCAGTGATGCCATTGACCAGCTCGGCCTCGACGCCACGTTCACGTAACCACTGTGCCTCTTCACCGCCCCGGCCAAAAATGCACGGATCGCCACCCTTGAGCCGCACCACGCATTTACCCTGGCGGGCATAACGCAGCATCAGGCGATGGATGAACGCCTGGGGCGTGGAGCGACAGCCGCCGCGCTTGCCCACGGGAATGATCCGCGCCTGGGGGCAATGCTCCAGCACCGCGGCATTGACCAGATCATCGATCAGCACCACATCGGCTTCCCGCAGTGCCCGTACCGCCTTCAGGGTCAGCAATTCCGGGTCGCCAGGACCCGCACCCACCAGCCAGACTTTTGCGCTCATAGTGTTTTTCCTCACGAGACAACGGCGATCGGCTGCGCAGTGGCGGCCAGCAAACGCTTGATTTCCGGGACACAGGAGCCGCATTGCGTGCCGCAGCCCAATTCTTGTTTCAGACCCTGCAAGTCCAGGCCTCGACCGATGCCGGCACAGACCGCGCCTTGGCTGACGTTCATGCAGTTGCACAGGGTTTTGCTACCCGCGGTCGAGGCATTGGCCTGGCCTGGTGCTGCGCTCAGGGGCGCGAGCAACCAGCGCCGCAGTTGTTCGTCGGCGCGACCTTCCAGCCACAGGGTCTGCAGCCAGTGCTGGGCGAGGGTTTCGCCGGCCAGGCGAATCGCGGTGATCCGGCCGTTCTCGATCCGCACCCGTTTGCCGATGGAGCGCCGAGGATCGTCGTAGGCCAATACCGGGCCGTCGTTGAGGCCCAGGCATTGATCGATCTCACGCAACAACTGCGGGTCTGGCGCGACGGCGCTGGCAGCGCGTATGAGCAGCGCCGGGCGTTCACGGCCAGCGATGCTCAGGCTGACGTAGGAAAACGCCTCACAGAGCGGTCGTAGCGTCTCAAAATGCTGTTGAACATTGCCCTCGATGAGGGCGAACAGCTGCCACGGCAGGCTCACAGGTTCAAGGCGCACGCCGCTGTGCTTGAGTTCCGGTTGTTTCGACAAGGGATCGAACGCCGGTTGGGTCAGCGCATTCACGCCGCCCTTGAGGAAACGGTCGCCCCAATGCATCGGCAGAAACGCCTGGCCGGGCCGCACACTGTCATCGCTGTCGACGGGCACGATCACCGCGCCCCGGCGACTTTTCAGGCTGATCAGGTCTCCCGGTTGCAGGCGATGGCGGCGCAGTTCGTCCGGGTGCAGGCTCAACACGGCTTCGCTGACGTGACCGAACAGCTGGGCGGCGGTGCCGGTGCGGCTCATGCCGTGCCATTGATCGCGCAGACGGCCGGTGATCAGGGTCAGCGGGAAACGCGCGTCGCGTTGTTCCTTGGCGGCGCGATATGGATCGGCGACAAACTGCGCGCGTCCGCTGGCGGTCGGGAAAACGCCGTCCAGGTACAACCGCGCCGTGCCTTCGCTGGCGCCCTCGGGGAAGGGCCATTGCTGTGGGCCGAGACGGTCGATCAGCGCATGGCTGATGCCTGACAGGTCCAGGTCGCGGCCGCGAGTCAGTTGCTTGTACTCGTCGAAAATCTGCGCCGGTGTTTCAAACGCAAACAGACTGGCAAGCCCTGGACGCAGATGTTTTTCCAGGCGTTGTGCGAAATCCACGGTGATCGCCCAGTCGGAACGGGTCTCACCGGGTGCGACGATCGCCTGCCGGACGTGGGAAATACGCCGCTCGGAATTGGTCACAGTGCCCTCTTTTTCACCCCAGCTGGCGGCAGGCAGCAGCAGGTCGGCGAACGCGGCGGTCTCGGTGGTGCGGAAGGCTTCCTGCAGGACCACGAATGGACAGGCTTGCAGTGCCGCGCGCACGGCGCTCTGATCCGGCATGGATTGCGCGGGGTTGGTGCAGGCGATCCACAGCGCCTTGACCTTGCCGCTACGCACCTGTTCGAACAGTTCGATGGCGGTCAGGCCGGTGGTTTGCGGGAGTTGCTCGACACCCCAGTAAGCCGCCACTTGCGCGCGATGCTCGGCATTGCCGGCTTCGCGATGACCTGGCAGCAGGTTCGACAGGCTGCCGGTTTCCCGGCCGCCCATGGCATTGGGCTGACCGGTCAGCGAGAAGGGGCCGGCGCCGGGGCGGCCGATTTGCCCGGTGGCCAGGTGCAGATTGATCAGTGCGCTGTTCTTGGCGCTGCCGGCGGTGGACTGGTTCAGCCCCATGCACCACAGCGACAGGAAACTCGGCGAAGTCCCGACCCATTCGGCACATTGCTGCAGTTGCTCAACGCTGATCCCGCACAGCTGCGAGACCATTTGCGGCGTGTAATCACGCACCAGGTTCTTCAACTCGGCCAAGCCTTGGGTGTGCGCCTTGATGAAATCGCGGTCGATCCAGTCTTCCCACAGCAAAAGGTGCAAAATCCCATGGAACAAGGCGACGTCGGTACCCGGAAGAATCGCCAGGTGCAGGTCAGCCAGGTCGCAGGTGTCGGTACGACGGGGGTCGATGACGATGACTTTCATCTGCGGCCGGCGGGATTTGGCTTCTTCCAGGCGCCGAAACAGCACCGGATGCGCGTAGGCCATGTTGCTGCCGACGATCATCACGCAGTCGCTCAATTCCAGGTCTTCGTAGCTGCAGGGCGGAGCGTCGGCACCCAGGCTGCGCTTGTAGCCAACCACCGCCGAAGACATGCACAACCGTGAATTGCTATCGATGTTGTTGGTGCCCACCAGCGCGCGCGCCAGCTTGTTGAAGCTGTAGTAATCCTCGGTCAGCAATTGCCCGGAAATGTAGAACGCCACGCTGTCAGGGCCGTGTTCGGCAATGGTTTGGGCGAAGACGCTGGCGGCGTGATCGAGGGCGGTGTCCCAATCCGTGCGGCTGCGGGCCAGGCCTTTGCCGAGGCGCAGTTCGGGGTACAACGCCCGAGCCGCCACGTCGCCGGTCAGGTGCAGGGTCGAGCCCTTGCTGCACAACTTGCCGAAGTTGGCCGGATGGGCCGGATCGCCGCTGACGCCGAGGATGCGCTCGCCGTCATGCTCGATCAGTACGCCGCAGCCGACGCCGCAGTAGCAGCAGGTGGAAGCGGTGATCTGATGGTTCATTAGCTTGCTTCCCGCAGGGACAGCAGCACCCGGCCATTTTCGACCCGGGCCGCATGGTGGTGAGCGCAACCGATGTCCGGCGCCTGGGCTTCGCCGGTTTCCAGATCGATCTGCCAGTTGTGCAGCGGGCAGGCGACGCGTTTGCCATAGATCAAGCCTTGGGACAGCGGACCGCCCTTGTGCGGGCAGCGGTCGTCGAGGGCGAACACTTCATCGTCGCTGGTACGAAAAATCGCGATGTCGCCTTTCGGGCCGGCGATGATCCGCGAACCCAGGGCATTGATTTCTTCCAGTGCGCAGATATCGAGCCAGGTCATGCCAGCACCTCCAGGTTCTTCACGGTGATGACGTCAAACTCTTTCTTCAGCAGTGGTTGCTCCAGGCGTTCCTTCCATGGGTCCTGTTCGAACGACAGGGAGAATTGCAGGCGCGCATTGAGTGCCTTGCGCCGCTCCGGGTCTTCCAGCACGGCTTTCTTGATGTGTTCCATGCCGACCCGTTGCAGGTAATGCACGGTGCGTTCGAGGTAGAAGGCTTCTTCGCGGTAGAGCTGCAGGAAGGCGCCGTTGTACTCGCGCACTTCTTCGGCGGTCTTGAGCTTGACGAAGAACTCGGCGACTTCGGTTTTGATCCCGCCGTTGCCGCCGATGTACATCTCCCAACCGGAATCCACGCCGATAATTCCGACGTCCTTGATGCCTGCTTCCGAGCAATTGCGTGGGCAACCGGAGACAGCCAGCTTCACCTTGTGCGGTGACCACATGTTGAACAGGTCATGCTCCAGCTCGATCCCCAGTTGCGTCGAGTTCTGGGTGCCGAAGCGGCAGAACTCGCTGCCGACGCAGGTTTTCACGGTGCGGATGGATTTGCCGTAGGCGTGGCCGGACGGCATGTCGAGATCCTTCCAGACCCCCGGCAGGTCCTGCTTCTTGATCCCCAGCAAGTCGATGCGCTGGCCACCGGTGACCTTGACCATCGGTACGTTGTACTTGTCGGCCACGTCGGCGATGCGCCGCAGTTCCGAGGGGTTGGTCACGCCGCCCCACATCCGCGGGACCACAGAGTAAGTGCCGTCTTTCTGAATGTTGGCGTGAGCCCGTTCGTTGATCAGGCGCGATTGCGGATCGTCCTTGGCTTCGCCCGGCCACGTGGAAATCAGGTAGTAGTTGAGCGCCGGACGGCAGGTGGCGCAGCCGTTCGGGGTGCGCCAGTTCAGGTAGCTCAGGGTGCCGGCAATGGTCAGCAAATGCTGCTCGCGGATGGCCTGCCGGATTTGCCCGTGATTGAGGTCGCTGCAGCCGCAGATGGCTTTTTCGCTTTTTGGTTTGACGTCGGCGGCGCCGCCCACGGTGTTGATCAGGATCTGTTCCACCAGGCCGGCGCAGGAGCCGCAGGAGCTGGCGGCCTTGGTGTGCTTCTTGACGTCGTCGACGCTGAACAGGCCATGCTCCTGAATCGCCTTGACGATGGTGCCTTTGCATACGCCGTTGCAACCGCAGACTTCGGCAGTGTCGGCCATGCTCATGGCTTTATCCTGGCCCTGATGTCCTACGTCGCCGAGTGCGTTTTCACCGAACATCAGGTGATCACGGATCTCTCCGATGGCGTGGTTCTCACGGATTTGCCGGAAATACCAACCGCCATCTGCCGTATCGCCGTACAGGCAGGCGCCGACCAGCACGTCATCCTTGATCACCAGCTTTTTGTAGACCCCGCCGATCGGGTCGGAGAGGGTGATGGTCTCGGTGCCTTCGCCGCCCATGAAGTCGCCGGCGGAAAACAGGTCGATGCCGGTGACTTTCAATTTGGTCGAGGTCACCGAACCCTTGTAAGTGGCAAAGCCCAGCTGGGCCAGGTGGTTGGCGCAGACCTTGGCCTGTTCGAACAGCGGCGCCACCAGGCCGTAGGCGGTGCCACGGTGGCTGGCGCATTCGCCGATGGCGTAGACCCGCGGGTCGTAGGTTTGCATCGTGTCGTTGACCAGGATCCCGCGGTTGCAGGGGATGCCGGCTTTTTCCGCCAGTTCGGTGCTCGGGCGTATGCCGGCGGCCATCACCACCAGGTCGGCGGGGATAATGTCGCCGTTCTTGAACTCGACCGAGCCGACCCGGCCATTGCCGGCGTCGTGCAGGGCCTGGGTCTGTTCCCGCAGGCGAAAGTGCAGGCCGCGACCTTCAAGGGCAGTTTGCAGCAGTTCGCCGCTGGTCTTGTCCAGTTGCCGTTCCAGCAGCCATTCGCCGATGTGCACCACGGTGACGTGCATGCCGCGCAGCATCAGGCCGTTCGCCGCTTCCAGGCCGAGCAGGCCGCCGCCGATGACCACGGCGTGCTTGTGGGTCTTGGCGGTGTCGATCATCACCTGGGTGTCGGCAATGTCGCGGTAGCCGATCACGCCCTGCAAGGTATTGCCGGGGATCGGCAGGATGAACGGAGTCGAGCCGGTGGCGATCAGCAGGCGGTCGTATTCAGCCTCGGTGCCGTCTTCGGCGATGACCCGGCGCTTGACCCGGTCGATCTCCACCACTTTACGGTTGAGCAGCAGCTTGATGTTGTTTTCCAGGTACCAGTCCAGGTCGTTGAGCACGATCTCTTCGAACGTCTGTTCGCCGGCCAGTACCGGCGACAGCAGGATGCGGTTGTAGTTGGTGTGGGGTTCGGCGCCGAAGACCGTGATGTCGTACAGCTCGTTGCTCAGCTTGAGCAGTTCTTCCAGGGTACGAACCCCGGCCATGCCGTTGCCGATCATCACCAGTTTTAGTTTTTTCATCAGGTTCTCCGGGGAGCTCAGACCCGCCTCATCAGGGCTTTCAGGTCTTGCTCGACAAATTTTGCGCAAACAAAAAAAGGCATCCCGCCAGTTGCCTGGCGAGGACGCCTTTGTCCTTGTCCCGTTCTCTCGGGCAGCGCACCCTTCGTCGTTGAAGGTTGGGCTTTATGTCAGTTGAGAGAGGTAATGCAGTGGTTGTGCCAAGTTGTCAGGGGGTGGGATTTATTGGCTCTAATGGAGGTTTTGAACCAAATGATTCGATTTTTTGCACCGAATCGAAGCGCGTTGCCCGTTAATGGAGCGTAAGGCGAACACGTGCGGTGTTTTGCAGTCCGTCTTCGCGAGCAAGCCCGCTCCCACAGGGATATGAACGCCATAGATCACCTGTGGGAGCGGGCTTGCTCGCGAAGGGCGCGACTGGATCTTAGCCATGAAATACCAATATCAGCAGCACCAGATTCACCAGCAACGACACCAATGCCAAGGTGCGCCAGACCTTCAACGGCTCACGTTCCAGCAAGGGCCTGGGCCGCACGCTCAAGCTGCTCCGCTCGCCCTGTTCCAATAGCAGCAACCATTCTTCCGCCGTTTCAAAGCGCTGATCCGGATCCGCCGCAATGGCGCGCTCCAGGCTTTGTGCGATCCATTCCGGCAGGTCGGGCCGGTAGCGACTGGCACTGACCGGCACGCCAAATCGCGGTCGCTGGAACGCTTCGATTTCGCCGTAGGGATAGTGCCCGGTGAGCAGGAAATACAAGGTCACGCCGACCGCATACAGATCCTGTTGCGGAGTCGGAGCGCCTCCGCCAAAGGCTTCCGGCGCGATGTAGCAGGGGGTCCCGGGCAGGGTAGAGGGCTGATCTTCGGACAGGCCGGGGCAGTAGGCGAGGCCGAAGTCCAGCAGGCGCAACTCACTGTCGTCCCCCAGCAGCAGGTTCTCCGGTTTGATATCGCGATGCAGAATCTGTCGTCGGTGCAGCATGCCCACCGCCCGCAGCAGGCGTTCGGCCAGATCCCGCCATTGGGCCAACGGCAGCGGTCCGACGTTCTCCTGCAGTTGCGCCAGGGTCGACCCCGAATATTCACGCATCACGTAGTACAAATGCTGACGCTGGCTGGCGGCGTGGACTTCAGGGAAATGCCGTCCGGCGACGCGTTTGAGAAACCATTCCTCCGACAGCAACGCTTGCCCCGCCAGGTGGTCATCGCGCAACGCGCCGGGCAAGGTTTTCAATAGCCAGGGCTGTTGTTGCCCGTCGCGAACCCGATAGAGCAGCGATTGCTGGCTCTGACCGAGTATCCCTTCGACCTGCCAGCCCTCGAAGGTCTGGCCCGGTTTCAGCGCCGGCGGCAGCGGCCATTGCTGCAAATGAATCAATGCGTCGCCGATGCTGGTTTCACCCAAGGCATCGACCCGCACCAGCAAGGCGCTGGCATTGTCCTGACTGCCGGCCAGATGCGCGGCGTTGACCAGGGTCTGCGCGGCGCTGTCCAGATCGGGCTGATCGCGCAGGATCGCCGCAATAGCGGTATCACCCAGTACGGCCCAGATCCCATCGCTGAGCAGCACGAAGCTCTCGTTGACGCGCAATTCGCCATCGAGAAAATCCAGTACCAGGTGCTGATCCAGCCCCAGCGCCCGTTTGAGTACATGCTGCATGCCCGGCTGGTCCCAGACATGATCCTCGCTCACCCGTTGCAAAGCGTTGGCGTGCCAGCGATATACCCGGCAATCGCCGACATGGGCCAGGGTGAAGCGCCTGCCACGCATGACCAGAGCGCTGACCGTGGTGAGCAAGGGTTGCCCTCCACCGTTGGCCTGCAACCAGCGATTTTGTGCCAGCAACAGGCGATCCAGCGCCTGGGCGACACCCCAGGTTTCCGGGGTGGCGTAGTAGTCCAGCGCCAGGGCCTGCAAGGTCGAGCGGGCGGCCAGGCCACCATCGGCGCACTGGCTGACGCCGTCGGCGATGGCGAACAGATAACCTTTGCTCGCCGCCAGCGCCGGGGGCGGAGTGACCAGGCGCAGGGCGTCCTGATTCTCCTCGCGAGGGCCGATGGCGCTCGCTTCGGCGAAACTCAATTGCAGGCTCATTCAGCCCTCACACCCGTGCAGCGGTGACGGCAGCCGAACCCCAGGTGGTTCTCCAGCGACGTTTCACACCGTGCAGGCCGAACCAGGCAAGGACCCCAAGGCTGGCGAACAACCACAGCGCCAGTTGATAACTGCCGGTACTTTGCTTGATCGCACCCATGCCGGCCGCCAGCGCGAAGCCACCGATACCGCCGGCCATGCCGATCAAACCGGTCATCACGCCGATCTCCCGACGAAAGCGCTGCGGAACCAACTGGAATACCGCGCCGTTGCCCGCACCCAGACCGAGCATGGTGCACACGAAAAGGGCCAATGCCGCGTAGGAACTTGGCAGATTGAAGCCCACTGCCGCAATGCAGGTCGCTGCCACGGTGTACATCACCAGCAGTGTGCGGATCCCGCCGAAACGGTCGGCCAGGGCGCCGCCCAACGGACGCATCAGGCTGCCACCGAACACACAGGCCGCGGTGTAATAACCGGCGGTCACCGGGCTCAGGCCGTATTGGTCGTTGAAGTAGCCGGGCAGGGCGCTGGCCAGGCCGATGAAGCCGCCGAAGGTCACGCTGTAGAAAAACATGAACCACCAGCTGTCGCGGTCGCCCAAGGCCTTGAAATAATCGGACACGGACTTGGCTTTCGGCCGTTCAGGGGCGTTTTTGGCCAGCCAGGCAAAGGTGATGATAGTCAGGATCAGCGGGATCAGGGCGAAGCCGAACACGTTGCTCCAGCCAAACGAGGCGGCCAGGACGGGTGCGATCAGGGCCGCGAGCACAGTGCCCGAGTTGCCGGCGCCGGCGATGCCCATGGCTTTGCCTTGATGCTGCGGCGGGTACCACTGCGACGCCAGCGGCAGCGCTACGGCGAAGGACGCACCGGCCATGCCGAGGAACAGGCCCAGCAGCAGCGCTTGTTCATAACTGTGAATCCCGTGTTTCCAGGCGACGAACAGGGCGCAGATGACGATCACCTGGCCGATCAGCCCGGCGGTCTTGGGCGACAGGCGGTCAGCCAGCAGGCCCATCACAAAGCGCAGGAGGGCCCCGGCCAGAATCGGCGTGGCGACCACCAGCCCGCGTTGCTGGGTGGTCAGTTGCAGGTCGGCGGCGATCTGCACCGCCAGCGGGCCGAGCAGGTACCAGACCATGAAGCTCAGGTCGAAATAAAGAAAGGCCGCGAACAGTGTCGGGGTATGGCCGGATTTCCAGAAGCTTGAATTCATCGCGCACCTCAGCTGTTAGTCGTCTCGAGAAGGAGTCATGAGCTTGCAAGTGGGGCGCCGCATTCGGCCGCACCACCGGCCCCGGGCTATGGGGCCAAAACAAAAAAACGCCGCCACCCGATTCGCCAGGAGCGAAGGGGGTGAGCGACGTCTTTGTCGTAGGTGGGGCAACCGCCGTTGGTTACCTGTGGTAATTACCTAGCGAGATCTGTGCCAACAGGTGAAACCGAGTCGCCGCCATTCGCGAGCAAGCCCGCTCCCACAGGGGAGTTGTGTCGTACACAAATCAGCTGTGGGAGCGGGCTTGCTCGCGAAGGCGCCTTGACAGGCGTCACAGGCTTCAGCCAAGCAATTCCCACAGGGTAATTGCGTCGTACACAAATCAACTGTAGGAGCGAGGCTTGCCCGCGAAGGCGCCCCCACAGGCAATGCAGGGCTTCAGCCCAGCAACTCACTCATGGCAATGATCTGCTCCGCCACCTGAATCAGCTTCTGCTGACGGCTCATGGCCTGGCGGCGCATCAGGGTGTAGGCCTGTTCCTCGTTGCAATCCTTCATCTTCATCAGCAGCCCCTTGGCCAGCTCGATGCGCTTGCGCTCGGCCAGTTGCTGGTCCCGGGCCTGCAGCTGCGCACGCAAGGCCTGGTCACTTTCGAAGCGCGCCATGGCCACATCGAGAATCGGCTGCAAGCGTTGCGCGTGTATGCCTTCGACGATGTAGGCACTGACCCCGGACTTGATCGCCTGGCGCATCACGTCAGGGTCATGCTCGTCGGTAAACATCACGATCGGCCGCGGCTGGTCGCGGCTCACCAGCACCACTTGCTCCATGACATCGCGGCTCGGTGACTCGGTATCGATCAGGATCACGTCCGGACGCACCGTTTCGACGCGCGCGGGCAAGTCGATGGTCAGGCCGGATTCGTCGATCACCTCGAACCCGGCTTCGGTCAGGGCCGCTTTCAGGCGACCGACTTTCTTCGCGGTGTCGTTGATCAGCAGGATTCGCAGCATAGTTGCAGTCTCCTGTCAGCGGCTGGCGAAAAGGGGTGAGCTGTCGCTCATGGCATGCAGCTTGAAACTGCGGGCATAGCCGGCAGGGTCCGAACCGTCCCAGACCTTGCCGTCGATCAACTGGCTGCTGCGCATCGCATGACTCCCGGCGGCGACACCGACTGCGGTGGCGGCCTCTCGGTACAAGTCTAGTTGCTGCACCTGCCGGGCCACGGCGAGGTAGTCCGGATCGTCGCGCAACAGACCCCAGCGGCGGAACTGGGTCATGAACCACATGCCATCGGACAAATAAGGCAAGTTGACCTCGCCAGCGCCATGCAGGCGCAGTGCGTGCGGGTCCTGCCAGTGATTTCCGAGGCCATCGGCATAGTCGCCGAGCAAGCGCGGTTCGATGCAGTCGAGTGGCGCGTCGAGGTATTGCGCAGCGCTGAGCAGTTGGGCGGTGCTGCGGCGATTCTCGGTGCTGGCTTCGATGAAGCGGCTGGCCTCCAGAACCGCCATCACCAGCGCCCGGGCGGTGTTGGGGTATTGCTCGACGAAGGTGCGGGTGCAGCCGAGGACTTTTTCCGGGTGATCGGGCCAGAGGGTCTGGGTGGTCGCCATGGTAAAACCGAGATTGTGCTTCACCGCACTGGCGGACCAGGGTTCGCCGACGCAAAAACCATCGATGCGTCCCGCTTGCAGGTGCGCGACCATTTGCGGCGGCGGCACCACTACGCTGTCGACGTCGTGCAACGGATGGATGCCTTGGCTGGCCAGCCAGTAATACAGCCACATGGCGTGGGTGCCGGTTGGAAACGTTTGGGCAAAGGTCAGTTTTGGGCGACTTTGGTGCACATGCCGCTCCAGTGCTTCAGGACTGGTCACGCCCAAGGCCTGCAAGCCATGGGACAGGTTGATGCTCTGGCCGTTCTGGTTCAGGCCCATCAACACGGCCATGTCGGTCGCCGCCACGCCGCCTATCCCTAAGTGAACCGCATAAATCAAGCCGTACAGGCTGTGAGCGGCGTCGAGTTCACCGCTGACCAGTTTGTCCCGCAGATTGGCCCACGACGACTGGCGCTTGAGGTTCAGGGTCAGGCCGTAGGGCTGGGCGAAACCCTGGGTGGCCGCGACTACCACCGATGCGCAGTCGCTCAGGGCCATGAAGCCGAGGTTGATTTCGGTCTTTTCCGGGGCATCGCTGCCGTGGACCCAGGCCAGGGGGGTGGCTGGAATTTCAATCATGGGTAAACACCTTCCATAAAAAAGCGCCGTACCGGCTTTGCCCGAGCAAGGCCAGATGACGACGCCTTTGTCTTTCGACCCATCCCGCCGTTGGCATGGGTGCTGATGGCAGTGACGGTGCAAGGCATATGCCAGTGACGGCTGTTTTTGTTGCGTGCCTCGCCTGCACCCCCGATGCCCGGCTATAATCGCTGCCTCATTTCGCCGCCAATCGAGTCAAAGCCGCCCATGTACACCCTGGCCCGTCAGCTGTTGTTCCAACTTTCCCCGGAAACCTCCCACGATCTGTCCCTGGACCTGATCGGCGCGGGCGGGCGTTTGGGCCTCAACGGCTTGCTGTGCAAGGCGCCGGCGAAAATGCCGGTGACCGTCATGGGCCTGGACTTCCCGAATCCGGTGGGGCTGGCAGCCGGTCTCGACAAAAACGGCGCGGCCATCGACGGTTTTGCCCAACTGGGTTTTGGCTTTGTCGAAATAGGCACCATTACCCCGCGTCCGCAACCGGGCAACCCGAAGCCACGGATTTTCCGTCTGCCGGAAGCCGAGGCGATCATCAACCGCATGGGTTTCAACAACCTCGGCGTCGATCACCTGTTGGCCCGCGTTGCAGCGGCCAAGTACAAGGGCGTGCTGGGGATCAATATCGGCAAGAACTTCGATACCCCGGTCGAGCGTGCGGTCGACGATTACCTGATCTGCCTGGACAAGGTCTACGCTCACGCCAGCTACATCACGGTCAACGTCAGCTCGCCGAACACCCCGGGCCTGCGCAGCCTGCAGTTCGGCGACTCGCTCAAGCAGTTGCTGGCCGACCTGGCCACGCGTCGGGCGGAACTGGCTTTGCGCCACGGTAAGCACGTCCCGTTGGCGATCAAGATCGCGCCGGACATGACCGATGAAGAAACCGTTCAGGTCGCGCAAGCATTGATCGAAACCGGGATGGACGCGGTCATCGCCACCAACACCACCCTGAGCCGTGTCGGCGTCGAAGGCATGGAGTTCGGTGACGAGGCGGGCGGCCTGTCCGGCGCACCGGTTCGCGACAAAAGCACCCACACGGTGACAGTGCTGGCGGCGGAACTGGCCGGTCGTTTGCCGATCATCGCCGTGGGCGGCATCACCGAAGGCAAGCACGCGGCCGAGAAAATCGCGGCGGGGGCGAGCCTGGTGCAGCTTTATTCCGGCTTCATCTATAAGGGCCCGGCGCTGATTCGTGAGTCCGTCGACGCAATAGCAGCCTTGCGCTGAACCTTTGTAGGAGCCGGCTTGCTGGCGAAGGTGCCTGTAGGAGCGAGGCTTGCCCGCGAACCAGGCGCCGCGGTGTATCTGTTGTACCGCGTCAGCGTTCTTCGCCGGCAAGTCGGAACGCCGCCCGCTGGCTCCTACAGGGAAGGTGTGTGACAGGAGATGCATAAAAAAGGGCTCCTCGAGGGAGCCCTTGGGCCGAAGCCCGCCGCCCGGATGGGGCGTGCGTGGTAAGTCGTTACATAATCAGATTGTCGTGTCGGAGTGTTAAGCCTTGTGTTAGCCGACGGCGTGAAGTTCGTTGAGTTTGTGGATTCCCGCAGTGCCGGTCATACCGTCCCAGTTGTCGCCGCGTCCTTCTCGCCAGCCGTTAATCCAGGCTTGGCGTACCGACGGTAGAGTAAATGGGCAAAGCTCACGGGATTTGCCACCAACGCCATATTGATATCCGCGCAAAAATGCTCTTTCCAACGGATCACGCTTAAGTCTTCTCATAGGGTGTTGCCCTCACTTGTTGACTGTATTTATCGCGTCGACCTCAATTGAGGTCTGGCAGAAAAAATTTCTGCCGTTGGGGCTCGCTGCCGGCGTCGCGAGCCAAGGTGTTGACGCCGTTGCGACGTCAACCTGTATTGAGTTCTAACCAATGCGTCACATCGAGGGAATGATCGTTTTGTCATAAGGACGTAACGATAATGATGGTAAGGCGATAAGTAACACGATGTTTGTCCGCCGTTAATTGGTAAAACCCCGGTATGATTGGCCCTGCGCCAGATGCTGGGGGTTGATCCTTTGCTGAGAATATCTCGCGTTCTGGCGGGCATTATTCGACGAAGGGTCGATTTATGACATTTTGTTGCTACAACTTTTTTATCTACCTGTGCATCTAAGCTCTTTTGACCGGAGCAGCAGGGGTGGGACGGCACACCTTCGTGCCACGCGGGCGCTCTTTTAGAAAAGCGCCTGATTGAAAACCGGGCCGGCAATGCGTTGCCGGTCCACTCAGCTAAAGGTTCTGGAATTCCCATGTCCGATCGTTTCGAACTCTTCCTCACTTGCCCCAAAGGCCTTGAAGGCCTGCTTATCGAGGAAGCCGTCGGGCTTGGCCTTGAAGAAGCGCGTGAGCACACCTCTGCCGTGCGCGGCATGGCAACCATGGAAACCGCTTATCGCCTGTGCCTGTGGTCGCGTCTGGCGAACCGGGTGCTGCTGGTGCTCAAGCGTTTCCCGATGAAGGATGCCGAAGACCTCTACCACGGTGTGCTCGATATCGAGTGGCAAGACCACATGCTCAATGACGGCACCCTGGCCGTCGAGTTCAGCGGTCACGGCTCGGGGATCGACAACACCCACTTCGGCGCCCTGAAGGTCAAGGACGCCATCGTCGACAAACTGCGTACCCCGCAGGGCGACCGTCCCTCCATCGACAAGCTCAACCCGGACCTGCGCATTCACCTGCGCCTGGATCGCGGCGAAGCGATTCTCTCCCTCGACCTGTCCGGCCACAGCCTGCATCAGCGCGGTTATCGCCTGCAGCAAGGTGCGGCGCCACTGAAGGAAAACCTCGCGGCCGCCATCCTGATCCGTTCCGGCTGGCCACGCATTGCAGCCGAAGGCGGCGCGCTGGCTGACCCGATGTGCGGTGTCGGTACCTTCCTCGTGGAAGCGGCGATGATCGCTGCCGACATGGCACCGAACCTGCGTCGCGAGCAGTGGGGCTTCACCGCCTGGCTCGGTCACGTGCCGGCGCTGTGGAAAAAACTTCACGAAGAAGCCACCGAGCGTTCCGCTGCCGGCCTGGCCAGGCCACCGCTGTGGATTCGTGGCTACGAAGCCGACCCGCGCCTGATTCAACCGGGCCGCAACAACGTCGAGCGCGCCGGCCTGAGCGAGTGGATCAAGATCTACCAGGGCGAAGTCGGTACCTTCGAACCGCGTCCGGACCAGAACCAGAAAGGCCTGGTGATCTGCAACCCACCGTACGGCGAACGTCTGGGTGACGAGGCGAGCTTGCTCTACCTGTACCAGAACCTCGGCGAACGTCTGCGTCAGGCTTGCCTGAACTGGGAAGCCGCGGTATTCACCGGCGCCCCTGACCTGGGCAAACGCATGGGCATTCGCAGCCACAAACAATATTCATTCTGGAACGGCGCCTTGCCGTGCAAATTGTTGCTGATCAAGGTCACACCGGACCAGTTCGTCACCGGCGAGCGGCGCACCCCGGAACAGCGTCAGCTCGAGCGTGAACAAGTTCAAGCCGAAGTAGAAGTCACCGACAACGATGTGGTGCCGGGCAAGTACGAGAAGTACAACAAGAACGGCAACCCGATCAAACCGACGCCGGTGGTGGTCGAGCAACCGCGCTTGAGCGAAGGCGGACAGATGTTCGCCAATCGCCTGCAAAAGAACCTCAAGGCCCTGGGCAAGTGGGTCAAGCGTGAAGGCATCGACTGCTATCGCGTGTATGACGCCGACATGCCGGAATACTCCATGGCCATCGACCTGTATCAGGATTGGGTCCACGTCCAGGAATACGCCGCACCGAAATCCATCGATCCGGAAAAAGCCTCGGCGCGCATGTTCGACGCCCTCGCGGCCATTCCGCAGGCGTTGAACATCGACAAGAGCCGCGTGGTGGTCAAGCGTCGCGAACGTCAGAGCGGCACCAAGCAATATGAGCGCCAGGCCGCCCAGGGCAAGTTCGTCGAGGTCAACGAAGGCGGCGTGAAGCTGCTGGTCAACCTCACCGACTACCTCGACACCGGGCTGTTCCTTGACCATCGGCCGATGCGCATGCGAATCCAGAAAGAGGCGGCCGGCAAGCGCTTCCTCAACCTGTATTGCTACACCGCGACCGCCAGCGTCCATGCGGCCAAGGGCGGTGCACGCAGCACCACCAGCGTCGACTTGTCGAAAACCTACCTGGACTGGGCGCGTCGCAACCTGTCGCTCAATGGCTTCTCCGACAAGAACCGGTTGGAGCAGGGCGACGTGATGGCCTGGCTTGACGCCTGCCGTGACGAGTACGACCTGATCTTCATTGACCCGCCGACCTTCTCCAACTCCAAGCGCATGGAAGGCATCTTCGATGTGCAACGTGACCAGGTGCAGCTGATCGACCTGGCCATGGCGCGGCTGGCACCGGGTGGGGTGTTGTACTTCTCCAACAACTTCCGCAAGTTCACCCTGGAGGAGAACCTCACCGAGCGTTACGCGGTCGAGGATATTACCGCCCAGACTATCGATCCTGATTTCGCCCGTAATGGCAAAATCCACCGCGCGTGGAAAATCACGGCGCGTTGACAGTGAATTGATTGGAACAACTGTAGGAGCCAGCGGGCGGCGATCCGACTTGCCGGCGAAGAACGATAATGCGGTGCAACAGATACACCGCAGCGTCTGGTTCGCGGGCAAGCCTCGCTCCTACAGGCGAAGAACGATAACGCGGTATTACCGTTACACCGCGGCGCCTGGTTCGCCGGCAAGCCTGGCTCCTACAGGCGAAGAACGATAACGCGGTATTACAGAGACACCGCGTCGTCTGATTCGCCTGTAGGAGCGAGGCTTGCCCGCGAAGAACGATAACGCGGTATTACCGTTACACCGCGGCGCCTGGTTCGCCGGCAAGTCGGATCGCCGCCCGCTGGCTCCTACAGGACTGGTGAATTTAGTGGCTAATAGCTATAACTCAAGGTAGCCAATGGGCTTTCCCGCACCTGGCGTCTTGAGTTGCGTCTATGTCGTTGAACGCCGTGCGCCCGAAGATCCTGGGGTTTATCAGTGAAGACGTCTCGGCCTGGCTGGTCGCGCTGCTGGTATTGCTTGTTGGCGGGATTCTCACGGGATTGCTGGCCTGGGCGACGCTGAATCTGTTTCACCAACAATTGCGGCAACGTTTCCAGCTGCTGGCCAGTGAACGTTACAGCCGTATCGAAGAACGCTTTGAAAATCAGCAGCAGCGCCTCGATGGCCTGCGCCGGTTCTTTGCCAATTCCGACTCGGTATCCCGTGAGGAATTCGACGGTTACACCCAATCTTTGCTTCATAGAGCCCAGGCGTACTCGTTCGCTCGACGGGTGAGCCGTGCCGAACGGCCGGAATTCGAGCGGCAGGTGCGCGAAGAAGGGCTGCCTGATTTCACCATCCGTGAACTTGTTGCCGACGGTCAGCTGCAACGGGCGGCCGAACGGGATGAGTACGTGCCGGTACTCTTCAGTCAGACCCAGAGCACACTCGGCTCGCCACTGGGCTACGACTTGCTGGCCCAACCCTTGCGTCGCTCCACGCTTGAGCGGGCGGACGCGCTGGGTGGCATGGCGGTTTCGCAGCCGCTGCATCTGGTCAATATCGAACCGGCCTATGCGCTCGGTGTGCTGCTGGTGGCACCGCTGATGCCGCGCGACAGTCCGAGCGCGACAGCAGTCAAACCTTACGGCTATGTGATGGCGGTCATCAGCATGCGCCAGTTGCTGGCGGACGGGTTGCCCGAGGCGGATCGTGATTATCTCTCGGTGCGTATCCTCGATTTATCCACCGACGATCGGCACGAAGTGCTTTTCCAATCCTCCAATACGCCTGCTACCAGTGAGTTGTCCGCGACCCGGTTGCTGCGAATGGCCGACCGCGATTATCAAGTCGACATCCTGTCCAGCGAGGCCTTCCTGCAGGCCAACCACTCTTCGGTAACCAGCCTGGTGGTGCTGGGCAGTTTGCTCAGTGTGTTGCTCAGTGCCTTGCTTTACGTGCTGGTCAGTCAGCGTCAGCGGGCGCTGAAAATGGTCGAACAGCGGACCCAGGAGCTGCACGCCCGTGAACGGGAGCTGCGCGGCACCCACGGCCAGTTGCGCGGCGTGCTGGATGCCGCGACGCAGGTGGCGATCATTGCCACCGACCTGCGGGGCATCATCAGCACGTTCAACGCCGGTGCGGAGCAAATGCTCGGCTACACCAGCGCGCAAGCGGTGGGCCATATGACCCTGGAAAACCTGCACCTGCCCCGAGAGCTCGTGGCGCGTTCGGCGGAGTTGAGCGCGCGTTATGGCAAGCCGATTCCGACCTGCCAGGCGATGTTGGTCGAGGGTGGCGAAGAGGGCGGTCACGAAGCGCGGGAGTGGACGCTGCTGCGCAGCGATGGCAGCCATCTGGCGGTGAACATGCTGGCAACCCCGGTACTCGACGAGCAAGGCCTGTGGGTCGGCCACTTGGCGATCTGTATCGACATCACTGAGCGCAAGCGGGTCCACGAGGCCCTGGCGGCCCGGGATCTGTTGCTGAAGAAGCTCAGCGCCCATGTGCCCGGAGGCATCTACCAATTCAAGATGGAGTTCGACGGGCGCTTCAGTGTGATTTACGCCAGCGACGGTATCCGTGAGATCTATGAGTTGGAACCCGAGGTGTTGTTGCTCGATGCCGAAACGATGTTCACCCGGATTCATCCCCAGGACACGGCCCGGGTCCGCGCCTCGATCCGGGCCTCGGCAGACACCCTCAGCCCGTGGCGCGAAGAATACCGCGTGCAGTTGCCCGTGCGCGGCCTGCGCTGGGTCCGGGGCGAGGCGACCCCGGAGGAACTGCCCGGCGGCGGCGTGCTCTGGCACGGCTACATCTCTGACATTTCCGACATGAAACGGGTCGAGGAAGAGCTGCGGGCGCTGTCGGTCACGGACTCCCTGACCGGGATCCACAACCGCCGCTATTTCCAGGAGCGCCTGACCACCGAAATGGCCCGGGTCGAGCGCGGTGGCGGCAAGTTGTCGGTGATCATGCTCGACATCGACCACTTCAAGCGCATCAATGACCAGCATGGCCACGCGGTGGGCGATCGAGTGTTGCAGGCAGTGTGCGAGCGCATCGGCCATCGGTTGCGTCGCACCGATGTATTTTGTCGCCTGGGGGGCGAGGAGTTCATGGTGCTTTGCCCGGATATCGACGGCGATAAGGCCCGGGTGTTGGCGTTGGAGTTGTGGCAAGGGTTGCGCGGTTCACCGATCGACGACGTCGGGATCGTCACCGCGAGTTTCGGCATTGCCAGTTGGCGGGTCGGGGAGGGGGCGGATGGGCTGCTGCTGCGGGCCGATTCCGGGGTTTATGCGGCGAAACAGGCGGGGCGGGATCGGGTTGAAAGCGAGATGGATTAACGAGCTGGCTGTACGCGATCAACTGTAGGAGCGAGGCTTGCCCGCGAAGGCGTAGTGTCAGTCAACATCAATGTTGGATGGAGCGACGCCTTCGCGGGCAAGCCTCGCTCCTACAGTTGATCTCTGTGTTCTTGAAATCGGGTTACAACACCGAAGCCGTTTCCGGCAGTTTCGGCTGGCGATACAGGTCCAGCAGCACCTGATCCAGCACCGAGGATGCGCCAAACGGTGCCTTGTCGTTGAGGATCGCCACCACCGCCCAGGTATTGCCATTGATGTCGCGGCTGTAGCCGGCAATCGCCCGAACGGTATTCAGGGTGCCGGTCTTGACGTGGGCTTCGCCGCGCATGGCGGTGGTCTTCAGGCGTTTGCGCATGGTGCCGTCGGTGCCGGCAATCGGCATCGAGCTGATGAACTCGGCCGAATACGGGCTTCTCCAGGCCGCTTGCAGCATGCCGGCCATTTCCCGGGCACTGACTCGTTCGGCACGGGACAGGCCGGAACCGTTCTCCATCACCAGGTGCGGCGCGGTGATGCCTTTTCTCGCCAGCCACTGACGCACGACACGTTGAGCAGCCTTGGCGTCGTCACCGTCGGCGTCAGTGCGGAATTTCTGGCCCAGGCTCAGAAACAGCTGCTGGGCCATGGTGTTGTTACTGTATTTGTTGATGTCGCGGATGATTTCCGCCAGGTCCGGCGAGAAGGCGCGGGCCAGGACCTTGGCGTTTTTCGGCGTTGGCGCCAGCACATCCTTGCCCTGAATGCTGCCGCCCAATTCCTTCCAGATCGCCCGCACCGCACCCGCGGTGTAGGTCGCGTGGTCGAGCAGCGACAGGTAAGTCTGGGAACTGCAGCCGTCGCCCAGCTGGCCGCCGACGGTCACGGTCACGCTGCCGTCGGCCTGGGTGACGGGGTTGTACCGTACGCCCCCGGTGCATTGCTTGGAATTGACGGCCTTGACCTGGTTTTCGATACGAATGCTGGCGATCGGCGGTTCCACCGACACCAGCACCCGGCCGTTGTCATTGCGCGCGACAAAACGCAGGGCCTTGAGGTTGACCAGCAGCGAGTCGGGTTTGACCAGGAACGGTTTGTTGTCGTCATTGCCGTCGTCGTTGAACTCGGGCAGTTGCGGTTGCATGAAGAAGTTGCGGTCCAGCACCAGATCGCCGGTGATCTGCGTTACACCGTTGGCACGCAGGTCGCGCATCAGCAGCCAGAGTTTTTCCATGTTCAGCTTGGGGTCGCCGCCACCCTTGAGGTAGAGGTTGCCGTTGAGAATGCCGCCGCTGAGGGTACCGTCGGTGTAGAACTCGGTTTTCCACTGGTGATTCGGGCCGAGCATTTCCAGGGCCGCGTAAGTGGTGACCAGCTTCATGGTCGAGGCCGGATTGACCGAGACGTCAGCGTTGTAAATGGTCGGGGTGCCAGGGCCGTTGAGCGGGATCATCACCAGCGACAGGGCGGTATTCGGCATTTTGCTGGCCTTGATGGCCTTTTCGACATTGGGTGACAGAGCGGTATTGATCGCAGCGGCGGAGACGGAGAAGGCCAGGGGAAACAGTAAACCGGCCAGCAACAATGGGCGCAAAGACTTGATCATGTGCAATAAAACCCTACAGCCGAGGGGAAAAAGACGAGGGCATGAAGATGAATTCCCTCAGTGGTCATGAAAGTGTCGGCATTATGCCCCAAGGTGTAGCGGCTTGCGCCGTGCCCTGGCCTCCAAACCCGCTATTTTTTACCGACGGTAGGCGTGGCGGCGCCGAGAGACGGGCAATCGGCGTCTTAAACTGCTAAAGTGCCGCCCGTTATTACTTATGAGGATTGTTCCAATGGCGACTAACCGTTCCCAGCGTCTGCGCAAAAAACTGTGCGTCGATGAATTTCAAGAGCTGGGTTTCGAGCTGAACCTGGATTTCAAAGAAGATTTGGCTGATGAAGCCATTGATGCTTTCCTCGATGCATTCCTCAAAGAAGCCATGGAAGCCAACGGTCTGGGCTATGTTGGCGGCGACGACTTCGGTCTGGTTTGCCTGCAGAAGCGTGGCTCGGTTTCCGAAGAGCAGCGTGCCGCTGTTGAAGCCTGGCTCAAGGGCCGCAGCGAATTGACGGAAGCGACCGTCAGCCCGCTGATCGACGTCTGGTACCCGGAAAAGCCGATCAATCCGGTAGCTTGATGTCATAAAAAACGGCGACCCTCGGGTCGCCGTTTTTTTATGCTTTTTTTTTGTAGGAGCGAGGCTTGCCCGCGAAGGCGTCGTGTCATTCAACATTGATATCGACTGACGCGACGCCTTCGCGGGCAAGTCGGATCGCCGCCCGCTCGCTCCTACAAAGTCACGTTCTACGCCAATTCAAGATAACCAGCGTCAACACCCCCGCCACAATCCCCCAGAACGCCGAACCGATGGAAAACAGCGTCAACCCCGACGCCGTGACCATGAAGGTGATCAGCGCCGCTTCACGCTCCTTCACTTCGTTCATGGCAATGCTCAAGCCATTGATGATCGAGCCGAACAGCGCCAGCGCGGCGATCGACAGCACCAACTCTTTAGGCAATGCGGCAAACAGGGCCGCCAACGTTGCGCCGAACACCCCGGCGATCCCGTAGAAAATCCCGCACCAGACGGCTGCCGTGTAGCGCTTGTGGCGATCCTCATGGGCATGGGGCCCGGTGCAGATCGCCGCGCTGATGGCCGCCAGGTTGATCCCGTGGGAACCGAAGGGTGCCAATAATAATGAGGCGATGCCGGTGGTGGTGATCAGTGGCGAGGCCGGCACGGTGTAACCGTCGGCGCGCAACACGGCGATGCCCGGCATGTTCTGCGACGTCATCGCCACCACGAACAGCGGAATGCCGATGCTGATGGTCGCGGCCAGGGAGAAGTGCGGGGTAGTCCAGACCGGCGTCGCCAGTTCCAGATGGAAACCGCTGAAATCCAGCAACCCCATCAAGCCCGACAGCGCCGTGCCGATCAGCAATGCCGCCAGCACCGCATAACGCGGGGACAAGCGCTTGACCAGCAGATAAGTGAAGAACATCCCCAGCACCAGCGCGGTGCGATGTTGCGCGGCGACAAAGATTTCACTGCCGATCTTGAACAGAATCCCTGCCAGCAAGGCCGCGGCCAATGAGGCCGGAATCTTTTTCACCAGACGCTCGAAGCTGCCGGTCAAACCACAGGCCGTCACCAGCACCGCGCAAGTAATGTAGGCGCCGATGGCTTCGCCGTAGCTCACGCCGCCCAGGCTGGTGATCAGCAAGGCTGCGCCGGGGGTCGACCAGGCGATGGTAATGGGCGTGCGATAACGCAACGACAGGCCGATCGAGCACACCGCCATGCCGATCGAGATCGCCCAGATCCACGATGAAATCTGCCCGCTGGTCAGGCCCGCCGCTTGCCCGGCCTGGAACATCAGCACCAGGGAGCTGGTGTAGCCGGTCATCATCGCGATGAAGCCGGCGACGATGGCCGAGGGCGAGGTGTCGGCCAGAGGGCGGAGCTGCGTGTGCGTGGCGTCGGTCATGACAGCGGTGTTCCTTATACGTACGAAAATATCCGTAGCGCACTGAATCCTGTAGGAGCGAGGCTTGCCCGCGAAGGCGTGGTGTCAGTCGACATCAATGTTGATTGACACCACGCCTTCGCGGGCAAGCCTCGCTCCTACAGGAGATCGCAGCTGCGGATTCTGGGTTAAAGCCTAAACTCAAACCTAATGGACCGTTGCAATACAGCCGCGGCGACAAACAGCCGTACAGTCGTGTTGCCACCCGTCATTGTGTACAATCGCAGTGTTTTTTACGCGATACTTGCCAGTGACCCACTGTGCCGTATTACAGTCACGGTCAATTCGCCGCCGTTCTCCCGATTCGAGTGCCCATGAACGAACAGTTGCAGCCCCTAAAGAAACAACCGCGCGCAGGCAAAGCCGGCCGCAGCGGTACCCAGGACGATATTGTCTATGCGCATATCTTCGAGGCGATCCTCGAACAGCGTCTGGCGCCCGGCACCAAGTTGAGCGAAGAAGCGCTGGGGGAAATTTTCGGGGTCAGTCGCACCATCATTCGCCGTGCGCTGTCGCGCCTGGCCCATGAAAGCGTCGTGCTGCTGCGTCCGAACCGCGGCGCAGTCGTCGCCAGCCCGAGTGTGGAAGAAGCCCGCCAGGTGTTCCTGGCCCGGCGTCTGGTGGAGCGGGCGATCACTGAACTGGCCGTGCAGCACGCCACTGCCGAGCAGATTGCCGAATTGCGACAGATGGTCGACGACGAGCGTGACAGCTTCTCCCGTGGCGATCGGGGTGCCGGTATCCGTTTGTCGGGCGAGTTCCATCTGAAGTTGGCCGAAGCGGCGAAGAATGCCCCACTGATCAGCTTCCAGCGCAGCCTGGTGTCGCAGACTTCGCTGATCATCGCCCAGTATGAAAACGGCAACCGTTCCCACTGTTCCTACGACGAACACACCCAGCTGATCGATGCCATCGAAGCGCGCAACGCTGAGCTGGCGGTGGATTTGATGATGCATCACATGAATCACATCGACAGCAAGCTCAACCTTGACGAGGAAAGTGCGTCGGATGACCTGCATGCGGTGTTCTCGCATTTGTTGCAGACCAGGAAGCCGGGGCGGCCGTTGGCCAAGTTCTAAGTCAGACCGAGTCGCGGCCTTCGCCAAGCTCTAAGTTAGACCGAGTCGCACCCTTCGCGAGCAAGCCCGCTCCCACATTCGATTTATTTCGATCACAGCATGTGTGTACGACATCGATCTAATGTGGGAGCGGGCTTGCTCGCGAAGGCGGCTTCAAAGACACAGAGAAATCCCCCGCAACCACAATCGCGGGGGATTTTTTATGCCCGGAATAACCTACCGCTGATGCACCTGATTCCCCGCCGCATAAGTCTGCAGAACAGTCCGGTCATCCCCCAGCGTCATCAACACAAACAAGGTCTCGGCAATGTTATTGGCCTGCTTCAAGCGATAGCTCAGCAACGGCGTGGCGTTGTAGTCCAGCACCAGGAAGTCGGCGTCGGTGCCCGGTTGGAGGGTGCCGATCTTGTCTTCCAGGCGCAGCGCACGCGCGCCGCCGAGGGTTGCCAGGTACAGCGATTTGAACGGGCTCAGTCGCGCCCCTTGCAGCTGCATGACCTTGTACGCTTCGTTCAACGTTTGCAGCAGCGAGAAACTGGTGCCGCCGCCGACGTCCGTACCCAGCCCGACATTCAGCTTGTGCTTCTCGGCCATTGGCAGGTTGAACAGGCCACTGCCGAGGAAGAAGTTCGAGGTCGGGCAGAAGGCGATGGCCGAGCCGGTTTCCGCCAGCCGGGCGCACTCGTCGTCGCACAGGTGCACGCCATGGGCGAACACTGAACGCTCACCCAACAACTGGTAGTGATCGTAAACGTCCAGGTAGCCTTTACGCTCCGGGAACAGTTCCTTGACCCATTCGATTTCCTTGAGGTTTTCGCTGATGTGGGTCTGCATGTACAGATCCGGGAATTCGCTGAGCAACTGCCCAGCGAGGGTAAGCTGTTCCGGGGTGCTGGTCGGAGCGAAGCGCGGGGTGACGGCGTAGTGCAGGCGACCCTTACCGTGCCAGCGTTCGATCAGCGCCTTGCTTTGCACATAGCTGGATTCGGCGGTGTCGGTCAGGTAGTCCGGTGCGTTGCGATCCATCATCACCTTGCCGGCGATCATCCGCAGGTCCAGCTGTTCGGCGGCCTCGAAGAACGAGTTCACCGACTGCGGATGCACGCTGCCGAAGACCAGCGCGGTGGTGGTGCCGTTACGCAGTAGTTCCTTGATGAAAATGTCGGCGACTTCATCGGCGTGGGCCTTGTCGGCGAACTGGCTTTCGCAGGGGAAGGTGTAAGTGTTGAGCCAGTCCAGCAATTGCTCGCCGTAAGCACCGACCATGCCGGTTTGCGGCAGGTGGATGTGGGTGTCGATGAAGCCGGGGGTAATCAGCGCGTCCTGGTAATGGGTGATTTCGATATCGGCCGGCAGGGAGGGCAGCAGTTCACTGGCGTGACCAAGGGCACTGATTTTGCCGTTGTCGACCACCAGCAAGCCGTCTTCGAAATACTCGTACGAGGCTTCGATGCCCACTACGGCGGGGTCGGCGATGCTGTGCAGGATGGCGGCGCGGTAGGCTTTGCGAGTCAGAGGCATTGTCGTTCTCAGTTCGTGGCTTTTTAGTTCGAAGCGTGGCTGCGGCGTGAAGCAGGCAGCAGTTTGGCAATCGAGGATCCGGCGCTGGCAGTGTGCTGACCGAAATCGGCGTTATAGGTGGCGATGATTTCGCCGGCGATGGAGATGGCGATTTCCACAGGCAACTTGCCTTTGACTTCGCCGATGCCCATGGGGCAGCGCATGCGTTGCAGCACGGCGCTGTCGAAGCCTCGGTCGCGCAGGCGGTGTTCGAACTTCACCCGCTTGGTATTCGAACCGATCAGGCCGAAGTAGGCGAAGTCGTTGCGCTTGAGGATGGCGGCGGTGAGTTCAAGGTCGAGCTGGTGGTTGTGGGTCATGACGATGCAGTAGCTGCCGGCGGGCAGGTCGTCTACTTCGTCTACCGGTTCTTCGCTGACAATCTTGCGCACGCCGTGGGGCATCTGTTCCGGGAATTCCGTTTCCCGCGAGTCGATCCAGCGCACCCGGCAGGGCAGGCTGGCGAGCAACGGCACCAGCGCCCGACCGACATGACCGGCACCGAACACGGCGATCTGTGCCTGGACCTGGCCCATCGGCTCGAACAGCAACACGGTCACGCCGCCACAGCACTGGCCGAGGCCGGCGCCGAGGCTGAAGCGTTCCAGATGGGTGTCTTGCTTGCCGCTGGCAAGCATCTCGCGGCCGATCTGCATGGCCTTGTATTCCAGATGCCCGCCACCGATGGTGTCGAAGGTCTGGCTGGCGCTGATGACCATCTTCGAGCCGGCATTGCGCGGCGTCGAGCCGAGCTCTTCGATGATGGTCACCAGCACGCAGGGTTCACCCCGGGATTGCAGGTCGGCGAGGGCGTCGATCCAGTTGTACATGTTTTCACCCCTACAACATTGTTGTCTGTTCGGGTCTCTTCGCGGGCAAGCCTCGCTCCTACGGGATTGATGGTGGTCGGGAGATCACCGCCAACCTGTAGGAGCGAAGCTTGCCCGCGAAGGCCGCACCTCGGTCTTAAAGTGAAGCCAGCTCGGTTTCGGCCTCGACAGCCTTTGCCACCGTCAACTGCCGCATCTGCTCACACCCCCACAACACCCGCTCCGGCGTCGCCGGCGCATCGATTTTCGGCTGATGCCTGTAGTCGCCCAGACTCGCCACCGCATCCTTGATCGCACACCACGACGCAATGCCGAGCATGAACGGCGGCTCACCCACCGCCTTGGAATGAAACACCGTGTCTTCCGGGTTCTTGCGGTTTTCCACCAGCTTCACTCGCAGGTCCAGCGGCATGTCCGCCACCGCCGGAATCTTGTAGCTCGCCGGGCCGTTGGTCATCAGTTTGCCCTTGGCATTCCAGACCAGCTCTTCCATGGTCAGCCAGCCCATGCCCTGGATGAAACCACCCTCGACCTGGCCGATGTCGATGGCCGGGTTCAGCGAGTCGCCGACGTCGTGGAGGATGTCGGTGCGCAGCATCTTGTACTCGCCGGTCAGGGTGTCGACGATCACCTCGCAACAGGCCGCGCCAAAGGCGTAGTAGTAGAACGGCCGACCACGGGCCTGACTGCGGTCGTAGTAGATTTTCGGGGTCTTGTAGAACCCGGTGCTCGACAGCGAAACCTGAGCGAAATACGCCTGCTGGATCAGCGATTCGAAGGTCAGGATGTGATCGCGAACCCGCACATGACCGTTGTGGAATTCCACGTCTTCTTCGCTGACCTTGTAGTGCCGCGCGGCAAATTCGACCAGGCGCTTCTTGATGATTTCAGCGGCGTTCTGTGCGGCTTTGCCGTTGAGGTCGGCCCCACTGGAAGCGGCGGTCGGCGAGGTGTTCGGCACCTTGTCGGTGTTGGTCGCGGTGATCTGCACGCGGTCCATTTCCACCTGGAACACTTCGGCCACCACCTGCGCGACCTTGGTGTTGAGACCCTGGCCCATTTCCGTGCCGCCATGGTTCAGGTGGATACTGCCGTCGGTGTAGACGTGGATCAAGGCACCTGCCTGGTTAAGGAAGCTGGCGGTAAAGGAAATACCGAATTTCACCGGGGTCAGCGCCAGGCCTTTTTTCAGGATCGGGCTGTTGGCGTTGTAGCGACGGATCGCTTCGCGGCGCTCGGCGTACTGGCTGCTTTGTTCCAGTTCGGCGGTCATTTCCTCGAGCATGTTGTGCTCGACGGTCTGGTAGTAGTGAGTGACGTTACGCTCGGTCTTGCCGTAGTAGTTGGCCTTGCGCACCGCCAGCGGATCCAGGGCCAGGTGGCGGGCAATCGCGTCCATCACTTCTTCGATGGCGACCATGCCTTGCGGGCCGCCGAAACCACGGTAAGCGGTGTTCGACGCGGTGTTGGTCTTGCAGCGGTGGCCGTTGATGGTGGCATCGCCCAGGTAGTACGAGTTGTCGGCGTGGAACATCGCACGGTCGACGATCGACGCCGACAAATCGGGCGAGCAACCGCAGTTGCCGGCCAATTCCAGGGCGATGCCGTGCAGGCGACCGGTGCTGTCGAAGCCGACGTCGTACTCGACGTAGAACGGGTGACGCTTGCCGGTCATCAGCATGTCTTCGACCCGCGGCAGGCGCATCTTGGTCGGCTGGCCGGTGAGGTGCGCGATCACTGCGCACAAGCATGCCGGGCTGGCCGCCTGGGTTTCCTTGCCGCCGAAACCGCCGCCCATGCGACGCATGTCGACGACGATCTTGTTCATTGACACGTCCAGCACCTCGGCCACCAGTTTCTGCACTTCGGTGGGGTTCTGGGTCGAACAGTAGACGATCATCCCGCCGTCTTCGGTCGGCATCACCGAAGAGATCTGGGTTTCGAGGTAGAAATGTTCCTGGCCGCCGATGTGCAGCGTGCCTTGAATGCGATGCTCTGCGCTAGCCAGTGCCGATGCCGAATCGCCCCGCTGATGGGTGTGACTGTCGAGCACGAAGTGGCGTTTGCGCAGGGCTTCGACCACGTCCAGTACCGGCTCGAGATCTTCGTATTCGATGATCGCGGCCATGGCCGCCTTACGCGCGGTTTCCAGGTCTTTCGCCGCGACGGCGAGCACCGGTTGGCCGACGAACTGCACGTCATCGATGGCCAGCAGCGGGTCGCCAGGCAGCAAGGGGCCGATGTCTTTCAGGCCCGGCACGTCTTCGTGGGTGATGGCGATGCGCACGCCTTCGAAGGCGTAGCACGGCTGGGTGTCGATGCTGATGATTTTCGCGTGGGCGCGGTCCGACAGCCGTGCATAAACGTGCAGTTGGTTCGGGAATTCCAGCCGGTCGTCGATGTACTGCGCTTCGCCGGACACATGCTTGGCGGCGCTGTCGTGCTTGACGCTGCGGCCGACACCGGTGGTCAGGTCCTTGGCGAACAGTTCAGCCAGTTCGGCCTGGGTCTTCTCTACGGCGTGATGATTAGACATAAGCGGTCACCCGAGTCTCGATGTGCGGTGTTTGCAGTTCGATGAAGTATTTGCGCAGCAGGTTCTGCGCGCTGAGCAGGCGATATTCCTTGCTGGCGCGGAAGTCCGAGAGCGGTGTGAAATCCTCGGCCAGTGCGGCGCAGGCCCGCTCGACGGTATCGTTGTTCCAGGTGGCGCCCAGCAGCACGGCTTCACAGTGCTTGGCGCGTTTGGGGATGGCCGCCATGCCGCCAAACGCCACGCGGGCGTCGGCAATCACACCGTTGTCGATGCGCAGATTGAACGCGGCGCAGACCGCGGAAATGTCATCGTCCAGACGCTTGGACACTTTGTAGGCACGGAACAATTGTTCGGCACTGGCACGGGGCACGACGATCTTCTCGATGAACTCGCTCTCCTGGCGCGCGGTGACCCGGTAATCGATGAAGTAATCTTCCAGGGCCATGGTGCGGCGGGTTTCGCCTTTGCACAGTACGATCTGCGCACCCAGGGCGATCAGCAGCGGTGGTGAATCACCGATGGGCGAGGCGTTGCCGATGTTGCCGCCGAGGGTGCCCTGGTTGCGGATCTGCAAGGACGCGAAACGCTGCAACAGTTCGCCGAAGTCCGGGTATTCGGCCTTCAAGGCCTCGTAGCAATCGGAGAGGGCGGTGGCGGCACCGATTTCCAGGCGATCGTCGAACACCTCGATGCGCTTCATCTCGGTGACGTTGCCGACGTAGATCATCACCGGCAGGGTGCGATGGAACTGCGTGACTTCCAGCGCCAGATCCGTACCGCCGGCCAGCAGGCGCGCTTGTGGATAAGCGTCGTAGAGGTCAGCCAGGTCGGCCACGGTCAGCGGCACCAGGCAGCGCTTGTCGCCACTGTTGAGTTCGCCGATGTTGGTGGGGGCGATGGCTTTCAGACGGGCAATGGTATCGGCTTCACGCACATCGAACTGGTCCGGTTGCTTGGCGCAGCAGGACTGTTCGGCAGCGGCCAGGATCGGTCGATAGCCGGTGCAGCGGCAGAGGTTGCCGGCCAGGGCTTCGTGAGCTTTATGGGCGTCCGGTTGATCGCTGTTCTTTTGCAGGGCGAACAGCGACATCACGAAGCCCGGGGTGCAGAAGCCGCATTGCGAGCCGTGGCACTCGACCATGGCTTTCTGCACGCTGTGCAGTTCGCCCTTGTGCTTGAGGTCTTCAACGCTGATCAGTTGTTTGCCATGCAACGACGAAACAAAGGTCAGGCACGAGTTGAGGCTGCGGTAGCGAATGTGTTCGCGGCCGTCGTCTTCGGTCTGGAGTTCGCCAACCACCACGGTGCACGCGCCACAGTCGCCGCTGGCGCAGCCTTCTTTGGTGCCGGGTTTGCCCACATGGTCGCGCAGATAATTGAGCACGGTCAGGTTCGGGTCCAGGGCGTGCTCGCTACGGAGTTCCTGGTTAAGTAAAAACTGGATCACGGAAGGCCTCGCAGACTCGTTATTGTTGTTAACCGACAGGTACCGAATTTAGCAGGTCTGACTTTTCGGTCAATGATTTTTTGACCTAAAGGTCAGGAAATGATGTTTTGTCGATCAACGACTGGTTTGTTCATTATTGACCCTGGTTCGTCAGTCTGCTTTTTGCTTGAATCGTGCCAAAAACCACCGGACGGGCACTCCGCCAGGGCCTATCAATTGCGCTACACTGCGCCGCTTGTGCAAATCGAAGAGTTTGAAGAACAACCATGACGTTCAAGGCGCCGGACAGCCTCGCCGAGCAAATCGCTCACCACCTCGCCGAACGCATCATTCGTGGCGAAATGAAGCCCGGAGAGCGCATCCAGGAACAGAAGGTCACGCTGGCCCTCAATGTCAGCCGCGGTTCGGTTCGCGAAGCCTTGCTGATCCTCGAGCGGCGCCACTTGATCGCGATCCTGCCGCGACGGGGCGCCCATGTCACCGAGCTCACCGTCCACAAGGTGCAGAGCCTTTGCACGCTGATGAGCGAGTTGTACATCCTGCTCGGCAATGCCGTGGCCAGCGGCTGGCAAGTCCAGGCCGACATGGCGCCGTTCGTGCAGATCCAGCAGCGCCTGACCGCCAGCTACGAGCGTCAGGACATCCGCACCTTCGTCGATGACAGCTTCAACGTGATGCGCGCCGCGTACCCGTTTGCCAATAACCCGTACTTGCAGGAAACCGTCGAGAATCTGCAGCCGGCCATGAGCCGCGCGTATTTCCTCGCCCTGGACCAGCGCAAGGCCTCGATGAGCGAGTTCCTCGAGCTGTTCGAGCGCCTGCTCGCCGCCGTGCTGGCCCGTGACTTTGCGCAGATCCGCGTAGTGCTGACGGCGTATGCCCAGCGCAGCTGCGATCTGGTGGTCTCCGCCCTGACGGACGCTTAAGGGTGCGGCTCAAGTGCATCAAACTGGCGGGGTTCAAATCCTTCGTCGACCCGACCACGGTGAACTTCCCCAGTAACATGGCGGCGGTGGTCGGACCCAATGGTTGCGGCAAGTCGAACATCATCGACGCCGTCCGTTGGGTGATGGGCGAGAGCTCGGCCAAGAACCTGCGCGGCGAGTCGATGACCGATGTCATCTTCAACGGCTCCACCAGCCGCAAACCGGTGAGCCAGGCGAGCATCGAACTGGTGTTCGATAACTCCGATGGCACCTTGATCGGCGAATACGCGGCCTACGCCGAAATCTCCATTCGCCGCAAAGTGACCCGCGACAGCCAGAACAGTTATTTCCTCAACGGCGCCAAATGCCGTCGTCGTGACATCACCGACATCTTTCTCGGCACCGGCCTCGGCCCGCGCAGCTATTCGATCATCGAGCAGGGGATGATCTCCAAGCTGATCGAAGCCAAGCCGGAAGACCTGCGCAACTTCATCGAAGAAGCGGCCGGCATCTCCAAGTACAAGGAGCGCCGGCGGGAGACCGAAAACCGCATCCGCCGCACCCACGAGAACCTCGCCCGCCTGACCGACCTGCGCGAAGAGCTCGAGCGTCAGCTCGAACGCTTGCACCGCCAGGCTGAAGCCGCCAAGAAGTATCAGGAATACAAGGGCGAGGAGCGTCAGCTCAAGGCCCAGCTGTCGGCGCTGCGCTGGCAGGCGTTGAACGAGCAGGTCGGCCAGCGCGAAGCGATCATCGGCACTCAGGAAATCAGCTTCGAAGCGCTGGTGGCCGAGCAGCGCAATGCCGACGCGGCGATCGAACGCCTGCGCGACGGGCACCACGACCTGTCCGAACGCTTCAATCTGGTGCAGGGGCGCTTCTATTCGGTCGGCGGCGACATCGCCCGGGTCGAGCAGAGCATCCAGCACGGCCAGCAGCGCTTGCGCCAGTTGCAGGATGACTTGAAGGAAGCCGAGCGCGCGCGCCTGGAAACCGAATCGCACCTGGGTCACGACCGCACCTTGCTGCTGACCCTGGGCGAAGAGCTCGACATGCTCACCCCGGAGCAGGAAGTCACCAGCGCCGCCGCGGAAGAAGCGGCCGCCGCGCTGGAAGAATCCGAAACCACCATGCACGGCTGGCAGGAGCAGTGGGACACCTTCAACCTCACGGCGGCCGAGCCCCGTCGTCAGGCGGAAGTCCAGCAGTCGCGGATCCAGCAGCTGGAAACCGGCATGGAGCGCCTGGCCGATCGGCAGAAGCGTCTTGGCGAAGAGCGCACGTTGCTCTCGGCGGACCCGGAAGACGCGGCGATCATGGAGCTCGGCGAGCAGTTGGCCGCGAGTGAAGCGACCCTTGAAGACTTGCAGTCCAGCGAAGAAGCCCAGGTCGAACGCCTCGAGCAACTGCGTCAGGAACTGCAGCAAGCGCTGTCGGCGCAGCAGCAGGCCCAGGGTGATTTGCAGCGCCTCAACGGGCGCCTCGCTTCCCTGGAAGCCTTGCAGCAAGCCGCACTCGATCCGGGCACCGGCACCGCCCAATGGCTGCGCGAACAGCACCTGGCGGATCGCCCGCGCCTGGCCGAAGGCCTGAAGGTGCAAGCCGGTTGGGAGCTGGCGGTGGAGACCGTGCTCGGCGCCGATCTGCAAGCGGTGCTGGTGGACGATTTTGCCGATTTCGACCTGGCCGGGTTTGCCCAGGGCGATCTGCGTTTGCTCAGCCCGGCCAGCGATGGCATGTGTGTAGCTGGCAGCTTGCTCGACAAGGTCGAGGCGCAGATCGATCTGTCACCGTGGCTGGGGCAGGTCAAGCCGGTGGAAAATCTCGAACAGGCCTTGGCCTTGCGCAGTCAATTGAGCGCCGGCCAAAGTCTGATCAGCCGCGATGGATACTGGGTCGGACCGCACTTTTTGCGCGTGCGTCGGGCCAGCGAAGCGGAAAGCGGCGTGCTGGCCCGTGGCCAGGAAATCCAGCGCCTGGGCCTTGAGCGCGAAGAGCGCGAAGCCACGGTGGAAACCCTGGAAGCCCGTTTGCAAAACCTGCGGGCACAGCAACGTCAGCAGGAAAACGGTCGCGAACACCTGCGCCGTTTGCTGCAAGATGAAGCCCGTCAGCAAGGCGAATTGAAAGCCCGGTTGTCGGCCGGCAAAGCCAAGATCGAACAGCTGACATTACGCCGTACCCGCCTGGACGAAGAACTGGTCGAGCTCGGTGAACAACGCGCGCTGGAGCACGAAAACATCGGCGAAGCGCGCCTGCAACTGCAGGAAGCCCTCGACAGCATGGCGCTCGATACCGAGCAGCGCGAGTTGCTGCTGGCCCAGCGCGACAGCCTGCGCGAGCGCCTCGATCGGGTGCGGCAGGAAGCCCGGCAGCACAAGGATCACGCGCATCAACTGGCGGTGCGCCTGGGTTCGCTCAAGGCCCAGCACGATTCCACGCGTCAGGCGATGGAGCGGCTGGAGATGCAGTCCGAGCGCCTGACCGAAAAACGCGAACAGCTGAGCCTCAATCTGGAGGAGGGTGAGGCACCGCTGGAGGAGTTGCGCCTCACGCTCGAAGGGTTGCTCGACAAGCGCATGACCGTCGACGAAGCACTCAAGACCGCGCAGATCGCCCTGGAAGATGCCGATCGTGAATTGCGCGAAGCGGAAAAACGGCGTAACCAGGCCGAGCAGCAATCGCAATTGATCCGCGGCCAGCTCGAACAACAGCGCATGGAATGGCAAGCCCTGAGCGTACGCCGCAAGGCCCTCGAAGATCAGTTGCTCGAGGACGGCTACGACCTGCACGGCGTACTCGCCACCCTGGTGCCCGGGGCCAACGAGAAAGACGCCGAGGAGGAACTCGAACGCATCGCGGCGCGGATCCAGCGTCTCGGCGCGATCAACCTGGCGGCCATCGACGAATACCAGCAACAATCCGAGCGCAAACGTTATCTGGATGCGCAGAACGACGATCTGGTGGAGGCGCTGGACACCCTCGAGAATGTGATTCGCAAGATCGACAAGGAAACCCGAAACCGCTTCAAGGATACCTTTGATCAGATCAATGCCGGTATTCAGGCCCTTTTCCCAAAAGTTTTCGGTGGAGGCAGCGCGTATTTGGAACTGACGGGCGAAGATCTACTCGATACAGGGGTAACGATCATGGCGCGGCCGCCAGGAAAGAAGAACAGCACCATCCATTTGCTCTCCGGTGGCGAAAAAGCCCTGACCGCATTGGCCCTGGTATTTGCCATCTTCAAGTTGAATCCGGCGCCGTTCTGCATGCTCGATGAAGTTGACGCGCCACTGGATGACGCTAACGTTGGACGCTACGCACGGCTGGTCAAAGAGATGTCGCAGACGGTGCAGTTCATCTACATCACCCACAACAAGATCGCCATGGAAATGGCCGATCAACTGATGGGGGTGACGATGCACGAGCCGGGTTGCTCGCGTCTGGTGGCAGTGGATGTCGAGGAGGCGATGGCGATGGTCGAGGCCTGAGTCGCGGGCTTGCAGGACAATGCAGGGCACGTGTTCGTGAGAAGCGGGACGAATGACCGGTCGCTACTTGCTGGCCAGTCGACATATTCGCGCAAGCCAGAAGACAGACGGTGTAAAGTTGCCTTTGGTCGTGCTAGTTTAATGTCAATTTATCGTATATGTGGGCAAAACGCCTGTCAGAACATAGAGTTGGCGCCACGATTTAAAGCGGTTTACCAGTTGTAAACCCCTTATTTTTCAGCATTTTTTATAGAGGCACGGGATTACATGGAAATCGGTCTGCGCGAGTGGCTGATCGTCATCGGCATTATTGTCATTGCCGGTATTCTTTTCGACGGCTGGCGCCGCATGCGCGGCGGCAAGGGGAAACTGAAATTCCGTCTTGACCGCAATTTGTCCAATTTGTCGGAAGAGGACACCAGCGCCGAGCTGTTGGGTCCGCCCCGGGTGTTGGATACCCATAAAGAACCGCACTTGGACGAGCACGATCTGCCGTCGGTGAGCATGCCGGCCCGTGAACAGCGCGAATCGGGTTCCAAGCGCGGCAAGCGTGGCCACGGCGAGCCATCCCAGGGCGATATGAACCTCAACCTGGACCTGGAAAGCGGCCCGGGCTTCAGCAGCCGTGACGACGATTTCCCTGATGACACCAGGACTTCAGGCTCGGCCAGCGACAGGGAACAACCGCAAGCCGAAGAAGTGCTGGTGATCAGTGTGATCTGCCGTGACGCTGCCGGCTTCAAGGGCCCGGCACTGTTGCAGAATATTCTGGAAAGCGGTCTGCGCTTTGGCGAGATGGACATTTTCCACCGCCACGAAAGCATGGCCGGTAACGGCGAAGTCCTGTTCTCGATGGCCAATGCGGTCAAGCCGGGGGTTTTCGACCTGGATGACATCGACCACTTCAGCACGCCGGCGGTGAGCTTCTTCCTCGGCCTGCCGGGCCCGCGTCATCCCAAGCAAGCCTTCGACGTGATGGTGGCGGCGGCGCGCAAACTGTCCCAGGAACTGAACGGCGAACTGAAAGACGACCAGCGCAGCGTTTTGACTGCCCAGACCATCGAACACTACCGTCAGCGCATCGTCGAATTCGAACGCCGCGCCCTGACCCAGAAGCGCTGATCTGTAGGAGCCAGCGGTGCGACGATTCGACTTGCCGGCGAAGGCGATCTCACGTACGCCTTCGCC
Source organism: Pseudomonas fluorescens (assembly GCF_902497995.1). Taxonomy (GTDB): domain Bacteria; phylum Pseudomonadota; class Gammaproteobacteria; order Pseudomonadales; family Pseudomonadaceae; genus Aquipseudomonas; species Aquipseudomonas fluorescens_BK. Next base: position 16,431 of record NZ_CABVII010000003.1, on the reverse strand, counting down.
GGCAAGCCTGGCTCCTACAATGAATCTACGCCGCTTCAACAGATTGAGCAGCCTCGGCTGCTCTTTTGCATTATGAGAGAACACCCCATGACCGCCGCCAAAAAACGCATTCCAGAGCTGCGCGCCGAGCTGGATCAGCACAACTATCGCTACCACGTGCTGGACGAGCCGAGCATTCCGGACGCCGAATACGATCGGTTGTTCAACGAGCTCAAGGCCCTCGAAGCGGCCAATCCCGAATTGATCACCAGCGACTCGCCGACCCAGCGTGTCGGCAGCGCAGCGCTGTCGGCATTTACTCAAGTGCGCCACGAAGTGCCGATGCTCAGTCTCGGCAACGCCTTCGAAGAAACCGACATGCGCGAGTTCGATCGCCGGGTGAACGAGGGTCTGGATCTGCCGACTGGCGATTTGTTCGGTGCCGCCGCCGCGGTGGAATACAGCTGTGAACCCAAGCTCGATGGCCTGGCGGTCAGTCTGTTGTATCAGGATGGCGTACTGGTGCGCGGCGCGACCCGCGGCGATGGCACCACCGGTGAAGACATCAGCGTCAACGTGCGCACCGTGCGCAATATCCCGCTCAAGCTGCATGGCAGCGGCTGGCCGGCGACCCTGGAAGTGCGCGGCGAAGTGTTCATGTCCAAGGCCGGTTTCGAGCGGCTCAATGCCACGCAACTGGAAGTCGGCGCCAAGACCTTTGCCAATCCGCGTAACGCGGCGGCGGGCAGTTTGCGCCAGCTGGATTCGAAGATCACCGCCAACCGTCCGCTTGAATTCTGTTGCTACGGCATCGGCCAGATTTCAGCGGATATTGCCGACACGCACATTGGCAATCTCAAGCAACTCAAAGCCTGGGGCCTGCCGATCAGCCATGAGCTGCGACTGGCGTACGGCATCGATGAATGCCTGAATTACTACCGTGACATCGGTGAGCGCCGGAATGCGCTGCCCTATGAAATCGACGGCGTGGTGTTCAAGGTCAACAGCATTGCCTCCCAGCGTGAACTGGGTTTCCGTGCGCGGGAACCGCGCTGGGCCATCGCGCACAAATTCCCGGCCATGGAAGAACTCACCGAGTTGCTCGATGTGGAATTCCAGGTGGGCCGTACCGGTGCCGTGACGCCAGTGGCGCGCTTGAAACCGGTCAAGGTGGCCGGCGTCACCGTGGCCAATGCGACCTTGCACAACATGGACGAGGTCGCGCGCCTGGGCTTGATGATCGGCGACACGGTGATCATCCGTCGCGCCGGCGACGTGATTCCGCAGGTGGTGCAAGTGGTCACCGAGCGCCGCCCGGACGATGCCCGGCCGGTGCAGATCCCCGAGCAGTGCCCGGTGTGCGGTTCCCATGTCGAGCGCACGCAACTGGTCAAGCGCAGCAAGGGGCGCGAGACCGTCAGCGAAGGCGCGGTGTATCGCTGCGTGGGTCGGCTGGCCTGCGGTGCGCAACTCAAGCAGGCGATCATTCACTTCGTCTCCCGTCGCGCCATGGACATCGAAGGCCTGGGCGACAAGAGCGTCGAGCAGCTGGTGGATGAAGGCCTGGTGAGTTCGCCGGCAGATCTGTATGCCCTGAAGTTCGACGACATCGTCGATCTGGAAGGTTTTGCCGAACTGTCGAGCAACAAATTGCTCAGTGCGATCGAGGACAGCAAGCAGCCAGGCCTGGCACGCTTCATCTACGCCCTCGGGATTCCCGACGTCGGTGAAGAGACAGCCAAGGTGCTGGCACGCTCTCTCGGCTCGCTGGAGCGAGTCCGGCAGGCATTGCCGCAAGTGCTCACGTACTTGCCGGATGTCGGACTGGAAGTGGCTCACGAGATCCACAGCTTCTTCGAAGATGCGCACAACCAGCAGGTGATCAAGGAACTGCTCAAGCACGGCCTGCAGATTCAGGATCAGGGCGAGCTGGGCGCCGAATTTTCCGCCAGCACCACCCTCGGCGGTTTCCTCGACAAGCTGCACATACCGTCGGTAGGACCGGGCGGGGCGCAGAAGCTGGCTGACAAGTTTGGATCGCTGGAAGCGGTGATGAATGCCGACTGGCTGGACATGCGTCAGGCGTTGCCGGAGAAGCAGGCGAATTCGGTTCGGGAGTTTTTCGCGCTGGCGCAGAATCGTCAGCTCGCTGAGGCCGCTGAAAAGCAGCTGCGCGATTTCGGCATGCACTGGCAGAGCGAGAAGAAAGTCGTCGAAGGCTTGCCGCTGGCTGGGCAGACCTGGGTGTTGACCGGTTCGCTGGAGCTGATGAGCCGTGATATCGCCAAAGACAAACTTGAAAGCCTCGGTGCCAAAGTGGCTGGCTCGGTGTCGGCCAAGACCCACTGCGTGGTCGCCGGGCCGGGTGCCGGTTCCAAGTTGGCCAAGGCCAATGAACTGGGGTTGAAAGTGCTGGATGAAGAAGCGTTTGTCGTGTTCCTGGGCAAGCACGATATTTCGGTGTGATGCCCTTCGCGAGCAAGTCGGAGCGGCGGTGCGACGATTCGACTTGCTCGCGAAGGCAATAGTTGCCGTTGCGCAAAAAGCGGGAACGATCCCGGTCTGAGAATGATCTAGTCTTGGCCAGTCCCAGGGAGAGATCGCCATGTACCGCTTCTTCGAGCAGCTCAGCTCACGCATCGCCGCGCCTTTCATGGCCGAGAGCTTGCGCAACAGCAAAGTCTGGCAGTGCCGCTGCGGGCAGTCGCTGTTCTTTCGCAACAGCCAGTGCCTGGCCTGTTCGGCTGCGCTGGGTTATCAACCCGAGCAAAGCCGCCTGTCCTCGCTGCAGCCCGGCTTGCAGGCGGACACCTGGCTGCTCGACGCCGATCCCGAGGCGGGCGTGTTCCGCCGCTGCGCCAATCTCGACGCCCCGGCCGCCTGCAACTGGCTGCTCCCGGCCAACGATCATGATGCGCTGTGCATCGCCTGTAGCCTGAACCACACCATTCCCGACCTGTCGATTCCTGAAAACCATGAACGCTGGCGCAAGGTCGAAACCGCCAAGCGGCGTCTGGTCGCGCAGCTGATCAGTCTGGGTTTACGGGTGATGCCAAAGACCCTGGATGAAGAGAGAGGCCTGGCCTTTGACTTCATCGGCGTCGACCTCGAAGGCCAGTCACCGACCACCGGTCACGCCAATGGCCTGATCACCCTCGATATCAAGGAAGCCGACGACGCCCATCGCGAGCAGGTCCGGGTGCAGATGCACGAACCGTATCGCACGCTGCTCGGGCACTTTCGTCACGAAGTGGGGCATTACTATTGGGACCGCCTGATCGCCAACAGCCACTGGCTGGAACCGTTCCGCGATTTGTTCGGCGACGATCGCGCCGGCTACGCCGATGCCCTCGAGCGCCACTATCAACAAGGCGCGCCGCTCGACTGGCAACAACAGTGCGTCAGTGCCTACGCGACCATGCATCCGTGGGAGGACTGGGCCGAAACCTGGGCTCACTACCTGCACATGATGGACGCAGTGGACACCGCATTGGGATTCGGCATGAGCGCCCGGGAACTGGACTTCGACTACCAGCCATTCCCCTCCAGCACCCTCTACGACCCGCAGCATCCCGGAGGGGCGGCGTTCCTGTCATTCGTCAACGCATGGATCGAACTGGCCGGCATGCTCAACGAACTGTCGCGCAGCATGGGCCAGCCGGATTTCTATCCCTTCGTCCTGCCACCGGCGGTGATCGCCAAGCTGCACTTCATCCACCTGGTGATCCAGCAGGAGGGTGGCAGGGCGGATGAGGTGTTGGCATGTCCTTGAACGGGCTCATTTTTTTTAATCCATCCGAACGGTTGTAACTTCTTCTCAGATAGGTACAATGGCGCGGCTCGCCGTCAGGTGAGCGTCGTTATGGTGACCCCATCGGTCCCCCCGCAACGATCAACCGTGAACCCGGTCAGGCCTGGAAGGGAGCAGCCGCAGCGGTGACATTGTGTGCCGGGGTGTGGCTGGTGGGGTTACCACCTATCTCTAAATCCTTGACTCTACAAGGATTTTTCAGTCAAAAATCTCGAAGTGTGACAGCGTTCAGGGACACCTGAGTGGTGCACTGCACTGCGCTTTGCATTCCAGCTTGAGAGCGTGCGGGAAACGGACAGGACGACCCTTGCCCTGATTCTGAACAATTCTGCAGCGCGACTACCACCAGCCTCCTCAAAGGCTAACCTTCCTTGAATCATGGGGGGATTATACTTTGATGACTCGGATCGGATGGGTGGCACCGGTAGCGCTGGCGGTCCTGGTGTCACTGGAGTGTGGGCAAGCCCTCGCAGACGGGCACAATTTGCTCATGGCCTGCAAAATGGTCAAGCAGAACAGCCCAACTGACTACAACGCCCTTGAGAGCGGTCTATGCATCGGGTTGGTCCAAGGAGTCCGCCAAACGCTAGTGGCGTACGCAGACCTGCTACCGAAAGAATATCGCGTCTGCATTCCACGGGCAGTTAACAATGAACAGAGCGTGGGAGTCGTCGTCAGTTATCTGGAGGATCACCCCAACGAGCTATACCTGCCGGAAGTAGCTCTGGCGATTCAGGCACACCGAGAGGCATACGTCTGCAAATCAAGCAGCGTCTCAGGTGAGCCAATCGGGTCGCTGCGAAAGAATGTCCGCTGATGTGTGTTTATATTGTATTGGTTATGTGCAGGGCCGCAAGGTCATGGGTGTCACCTTCCTGGAGCTGTTCCAGTGTCAATAATCATGTATGACGCTCTAGCGTGAATAGGGGCATGGGCGAAGGGAGCGGCGTTCCACAAGTGAAGGGCGAAAGAGGATTATCCTATAAAGGCATCAGTGGTCCTTGAATACTTCCTTGTTACTGGTCGATGGAAGTTCTTTGTCCCATCCATACCACTTTGCAATACCCATCACTATCAGTAGCCAGGTCATGACAATCACAATCAACAGAAAAATGAATTTGGGTATGTTCATAGGATGTATCCCTGTTGTTTTACGTTCATTTGACCAGGCCCTGGTTTCATAACGCGCTTCTGCACATTCAACTCACTCACCACAGGCGTTATGTCTTCAAGTGAAAGCAACAATGCTGCACCACAGACTAGAGTAAACCACGTTGTGGTCAGGATGAGCAGGAACACAACCAGTTGATTCGGTTTCATGCTGGCTACCGTTTGGAGTGGAGATTCATTGTTCCGTCTTTCAATGAGGCTCTTCGCTAACGTTGGCGGATAGAGGTAAAGGCTTTGACGTGGCTAGCACTATCACACCTGTTACCAGGGCGGACCAAGAAACACCGAGCACTAGCAGAAGTATAACAAGTTGGTATGGTTTCATTTCGATGTTCAGCTCCGTAGGTGATGAAGAGATCACCTTGAGACTAGTTCATTGTCATGTTTAGGAAAGTGCAGTTCGTCGAATAATAATCCCCAATTAGTTGCCGATAAATGTCCAGTTTTGTTACATGTGTTTCAGTTATGTAACTTGATAGATGGCCTGGAATCCACACTCCATGGAACTTTGAGGTTCTGGCGCAGGCGTGGCACATAAAAAGGAGACGGACTTTATCAAGCAGACAAGTCAGCCTCCTTTTTTATTACTGCACTAAGGCTTGGACAAGACCTGGTCAACCGCTGCAATCAGTTTTCCCAGATCCTTCGGGGTGGCTTTATGAATGACGCCGAACAGGTATGCCCGCTGTTCATCTTCATCGCCCGGATCGGCGAAAAAGGCTTTCAGTGTCACCCCCAGCACCTCGGCAAGCAGGAACAGGGTCTCCACGCTGGGGGTATTGGTGCCGGTTTCGAAGCGACTGATGGTCTTGGGGTCAAAACCGGTTTTTTCGCCGAGTTCGTTTTCATGTGTTCGACGTGTACCGGGATCGGGAAGTCAAGGTCACGCACCAGACCGTCGAGCGAGTGCGTCAGGCGCTGGTGATGCTGGCTCGCAAGCTTGCTCGGGTGGTATTCGCCTTGCTGAAAGGGCAAAGCGAATATCAGCCAAAAGTCAGTTGAGGGGGGTCCCCTCAACCATAGAATCTCCCACAGATGACGGTTTGCCGGGCTCTCCACCGACATGGAGCCGGATAATGTCATCGATCTCCCCGGTCATTTTCATTCGCAGCAAGGCGCGCAGAATGCGTTGCACAGGTGCTTTGGGGTCGTTACGCACGTAGCAACCGCGAATCTTGGCCAGATTAGACGAGCGCACCGGATGCAATTTCGGCCTTGCTCCGCTAGCATTAGCCGCTTCTGTTCCTTGGTTGCGACGGTTTTCGATGAGTTATCAGGTTCTTGCACGTAAATGGCGTCCGCGCTCGTTTGGCGAAATGGTCGGCCAGACCCATGTGCTCAAGGCTCTGATCAATGCCTTGGACAGCCAGCGGCTGCACCATGCCTATCTGTTCACCGGTACCCGTGGCGTGGGCAAGACCACCATCGCGCGGATCATCGCCAAATGCCTGAACTGTGAAACAGGTATCACTTCGACGCCTTGCGGCGAGTGCTCGGTGTGCCGCGAGATCGATGAAGGCCGTTTCGTCGACCTGATCGAGATCGACGCCGCGAGCCGGACCAAGGTCGAAGATACCCGCGAGCTGCTCGACAACGTGCAGTACGCCCCGAGTCGCGGGCGCTTCAAGGTCTACCTGATCGACGAAGTGCACATGCTTTCCAGCCATTCCTTCAATGCGCTGTTGAAAACCCTCGAAGAGCCGCCGCCCTACGTCAAGTTCATCCTGGCCACCACCGACCCGCAGAAACTTCCTGCAACGATTTTGTCGCGGTGCCTGCAGTTCTCCCTGAAAAACATGACACCGGAGCGCGTGGTCGAGCATTTGACCCACGTGCTGAGTGTCGAGAACGTGCCGTTCGAAGACGATGCGCTGTGGCTGCTGGGCCGCGCCGCCGATGGTTCGATGCGCGATGCCATGAGCCTGACCGACCAGGCGATCGCGTTCGGTGAAGGCAAGGTCATGGCCGCCGATGTGCGGGCCATGCTTGGCACGCTCGATCACGGGCAGGTCTACGACGTTTTGCATGCGCTGATCGAGGGCGACGCCAAGGCGTTGCTCGAAGCCGTGCGTCACCTGGCCGAACAAGGCCCGGACTGGAACGGCGTACTCTCGGAAATTCTCAACGTGCTGCACCGTGTCGCCATCGCCCAGGCCTTGCCTGAAGGCGTCGACAACGGTCACGGCGACCGTGATCGGGTGTTGGCCCTGGCCCAGGCCCTGCCGGCCGAAGATGTGCAGTTCTATTATCAGATGGGCTTGATCGGACGCCGCGACTTGCCGTTGGCGCCGGATCCCCGGGGTGGTTTCGAAATGGTCCTGCTGCGCATGCTCGCCTTCCGGCCGGCAGACACCGCGGACGCTCCGAGGCATTCGCTAAAGACAGTGGGGATCAGCCAGGCCACAGTTGATTCCGCCCATTCAGTGGCTGCCGCGCGAGTGGCTGCGCCGGTAGTTGCACCGGTCGTCTCTGCACCGGTTGCGCCAGTGATTGCTCCAGCTCCAGCTCCAGCTCCAGTGCCACCAGTGCCTGTGCCGGAAGCAGTCGCACCGGTCATCGTGCCCGAGCCGGTGATCGAGGCGGTAGCAGTCGAGGCCGTCGTCGACCTGCCGTGGAACGACCCGGTAGACCCCGAAGTCGTCCAGCAGCCCGCAGTCGAACCGGTTCTGGAAACCGCCGCTGAACAACCCGAATTGCCGCCGATGCCATTGCCGACGCCCGACAGCGTCGTGCCGGACGCCCCGGAGTGGGCCGCAGCGCCGATCCCGGAACCCTCCGTGAGCGAAGTCGATGCGGCAACGCCGGGCATGGACCTGGACGACGAGCCGCCGCTGGACGAGGACTACATCGAGCCGGACATGGATTCGTCCTACAGCTACCTGGACGACCTGGCCAGTGAGCATGCCGCCGAACCGGCTCCGGAGCCCGAACCAGAGCCGGCCGCCATGCCGGCTACCGGTTTGGCCCTGCAATGGCTGGAACTGTTCCCGAAACTGCCGATCTCCGGCATGACCGGGAGCATCGCCGCCAACTGTACCTTGATCGCCGTAGAGGGCGATCACTGGCTATTGCACCTGGACCCGGCCCATAGCGCCTTGTTCAACGCGACCCAGCAACGACGTCTCAACGAAGCGTTGAACCAGCATCACGGGCGTACGCTGACCCTGAGCATGGAGCTGATCAAGCCGGAGCAGGAAACGCCGGCCCAGGCCGCGTCCCGCCGACGGGTCAATCGTCAGCGCGAGGCCGAGGAATCGATCCACGGTGATCCGTTCATCCAGCAAATGATGCAGCAGTTCGGTGCTGTGGTCCGTAACGATACTATTGAACCTGTCGAAGCCCTGGTCAGTCAGGGCTAATAACTGAAGGCATTTGGCCCCAATGGCCGGATGCTGTTTTTATCCAAGTACCTTGAGGTGATTACCATGATGAAGGGTGGCATGGCCGGCCTGATGAAGCAGGCGCAGCAGATGCAGGAAAAAATGGCCAAGATGCAGGAAGAGCTGGCCAACGCCGAAGTGACCGGTAAAGCCGGCGGCGACATGGTCACCGTGGTCATGACCGGTCGTCACGACGTCAAGCGCGTGACCATCGACCCAAGCCTGGTCGAAGGCCTGAGCGAAGACGACAAGGAGATGCTGGAGGCGGTATTCGCCGCCGCCGTCAACGATGCCGTGCGCAAGATCGAAGCCAACAGCCAGGACAAAATGTCCGGCATGACCGCAGGCATGCAACTGCCGCCGGGCATGAAACTGCCGTTCTGATCCACCACGATCACACGTTCATCCTGAACAAACGCGCCCCCCTGTAGGAGCAAGCTTGCTCGCGATGGACGTCAACGATAACGCGTTCATCCTGAATGAACGCGTTAGCTGTAGGAGCGAGGCTTGCCCGCGAAGAACGATGACGCGCTGTGCCTGAACGACCGCAGCGCCTGGTTCGCGGGCAAGCCTCGCTCCTACAAAGAGCGGGTCACAGCTTGATCAACACCGACTTCAACTCGGTGTAATGCTCGATCGCCGCATACCCCATTTCCCGCCCAACCCCCGACATCTTGTACCCGCCGAACGGCAGCGCCGGGTCCAGGGCGCTGTGGCAATTAACCCACACCGAGCCCGACTTGATCCGCGGAATCATCCGGTGCACCGCCGCCAGATCATTGGACCAGACACTCGCTCCCAACCCATAGGGACTGTCATTGGCCATGCGCAACGCATCGGCTTCGTCATCGAAGGGTATCGCCACCAGCACCGGACCGAAGATTTCTTCCTGCACCAGCGAGTGCTGCTGATCGACATCGACAATAACCGTCGGCTTGACGAAGAACCCCGGCCCGAACTGCTCACCGCCGCAAGCGATGGTCGCGCCACTTTCCCGGCCCATTTCGATGTAGCGGTACACCCGCTCCTGCTGGCGCGCCGAGATCAGCGGCCCCATCTCGACACTCGGGTCCAGGCCGTTGCCGAGCTTCATGGCGTTGGCAATGTCGGCGATGTCCGCCACCACATTGTCGAAGTGCTTGCGCTGCACATACAGCCTCGACCCGGCACAGCAGACCTGGCCCTGATTGAAGAAAATCGCGCTGGCGGCACCCGCGGCGGCGGTCTTGAGGTCGGCATCGGCCATGACGATGGTGGGGGATTTGCCGCCCAGTTCCAGGGTGACCCGAGTCATGGAGTCCATGGCGATCTTGCCGATCTGCTTGCCCACGGCGGTGGAACCGGTGAAGGTCAGCTTGTCCACCAGCGGATTGTGGGTCAGCGCCGAGCCCGCAGTGATGCCCGTGCCGGTCACCACGTTGAACACGCCGGCGGGGTACCCGGCTTCCAGCACCAGTTCGGCGAGTTTCAATGCGCTCAGAGGGGTTTCGTCGGCGGGCTTGAGCACCACGGTGCAGCCGGTGGCGAGGGCCGGGCCGAGTTTCCAGCAGGCCAACAGCAGCGGAAAGTTCCAGGCGACGATGGCCCCGACCACGCCCACTGCTTCGCGACGGATGAAACTGTGGAATTGATCGTTGGGCATCAACGGCATCGACACTTCGACGCTGGAGCCTTCGATCTTGGTCGCCCAGCCCGCCATATAGCGCAGGAAGTCGATGGACAGCTGCACGTCCATGACCTGGGCAACCGCGGCGCTTTTGCCGTTGTTCAGGCATTCCAGTTGCGCCAGCAGTTCGGCGTCGCGCTCCATGAGGTCGGCGAGTTTCCACAGCAGGTTCTGCCGCTCCCGCGGCCGGGTGCGGGTCCAGGCCGAATCATCGAAAGCCTGGCGCGCGGCCAGTACGGCACGGTCGACATCCTCCGGTGTGGCCCGTGGCACCACGCACAGCACTTCGCCGGTGGCCGGGTTGTGCAGGGGCATGGTCTGGCCGTCGGCGGCCTCGACCCAGTCACCGCCGATAAGCATGCGCGGGGCGCGCTGGATGAATGCCGAGGTGGCGGGAAGCAGATAGGGGAGGGACATGGCGAGGCCTCTTGTTGTTCATGAGAACCGGGCTTTCGCAATGGCTGTGCCAAGTGCCCGCAAATGCAGGGCCGCCCTTTGCCTGCGGGGTTCAGGGGCACTCAAGGGAATGGAGGGGCTGCGGGACTGTTGCAAATTGCGACAATATGAGACGACGAGCAACCGGGTTGCGACCTTGAGGCTCCCGGTATTGAGGAATAGAATTTTCTGGCTCGGTGGGTGAAATGGCGGACCGTTCATCCGGCAATACATCTGGCGCGAGGGAGGTAGTAATGTTCCTTTCAATACTGGAAATTCAAAACATCATCGAACACCAAATGCTGCCCGCCGTGTGCACGTGCGTCATGGAGGCAGACCAGACCCTGACCATTCGGGTCTGCGACTGCGTGACTGGCAAAGTAGATCTGGTGGCGACCCATGTTCCCCTGTGGACACTGGACAGTCCCCATGCCATCGCCTCGCTGTTGGCGGACATGCGGCAAGAAATCGAGGCTCACAAAAGCACTCAGCCCACGTATAGCATCTGAATCGGCGTCAGGCCGCACCATCGGAATAGGTTGCGGCCTGCGTTGATCGATCAGGTGGAAAACTTCCGGTAAATCTCGTCGTATGTGTTGCCATCCACGGCAGCGAGCAGCTTCCTGTCATCCTTGAGCGTCGCCAGAAAAGTCACTTCGGTTTCCTTGCCGGCCAACATGAAACCGGCAATGGCCCCGATGGGACCGAGCAGCATGGCGCCAGCGACGCCGAAGCCGATGGCATCCTTGATGTTGTTGATCGAACCCTCATTGGCCACTTCCATGCGCTTGAATGAAGAGAGCGGCAGGTTAATGCCGGGCCACGGGTGAAGCGACGTCCTCAGAGTGAAAACGCCGTCTCTGTACTCACCATCACCCTGCAGAAAGTCCCCCGCCAGGACAGTGATGCTTGCCATTTTTTATCCCCTGTCGGCCATCGGTGAATACCCATTTCGCGCTAGCGGGGGATTGTCGTCAATCGTCGGGCGATGAACTGTTCCGGCCGCGGTATCCATGCTGTCTCAGAGTGCAACAACTGTCGCGATATTAGACGCAGTCGATCTCGTCCAGACGCGACTAGCAGGTCTTGTCTTCACGTAACTGCTTGATAGAAAAGGGTATCGGCAAGCTGGCACGCTCCGTGTATTGCTCATCGCAGACGTTTCTCCTGCCTGGGCCAGCGGTTCGCCGCCGATGGCAGAAACCATAAAAACGATAAGCCACAAAAATAAGAAAGCACCGTGCGAGGTTCGACGTTGATGAAGAGAAAACTCCGATCAGGCCTGAGTGCCAGCCTGCTGGCCGTGGCGGCCTGTGTGGCGCTGCATTCGCCTTACAGCCTGGCAGCTCGCGATGCCCAGACCATCCTCAAGGAAACCTGTCAGGGCTGCCATACCCCCGAAGCGGACAACGCCCTGAGCCGCATCAGTCACCAGCGCAAGACCCCGGAAGGCTGGCTGATGAGCATCGCCCGCATGCAGGTCATGCATGGGTTGCAGATCAGCGATGACGACCGCCGTACCCTGGTCAAATACCTGGCCGACACCCAGGGTCTGGCCCCGAGCGAAACCGATGGCGTGCGTTATGCCCTGGAGCGCCGGCTCAATACCGTTGAAAAATTCGACGACCAGACCAGCCAGATGTGTGGCCGCTGCCACTCCGGTGCACGGGTGGCCCTGCAACGGCGTCCGGCCCAGGAATGGGAGCGTCTGGTGAACTTCCACCTCGGCCAATGGCCGTCCCTGGAATACCAGGCCCTGGCCCGGGATCGCGACTGGTTCGACCTGGCCCGCAAAGAGATGGTGCCGCTATTGGCCAAGCGTTATCCGCTGGACAACCCGGCCTGGAAAAAATGGCTGAGCACCGCACCCAAATCCGACGCCCTGGTGGGTGACTGGAGCTTCAGTGGTCACTTGCCGGGTAAAGGTGAACTGGCTGGCGTAATGAGCGTCAGTGCCGATGGCGGTGACACCTTCAAGGTCAGCGTCAAAGGCCAATACACCGACGGCAGCCCGTTCAACGGCGACGGCAGCGCGATTCTCTATACCGGTTACGAATGGCGCGGCAACGTGAGCATCGACGGCGTGACCATGCGCCAGGTGTTCGCCGCCCAGGGCAATGCCCTGCAAGGCCGGATGTTCGAGGCCGAGCATGACGAACGCGGTCTGGACTTCATCGCCGCCAAACAGGGTTCCAGTCGTTTGCTGGCGGTGCAGCCGGATTATCTTAAGGCTGGCGCCGAAACGGCAGTCACCCTGATCGGCAGCGGTCTGACCGGTAAGCCGAACTTCGGCAAAGGGGTGGAAGTGGTCGAAGTCGTCGAGCAGACCCCGGAACGGATCAAGGTCAAGCTCAAGGCCGCTGCCAATGCCCAGCCGGGTCTGCGCAACGTCACCGTCGGCACGCTGAAAGGCCCGACGTTGTCGGTCTACAGCAAAATCGCTTCGGTCAAAGTCGTGCCGGAATTTTCCGTGGCACGGATCGGTGAGGGCGGTGGTTCGACGCCGAAAGTCCAGGGTCGGTTCGATGCCGAAGCCTGGGGCAAGGGCGCCGACGGCGAGCCGTATCGCATCGGCGTATTCCCGGCGCAGTGGTCGGTCGAAGCCTTTGACGATCGCGCCAGGGAAGACGAAGACGTCAAGTTCGCCGGCACCATGCAGGCCGACAGCGGCGTGTTCACCCCAGGGGACGCGGGGCCGAACCCGCAACGCAAAATGTCCACCAACAACGCCGGCAACCTCAAGGTGATCGCCGCCGTCGACGACGCAGGGAAATCCCTGACCGGCGAGGGCCACATGATCGTCACCGTGCAACGCTGGAACAATCCACCCATTCCATGAGGTCGAGAACGTGAGCTGGCTGGCTGTTCACCGTTTCAAACACTTTTCGGAATGACCGCAGGCCCCGTAAAACGGGGTTTGCACAGGAGGTTGCAATGGGCGCTATCTTGAATCTGGTCGAGCGGAACCTGCACGAAGTGCACGTCGATGCCGACCGCATGCTGTTTCACATCCCCAGCAGTTCGCTGTTCGCCAGCGATGAGCTGACGGGCACCATCATCGACACCTTGCGCGGTCCCGGTTGTTCGTCGGACGACCTGATCCAGCGCCTGGCCGCGCGCTTCAACGGTGAAGAAATCACTGAAACCCTGCGCGAGCTGATGTCCCTGGAGCTGGTCAGCGACGGCTCGCCACTGACCCCGGACATCGGCACCAAACGGGTCGAGCGCACGGCGATCAATACCGTGGTGCTCAACGTCAACACCGGCTGCAACCTGAGCTGCACCTACTGCTACAAGGAAGACCTGGACAAGCCGTCGGCCGGCAAGAAGATGGACGTCGAAACGGCAGTTGCCTCGATAGAAATGCTGCTGCGCGAATCCCCGGATGAAGAGCGCTTTACGGTGGTGTTTTTTGGCGGCGAGCCGCTGAGCAATCGCAAGCTGATCGAGTACATGGTCAACTATTGCGAGAAGCGATTCCGCGAAGCCGGCAAGTTCGTCGAGTTCGTCATGACCACCAACGCGACGCTGCTTACCGAAGAGACCGTGGACTATCTGAATGCCCACCGGTTCGGGCTCTCGGTGAGCATCGACGGGCCAAAAACCGTGCACGACCGCAACCGCATCACCGTGGGCGGGCAGGGCACTTACGACGTGGTGCGGCGTAAAGCCGAGATGCTGCTGTCGCGCTACAACAGCCGTCCGGTCGGTGCGCGGGTGACCTTGACCACCGGCGTCACCGACGTCGAAACCATCTGGGATCACCTGTTCAACGAACTGGGGTTTGCCGAGGTCGGGTTTGCCCCGGTGACCTCCGGTGACATCAGCACCTTCAACCTCTCCAGTGACGAGTTGATCGAGGTCTTCGCCAACATGAAGAAACTCGGCCGTCGTTACCTGGAAGCGGCGCTGGAGCACCGCAACATCGGGTTCTCCAACCTGCACCAGTTGATCACCGACATCCACGAAGGCCACAAGAAAGCTTTGCCCTGCGGCGCGGGCCTGAAGATGCTGGCGGTGGATCACAAGGGCGAACTGAACCTGTGCCACCGCTTTACCGGTTCATCGTTGCCGACCTTCGGTAACGTGCACAGCGGGGTGAAACAGGTCGAGTTGAACGACTTCCTGTCCCAGCGCCTGGACCGCACCAACACCGGCTGCGAGGACTGCCAGATCCGCAACCTGTGCTCCGGCGGCTGCTACCACGAGAGCTACGCCCGGTACGGCGACCCGACCCACCCGACCTATCACTACTGCGAACTGATGCGTGACTGGGTCGACTTCGGCATCGAGGTCTACACCCGGATCATGGCCCACAACCCTGCGTTTATCAGCAGCTACATCACTCCGCGCAAGGCTCACTGATATGAAACATCTCAAGGCAATCAATAACAAAGCGCTGAAACTCGATGAGGCCGCGGCCGAAAACCGCATCGAAGAAGTGGTGGCGATGAGTTCCGTCGCGGGCTGCGCCTCGACCACCGACCCGGGTTGGGAGATCGATGCGTTCGGCGGGGTGTCGTCGCTGTGCCAGCCGATGGAAGCCGACCTTTATGGTTGCTCCGACCCTTGCTGGTGGCCGGCCCAGGTGCCCGACATGATGAGCACCTACCCGGACTGGAACAAGGATGCCCAGGCGTCCAACGACAATTGGCGCAACCTCGGCACTGTCTTTCCTAAAGACAAGTGACCGGACCGAGAAGAAGGATTCCAGCATGCCTAGCATCAACGCCTGCGGCCTGGCCGCTTTCGCCGTCCTGAGCGCCTGTTCGCTCAATGTTCTGGCCGATGAAATCACTGCGCTCGAAACCGGTCACGAGTACATGGTGACCACCAATTACCCGAACAACCTGCACGTCATCGACCTGGCCACGGACACACTGTTCAAGACCTGCAAGATGCCCGACGCCTTCGGCCCCGGCAGCGTGCAGTTGTCGCCGGACCGCAAGACCGCCTACGTGCTGAACAACCACTACGCCGATGTCTACGGCGTCGAGCTGGACAGCTGCAAGCAGGTGTTCCACGCCAGCATCACCCAGAAGCCGGGGGAAAAAGCGAGGTCCATGTTCGCCTTCACCGTCAGTCACGACGGCAAGGAGTTGTTCACCATCGCCAACCCGACATTGATGCTTAATGACCGTTATGAAGTGCAGCAGCCTCGACTGGATGTCTATGCCACCGACGCCGGCCTGGACGCCAGGCCGCTGCGCAGTTTCCCGGCACCACGGCAGCTGACCATCATGCAGAGCGGCGACGACGGCACGCTGTATGTGGCGGGGGCGGATGTCTACAAGGTCGATGTGAACACCGGCAAGTTCGACGTGCTGATCCCCAGCCGTCACTGGAAACGCCCGAACTACAGCGCACCGGATGTGCTTTACGTGTGGAACCAGCAGACCTTTCGCCATGACTTCTCGCTGCTCTACACCGCGGCGAAATTCAAGGACAAGAAGCAGGACCCGGCCACCGCCGAGTACCTCTACGGTCTGTTCAGCATCGACCTGAAAACCGGCAAGACCGAAACCACCGACTTCGGCCCGCTGACGGAAATCTATTTCAGCGGCATGCGCTCACCGAAGGATCCGAACCTGATGTTCGGCGTGCTCAACCGTCTGGCCAAGTACGACATCAAGCAGAAGAAAATGCTCCAGGCGGCGACCCTGGATCACTCCTACTACTGCATTTCATTCAACAAGGCCGGGAGCAAGATCTACCTGGCCGGGACGTTCAACGATGTGGCGATCTTCGATCCCGAGACCATGAAGCAGATAGGCAATATCAAATTGCCGGGTGGGGATATGGCGATCACCACCGCGCAGATATTTGTCCGGTAATTGCAGCGCCTGTGCTGACGCCTTCGCGGGCAAGCCCGCTTGTATGCTAGGACTTGAAGGGAGGAGAAGGGACAAAGCCCGATTCTGACTGTTGACGCAGTACAGATCCGTGGGAGATTTCGCCCCTCCTCCTTTCACCCAAGCGCCGATAAAGAA
>NZ_CABVII010000002.1 GCF_902497995.1 Pseudomonas fluorescens | reverse complement strand
TTCTTTATCGGCGCTTGGGTGAAAGGAGGAGGGGCGAAATCTCCCACGGATCTGTACTGCGTCAACAGTCAGAATCGGGCTTTGTCCCTTCTCCTCCCTTCAAGTCCTAGCATACAAGCGGGCTTGCTCGCGAATGCGGTGGATCAATCGACATAAATGTTGACTGACCCACCGCATTCGCGAGCAAGCCCGCTCCCACATTTGATCTCCAATGATCTGTAGATTTGTGTCTCACTGTATCTCTACCCCCGATCCAGCCCCTTCGCTTACAAACTCCCTCCTTGCGCGACACAGTAGCGATACACCACCCCCGCTAAATGGCCACACCCGAGCACGGCACCGCCTGCTTCGGCTACCGCCGCACTTGCGTGGCGTCCCTTATCGAACGGTTGTGTCGTGCAACCCAGGAGAATGTAAATGTCCCGTACCCCTACTCTCGGCAAAAACTCCATTGGCCTGCTTGGCGCTGTCCTGGCCGGAGGCATGATGTTGTCCGGTTCCGTGTTTGCTTCACAGCCTCTGACCCAGGGCTATCTGCTGGCCTCGGCCGAACAGGTGGTGAAAACCCCGGAAGGCAAATGCGGCGAAGGCAAGTGTGGCGATGAATCGATGGCCCGGACCGACACCGATGGTGATGGCAAGGTATCCCGCGCGGAATTCCTGAAAGTGGCGCCCAAGGCCGACTTCGACAAGATCGACACCAGCCATGATGGCCAGATCGACGAGCAGGAGGCTTTTGATAACGTGAAGGCCAACTACGAAGCCAATGGCAAGAAAATGCCAAAAGGCTTGTTCGAGCACCTCAAAGACAACAGCTGAGACCGGGAATAGCACCCGCCCCGCTTCTTTCCCCAAGAAGCGGGGCTTTTTTGCATTTGCTGCAGACAAAAAAAATCCCCGTATCTTTCGATACGAGGATTTTCAATATGGTCGGGGTAAGGGGATTCGAACTCCTGACATCCTGCTCCCAAAGCAGGCGCGCTACCGGACTGCGCTATACCCCGGTAAAAAAAAGGCGACCTTTACAAGTCGCCTTCTTCGATCAGCGCTTTTGGCCTCTGATCTTAAGATCTGATCCCAGCGTTAACTGGTTTCAAAAATGGTGGGTCGTGTGGGATTCGAACCTACGACCAATTGGTTAAAAGCCAACTGCTCTACCAACTGAGCTAACGACCCAAAAATGGTCGGGGTAAGGGGATTCGAACTCCTGACATCCTGCTCCCAAAGCAGGCGCGCTACCGGACTGCGCTATACCCCGGTTTGAAATTGGCTCCGTGACCAGGACTCGAACCTGGGACCCAATGATTAACAGTCATTTGCTCTACCGACTGAGCTATCACGGAACTACACATTTCAATTTACAACTTTGAAGCTTTACTGCGTTCTCTTCGACCCGTTCGCATCGCTGCGTTCGTGTGTCTGAGGCGCGCTATTCTACAATCTTCAGCACCTCTGTCAACCCCCTAAATTGCTTTCAAGTTAATGATTTGCAACTTATTTTGGATTCCTGCTTGGGGAGCGGAAACCCTTCGGAGCGACTTACTGCGGGGCGCACTTTACAAGCCTTTTCCTTTCAGTTCAACAACCTAATGAAAAAAAGACCTCGCAATGCGAGCAAAGCTGTTCAGTTACGGATTATGTGGGAGCGAGACCGGCTTGTCGGCGAAGGACTCAATGACACCGCGTTCATCCAGGAAGTACGCGTTATCGTTGACGACCATCGCTGCGGTGCGGCGATCCGACAAGCCAGCTCCTACAACGGCGGATCAGACGAAGACGATTTCGTCGTTTTCCACGACACCCTTGGCGGTGTCGCCGGGCATGAATCGACCCGACAGAATCAGCTGCGCCAACGGGTTCTCGATCCAGCGCTGAATCGCTCGCTTGAGCGGTCGTGCGCCGTATACCGGGTCGTACCCGACCGCGATCAGCTTGTCCATCGCCTCAGGGCTGAGTTCCAGCTTCAGTTCCCGTTCGGTCAGACGAGCGCGCAGACGCCCCAACTGGATCTCGGTAATACCCGCGATCTGATCCCGCGCCAGCGGCTCGAAGATCACCACTTCGTCGACCCGGTTGATGAACTCCGGCCGGAAGTGCGTGGAAATCGCATCCATCACCGCCGCGCGCTGCGCCTCACGGTCACCGACCAGTTCCTGGATCTGCACCGACCCCAGGTTGGACGTCATGACAATCACGGTATTCTTGAAATCCACCGTGCGGCCATGGCTGTCGGTCAGGCGGCCATCTTCAAGCACTTGCAGCAAGATGTTGAAGACGTCCGGGTGGGCTTTCTCGACCTCGTCCAGGAGGATCACCGAGTAAGGCTTGCGACGCACCGCCTCGGTCAGGTAACCGCCTTCTTCATAGCCTACGTAGCCTGGTGGCGCACCGATCAGTCGAGCCACGGAATGTTTCTCCATGAATTCGGACATGTCGATCCGCACCATCGCCTCTTCAGTATCAAAGAGGAACTCGGCCAGCGCCTTGCACAACTCGGTTTTACCGACCCCGGTCGGACCGAGGAACATGAACGAGCCGCTCGGGCGATTCGGGTCG
This sequence comes from Pseudomonas fluorescens, assembly GCF_902497995.1. Classification (GTDB taxonomy): domain Bacteria; phylum Pseudomonadota; class Gammaproteobacteria; order Pseudomonadales; family Pseudomonadaceae; genus Aquipseudomonas; species Aquipseudomonas fluorescens_BK. Next base: position 409,587 of record NZ_CABVII010000002.1, on the reverse strand, counting down.
GACAACCCGGCCCGCGAACGCCGCACCGCGTTGGAGACGGCAATCACCGCTTCGTCCTGGCCGATCACACGCTGGTGCAACAGGCTTTCCATCTTCATCAGCTTGTCGCGCTCGCCTTCGAGCATTTTCGATACCGGAATGCCGGTCCACTTCGACACGACTTCGGCGATCTCTTCTTCAGTGACCTTGCTGCGCAGCAACTGGTTTTCGCTCTTGCCGTGCTGGTCGACCATCAGCAGGCTGCGCTCCAGGTCCGGGATCACCCCGTATTGCAGCTCGGCCATGCGGTTCAGGTCGCCTTTACGGCGCGCGGCTTCCAGTTCCTGACGGGACTGTTCGATTTTCTGCTGGATCTGCGCCGAACCCTGGACTTCGGCCTTTTCCGAATTCCAGATTTCCTCCAGGTCCGAATACTCACGTTCGAGACGGGCGATTTCTTCCTGGAGTTTTTCCAGGCGTTTCTTCGCCGCGTCGTCGCTTTCTTTCTTCAGCGCCTGGGATTCCACCTTCAGCTGAATCAGTCGGCGCTCCAGACGGTCCAGCACTTCCGGCTTGGAATCGATTTCCATGCGGATGCGGCTGGCGGCTTCGTCGATCAGGTCGATGGCCTTGTCCGGCAATTGACGATCCGTGATGTAGCGATGGCTGAGCTTGGCGGCGGCAATGATCGCGCCGTCGGTGATCGCCACCTTATGGTGAACCTCGTAACGCTCTTTCAGGCCACGCAGGATAGCGATGGTGTCTTCTTCACTCGGCTCATCCACCAGGACTTTCTGGAAGCGCCGTTCGAGGGCGGCATCCTTCTCTATATATTGGCGGTACTCGTTGAGCGTGGTGGCGCCGACGCAGTGCAACTCGCCACGAGCCAATGCCGGCTTGAGCATGTTGCCGGCATCCATCGAGCCTTCGCCCTTGCCGGCGCCGACCATGGTATGCAGTTCGTCGATGAACAGGATGATCTGCCCTTCCTGCTTCGACAGCTCGTTGAGCAGGGATTTGAGGCGCTCTTCGAACTCGCCGCGATATTTGGCACCGGCAATCAGCGACCCCATGTCCAGGGACAGCAGGCGCTTGCCTTTCAGGCCATCGGGCACTTCGCCGTTGATGATGCGCTGGGCCAGGCCTTCTGCGATCGCGGTTTTACCGACGCCAGGCTCACCGATCAGCACCGGGTTGTTCTTGGTACGACGTTGCAGCACCTGGATGGTCCGGCGAATTTCGTCGTCACGGCCGATCACCGGATCGAGCTTGCCTTCTTCGGCGCGCTTGGTCAGGTCGACGGTGTACTTGTCCAGGGCCTGGCGCGACTCTTCGTGGTTGGCGTCATTGACAGCCTCACCGCCACGCAGGTTGGTGATCGCGTTTTCCAGGGCTTTTTTGCTCACACCCTGGCCGAGCAACAACTTGCCAAGCTTGCTGTTCTCGTCCATGGCGGCGAGCAGCACCAGCTCGCTGGAAATGAACTGGTCGCCCTTCTGCTGGGCCAGGCGATCGGCCTGGTTGAGCAGGCGCGCCAGATCCTGCGACATATTGACGTCGCCGGTGGGGTTCTGGATTTTCGGCAGCTGGTCGAGCTCTTTGGTCAGCTCTTTACGCAGGCTGTTGATGTCAAAGCCCACCTGCATCAGCAACGGCTTGATCGAACCACCCTGCTGTTCAAGCATGGCTTGCATCAAGTGTGCCGGTTCAATGGCCGGATGATCGAGACCGACAGCCAGGGATTGGGCATCGGACAAGGCTAACTGCAACTTGCTGGTTAAACGGTCTATACGCATGGGTCACCTTCCTTTTGAGCAGGCCGGACCTATAAACATCCTGAATGAAGAAACCTGCCAGATACCACTTAGATGCGGTCGATTCTGGGAGATTCAAGCGTCGTACAGTTGACGCAGATCAGGGAAGTCTAGCGTTCGAGCCAGATAAGGGAGGCAAACCGGCCGGTGCGCGGGCTGCGACGGTAGGAAAAGAAGCGCGGATCGGTCACGGTGCAGAAACCGCCACCATAAACAGCGGTGACACCACGCGCAGCCAGACGCAAACGCGCCAGCTCATAGAGGTCGGCCATGAACTTGCCGGCGTTCTGGCTCGGAACGAAGGCTTTCGCCGCTTCAGGCAATTGCTGGATGAAGACTTCCCGTACTTCCGGGCCGACTTCAAAGGCTTGCGGGCCAATGGCAGGACCGAGCCAGACCAGCACTGCTTCTGGCGACACAGCCAGACTGTCAAGGGTGGCTTCCAGCACCCCCGCCGCCAACCCGCGCCAGCCGGCATGAGCCGCAGCAACGCGAGTGCCGGCACGGTCGCAAAACAGCGCCGGCAGGCAGTCGGCAGTCATCGCCGCGCAGGCGATACCGGGCGTTGCCGTCCAGCTGGCGTCGGCAGTAGCCACCAGGCTCGGCTCAGCATGAGCCACGGCAATGCCGTGAACCTGCTGCAGCCAGGCCGGTCGGATAGAGAAATGATCGGTCAGGCGACGACGGTTTTCGGCAACAGCTTCGGGGCTGTCGTCGACGTGATCGCCGAGGTTGAGGCTGTCGAACGGCGCCAGACTGACGCCGCCCGCACGGGTGGTCACACAGGCTTTCACCCCGGCAGGCGCAGGCCAGTCGGGAATCAGCCAGTCACTCATCCGATGAACGCCTCGCGGTCTTGCTTGAGCAGGGTCAGCAACCAGACGAAATCTTCCGGCAACGGCGATTCCCAGCTCATGCGCTGGCCGGTGGTCGGGTGATCCAGCTCCAGGAACCGCGCATGCAGCGCCTGACGCGGGAAGTTTTTCAGCGATTCAACCATCGTTGGGTTGGCAGCCGGCGGAATACGGAAACGACCGCCGTAGGCAGGATCTCCGACCAACGGGTAGTTGATGTGCGCCATGTGTACACGAATCTGGTGCGTACGACCGGTTTCCAGCTTCACCCGCACGTGAGTGTGAGAGCGGAAACGCTCGAGCACACGGTAATGGCTGACGGCTTGCTTGCCACCTTCCATTACCGCCATGCGCTGGCGTTGCTGGCCATGACGACCGATCGGCGCATTGATCTTGCCGCCGGCGGTCACCACGCCAATCACGATGCATTCATAGATGCGGCTGACGCTGCGGCTCTGCAACTGTGTGACCAGCTGCGTCTGCGCCTGAATGGTCTTGGCCACCACCATCAGACCGGTGGTGTCCTTGTCCAGGCGATGCACGATACCGGCGCGGGGCACATTGATAATGTCCGGCACATGGTGCAGCAAGGCGTTGAGCAAGGTGCCATCAGCATGACCGGCAGCCGGATGCACCACCAGGCCCGCAGGCTTGTTGATCACCAGGATGTCGTCGTCTTCATAGACGATGTCCAGCTCGATGTCTTGAGCGATCCATTCGCCCTGAGCTTCCTGCTCGGCAGTCAACTCAAGAATGGCGCCACCGTGAACGATGTCTCGCGGGCGGATAACCGCCCCATCCACAGTCAGGCGGCCGTCTTTGATCCAGGCGGAAAGGCGCGAGCGCGAGTGCTCAGCGAATAATTGTGCGGCGACTTGATCGAGGCGTTGGCCGCCCAATTCGGACGGCACCTCTGCGCGAAGTTCAATTTTATCGGACATGCTCAGACTAGGCGTCGGCACAGCTTTTGGTTTCAGCTGCGCGCTTGTGGTTAAATACGGCGTCTTTTGCCCCGATGCTATTCAACGGGGCGTTCATCATAACAGGACGGCCCCGCCCAAGACAGCGGCCGTCATAGGGACGCAAGCCGCCATGCAAGTGAAACACCTGCTGCTGATCGCCATCCTCGCATTGACCGCTGCTTGCTCATCGAAGGAAGTCGTAGACGAAAACCTGAGCGAGGTCGAGCTATACCAGCAGGCTCAGCACGATCTGGACAATAGCAACTACACCAGCGCCACAGCCAAGCTGAAGGCCCTGGAGTCGCGTTATCCGTTCGGTCGCTACGCTGATCAGGCTCAACTCGAGCTCATCTACGCCAACTACAAGAACACCGAGCCTGAGGCTGCGAAGTCCGCCGCCGAGCGTTTCATTCGTCTGCACCCACAGCACCCGAACGTGGATTACGCCTATTACCTCAAGGGTCTGACTTCTTTCGACCAGGACGTCGGCCTGCTGTCGCGCTTCCTGCCGCTGGACATGACCAAGCGTGACCCGGGTGCCGCTCGCGACTCCTACAACGAGTTCGCCCAGCTGACCAGCCGCTTCCCGAACAGCCGCTACTCGCCGGACGCCAAGCAGCGCATGATCTACCTGCGCAACCTGCTGGCCGCTTACGAGATTCACGTTGCCGACTATTACCTGACCCGTCAGGCCTATGTCGCCGCCGCGAACCGTGGTCGCTACGTGGTGGAAAACTTTCAGGAAACCCCAGCAGTCGGTGACGGCCTGGCGGTGATGACCGAGGCCTACCAGCGCCTGCACCTGGACGAACTGGCCAACACCAGCCTCGAAACCCTGAAGCTCAACTACCCGAACCATCCAAGCCTGGTCGACGGTCAGTTCAAGCCTTCGGTCGACGAAGCCGACAACCGTTCGTGGTTGAGCAAGGCCACCCTGGGCCTGATCGAGTCCCGTCCGCCGTTGCCGCCGGGCGAAACCCGCGCCAACCAGGACGTGCAGAAGCAGTTCCAGGAAGCCAAGGACGCGATTCCAAGCGATCTCAAGCCTAAAGATGCAGATGGCGACGTGATCGAGGAAGAGGAACACGAGTCCGAAGCCAACAACAGCGACCGCTCGTGGTTCAGCTACATGACCTTCGGCGTGTTCGACTGATATTCGCAGACTCTGCAGGAGCGAGCTTGCTCCGGGCGGCGCTCCGACGAAAGACGTCCAGACGACGCGTTTATCCCGATAGCACGCGTTACCGTTGACGTCCATCGCGAGCAAGCTCGCTCCTACAGTCATGTCCTTGCTAAACTGCCTGATCATTAGCTAATAAAGCAGCTCACCATGCTTCGTTTATTGTTCTGGATCGCCCTGATTGCCGCTGCGGTCTGGTTATGGCGCAAGTTCAAGGCTTCTTCCTCCGCCCCCAAGTCCTCAGCCGAACTGGAAGCGGCGCCCATGGTCCGCTGCGCGCATTGCGGCGTCCACCTGCCCCGCGACCGCGCGCTGAACCTTCAACAACAATGGTATTGCAGCCAGGCTCACCTTGAGCAAGGCCCCGGCTCAAGTGATCGCTGAGACGTCCAGTCCCGGCAGCAAACAGGCCCAGCGACTGCTGCGGCTCTATCATCTTTACCGATTAAGCGTCGGCCTCATCCTGGTGCTGTTGATCTCCAGCAACATGGACAACCAGCTGCTGAAGTTCGCCAATGACGATTTGCTGCGCATTGGCAGCTGGCTGTACCTGGTACTCAATATCCTGCTGGTGGTGTTTCTTGAGAACACCCGCCGCCCGGCGCAGTTGTTCAGTCTGGCGCTGGCCGACGTGTTGCTGCTGTGCGGCCTGTTCTACGCCGGCGGCGGCGTGGCCAGCGCCATCGGCAATCTGCTGATCGTGTCGGTGGCGATCAGCAACACCTTGTTGCGGCGGCATATCGGCTTGCTGATTGCCGCTGTCGGCGCGCTTGGCATCGTCGGGCTGAGCCTGCTGATAAGCTTCAGCCATCCGACCAGCCCCAACGACTACCTGCAAGTCGGCACGCTGGGCGCCCTGTGCTTCGCCGCAGCATTGTTGGTACAAGGCCTGACCCGGCGCCTGGAAGTCAGTGAAAGCCTGGCCGAGCAACGGGCCAGCGAAGTGATCGGCCTCGAAGCCCTCAATGCGCTGATCCTGCAACGCATGCGCACCGGCATCCTGGTACTCGACGACCAGCGACGGGTGCAACTGGCCAACCACAGCGCGTTGACACTGCTGGGGCGGGACGGGCTTGAAGGCAATCTGATCGATGATTACTCGCCCACCCTGGTCGAATGCCTGCAACTGTGGCTCAACAATCCGACGCTGCGCCCCCAGAGCGTTAAATTCGACGGGAGTGGCCTGGAGCTGCAACCGAGCTTTATTGCCCTGAACCAAAGCCCCCACTACCAGACTCTGGTGTTTCTCGAAGACCTCGCCCAGATCGCCCAACAGGCCCAACAATTGAAACTCGCCGCCCTCGGCCGCCTGACAGCCGGCATCGCCCATGAAATCCGCAATCCACTGGGAGCCATCAGTCATGCGGCGCAGCTATTACAGGAATCAGAGGAACTCAATGGCGCGGATCGACGTCTGACCCAGATTATTCAAGACCACTCTCAGCGAATGAATCGGGTAATCGAAAACGTCCTGCAACTGTCCCGGCGCCAACAAACCGTGGCGCAACGGCTCGACCTGAAGCCGTGGCTGGAACAGTTCGTCGCCGAAACCCGAGAGCGCGCGACCGAGCGTCAGCAGCTTCACCTGCACATAGGTTCGGGCGACTTCAACACCCTGATGGACCCGAACCAGCTGACCCAGATACTCGACAATCTGGTGCGCAACGGCTGGCGCCATAGCGTCCAGCTCCACGACCAGGCGCAGGTCTGGCTCCAATTGTATGTCGAGCGCGACAGCCAGTTGCCGATTCTCGAGGTCAGGGACGATGGATCCGGCGTGGCACCGGACCATCAGGCACAGCTGTTCGAACCGTTTTTCACCACCAGCACCCAAGGGACGGGGCTTGGACTTTATCTGTCCCGTGAGCTGTGCGAAAGCAACCAGGCCCGCCTAGACTTCCAACCACGCCAAGGCGGCGGCTGCTTTCGTATCACCTTTGCTCATGGACGGAAACAAAGTTGAACACAAGCCCACGGCAAAAAGCCCTGATCGTCGACGACGAGCCGGACATTCGCGAACTCCTGGAAATCACCCTGGGACGGATGAAACTCGACACCTTCAGTGCCCGCAGCCTTGGCGAAGCCCAGGCTCTGCTGACGCGCGAGACATTCGACCTGTGCCTGACCGACATGCGTCTGCCGGACGGCACCGGCCTCGAGCTGGTGCAATACATCCAGCAACGCCATCCACAGGTACCGGTGGCAATGATTACTGCCTATGGCAGCCTTGATACAGCGATCAACGCACTCAAGGCCGGGGCCTTCGACTTCCTGACCAAACCGGTAGACCTTTCCCGCCTGCGGGAACTGGTCAGCAGCGCCCTGCGCCTGACCGCGCCGGGCGGCGCCAGCAGCACCGTCGATCGGCAGTTGCTGGGTGACTCATTGCCCATGCGCAGCCTGCGCAAACAAATCGACAAACTGGCCCGCAGTCAGGCCCCGGTGTACATCAGCGGCGAGTCTGGCAGTGGCAAGGAACTGGTCGCGCGACTGATCCACGAGCAGGGAGCGCGGGCCAACCGACCCTTTATCCCGGTGAACTGTGGGGCGATTCCCTCGGAATTGATGGAAAGCGAGTTTTTCGGCCATCGCAAAGGCAGCTTCAGCGGGGCCATCGAGGACAAGCCCGGCCTGTTCCAGGCTGCCCATGGCGGTACGCTGTTCCTCGACGAAGTGGCTGACTTGCCACTGGCGATGCAGGTCAAACTGCTGCGGGCGATTCAGGAAAAAGCCGTGCGCAGTGTCGGTGGTCAGCAGGAAACCGTGGTCGATGTGCGCATCCTCTGCGCCACCCACAAAGACCTCGACGCTGAAGTTGCCGCCGAGCGCTTCCGCCAGGATTTGTACTATCGGCTGAACGTGATCGAGCTGCGGGTTCCGTCCTTGCGCGAACGTCGCGACGATATTGAGACCCTGGCCATCCATGTTCTCAAACGCCTGGCAGCCGGCAGTGGCCAGCCCGCCGCAAGACTCCATCCACACGCCCTCGACGCGCTGAAAAGCTATCGTTTTCCGGGCAATGTGCGGGAACTGGAGAACATGCTCGAACGGGCTCACACGCTGTGTGAGAACCAACAGATCGAAGCCGGCGACCTGCGATTGGCCGAAGGCAACTGTGTCGCGCAAGGCGGTGTGCCGGACCTGACGCAGATCGACAACCTGGAAGACTATCTGGAAAACGTTGAGCGCAAACTGATCCTCCAGGCGTTGGAGGAAACCCGCTGGAACCGTACGGCGGCGGCTCAGCGGTTGAATCTTTCATTTCGGTCGATGCGTTATCGGCTCAAGAAACTGGGCCTGGATTGAAGGCCCCTTCGCGAGCAAGCCCGCTCCCACATTAGATCTCCAGTGGACATATTATTTGTGAACCGCAGGGATCAAATGTGGGCGCGGGCTTGCTCGCGAAGGCGATCTGACAGGCGCTGAAATTCCCGCGGCTAAATTCGCCCGGCAGGCGCATACGGCGCCGGATCGATAATCGGCTCACGCCCCAACATCACATCCACAAACAGCTGACACGACGCCGGCGCCAACACCAGGCCATTGCGGTAATGCCCGCAATTGAGCCACAGGCCATCAAACCCGGGCACCCGGCCAATATAAGGAATCCCCTCCGGAGACCCCGGCCGCAGCCCCGCCCAATGCCCCACCACTTCGGCATCCGCCAACGCCGGAATCAACTCCACAGCCGAGGCCTTCAGGCTCGCCAGGGCAGACTCTGTCGGCGTCTTGTCAAAACCCTCATGCTCCAGCGTACTGCCAATCAGAATGTGCCCGTCGCGCCGAGGAATCGCATAACGCCCCTTGGCCAGCACCATGCTTGGTAGAAAGTCCGCCGCGCACTTGTAAAGAATCATCTGCCCTTTGACCGGCTCGACCGGCAGGTCCAGACCCAGGCTCTTGAGCAAATCACCACTCCAGGCGCCAGCCGTCAGAACCACCTGATCGCCACGAATGGCGCCCGCCGAGGTTTGCACCCCGACTACGGCAGCGCCTTCACGGATGAACCCGCCGACTTCGCACTGCTCATGAATCGTCACGTTCGGCAGCGCCAGCAACGCAGCCTTGAGCGATTTCACCAACCGCGGATTGCGCACATTGGCCACATCGGCCATATGGATCGCCCGGGAAAAACCGACACCGAGCACCGGTACCGCATCGTGGGCCGCCGAGATATCCACAGCCCGCAACGGCCGGTTTTCACGCTCGGCCCAGGCCAGCGCCTCGACTTCATCATCGAGATCCAGCCAATACAAACCGGTGGTGTATACCTCGGGATCAATCCCGGTCGCCGCGAACAACCGCTCGCCCAGCTGCGGATAAAAGTCCTGGGACCAATGGGCCAACGCGGTAACCGCCGGGCTGTAGCGCCATGGATAGAGCGGCGAAACGATACCGCCACCGGCCCAGGAGGACTCCTGACCGACATTCGCGCGATCCAGCAATACAACGCTCTGCACTTCGGAGGCGAGATTGAATGCTGTCAGCAAACCTATTACGCCGCCACCGACAATCACCACTTGCTGTTGCCTGGTCATGTTCTGATCCAACCGTTAAATAGACAGGGGCGAAAAAGGCGCCCGAAAAGGAATTCAGCGACCCCAGCAATCCTTCGTGGTCAGGCCAGCTGCCGCATTCTCCATGCTTCTGACGCCGGTGTTGGTGATAGTGAAATCCCCACACTTGTCCGTCGCCATGGCGCTGCCGGCCTTGCGCACAGCCGTCAGCTTGAAGGCCTGATCGGTCAAGGCCGGCGTGATCGTGTAGAAATCATTGCCGGCGCTCAGGCCAGAGGCACCGGTGTAGACGCTCGTCTTCGAGTTCGAATAAAACCGTTCAAGAATTTGCGCCTGCTCGGAGAGCAAACCCGCCACTTCAGTCCGGCGGCCTTTCTTCACGTACTCGGTGAGGCTCGGGTAGCCAATGGTGATGACGATCCCGATGATCGCAATCACGATCATGATTTCGATCAGGGTAAAACCTCGGTTGGATCTGCGCATGCCTCAACTCTCACTTACTGTATTTGTCGCCACATGATGCGACGACCGTCACCGCCGCCGCCCTTTTCAGTCAGCCTGGTCACCGCCGCACTGGAGTCGCCCACGATCTTGGCGGTGCCGCCGTTGACGATGGCGTTCAGCACCGGCATCCCGCCCGTGAAAATCACCCCGCTGGAAATCGTGTCGCTGCTGTCGACCAGGTCATCGCCATTGGTATCGAGTACCGCGTAGTTGAACATTTTACCGCTGAATGCATCCAGTTCGATCAGTTTGCCGGTGCCGAAACTGGCACAAGGGTCCGTGGTGTCGACGCTGGCGGTGGTAAAGACGATTCGTCCCAGAATCAAGGCCGCCTGGTTGATCACCCGCTCACCGTTCAACACACTGTTGTAGACCAGTGGCAGGTACCAGCCCTTTTCGGCCGGATAGGTCACTTCGTTCTGGCTGGTGGTAATGAACTGCCCCAAGCTTGCGGAGAACACGCCCGTCACCGCCTGGGCCTGCAAACTGGAGGTGGTGATCTGCCCGGTGCCTCCGTTCGCATCCCACACCGCATAGAACGCCTGCAGGTCCTTGTTGGTCTTGTCGGCAGTCTCGTTGAATTTTCCGGTGCCGAAAAAGACCACCTTGCCGCCCAGGGAATTGTCCGCCAGCAGCGGTTGCGCAGTGATCGGCTGAGCGGCGCCCCCCGCGGTGGTAAACAACGGCTTGCCGGAAAACGCCACGCCCCAGGCGTCTGTGGTAACGCCGCTCAGATCAAACTTCCACAACCGCCCTTTCAGGTCACCGCCATAGGCGGCCTGCACCACATTCTGCGAGTTGACCTTGAGCTTCACCGAGGACAGGCCGTTGGTGGTTTCGGTGCTGTCGATGACGATTTTTTTGATCAGCGACCCATCGCGAATGTCCACCACATACAACGCCGCCACCCCTGAACTGCTGCCATAGCCATTGGCGATGAACGCTGCCCAACGCCCATCGGCCAAGCGTGCCACTTCCGGACGGGCATAGGCATAACCCAGGTCATTGAACACGTTCGCGGTATTGGCCGTGGTCGGCGCACTGATCTCCCATAGTGCCTTGGTCGCGTTACCGACCGCAGCGTCGTACAGCTGCACCGCGTAAAACGTCTTGCCGCCTGCGCCGGTACCGCCCAGTGCGAGGGTTTTCCAGGCACTGTTGAGCTGGGCATCGAACACCCCGAGCTGACCATCGACCAGAAACTCGTGACCGACACCGTTCATGTAGGCGGTGTCGGCGATATTGCGCAGCGATGGCAGCACACTCGACGGCATGTAGGCATAACGCCGGGTGCCGTTGGCCGGATTGATGACGTTTACAAAGCCGTCATTGGCGTTTACCACCAGACTGGCGGTCATGTTGGCCGCCTTGGTAGCCAGGTAGGTGCTGTAGCTGGTATCGCCCACCAGGTCGGCGGCGGTCTTGTCCGAAGGCGACGCCAGTACCAGGGGTGAATTGATGACGTCGCCGAGTAATACGCTGCGCACTTTCAACCCGGTTTTGTTGATGCCCTTGCTCCACTCCACCAGATCGCTTGCGGTGATGCCGGTGGGCAAGCCCTGATTGAGGATCGCCTGCTGCGCCGGGGAGAAGTTGGCGTAAGCCAGGGTCATGGGAGCATTGGTCAGGGTGTTCCAGGACTGATAGGTCGGCGCCGTGGCCCCGGGCACTATGGCCGTGTCGGTCGTCCAGAGCACCGAGTTGGTATTCACTGCGCCGCTGGAGGTGAAGCCATAGGACTTGATGGTGCCGCGCCAGTCCTTGGGGTCATAGCTGGTCTGGTAATAGGAGGAGCCGACCCCGACGATCGAACTGCTGGTGATGCCGCTGCCTCCAGAACCGGCCTTGGACGTGATGTCGCTCAAGGCCGATGACAATGCAGAGTTGAGGCCGGCGCTATCGGTCGCCTGGTAGTACTTGCCCTGCCCGTAGCTGGCGGCGTCCGACAACATCTGGTTTGCTGCGGTGAAACCTACGGTGTAGGTGTTCATGTTCTGCCTGGGGAAGTCCACCGCGCTCCAGCTTTTGCCCGCGGCGTCGGTACCGGTGGTGCGCATGTCGATGTCAAAGGCGAATTTGGCAATGTCGTCCAGGTACAGGGTATCGCCCTCTGCGTCACCGAAAAGGTTGTCGCCATCGTTGGTGCTGATGCCGTCCCAGTTCGGCAAACGGCTGCCGCCGAGCGGATCATTGGTGGGAAAGGTCCGATCAAAAGTGGGCAGGCCATCGGTGATCACCACACCGTAGTTTTTCTGGCAGCGATACTGGATCGGGCTGGTGTAGGTAGTCGGTGTGGAGTTGTAGTACGGCGCCATGCCGCGCATGTACCGGGTGATCTCGTAATAGGATTCCGCCAAGGGAGTGTTGGCAATGGCACTCAAGCCACTGATCGAGGCGATCAGGGCGTTGTAGTTGGTGTTGGCCTGGGCCTGGGTGACGCTGCCGCTGACCGCAGACAGGTCACTGACCGGGCGGGCAATAAAACCGCCGGGGCCGGAGTTGCTGCTGGTGGGCGGGTTGAACGTCGCCAGGCCGATACGCAGCGCGCGATTGCTGCTGACCAGGTTTGTCGACACATCCTGTGCCACGCTGATGCGGTAATCGTTGGGGATCGCGCCGGTGCCACTGGTGAAATCCCTGTTCGAACCATTGGCCAGGCCCACCAGATAAGACAAGTAGTCGGCGGTGTAGCGAGTATTTTCATTGCCCACCGGGTCGGGCAGCTTCAGGCATATGGATGACTGCCCCGAGAAGCCGCGATAAAAACCGTACCAATTGCCGCTGGTCGAGCACCCTCCCCGGTTGAGGCTGGACAAGAGGATGTTGGTGTTGCTCATGTCCAGATTCTGACCGCTGGAGCATGAGGTGTTGGAACTGCAAATGGCGATCTGCGCACGGTTGACCGTTGGATCGAACCCTGGCGCCCAGATGATGTTGTTCATGCTCCCCGAGTCATCGATCAGCAGCATCACGTTTGGCGCGACGGCGGCTGCGCTCAACAGCGGTGAGTCCGAGGGGGTGAACGCGTAAACCGGGGCTGACAGATACAAACCCAGCACGGCGCCGCAAAACAGCCTCCACAGTCCGGCACACCGTTCAGTACTTCGCATAAATACTCTCCACCACGGTACGAACGTTGTTGCCTGCGATGGCCACGGCGGTCACCCGGTACAGCGTTGTCGAGGTGTTGCTGGGTATATTCACGGCGTTCAACGTGGTGCCGATGTTTTGCACCCCGTAGAAACCACCGCCAGCGGCGATCCAGGTCACCCCCGAGGTGGAATTGAATCCGGCGCCGGTGATTGTCGACGATTCGCCCGGTGGTGCGCATTGGCTGGTTCCGCTGCAGACCGGCAACGAATAGGTGTCCAACTGCACGGCACTTTCGCCGATACGCAGTGCGGCTTCGGCGGTCTGGAACGATTGATTGCGCAAGGTTACGCTGCCGGCCATTTTTTCCTGCAGGGTGGCGTTCTGCATCGATGAAATGCCAATCAGCGTCAGCAACAGGAGAAACACCAAACTGACCAACAGTGCCATACCGCGCTGAGAGTGAGAGGTATCGGGATAAAAACTCATCGGTCCTCCTCTCATTGCAATCGGTTGCGCAAAGCGGCAACTACGTTGAAGGTTTGATCGCGCACCCGAGCGTCCGGGTCTCTAAGGGTCAACGTCAAGCGGACGCTGCGGATTCGCGCGGGGTCCGACGGGTTGCTGCTGTAGCTGGAAGCGGCCACGTCAGTGGCCGAACTGGCGAGGCCGAAGCTCACATTGAAGGCACTGACGTTGTCGACCAGCACCGCCTGAGTTGGCGTACCGGGGCCGACACCCAACGTCAATTGGTTGTTTTTAAGGCTGTAGATCAGCCGCCGGATCGGAAACGCCAGCTGTCCCGATGCCGGCGATCGTGCGCCGGCATAAGCCGTCGCCGTGTTTCTACAGTCCGAAACCACCGTCCACACGGGCGTCCCGCCACTGCCGCCCACATCGGCAGTCACCAGGGTCAGTTTGAGGTTGGCATTGTCCCAACTGATCGGTGTTGCCTGGCTGGCATTGAAGTCGCCGGCCGAACTGGCGTCGGTGATCGTCCCCAGGCAACCGAACATCCCCACCATGCGAATTTCCTGAATCATCTTGCTCAGCACGAATCGTGCGTCTTCCTGCATATTGGCCGAGGCGTTCTGGCTGACGTAGGTGTTCTTGGCGGCGATAAAAACCTGCGCCACGCCCAGCACCACCACCAGACTCAACACCAGGGCGATCAGCAATTCGATCAGGCCGAAACCTCTGCTGGCTTTATTCATGGCGTCGACACCGGGTCGACGGTGGCGCGACTGGTCAGCACATAGCTGCGCCGCGAATTGGCGGTATTGGCCGCACGTGAGTCGTCCCAAGTGATGGTGAGGGTGTACACCCGCTGATTGAGCGTGACGCTGCCTGTCGCGGTGGCGCCAAGGGCGCTGACAATGTTGGAGGTGAAGTCGTAGAGATCCTGATCCCGGGCGACGCTCAGGTTGCCCGAGGTCGGTGGCGTGACGGTGTAATCGGCAGCGGAGTTGGCGCGGATGCGGTCCATCAGGTCATAGGCGATAAAACTGGCCTGGCTGGTCATCCGCGAGCTGTCCGTGTATTTCAGCGCATTGAGCTGAATCGCCGCCGCCCCCAACAGACCGACGCTCAAAACCAGCAACGCCACCAAGACCTCGATCAGCGTCATGCCCTCCTGTGCACGCCTGCTCCATCCCCTCATCCGCAACTTCCACCCAATAGAATTCGTCCATTCAAACACACATTCAGCGTCCTGCTTTGCGCCCCCAGCACGTAACCGATCACTACCGCCGTGGAGGATCCCGACAACCCCCCAAGGTTGTTGAAATCGATGGCTGTCACGCCTGAGGTTAGCGTCAGAGTCGCGCCGCTGCTCATTGCCGGAACAACCCGCAATACAATGGGCGGATTGACAGTAGCGTCGTAAACAGCCAAATCCCCGGTCCAGACGCTGCCGCTTGCGGTCGGACGAAGCCGGGTGGTAATGCCCCGGTCCATGGCTTCCAGTCTGGCGAAATTCAGAGCGCGCCGCAGATCACCCATTTCGGTGTCGGCCTTGGTACTTTGCACCGAACGGGTAAATGCCGGGACAGCCAACGTGATCAGGATCAGAAAAACCGCGAGCGCGACCAGCAACTCGATCAGCGTGAAACCTTTTGTACGATGATCCATCGTTGCTCTCCATAGCCGTCGGCTATACCTGCTTCTACACGCCAGAACATTCGACCGGCAGATGTACCGGTTGATTTGCCATTACTCGCGCAAGGATCGCGCGAAGTTCCACTCCAGGGAGGGAGTTGTCATGCGTCAGCTCGGTTTCAGCCTGATCGAACTGCTTATGGGACTGACGATTACGGGGATTGTTCTGTCATTGGTCAGTCCGGCGTTAGCGGCACTCACCGAGGCGAACCATCGCGAAGAGGCGGCGAATTCGCTGGTCGCCGGCCTGCGCAGCGCCAGAAGCGAAGCGATCACGCGTAGCCAGACCGTCATGATCCACGCCATCAACGGCGACTGGAGCCAAGGCTGGCGGATTATCGTGGATGTGAACGGCAAAGGGTACGAGGACAGCAGCAATCCATTGCTGGTCGAGCGCCATAGTGGCACTCGAGTGCCGATTATCGGCAATCGATATGTCAGGACTTCCATACGTTTCAGCAATCTGGGCGAACCGCTGCACGGTGGCTTTCAAGCGGGAACATTGCATGTTTGCGCGGCCCGCGAACCGGTAAGCCACCACCAGGTGGTGCTGGCCTCGAACGGTCGCGTCAGCCTGCGCAGTACAAAAACTGAACAGGCATTGTGCGCGGGAGAAGAAGACTCAGAGCAAGGAGCGGACGCGTAATTCCTTGGGCATGGAGAACGTGATGTTCTCCTCGCGACCCGCCAGTTCATCGGCCCCGGTAGCGCCCCAGGCCTGCAACTGCTGGATCACGCCACGCACCAGGACTTCCGGTGCGGAGGCGCCAGCGGTGATGCCGATGCGCTCGACTCCGTCGAACCAGCTCTTTTGCAAGTCTTCGGCGCCGTCGATCAGGTAAGCCGGAGTCGCCATGCGTTCGGCAAGCTCACGCAGGCGATTGGAGTTGGAGCTGTTCGGGCTGCCGACCACCAATACCACATCGCACTCGTCGGCCAGTTGCTTGACCGCGTCCTGACGGTTTTGCGTGGCGTAGCAGATGTCGTCCTTGCGCGGACCGCCGATCGCCGGGAAGCGCGCGCGCAGGGCGTCGATGACGCGACTGGTGTCATCCATGGACAGTGTGGTCTGGGTCACGAACGCCAGTTTTTCGGGATTGTTCACTTGCAACGCAGCGACGTCTTTTTCGTCTTCGACCAGGTAGATCGCGCCACCATTGCTACCATCGTACTGGCCCATGGTGCCTTCGACTTCCGGGTGACCGGCGTGGCCGATGAGGATGCATTCACGGCCGTCGCGGCTGTAGCGCGCGACCTCGATGTGCACCTTGGTCACCAGCGGGCAAGTGGCGTCGAATACCTTCAGGCCACGGCCGGCAGCTTCGGTACGCACAGCCTGGGAAACACCGTGGGCACTGAAGATCACGATGACGTCGTCCGGCACCTGATCCAGTTCTTCAACGAAGATCGCGCCGCGAGCACGCAGGTCTTCGACGACGAATTTGTTGTGGACCACTTCGTGACGCACATAGATCGGCGGCCCGAAGACTTCCAGGGCGCGGTTGACGATTTCGATCGCCCGGTCCACGCCGGCGCAGAAGCCACGGGGGTTGGCGAGTTTGATTTGCATGCTGTGCCTCGTGTCTTGCGCGCAAGAAATAGAAATGCCCTGCTGTCGGCCATACACAAGGCTCAAAAACAGCGAGGATTTAATGTGGGAGCGGGCTTGCTCGCGAAAGCGGTGTATCAGATGACATCAATAGTGAATGTCAGTCAGCATTCGCGAGCAAGCCCGCTCCCACATTGGATCTGCGTAGTTGCTTACAGCGATGTGACGCTGATGATCTCGACGTCAAAGGTCAATGCCTTGCCAGCCAGCGGATGGTTGAAGTCGATGGTCACTTGCTCGTCATCGAATTCCTTTACCACACCCGGCAGCTCAGTATTGGCCGCATCGTTGAAGATCACCAGCAAACCCGGTGACAGTTCCATGTCCTTGAACTGCGAGCGCGGGATGATCTGTACGTTTTGCGGGTTGGGCTGGCCAAAAGCGTTTTCCGGCGCAATCGTCAGCGTACGCTTGTCGCCGGCCTTGAAGCCGAACAGCGCCGCTTCGAAACCTGGCAACAGATTACCGTCGCCGACCTTGAAGGTCGCCGGGGCTTTGTCGAAGGTGCTGTCGACGGTGTCGCCGTTCTCCAGGCGCAGTGCAAAGTGCAAGGTGACTTCCGTGTTCTGGCGGATGCGTTGCTCAGCCAATACCTGTTCAGTCATGAACGGTTTCTCCGGTTTTCTTGGTTTTGAACATATCCAGGGCCAGCATGACAGCACCTACAGTAATCGCACTGTCGGCGAAGTTGAACGCCGGGAAGTGCCACTGGTTCTGCCAATGGACCAGGATGAAATCGATCACATGGCCATAAGCAATACGGTCATACAGGTTGCCCAACGCGCCACCCAGCACCAGCGCCAACGCAATGGCCAGCCAGGTTTCGTTGCGGCCAAGGCGTTTGAGCCAGACCACCAGCACCGCACTGACCACAATCGCGATCAATGCGAACAGCCAGCGCTGCCAGCCGGAACTGTCGGCCAGGAAACTGAACGCCGCGCCCGTGTTGTAGGCCAGGGTCCAACTGAACAGATCGGGGATCACCACGATCTGCTGGAACATTTCGAGCTTGCCTTCGAAGTAGAACTTGCTGGCCTGGTCGATGACCAGGACCAGCAAACTCAACCAGAGCCAGCTCAGCCGTCCGAAACGGCCAGCCGCATTAGGCATAGTGACGAACCTCGCCAGCGCCGCTGATGTTGTCGACGCAACGACCGCAGATTTGCGGATGCTCCGGGTTCACGCCGACGTCTTCACGGCAGTGCCAGCAACGGGCGCACTTGGCGTGGCTCGACTTGACCACCTGCAGCTTCAAACCGCTGACTTCGGTGACCACGGCATCGGCTGGCGCCTGCACGAACGGTGCAACTGTCGCAGTCGAGGTGATCAGCACGAAGCGCAATTCGTTGCTCAGCTTGGCCAGGTCGGCGCTCAGCGCGTCTTCAGCGAATAGCGTCACTTCGGCTTGCAGGTTGCCACCGACGGCCTTGGCCGCGCGCTGGATTTCCATTTCCTTGTTGACCGCGACCTTCACCGCCATGATCCGCTCCCAGTAGGCACGGTCCAGCTCGACGCCTTCCGGCAGCTCGCTCAGGCCTTCGTACCAGGTGTTGAGCATCACAGACTCGTTGCGCTCGCCCGGCAGGTACTGCCACAGCTCGTCGGCGGTGAACGCGAGGATCGGCGCGATCCAGCGCACCAGCGCCTCGGAGATGTGATACAGCGCGGTTTGCGCCGAACGGCGGGCTTTGCTGTTGGCGCCAGTGGTGTACTGGCGGTCCTTGATGATGTCGAGGTAGAAACCGCCCAGCTCCTGCACGCAGAAATTGTGGATCTTGGAGTAGACGTTCCAGAAGCGGTATTCACCGTAGTGCTCTTGCAACTCGCGTTGCAGCAGCAGGGTGCGGTCCACGGCCCAACGGTCCAGCGCCAGCATTTCTTCGGCCGGCAGGATGTCGGTGGCCGGGTTGAAACCGGTCAGGTTCGAAAGCAGGAAGCGCGCGGTGTTACGGATACGCCGGTAGGCGTCCGCACTGCGTTGCAGAATCTGCTCGGAAACCGCAATTTCGCCCGAGTAATCGGTAGAAGCCACCCACAGACGCATGATGTCGGCGCCCAGGGTGTCATTGACCTTTTGCGGCGCGATCACGTTGCCCAGGGATTTGGACATCTTGCGGCCGGACTCATCGACGGTGAAGCCGTGAGTCAGCAGTTCGCGATATGGCGCGTGGTTGTCGATGGCGCAACCGGTCAGCAACGACGAGTGGAACCAGCCACGGTGCTGGTCCGAACCTTCCAGGTACAGGTCGGCGCGTGGACCGGTCTCGTGGCCCATCGAGTGCGAACCGCGCAGGACGTGCCAGTGCGTGGTGCCCGAGTCGAACCAGACGTCGAGGGTGTCGCTGATCTTGTCGTATTGCGGTGCTTCGTCACCGAGCAACTCGGCGGCGTCCATCTTGAACCAGGCTTCGATGCCTTCGACTTCGACGCGCTGGGCGACGATTTCCATCAGTTCGACGGTGCGTGGGTGCAGTTCGCCACTTTCCTTGTTCAGGAAAAACGGGATCGGCACGCCCCAGTTGCGCTGACGGGAGATGCACCAATCAGGACGGTTGGCGATCATCGAGTGCAGACGCGCCTGGCCCCAGGCCGGAACGAACTTGGTCTCTTCGATGGCTTTGATCGCCCGCTTGCGCAGGGTTTCGCCGGTCGCAGGCTCTTTGTCCATGCCGATGAACCACTGCGCGGTGGCGCGGTAGATCAGCGGAGTCTTGTGACGCCAGCAGTGCATGTAGCTGTGTTCGATGGTGGTGGTGTGCAGCAGCGCACCGACTTCGGTCAGCTTGTCGACGATAGCCGGGTTGGCCTTCCAGATGAACTGGCCACCGAAGAACTCCAGCGATGTCGCGTACACGCCATTGCTTTGCACCGGATTGAGGATGTCGTCGTTGACCATGCCATAGGCTTTGCAGGTCACGAAGTCGTCTACGCCGTAGGCTGGCGAGGAGTGAACCACGCCGGTGCCCGCGCCCAGTTCGACGTATTCAGCCAGGTAAACCGGCGACAGTCGATCGTAGAACGGGTGACGGAAATCGATCAGTTCCAGTTCTTTACCGGTGGTGGTCGCAATGACCGAGCCTTCCAGGCTGTAGCGGGCAAGGCACGACTCGACCAGCTCTTCAGCCAGCACCAGCAGTTTGTCGCCGACGTCGACCAGTGCGTAGTTGAATTCCGGGTGAACGTTCAACGCCTGGTTGGCCGGGATGGTCCACGGGGTGGTGGTCCAGATCACGATCGAGGCCGGTTTGCCCAGCGATGGCAGACCGAACGCGGCAGCCAGTTTGGCTTCGTCAGCGATCGGGAAGGCCACGTCGATGGTCGCGGATTTTTTGTTCTCGTACTCGACTTCCGCTTCAGCCAGGGCCGAACCGCAGTCAAAGCACCAGTTCACAGGCTTGAGGCCCTTGAACACGAAGCCACCCTTGACAATTTCCGCCAGGGCACGGATTTCACCGGCCTCGTTCTTGAAGTCCATGGTCTTGTACGGGTTGGCAAAGTCGCCCAACACGCCCAGACGGATGAATTCGGACTTCTGGCCTTCGATCTGCTCGGTGGCATAGGCACGGCATAGCTCGCGGGTCTTGTCCGCGCCCAGGTTCTTGCCGTGGGTCACTTCGACTTTGTGCTCGATCGGCAGACCGTGGCAGTCCCAGCCCGGAACATACGGCGCGTCGAAACCCGACAGGGTTTTCGAGCGGATGATCATGTCCTTGAGAATCTTGTTCAGTGCATGACCGATGTGGATCGTGCCGTTGGCGTACGGAGGACCGTCGTGCAGGACGAACTTCGGACGATCCTTGCCAATCTCGCGCAACTTACCGTACAGGCCAATGCTGTCCCAGCGCTGCAGAATCTGCGGTTCGCGCTGAGGCAGGCCGGCCTTCATCGGGAAGGCGGTGTCCGGAAGGTTTAGCGTGGCTTTATAGTCGGTCATTTAAGGCTCTTCATTAGCGATTGGCGCTAGGTGCGACAGGGCACGGGCGGCGGCAACATCCGCATTGATCGCCGTCTTAAGCGCCTCCAGAGAGGCGAAACGCTGCTCTTCACGCAGCTTGTGGTGGAAAACCACCGTCAAACGCCGGTCATACAGATCGCCGGCAAAATCTAAAAGATGCACTTCAAGGTGGGCTTTGCCATCACCCTGGACCGTGGGCCGCACGCCGATATTGGCGACGCCTGGCCAGGTCTTGCCGTCGATGTCGACGTTGACCAGGTAAACCCCGGTCAACGGCACGCGACGACGCTTGAGTTGTATGTTGGCCGTGGGCGTACCCAACTGGCGGGCCAGCTTCTGGCCGTGCAAGACCCGTCCGGCAATCCGGAACGGGCGACCGAGCAGTTGCTCGGCCAAGGCAAAATCGGCAGCGGCCAAGGCATTGCGGACCTGGGTGCTGCTGACCCGAATGCCGTCCAGTTCGACCGTTTGCGCGGCTTCGACGGTAAAGCCTTGCAGGACGCCGGCCTGCTGCAGGAAAACGAAA
The DNA here is from genome assembly GCF_902497995.1 of Pseudomonas fluorescens. GTDB lineage: Bacteria > Pseudomonadota > Gammaproteobacteria > Pseudomonadales > Pseudomonadaceae > Aquipseudomonas > Aquipseudomonas fluorescens_BK. The sequence continues at coordinate 388,440 of NZ_CABVII010000002.1, read as the reverse complement.
TCCCCTACCCGGTCACAGCCGAACCGGAAGTCATCACCGACCTCCAGATGCTGGACGCCAAGGCCGTCCACCAGGATGGTATCGACGAATTCGCTGGCGCTGAGCTTGCTCAGGCGCTGGTTGAACGCCAGGCATAAAACCCGGTCGACACCTTCCAGGGCCAGCAGCTGCAATTTGTCTCGCAGGCGGGCCAGGCGGGCGGGTGCCGTGTCCGGGGCGAAGAATTCTCGCGGCTGCGGCTCGAAAATCACCACGCAGCTGGGCACGCCCAACTCGAGCGCACGCTCACGCAGCCTCGCCAGGATTGCCTGGTGACCACGGTGAACACCGTCAAAGTTGCCAATAGTGGCGACACAGCCCCGATGCTGGGGGCGCAGGTTGTGGAGGCCTCGAACCAGCTGCATAACGCGCTTCTTGCTCATAAAGTGGTCGATTATAACCACACACGGCGGCCGACGACAGGCAACACCGTAACCCAAAGTGATCGAACCGACAAAACCGCCGGCTCGCCCGTGTTTATCGAGGTCGAAACCTCAGCTCAGCGCCTTGCGATTGAAGTCGCGCAAACGGAAGCCCATCAACAGCAACATACCGAAATACGCTACCACGCCAGCCGCCACCAGCGCGCCCAGACGCAGGAATCGTTCGAGCATGTGCCCCTGGTCCCAGGCCGGCATGAAATGCATCGCGCCCAGCAAGACCGCGGACATCACCAGCACCGCGACCACCAGTTTAACCCCGAATTTCGCCCAGCCAGGCTGCGGCTGGTACATCTGCTGCTTGCGAAGTTGATAGAACAACAGGCCGGCGTTGAGGCAGGCGCCGGCACTGATGGCCAGGGCCAGGCCGGCGTGGGCCAGCGGACCGATCAGCACCAGGTTGAACAATTGGGTGCATACCAGAGTAAAAATCGCGATTTTTACCGGGGTGCGGATGTTTTGTTGCGCATAAAAGCCCGGCGCCAACACTTTGATCACGATAATCCCCAGCAGACCGACCGAATAGGCGACCAGTGCACGCTGAGTCATGGCAGCATCAAATGCACTGAACTGTCCGTACTGGAACAGTGAAACCGTCAGCGGCTCAGCCAGAATCCCCAGCGCCAGCGAGCACGGTAACACCAGCATGAAGCACAGGCGCAGACCCCAATCGAGGATTCGTGAATATTCGTGGCGATCCTTGCTGGCGTAGGACTTGGCCAGGGTCGGCAGCAAGATCGTGCCCAATGCCACGCCCAGCACACCGGACGGCAATTCCATCAAGCGGTCGGCGTAATACATCCAGGACACGGAGCCGGCGACCAGAAAGGAGGCAAAGATGGTGTTGATGATCAGCGAAATCTGGCTCACCGAAACGCCGAGAATCGCCGGCGCCATCTGCTTCAAAACCCGCCAGACCCCGCTGTCGCGCAGGTTCAGGCGCGGGAGTACCAGCATGCCGATCTTTTTCAGGTGCGGCAGCTGGTAGAGCAATTGCGCCAGACCACCGACCAGTACCGCCCAACCCAGGGCCATGACCGGCGGATCGAAGTACGGCGTCAGGAACACCGCAAAGATAATCATGCTGACGTTGAGCAGTGTTGGCACAAAGGCCGGCACCGAGAAGCGGTTATACGTATTGAGGATCGCACCGGCCAATGAAGACAGGGAGATCAGCAATATGTAAGGGAACGTCACCCGCAGCAGGCTCACGGTCAGCTCGAATTTTTCCGGGGTATCGGTGAAACCCGGCGCAGTCGCCCAGATGACCCACGGCGCAGCAATCATGCCCAGCGCGGTGACCAGCGCCAGCACCAGCGTCAGCAGGCCGCAGACATAGGCGATAAAGGTTCGCGTCGCCTCCTCGCCCTTCTGGCTTTTGTATTCCGCCAGAATCGGCACGAAAGCCTGGGAAAACGCCCCCTCGGCGAAGATCCTGCGCAGCAGATTGGGCAATTTGAAGGCAATAAAGAAGGCGTCGGTCGCCATCCCCGCACCAAATGCCCGCGCGATTAGAGTGTCCCTGACGAACCCCAGAACCCGGGAAATCATCGTGATAGAGCTGACGGCGGCCAACGATTTGAGCAGATTCATTGAAAGAGTTTGTGCCTGTCGATAAACAGCAGGCGAACAAAGCGCCCACTTATGCGATACTCCGCGCCGCAGCAGCACAGAGCCAAAGCTCGCGAGTTTACAGGTCAAGCGCCGGAAATAAATATCCCGCCTCTTTATACCTACCACTTAGCGGAACGTCTCAACCGCCCTTGACAAGACATCAACTCATCGGCATGATTCGCGGCCTATTTTGTTTGCTATTTCCTAAAAAGTCTTTCGAGGAGCTCGACGGTGGCCAACACACCTTCCGCCAAAAAACGTGCAAAACAGGCTGAGAAGCGTCGCAGCCACAACGCCAGCCTGCGTTCCATGGTTCGTACCTACATCAAGAATGTAGTTAAGGCCATTGACGCAAAAGACGCTGAAAAAGCTCAAGCTGCTTACGTTCTGGCCGTGCCAGTTATCGACCGTATGGCCGATAAAGGCATCATCCACAAGAACAAGGCCGCTCGTCATAAGAGCCGTCTGAACGGTCACGTCAAGGCTCTGAACCTTGCTGTTGCCGCATAAGCGATAAGCTTGTTAAAAAACCGACCTCCGGGTCGGTTTTTTATTGCCTGCGATTTAATGATCGCACCGCAAAAAAAAATGTGGGAGCGGGCTTGCTCGCGAATGCGGTGTGTCAGCCGGCAAAAATATCGCCTGACACACCGCATTCGCGAGCAAGCCCGCTCCCACATTTTGGATCTTCGTCAGCTTATTGAACGTGTGCCCACGGCAGGATCGGTATCGCCGTCACCGCATTCTGCGGACTGCCTTCGATCAAACGATCGCTGTAGACCAGATAAACCAATGTATTGCGCTTCTTGTCGAGGAAGCGCACCACCTGCATGGTCTTGAACACCAGCGACGTGCGCTCCTTGAACACCTCGTCGCCATCCTTCAGCTCACCCTTGAAGCTGATCGGCCCGACCTGACGACAAGCGATAGACGCCTCGGCGCGATCTTCAGCCAAGCCTAGACCACCCTTCACCCCGCCCGTCTTGGCCCGGGACAGGTAGCAGGTCACGCCCTCCACTTTCGGATCGTCAAATGCCTCGACGACGATACGATCATTCGGGCCGACGAACTTGAACACCGTCGACACCTGACCGATCTCCTCGGCCGAGGCCAGCAGCGGCATCGCCAACAGCAGACCCAACCATCCTTTTGCCACGCGCATTCAGTATTCCTTCAGACCAGGATCAGGTTATCGCGGTGAACCAGTTCCGGCTCCGCCATGTACCCCAACAGACCGACAATCGCCTCAGACGACTGACCGATGATTTTTTGTGCCTCCAGCGCGCTGTAGTTGGCCAGGCCACGGGCGATTTCACGACCGTCCGGCGCGACGCAGACCACCATTTCGCCACGACGGAAGCTGCCCTGGACCAACTTGACGCCCACCGGCAGCAAACTTTTGTTGCCCTGGGACAAGGCCGTCACCGCACCAGCATCCAGCACCAGCGTGCCGCGGGTTTGCAGGTGCCCGGCCAGCCATTGCTTGCGCGCTGCCAACAAGCCGCGCTCAGGCGACAGCAAGGTGCCGATGCGCTCCCCCGCCTTGAGGCGATCAAGCACGCGCTCAATACGCCCGCCAACGATGATGGTATGCGCGCCGGAACGAGCCGCCAGCCGCGCAGCACGCAACTTGGTCTGCATGCCGCCACGCCCCAGCGCTCCACCCGTACCGCCAGCCACTGCATCCAGCGCCGGATCATCCGCGCGCGCCTCGTAAATCAGGTTGGCGTCAGGGTTATTACGCGGATCGGCGTCGAACATGCCATCGCGATCCGTGAGAATCACCAACAAATCGGCCTCGACCAGGTTGGCCACCAGCGCCGCGAGCGTGTCGTTGTCGCCGAAACGTATTTCATCGGTAACCACGGTGTCGTTCTCATTGATCACCGGGATAACCTTCAGCTCAACCAGCGCACGCAAGGTGCTGCGGGCGTTCAGGTAACGCTTGCGGTCAGACAAGTCATCGTGTGTCAGGAGAATCTGTGCGGTATGCCGGCCATGCTCGGCAAAGCTCGACTCCCAGGCCTGCACCAGGCCCATCTGGCCGATGGCAGCAGCCGCCTGAAGCTCGTGCATCGCACTGGGTCGCACAGTCCAGCCCAGGCGACTCATCCCGGCCGCCACCGCCCCGGAGGACACCAGCACCAGCTCGACGCCAGCCTCATGCAAAGCTACCATCTGCTCGACCCAAACACCCATTGCCGCGCGATCCAGGCCCTTGCCGTCCGCCGTCAGCAACGCACTGCCGATCTTCACGACCCAACGCTGCGCACCTGTCACCTTGCTCCGCATCATCTTCAACCTTAGCTTGAGGACAGCGCGACCCAGCGCTGCCCATAACGTTATTCGTGACTTCCGATTTCCAGATACTAAAACGCCGCTCCAGTGAGCGGCGTTTTAGTTTATCGCAACGAATCAGTCACGCACGTAAATGATTTCCGGACCGTCTTCGTCATCCACATCTTCTTCGTCCCAATCATCGTCGCCGATGTCATGGACCGACTTCACGCCACTGCGGCGCAGGGCACGCTGGTCATCCAGGGCCTGCAACTGGGCACGAGCCTCGTCTTCGATGCGCTGATCGAGATCCGCCAGCTCTTCCTTGTAGGCGGGGTCGTTGGCCAGGCGATCGGCACGATCTTCCATGTAGCGCATGATGTCGTGGCACAGACGCTCGGTACCGAGCTTGGAGATGGCCGAGATCACGTAGACCGGACCGGTCCATTCCAGGCGATCGACGATCTCCTTGACGCGCTCATCGTGCTCTTCTTCAAGAATCTGGTCGCACTTGTTCAGCACCAACCAGCGATCACGCTCCGCCAGGGACGGGCTGAACTTGGTCAGTTCGCTGACGATCACTTCAGCCGCATCCGGGGCGCTGGCGTCATCGAGTGGCGCCATGTCCACGAGGTGCAGCAGCAAACGGGTACGCGACAAGTGCTTGAGGAAGCGAATCCCCAGGCCCGCGCCATCGGAAGCGCCTTCGATCAGACCCGGAATGTCGGCGACCACGAAGCTCTTCCAGCGGTCGACGCTGACCACGCCCAGGTTCGGCACCAACGTGGTGAACGGGTAGTCGGCGACTTTCGGCTTGGCGGCCGACACCGAACGAATGAAGGTACTTTTGCCCGCATTCGGCAAGCCCAGCAGGCCGACGTCAGCCAACACCTTCATTTCCAGCTTCAGATCACGCGCCTCACCCGGCTTGCCCGGAGTGGTCTGACGCGGAGCACGGTTGGTACTGGACTTGAATCGGGTGTTACCCAGACCATGCCAGCCGCCGTGAGCAACCAACAAACGCTGGCCGGCTTTGGTCAGGTCACCAATCACTTCCTGAGTAGCGGAGTCGATGACGGTGGTGCCGACCGGAACACGCAGTACCAGCTCTTCACCTTTCTTGCCGGTGCAGTCGGTGCTGCCGCCGTTGGAACCGCGCTCGGCATCGAAGTGCCGGGTGTAACGGTAGTCCACCAGGGTGTTGAGGTTTTCGTCGGCGATCATGTAGACCGAGCCGCCATCACCGCCATCACCGCCGTTCGGGCCACCGTTTTCAATGAATTTTTCGCGACGGAAGCTCATGCAACCGTTGCCGCCGTCACCGGCCTTTACTCGAATCGATACTTCATCAACAAACTTCATAACAAAACGCCTCTCGTCATACGGACGAGCCGAAAAAACCTAGACATAAGACTCTTGCAAAAATGAGCGCAGCGACCTCAATCAGCGACCGCAAATCCAGCGCTGGAGCCCATTACAAACAGCTTTGCAAGAGACTCACCCCACAAACGAAAAAGCCCCGTCGCGAGACAGGGCTTTTCCAGCAACCACGTAATTATGCCGCGACGACGTCAGTCTTCGGGACAATGCTTACGTAACGGCGATTGAAAGCGCCTTTTACTTCGAACTTGATCACGCCGTCGATTTTAGCGAACAGAGTGTGATCTTTACCCATGCCAACACCGTAACCGGCGTGGAATTGGGTGCCGCGCTGACGCACGATGATGTTGCCCGGAATGATAACCTGGCCGCCATACATCTTCACGCCAAGGCGTTTGGCTTCTGAGTCGCGACCGTTACGGGTACTACCACCAGCTTTTTTGTGTGCCATGAGTCAATTCTCCTAGTGAGGAATTAGGCTGAAATTAAGCCTGAATACCGGTGATTTTGATCTCGGTGTACCACTGGCGGTGGCCCATACGCTTCATGTGGTGCTTACGACGACGGAACTTGATGATGCGGACTTTATCGTGACGACCTTGGGAGATCACTTCAGCCACAACGGTAGCGCCAGCAACAACTGGAGCGCCGATGTTCACGTCATCGCCATTGGCGACCAACAGAACGCGATCAAAAGTAACGGATTCGCCGGTAGCGATTTCCAGTTTTTCGATCTTCAGGTATTCACCTGGGGCGACCTTGTATTGCTTGCCACCAGTAACAATTACTGCGTACGACATGGTATTTCTCCGATAATCCTGCTCACCCAGCTCTTTATAAGAAGAGGTATTGGCTGGCATGGCTGCATAAGGCTGGAAGGCCTGTTTGCAATTGCGTAAGGCAGGTGCTGCCCAGGAAGTTCAGGGTGCGCGATTGTACGCAAGCTGCCGGGGCGATGCAAGAGGCCGTCCATCGTGCCTTGACACCCGCCGACGTGGGTCCTAGCATGCCGCGCAACCCTTCTGGAGCAACTGTCTCTGATGCAACCCCAAGCTTTCTACCGCGCGGTGGCGGACGATTTCAAAGCCGTCGACGGCATCATCAAGAAGCAGCTGACTTCCCGAGTGCCGCTGGTGTCGAAGATCGGCGACTACATTACCTCGGCCGGCGGTAAACGCCTGCGCCCGTTATTGGTGTTGCTGTGTGGCAAGGCCCTGGGTCGCGAAGGCGATGACATGCGCCTGCTGGCCGCGACCATCGAGTTCCTGCACACCGCTACCCTGCTGCATGACGACGTGGTCGACATGTCCGGCATGCGTCGAGGCCGCTCGACCGCCAACGCCATGTGGGGCAACGCTCCGAGCGTGTTGGTCGGCGACTTCCTGTATTCGCGCTCCTTCGAAATGATGGTCGAACTGGGCTCCATGCCGGTGATGAAAATCCTTTCGCAAGCCACGCGGATCATCGCAGAAGGCGAAGTGTTGCAGCTGTCGAAGGTCCGTGACGCCAGCACCACCGAAGAAACCTACATGGAAGTCATCCGCGGCAAGACGGCGATGCTCTTCGAAGCCTCGACCCACAGTGCCGCGGCCCTGGCCGGTGCCACACCGGAACAGAGTGAAGCGCTGCGTACCTTCGGCGATCACCTGGGTGTCGCCTTCCAATTGGTCGATGACCTGCTGGACTATAAAGGGGACGCGCAGACCCTCGGCAAGAACGTCGGTGACGATCTGGCCGAAGGCAAGCCGACCCTGCCGCTGATCTACACCATGCGTGAAGGTACGCCGGAGCAGGCAGCACTGGTGCGCAAGGCGATCCAGAAAGGCGGCATTGAAGACCTGGAGAGCATTCGCGAAGCGGTGGAAGCTTCCGGCTCGCTGGATTACACCGCGCAGCTGGCCCGCGACTACGTGGCCCGTGCGATCAAGTGCCTCGATGCGCTGCCGGCCAGCGAATACCGCGATGCATTGGTCGAGCTAAGTGAATTTGCAGTAGCCCGCACTCACTGACTAACGCGCGCCCTGTAGGAGCGAGGCTTGCCCGCGAATGCGAACTACCAGTCGACACCAATGTGACTGATACACCGCATTCGCGGGCAAGCCTCGCTCCTACAAATCATGTGTCGCCCCTCCCCCGTATAAACCCTATACAATGTGCGCTTTTTAGCGATCCTGAATCCAAGGAGCTTTAGTGAGCACGTTGCCACCCTGCCCGAAATGCAATTCCGAATACACCTACGAAGACGGCGCGCAGCTGATCTGCCCCGAGTGCGCCCACGAGTGGTCCGCTGGCGGCGAAGCTGAAGCAGCGTCCGATGACACCGTGAAAAAGGATTCGGTCGGCAACGTCCTCCAGGATGGCGACACCATCACCGTGATCAAGGACCTCAAGGTCAAGGGCACGTCGCTGGTGGTCAAGGTCGGCACCAAGGTCAAGAACATCCGCCTGTGCGATGGCGATCACGACATCGACTGCAAGATCGACGGCATCGGCCCGATGAAACTCAAATCCGAGTTCGTCAGAAAAGTCTGATCCTGCTGTATTACCATCCCGCGCCCTGCGTGGGATGGCGCTTCGCCCTCCTCGCTTCAAGATCGTAGGAGCCGGCTTGCTGGCGAATGGCATCCACCCGGTTTCAAGTCTGAACCCTGTCGCCAGCAAGCCAGCTCCTACAGGTTACGTACTCTTCACCCGGGAAAAAGCACAAACCGCCAATAGGCCCTTGCTATTTAATGAATAAGAATTATTCTCATTGAAGCCTTTCAATGGAGATGAGAACCATGACTTATTTGATCGACGCCTGGCTGGACCGCCCACACCCTTATCTCAGGATCCTGCATCGGGAAACCGGGGACGTGTGTGCAGTGCTTGAAGAAGAAGCCCTGAACGAGCTGCAGGATCAGGGTGACCTGGACGTCAATGGCTTGAGTTCCAGCGAGCCGGTGGTGCTCAAGGAACTGGTGCGCAATCTGTTTCTGTTCTGCTATGCCCGGGCGTTGCGCCCGACGAGCGATCTGCAGCACAAGATCGAAGTATGAGTAATGTGAAAAAACCCTGTAGGAGCGAAGCTTGCTCGCGATGCAGACGACTCGGTTTGCGCTTGAAACCGAGTTGATGCCTTCGCGGGCAAGCCTCGCTCCTACAGGATCACGCCGATCGCAAAATCACAGGATCACAGGATCACAGAACGTCGAGCAGTTCGACGTCGAATACCAGTACGCTGTGCGGCGCAATGCTGCCAACGCCTTGAGCGCCGTAAGCCAACTCGCTCGGCACGTACAGACGCCATTTGCTGCCGGCGTTCATCAGTTGCAGGGCTTCGGTCCAGCCTGCGATCACGCCGCCAACCGGGAATTCAGCAGGCTCGCCACGATCGTAGGAGCTGTCGAACACAGTGCCGTCGATCAGCGTGCCGTGGTAGTGGGTGCGTACGGTGTCTTCACGGGATGGCTTGGCGCCTTCGCCTGCGGTCAACACTTCAAATTGCAGGCCGGAAGCCAGGGTAGTGATGCCATCACGCTTGGCGTTTTCAGCCAGGAAGGCCAGGCCTTCGCCTGCCGCTGCTTCAGCCTTGGCTGCCGCTTCGGCTTGCATGATTTCGCGGATGACTTTAAAGCTGGCGGACATTTCTTCCTGACCCACACGGCTTGGCTTGTCGGCGAAAGCGTCGGTCAGACCCGCCAGGATCGCGTCCAGGCTGACGCCCGGTGGTGGGTTGTCGCGCAGCTGGTCGCCCAGCTGACGGCCAATACCGTAGCTGACGCGGGTTTCGTCGGTGGACAGATTTACTTCGGACATGACACTGCTCCGCTGTGCGGACGGCCCGGGAACTTGCCGTGCTTGCACAGCGCGTCCCGGAGCGCCCGGAACCAAAAGGGCCAGCAGACTAGCACAGATGCCATCGTGTTGATCAGGGGGGTCAGTGCTGCTACGCAGTTCGGGAGGCCATGGGGAGCTTCAGGCTTTCTTCCGAACTGGCACCGAGTCCGCACATTTCGTCATGCACCGAGGTGTGCACAAGGTTGAATGGCAAGCGGGGAAAGGCGTGTAGCACTTCACGGGCATGCTCGACCGAGCGCAGATGAAGTGCCTTGCCGTGGGCATCGCTCAGGGGATAGGCCGCGCCGTGCATGCGCGCTTCCAGCAGATAGATCCCCCCTTCCATCGAGATCAGGTTGAGTTCATCGACTTTACCGGCGATGGCATAGGCATTCAATTCTTGCAGGTTCATGAACACACCTCACACTGTGGCGACCCAGGTTTCTTACATGCATAGGCTTCGACGCTTCAAAGCACAAGCCACAAACGATACCGCCCGTCTGTTTCGCAACGGACGGGCGGTATGGAATGCAAAAAAACCGATCAGTGCTTGGTCAGCTTGTCCAGGTAACCCATGGCAAACGCCGAGATCACGAAGGTCATGTGAATGATCACATACCACATCAAATGCTCGGGATCGATGTTCTGTGCATCCATGAAGATCCGCAGCAGGTGAATGGAGGAAATCGCCACGATGGAGGCCGCCACTTTCATCTTCAACGAAGACGAATCCATGGTGCCCAGCCAGTTGAGTTTCTCCTTGTTGTCATCGATGTCGAGTTGGGAAACGAAGTTCTCGTACCCGGAAATCATCACCATCACCAGCAATCCGCCCACCAGCGCCATATCGATCAGCGACAGCAGCACCAGAATCAGTTCCGATTCGACCATCGAGAATACGTTGGGGATGACGTGAAACACTTCCTGGAAGAATTTCAGCGCCAGAGCCAACAGCCCAAGAGACAGGCCGAAGTAGATCGGCGCCAGCAGCCAGCGAGAGGCATACATTGCATTTTCGATAAAGCGTTCCATTGAATCTCACAGGTAGGCTGGAAATGGCCGCGAGTATACCAGCCACCCGTTACACCCAGAAACAACCGAAAAATCCGTAACCTGCGCGTGTGTGACAAGGTTTTTCTGCTAGTGTCCCAACCATTGACAGCTTAGTGACATCGGACAGGAAGACGGGAAAATGGATGTGCGATTGCCTTTAACGAGCGCCGGAATTTGCCTGGCCCTGCTGATGAGTGGCTGCTCACCCAGCGATGCCAAGAACCCGGTCAGCCTCGAGGAAAAGACGGCGCAGTTCGAGAAGTCTCTGGATGCGATTCAGGACCCGAAACTCAAGGATGCCGTGGCCGAACTCGGCGGTTCACTGTTGTTGCTCGAGCGTGCTCAGCTCAAGCTTGAGAGCAAACCTGTGGAAACCGAATACGACGAAGACGTCCTCGCCGTGCTCAAGCACTACCCTACGCCACAGGATCTGGTCGATACCTACATCAACGGCCTGTTCGTGCTGCACAAAGACTCCAGCTCCGACTACCTGACCGATCTGCAGCCGGTGTTCCCCTTCAACTTCAACATTCCGGCCGCGTTTCTCTTTCCCCATGGCCTGGAATGGCAGTCGGTGACCCTGAGCAACAAGCGCGTCATCCCGTTCCAGCCGGAATGGTCGGAAACCGATCCCGGCATTCAGCTGAGTCCGTCGAGCGCCAACCTGACCAACCCCGATGACCTGACGGTAACCTACCCTTTCATTGATGGCCTGGACGTCGAAAACAAGAACCAGCCACAACCGGTGAGTCTGCAGGGCAAAGTGGAAGTCATCGCGCCGCGGCGGCTCTACAGCTTCGACCTGACGAACAAGGACGTGGGTCAGACCCGTACCAACGACAACCTCAGCGTCACCCTGCTGAAGATGGAAAACAACTACGCCGAAGTCGAATTCAGCAACAGCGCGCCCCTGGCCGCCGAGCTCAGCGATACCGCGTTGAACCCGTTGATCGTCCAGGCCAAAGACCGCACCGGGCAATTCCTCTCGCGTTCAGGGTCGATCAATGAAACCGCTGCGCAAATAGCCTTCTATCAAAAGCAACTGGCAAATATGCAACAGCAGAAAGCCTGGAGCGAGACTTTCGAAAAACAGCTCGATGAAGCGCAACGCACCTTTGAGCAGCAACAGAAACAGCGTTACTCCAAGGTGTACTTCAACGGTCCGATCGAGACGCTCGAAGTCAGCGTGCTGGATTTTTCCGCTGCCACGGTGACCCGCAGGGACCTGAACTTGCCGGTACGCCGCTTCGACCAGCACACCACGGCAAAATCCATCCAGCCGTTGACGTTGCCGGTGGTGGTGTACGACGACCAGGCCCCGACCTGGCTCCAGGGGGCGACGCTGGGCGAGGAACAACTGAAAAAAAGTGTCAGCATCCGTCAGTCAGTCGATGATCCGAGTGCCGCACGCATTGAGTTCGATCATCCCAGAAGCTTCAATGACGAGCTGCTCGGCACCGCTTTGAACGCCGGCAAAAGCCCGGTCACTTTCTTTACCGAAGACGCCAGTGGTAAACGCGATGGGCCGATCGAATTGCCGCCACAGGCGTTCCAGGTCGACCCCCCGCGCGGCACTATCACCTATGACCTGAACCTGTTTCCGGAAACACCGGCCTACGCGGTCGGCTCCTTTCCCCTGTTCATGGCCACCGTCGACAAGAAAACCATTGATGCCCACCAATTACCCAAAGGACTGAAGATCAAAGGCAACGCACTGGTGGTTGACTCGAAATCGTTCCCCGCCCAGGACTGGCGTTTTTTCGCCAGGGATGGCAGCGGCCATTACCTGAAGGAGATCCTGTCGGTCAGTCACGAGGCGAGCGCAGAAGGCCCGGCAATATTCGCTGTGCATTACTTCTACGGCCAGCCCACCCAACTGGAAACCTACCAGCGAACTGACCTCGTCACCGTGCAATATGGTTTCGAGGTCAAACTCGACAGGGCTGACCTTGCCCCATGATTATCTCAGTGATCGGGCCGGAACTCGAAGCCGAGATTGCGCGAACGGCCACCATTGATTTCCCGCAGCTGGGCTTGCAGGTGCAGGCACCAGATCTGTGGGTCATCAGCCAGCTGGTAGCCATGCAGGGTCAGGCTTTCAACAATGGTGTCGAGGATCGACTCAGCCACGAAAGGGCCATGGAACGGGCCCTGGGCTTTGATGGCTGAAGGTTGTTCGCCGGCCATTCCGGCGGCGAAAAGCAAGGTCCACATGCCCGTATCCCCCGCCAATGGGCGGATCGAACACTCGATACGGGTCACGAGACCCAGGCATTGACGTGTAAGGCAGAGGTTGCGCGACATGGCGGCGACCCTCGGTAGATCCGGTATTCAGCCCCCACGGGAAGGCTGTCTCGATCCTGTGATTACTGTCGATATCCTTGAGCTGATAATAGAAGAAAAGTCTGACTGGCACGTCAAGTAAGACCAGAAGGCGCCGAATGGTCATTGTGTGAATATTGACGTCAGAGTGATGGCACCTGTTCAGGATTCACCCAATACAAATGTGGGAGCGGCGGTGCGACGATTCGACTTGCTCGCGAAGGCGGCGTGTCAGACAACATAAATGTTGAATGTCAGACCGTCTTCGCGAGCAAGCCCGCTCCCACATTAGTGGATCGATGCGCCCCTCAGAACTGTCTCAGGCCGGTTTGGCTTCGACCAGTGCTTCCTGTGCAGCCTCCTTCTCGGCCTCCTTGAGGTCTTCCTCGCTGATCATTTCCGCGATCACCCGCAAGCGTTCCACCACCCGCGCGTTAACGCTGCCTTCAGGGAATTCGCCATTCTCGTCCGGCGCACCCGCCGGTTCACCGACCAACAGGCTCAGCGCCTCGTCGGCCTGGCGTACCGCGTAGACATGAAACTGCCCCGCGCGCACCGCGGCCAGCACCTTCTCGTCGAGCATCAGCGTGGCAACGTTCGCCTGCGGAATGATCGCGCCCTGCTCACCGGTCAATCCACGGGCTTCGCAAAGTCGGAAGAAGCCTTCGATTTTTTCGTTGACCCCGCCCACCGCCTGCACTTCACCGAACTGGTTGATCGAGCCGGTAATCGCAAAGCACTGCTTGAGCGGGGTTTTCGACAAGGCCGAGATCAGGGTGCAGGCCTCGCCCAGCGATGCACTGTCGCCATCGACGTAACCGTAGGATTGCTCCAGGGCGATACTCGCGGAAATCGCCAGGGGGAATTCCTGGGCGTAACGGCTGCCCAGATACCCGGTGAGGATCATCACGCCTTTGGAGTGAATCGGCTGGCCGAGGTTGACCTCGCGCTCGATGTCGACGATGCCGCTGCCACCGGGATATACCGTGGCGGAAATCCGCGCCGGCACACCGAAGGCCGAGTCACCCACTTCCAGTACTGTCAGCCCGTTGCACTTGCCGACGGCTGCACCGTCCGTGTCGATGAGGATGATTCCGGCCAGCATGTCATCGAGAATCCGCGCCGAAACGCGCCCGGTGCGGGTGGCCTTGGCTTTGAGTGCACGCTCGATGTGCCCGGCGTCGGTCATCTCGTCAGCCGCCAGGTGGCGAATGAAATCCGCCTCGCTGACCAGTTGGAACAAATCACCGATCCGTGCCGACAAACGCCCCTGGTGTTCGGCCAGGCGCGCGCTGTAGGTCGCCAGACGCGCCACCGCATCGGCGGTCAGCGGCGCCATGCCTTCTTCGGAGGTGCGGGTTTTCAGCAATTGGGCGAACTGCTCCAGGCTTTCGTCGACCATCGGGATGTCTTCGTCGAAATCCACCAGGACGCGGAACATCTCCTGGAAGTCCGGATCGAGGTCTTGTAGCGTGTAATACAGCTGGCGAGCACCGATGATGACAACTTTGACCTGCAACGGAATGTGTTGCGGTGTCAGGGTAACGGTGGCGAAACGGCCCATCTCGCCCAGCGGCGATTCCATTTTCAATTTGCGCGATTGCAGGGCGCGTTTAAGCGCATCCCACACGAACGGCTCGCTGAGCATTTTGTCCGCTTCAAGAATCAGGAAGCCGCCGTTGGCGCGGTGCAGCGCACCCGGACGCAACTGGCGATACGTGGTGTAGAGCGCGCCCTGATCGGTGGTGTATTCAATGCGGCCGAACAGGTTTTCGTAAGTCGGGTGCGGCTCGAAGACCACTGGCGCACCGCCGCTGAACGGATGACCGACCACCAGGCTCGGGGCGTATTGCTCTTCCAGCAACTTGCGCGCGACGGCGTCGGGCTTGCTGTCATCCACCAGTTGCTCGACAACGGTCTTGAGCAGGTACACCTGCATTGCTTGCAGGTAGCCGCAAACGCCGGCGTTTTCCGCGTACTTTTCCGACAGCGGCGCGAGCAGTGGCTGCAAGGCCAGGGTGATGGTTTCTTCGTTGAGCTGACGCATTTGATTGCTCGACTCGCGTTTCCACTGCGGCAGGCTGGCGAGTTCTTCGTTCAGCCGCTCTTCCAGCCACGAAATGTCGTCGTGGAAACGCTCGCGATCGGCTTCCGGCAACTGGGCGAATTCCGCCTCGTCCACCGCCTTGCCTTCAAACATCGGGGTGAACGCGATGTTGCTGCTGTCACGATACAACGCGACGTCTTTCTCGAGTGCCAGGCGCTCGATCACGTCCAATGCCTTGTCGTAGCGCTGATTGAAGGCGCGATCGATGGCGCTTTTCTTCTGCTGGTACGACGGGTGTTCGAACACGGCCGGGAAAGTCGCCAGCAGGTTATCGATCAGACCGTTGATGTCATCGATGAAGGCACCGGCGGTGCCTGAGGGCAATTCCAGGGCGCGAGGCTCGCGAGGATCGTCGAAATTGTTGACGTAGACCCAGTCCGCCGGGGTCTGCAGGCGTTTGCCTTCGGCCTTCAGATAGCGTTTGACGAACGAGAACCGGCCAGTGCCGGGCTCGCCCATGACGAATACGTTGTAACCGGGGCGTGGCATGGCCACACCGAACTGCAAGGCTTCGACCGCACGTTCCTGGCCAAGCACACCGCGAAAGGGCTCCAGATCATTGGTGGTAGAGAAGCTGAACTGTTCAGCGGAAAACGGACGGGTCAGCGCTTCGGGCGCTAGACGCAAGCTGGCAGCAACAGGATCAGGCATCGGGCTTCCTTACATCAGGCGGGGCAGATAGCGGCATTCTGGCGCTGCCCATGGTTCACTTGCAAGGCGCGCCGCAAGCCAAAGCATAGTCAAAGTGACATCTCCAGGCGGGCCGGGTCTAAATCAATGTTTCCAATGAATGTATTGCAAAAAATCACGGAACCCCTGGAACGTGCCTAAACTCCAAACTGCGCGGCTGGAACAATAACCGGCCCACTGGCGCCAGATCGGGCCAGACCCTGTCCATTGGTATGCACATAAAGAGAACATAGCTATGAAACGGATTCTTCTCGGTACTCTCTTCACCGTTGTATCCATCAACGCCATGGCTCAGGCGCCAGGCGGCCCGGATTGCGGCTGGGGCAACATGCTGTTTGAAGGTCAGCGTGGCACCCCGGCTCACTTCCTGGCATCCACCACCAACGGCACTTCCGGCAACGCGACTTTCGGTATGACCTCCGGCACCAACGGTTGCTCGACTAATGCGTCGCTGACCTATGGCGGCAAATCCTGGTTGGCCATGAATGGCATGATGAACGAGCTGTCCGAAGACATGGCTAAAGGTCAGGGCGAAGCGCTGACCACCTACGCCGTGGTACTGGGCGTGGCGCCGGAAGACCGTGCGCACTTCGCCGCCGTGACTCACGAGCACTTCCAGCAGATCTTCAGCAAGGCTGACGTGACCGCTGAGGACGTGCATACCAACACCCTGGCCGTCCTGAAAAACGATCCTCGTCTGGTCAAGTACGCCACTCAAGCTTAAGCTCGGCCCGCGCCCGCACCCTTGTGGAGCGGGTTTTATTTTTTGGACCTGCCCCTCTTTGGTCTTTGTTTTTTTCGACTTAAGTTGCCATTTATGTTCAAACGCCTTGCCTGGCTGGCGCTCTGTGTCTGTGCCCCCCTGTCCGCCGCGCCACACATCGACAATCAACGTTTGCAGCAACTGGCCAACGACCCTTTCTGGATATCTCTGGGTCATTACGAAACGGCCAAGCTCGGCGGCTGGCGCAGCTATGTCAGTGACAGGAAATTCTTCCTCGCTGCCGACGGCAACGAGCATCCCGATCGTGAGCTGACAGCGACGGTCCATGCGCTGTACGCCCCCGCGAGTGCCGGCGAACAGCACGCCCAATGCGTCTATCCCGCCCGCACCCGCTGGCTGAAGGCGCAGCTCGACCTGAACGATCTGCCGACGCTGGACTGCAGCGAATTCAAGCAATGGTTCAAGGATGTCGCGCCCCACAGTGCGGTGATGATCTTCCCCGCGGCCTATCTGAACAGTCCATCATCGATGTTCGGCCACACCCTGCTGCGCATCGACCAGGCTGACGTGCAGCGCGATCAAACCGCCCTGCTCAGTTACGCGATCAACTTCGGTGCCTACATCGAAGGCTCGGACAACAGCATCCTGTACGCCTGGAAGGGCTTGATGGGCGGCTATCCGGGCCTGTTTGCGCTGGTGCCTTATCAGGAAAAACTCTCGGAGTACCGCAGTCTCGAAAATCGCGACCTGTGGGAATACCGGCTGAACCTGACTCAACAAGAAACCGAGCGTATGGTCGAGCATGTCTGGGAACTGAAACAGATCCAGTTCGACTATTTCTTCTTCGACGAAAACTGTTCTTATCGCCTGCTCGAACTGCTGCAGGTGGCCCGTCCGAGCCTGCGACTGACCGAGCAATTCCCACTGACCGCGATTCCCACCGACACCGTCAAAGCCGTGAAAGAAGCCGGGCTGGTGCAATCCATTGAATATCGTCCGTCGCGGGAGCGTGAATTGCTCAGCCGCGCCGAACCCTTGACCGATGAAGAACAGCAATGGGTGTTGAAGGTCAGCGCCGACCAGAAGCAATTGCAAACCCCGGCGTTCAAGGCTCAAGCCCGCGACCGTCAGGCGCTGATCATCGACGCGGCGTACCGGTTGGAGCGCTACCGCGCCAACGGCCAGGAACGCGATCCGCAACGGGCACAGCGCAGTTTCGAACTGCTGCGGGCGATCAACCAGAACCCGGCACCGGAGCTGGACATCCCGCAACCCGGCCTGCCCGAGGACGGCCATGAATCCCGCACCTGGCAGGCGGGTATCGGCACCCGGGGCGACCAGGCATTCGGCGAATACGGCCTGCGCATGGCCTATCACGACCTCAACGACAACGCTGAGAGTTTCCCGCTGGGTGCGCAGATTGAAATCCTGCAAATGAAACTGCGCCAATACGAAGGCAATCAGTGGCAGTTGCAGCAACTTGACCTGGCGACCATCCGTTCCCTGACCCCGCGCAATGAGCTGTTGCAACCGCTCTCGTGGCAGGTCACCGGCGGCCTGGAGCGCGTGCCGGGCAAACACGACGACGAAACCCTGGTCAGCCACGTCAACGGCGGTGGCGGCGGTACCTGGCAACTGGACGACGACATGCTCGGTTTCGCCTTGGGCACCGTGCGCGTGGAGCACAACAGTGACTTCGCCGGTTTCATCGCTCCGGCAGCGGGCTTCAACAGCGGCCTGCTGTGGAAAAACCCGCTGGGCAACTTCAGCCTGGAGGCCAAGGGTGACTTCTTCACCAACGGTGAAGTGCGCCGCAGCGTAAGTCTGAATCAACAGTGGGAGTTGTCGCGCAACCTCGGGCTTCGTCTGAGCGCACAGCGCGAATTCAGCCACCTGGCCTCCCCCGAGAACGAAGTGATGCTTGAGCTGAAGTGGTATCACTACTGACTCAAAAGCACCGCTATTCCCTTGTGGGAGCGGGCTTGCTCGCGAAGGCGGTGTGTCAGTCGACATCATCACTGACTGACACTCCGCCTTCGCGAGCAAGCCCGCTCCCACAGTGGTTTTGTGGAGCTTGATGGATTCGTTGCAAGACGTCGAACAGGCCTGGTGGCAGCAATAAGTCGCTGACAGGCATCCGTCGAAACTTAATGCCTGTGACCATGGCCCAAACCCTATAACGGGAGAAAACCATGAGTCGTGCCTTCGTCAATGAAGATAATGCCGCCGCGCAAGCTGATCAGCCGGTCGAACGGCAGGTCAGTGATCAGCCCAATTACGTCACACCCACGGGCCTGGCCCAGTTGCAGGCGAAAGTCGCTGAGTTGCAACACCTGCACAGTGAGCAATCGGCCAAAGGTGAACAGGCAGACAAGCAGCGCCTGGCCGATCTTGAGCGGGATTTGAGGTATTTCAACCAGCGGCTGCAAAGCGCCCAGGTGGTGACCGCAGCCAACTCGACACAAAAAGTGCAGATCGGCAGCCGAGTGACGTTCGCCGATGAAAGCGCTAGCGAGCAAACGGTGCAGCTGGTCGGTGAGGATCAGGCCGACGCCGCGGCAGGCCTGATCAACTGGGGTTCGCCGCTCGGCCGGGCGTTGCTTGGGGCGCAACTCGGCGACGAGGTGCTGTGGCAACGCCCGGCCGGCAATCAGCTGATCGAGATCATCCGCATCGAGCCGGCTTAAACCACGCCTTGGGCGAGCATGGCGTCGGCGACTTTGACGAAGCCGGCGATATTCGCGCCTTTGACGTAGTTGATCCGGCCGTTTTCTTCGCCGTAATGCACGCAAGCGTGGTGGATCGATTGCATGATGGCGTGGAGCTTGCTGTCCACTTCACCACCGGTCCACAGCAGGCGCATGGCGTTTTGTGACATCTCCAGTCCGCTCACCGCGACACCACCGGCATTGGAGGCCTTGCCCGGCGCGAACAAAATACCCGCCTCGATGAACAGATCCACCGCTTCCAGGGTGGTCGGCATGTTCGCGCCTTCCGCCACACAGACACAACCGTTGCGCAACAGCGCGCGGGCGGCCTCCAGGTCGAGTTCGTTCTGGGTGGCGCACGGCAGCGCGATATCGCAGGGCAACTCCCACGGGCACTGGCCGGCACGGAACTCCAGGCCAAAACCGCTGGCCAACTCGCTGATCCGTCCACGCTTGACGTTCTTCAACTCCAGCAACGCCAGCCATTGCTCTTCGGTCAACCCCCCCTCGCAGTACAAGGTGCCTTCGGAGTCCGAAAGGGAGATCACTTTGCCGCCCAGGTCCATGACCTTGCGTGCTGCGTATTGGGCAACGTTGCCGGAACCCGAGATGGCGACGCGCTTGCCTTCCACAGTTTCGCCGCTGCGCTTGAGCATTTCTTCAGCGAAGTACACACAGCCAAAACCGGTGGCTTCCGGGCGAACCAGGCTGCCACCATAGCTCGGCCCCTTGCCGGTCAGCACGCTGGTGAACTGGTTGCTCAGGCGCTTGTACTGGCCGAACAGGAAACCGATCTCCCGGGCGCCGACGCCAATATCACCCGCGGGAACGTCAACGTCCGCCCCAATGTGACGATACAACTCGCCCATGAAGGCCTGGCAGAAACGCATGACTTCAGCGTCGCTTTTGCCTTTCGGGTCGAAGTCCGAACCGCCCTTGCCGCCACCCATGGGCAACGAGGTCAGCGAGTTTTTGAAGGTCTGTTCGAATGCGAGGAACTTCAATACGCCGAGGTTCACCGAAGGATGGAAGCGCAATCCGCCCTTGTAGGGGCCAATGGCGCTGTTCATCTGGATACGGAAACCGCGATTGACCTGGACTTTGCCCTGATCATCGACCCAGGACACCCGGAAAACAATCGCCCGCTCTGGCTCGCACATGCGTTCCAGGATGCCGGAGGTCAGATAATGTGGATGGGCCTCAAGAAATGGCCAGAGGCTGCGCAAGACTTCTTCCACGGCCTGATGGAATTCGGGTTGGTCAGGGTCGCGCTTTTTCAGGCGGGCAAGGAAGGATTCGACGGATTCGATCATGGAAAAGTCTCGGCAAATTTGTTGTCGTTGGAAGAGATTGGGCCGGACTTTAACAAACTGAATGCGCACCATGACAGCGCCGAATGTCGCGAATGTGAAATTAAATGGTGCATTGGATATAAATTAGTAACGAATTCAGCGTTTTTTGCACCTGAAACGGGATTCACAATGGTGGTTATGCACCATTAGATGGATCACCTTCGCGGGCAAGCCTCGCTCCTACAGGAAACATGCCGCCAAACGTAGGAGCGAGGCTTGCCCGCGAAGGCAGCACCGCAAAGTGACGGAAAAAACGCGAAAAAAAACGGAACCCCGAAGGCTCCGCTTTTTTCACGCAACCAACCCCGAATCAGGCCAGTTTCTTGTGCCGTACACGATGCGGCTGGGTAGCCGCTTCGCCCAGGCGTTTGCGGCGATCGGCTTCGTACTCGGTGTAGTTGCCTTCGAAGAACACCGCTTGCGAGTCGTCTTCGTACGCCAGGATGTGAGTCGCGACGCGGTCAAGGAACCACCGATCGTGAGAGATCACAATGGCGGCGCCAGGGAAGTCCAGCAGGGCTTCTTCCAGGGAACGCAGGGTTTCGACGTCGAGGTCGTTGGACGGTTCGTCGAGCAGCAGGACGTTGCCGCCCTCTTTCAGGGTCAGGGCCAGGTGCAAGCGACCGCGCTCACCACCGGACAGGTCCTTGACGAACTTCTGCTGGTCGCCGCCCTTGAAGTTGAAGCGACCGACGTAGGTGCGCGACGGGATCTCGTAGTTGCCGATGCGGATCTGATCCGAACCTTCGGAGATCTGCTGGAATACGGTCTTGCTGCCATCCAGGTCTTCGCGGCTCTGATCCACACAAGCAAGCTGCACGGTTTCGCCGACTTCGATGGAGCCCGAATCCGGCGTTTCCTTGCCCATCAGCATGCGGAACAGGGTCGATTTACCGGCGCCGTTACCGCCGATCACGCCAACGATGGCACCTTTAGGCATGGAGAACGACAGGTTGTCGATCAGCACGCGATCGCCATAACCCTTGGAAACGTTCTTGAATTCGATGACCTTGTCGCCCAGGCGTGGACCGGCCGGGATGTAGATCTCGTTGGTTTCGCTGCGCTTCTGGAATTCCTGCGATTGCATTTCTTCGAAGCGTTGCAGACGAGCCTTGGATTTGGACTGGCGGGCCTTGGCGCCTTGGCGCACCCACTCCAGTTCTTCCTTCATGGCTTTTTCGTGGGCCGACTGCTGCTTGGATTCGGCCGCCAGACGATTGGACTTGGCTTCGAGCCAACCCGAATAGTTGCCCTCGTACGGGATACCGGCGCCGCGGTCGAGCTCGAGGATCCAGCCTGCAACGTTGTCCAGGAAGTAACGGTCGTGCGTGATCGCAACCACGGTGCCCGGGAAGTCGTGCAGGAAGTGCTCCAGCCAGGCGACGGAATCGGCGTCCAGGTGGTTGGTCGGCTCGTCAAGCAGCAGCATGTCGGGGGCGGACAGCAACAGGCGGCACAGGGCCACACGACGCTTCTCGCCACCGGACAGGAATTCGACCTTGGCATCCCAGGCCGGCAGGCGCAGCGCATCGGCGGCGACTTCCAGTTGGCGATCCAGGTTGTGACCGTCGCTGGCTTGCAGGATGGCTTCGAGCTTGGCCTGTTCTGCCGCAAGCTTGTCGAAGTCGGCATCTTCTTCAGCGTAAGCCGCGTAGACCTCGTCCAGGCGCGCCTGGGCGTTCTTGATCACGCTGACCGCTTCCTCGACCACTTCACGCACGGTCTTGGTCGGGTCCAGGATCGGTTCCTGCGGCAGGTAGCCGATGTTCAGGTCCGGCATCGGACGGGCTTCGCCGTCGAACTCGGTGTCGACGCCCGCCATGATTTTCAACAGCGTGGATTTACCCGAACCGTTAAGGCCGAGTACGCCAATCTTGGCGCCCGGGAAGAACGACAGCGAAATGTTTTTCAGGATTTCCCGCTTCGGCGGAACAACTTTACCCAGCCGATGCATGGTGAATACGTATTGAGCCATGGAGAACCTTGGGTCAGTGACTGATGAATGATTGGAGCAGGCGATGCCCGGCCAGACCGTGCGCGTCGCCGCATGATGTGGACCAGTGCGTGCGCGCTGAAAAAGTCTGAGTTTAGGAGCTGGAACGCTCCCGCGTAACCGGCAAAGCTACCTGAATGACGAAGGGCAGTCCAGCCGGGTCTAAGTAGCACTTTGCCATACTTACTGAACATGGTTGCGATGAGGTTCAGGAGTCTCTGTTCGGGCGTCCGATGCCGGCGGGGCGGTTTGAGGCGCAGTGCAGCAGTGATGCGCTGTTCGATTGAAATTCTGTGGTGAGGCTGATGGCCTCTTCGCGGGCAAGTCGAATCGTCGCACCGCCGCTCCCACAGGTTTGTGCGGAGTACCCCATATTTGTGATCGACTGCGATCATTGTGGGAGCGGCGGTGCGACGATTCGACTTGCCCGCGAAGGGGGCGGCACATTCACCGCTGATCCCGTCATGAAGCCCACTTGTCTGCGACATGATGTCCTTTCATATGCCATCTAAAACCCATTGGGTTAGAATGCCCCCCTTTTCTGCCCCCGATCCTTGAGGACCGCCATGTTCAGCCGTGATTTGACCATTGCCAAGTACGACGCCGACCTTTTTGCCGCCATGGAGCAAGAAGCTCAGCGCCAGGAAGAACACATCGAGCTGATCGCTTCGGAAAACTACACCAGCCCAGCGGTGATGGAAGCTCAAGGCTCGGTACTGACCAACAAGTACGCCGAAGGCTATCCGGGCAAGCGCTACTACGGTGGTTGCGAGTTCGTCGACGTGGTCGAGCAGCTTGCGATCGACCGCGCCAAGGAACTGTTCGGCGCCGATTACGCCAACGTTCAGCCGCACGCCGGTTCCCAAGCCAACAGCGCCGTTTACCTGGCCCTGCTGCAAGCGGGTGACACCATCCTGGGCATGAGCCTGGCCCACGGTGGTCACCTGACCCACGGTGCCAGCGTTTCGTCCTCCGGCAAACTGTACAACGCCGTGCAGTACGGTATCGACGGCAACGGCCTGATCGACTACGACGAAGTCGAGCGTCTGGCGGTTGAGCACAAGCCGAAAATGATCGTGGCCGGTTTCTCTGCCTACTCGCAGATTCTGGACTTCCCGCGCTTTCGCGCTATCGCCGACAAAGTCGGCGCCTATCTCTTTGTTGATATGGCTCACGTTGCGGGGCTGGTCGCCGCTGGCGTCTACCCGAACCCGGTGCCTTTCGCTGACGTCGTGACCACCACCACGCACAAGACCCTGCGCGGTCCACGTGGCGGCCTGATCCTGGCTCGCGCCAACGCCGACATCGAGAAAAAGCTCAATTCCGCGGTATTCCCGGGCGCCCAGGGCGGCCCGCTGGAGCACGTGATCGCCGCTAAAGCGATCTGCTTCAAGGAAGCACTGCAGCCTGAGTTCAAGACCTACCAGCAACAAGTGGTGAAAAACGCCCAGACCATGGCCAGCGTATTCATCGAACGCGGTTTCGACGTGGTCTCCGGCGGTACTGAAAACCACCTGTTCCTGCTGTCGCTGATCAAGCAGGAAATCTCCGGTAAGGACGCCGACGCCGCGCTGGGCAAGGCGTTCATCACCGTGAACAAAAACTCCGTGCCAAATGATCCACGCTCGCCGTTCGTCACCTCCGGCCTGCGCTTCGGCACTCCGGCTGTGACCACTCGTGGCTTCAAGGAAGCAGAGTGCAAGGAATTGGCTGGCTGGATCTGCGACATCCTGGCGGACCTGAACAACGAAGCGGTGATCGACGCCGTTCGCGAGAAGGTCAAGGCCATCTGCAAGAAGCTGCCGGTGTACGGCGCTTAATCAGCCCGCTTAACCGCAGCAATGAAAAACCGGCCAGTGAATGGCCGGTTTTTTTTCGTCCGCGATTTATCGATTTCCCCTGTAGGAGCCGGCTTGTCGGATCGCCGCACCGCAGCGAAGGCGGCCTTGAGTCCTGCACCGCCCATGACGACGCCTTCGCCGGCAAGCCTGGCTCCTACGGGGGGTCGGCAGCACCGGTCAGACCGGTCATGCCAATTTTTCTTTTTCCGCTTGTAATACCGAAAAAAACCAGCATAAACTGCGCCTGCACTGGACATACCGGTAAGACCACAATAATTAAGTCCTGAATCTGATGCGCTTCAGCGTCGGCAGCCAGGACACCGACCAGGATTCCTCCCATGCTCAGATGGTGCTCGCGTTCAATCTTCCTCCAAGTGGTTCTCGGACTGGTGCTCGGCATCGTCTGCGGACTGACCCTTCCTGAATACTCCGCCCAGCTCAAACCCCTCGGCGATGGCTTCATCAAACTGATCAAGATGCTCATCGGTCTGATCGTGTTTTGCGTGGTGGTCAGCGGCATCAGCGGTGCCGGCGACCTGAAGAAGGTCGGACGCATCGGCCTGAAATCGGTGATCTACTTCGAAATCCTGACCACCATCGCCCTGGTGATCGGCCTGGTCTTCGCCTTCAGCACCGGCATTGGCAGCGGCGCGAACATTCATCTGGATCAGCTCTCCGCCGCCGATATGGGCGATATCGCCCAGCGCAGTCAGCACATGCACACCACCACGCAGTTCCTGATGGACCTGATCCCGACGTCGGTGATTGGCGCCTTTGCCGACAACAACATTTTGCAGGTCCTGCTGTTTTCCGTGTTGTTCGGCAGCGCGCTGAACCTGGTGGGTGAAGCGGCTTCCGGTATTTCACGGCTGATCAATGAGTTGAGCCACGTAATCTTCCGCATCATGGGCATGATCGTGCGCCTGGCGCCGATCGGCGTGTTCGGTGCGATTGCCTTTACTACCAGCAAATATGGCCTGGATTCGCTGCAGCATCTGGGCAGCCTGGTCGGCCTGTTTTACCTGACTTGCGTAGCGTTCGTGGCGTTGATTCTCGGCCTGGTGATGCGCCTGTCCGGCCTGCGGATGTGGCCATTGCTCAAGTACCTGCGCGAAGAATTGCTGATCGTCATGGGTACCGCTTCTTCCGACGCCGTGCTGCCACAAATCATGCGCAAGCTTGAGCACCTCGGCATTGGCAGTTCGACGGTCGGACTGGTCATTCCTACCGGTTACTCGTTCAATCTCGACGGCTTCTCGATCTACCTCACCCTGGCTATCGTGTTCATCGCCAATGCCACCGGCACGCCGCTGGCCATGACTGACTTGCTGACGATTCTGCTGGTATCGCTGATCACCTCCAAAGGCGCCCATGGCATTCCCGGCTCGGCGCTGGTGATTCTCGCGGCTACCCTGACGGCGATACCGGCGATCCCGGTGGTGGGCCTGGTGCTGGTGCTGGCGGTGGACTGGTTCATGGGCATCGGCCGGGCGCTGACCAACCTGATCGGCAACTGCGTCGCCACGGTGGCTATCGCGCGCTGGGAAAAAGACATCGATGTCGAACGGGCGAACAAAGTGCTTTCCGGCCAGGTGGGGTATACCTTCCAGCCCCGCAAACCAGCGGGCCCGGCGCATCAGCAGGAGTTCTGAGTAATCGCCGTGCCTGCCCACGGGCAGGCACGGTCATCAATCGTTATGGATGCTCATGGAGCGAACAGTGATCACCTCGTCGACCGTTGTGAATTCAGTTGTAGAAAAACTTCGGGCCGCTCTGGCCCGTGGTCAGTGGCGCTCCGGTGAAATGCTGCCGGGGCAACGGGAACTGGCCGAACAACTGGGCATCAGCCGCCCGAGCCTGCGTGAAGCGGTCATCGTGTTGGAGACCCTCGGGTTGGTGCGTTCCATGCCGGGTAAAGGCGTGGTTGTGCTGGAAGCCAATCTCAGTGACAGCCAAACCCACGACAGTGCGGTGGCCGGCGCGAGCCTGGAGGATGTGCTGCAACTGCGTTACACCCTCGAGCCGTTCATTGTCGGCCTGGTGGCGCAATCGATCAGCAGCAAGGAAGTCGGGCAACTGCGCCTGACCCTCATGGACATGCGCGAAGCCCTGGAGGCCAACGACAGCGAAGCCGGGGTGAACGCCTACATCGCGTTCCACGAAGAGCTGTTCACCCTGACCTCGAACCCGATCTTCCAGAGCGTGGTGCAGCAGACCAGCAATGCCCTCAAGCAAAGCGCCGACGTGCTGCGCAATTCTCCGGAGCATCTGGCGGAACGCCTCGAAGAAAACGAAGCCGTGGTGCGCGCCATTCGCAGCAAGAACAGCGCCCAGGCCAGCGCCGAGATGCGCCGCCACATCCTTCGCGAAGGCCAGCGGATGGGCATCGAATTGAACATCCCGGACGATAATCTCGTCAGTTGACCCACTCTTCGAACTGGAGACAGGCCATGAACAGCTTCGCCACACCGCGGTACAACCGGGACACAGTCACGGCCGTGCCCTTCTCCCGCGTTCAGTGCGAGAAACCCTCGGTGGATGATGTTTACCCGCGAGTCTTTGATACCATTCTCGAGCAGCGCATCGGCCCCGCCAGCCGGTTCACCGAAGAAAGCCTGGGGCAGATGTTCGGTGTCAGCCGCAGCATCATGCGTGGCGTGCTGGAGAAGCTGTCCCATCAGCAGGTCATCATCCTGCGCACCCATCATCGGCCACGAGTGGCCGCACCCGACGCCGAACAAACCCGGCAGACGCTGCATGCCCGCCGGCTGACCGAGATCACCTTGGTACAGCTTGCCTGCCGGCAGCCGCAAGCGACGGATGTGCAACGCCTGCGGGAACTGGTCAAGCGCCAACGCCAGTGCCTGGAGCGCGACCAGCGTGGCCCGGCGCTTCGGTTGACGGGGGAATTTCATCTGGCGTTGGCCGATATGGCGGGGAATGCACCGTTGGCGCATTTTCTTGCCAGTCTGGTACCCCTGACTTCGTTGGCGATTGCGCAGTTTAATGCGCCGATGGAAATTTATTGCGGATTGCAGGTGCACGAAGGGATTGTGGATGCGGTTGCGTGTGGGGATGCTTTGAAGGGCAAGGCATTGCTGAGCCGGTATCTGGATCATCTGGAGGCTGTATTGCTCAACTCACAACCGATACCCGGCCGGAATCGTGTCGCCGGTTAGGTTGCCTTCGCCGGCAAGCCGGTCTCGCTCCCACAGGAGAACTCATTCCAACTGTGGGAGACCGGCTTGCCGGCGAAAGCGGTATCAGCCCTATGAAAATGTCGGGCCTTACCCCGCCGCCACCCGCGCAAACCCCTCACGAATCTTCTCTTCCGGCAAATCATCGGCAATAAACACGATCACACTTTCCCGTGATTCATTGTCAGCCCACTCCGTGTCCCAATCGAATCCGTACAACTTCAGCACACCCTGGAACACCATGCGCCGTGGCTCATCGAGGATGTTCAGCACCCCTTTGTAACGCAACAACTGCTTGCCATGCTCTTCCAGCAGTTCGTTCATGAACTCACTGAGTTTGTCGATATCCAGCGGCCTGTCAGTACGCAGCACCAGGCTGGAAATGCGGTCGACGGAAGGCGCCTTGCTGACGGGCCTCAAACTCACGCTGCCTCCGAGGTCGGCGTTGAGATTGAAACCGCGTACATCGAGCAATTGCGCCAGGTCGATCTTGCCGTGGTCGACCACGCGGATCGGCGCGCGGCGGTTGATGCGGGTGAGGCGTTCGCTCAATGCGGTGAAGGTCGCCTCGTCCACCAGGTCCCGCTTGCTCACCAGCAGGCGGTCGGCGAAACCGATCTGGGCCTGGGCGATGGTCTGGGTCAGGTGCAGGTCGGCGTGCGCCGCGTCCACCAGGGTGATGATGCCGTCGAGGATGTAACGCTCGCGCAGCTCTTCGTCGATGAAGAAGGTTTGCGCCACCGGTGCCGGATCGGCCAGACCGGTGCATTCGATCACCAGGCGATCGAAGGCGATTTCGCCGCTGTCGAGGCGTTCCAGCAGCAGGTACAGCGCTTTGGTCAGGTCGGTGTGGATGGTGCAGCAGACGCAGCCGTTGGACAGCGTCATCACTTGCACCGGCTCGTCGCCCAACAGCTGGGTGTCGATACCGGCGTCGCTGAATTCGTTTTCGATCACGGCGATTTTCAGGCCGTGTTCGGCTTTGAGCAGGTGGCGCAGCAAGGTGGTCTTGCCGGCGCCGAGAAAGCCGCTGAGGATCGTTACCGGGATGGGAGAGGGCAACTGGAGTCTCCTGTTTCACAAAGTTAAAAAACAACACAAAAACAAAAATGTGGGAGCGGGCTTGCTCGCGAAGAGGTCGTGTCAGTCGACATTGATGTTGAATGACACACCGCTTTCGCGAGCAAGCCCGCTCCCACAGGGGGATAGCGTCAACCTGACGTCAGATCAACAGCACTTGGGCCCACCCTTGCCACCGTAACGCGCTTCCTGACGTTCGCGGAAGAACATCTCGTAGCTCATCACCGGTTTGTCCGGGTGTTTGTTTTGCATATGCTCGACGTAGTTGTCGTAGTCGGGCATGCCGACCATCAGGCGCGCGGCCTGACCGAGGTATTTACCGAGGCGACTCAGGTCATTGAACATGTTTGCAATCCTCGATCAAGCATCCGGCAGGGCCTGGAACGGTGCTTCTTTATCCGTACGCTCCTTGGCGCCCCAGGCGGCAATGCCGACCTTGAGTGCAAAGAACAGGATGCTGAAGACCACGAACAGGAACAGCGCCGTCAGCGTTGCGTTGGTGTAGGCATTGAAGATCACGTGCTGCATTTGGGTGATGTCCTTGGCCGGGGCGAGTATCTGGCCGTTGGCCAGGGCATCGCTGTATTTCTTCGCCAGCGACAGGAAACCGATCGCCGGGTTGGCGTCGAACAGCTTGATGAAGCCGGCTGTGGTGGTGCAGATCAGCAGCCAGACCGCTGGCAGCAGGGTGACCCAGACGTAACGCTGGCGCTTCATCTTGATCAGGACCACAGTCGCCAGCATCAGCGCGATCCCGGCCAGCATCTGGTTGGAGATGCCGAACAGCGGCCACAAGGTGTTGATGCCACCCAGCGGATCGATCACGCCCTGATACAGCAACCAACCCCACATGGTCACGCAACCGGCGGTGGCGATCAGGTTGGCGGTCCAGGACTCGGTGCGTTTCAGCGCCGGTACGAAGGAGCCGAGCAAGTCCTGCAGCATGAAGCGTCCGGCACGGGTACCGGCGTCCACCGCGGTGAGGATGAACAGCGCTTCGAACAGGATCGCGAAGTGGTACCAGAACGCCATGGTGTTTTCACCCGGCAGGACACTGTGCAGGATCTGCGCGATACCGACCGCCAGGGTCGGCGCACCGCCGGCACGGGCCAGGACGGTGGTTTCACCGATGTCCTTGGCCACCGCTTGCAGCGCTTCCGGGGTAATGGCGAAGCCCCAGCTGCTGACCGTTTGTGCCACAGACACCACGTCACTGCCCACGATCGCCGCCGGGCTGTTCATGGCGAAGTACACACCTGGCTCGATCACCGACGCGGCAACCATCGCCATGATGGCCACGAAGGACTCCATCAACATGCCGCCGTAGCCGATGTAACGGGCATGACTTTCGTTGGCCAATAGTTTCGGCGTGGTGCCCGAAGCGATCAGCGCATGGAAACCGGAGACCGCGCCACAGGCGATGGTGATGAACAGGAACGGGAACAGCCCGCCCTTCCACACAGGTCCCGTGCCGTCGATGAACTGGGTCAGTGCCGGCATTTTCAGCTCGGGCATGGTGACCAGGATACCGATCGCCAGGGCGAGGATGGTGCCGATCTTGAGGAAGGTCGACAGGTAGTCACGGGGTGCCAGGATCAGCCACACCGGCAACACGGCAGCGACGAAACCGTAGCCGATCAGCATCCAGGTGATCTGTACGCCAGTGAAACTGAAGGCTTTGGCCCAGACCGGATCAGCGGCAATCTGCCCACCGAGCCAGATCGAACCGAGCAGCAACGCCACACCAACCACCGAGATTTCACCAATACGGCCCGGACGGATGTAGCGCATGTAGATGCCCATGAACATCGCGATCGGGATGGTCGCCATCACCGTGAACATGCCCCACGGGCTTTCGGCCAGGGCCTTGACCACGATCAGCGCCAGCACCGCGAGGATGATGATCATGATCAGGAAGCAGCCAAACAAGGCGATGGTCCCGGGAATGCGGCCCATTTCTTCGCGGACCATGTCGCCCAGGGAACGGCCATTGCGGCGGGTGGACAGGAACAGGACCATGAAGTCCTGAACCGCGCCAGCCAACACCACACCGGCAATCAGCCACAGTGTGCCGGGCAAATAGCCCATCTGCGCCGCCAGGACCGGACCGACCAGTGGTCCCGCACCGGCGATGGCTGCGAAGTGATGCCCGAAAAGGATATGTTTGTTGGTCGGCACGTAGTCCAGACCGTCATTGTTGATCACGGCGGGGGTGGCCCGTCGCGGATCGAGTTGCATCACATTGTTGGCGATGAACAGACTGTAGTAACGGTACGCAACCAGATAGATGGCCACGGCGGCGACCACAATCCACAAGGCGTTGATCGCCTCGCCTCGGCGCAATGCCACGACACCAAGAGCGCACGCTCCCACGATTGCCAGCAGCAGCCAGGGTATGTGGCGTAGCAGGCTATTATTATTTTTCATTTTTTGATTCCAGCCAGGGTGGACAAGAAAGACAGCCATCCCGAGTTTAGCTCGCCTGACCGCAATGGCCATACCTCGATAGAGGTCTGGACGCTTGCCTTGCTCGCAGGCGTTGCCAATGCGGGGCTAAGCACATCAGCCTGGAATCCATCGAACGTCTGCGGCGGTTGATCGAGTTCAATCTGGGGGATCCGCAGGGGCTGGGGGCATTGATCGAAATCTGAAGACACGACGCAATACCCTGTGGGAGCCGGGCTTGCCCGCGATGACGATTTTAGCTCCAGCACAAATGTCGACTGATAGACCGCTATCGCGGGCAAGCCCGGCTGCCACAGGATTGTGTATTGCTTGCGGCTATTCGAACAACGCGTCGAGGGCTTGTTCCAGACGGGTCACCGCAATTATCTGCAACCCTGGCGGTGCCTCCTTTGGCGCATTGCCCTTGGGCACGATGGCACGCTTGAAGCCGTGCTTGGCTGCTTCTTTCAAGCGTTCCTGGCCGCTCGGCACCGGACGCACTTCGCCCGATAAACCCACCTCGCCGAACACCAGCAAATCATGCGGCAGTGGCCGATTGCGCAAACTGGACATGACCGCCGCCATCAGCGCCAGGTCGGAGGCGGTTTCCAGCACCTTCACCCCACCGACCACATTGAGGAACACGTCCTGATCGTGGGTCGGAATGCCGCCGTGACGGTGCAGCACCGCCAGCAACATCGCCAGGCGATTCTGATCCAGCCCCAGCGTCACCCGACGCGGGTTAGCCAGGTGGCTGTCATCCACCAGGGCCTGGACTTCCACCAGCATCGGCCGGGTCCCTTCCCAGGTCGCCATGACCACACTGCCAGGCACTTCTTCCTGGGCACGGGTCAGGAAAATCGCCGACGGGTTGGAGACTTCCTTCAAGCCCTTGTCAGTCATGCCGAACACCCCGAGCTCGTTGACCGCGCCGAACCGGTTTTTCACCGCCCGCAGCAGACGCAAGCGCCCGTCGGATTCGCCTTCGAAATACAACACAGTGTCGACCATATGCTCCAGCACGCGCGGCCCGGCCAATGCGCCTTCCTTGGTCACGTGGCCGACCAGGAAAATCGCCGTGCCGCTCTGCTTGGCATAGCGCACCAGCAACGCGGCGCTTTCGCGAACCTGGGAAACACCCCCCGGCGCCGATTGCAGTTGTTCAGTGAAAATCGTCTGGATCGAATCGATCACCATGACCTTGGGTTTTTCCTGCCGGGCCGTGGCGATAATGGTTTCGATGCAGGTTTCGGTCATGACCCGCAATTGATCCTGAGGCAAGCCCAGACGCCGGGCACGCATGGCCACTTGTTGCTGGGATTCTTCGCCTGTGACGTACAGGGCGGGCATGCTCTTGGCGAGATTGCACAAGGTCTGCAGCAGAATGGTCGATTTGCCGATGCCGGGGTCGCCGCCGATCAACACCACCGAACCGTCCACCAGCCCCCCGCCCAGGACCCGATCAAGTTCGCCGGACGCGGTGGAAAAGCGTGGAATTTCTTCGACGCTGACTTCGGCCAGGGTCCTGATCTGCGCCTGCTGTCCCGTCCAGCCGGTGCGACCGCTGGGAGCCGCGGCGCCGCCGCTCTCGACCATGGTTTCCGTCAGGGTGTTCCAGGCACCGCACTCACCGCACTGGCCGGCCCATTTGGGAAAGGTTGAGCCACACTCGGTGCAGCCGTACATGCGCTTGGCCTTGGCCATCTGAACTCCCGGCAAAAACCGCGATGATAGCTCAGCTGGACTGGATCAGCGCGACGCAGTTGCCCAACGGATCGGCTACAGCAAGTTGCAGGCATCCAGGATACAGGCACCTTAATACTACTCAGCAAAACTTATACAGCGTGCGCTTACGCTTATACAAACAACAGGCCATAAAACATCAATCAAACTTATACAAACCCTTACACCTTGATTTCTGAACGTACAACCTCGCCACTACAAGTCGAATTCAAAAACGTTACTCTGCAAATGACAACAACCTTGACCTCGACCCCTGAACATTTCGAGAGAGCCCTTATCCAGACCCTGCAAACTATTCAGTGAAACATCAATTGCACTTACCCTGACGTAATCAGGTGCCGCCGGCTTATCGGGTTATATCAATCGCTCCACTACGATCAGTAGAAGCCATTGAGCGACGGAAAATGACCGAAGGGGAGCGAAAACCATCTCAATCACCCGCCAGCGCACTCTGCTCGCTTGAGATGATGGCACTTTGTAAACTATTTACCGATATTCCGGCCGATGGCAAGCGAGCACTGTAAGCAGGTATTTCGAGCAATAGGTGTTTTGCTGACTACACTGCTTTGCACCAACCTCATCTGCAACAAGGAAATAACCCATGGGCATGATCAGTGAGTTCAAGGCCTTCGCGGTCAAAGGCAACGTGGTCGACATGGCTGTCGGCATCATCATCGGTGCCGCCTTCGGCAAGATCGTTTCATCGTTCGTCGGCGATGTGATCATGCCGCCCATCGGCCTGTTGATCGGTGGGGTGGACTTCAGTGACCTGGCCATCACGCTCAAGGCCGCCAACGGGGACATCCCGGCGGTGGTGCTGGCGTATGGTAAATTCATCCAGAGCATGATCGACTTCATCATCGTCGCCTTCGCGATCTTCATGGCCGTCAAAGCCATCAACCGCATGAAGCGCGAAGAAGCCGTTGCGCCAACCCTGCCGCCGGTTCCCACCAAGGAAGAAGAGCTGCTGGGCGAGATCCGCGACCTGCTGAAGGCGCAGAACAATCGGCCTTCATAATGCGTGCGTGCAAAAATGGCGCCTTCGGGCGCCGCTTTCTTACCAGTAGTTTTCCACCGCAACGTGTCCGGGCCGCCGGCTGAGACTCAAGTGCATGTGACGATGCTTGAGCAATTTTCGCGTGTCATCGATCATCTGCGGGTTGCCGCAGAGCATGACCCGCGAATGCTCGGCCGTCAGTGCCACGCCGGCCGCTTGCTCCAGCTCACCTTTTTCAATCAGCGTGGTGATCCGGCCACTCAAGGCGCCAGGCTGCCGTTCACGAGTGACAGTGGTGATGAACTGCAACTTGTGTGCGTGCTCCGCTAAATAGTCACGCTGCGCCAGACCCGCAATCAGCGCCTGATAAGCCAGTTCCCGGGCTTCGCGCACGCTGTAGACCAGGATGATCCGCTCGAATTTTTCCCAGACCTCGAAGTCCTGCAGAATGGACAGGAAGGGGGCCAGGCCGGTGCCTGTGGACAACAACCAGAGGTCTCGCCCGTCGATGAAACGATCCAGTGTCAGGTAGCCAAAGGCCTGACGGTCGACCAGCAGCGTATCGCCGACTTCCAGCCGGCTCAGCTCACTGGTGAATTCACCCCCCGGTACCACGATTGAGAAGAACTCGAGGAATTCGTCATAGGGTGACGACACCATGGAGTAAGCGCGCCATACCGTGCTGCCGTCAGCCTTGGTCACGCCTAACCGGGCGAATTGCCCTGCTCGAAAGCGAAACCCCGGGTCCCTGGTGGTGCGCAGGGTAAACAGGTTCGGGGTCAATGGCTGAACGTCGAGCAAGGTCTGGCGCGTGAATTTTTCTACACTGGCGGTCATGGGTCGCTCCATACAACTGATAGCGTCCAGTGTCCCGCAAAGCAAGGGAATTAAACACCGACGATTTGTAGTGCCTTTATCAAGGATAACCGATTACATAATTTCACATTTTTTTCTCAACTACCTGCATTGACGCAATAACAGGCAATTCATATTAAACCCGACATTCAAACTCCCGTTTTGATTAGAACTGAATATTTAGTTTTTAATTCGCCGACCAAGCAAAAAATTCTCACCCAAAAGTAGGATTCGTCCTACACTCGGGTCGTGTCGGATCTCGGATCCAATTTGGCGCCAAACAAGAAGAGCAATGGAGAAACAGGATGGAACGGTGGATGGAGTCACAGTTGAACCAACTGTCTTGCACAACGGAAATTGATACCGCTTACCGCATCGCACTTGGCTTCGCGAAAAATATAGGATTCAAATTTTTCGCATTTTCAACAACTTATCAGACGAAAGTCGACGAATGTAGCACGATCAAGCTCAACAACTACCCGGCTGCCTGGAACAAGGAATATGAACAAAAAGAAATGAACGTGAAAGATCCAGTAGTAGCTCATTGCAATCATTCCATGTTGCCTATTCTTTGGACTGAAGAGCTCTTCGCTCAAGTTCCAACCCTGTGG
Source organism: Pseudomonas fluorescens (assembly GCF_902497995.1). Lineage (GTDB taxonomy): Bacteria > Pseudomonadota > Gammaproteobacteria > Pseudomonadales > Pseudomonadaceae > Aquipseudomonas > Aquipseudomonas fluorescens_BK. The sequence goes on along the minus strand of NZ_CABVII010000002.1, from coordinate 353,153 downwards.
GAAGCGTTAGAAACCCAAGGCCTGCAGCACGGATGGTCACAAGCCATTCATGACGAAGACAGCGGGTTTTGCAGCATTCTGAGTCTGGCTAGAAGCCACTGTCCTATCACTGCGTTCGAGCTGTATGAAAACCTTGGCTTTTCAGTCTTCATGGGCCGCCATCTGCATGCCTTGATCGTGCAGACCTTGCCCAAAAAAGCCGAGACACCGCCCGCTTCACATTTATCCGCCAGGGAAATCGACGTATTGAAACTGGCAGCCGATGGAAAGACTGCGTATGAGAGCGCCAGAATTCTCAACCTCAGCCCCCGCACCATCAATTTTCATGTGCAGAGCGCGATTGTGAAACTCGGCGTCAACAACAAGATTGCGGCAGTCATCACCGCAGCCAAGGAAGGCTATCTCAGCAGCAATGCGTTACGTTGATCGATAAAACCTGCGAGTAATCCAAAAGAAAAAAACGTACCATTTGCGGTCCTTCCTGAGTGATGACGTGTGAAGCGTCCACGACGCAGTACGCTCGGATGGTCTCGCGCGCTACAAAAGCCCCCGGGTCGCGGGAGACCTGTAGATTGCCCCTGTTGATTTCCCAGAGTCCCCGCGCCATGCCCTTGCTCGAAACATCTTTCGCCCGACTTGACCTGATCCGCCAGCCCGAACAGCAGAACGAACCGCTGCAGGCGTTTGATGCCGCGGATGAATACCTGCTCAATTATCTGGCCGAACAGCAACCGAGCGCGGACTCTCGAGTGCTGGTGTTGAACGACAGCTTCGGCGCATTGGCCGCCAGCCTGCTGGGCAAGGTCCGGGTGATCAGCAGCGGCGATTCGTTCCTGGCCTTTCAAGGACTGGAAAAGAACCTGATCCGTAACGGCCAGGCATTTGATGCGGTGCCGAGCGTACCTGCCAGCGAAGCGCTCACGGGTCCGTTTGACCGGGTATTGGTCCGGGTGCCGAAAACCCTGGCCTTGCTGGAGGAGCAACTGATTCGTCTGCAAGGTCAGTTGGCACCGGGCGCCCAAGTGATTGCCGGCGCCATGATCAAGCATCTGCCCCGCGCTGCGGGCGATCTGCTGGAGCGTTACATCGGGCCGGTGCACGCCTCGCTGGCGGTGAAGAAAGCCCGGCTGTTGATCGCTGGCGCTGAAGCCAAAGCTCCCGCTATCTCTCCCTACCCGACTCGCTATCGACTCGAGGAGCCTGCGATCGAACTGCTCAACCATGCCAACGTATTCTGCCGCGAAGGGTTGGATATCGGCACCCGGGCATTTCTGCCGCACTTGCCCGGGAACCTCGGTGCGGCGCGTGTTGCCGACCTCGGTTGCGGTAATGGTGTTCTGGCCATCGCCAGCGCTCTGCAAAACCCTGAAGCCCTTTATACGCTGGTGGACGAGTCGTTCATGGCGGTGCAATCGGCGGCCGAAAACTGGCACAAGGCGCTGGGTGATCGGCACGTCATTGTGCGTGCCGGCGATGGTTTGGCCGGGCAGGAACCCCAGTCTCTGGACGTGGTGCTGTGCAACCCACCGTTTCATCAGCAACAAGTGGTCGGCGACTTCCTGGCCTGGCGGATGTTCCAGCAGGCACGTGAAGCCTTGGTGGTGGGCGGTGCGTTGTACATCGTCGGCAACCGTCACCTGGGTTATCACAGCAAGCTCGCGCGCCTGTTTCGCGGCGTCGAACAAGTAGCAGCCACGCCCAAGTTCGTGATCCTCAAAGCCCGAAAGTAATCTCAAAAAAAACCCTCCGCTAAGAGGAGGGTTGTAAATCCGTGCCGCAAGGCAACGGGATGGGATGTTGCGAAATCAGTGAGTCGACAAGCCCGCGGCGTTCATGAACAGGCGCATCAGGCTTGCGACGATGAACAGCGCCACCACGCTGCCGGTCCAGATCATTGCCAGCCAGCCCAGCCGTTGCCACAGTGGCTTTTTCTCTGCTGCTTCGATTTCCTGCAAGGAATGTTTGCCAGCCATCAACGCGATCTCCTCTGAAACGGCGCAGGTATCAGGTCTGCGCCATTATCGTGTTCTCTAGTGGTAGCCATCTTCGTGGGTGACCTTGCCGCGGAATACGTAGTAGCTCCAGAAGGTGTAACCCAGGATGAACGGGATGATGAACAACGTCCCCACCAGCATGAAACCCTGGCTCTGCGGCGGCGCGGCGGCATCCCAGATCGAGATGGACGGCGGCACGATGTTCGGCCACAAGCTGATACCCAGACCGCTGTAGCCGAGGAAAATCAGCACCAGTGTCAGCAGGAACGGCGTGTAGTTCGCATTGCGGGCCACGGCGCGAATCAGCCCGTACATGGTCACCAGCACCAGGATCGGCACCGGCAGGAACCAGAACAGGTTTGGCAGGGTAAACCACCGAGCGGCGATATCGGCGTGAGCCAAAGGTGTCCAGATGCTGACGATACCGATCACTGCCAGCACTACAAACGCCAATGGCCGCGCCAGGTCATGCATCTGTTCTTGCAACTTGCCTTCGGTTTTCATGATCAGCCAGGTGCACCCGAGCAGCGCGTAAGCCACCACCAGCGCCGCGCCACAGAACAGGGTGAACGGCGTCAGCCAGTCCAGCGAGCCGCCGGCGAACTGGCGGTTCACTACCGGGAACCCATCGATGAACGCACCCAGGGCCACCCCCTGGAAGAACGTGGCGGCAATCGAGCCGCCAATGAACGCCTTGTCCCAGAGGTGGCGCTTGTCGTCCTTGGCCTTGAACCGGAACTCGAAGGCCACGCCGCGGAATATCAGCCCGATCAGCATGAAAATCAGCGGCAGGTACAACGCCGAGAGCACCACCGAATAGGCCAGCGGGAACGCGCCAAACAACGCCGCGCCACCGAGTACCAGCCAGGTTTCGTTGCCGTCCCAGACCGGCGCGACGGTGTTCATCATGACGTCACGGTCGGTCTTGCCCTTGATGAACGGGAAGAGAATCCCGATGCCCAGATCGAAACCGTCCATGACCACGTACATCATGATGCCGAAGATGATGATCACGGCCCAGATCAGCGGAAGATCAATACCCATGACTCAAATCTCCTTGGTCAGGCTGGAGCTGCTATCGGCGTCATCGTCGGCAGCGGAAAGCGGACGAGCCGGCGTGCGTTTCTGGCCTGGACCACCTTCATTGGTTTCCTTGCCTTCGTCGATCTTCGGCCCTTTGCGCACCAGGCGCATCATGTAGCCCAGACCGGCACCGAACAGCGCGAAATACACCACGACGAACAGGACCAAGGTGATGCTCATCTGCATGAAGCTGTGGTTGGAGGAGGCATCGGCCGTGCGCATCAGGCCGTAGACCACCCACGGCTGACGGCCGATTTCAGTGGTGAACCAACCGGCGAGGATCGCGATCAGGCCGGACGGCCCCATCCACAACGCCAGGTACAGGAACGCCCGCGAGGTATACAGCTTGTCGCTTTTGCGCAGCCACAGGCTCCACAGTCCGGTGAAAATCATCAGCATGCCCAGACCTACCATGATCCGGAACGACCAGAACACGATGGTCGAATTCGGCCGATCCTCAGGCGGGAATTCCTTGAGCGCCGGCACTTGCTTATCCAGTGAGTGAGTCAGGATCAGGCTGCCCAGGTACGGAATTTCGACGGCGAATTTGGTCCGCTCTTCCTTCATGTCCGGCCAGCCGAACAGGATCAGCGGGGTCGGCTCATCGCCATGGTTTTCCCAGTGACCTTCGATCGCGGCAATTTTCGCCGGCTGATGCTTGAGCGTGTTGAGGCCGTGGAAGTCACCGATGACTGCCTGGATGGGTGCCACGATCAGGGCCATCCACATGGCCATCGAGAGCATGGTGCGGATCGCCGGATTGTCCTTGCCGCGCAGCAGGTGCCAGGCCGCCGAGGAGCCGACGAAGAATGCGGTCGCAACGAATGCTGCCGTCGCCATGTGCATCAGGCGGTAGGGGAACGACGGGTTGAAGATCACCGCGAGCCAGTCCACCGGAATCACCTGGCCATTGACGATTTCGTAACCCTGCGGCGTCTGCATCCAGCTATTGGAGGCAAGAATCCAGAAGGTCGAGATCAAGGTGCCAATGGCGACCATGACCGTGGAGAAGAAGTGCAGGTTGCGCCCGACCTTGTTCCAGCCGAACAGCATGACCCCCAGGAAACCGGCTTCGAGGAAGAACGCCGTCAACACCTCGTACGTCAGCAACGGCCCGGTCACGGCACCGGCGAAGTCGGAGAAGCGGCTCCAGTTGGTGCCGAACTGGTAGGCCATGACCAGCCCGGAGACCACGCCCATGCCGAAGTTGACGGCAAAGATCTTCGACCAGAAGTGGTACAGATCGCGATAAGTGTTGTTGTTGGTTTTCAGCCACAGCCCTTCGAGCACCGCCAGGTAACTCGCCAGGCCGATGGTGATGGCCGGGAACAGAATGTGGAACGAGATGGTGAACGCGAATTGAATTCGGGCGAGATCAAGTGCCTCCAAACCGAACATAAGTCTTCCTCTGTCAGGTGATACCGGCTGAAGGCCTTCGGCCTGCACCCACTGCCCCCACGGATATGGAGTGTGGCGAATTTGAATTCGTTCTTTTTTTGCAAACATCACAACGTAGGGAGTCTGGCCATTTGGCCGCCGGATCATTTCCACCAAGGGTCTTGATCTGGATCAAGCAACGTGGAAAGAGTAGTCCGCTTTTTGACGATGGACGCTGTGGTCTTTTGCCGCGTGACAGGTTGCCTCACTGAACATTCCGGACCAGCGATAAATTCGGAATCGGTGTCTAGCTAACTAAAACTTCCAACTCTGCAACTTTTGGTTACAGGTTGGTGATAATCTCGCCCCTCCCCCGCTCAGATTTGCCTTCAGATGCCCAGCCAAGCCCCCTTGCTGTTACGCCATCACCGCCCTTTCATCGCGTTCTGGCTGGCTCGGGTATTTACCGCCAGCGGCTTTCAGATGCTCACCGTGGCCATTGGCTGGAACCTGTATCAGCTGACCGGCAACGTGCTCGACCTGGGCCTGGTCGGTCTGGTGGAATTTGCCCCCAGGGTGCTGTTCATGCTGCACACCGGGCATGTCGCGGACCGTTATGACCGGCGCAAGGTCGCGGCAATCTGCCAATCCCTGCAAGCCCTGATCGCCCTGTCACTGGCCATCGGCAGTGCGACCGACCATGTCACCCGGGAAATGATCTTCGTCCTCGCGTTCCTGCTGGGTGCCGCACGCTCCTTCGAGATGCCGACCACCCAGGCCCTGCTGCCGAGCATCGTGCCCAGCGCGCTGTTCCCCCGCGCCGTCGCCGCCGCTCAGTCAGCCCAACAATCGGCGACCATCGTCGCCCCGGCCCTCGGCGGTTTGCTCTACGCCTTCGGCAGTGTCTGGGTGTATGGACCGACCGTGATCATCTACGTCATCGCCTGTGCGCTGATGCTCAACCTGCCCGGCCGGCAAACACCGCTGAACAAGGGCAAGGCCACCCTGGATTCGTTGCTGGCAGGCATTCGCTTCATTCGTAGCCGTCCGGATATCCTCGGGGCCATTTCCCTGGATCTGTTTGCGGTCCTGCTCGGTGGCGCGACGGCGTTGCTGCCCGTGTTCGCCAAGGACATTCTGTTGACGGGCCCGTGGGGCCTGGGCCTGTTGCGTTCGGCCCCGGCGGTGGGGGCGCTGCTGATGTCGCTTTGGTTGGCGCGGTTTTCCGTGGATCGCAAGGTCGGGCGAGTGATGTTCACCGCGGTGGGCGTCTTTGGCGTGGCGACTATTGCGTTCGGCCTGTCGACCTCCTTCTGGTTTTCCCTCGCGGTACTGGTGGTGTTGGGCGCAGCGGACATGATCAGCATGGTGATTCGCGCCTCGTTCGTGCAATTGGAAACCCCGGACGAGATGCGCGGCCGGGTCAGCGCCGTGAACGGTCTGTTCATCGGTGCCTCGAACCAGTTGGGCGAGTTTGAATCCGGCCTGACCGCCCATTGGTTCGGCACTGTGCCGGCGGTGGTCATGGGCGGCATCGGCACGCTGGTGGTGACCGGGGTCTGGATCAAACTGTTCCCGACCCTGGCCCACCGCGACCGCATGCATGTGCCGGTGGAAGAAGCCAAAGCCTGAGGCAGTTGCCAAACACAAATTTGGCAATACATGGATAGTGCATCAGGTGTAATGTATCGCCTTACACTCCACCCATGATCAAATCCTTTCAGCACAAAGGCCTTCGCGGCTTCTTTGAAACCGGTTCGACTCGTGGGATTCGAGCAGATCATGCGAAGCGTCTGGCTCGCATGTTGCAGTTTATGGATCGCGCAGAAATACCCGGTGACCTCGATCTTCCAGGATGGCGGCTACATCCACTGCGGGGAGAGCTGGCTGAGTACTGGTCTTTGAGCGTTTCAGGAAACTGGCGCGTTATTTTTCGTTTTTCAGGTTCGGATATCGAGCTGGTCGACTACCTGGACTACCACTGACAGGAGGCAGGACATGCCCATGCACAACCCGCCACACCCTGGCGAAACACTATTGACGGATATATTGCCCGAGCTGGGCATCAGCGTCACAGAGCTGGCCCGGCACCTGGGGTTTGCGCGTCCGCATCTATCACGGGTACTGCATGGCCACGCACCGATCAGTCCGGATCTGGCAGTACGTCTGGAGCGGGCCGGAATTGGCAAGGCACGCATGTGGCTAGGGGTTCAAACCGACTACGATCTCTGGCAAGCCGAGCATCGTGAGCAACCAGTGATCCAACCCATTGCCGTCCACGCCTGACAACCGCTAGACCACCAACTCCCCCGCCACCGTAGTCCGCGTGGCTTTGCCGCAGAGTTGTTCCACCAGCGTCAGGGCAAACGCCAGTGCGGCGCCCGAGCCCTGGGCGGTGATGCAGTTGCCGTCGACGACCACCGGCTGGTCGATGAAGTTGCAACCCGCCAGTTGATGGCTGGCCGATGGCAGGCAGGTCATGCGTCGTTGGCGCAGTACACCAAAGGCTTGCAGCGCGAGTGCCGGGGCCTCGGCGATGCCGGCGAACAGACGCCCGGCCGCCGCCTGATCCTTGACCAATTGTTGCAAGGGTTGATGGGCCGCCAGATGTTGCGCACCCACGGCGCCACCGGGGAGCACGATCAGATCGAACGGCTGGGCCAGCAAGTCCACCAGCATCGCATCGGACGTCACTCGGGTGCCACGGGCACAGGTGAGCATGCGCCGCCCCTCGATGCTGGCCACCACCACTTCAACTTTGGCACGACGCAGCACATCGATCAGAGTCACTGCTTGCAGGTCATCGATGCCCTCGGCGAGGGTAATCAGAGCTCTAAAGGTCATGGCCGCAGTCCGCTGAGTGATCCTTGAAGCGTAGTCAGCTTTCCTGGCTCTCGTTCGAGCCTGCCGTTACTTGATGTAAAGCTGCGTCGACAGGGTGTTGCCCGGGGCATTGATCGAGGTATTGCTGAAGGTGAACGTTCCCTCCTGTTTACCTGCCAGATCGAAGACATACAAATAACCGACGGTTTTTTTCCCTACGGTGCATTCGGTCAGGTTGCCATTATCAAAGGCACAGATCGGGGTCCGGGTGCCGTTCACTTCAAACCCGTCCAGCCCTACCTGCGCCCCACGACCGTAGCCGACTTCCAGCACGTAGACCCTGATGTTCGCTCCACTGTGATTGCAGCGTGTCTGCTCCTGTCCCGGTGCAATGCTTTCAAAACCACAGCCCGGCGACTCGACCTTGAGCAGCTTTACCTGACTCAACGGCGGCGCCGAGGCAGCCGAAGCGATCTGCGCGCCCGAAAACACTGCCATCAATAGTCCGAACCCGATTACCAACTCTTTTCTCATGCAATGCATAAGTCCCCCAAAACCGGCGCGCAGTATGGCTCACTTGGCTTTAGCGCAAAACATCGACGACGATCGCAGCCATTAGCAGTCATAACCCCACACTGCTGGTATGATGCGCGGCTTTTTCCGACCTACAGCAAATTACCGGGCGCCTGCAATGGTCTGTGCTTTGCTATTGAGGTCGATACATTCACGGCGCCTGGCGCGCCACGGGGAGCAGACATGCTGGAAAGGCTGTTTCAACTCAAGGCACACAACACCAACGTGCGAACCGAGATTCTGGCGGGCGTCACGACCTTTTTGGCCATGGCCTACATTCTGTTCGTCAACCCGAGCATCCTTGGCGAGACCGGCATGGACAAGGGTGCGGTGTTTGTCGCGACTTGCCTGGCAGCCGCCATCGGCTCCACCGTGATGGGCCTGATCGCCAACTACCCGATCGCCCTCGCCCCGGGCATGGGCTTGAACGCCTTCTTCACCTATACCGTCGTCCTGAACATGGGCCACACCTGGCAAGTGGCGCTGGGAGCGGTGTTCATCTCGGCGGTGATGTTCTTCCTGCTGTCGATCTTCCGTATCCGTGAATGGATCATCAACAGTATCCCGTTGCCCCTGCGTTCGGCCATTGCCGCCGGTATCGGCCTGTTTCTGGCGCTGATCGCCCTGCACAACGCCGGCATCGTGGTCAAAAACCCGGCGACCATGGTCGGCCTCGGCGACCTCAAGCAACCGGCACCGATCCTCGCCACCCTGGGCTTTGCCCTGATCGTCGCCCTCGAAGCCCTGAAGGTTCGCGGCGCCGTGCTGATCGGTATTCTGGCGGTGACCATCGCCTCCATCGCAATGGGTTTCACCCCGTTCGGCGGCGTGATGTCGATGCCACCGTCGCTGGCGCCGACCTTCCTGCAACTGGACATCAAAGGCGCACTGGACATCGGTCTGGTCAGCGTGATTTTCGCTTTCCTGTTCGTCGACCTGTTCGACAACTCCGGCACCCTGATTGGCGTGGCCAAGCGCGCCGGCCTGATGGGCAAGGATGGCCACATGCCAAAAATGGGGCGCGCCCTGATCGCCGACAGTACCGCAGCCATGGCCGGTTCCTTGCTGGGGACTTCAACGACAACCAGCTACATCGAATCCGCCGCCGGCGTGAGTGCCGGTGGCCGCACCGGCCTGACGGCTGTCGTGGTTGCGATTCTGTTCCTGCTGGCGTTGTTTTTCTCGCCATTGGCCGCCAGCGTTCCGGCGTTCGCCACCGCGCCTGCGCTGCTGTTCGTCGCAGTATTGATGACATCCGGCCTGGCCGAAATAGACTGGGACGACATCACCGTTGCGGCACCGGTCGTGGTCACTGCCCTGGCCATGCCATTCACTTATTCCATCGCCAATGGCATCGCCTTCGGTTTCATTTCCTGGACCGCAATCAAGCTGCTGTGCGGTCGCGGCCGTGAATTGAATTCGGCGCTGGTGATCCTGTCGATTCTGTTCGTGATCAAATTGGGTTGGTTCAACGCATGACTTTTGATACCCAGGCTTACGCCGTTCAGCTCGAAGAAAAGGTCACGCGCCTGCGTGATCTGCTGGCCCCGTTCGATGCGCCAGAACCTGCCGTGTTCGACTCGCCGCTGAAAAACTTCCGCCTGCGCGCAGAATTTCGCCTATGGCGCGAAGCCGGCGAGCGTCACTACGCGATGTTTTCCCAGGAAGACAAACGCACGCCGATCCTGATCGAAGAATTTCCGATTGCCAGCCTGCGCATCAATCAATTGATGCCGCAGCTCAAAGCGGCCTGGCAAGGTAGCGCGGCGCTGAGTCACAAGCTGTTCCAGGTGGAGTTCCTGACCACCTTGGCCGGCGATGCAATGATCACGCTGTGCTACCACCGCCCGCTGGACGAGCATTGGCACGCAGCCGCCTCGAAACTGGCAGCCGAGCTGAATGTCAGCGTCATCGGCCGCTCCAAGGGCAAGCGCGAAGTCATCGGTCATGACTACGTGGTCGAGAAACTGGAAGTCGGTGGCCGCACTTTCAGTTATCGCCAGCCGGAAGGCGCGTTCACCCAGCCCAACGGTACGGTGAACCAGAAGATGCTCAACTGGGCTTATGACGCACTGGGTGATCGAACTGACGACTTGCTGGAGCTGTACTGCGGCAATGGCAACTTCACCCTGCCGCTCGCGACCCGTGTGCGCAAGGCGCTGGCCACCGAAATCAGCAAGGCTTCGGTCAACGCGGCGCTGAGCAACCTCAGCGAAAACGCGGTGGATAACGTCACGCTGGTGCGCCTGTCCGCCGAGGAATTGACCGAAGCCCTGAACGAAGTGCGCCCGTTCCGCCGCCTGCACGGCATCGACCTCAAGAGCTACGAATTCGGTAGCGTCTTCGTCGACCCGCCTCGTGCGGGCATGGACCCGGACACGTGCGAACTGACCCGGCGTTTTGACAACATTCTCTATATTTCCTGCAATCCAGAAACGCTGGCGGCCAACATCGCCCAACTGCACGACACCCATCGCATCACTCGCTGCGCGATGTTCGATCAGTTCCCATGGACCCATCATATGGAATCCGGGGTGTTGTTGACCCGGCGTTGATTGCCATTGCCCCATACGAATCAGCCGTCATCACGACGGCTTTTTTGTGGGCGCTCAAAGGGCCGATTTGCCCGAACCGGGCTGCCGGTCCAGTCGGCCTGTATTTGTGTGTCGGGATTTGATAAACAAAGAGCCAATCACTCCATTTGATCCCCGGTGTAATCAATCATGCAGCGACAGTTCGACGATCTTCAGCTGGGCAGCATCGAGCTGTTTTGCCTGGCCGCCGAGGCCGGTAGCTTCACTGCTGCTGCGCTGGTGGCCGGTGTGACGCCGGCAGCCGTGAGCCGATCGGTGTCGCGCATGGAGGAACGCCTGGGCGTGCGGCTGTTTGCGCGCACCACTCGCAGCGTAAAACTGACCGACAGTGGCCGGCGCTATTACGAAGAGTGTCGCCAGGCGCTGGCGCAACTGGTCGAGGCCCAGCGCGAGGTCATGGGCCAGCAGCAGGAGCCTTCCGGCACCTTGCGCATCAGTATTCCCACCACTTATGCCCATCACCGCATCCTGCCGTTGCTGCCAGCGTTTCGGGAGCGCTTTGCGGCGGTGAAAGTCGAGTCGCACATCAGCAATCGCAACATCGATTTCGTTGGCGAAGGCTATGACATGGCCATCCGTGTGCGGGCGATTCCGGATTCCGGCCTCATCGCCCGACACCTGGAAGACGCAGCGTTGGTAATGATCGCCAGTCCCGATTACCTGAAACGTGCCGGCATCCCGCAAACCCTCGACGACCTGCAACAGCATGAATGCATTCAGTACGAACTGCCCAGCAGTGGCCGGCGCATTGCCTGGTTGTTCAACGATGATGGCGTGCAGCGAGAAATGCTTGCCGAGGGCAGCCTCTGTTGTTCCGACGACGTGCTGGGTGGCGTGACTCTGGCCAAACACGGGGCGGGGCTGTTTCAGACTTATCGCTTCATTGTCGAAAACGAACTGGCCGATGGCTCGCTGGTGGAAGTGCTCAAGCCTTATGGCGGGCGCTCACGGCCGTTCACCCTGCTCTACCCCCAGAGTCGTCATGTACCGCTGCGATTGAGGGCTTTCATCGACTTCCTCGTTGAACATCTCCCGCGCTGAAAAGATCGCAGCCTGCGGCAGCTCCTACAGGGGAATGTATTTCAAATACAGCTGCCGCAGGCAGCGATCTTTTGCGCCCGTCCGATCACCGCACACAAAAAACCGCCGCGCCTCCTCTTCAATTGACCAAACTAACCAGCTAGTACATTTTATCTCCACAGGCCGAAGCACTTGGCCGATTCCAAAAACAATAAGTGGAGAGACCCTGATGGCCCCTATCGTTCTGGTGCTCAACGGCCCCAATCTGAACCTGCTCGGCACCCGTGAGCCGGCGACATACGGTCACGAGACCCTGGCCGACATTTCGTCGTTGTGCGCACGTGCCGCCGAAGAGTTCGGGCTGGCGGTGGAATTTCGCCAGACCAATCATGAAGGCGAACTGCTCGACTGGATTCACGCCGCCCGCGGCCGTTGCGCTGGAATCGTCATCAACCCGGCGGCCTGGACACACACCTCGGTTGCGATCCGCGATGCCCTGGTCGCCAGCGAACTGCCGGTGATCGAAGTCCACCTCTCCAACGTCCATGCCCGCGAGCCATTCCGGCACCACAGCTTCGTTTCAGCCATTGCCACCGCCGTAATGGCCGGTTTCGGCAGCCACGGTTATCGCCTGGCGCTGGAACATTTCAGCCTGCGGCTGAAGGGGTGAGCGCCATGACTCAGAACAAAGCTGTACTGGCCGGACTGATCGGTGCCGGCATCCAGGCTTCCCGCACCCCGGCACTGCACGAGCATGAAGGCGATGCACAGGGTTTGCGCTACCTCTATCGCCTGATCGATCTCGACCCGTTGAAACTCGACAGCAGTGCCTTGCCCGACCTGTTGATGGCCGCCGAGCGAATGAACTTCACCGGTCTGAACATCACTTTTCCATGCAAACAGACCATCATCCCGCTGCTCGACGAACTGTCGCCGGAAGCCCGCGGCATCGGCGCAGTCAACACAGTGGTGCTCAAGGACGGCAAACGCATTGGCCACAACACCGATTGCCTGGGCTTTGCCGAAGGTTTTCGCCGTGGCTTGCAGGGCGTTGCCCTTGAACGCGTCGTGCAAATGGGCGCAGGTGGCGCAGGCGCAGCGGTGGCCCATGCGTTACTGAGCGAAGGCGTACAGCTGCTAAGCATTTTTGATGTGAATACCAGCCGCGCGCAGTCGCTGGCGAACAACCTCAATCAACACTTCGGTGCTGGCCGCGCGGTCGCCGGGCATGATTTGCAGGACACCCTGGCCGAGGCCGACGGCCTGGTGAACACCACGCCCATGGGCATGAAAAAACTGCCGGGCACACCAGTGCCTGTGGAGCTGTTGCGAGGTGAGCTGTGGGTGGCGGAAATCGTTTATTTCCCGTTGGAAACCGAACTGCTGCGCAACGCCCGCGCCTTGGGCTGCCGGACGCTGGATGGCGGCAGCATGGCGGTGTTTCAGGCGGTGAAGGCGTTTGAATTGTTCAGCGGCGTAGTGCCGGATGCGCAACGGATGCTGGCGCATTTTCAGAGCATGAATGGCTAAAAAACTTCGCGGGCAAGCCTCGCTCCTACAGGTTCACCTAGAACGGTAGGAGCGAGGCTTGCCCGCGAAGGCGTCAGGCCTGCAGGTATCGCAAAACCGACTCGCAAATCATCTCCCGATGCCGCTGCTTGATGCCTTCATCCGGCAGGTCGATCTGAAAGATTTCACCGAAGGTATGGCGGTTCGACACGCGATAGAAGCAGAACGAACTGATCAGCAGGTGCACATCCAACGGCTCTAGCCCTGCACGGAACACGCCCTCCTCGACCCCGCGACGCAAAATCTCGCCCAGTGAATCGAGGATGGTGTTGTTCATCGCCTTGATCGCATCGGAGCGCTTCACATAGTCGGCGTTGTGAATGTTCTCGATGCTGACGATACGCACGAAATCGACGTTGCGATCATGGTGATCGAACGTGAACTCGACCAGCCGCCGAATCGCCTCCACCGGCGCCAGTTCCGCCAGGTGCAGACGGTTTTCGGTGCTGCGAATATCGCCGTAGAGTTTCTCCAGTACCTCGACGTAGAGCTGTTCCTTACTGCCGAAGTAGTAATAGATCATGCGCTTGGAGGTGTGGATGCGCTCAGCGATCGCATCGACGCGAGCACCGGAAAGCCCCTGCTGGACGAACTCGACAATGGCTTCTTGAAGAATGTTCTCTCGGGTCTTTTCCGGGTTGTTCTTGCGACTCTTGCGAGGCTCTGCAATTGGTTCGTCGGGCGCTGCGGAGAGTTCTGAAGTTATTGTCATTGCGGGCTCACGGCCATCACTGCACAGGCTGGCGATTATGGGCCGCGCCGCACAGTGAAGGAAGCCGTGCGACAGCGGTTTGACCTCGCGTTTACGAATTTCCTACAACTTTGCCTGACGGATGGCACCGCTTCGCGATTTGGCCATGGCCGCCAGCCGAACTGCCACGTTCGCCGCACCGTAACCCGCATAGCCATTCTTGCGCTGGATGATTTCAAAGAAAAACCGTCCTTCAAAGGGTTCGGTGTACACATGGAACAGCTCACCGCCCTGGGCATCGCGATCGTAAAGCACGTTGAAATACGCCAGTTCGCTGAGAAACTCGTCGTCGAAATCGAAGCGTGCTGCCAGGTCATCGTAATAATTGAGGGGGATATCCAGCAGCGGTACACCGGCCTCTTTCGCACGACTGACCTCGGCAAAGATATTGTCGCAATCAAAAGCGATGTGATGCACGCCGGAGCCGCGATAACTCGACAGCGCGTGTGAAATCGCGGTGTTGCGGTTCTCGGAAATATTCAGCGGCAAGCGGATCGAGCTGCACCGGCTGCGCAACGCCCGGCTCTTCACCAGGCCATACGGGTCGGGCAGTACCACTTCATCATCCGCTTCGAAATCCAGCAGGCTCTTGTAGAACAGCACCCAACTGTCGAGGCTGTCGGCCGGCAACGCCATGGCCATGTGGTCGATGCGCTTGAGACCGCCGCTGGCCACGGCGGCAGGTTGCAGATTGAAATCGGTGCCATAGACGTCGGCGTCCTGGTCGACCAGATAAATCAGACTGCCATCCGGCGCGCGTACGGCGGCCAGCTCCAGTTCGTTGGGGCCGACCAGTCCGCGATACGGTTGACCCTTGTAAGCCACGGCCCGGGCCAGCGCGCTGGCGCTGTCCTTGACCCGTACAGCGGTGGCGCACAGCGATGGACCGTGAGCTTCGAAAAAACTGTGGGCGAACGAATAGGGCTCGGCGTTGAGGATCAGATTGATATCCCCTTGACGCAACAGACTCACATTCTTGGAGCGGTGTTGCCCGGCCTTGACGAAACCCAGACGCTGCAGCCAATGGGATAGCTTGGCCCCAAGGCTTTCGTCCACGGCGAACTCGAGAAATTCGATGCCGTTGTATTCGCAGGCTTCAGGTGTCTCGAACAGGATATCGAGGTTGGCCGCGGGTTTGGCATCATCCTGCGCCAGCCGCTCGCGGGTTTTCTCCTCCAGATAGAGCAAGGAACGCAGACCATCGGCGGCGTTGGCCCGGGGTGGTGCAGCACGAAAACCATCGTTGAAGATTTCCAGCGACAACGGCCCGGTGTAGCCACTCTTGATGATCGGT
This sequence comes from Pseudomonas fluorescens, assembly GCF_902497995.1. Taxonomy (GTDB): domain Bacteria; phylum Pseudomonadota; class Gammaproteobacteria; order Pseudomonadales; family Pseudomonadaceae; genus Aquipseudomonas; species Aquipseudomonas fluorescens_BK. Next base: position 338,075 of record NZ_CABVII010000002.1, on the reverse strand, counting down.
GCGAGGAACCCTGGCAAATCGAATTCGCCCTGGCCCGGAAAACAACGGAAATGCCGGCTCCACTCCAGCACGTCCATGGCCAGGATTGGCGCGTCGGCCATTTGCACAAAGAAAATCTTGTCGCCGGGAATGTCGGCGATGGCGCTCGGGTCGCCCTTGAGCGAGAGCGTATGGAAACTGTCCAGCAACACGCCCAGACTCGGGTGATCTGCCTGACGGACGATGTTCCACACCTGTTGCCAAGTGTTCACATGCCGGCCCCAGGCCAGCGCTTCGTAACCGATCCGCAGGCCACGGGCGCCGGCGTGTTCAGCCAGCAGGCGCAAGTCGTCGACGAGAATCTGTTCATCACCGATGGAATCGGCCGAGGCGTTGCTGCACACCAGCACCAGGTCGGTGCCCAGTTCCTGCATCAGGTCGAACTTGCGCTCGGCCCGTTCCAGGTTACGCGGCAAACGATCGCGACGGCAGCCCTCGAAGTCCCGGAAGGGTTGAAACAGGGTGATGGCGATCCCGAGATCGGCGCACATCTGCCTGATTTCCCGCGGGCTGCCGTCGTAGTAGAGAAGGTCGTTTTCGAAAATCTCCACCCCGTCAAAACCGGCGGCGGCAACGGCTTCGAGTTTTTCCGGCAGGGTACCGCTCAAGGACACGGTGGCAATGGAACGCTGCATTTTTCGACTCCCGGTGGTGGAGACCATTTTGTTAGAGGCTTCGAGCGCTTTATGTAGATGCCCGGCTTGCCGGCGATGGCGATCTCACGGATGTCTTCGCCGGCAAGCCGGGCTCCTACAGGGACCGCGTTTTTTCCTGAAGTAAATTATTGACTGCCAGATCCGGCACAGCAATTTAAAGTGTACTACCCAGTTAGTTTTGCGTGCGATTATCGAACACAATGGCCTTTGGCGAATTGACGATTTTTCGTCCACTGCGCAACATCAACACCACATTGGGTCCCGTCATAAACAATGGGGCCCGGTTACCAAAGACCCTGAACACCACATAAAAATTTCAAAAAACGGGTACACGCTCATGCACTCATTCAACGCCTTGCTCCCTCGCTCGAATTCCCACACACGCTGCCTGGCGTCCATCCGACCGTCTCGCGCCCCAGGCCGAACCGTGCCGCTCGCTGAATAACGCGCTTTCGTCAGCTGACAAAAAGCACCTCAGCCGGTCAATCGCCCCGCATCCAGCGCCACCGATTGATCACGCGCCCTTGAAGTCCCGACGAGCTTCGCTTGTCAGTCATTGAACGGATGGCACAAATGATTCCTTCTCAGAGTTCACGCATGGCTCCGGCCATCGGCACCGCCGGCGGCATCGGCGACAAGATCCGCGGCGCCATGGCGGTCGGCAAAACCCGTTGGGGCATGCTCGCGCTGGTGTTTTTCGCCACCACCCTGAACTACATCGACCGCGCCGCACTGGGCGTGATGCAGCCGATCCTGGCCAAGGAAATGAGCTGGACGGCGATGGACTACGCCAACATCAACTTCTGGTTCCAGGTCGGCTACGCCATCGGTTTCGTGCTGCAGGGCCGGTTGATCGACCGGGTCGGCGTGAAACGCGTGTTCTTCTGTGCGGTACTGCTCTGGAGCCTGGCCACCGGTGCCCACGGCCTGGCCACTTCGGCGGTCGGTTTCATGGTCTGCCGCTTCATCCTGGGCCTGACCGAAGCCGCCAACTACCCGGCCTGCGTGAAAACCACGCGGTTGTGGTTCCCGGCCGGTGAACGTGCCGTGGCCACCGGCATCTTCAATGCCGGCACCAACGTCGGTGCGATGTTCACGCCGATGCTGCTGCCGCTGATCCTCCACGTGTGGGGCTGGCAGGCAGCGTTCCTGTGCATGTCGGCACTGGGCGGGATCTGGTTGCTGTTCTGGGGCTTGAAATACTTCAACCCGGAGGATCACCCAAGCGTTAAACAATCGGAACTGGACTACATCCAGAATGAAGTCGAACCGGAACAGACCCGCGTGCCGTTCTCGAAAATCCTGCGCATGCGTGGCACCTGGGCCTTCGCCCTCGCCTATTCGATGACCGCGCCGGTGTTCTGGTTCTACCTCTATTGGCTGCCGCCGTTTCTGAATCAGCAATATAACCTGGGGATCAACGTGACCCAGATGGGTATCCCGCTGATTATCATCTACCTGACCGCCGACTTCGGCAGCGTCGGCGGCGGGATCCTGTCCTCGTTCCTGATTGGCCGCGGAATGAACCCGATCAAGGCGCGACTGCTGTCCATGTTCCTGTTCGCCTGCTGCATCATCGGCGTGATCATGGCGGCAGGCTCCAGCAATCTGTGGGTTGCCGTGGCCGCCATTTCCCTGGCCATCGGTGCGCACCAGGCCTGGACGGCGAACATCTGGAGCCTGGTCATGGACTACACGCCCAAGCACATGATGAGTACGGTGTTCGGTTTCGGCGGCATGTGCGCCGCCATCGGCGGGATGTTCATGACCCAGTTGGTCGGACACATCCTGACCATCACCAACAACAATTACACCGTGCTGTTCACCATGATTCCGGCGATGTACTTCATCGCGCTGATCTGGATGTACTTCATGGCACCGCGCAAGATTCCTACCGTCACCGACTGATACCCCGACGCAAATCCCCCTGTGGGAGCGAGCTTGCTCGCGATAGCGGCCTGACAGTCACCAGCGATGGTGAATATCAGGCCCCATCGCGAGCAAGCTCGCTCCCACAGGTCGTTTACCGTTTACCGACGGCTCTGTTGCCAGGCCGCCGCCAACCCGCTGCAGCAAATCACCGCGATCCCGACCACTGTGGTCAGGGTCGGCGTGTGGGCAAACAGCAACCAGCCCAGCAAACCGGCAAAGACAATCTGACAATAGCCGAACGGCGCCAGCAGAGCGGGCGCGGCGTGACGGAAAGCCTGGGTCAAAAACAAATGCGCGGTCATCCCGCAAGCCCCCAGCGCCACCATCATGAAACCATGTCCGAGGCTGGGCACTTGCCAGAAGAACGGCACCAGCGCACTCATCACCAAGGTGTTGCACAGGCCGGCGAAGAAGTTACTGGTGGTCGGGCTGTCGATCTCACTGAGCTTGCGGGTGAGCAATTGATAGAAGCAGAAAAACAGTGCCGAGCAGAGCGGCAACAACACGGCTGGCGTGAACAGGTCGCCCCCGGGGTGGACAATGATCACTACGCCGATAAACCCGCAAATCACCGCGATCCATTGGCCACGGGTGACGCGCTCACCCAGCAGCGGCACCGAAAGTGCGGTTACCAGGACCGGGGCAAGAAAGTTGACTGCCGTGGCTTCGGCCAACGGGATGTACTGCAAGCCGGTGGTGAAAAACAGACTGGTGCCCAGCAGGCACAACGCCCTGAGCAACTGCAGTAACGGTCGCCTGGTCCGCAGGACACTCAGCCCGGATTGCGGCAGAAAAATCCCGGCCATCAATAACGTGTGAATCAGATATCGGGCCCAGACCACCATGATGATCGGGTAGAACCCTGAAAGAAATTTCGACAACGCGTCATGGCTGGAAAACAGAAAGGTCGCGACAACGATCAGCATGATCCCCTTGAAGGGCTGATTGACGCCGGAAAGCGGGGTGCTGAGGGTCATTGGGTTTCCTTACTTAAAGTCAAAAGCTTCGCGGGCAGCCCACACTCCCACAGGGTTGTTCAAACCTGTGGAAGTGTGGATTGCCCGCAACAGGTGCGCAGCACCGCTTACAGCCGCGCCATCAATTCACGGGTTTTATCCAGTGCCATCTGCGCCCGTTGCAACCCACTCACGCCCTGCTCCAGCAACTTCAGGGTGGGTATCTCAAGGCTCAACGGAACATTGACCGGTAGACATTGCAACAACCCCGCCAGATCACAATCGCCCTCCCCCGGGAAGCGCCGTTCATTACGTGCCTGGCGCAGAATCTCCGTCATGTCCGTCGGCCGCGGCCCCGCCACGTCGCACAACTGGGCATACCGTAACCGTGACGGGGCAACCCTGGCCAGATCTTCCAGCCGCGACCCCGAACGATCGAAATGGAAAGCGTCCACCAAAACCGCGCCGTTTTCACGGCCGGCGGTTTCGACAATGCGCACCGCTTGTTCCAGATTGCGTGCATCGGTCCAGGGCATGAACTCCAGATGCGGATGCAGCCCGTAACGCGCCGCCAGATCACAGAGCCGGGCGAAATTCTCCGTGAGCCTGTGTTCGTCCGAATCGTTACCCGCCACCAGTAATTCACTGGCGCCGAACTGCGCACCGACCTCCAGTATTTTCTCGAAATCGGTGACGACGGTTTCCGGTTCGAGACGCAAAATCTCAACATCCAGAACGCGAATGCCGGTATCACGCAAACACGCCAAAGTCCTGCGCCGTAACCCGATATCGGCCACCAGTGGAAAATGATGTTCTTCAGGTGTTGCCGGCACCAGCCGTAATCCGACATGGCTGTAGCCGGCCCGCGCCGCGACCTCGACCATCTCGGGCGGTGACAACTCGAGTACCGTCAGACTGGCCAGGGAATAAATCCGTTCATTCATGTTCATCCCTCAATCAGCGAAGGGGCGCAGGCGCGGCCGGTTTGCGCGGCTTCGCGGATCGCCTCGATCAGCGCCAGGGTGCGGGCGGCGTCGGCGACGCTCACCAACGGCTCGACTTCCCGGCGCGCGACGCGCACGAAATGCTGCAACTGCAAACGCAACGCTTCATCGAGGCTGAAACTTTCCTGAACCTCCAGCAACGGTTGATGCCACCCCGCATCGGCTTCAGCGTAGTGCCAGCGCTTGAGCTGCGGAATGCTCAACGCCCCCCGCGTCCCGGCCAGCATAAAACAAGGCTGATCGGCCTGACGCGGATACACCGGGTTCTCCCCGGAGTCCAGCTCCCAACTCCAGGGTGCCGCCACCGCATCGGAACCGGTCAGGCTGCCCAGCGCACCGCTGTCGAATTGCAGCAACACCGCCGCGCAATCTTCGTTGGCAAATCCGCGTACCGCATTGCTGGTGATTGCCTGCACTTGCCGCACTTCGCCGCACAGGTGCCGGAGTAAGTCGAGATCGTGAATCAGGTTGGTCAGTAACATTCCCGCACCGGGCTCGCGGCGCCAGGCCGTCTCGAAATAACTGTCGGGTTTGCGCAACTGCCAGAGCGCCGTGACCGTGGTCAATCGACCCAAGGCACCACTGTGGATCAGTTCATGAGCACGGGCGATCAGTGGATTGTGGCGCCGATGATGCCCCACCAACACTGGCACGCCCGTGGCTTTCGAAGCGTTCACCAGCTGACGGACTTCGTCCATGTGCACGCCCACCGGTTTTTCCAGCAGCACCGGCACGCCAGCCGCGAGGCAATCCAGCGCGGTGCTGACGTGAAGGTTGTTCGGGTTGGCGACGATCACGGCGTCCGGCTGCACCTGCTCCAGCATCTGATGGTGTTCGGCGAAATAGGCCACGCCCCATTGCGTGGCAATAGCCTCTGCCTGCGGCCCGGGATCGGCCACCGCGCACAAGGTCGCCTCCGTCAGGGTTTTCAAATGCTGGTAATGCTGCTGGCCCATATTGCCAGCGCCGATCAGGGCAATGCGAAGGGGGGAATTCAAGGGTTGGTTCTCTTGTGTTTATTGTTGGAAGGAATGACTTCAACAATTTAGAACCAGATTCCAGATTCTTACACAGATAAACCACAAAAGTGTGCGAACAACGCACATATTGGGCGTTCGAAGACCGTCATGTGGGAGCGGGCTTGCTCGCGAAGGCGGAATGTCAGTAGACATTGATGTGTCTGAAACACCGCTTTCGCGAGCAAGCCCGCTCCCACATTGAATCAGCGGTGCCCAAGGTTAAACGAACAACTCCGAAGCCTGACTCGCCGCGGACAACTCCTCGGTGTACTTCAACAACAACGGCGCCAACTCATGCAACCGCGCCCCCGGCATTCGCGCGCTCGGGCCGGCGATACTGAGGACCCCGATCACCCGGCGATCACCCGGGTGCCGCACCACCGCCGCAATCGCCGAAGTCCCCACCGCCGAGCTCTCCTCGACCCAGGCATAGCCCTGTTCCCGCGCCAGCCGCAGGCGTTCCAGCAATTCGATGTTGGAGCGCGGTGCATTCGGCCCCAGGTCTTTCGGGCGCTCACCGCCCTGGCGCTCCACCAGCGACAAGGCTTCGGCATCGCTCATGCACGCCAGCCATGCATGCCCTGACGCGGTATAGAACAGAGGTGCATCACGGCCCATATCCGGGTCGTAGCGCAGACCGGAACGGGCGCCCTGGGATTTTGCGATCCAGGTCTGTCGCTCGCCTTCGATCACCCCAAGGCGCACCAGTTCACCGGTTTCCCGGGCCAGGCGATCGAGCACCGGCTGAACGATATCGGCGCCGCTGCTCGACAGGTAACGAAACCCCATGGCTACCAGTTTGGTGGACAGGTGATAGCGCAGATTTTCCGGATTCTGCCGTACGTAGCCCAGCCGAATCAGTTCGGCGAGCAGGCGATGGGTCGCGCTTTTGGGGATATCCAGTTGCTCTGCCAGCGTTTGCATCGGCAGACCGCGAGGGTCGCTGGTGAGGTTTTCCAGCACACTGAAAACACGTTCGATCTGACTGCCGGCCATGGGAGGCTCCACGCAAAATTTGGCAGATTCTAAAAGACAAACTGCCCAATACGAAATCTGGAACCCGCTGTCCGATAACCGCCCGCTTTGCACGGTCGATGGTTGCCGAGTCTGATCATGCTCATATATTTTCTGGAATCAAATTCTAAAAACATGAGTTTTCCAACATGCCTGCCCAACCACACAACGCTCCGGATACTGACTGCGACGTGCTGATCATTGGCTCCGGGGCAGCCGGACTGTCTGCTGCAGTCACTGCTGCATGGCACGGTCTGAAAGTCATTGTGGTCGAGAAAGACTCGGTGTTTGGCGGCGCCACGGCCTGGTCGGGTGGTTGGGCGTGGGTGCCGTGCAACCCCCTGGCCCGTCGCGCGGGTATCGTCGAAGACGTCGAGCAACCGCGCACCTACCTTAAACATGAACTCGGCGAGCGTTACGAGCCGGCAATGATTGATGCGTTCCTCGAGGCCGGCCCGCGAATGGTCGCGTTCTTCGAACAGCACACCTCATTGCAATTCGCCGACGGCAACGCGATTGCCGATATTCATGGTGACACCCCGGGAGCCGGTACCGGCGGGCGCTCGGTGATCGCTGCGCCTTATGACGGACGAAAAGTCGGCAAGCTGCTCAAGCGTCTGCGCACAACCATGCGCGAAACTTCGTTCATGGGCATGCCGATCATGGCGGGCGCGGACCTTGGCGCGTTTCTCAACCTCACACGCTCGCTGTCGGCAGCCTGGCATGTGACCCGGCGCTTCACCCGTCACCTGCTCGACCTCGCCATTCATGGCCGGGCGATGCAACTGGTCAACGGCGTCGCACTGGTGGCCCGGCTGGCAAAATCCGCCGAAAACCTTGGCGTATTGCTCTGGGAATCGGCGCCGGTCACCGAGTTGTTGCAAGAGGGCGGTCATGTCCGGGGCGCGGTGATCAGCACCGCCAAGGGCCAGATCCGTATTCATGCGCGCAAGGCGGTGGTGCTCGCCGCCGGGGGTTTCGCCAATGACATTGAGCGGCGCAAGGCATTGTTCCCTCGCACACCCACAGGTCATGAACACTTGGCATTGCCGCCCCTGAGCGTCAGTGGCGATGGTCTGCGCCTGGGCGAACTCGCCGGCGCCCGGGTCAACACCGACATGGTATCGCCAGTTGCCTGGGCACCGGTTTCGCAAGTGCCGCACAAAGATGGCAGCATCGGCCACTTCCCGCACATCATCGAGCGCGGCAAACCCGGGATCATCGGGGTGTTGAGCAACGGCCAGCGCTTCGTCAACGAAGCTGACGGCTACTACGACTATGTGACAGCCATGGTCGCCGCTGCACCGCAGGGCGAGGAAGTCGCCTCCTGGCTGATCTGCAGCCATGGATTTCAGCGGCGCTATGGCCTCGGGATTTCCCGGCCTTTTCCGGTGCCCCTGTCATCCTTTATCCGCAGCGGCTATCTGAAAACCGGCGATACCCTGGAGGAATTGGCCCTGAACTGCGGCATAGACCCGAACGGTTTGCGCCGTACCGTGTCGCAATACAACCGCCATGCACACAAGGGTGAAGACCCTCAGTTCGGTCGCGGCTCGACGTCCTATAACCGCAAACAGGGTGATGCGTTGCAGCGCCCCAACCCTTGCATCGCACCGATCGAACAAGGCCCCTTCTATGCCGTGAAGGTCCAGCCCGGCTGCTTCGGCACCTTCGCCGGCCTGAAGGTCAACGCACATGCCCAGGTCCTCGGCGAATCCGGTCAAGTCATCACCGGGCTGTACGCAGCGGGCGGCGACATGGCCAGCATCATGGGTGGGCACTACCCCGCCGGCGGCATCAATCTCGGCCCGGCGCTGACGTTCGGCTACATCGCCGCACGACATATCGCAGGCATCACAGCTTACGAACAGGAGATCGACCCTGCAGCCCATCGTTGAGTTTGAACATACCGCTCGGCCTCGGGACCCGTTCGACCGGTCACCGCGAATTGGCCACGTCAGATCCACGACAACAGTCCCAATGACAATGGCCTTACTAATCCTTACATAATTCACCCACATATCTTTGCCAGTGCGGTTATTCATGGATTCGGCGATACACGCCCCATCATCCATGAGAGACCGCAAACATGTTATGGAACAAGGCAAGACGCAGCGACAACGTGAACGACACTCGGGAGGGCAAGGATGCCCGCACACTCACAGGGAAAACGCTGGGCGCCGGATTGGCCGCCGTCGCACTGGCAAGCGCAGGACTTTATTCGACACTGGGTACGACACCGGACGAGGCTCCCCTGACCTCGTCGAACACCCTTAACCCACCCGGCGTCGCCCTTTCAATTGACACCGAAGATCTGCAACTGAGGTTCGTACAGTCAGTACTGGGCGACACCGAAGACACCTGGAAACAACTTTTCGCGCAGACGGGACGGCATTATCCGGAACCCACGCTGACGCTATTCGACAATGGGGTGGTCTCCGGATGCGGGTACGCCAGCTCCGCCAGTGGCCCGTTCTACTGCCCAGGCAACCAGCAGGTGTACCTCGATCTGGCGTTCTTCGCCAAACTGGAGCAGCAGTTTTCAGTGGTCGGTGACTTCGCACGGGCCTACATCATCGCTCACGAAATCGGCCATCACGTGCAACTTGAGCTGGGACTGTCCGCCCCCTTCGAGAAAGCCTTGCTGGACCAGCAACCGGTCACCGGCGATGGCGGCCTGGAGGTGCGTGCGGAGTTGCAGGCCGATTGCCTGGCCGGCGTCTGGGCGCACCATGCGCAACAACGCCTGGACTGGCTGGAACCTGGCGATATCGAAGCCGCCTTGCACGCCGCGGCAGCGTTCGGTGACGACAACCTGCAACGCTCCCGAAACGACACAGTTCGGCCAGAGACGTTCAGTCACGGCACTTCGCAGCAGCGCGCGAACTGGTTCAAATCCGGTTTCGCCACAGGCCGGACCGAGGCTTGCGACACCTTCGCCGCCGAGGACCTTTGACCCGTCCGTCAACGAAGAGGTTAATGTCACCGCCTGCACAGAACCGGCGCCGTTCAAGGCTGTCTGATGACCGGACTGGCGCCGCTCTCACTCAGCAGCAACACTCACCACGACCCTTCTTCATCAAGCCAGTAACGAGGATCCCCCCATGCTATGGAAAAAAGGTCGACGCAGCGACAACGTGGTCGATGCCCGGGGCGATGACGTCGGCGGTGGTGGCGGAATGCGTTTCGGTGGCGGCAAGGGCCTGAGCCTGACGGCGATCGTGCTGATCGTCGGGATCGGCTGGCTCACTGGCCAGGACCCCTTGCAGATCCTCGGGCAACTCACCGGGCAGATGAGCGAGCAATCGGCGCCGGCCCCGACGCAAACCCGCAAGGCGCCACCGGCCAATGATGAAGGGGCCGAATTCGTGCGCTCGATCCTGGGCGATACCGAAGACACCTGGAGGCAGATTTTCCAGCAGGCCGACCGTCAATACAAGGACCCGACCCTGGTGCTGTTCAGCAACCGCGTCAACTCGGCATGCGGCCTGGCGACTTCCGCGACCGGTCCGTTCTATTGCCCGGCGGACCAGAAAGTCTACCTGGACATGAGTTTTTTCCAGGAGATGTCCCAACGCTTTTCCGCTGCGGGCGATTTCGCGCAGGCCTACGTGATCGCTCACGAAGTCGGGCACCACGTGCAGACCTTGCTTGGCGTATCGGCGAAAATTCAGACCGCGCGCCAACAAGGCCGGCAAATGGAAGGCGACGGTGGCTTGCTGGTGCGCCAGGAACTCCAGGCCGATTGCCTGGCCGGGGTCTGGGCCCATAATGCCCAGCAACGCCTGAACTGGCTGGAACCGGGTGACATCGAAGAAGCCTTGAACGCCGCCAACGCCATTGGCGACGACCGTCTGCAACAGCAAGGCCAGGGTCGCGTGGTGCCGGACTCGTTTACCCATGGAACGTCGGCGCAAAGGGTGCGCTGGTTCAAAACCGGATTCGCCCAGGGCCAGGTCGGCCAGTGCGATACCTTTGCGGCGAAAAACCTGTAATGAAAACGTGGCTGCTGGCTCTGTTGTTCACCTGCGCAAGCACCCAGGCTGCCGAGCATGGGGTCAAGGAACTCAGCCCCGGTCGCCTGCTGTTGACCTCGGGTGAGATCGCAGTGGGCATCGGCCCGGCGCCGACCAAAATCGAACGGGTGTTGATCATCATCCATGGCCGCCCGCGCAATGCCGAAACCTGGCGCCAGCGTGCAGAACACGCGGCTGAACAGGCAGGACAAAGCGCGACCACCCTGGTGATTGCTCCGCAATTTCTCAATGAGTCCGACATCGCACTTCACCCAGTGGCTGACAGCGTATTGCGCTGGCAAGGCAATGACTGGATGGCTGGCGGCTTGTCCACCGCGCCGTTTACCCTGAGTTCTTACGCAGCACTCGACGAAGTCCTCGCCCGAATCGGCGATCGCCAGCAGTTTCCCGATGTGAAGCAGATCGTCATCGCCGGTCACTCCGGTGGCGCCCAGGTAGTTCAGCGCTATGCGTTGCTGGGTCACGATCAACCCGAGCTCAAGGCGGCCGGCGTGCAGGTGCGTTACGTCGTCGCCAACCCGTCTTCTTATGCGTACTTCGATGAACGTCGGCCCGTGGCATTCAGTCACGCCGGTTGCCCGGACTTCAATCGCTGGAAATACGGGCTGGCGGATCTTCCCGCCTATGCCGAGGGAAAAAACCCCGCGCAGTTGGAGGAAAACTACGCCAAGCGTGACATCGTTTATCTACTGGGGCAGCAGGACACCGACCCGAATCATCCGGCGCTGGATAAACGTTGTGAGGCAAAAGCCCAGGGTGCGAATCGATTGGCTCGTGGGCGCAATTATTTTGATTACCTGAAGCGCCTGTATCCTCAGGGGATGAGTCAGCAGCTGATCGAAGTGCCGGGGGTTGGGCATGATGGGGATGGGATGTTCAATTCGCCGGAGGGGCAGAAAGCGTTGTTTGGTCAGTGAGTTTTTGTGGCGGCTGAACCGACGCCTTCGCGGGCAAGCCTCGCTCCTACAGTAGACCGCATTCCACTGTAGGAGCGAGGCTTGCCCGCGAAGGGGCCCTCATGTGAACAACATATCCCGCAACACCCCACAATCCGCCGCATGCCAGTCAGTCAACTCAGGCCACGGATTATCCGGCAGATTCACCAGCACCGTCCGAGCCCCCGCCGCCCGACCGCAATCCAGATCGAAGCGGTAATCACCGACCATCACCATCTCGCTCGCTGGCACATTCCAGGCCTCGGCCAGTTTCAGCAAACCACCCGGATGAGGTTTGGGTGGCGCTTCATCACGGCCCAGCACATCCTCCACCGCGAAGCAGTCGGCCAGACCGATCGCCTCCAGCGTGACGTGCGCCAGCTCACGGGCATTGCGCGTGAGAATGCCCAGGCGATAACCACGTCCGGCCAGCTCACGCACCAGAGCCACCGCACCCGGCGCCGCTTTCGATCCCAGCGCCAGGTCGCGTTCGTGTTCCAGCAACCAGGCATGCTTGGCCGCCGCTTCATCGGCCGGCAGCGCGGCGAGGTGGGTCAGGATGTCGTCTTCGGCAGGGATCGCCAGCGCCACGCGGATTGCCGCGAAGTCATGCACAGCCACTGTCAGGGTGCCGTCCATGTCGAACACCCAGTGCCGCACCTCGGCCAGGCTCATGCCCAATCCTTGCGGTGACGGATCAGGCCTTCCTGAGTGACCGAAGCCACCAATTGTCCGGCACGATTGAACACGCTGCCGCGGGAGAATCCACGGGAATTGCCGGCCCATGGGCTATCCATCGCGTACAGCAACCAGTCATCGGCGCGCAGATCGGCATGGAACCACAGGGCGTGATCGAGGCTGGCAACCTGCATGTCCTTGTTCCAGACCGATTTGCCATGGGGCTGCATCGAGGTGGTCAACAGATTGAAGTCCGAGGCGTAGGCCAGCAGGTATTTATGCAGCGCCGGGGAATCGACCAGGGCACCGTCGGCGCGAAACCAGATGTACCTGATCGGATCGGACGGATTCGGGTTGTAGGGATCTTCCTCGGTTACCGGTCGAAATTCGATCGGTTTCGGGCACAGCAGTTTTTCGCGCATGTGTTCAGGGATCAGGTGCGCACGCTGCTGGATGAGTTCCAGTTCTGTCGGCAGGTTTTCCGGACCGACCACTGTCGGCATCTCGGTCTGGTGCTGGAAACCTTCTTCGTCATACTGAAACGACGCGCTGCAGGTGAAAATCGGGTTGCCCTTCTGGATCGCCGTCACCCGGCGCGTGCTGAAACTGCCACCGTCGCGAACCCGGTCAACCTGATAGACCACCGGCAACCCGGCATCCCCCGGACGCAGGAAATAACCGTGCATCGAATGTACATGACGCGCTTCTTCTACGGTCTGGCTGGCCGCAGACAGGGATTGGCCGAGCACCTGGCCACCGAACAGCTGACGAAAACCCAGGTCCTGGCTGCGGCCACGGAACAGGTTTTCTTCGATCGGCTCCAGGGTCAGCAGGTCGACCAGATCATCCAACACTTGGCTCATTCAGTCTCTCCTCACACAACGCAATGCCGCGCAGTCTTGGCTGCGGCGGTCGATTCAGTTTCTGGCCAGTGCCCATGAGAGCTATTGTAAACGCCCGTGCCAGCTTATCCATGCAAGGTTTGCAGCCATTGTTCACGAGTGATGCGGTACAGCACATGGTGACGCAGGGGATGATCGATCGCGAGCCTGGGGTGTTCGAAATCATCGGCTGAATCATGGTGCATACCGATTGCCTGCATGACTTTCTGCGATGGCAGGTTGGTTTCGCTGGTGAAGGATACGACTTCATTCAACGCCAACCGGTCAAAGCCGCAGCGCAGAGCGGTCCATGCCGCTTCACTGGCGTAGCCCAGCCCCCAATGCTCGCGGGCCAGGCGCCAGCCGATTTCGATGGCCGGGGTGAAGGGCGCGTCGAAGCCGATCTCACCCAATCCGGTAAATCCGATAAATGCGCCGGTGTCCTTGCGCTCCAGCGCCCAGAGACCGAAGCCATGCTCGGCAAAGTGGCCACGAATCCGTCCGATCAGCGACGCACTCTCCAGCCGACTCAAGGGTGCCGGAAAATATCGCATGACCTGGGGATCGGCGCACATCGCCGCAAACTCCGGCAAATCCTCGTCCCGCCACTGCCGCAACAGCAGTCGCGCGCTCTCGAGTTTCAGTATCGGCTCCATCGTATCCCCCTTTCCCATGCCGCAAGTCTACATCGCTGGTACGATCCTTCCTTCATTCCTACCTGCCGTACTTGATAAAAGCCCGTTATGCCTCTGCCGCTGATCTACCACGAAGACTACAGTCCCGAGTTCCCGGCGGATCACCGCTTCCCCATGGACAAGTTTCGCCTGCTGCGCGATCACCTGGTGGACAGCGGACTGACCCGAGACACCGACCTGCTGCGCCCGGAGCTCTGCCCGCCAGAGATTCTCGCCCTCGCTCATGACCCTGCGTATATCGAACGCTACATGGGTGGCGAGTTGTCCCGCGAAGACCAGCGGCGACTCGGCCTGCCCTGGAGCGAAGCCCTGGCCCGGCGCACGGTGCGGGCGGTTGGCGGTTCCCTGCTGGCGGCCGAGCAGGCGCTGGAACATGGCCTGGCTTGTCACCTGGCTGGCGGCACTCATCACGCGCACTACGACCATCCCGCCGGTTTCTGCATCTTCAATGACCTGGCGGTGATCAGCCATTTCCTGCTGGAAAGTGGCCGTGTGAATCGGGTGCTGATCTTCGACTGCGATGTGCATCAGGGCGACGGGACTGCACGAATCCTGCACAACACCCCGGAGGCAATAACCGTTTCCCTTCACTGCGAAAAGAATTTTCCTGCACGCAAGGCCGAAAGCGACTGGGATATTCCCCTGCCGATGGGCATGGGCGATGCCGATTACCTGAAGGTCGTGGACGACGCGCTCAACTATTTGCTGCCGCTCTACCAGCCTGATCTGGTGCTGTATGACGCTGGCGTCGATGTGCATAAGGATGACGCACTCGGCTACCTGAAACTGACGGACGAAGGCGTCGCCGCTCGCGATGAAAGCGTGATGCGGCATTGCCTGGGCCGGGATATCCCGCTGGTGGGGGTGATCGGCGGCGGCTACAGCAAGGACCGCAAGGCCCTGGCACGTCGTCATGGGATCCTGCATCACAGCGCGCAACGGGTCTGGCAGTCATCAGGTTGTCATTGAGGTGTGGGTCTTTACCCACAATGGCTGTGGAGCCGCCTGTGGATAACCTGAGTGAAAGGGGCTGCAGGTCAGGCGGTGTATAGGGTTCAGAGCGGTGATTGTTTTTTGATCAGTCATTTTGAATCCACCGTAGATCAAATGTGAGAGCGGGCTTGCTCGCGAAAGCGTCGGCACATCCGGCATTGATGTGACTGATGCACCGCTTTCGCGAGCAAGCCCGCTCCCACATTGATCTCTGCGGTAGAATGCCCGGCTTCATTCCCCCAGACCGCAGCGCATTCCATGACTCAGCCCTCGACTTCCCTCCCCCCTCGCGTCGCAATCATCGGCGGCGGCCCCGCCGGCTTGATGGCGGCTGAAGTGTTGAGCCAGGCCGGGATCAAGGTCGACCTGTATGACGGCATGCCTTCGGTCGGGAGAAAATTCCTGCTGGCAGGTGTCGGCGGGATGAATATCACCCATTCCGAAGCCTACCCGGCATTCCTCTCGCGCTACGCCGAACGGGCGCCGCAGATTGCGCCGCTGTTGCGCTCATTTGGCGCTGACGCACTGTGCCAATGGATTCATGACCTGGGCATCGAAACCTTCGTCGGCAGCTCCGGCCGGGTGTTCCCCACCGACATGAAAGCCGCACCTTTGTTACGCGCCTGGCTCAAACGCCTGCGAGACGCCGGGGTAGTTATCCACACCCGTCATCGCTGGCTCGGCTGGAATGGCGATGGCAGCTTGAAAGTGTCCTGCCCTGACGGCGAAAAAAACCTTCAACCCGATGCAACCTTGTTGGCCGTCGGCGGCGGCAGCTGGTCGCGTCTGGGTTCGGACGGTGCCTGGATGCTGCCGCTGGAACAGCGCGGCGTGGAACTGGCGCCTCTGCAGCCGAGCAACTGCGGCTTCGAAGTGCAGGCCTGGAGCGAGCTGATGATCAGCAAATTCGCCGGAGCGCCGCTGAAAAATATCGCTATTGGTCTTAATGACGACGTCCCAAGGCTCGGGGAATGTGTGATTACAGCGACGGGTATTGAAGGAAGCTTGATCTACGCCCTGTCTGCACCGATCCGCGAAGCCATCAATCTGCATGGCTCGGCGACTATTCATCTCGACCTGCTGCCGGGCAAGCCTGTGGATAAAATCCAGGCGGCGCTAAGCAAGCCGCGGGGCTCGCGCTCCATGGCCAAGCACCTGCACAGCCAGCTTGGGCTCGAGGGTGTGAAAGCGGCGTTGCTGCGAGAGGTGACGGCGACCGAATGCTTCGCTGATCCGGCATTGCTGGCCGGAGCGATCAAGGCATTGCCACTGACCTTGGTGAAAACCCGCCCGCTGGACGAAGCCATCAGCAGCGCCGGTGGGGTAATGTTCGAATCGATGGATGAACGTTTGATGCTCAAGCAACTGCCCGGCGTGTTCTGTGCCGGGGAGATGCTGGATTGGGAAGCGCCGACGGGCGGCTATCTGCTGACCGCGTGTTTCGCCAGTGGGCGGGCGGCGGGGTTGGGGATGGTGGAGTGGTTGAAGCGCAAGGATTGAGACCGCGGCGCGCCCTTCGCGAGCAAGCCCGCTCCCACAGGGGATCTGTGTCACACCACAAATCCCCTGTGGACTCCCATACTGGATTCCATGTCACACCAAATCCCCTGTTGTGGCTCCCACTGGATCTATGTCACACCACAGATCCCTTGTGGGAGCGGGCTTGCTCGCGAAGGCGGCTTAAAGGACGCAGCGACTATTAAGGCTTACGCTTGCGCGGCCCAGTGTTAAACACCGGCACTTTGCGCACAGGCTTGATCGAAGGCTCCGGCGCCGACGCATCACCGCTCTCGACCCACTTGCCCAGATTGCGCTTGCCGCCGCTCGAGGTCTTGGGCTTTTTCGGTTTTTTCGGCTTCTTGACCACCTGACCGCTGGCATCGGTATCCGGCACCCGGTGCTCGGGTTCGAAATCCTGCTCCATCTGGCGAGTCAGCGTCTGACGGGTCAAGGTCTCGATGGCCGACAGCAGATTCACTTCATCGGCGCACACCAGGGAAATGGCCTCCCCGGTTGCACCCGCGCGGCCAGTACGGCCGATCCGGTGAATATAGTCTTCGGCCACGATCGGCAGGTCGAAGTTGACCACCAACGGCAAGTCTTCGATATCCAGGCCACGGGCCGCAACGTCGGTGGCGACAAGGATCTGCACTTCGCTGAGTTTGAAACGGTCCAGAGCGCGCTGGCGGGTTGCTTGAGGTTTGTCGCCATGGATGCCATCGGCATTGATGCCCAGGCCCTGGAGTTTTTCCACCAAGGCGTCCACGCCGTTACGGGTCTTGGCGAACACCAGCACCTGCTTCCACTTGCTCTTGCGCATCAAGTGCACGAACAACTCCGGCTTGCGCTTCTTGTCCACCGTCACCACCCACTGTTTAACAGTGTTGGCAGCTACGTTGCGCGGGCTGACTTCGATGCTCAGCGGATCGTTGAGCATTTGCCCGGCCAGCAGACGGATGGCGTCGGAGAAGGTCGCGGAGAACAACAGCGTCTGACGTTTCTTCGGCAGCACCCGGTAAATGTTCCCCAACTCTTCGGAAAAGCCCAGGTCGAGCATCCGATCGGCTTCATCCAGCACCAGGGTTTGCAGCTGGTTGAACTTCAGCGCGTTCTGCCGGAACAGGTCAAGCAAGCGCCCAGGAGTCGCCACCAACAGGTCGACGCCTTTGCGCAGTTTCATCATTTGCGGGTTGATGCTGACGCCGCCGTACACCGCATAGGTGCTCAACGGCAGGTTCTCGGCATACTGGCGCACGGCCTCGTGAACCTGTTCAGCCAGTTCGCGAGTGGGCACCAGGATCAGGGCCCGCACCGAGTTGGCGGTGACTTTCGGACCTTCCATGGCCAGCAACTGCAGGAGCGGCAGCGCGAAACCGGCGGTCTTGCCGGTACCGGTCTGGGCAGCGGCCATCAGGTCGCGACCGTCCAGCACTGCCGGAATGGCTTGCGCCTGAACCGGCGTCGGGGTCTGGTAGCCGAGCGTCTCGAGAGAGCGCAGCAAGGGTTCGATCAGGCCAAGGGTGGCGAAAGTCATGGGATTACCGTAGGAAAATTCAGCGCGGGTTTTTCAAAATAAGTGTGCAAAACAAGATGCAATGGCGCGCAGTTTACCCTAATTCACGCTCGATTCTGTCCGTACCACGGCAGCAGGTCGTTGGGGAGCCCGGCGCCACTGCGGCAAACCGATCAACACCACGGCACTGATGATCACCAACATGGCCAACATTTCTTCGATACCAATGGTCTCGCCCACAAACACGATCCCCAGCAACACCGCCACCGCCGGGTTGACGTAGGCATAACTGGTGGCCGCCGCCGGACGCACGTTTTTCAACAGATACATGTAAGCGTTGAAGGCGATGATCGAGCCGAAGAACGTCAGGTAGGCCAGGGCCGCCCAACCTTCCATCGGCGGCATGGCTTCCAGATGCTCACCGCTCAGTGCGCTGCCGATCAGCAGCGCCACGCCGCCGACCAGCATTTCCACGGCACTGGCCATTGCGCCCTGGGGCAATGGCAAGTGTTTGCTCCACACCGAACCGAAGGCCCAGGCCGCGGCCGCGAAGATCAGCAACGCGGCACCCAGCGGGCTCGATTGCAGGTTCGAGCCGAGGTTGAGCATGGCAATACCGATCAACCCCAGCGCAATCCCGGCCCATTCAAGACGGGTATTACGTGCGCCCCAGAAATATCCACAGAGCAAGGTAAACAGCGGCACCGTCGCCACTGCCAGCGCGGCCACGCCGGAGGCCACGCCCGTATGTTCGGCCACACTGACTGCCCCGTTGCCGCACGTCAGCAGCAAAATCCCGATGATTCCCGCGGCTTTCCACTGGACCCAAGTCGGTGCCGGCGCCCCGCGCCAGCGCAGGAAGGCGTACATCAGCGAACCGGCGATCACGAAGCGAATACCGGCAAGCAGTAACGGCGGCCAGTACTGCACGCCGATGCGAATCACCAGGTAAGTCGAGCCCCAAATCACGTACAACGCAAAAAAGGCGGCGATCAACGGTAAGGGAAAGCGGCGTAGGCCAGGCATTGGGCAGCTCGCAGGCAAGACAGGTGAACAGCTATTCTAGAAAGGCCAACGGCGGAAAATAAGCTACAAAACCTGTTTATAGCGCCAGTACACTTTTCAAAACACGGAGATAAAGGCTATAAACCGTGCTTTCGAAAGTCGGGCATTTTTCAGGAGCAAGACGATGGATAAATACGACCGCATGCTCCTCGGCGCCCTGTTGGAAAACGGTCGTGCGTCCTACGCCGACCTGGCGCGCAAGGTCAACCTGTCCGCCCCGGCCGTGGCCGAGCGCGTGGCCAAACTTGAAGCCTGCGGGGTGATCACCGGTTATCAGGCGAAAGTCGATATGGCCAAACTCGGCCTGCCGATCCAGTGCGTCATTGAACTGCGCCTGAACCAGCACGGTAATCAGAAGGCCTACGACGACCTGATCAAAATCCCACAGCTGACGGAGTGCCACCGGGTGACGGGCGATCCGTGCGTGATCATGCAGGCGGCGGTGGGGTCGATGCCGGAGCTGGAGGAGTTGATCAACAAGATTGCCAAGTTCGGGTTCAGCAAGACGTCGATCGTGTTGTCGAGTGCGATCGAGAAGCGGGTGCCGTTGGGGCACATCGAAGGCAATGGAAAAGGTTAATAGGACACGGTCCCTGTGGGAGCGGGCTTGCCCGCGATTGCGGTGTGTCAAACAACACTGATTTCGACTGACACTCCGCTATCGCGGGCAAGCCCCACAGGTACGATGAAACCCTGTAGGAGCGAGGCTTGCCCGCGAATCCATCTATAAAACGCCGCTGTAACCTGCTGACAACAAACCCGGCATATCGCGCAGGCGAACCCAAGGCTCTTTGCGCCAATGCAGCAGCCTCAGCGTCCCACCGGCCCACTCCATCGCCCGCATATGCGACGCCTGAGTCGAAACGGACCCTGCCTCCTCTCGCAACATAGGCACCACATGATGGGTCAACCAACGCCGCAAATGGCGGTTTTCCGGGCAGTAGTGATACACCAACATGGCGTACACGCCCGACTCACTCAGCATCAAGGTCTCCTGCAAGTCATCGTTTTCAGACAGACGCATCATCCGCCGCTGATCCGCATCGAGCTTGAGCGCTTGTCTGCCGTTTATATCAACACCCATCAACCGGCCGATATCGCGGGCGCAGAACCAGGGTTCCGCGTGCAATAAAAGCGCAGGTAGCTGAATGTGGTGACGGATGAATGTTTTGGGAAGGTAGTGAGCTTCGTACGCAGCTGATTGCGCAGAGTCTTCGGGGGGATTGGGGGTAACTTTGATCATGGTGAATCTCCGAACGAGAATTGAAGCGGCCAGCATCACTTGCAGGTAATGGGTGGCAGCTGTGTGCAGGTCTGCAAGACCGAGTCGTTCGGCAACCCCGGCAGACCCGAAGGTCTCCCGCACACAGCCACCATAAATCGATGGTCGCCAAGTAAAGCGACGCGATTATAGGTGTGCCGATAGGCGCCAAACAAATTTTAGGTGGGCTTGCAGTCCCGGTCGCTGAATTGGCAGCGACGTCCCAGAGGTTATCGATGCCGCAGATGGCGGGCAAGACAGACAATACTTAATGTTCGGTAGGATCATTCGCCAGACTGGAGGCGTTATTAAACAACCTTGAAAAATGCATGACACAAGGGGTGGATGCGGGGTGCCGTGGGGCAGCTGGAGATGACGTCGATCCAGAGTTGCAGCAGATCCATTGTGGGAGCGGGCTTGCTCGCGAAAGCGGAGTGTCAGTCGACATCAACGTCGAATGACCCACCGCTTTCGCGAGCAAGCCCGCTCCCACAGGGGTTCTGTGGTGGTATTAGAACCCGCGATGGCGCTTGAGATGCTCATTGATCTTCGCCGCCGGCACTTTCTGCAAGCTGACCAGCAGCTCATGGGACAACTCACGCAACCCATGCTTTTGCCGCAGTTCCTGGGCCAGATACGCCGTCAGGTTGGCCGCCATTTCGGCATCGGCCATGGCCCGGTGAGCCTGGCCGGTGTGGGGCAGTTTGGCGAAGGTGGTGAGGGTGCCGAGTTTGTGGTTCGGCGCCGCAGGCATCAGGCGGCGGGCGAGGAGCAGCGAGCAGGCAAAGTTCTGCAGGCGCGTGCGTTTGATGCGCCCCAGCTCGAAGTCCCAGAACTTCTGGTCGAAGGCGGCGTTGTGGGCCAGCAGCGGGGTGATGCCGACGAACTCGTTGACCTCGTTCATCACCTGTTCAGCCGATGGCGCGGTGCGCAACATGGCATTGCTGATGCCGGTGAGCTGTTCGATGAAGGCCGGCACGCGCACGCCGGCGTTCATCAGGCTTTGGTAACGCTCGACGATGCGCCCCTGTTCAAGGATCACCACGGCGATTTCCGTGGCCCGGCAGCTGCTGCTCGGGGAGATTCCGGTGGTTTCAAAGTCGATGACTGCTATGCGTTCCAAACCTGTTTCAACTCCGTAAAAATCAATTTTTGAGCAACAACGCGCCTTCGATCGGCACGTAGCGGCTGGCGGCACGGATCAGCGAGTTGGCCGTCAGGCCCGGCACGCCGTAGGCCACCGCTTGCACCCCGTGCTTGGCGATGATGCGCTCCAGCAGCATGTCGAAATCACCGTCACCGGAGGCCAGCACCACTTCGTCGACATGATCGGCGGCGTCCATGATATCGAGGGTGATGCCCACGTCCCAGTCGCCCTTGGCCGAGCCGTCGCTGCGCTGGATGTAGGGCTTGAGCTTCACGGTGAAACCGAGGTTGCGCAGGATCTGCTGGAACTGTTGTTGTTTGCTGTCGCCGCGATCGATCGCGTAGGCATAGGCCTCGACGATCTCCCCCTGTTTGCTGATGTCAGCCCACAGCGCGGCATAGTTGAAGTGGCAACCATAGGCCTGACGCACGGTGTAATAGAGGTTCTGGACATCGGCGAATACTGCGATCTTTTTCACCGTGCATCCTCGTTGGAGCGCTGGCGCGCGGACAGGATCGGGCACCAGGCCCGAAAAGTTGCCCAGTATGCCAGCCTGAAGGATTGTTCCGCGAATAATCGGCCCGGAGCGCCGTTGCGCTCCGGACGAATGGCGTGTCAGACGAAGGAATCGTCGTCACCGCCGAAGAACGATGAGCTGTCGTCACTGTAGTCAGCGTCGGCGAATCCGCCCTGATCGCTGGCGTTGTCAGCCACCCGCTGGTCGTCGCCCCAGCCATTGCCGCTGTCGCCCTGATCGTTGACCTGGGCCGGTTCTTCCTTGATGACCTCAACCACTTCCGGCTGCTGATTGTGATGGAACAGGCTGCTGATGCCTTGTGCCAGCATCACGCCACCCGCCACGCCAGCCGCCGTTTTCAGTGCCCCGCCGAGAAAGCCGCTGCCGGCCTGTTGTTGCGGCGCGTAGTTCTGCTGAGGGGGTGCGGTGCCAAAGTTTTGCTGGGGCGGCTGCGTATTGAACGACGGCCGCGCCGGTTCACGCCAGCCACCCCCGCTCGATACGGGCGCACTTTGAGTCGGTGCGGGCTGCGGATCACGGGGGCCGCCGCCGAAAATGCTCGACAAAAAGCCACCACTGGCCGGTGCCGGAGCTGCCGTCCGGGTCTTGGCCGATTGCAGTTCTGCCTGCAATTGCTGGACTTGCCGGGCCAGTTGTTGGTTCTGCTCATCGAGGCTTTTGAGCGCTGCCTCTTGCACCAGAATCGCCTGGGTCATGAAATAGCCTGCCGCTGGCTGGCGAGTCAGGTGTTCCTTGATCCGCGCCTCGGCCTGGGCGTCGCGCGGGGCTGAGTCCGTTTCGGCCTGTTGCAGCCGGGAAAACAGGCCATCGATCAGGGTTTGTTCTTCGCTGTTCATGGCGACCTCGTAGATTGCCGGGAATATCGTCGCCCTTTTCCACTACGGAAAAGGTGCCCCTGCGTAATGGAGGCTGATACAGGATGTTTCAATGACCTTTACCGAACGTTTACGTTTGCGCCCCGAAGGGTTTCATCGGTTAAAGTGGAGCACTGCTTTCAACCTGCGATACCGACTGATGAATCCGTTAGATGTACTGCGTGACTCCCTGTATTTCTTCAAGCGCAATCTGGGCCAGATCGTTCAGCTGTGCCTGCCGCTGGTGATCTTCGAAGCGCTGCTGCAACAAGTGGTCGACCACTCCTCCGAGCCGGAGGGTTTCCCCGGTATCAGCGTGATGGTCGGCTTGCTGGTCTATCCGCTGTACACCGCCGCGCTGATTCTGTTTCTCGATGCCCGCAGCCGTGGCGAGTCACCGCGCAACCGTGACCTGCTGGCCATGTCCGCGACCTTGTGGCCGCGTTTCGCCCTGCTCACCGCGCTCAATACCCTGCTGATACTGATCGGCCTGTCGCTGTATTTCCTGCCGGGCATCTGGCTGATGGTGACGCTGGCGTTCGGCGAATACCTGCTGGTATTGCGCGGCATGGCCCCGCTGGCGGCGATGAAGGAAAGCCTGCGCCTGACCCGCGGCAACTTCCTGCGCATCCTGGTGTGCATTCTGTGTGTGATGGCCCCGTTGTGGCTGCTCAAGGGCGTGACCCTGCAGGCGTATCCTGAACCGCAGAACCCGGTGGTTGCCGTGCTGATCGACAGTGCCCACAGCTTTTTGCAACTGTTCACCAGCGTGGTGCTGTTCCGCTTGTTCATGCTGATCAGCGTCGTGCCCGAGGAAACTGACGGGCCACTGTGACCGCTCTACCCCATGGGCTCGGCTCTCGGTTATGCTCGGGGCAACTCTTGTAACGCGATAAGCCGAGCCATGACCCGTCTACTGCGCTACACCCTGCTGGGCCTGTTGATCGTCGGTCTGATTGGCGTGCTGATCTACAGCCTGACCTGGCGCCCCGAAGCCAGGGAAGCGCTGCCGGTCAGTTGCAGCGCCCAGGCGCCCACCCTGGTCCCCGGCCAGGCGTTGAAGGTGATGACCTGGAACGTTCAGTTTCTGGCGGGCAAGCGCTATGTGTTCTGGAACGACCTGGCCGCCGGCACCGACGAAAGCCCCACCACCGAAGACATGGCCTTCAGTCTTGATGAAGTGGCACGGGTGATCCGTGACGAACAGCCGGACATCGTGCTGTTGCAAGAGCTCGACGACGGCGCCAAGGCCACTAACTACCAGAACCAGTTCAAACTGCTCCAGGAACGGCTCGCCGATCTGTATCCGTGCAGCACCCACGCCTTTGACTGGAAGGCCGACTTCGTGCCTGAACCGCACATCTTCGGTAGCGTCGGCCGGCAACTGGCGACCCTCAGCCGCTACCGGATCGGACACGCCGAACGCCTGCAATTACCAGAGGTGCCGGCCAACCTGATCAGCCGCCAGTTCAAACCGAAAAACGCCTTGTTGGTCACGTACCTGCCGTTGAGCGACGGCGCTCAGGTCGCGGTGCTCAATACCCATCTGGACCACGTCATCCCTCCCGACGATACGCAGGCCCAGGTGAGCGCCGTGGCCAAAGTAATCGATAAGCTCGAAAGCCGTGGTACGCCGTGGCTGATCGGCGGCGACTTCGATCTGTTGCCCCTGGGACAATATCGACGCCTGCCCGACGCGCAACGCACGGTCTACTCCGCCGACAGCGCGCTGCATGTGTTGTGGGACAAGTACCCGATGATCCCGACCAACAACGAAGCCGGCGGTGTCGAGCGGGCGCGCTGGCTGACCCATTATCCGAATGATCCAGGCTTGGACGGTCCGGACCGGACTGTCGATTACCTGTTCTACAGCCCGCGGATCAAACGGGTCGCGGCGATGGTGAGGCAGGACGATACGTTGCGCATCTCCGATCACTTGCCGGTGATTGCGCGGTTCCTGTTGCCGGCTGCGCCTTAGCGCCGGACTCCAGGACGATGCAAAACCTTTGGGAGCGAGCCTGCTCGCGAAGGCGGTGTGTCAGGCAACATTAATGTTGAATGTGCAGCCGCCTTCACTGCGGTGCGGCGATCCGACAAGCCAGCTCCAAGGGGGGTGCGGTGAAGTCAATGTTCTTCCAGCTCATCCTGCAACAGCCCCTGGATCTTGCACTTCATCTCGATGGACGAGCGCTTTTCGATCGGCGAATGCAACACAGTAAAAATGTCTTCGCAGACCATGAAAAAACTGGGCAGCCAATCCCCCCGGTTGAGCGGTATGTGGTTATTGTTCAGGCATGACAACACCGTCGTCGGAACGGACGCGAGCGGCGCGAAATTTACCTGGATGTCGAGACCATCCACACCGAGGTTTGCCGTGGCTGCCTACAACTTGCGTCAACTGAAATACTTCATCACCACCGTCGAGTGCGGCAGTGTGGCCGAGGCGTCGCGCAAGCTGTACATCGCCCAGCCGGCGATCTCCACGGCGATCAAAGGCCTGGAGGACAGCTTCGGCGTGCAATTGCTGATCCGCCATCACGCCCAGGGCGTGTCCCTGACCCCCAGCGGTGCACGCTTTTACCGCAAGGCCCAGGAACTGCTGCGCATGGCCAAGGAGTTCGAACAGAACGCCCTCGCCGACAACGACGTGGTGGCGGGGCAAATCGATATCGGCTGCTTCGAAACGGTCGCGCCGCTGCTTCTGCCGCAGTTGATTGCCGGATTCTCGGCGCTGTACCCGGGGGTGAAAATCCGCATCCGCGACGGCGAGCAGCAGGAGTTGGTGCAAGGCCTGACCTCCGGCACTTTCGACCTGGCGATCCTGTATGAACACGACCTCGACGCCACAATCCAGACCGAACCACTGATGCCGGCGCAGCGGCCCTATGCGTTGCTGCCGGCGGATCATCGCTTTGCCCAACTCAAGCAAGTGTCGCTGCGCGATCTGTGCCTGGAACCGATGATTCTGCTGGACGTGCAACCGAGCCGGACCTACTTCGTCAGCCTGTTCGAAGAGCTGGGCCTGGCGCCAAATATCGCCTTCAGCTCACCCTCGATCGAGATGGTCCGGGGGATGGTCGGCCAAGGATTCGGTTTTTCGATCCTGGTCACCAGACCCCATTCGGAGTACACCTATGACGGGCAGAAAGTGGTGTGCGTGGACATCGTCGAAGACGTCACCGGCTCAGGGTTGGTGGCGGCGTGGCTCAAGCGTGGGCAACTGACCAAACCGGCGCAGTTGTTTGCCGATTATTGTCGGGAGCAGTTGACGGCGAAGGCTCAAAAACCACACCCGTCCCTGTAGGAGCGAGGCTTGCCCGCGAAGAACGATAACGCGATTCCCCAGGCATACCGCGGTGAAGCCTTCGCGGGCAAGCCTCGCTCCTACAAGGCGGTGGGTGGCGGGATTATTTGCGCGGTTTGATCCGCGCCGTCGCCTCGGCCACCAGCGGATCATCCGGCCAGTAGTGCTTCGGGTAGCGCCCCTTCAAATCCTTCTTCACCTCGGCATAGGTGCTGCGCCAGAAGTTCGCCAGGTCCTGTGTCACCTGCACTGGCCGCCGCGCCGGGGACAGCAGGTGCAACTTGACCACTTGCCGGCCACCGGCAATACGCGGGGTGTCAGCCAGGCCGAACAGCTCCTGCAAACGCACCGCCAGAATCGGCGGCTGCTCGCTGTAATCCAGGCGAATCGACGATCCCGAGGGCACGCTCAGATGATGCGGCGCCAGGTCATCCAGCCGTTGCGGCAACGGCCACGGCAGCAGGTTATGAACAATGTTCGACAAGTCCAGATTGGCGAAGTGACTGAGCCGCGACACTTTGCCCAGGTACGGCATCAGCCAGTGTTCGAGGTTTTTGAGCAGGGCGGCGTCGCTGACATCCGGCCATTCACTCTCGGCCTTGCTGCCAAGGTCCAGCTGCCGCAACAACGCCACCCGTGCCTGCCACTGACGCAGCTCCGGGGTCCATGGCAACAGTTCCAGGCCCTTGCGCCGCACCAGATTCACCAGCGCCTGGCTGCGGGCGCTTTCATCGAGGCCGGTCAGGGGTTCACGGCTGAGGATCAGTTCCCCGACCTTGCGCTGGCGCTCGGCGCGCAACACGCCTTCGCGCTCATCCCAATCCAGGTGATCGACAGAGCGCACCTGCTCCGCCAATACCGAGTCGAACAATGCCGGCTCGAAATCCGCCGCCAGATAAATCCGTTCCTCACGCTGGCCCTGGCGACTGCCGAGATCGGCGATCACCAGCCAGGGTTGTTTCATCAAGCTGTCGGCTTCGGCGAACAGCGCCGCACGCCCGTTGGCCAGACGATACTCCGCACCACCGGCCCGTCGCTGCTGGGCAACGCGATCCGGATAAGCCAGCGCCAGCAACGCGCCGAGCCAGCGCGGATGATCCGGATCGCTGACTGGCTCCGAGGCTTTGCCACGCAGGTAACCACGATACTGCCGCGCCATTTGCCGGGCCCGTTGCACCCCGCCCTGAGCGCCGCGTGCGGCTCGTTCTTCGCCGGACAACAGCGCCAATCGGCTGTGCAGATCCGCCCCGGCGCCGCGCAAGATATCCCGCTCGCCGAGCAGCGCCGCGACATCGCACGCCATGTCGGCCAGGCCGAGTGCCTGACCACGCAACAGCAAATGCGCGATACGCGGATGCGCTGGCAATTGGGCCATTGTCTGGCCGTGACGGGTCAGCGCTTCACCGTCCAGGGCGCCCAGGCGATCAAGCAAGTCCTGAGCCTGTGCATAAGCGGCGGCTGGCGGCACATCGAGCCACACCAGTTGTCCCGGTGTCACACCCCAACGACCCAGTTGCAAGGCCAGGCCGGCGAGGTCCGCCGAGAGAATTTCCGCACTGGCATAGGCCGCCAATTGTTCATGCTGATCCTGGGACCACAACCGATAACACACGCCCGGCTCCAACCGCCCTGCCCGGCCCGCGCGCTGCGTGGCACTGGCACGGGAGATGCGCTGGGTGTCGAGCCGGGTCATGCCGCTGCCGGGATCGAACCGCGGCACCCGCGCCAGCCCGGCATCGATCACCACGCGCACGCCGTCGATGGTCAGGCTGGTCTCGGCGATGTTGGTCGCCAGCACCACTTTGCGTTTGCCTGCGGGGGCCGGATCGATTGCGGCGCGTTGGGCCGCCAGGTCCAGCTCACCGTGCAATGGGCAGAGCAACACCTGCGTGCTCTCACCCAGCGCATCGGCCAGTTGTTGATGCACGCGACGGATTTCCGCCTGCCCCGGCAGAAACACCAGCACACTGCCGGTTTCATCGTTCAAGGCGTCGAGAATGGTTTGCACCAGACGCGGCTCGATGAATTCACCCGGCTGGAACGGTCGGCCCCAGCGCATCGCCACCGGGTACATGCGGCCTTCGCTGCGCAGGATCGGCGCGTCATCGAGCAACCCGGCCAGGCGTTCGCCTTCCAGGGTTGCCGACATCAAGAGGATTTTCAGCGGCTGATCGTCGCGAAACAATTCCCGGCCATTCAGACTCAGGGCCAACGCCAGGTCGGCATCGAGGCTGCGCTCGTGGAATTCGTCGAAAATCAGCAGGCCCACGCCTTCCAGTGCCGGGTCGTCCTGCAAACGCCGGGTGAGGATGCCTTCGGTGACCACTTCAATGCGGGTCTTGGGGCCGACTTTGCTATCGAGACGAATGCGATAGCCGACAGTTTCACCGACTTTCTCACCCAGCTCACTCGCCAGACGCTCCGCCGCCGCCCGCGCGGCCAGCCGACGCGGTTCGAGCATCAGAATGGTCTGCCCGGCCAGCCAGGTCTCGTTGAGCAAGGCCAAAGGCACGCGGGTGGTTTTACCGGCGCCGGGCGGTGCTTCGAGCACGGCTTCGTGGCGTGTCGCCAAGGCTTCACGCAGGGCGGGTAAAACTTCATCGATCGGCAAAGAAATCATGCTGGCTCCAAAACAGAGCGGCGAGTATAACGGCGAACTGCTCGGCGTTTGTCGCGGTCCTAATTCATATTGACGACGCTTCGTTTTCCAGATGACTCAGGAGATTTCATATGCGTGCTCCCTTTCGCTTGATTGGCGGTGTACTGATCGCGACGTTGCTGACCCAGGTCACCGCCTGCGGTTCGATTTTCTACCCTGACCGTCGTGGCCAGATTGACGGTAAAATCGACCCGGCCATCGCCGTACTCGATGCTGTGGGCCTGCTGTTCTACATCATCCCCGGCCTGATCGCCTTTGCCGTGGACTTCGCTACCGGCGCGATTTACTTCGAGCCAGGCAAGACCGCCCAGGTGGCTCCGGAAAAACTCAAGGAAGCCATCGGCGCGGACGGCAAGGTCGATACCCATAAATTGCAGACCATTCTCGAAACCGAACTGGGCCGCAGCTTCCCGCTGGACGACCCACGCCTGATCCAGCACAAGGGCAGTGCTCAGCAACTGGCGATGTTCGGCCTGCAACCTGCCGCATAATTCGCACTGAAAGGACACGCCGCCCCTATGATCTCCAGCTCCGAACACGCCCGCCTGCTGCGGCTGGCGACCCGTGCCTCGGTAGCGGTGGCCTGTGCGTTGATCGTCGCCAAAGCCATCGCCTGGTGGTTGAGTGGCTCGGTGAGCATGCTTGCCGGGCTGACCGATTCGGCCCTCGACGGCGTCACCTCGCTGCTCAACCTGCTGGCGGTGCATTACGCCTTGCGCCCCGCCGATGAGGATCACCGATACGGGCATGGCAAGGCCGAGTCGTTGGCGGGTATGGCGCAGGCCCTGTTCATTGGCGGCAGCGCGGTGCTGATCGCCTTGCAGGCCGTCGACCGGTTGAAGCACCCGGAACCGGTGGGAGCACCTTGGATCAGCATCGGAGTCATCGTATTTTCCCTGGCGCTGACCCTGGCGCTGCTGATGCTGCAACATCGGGTGGTCAAGGCCACCGGTTCCAACGCGGTACGTGCCGACTCCCTGCATTACCGCTCGGACATGTTGCTCAACGGCAGCATCCTGGTGGCGTTGGTGCTGGCCGGGTTTGGCTGGCATCAGGTCGACCCCTGGTTCGGCCTGGGGATCGCCGCCTACATTCTCTGGAGCGCGATTCAGATCGCCCGGGAAAGCTTCACGGTGCTGATGGATGAAGAACTGCCGCCGGATGTCAGCCAGCACATGCTCGAACTGGCGTGCAGCGTGCCGGGAGTCTTGGGCGCGCATGACCTGCGCACGCGGGTTTCCGGTAACCAGTGGTTTGTGCAATTGCACCTGGAATTGCCGGGCGAGTTGACGCTGTCAGTCGCCCACGGCATCAGCGACCAAGCCGCCGATGCGATTCACGCGGCTTATCCGCGAGCCGAAGTGCTGGTGCACGCCGACCCGCAGGAAGTGGTGCTGGCAGCCAGGGCTCAACAAGACACCTGATAAGGACGGAAGGTAAATGGCGGGCAAAAGAAAAGGGAGACCCGTCGGCCTCCCTTTGAGAACTTCGTCCGTGCTCGACGCTTTTGACGCCGGCTCACCTCACGCCGTCTTCTGGACAGTGTGCAGCTCGGGGGCCGACTCATCCCCTGTGGGGGTGGCGACCGCAGCTGGCCTGATTGGGCGAGCCGCTGTGGACTGTTTGTCCGAGCAGTGATTCTGGTGATAAGAATAGGCTGGAGGCCTTGGCAGAGGATTGCGAAGATTGCTCAAATAAACATGACTTGCGCAATTTTTAACCCTGGATAGATAATCTGCCGCAATTGATATGACAAAGGCCTGATTGATGAGCAAACTCGACCGATACGACCTGAGCATTTTGGCGGAATTGCAGCGCGACGCGCGCATCTCCAACCAGGAGCTGGCCGAACGCATCGGCCTGTCACCCTCGCCTTGCTCGCGCCGGGTCAAGCAACTGGAAGACGACGGCTACATCTCCCGCCAGGTGGCGCTATTGGACCGAAAAATGCTCGGCCTGAGCCTGACTGCCTACGTACTGATCGGCATGGACCGGCATACGCCGGAGCGGTTCGAGAACTTCGAAGCCGCGATCCGGACATTGCCTCAGGTGCTGGAATGCAGTTTGGTGACGGGGATGGATGCGGACTACCAGCTCAAGGTGGTGGTGCCAGACATGGATCACTATCAGAAGCTGCTGCTGGGACATCTGACCCGGATTGACGGGGTGACCAGTGTGCGCTCGAGTTTTGTGTTGAATCAGGTGCTCAACAGTACTGAATTGCCTTTGACTCATCTGCGTAGCTGAAGACGCCTTCGCGGGCAAGCCTCGCTCCTACGGGGTTGTTGTGGGCCGTAATCTCGTGAACGGCACAAACCCGTAGGAGCGAGGCTTGCCCGCGAAGGGGCCGGCAAAGGCCGACGAATAGCTGCGACACACTGCCGCAGGTCAATCCCCCACCACTCCCCCATGACGTATACTCCAGCGCCTTTTAGCCCCGCCCGCGCTGGAGATGTCCGATGGATCCTGCAGTATTCGAAGAGTGGATGATGACCGGACTGGTCAGCATCCTGATCATTTTCATGGGTTTCATCGTCTGGGATCTGGCGAAAAAATCCAAGGCCGGGCGCTTTGGCTCGTTCATCCTGTTCTTCGTGCTCGGTCTGGGCGTGGCCGCGTTCGTGATCAAAAGCGTGGTCATCGGCCTGATCGAGTCCGGCTCAATTTAAACGCGCCGGCACTTCCTTCCACTGGCCCTGGTCGAGCCCTTCGATCGACCAGTCGCCGATTCTGACGCGCACCAGGCGCAACGTCGGCAAGCCGACCGCCGCTGTCATGCGCCGCACCTGACGGTTGCGACCCTCGCGAATCACCAGCTCAAGCCAGCTGGTTGGCACGCTCTTGCGAAAGCGCACCGGCGGATTGCGCGGCCATAATTGCGGCTCTTCAAGCTGCCGCGCCTGGGCTGGCAAGGTCATGCCGTCGTTCAACTCGACGCCGTCGCGCAAACGCTGCAACTGTCCGGCGCTCGGCTCGCCTTCCACCTGCACCCAATAGGTCTTGGCCAGTTTGTGTTTCGGGTCGGCGATCCGCGCCTGCAGCTGTCCGTCGTTGGTCAATAACAACAGGCCTTCGCTGTCGCGGTCCAGACGGCCTGCCGGGTAAATCCCGGGGATATCGATGAAATCCTTGAGCGTCGCCCGCCCCTCGCCATCGCTGAACTGCGTCAACACATCGAAGGGTTTATTGAACAGAATCAGCTTCGGCTCGGCCGGCGGCGCTTTGGCGACACGGCGCGGGGCTGATGGCGGATTATTCGCGCCAGGACGGCGAGAGACGGGACGTTGAGGACGAGACATGGGCAAGGGAACATCTAACGGTCAGGGCTGCTAATGCTAGTGCCCTGACCGCCAAATGACCATGACAACGCGCTATCAGCGGAACGGCGGCTCGTCGAAGCTGCGCAGTTTGCGCGAGTGCAGCGAGTTGAGCTCGGTGCGCAACAGATCCACCGCCTCGATGCCGATCTTCAAGTGCTGGCTGACCGCACGTTCATAGAAGGCGTTGGCCGAGCCCGGCAGTTTGATTTCGCTGTGCAAGGGTTTGTCGGACACGCAGAGCAACGTACCGTACGGCACCCGCAAGCGATAACCCTGGGCCGCAATGGTGCCGCTTTCCATGTCCACCGCCACCGCGCGCGACAGGTTGATCAACGGCCGCTCCTGGGCCCAGCGCAATTCCCAGTTGCGGTCGTCATAGGTCAGGACGGTGCCGGTGCGCAGGCGTTTCTTCAACTCGTCACCCTTCTCGCCAGTGATATTCGCCGCGGCTTGCTGCAAGGCCATCTGCACTTCGGCGAGGGCCGGAATCGGAATGTTCGGCGGCACCACGCGGTCGAGAATCCCGTCGCGGCGCATGTAAGCGTGCGCCAGCACATAGTCACCAATGGTCTGGGACTGACGCAAGCCGCCGCAGTGACCGATCATCAACCAGCAATGCGGGCGCAATACGGCCAGGTGGTCGGTGATGTTCTTGGCGTTGGATGGGCCGACGCCGATGTTCACCAGGGTCACGCCGTGACCATCGCTGGCGATCAGGTGATAGGCCGGCATCTGGTAACGGTGCCAGACCACACCCGCGGCAATTGCCGAGGCTTCGCCGTGGTCCATGCTCTTTTCAATGATCACGTTGCCCGGCAGAACCATGCGCACGAAACGCGGATCATTGCGCAACTGTTCCAGGCCATGGACGATGAACTGGTCGACGTAGCGGTGGTAGTTGGTCAGCAGAATCCACGGCTGCACATGACGCCAGTCGCTGCCCGTGTAGTGCACCAGCCGACGCAGGGAGAAATCCACCCGTGCGGCATCGAACAGCGCCAGCGGCAGCGGATCGGTGTTTTCCCAATCGTACAAACCATCGGCAATGCCATCGGTCGCGGCCGACAGGTCAGTACTGGGGAAGACCCGCGCCAGCACGGCGGCGGTGACGCCGGAGCCGGCCAGCTCATCGCCCTGCTCGACCACGTAGGGATAAGGAATGTTCTGCTGGCTGATGCCCACTTCCACGGTCACGGTGAAGTCGTGCATCAGGGGAACGAGTTGTTCCAGCAGGTATTTGCGGAAAGCGGCCGGGTGAGTGACGGTGACGCTATAGGTTCCGGGCAGCTGAACCTTGGCATAAGCGCGCGTGGTCTGCGGGACTTCGCCCTGGCAGTGGTAGGTCAGACGCAATTCGGGATAACGAAACATTGCACGCTGTTCGGCGTCCGGTTCGACTCGATCCTTGAGGTAACGCTTGAGCGCCTGGTTCAGCGCGGTGGTTGCACGATTGTGCAAGAGCGCAAGCCGATCCACGGCTTGCTCGGCGGTTTGAACGACAATAAAAGCTTCGGTCACGATCAGCATCCTGTGGTCTGACTTGCAGGCCTTCATCTTGCCTGCAACATCGCTTCACGGGAACAGTGGTTGTTACACAAATGCCAAGTCCACAGAAGATCCAAAGTGGGAGCGGGCTTGCTCGCGAATACGGTGTGTCAGTCGACATATCTATCGACTGACACGGCCTCTTCGCGAGCAAGCCCGCTCCCACATGGGTTCGGTGTCGTTCACGAAACCGGGTCAGAATCCTTGCGGGGTCGAACGGGCTACTATCGCTTGCACATCCAATCCTCGCGGCAACGCGCCATACACCCGACCGGCCGAACCCAGGCGGCTGGCGATAAACGCATCGCTGACCGCCGCATTGCCCGCCTCCAGCAACAGCCTGGCCTGAAGCCCCAGCGCGATGTCTTCGGTCAGCTGCCGGGCGCGGTACTGAATGTCGTCGGTGTCCTTGAACGCGGCCTGCAATTGGCTGATATGCGCGGCCAGCCGTTTGTCGCCATGACCATCACCCAATTCGCTGAACAACACATCAAGCACACCCGGCTCCTTGGACAACGCTCGCAGCACGTCGAGGCATTGCACGTTGCCGGAGCCTTCCCATGTCGAATTGACCGGCGCCTCACGGTACAAACGCGGCAGGATGCTGTCTTCGACATAGCCGGCGCCGCCCATGCATTCGGCGGCTTCGTTGATCATTGCGGGCGCGCGCTTGCAGATCCAGTACTTGCCCACCGCCGTGACCAGCCGGGCGAATTTCGCTTCGTGACTGTCATCCAGATGATCCAGCGCCCGCCCCATGCGCAGGCTCAAGGCCAGGGCCGCCTCGCTTTCCAGCGCCAGGTCGGCCAATACGTTTTGCATCAAGGGTTGTTCGCTAAGCAGTTTGCCACCCACCCGGCGATGAGCGCAGTGATGGCTGGCCTGGGTCAACGCCTGGCGCATCAAGGCGCTTGAACCGACCATGCAATCGAAGCGGGTCATGGCGACCATTTCGATGATGGTGGGAACACCTCGGCCTTCTTCGCCTACCATCCAGGCCAGGGCTCCACGGAACTCCACTTCGCTGGAGGCGTTGGAGCAATTGCCCAGCTTGTTCTTCAGACGCTGGATATAGAACTGGTTGCGCGTGTCGTCCGGGCGATGGCGCGGCAGCAGGAAACAGGTCAACCCCTTGTCAGTCTGGGCGAGCGTCAGGAAGGCATCGCACATCGGTGCCGAACAGAACCACTTGTGGCCCACCAGTTCATAGGCCTGGCCCGGACCGCTGGCGCCGACCGGATAGGCCTTGGTGGTATTGGCCCGCACATCAGTGCCGCCCTGCTTCTCGGTCATTGCCATACCGATGGTGACACCGGCCTTGTGCGCCATGCCGACGTTGCGCGGGTCGTATTCGGTGGCGAGGATTTTCGGCAGCCACAGCTGCGCCAGATCCGGTTGCAGGCGCATCGCCGGGACACTGGCAAACGTCATGGTCAACGGGCAGCCACTGCCGGCTTCGGCCTGGCTGTGCAGGTACGTCATGGAGGCGCGGGCGACGTGGGCGCCGGACTGCGGATGCGCCCAGGGCAATGAGGTCAAGCCGTGCTTGACCGCCGTGCGCATCAGCTGGTGATACGCCGGGTGAAATTCCACCAGGTCGACGCGATGCCCATAACGATCGTGACTGCTGAACACCGGTTTGTTCAGATTAGCCAAAAAACCCGCTTCCATCAGCGGCCCGCCGGCCAGTGCGCCGTAGGCGTCGATCCGCGACTCGGCCCAACCGGCGCCAAAACGCCGCGACCACTCCTGCAGGGGCAGGTCGATGCGATACAGGTTGGTGCCGTCCAGCGACGGTGGCTGGTTGGTGACTTCGTGGGTTTCGGCGAACTGATGCAGGTTCATGACGGGGCTCCTTTGGTCAGCCAAGGGATTTTCAGTTAAGCACCGCCCCACGGCCGAACAAAGTGTCATATCTGCCTAACTGTCGGCGCTTTCGCCTTGTCCGGAACAAAGCACCCGACGATAGAGCACGGCCTGCAGGTCCTCGAATTTCACCGGTTTGCTCAGGTAATCGATCAAAGCGCCGGTCGGGCAACGTTCCCGAGCAGTGCCCGGGGCAACCACGAATACCGGCAGTTCGGCGCAACCCGGCAATGTGCGGATCCGGCAGTGCACGGACATGCCATCCAGTGGCGGCAACTGGCTATCGAGCAGTACGGCGTCGCACGCTTCGCGCTGCAAATGACCAAGCGCAGCGCTACTGGTGTCGGCCGTGCGCACCCGGAACCCCAACTTGAGCAACATGCCACGCATCACCAGTTGATTGACGCTGTTGTCATCGATCAACAGCACGGTGCAGTCCTCAGGCAGTCGCAGGCGCGCCCGAGCCATCGAAGGCACTGATGAGCGTTCCACCACGGGCAGTTCGAATTCGACGTCGAGCTGAAAACGGCTGCCGCGCCCGGGCTCGGAGCGGTGAGTCAGACGCCCGCCCAGCAATTCGATCAATTGCCGACAGATCGCCAGTCCGATGCCCAGGCCACCGTATTCACGGGTCATCGAACCGTCGAGCTGGAAAAACCGCTGATACAGAGTCGCCTCTCCCAGGTCGGTGAAACCGATGCCGGTGTCGATCACCACAAAGGACAGTGCCAGCCGGTCGGCCCCCACGGGTTTACCCGTCACCCGCAACGCCACCCCGCCGATCCGGGTGAACTTGATGGCGTTATCCAGCAGACATTCCAGGCATTGCGCCAACTTGGCACTGTCACCGTGCAGGCGATCCGGCAGCCCCGGCGCCGCGTCGACCTTGAAATCCAGCGACTTGCCCGAGGCATTGCCCTCGAACTGCACTCGCAAGGCGTCGATCACGCCGCGCAAACTGAAGATGACCGCAACAGCCTTGGGCTTGCCGGCCTGGAGTTCGGTCAGGGTCAGGATGCCATTGACCATGCGCATCATGTCGCGCGCCGAGCCCGCCGCCGTTTGCTGGTATTGCTCCAGTTCGGCGTCCATCTCGATAGTCTGCATCAGTTCCAGCGAACCGATCACACCGTTCATGGGTGTGCGCAGTTCGTGGGTCAGGGTCGCCAGGAATTCATCCTTGAGCCTGTTGCTGTGCGCCAGTTGCTGGTTCAGCACTTCGAGCTTTTGTCCGGCGCCAAACAACGTCTGCGCCTGCTGCTCGCGCATGGCATTGATGCGGTCGGCCAGGGCCAGCGACAGCAGCGCCACCTCAATCGCCGCGCCGATCTGGCTGGAATACATGGTCAGGAACACGTTCGGCAGATACCCCAGCACCATCAGCGTATTGATGATGCCCCCGAGTAAAAACGCCGACCACGCGATGATGAAATACCGCGCCACCCGCAGGCCGCGCACCCAGACGAAAATCCCCGCGGCAAAAATCACCACGGTGAATGTCAGCGCCAGGGCCGTCGCCAGACGCAGGGCCAGGGCATAGCTGGTCATCAACGATAGCCCGACTACCACTGCGCCGAACGCAATCAGCGTCAACAGCAAGCGGTCGAGCCAGCGGCTGTAGGTGGCGGTCTGCAGGAAGCTGCGAGCGAACTGGCTGCCGAACAGTCCTGCCCAACCGATGAAGAATGGCGTCGCCGCGTTGGTCCACCAGGGATTGTCCGGCCAGAAATACTCCACGGCCGCGCCGTTCACCGACAGCTGGTACAAGCCAAACGAGGCGATATAGAAGATGTAATACAGATAACTGGTGTCACGTACGCTGAGGTAGATGAACAGGTTGTAGACCAGCATCCCCAGTAACACACCATAGATCACGCCCAGCACATAAAGGCGCACCGGCTGTTCTTCGAGGTAAGCGGTGCTCGACCACAACGTCACCGGCGCCTGGATCGACCCCTCGCTTTGCAGACGCAGGTACAGGGTCTGCGCTTGATCGGGGGAGATCCCCAGATTGAACAAATAATTGTTCTGGCGAATCTCGCGACTGGCGAACGGCAAGGCATCGCCGGTCTGCCTGGCCAGCTGATAGCCACCGGTCGTATCGGGCACGTACAGATCAAGGTGATCAAGGGGTGGATAGGCCAGCTCCAGCAGCCAGGTCCGTTGCGCCGCCGGGTTGGTCGGGCGGTAATGCAGGTCGATTTTCAGCCAGAACGCCGAACGCGAATACCCGGCGTTGAGGGTGTCTTTATCGTGGGCTTTGAAATGTCCGGCAGCGGCTTGCGCGCGGACATCGGCGATGGTCGCCTGACCACTCGCGTCTTCGAACACTTGCAGGGTTCGGCCCAGGGGAAGGCTTTGGGTGAATTCATCGAACTCGACGGCGCTCGCCATGAGGGGCAAGCACACCAGCAATATCAGCAAATAGCGCATTTAAGCCCCAGCGTGGCCTGTCCGGTTATCTCAGGAAGCCCCTCATTCCCTTTGAGTAGACGTAAAACCGGTATACCTGTATTGGCTTGGATCCACCCTAGCATAGTCGTTGATGGCTATTGTGCACCATTGAAATTTTTCCTACAAAGGCTCTAGAACGGGCGTTCCAGCTGTACACCCTGAGCTAGAGCTGTTTCCCCGGTCAGATTGCGACAATGCCTCGAACGGGCATGGGTATTCCTCCTTGAAGGTTGATCGGACGACACCCGAAAAACGAAGTTTGGTGGTAAGCTCGCGCACCATGAATATCTACAGCTCTCGCCCCGTTGTCCTCTGTCTCTCCGGCCACGACCCAAGTGGTGGCGCCGGCTTGCAGGCAGATATCGAAGCCCTGCTCGCTCAGGGTTGTCATGCAGCCCCGGCCGTCACCGCCCTGACCGTGCAAGACACAGTCAACGTGTCTGACTTCCGCGTCCTCGACCGTGAGTGGGTGTTGGCCCAGGCCAATGCCGTGCTCAACGATGCCGAAGTCGCGGCAGTCAAACTGGGCATGCTCGGTTCCCTGGAAATGGTCGACACCGTGGTCGAACTGCTGCAGGCGCACCCGCATTTGCCGATGGTCTGCGACCCGGTGCTGCGCGCCGGTGGTGGCGGACGACTGGGCAAGGACGAAGTCGGTTATGCCATGCGCGAACGTCTTCTGCCCCTGGCCATCATTGCCACCCCTAACCTTCCCGAAGCGCGCATTCTCGCCGAACTGCCAGAAGGCACCGCGGACCAGTGCGCTGAAAAACTCTTGCCGTACGTCAAGCACTTGCTGATCACCGGCGGTCATGGCGATGAAGACGAAATACACAATCGTCTGTACAGCCGTGATGGCAGCTGTGAAACCTTCACCTGCCAGCGTTTGCCCGGCAGTTATCACGGCTCCGGCTGCACCTTGGCCAGCGCCCTGGCCGGTCGTCTGGCCCTGGGTGAAAACCTCCCCAGCGCCGTGCGAACCGCGCTTGACTACACTTGGCGTACCCTGCGTGACGCCGAGCAGTTGGGCAAAGGCCAGTTCGTACCGCGCCGCCTGCCGCTGGATTTCTGTTCGTAACTGTCCATGCGTAAAGCCAAAAGGATTGTCCGATGAAACTACGTGGCCTTTACGCCATTACCGACAGCCAGTTACTGGCCGGTAAATTGCTGTCGTACGTGGAGGCGGCGCTGGAAGGCGGCGTCACCCTGCTGCAATACCGCGACAAGAGCAGCGACGAGGCCCGCCGCCTGCGCGAGGCCGAAGCCCTGCGCGATCTGTGCGAGCGCTACAAGACCCGACTGATCATCAATGATGACGCCGAACTGGCCGCACGCCTGAACGTCGGCGTGCACCTGGGCCAGACCGATGGGCCGCTGACCCCGGCCCGCGCACTGCTCGGTCGCCAGGCGATCATCGGTTCGACCTGCCACGCGCAACTCGAACTCGCCGAACAAGCGGCCAAGGAAGGCGCCAGTTACGTCGCCTTCGGTCGTTTCTTCAACTCCAACACCAAACCCGGCGCACCAGCCTGCAGCCTCGAACTGCTTGACCAGGCCCGCAGCCAATTGCACCTGCCGATCTGCGCGATCGGCGGCATCACCCTGGATAACGCCGCCCCGCTGGTGGCCCATGGGGTCGATCTGCTGGCGGTGGTCCATGGCCTGTTTGGTGCCGAGAGCACGGCGGAAGTGACCCGCCGCGCCCGCGCATTCAACGAACTGCTGTCTATTTAAGTAGCTTAAAGTCTGATTTGAGAGCCCGATCATGTCTCGTTCCGAAACGCTGTTTGCCAATGCCCAGAAACACATTCCCGGTGGCGTGAACTCGCCTGTTCGCGCATTCAAGAGCGTTGGCGGCACGCCGTTGTTCTTCAAACACGCGGAAGGCGCCTACGTCACCGACGAAGACGACAAGCGTTATGTGGATTACGTCGGTTCCTGGGGGCCGATGATTCTCGGCCACAGCCACCCGGACGTACTGGACGCGGTGCGTAAACAGCTTGAGCACGGTCTGTCCTACGGTGCCCCGACCGAGATGGAAACCGAGATGGCCGACCTGGTCTGCTCGATCGTGCCATCGATGGAAATGGTGCGCATGGTCAGCTCCGGCACCGAAGCGACCATGAGCGCCATTCGCCTGGCCCGTGGTTTCACCGGTCGCGACAGCATCATCAAGTTCGAAGGTTGCTACCACGGTCACTCCGACAGCCTGCTGGTCAAGGCCGGCTCCGGCGCGCTGACCCAGGGCGTGCCGAGCTCGGCCGGTGTGCCGGCGGCCTTCGCCAAACACACCCTGACCCTGCCGTTCAACGATATCGACGCAGTAGAAACCATGCTCGCCGAAGTTGGCCAGGACGTGGCCTGCATCATCGTCGAGCCCGTGGCCGGCAACATGAACTGCGTACCGCCCGCACCGGGTTTCCTCGAAGGCCTGCGGACTCTGTGCGACAAGCACGGCGTGGTGCTGATTTTCGACGAAGTGATGACCGGTTTCCGTGTCGCCCTCGGCGGCGCCCAGGCCCACTACGGCGTAACGCCAGACCTGAGCACCTTTGGCAAGATCATCGGTGGCGGCATGCCGGTCGGTTGCTTCGGCGGCAAACGCGAAATCATGTCGCACATCGCGCCACTGGGCCCGGTCTACCAGGCGGGCACCCTGTCGGGTAATCCGCTGGCGATGGCTGCCGGCCTGACGACTCTGCGCCTGATCAGCCGCCCTGGCTTCCACGAAGAATTGACCGACTACACCAGCCGCCTGCTCGACGGCCTGCAACAGCGCGCCGATGCCGCGGGCATCCCGTTCGTGACCACCCAGGCCGGTGGCATGTTCGGGCTGTACTTCAGCGGTGCCGACGACATCGTGACCTTCGATGATGTGATGTCCAGCGACGCCAATCTGTTCAAGCGCTTTTTCCACCTGATGCTTGAAGGTGGCGTGTACCTGGCGCCGAGTGCTTTCGAAGCCGGCTTCACTTCGATCGCCCATGGCGAAGCCGAGCTGAAATTGACGCTGGATGCTGCCGAGCGCGCATTCGCCGCATTGAAATAACCCGGTGGCGCTGACGCTGGCCATTGCCAGCGTCAGCTTTTACCTACACTCCCGTCATTTTCCTGCTGATCTGCGAATAATTCCCGGCAAAGTGGGCGATATATTCCCCGCGCAGCAGAAAAACGAGTAAAGACTTTGTAAGGTTGGCCCTGCTTATTTCATAATGCGCGCTTATTGGATCCCCCTCGATGGGTCCGCGCGCCCTCCAGAGGTAAGTCGATTCCCATGAACCGCACCGGCCGCACCCTTGCATTGGGCTGCCTGTTGCTCCTTCAGCCCCTGCTCGCGCTCGCACAGGCAGGCGGCAACTCGTTGTTAATCCCGGCGATGGGTCGCTGCACCCTCAATACTCAGCCGCAAGATTTGGCACAGGCACTCGCCACCTGCCAGAAAGCGTCGAATGAAGGGGATGCGCAAGCGCAATACGAGTTGGGTGAGTTCTACTACGACGGCAAAAATACGCCGCGCGACCTCAAAAAAGCCCTGAGCTACTTCGAAAAGGCCTCGCTGCAAGGCCACGCCCAGGCACAATTCAAACTCGGCACCATGTTTTTCCACGGCGAAGGCGTGCCGGCCAATAACGTTCAGGCGTATATCGTGCTGAAAATGGCCGCGGTCAATGGCGCTGAAGAAGCGCTGGATACGGCTGACGAAGTGGCCGAGAAGATGCCTCGGGAAGAACTTGAGGTGGCCACGCAGGTGCTGGGGCAAATATTTCGTAAGTATCTGATGGAATTGCAGAGCGCCGATGGGCGTACGCCTTTCTCGCCACTGCCCTGATTTTTGCGTTGTTCTGACTGGCCCCTTCGCGGGCAAGCCTCGCTCCTACAAGTACAGCGCTGACCTGTAGGAGCGAGGCTTGCCCGCGAAGGGTGCGACTCGGTCTTGAAACCTACTTCTCAGGCATCGGCATCGGAAACGGCATGACATTGCCGACCGCGCCGCGGGCTTCGCTGATTTTCGGCGTGCCGAGGCGCTCGACCTCGTCGATGCGCACGATCGAATGCATCGGCACAAAACTGCGCACAACGCCTTCGAACTGAGCCTTGAGCTTCTCTTCGCTCGGATCGACGACCACTTGCGTGCGCTCGCCAAAGACGAACTCTTCCACTTCCAGGAAGCCCCACAGATCACTTTGATAGATCTGCTTGGCGTACATTTCGTACACCTGGCCCTGATTGAGAAAAATCACCTTGTAGATTGGAGCTTCACGTTTGGTCATGGTGGGCGAGCAACACATCGGGGATAAAAATGAGGGCGCGAACTATAGCATAGCCACCGGACGCACAGCGGTAGGAACCTTGGGACATGTTCCCTATAATGCACGGTTCTTTGAATCACGTGATGACTGTATCCATGGCCAAGAAGCTTTACATCGAAACCCACGGTTGCCAGATGAACGAGTACGACAGCTCGCGCATGGTCGATCTGCTGGGTGAACACCAGGCCCTGGAAGTCACTGCTCGCGCCGAAGACGCGGACGTGATCCTGCTCAACACCTGCTCGATCCGCGAACGCGCCCAGGACCGGGTGTACTCCCAGCTCGGCCGCTGGCGCGAACTGAAGCTGGCCAACCCCGACATGGTGATCGCCGTCGGCGGTTGCGTGGCCAGCCAGGAAGGCGCCGCCATCCGTGACCGCGCGCCGTATGTCGACGTGGTGTTCGGCCCGCAGACCCTGCACCGCCTGCCGGAAATGATCGACGCCGCCCGCGCCACCAAGTTGCCGCAAGTAGACGTCTCGTTCCCGGAAATCGAAAAATTCGACCACCTGCCCGAGCCACGCATCGACGGCCCGAGCGCCTACGTATCGGTGATGGAAGGCTGCAGCAAGTACTGCACCTTCTGCGTGGTGCCCTACACCCGCGGTGAAGAAGTCAGCCGTCCGTTCGACGACGTCATTGCCGAGATCATCCACCTGGCCGAAAACGGTGTGCGTGAAGTGACCTTGCTGGGGCAGAACGTCAACGGTTATCGCGGCACCACTCACGATGGTCGCCTGGCGGATCTGGCCGAGCTGATCCGCGTGGTCGCCGCCGTCGAGGGCATCGACCGCATCCGCTACACCACCTCGCACCCGCTGGAGTTCTCCGACAGCCTGATCCAGGCTCATGCCGACGTGCCGGAACTGGTGAAACACCTGCACTTGCCGGTGCAATCGGGCTCTGACCGCATTCTGTCGGCAATGAAGCGCAACCACACCGCACTGGAATACAAATCCAAACTACGCAAGCTGCGGGCCGCCGTGCCGGGGATCTGCATCAGCTCGGACTTCATCGTCGGCTTCCCGGGCGAGACCGAAAAAGACTTCGAACAGACCATGAAGCTGATCGAAGACGTCGGTTTCGACTTCTCCTATTCGTTCGTCTACAGCCAGCGTCCGGGCACGCCGGCTGCCGATCTGGCTGACGACACGCCGGAAGCGCTGAAAAAAGAACGCCTGAACGCCCTGCAACATCGCCTGAACCAGCAAGGTTTCGAGATCAGCCGACAAATGGTGGGCTCCGTTCAGCGGATTCTGGTCACCGATTATTCGAAAAAGGACCCCGGTGAACTGCAGGGCCGTACCGAGAATAACCGTATCGTCAACTTCCGCTGCGATACTCCAACCTTGATCGGGCAGTTCGCCGACGTGCACATCGATGCCGCGCAACCGCACTCGCTGCGGGGCTCGTTGATCCAATAACCGCCGCCTGACCTGTAGGAGCGAGGCTTGCCCGCGAAGGCAGCACCGCTGTTCTACCTGACTGACCGCGTTAACGTTCTTCGCGGGCAAGCCTCGCTCCTACAGGGGACGGTGTTCGGGGTGGAGATATTTAAGAGCTTTCGCACCCAGCCCACTGGCGTTATCCTTGATTTCATCTCAATTGCCCCAGGGCGGCTAAATACGACCTTGAACGCACCCATGGAACCACATCGTTTCATCCTCGAGCCCTTTGAAGCTCGCCGCTTCGCCAATCTGTGCGGGCAATTCGACGAGCATCTGCGCTTGATCGAACAGCGCCTGACCATCGAGATCCGTAACCGCGGAAACCAGTTCGAACTGATCGGCGAACCCAAACACACCACCTCAGCGGAAAACCTGCTGCGTCGCCTGTACCGGGAAACCAAAG
The DNA here is from genome assembly GCF_902497995.1 of Pseudomonas fluorescens. Classification (GTDB taxonomy): domain Bacteria; phylum Pseudomonadota; class Gammaproteobacteria; order Pseudomonadales; family Pseudomonadaceae; genus Aquipseudomonas; species Aquipseudomonas fluorescens_BK. The sequence goes on along the minus strand of NZ_CABVII010000002.1, from coordinate 294,049 downwards.
GTACCGAGCTGTCGCCGGACACGGTTCACCTGTTCCTGCAGGAATCGGCCGTCGAAGAGCTGGACAACCACTCCCCCGCCGAACCGTCCGTCGCCCTGCGCACCAGGAAAGGCATGATTCGCCCTCGCGGCTTGAATCAGTTGCGCTACGTGAAGGAAATCCTCGGTAACGACATCAATTTCGGCATCGGCCCGGCCGGTACCGGCAAGACCTATCTGGCCGTTGCCTGCGCGGTAGACGCGCTGGAACGCGAGCAGATTCGCCGCATCCTGCTGGTACGCCCGGCCGTGGAAGCGGGCGAAAAGCTCGGCTTCCTGCCCGGCGACCTGTCGCAGAAGATCGACCCGTACCTGCGCCCGCTCTACGACGCACTCTACGAAATGCTCGGCTTCGAACACGTGGCCAAGCTGATCGAGCGCCAGGTCATTGAAGTCGCGCCGCTGGCCTACATGCGCGGTCGTACGCTGAACAACAGCTTCATCATCCTCGACGAAAGCCAGAACACCACGGTCGAGCAAATGAAAATGTTCCTGACCCGGATCGGCTTCGGTTCCACCGCGGTCATTACCGGTGACATCACCCAGGTCGACCTGCCAAAAGGCACCAAATCCGGGCTGCACCACGTGATCGAGGTCCTCAAGGACGTGCCGGGCATCAGCTTCACCCACTTCCAGCCCAAGGACGTCGTGCGCCATCCACTGGTGCAGCGCATTGTCGAAGCCTATGAGCGCTTCGAGAATCGCGTGGCCGATGAACCGGCAAAGTTCTCTTCCAGGGACAATCGCCACGATGCTTGAGCTTGATCTACAGCTTGAAAGCCGGGGAGCCGCCCCCAGCGAAGCCGAGTTCCGCCAATGGAGCGAACTGGCCCTGCGCCAGCGCACCGCTGACTCCGAGATGACCATTCGCCTGGTCGACGAAGCAGAAGGTCGTGAGCTCAATCACACCTGGCGGCAAAAGGATTACGCCACTAACGTTCTGTCGTTCCCCGCAGACGTTCCCGACGAATTTCTGGATATCCCGCTACTGGGGGATCTGGTGATCTGCGTGGCGGTGGTCGAGCGCGAAGCCGCCGAACAAGGCAAGGCACTCAAGGCCCATTGGGCTCATCTGGTCATTCACGGCTGCTTGCATCTGTTGGGTTACGACCATATAGATGACGATGAAGCCGAAGAAATGGAAGCACTGGAACGAACGTTGCTTGCAGAGTTGGGCTATCCCGACCCGTATGCGGACGACGAAACAGACACATCCCCTATCGCCACAACAAAGGATTCAGAGTAATCGCTATGAGCGAAGATCGATCGAGCAACGGGCAAAAGTCATGGCTGGGTAAGCTCACCCAGGCTTTTGCCCACGAGCCGAAGAACCGCCAGGAGCTGCTGGAGCTGCTGCGCGATGCACACCAGAACAAGTTGTTGGACAGCGAAGCGCTGGCCATCGTCGAAGGCGCCATCCAGGTTGCAGACCTGCAAGTACGGGACATCATGGTCCCGCGCTCGCAGATGATCAGCATCAAGGCGACCCAGACCCCTCGCGAGTTCCTGCCCGCCGTGGTCGACTCGGCCCACTCCCGCTACCCGGTGATCGGCGAAAGCCACGATGACGTGATGGGTGTGTTGCTGGCCAAGGATTTGCTGCCGTTGATCCTCAAGGAGAATGGCGACAACTTCAACATCAAGGACCTGCTGCGCCCGGCCACCTTCGTGCCGGAGTCCAAGCGCCTGAACGTGTTGTTGCGCGAGTTCCGCGCCAACCACAACCACATGGCCATCGTCATCGACGAATACGGCGGTGTGGCGGGCCTGGTGACCATCGAAGACGTGCTGGAACAGATCGTCGGCGACATCGAAGACGAGCATGACGTCGAAGAAGACAGCTACATCAAGCCGCTGCCCAGCGGTGACTTCCTGATCAAGGCCCTGACGCCGATCGAAAACTTCAACGAGTTCTTCGACAGCCAATTCTCCGATGACGAATTCGACACGGTTGGCGGTCTGGTAATGAGTGCATTCGGGCACCTGCCAAAACGCAACGAAATCACTGAAATCGGCCCCTATCGCTTCCGCATCCTGAACGCCGACAGCCGTCGGATTCATTTGCTGCGCCTGACGCCTATTGCCCGGTAACACCTAAGGATAGAAATGCATTGGATCACCCGCCCCGGCTGGCCCGGTAACCTGCTGGCCGTGGCGGCCGGTGCAATCACCACCCTGGCCCTGGCGCCGTTCGATATCTGGCCGTTGGCATTGCTGGCGGTCGGTTTGTTCTATGCCGGCTTGCGTGAACTGAACCCTCGCCAGGCCCTGGGCCGAGGCTGGTGCTTCGGTTTTGGTCTGTTTGGCGCCGGTACCAGTTGGATTTACTACAGCATCCACCACTTTGGTGGCGCTTCGGTGCTACTGGCCGGCTTCCTGATGCTGATCTTCACCGCGGCGATTGCCTGGTTCTTCGCCCTGCCCGCCTGGATCTGGGCGCGCTGGCTGCGCCGTAACGAAGCGCCGCTGGCCGATGCGTTGGCGTTCGCGGCACTGTGGGTCGCCCAGGAAGCCTTTCGTGGCTGGTTTCTCACCGGCTTCCCCTGGCTCTATTCCGGCTACAGCCAACTCGACGGCCCTCTGTCCGGGCTCGCCCCCGTCGGCGGAATGTGGCTGATTTCGTTTACCCTGGCCCTGACGGCCGCGTTGATCTACAACGCGTTGCCCTTGGTGAAAACCGGTCGTAAAGGCTTCATCGCCGCTGGTGTGGTGCTGCTGGTCGGGCCATGGGTGGCCGGCGTGGCGCTCAAAGAGCATGCCTGGACCAGCCCGGCGGGGGCGCCGCTGAGCGTCGCGGCGATCCAGGGCAATGTCGAACAAAGCATGAAGTGGGACCCGGCACAGCTCAACGCGCAGCTGGCGCTGTACCGCGACATGAGCTTCAGCTCCAAACCGGTCGACCTGTTGATCTGGCCGGAAACCGCGGTCCCGGTGCTCAAGGAGTCCGCCGAGGGCTACCTGAACATGATGGGAGACTTCGCCGCAGAGCGTAAATCCGCACTGATTACCGGCGTACCGATCCGCCAGGAAGTGCATCACCAGAAGCGCTTTTTCAACGGCATCACCGTCGTGGGCGAAGGCGATGGCACTTACCTCAAGCAGAAGCTGGTGCCGTTTGGCGAATACGTGCCGTTGCAGGAGGTGTTGCGCGGGCTGATCGCCTTTTTCGACTTGCCGATGTCGGACTTTGCCCGTGGCCCTGCCGATCAGCCGATGCTGCAAGCAAAGGGCTACCAGATTGCGCCGTACATCTGCTATGAAGTGGTCTATCCGGAATTCGCCGCCAGCCTCGCGGCCCGTAGCGATTTGCTGCTGACCATCAGCAACGACACCTGGTTCGGCACCTCCATCGGCCCGCTGCAACATTTGCAGATGGCGCAGATGCGCGCACTTGAAGCAGGACGCTGGATGATCCGCGCCACCAACAACGGCGTGACCGGGCTGATCAACCCGTTCGGCCAGATCACGGTGCAGATCCCGCAGTTCGAACGGGGTATTTTGTACGGCGAAGTGGTGCCGATGCACAACCTGACGCCTTATCTGGAATGGCGTTCGTGGCCGCTGATCATTGTTTGCGTGTTGTTGTTTGGCTGGGCACTGATCGCTAGCCGGATGGCAAAAACCGTTTAAAAGCTTCGTCGGAACGCCGCCCGGAGCAAGCCCGCTCCCACAGTTAATCTCTGTCGTTCACAAGTATTGTGTTCACTGAAGATTCCAATGTGGGAGCGGGCTTGCTCGCGAAGGCGGCATCATTAGCAACTAATCAATCAGCGCCGGCATCTCCTCGATAAAACACCGAATACCCGATCTGTCCCACCGCCTCATTCATCAATTGCCCGCTCTGCCAGAGCGCCTTGAACTCCGGCAGCCACCCACCCAGTGGCCGGGCGTTGTCTACGCCCAGAAACCCCATCGGCGCCGGCACCACCTCGAACCCCGCCTGCTTGAAACTCCAGACCGCTCGCGACATGTGCGAGGCGTGCGTCACGAGCACGACACGCTTGATGCCTTGGGGCAGCAACACTTCGGCGCTGAACTGCGCGTTCTCCCAGGTCGTGCGGCTGCGCCCTTCCTGCCAGCGCACAGTCACGCCAAAATCATCGTGCAAGGAGTCCGCCATCAACCTGGCTTCGGTCGGCGGGGTACCGTAATGCAGTCCGCCGCTGGTGAGGATCGGCAAGCCCGACGCCTTGGCCAGCCGCGCCGCATAGCGCTGGCGCTCCAGGCCTATACCGGTCGGCTGGTCGGCGCCCCAGGCCGGATCGCCACGCTCGCGCCCCGAACCCAGCACCACGATCGCATCCGCATGCCGACCCAGTGTTGCCCATTCATTGCGAGCCAGCGGCGGTTCACGCTCAAGCGCCCTGGCGCTCCACTCCACCACTATCGGCAGGCTCATCAACCAGAAGCCACCCACGCCCAAGGCAAAGCACAGGCCCGCCAGTCGCGGCCATGAGCGGCGCAACCACCAGGCAAGCAGCAACAGCAGCAACAGAACACCGGGAGGCAGTAGAAGTTGTTTGACGAAATAACGAAAAGGCATCGAGCATCTCCTGAAGATGCCCGAAGCCTAGGTGGGTTGACGCAATGCGACAACAAATGCGGAAGGACTATGCTTTTAAACAACCCTATTTCATGGCTTCAAGTGCCCTTGCTTGAATTGCAAAGACCGGACCTTTACCGAGTCCCTGCCAGGTACCTTGTCCTTGAGCCAGATGATCTTGGCCGAACGTGGTGCGTCGAGTTGCTTCACTGCTTCTGACAAGCATCCATGTGATTCACGTTCGCTGCGATCCAGATACGCTTTGACCAATGCAAACTCTGCGGGGCTCAGGCCGCGCAGTTCCAGCTCCAAGGGACGCTCATCGCGCAGCCGGTCAGCGGTTTTTGCCGCGTCCAGGGCCATTCCGAGACGATCGATCAGTCTTTCGTACAGCTCCGGTTTTGTAACTTTTTGCCGTGACTCAACCATCCCTCACCTCATTGAAGATAAGACTCGCTCCCCTTTTAGAGCTTAGCTTCCATGGATAAACCGGCTGGGTGCCGCGACCAACGGCCCTCGCAGCCGGTTTTGCCAGGTCTTGGGCAGTAATCAGGGTTTCCCTCGGTAGAGTGCGGTCATGTATGCTACGACGCTTCCTGTAACTCCACTTCCAGCTCGTCTGGACACCGAAGCGCCAATCTGGCGCAATCACCGTCCAGCGTGTATCGAAGAGGACTAGGCCACCCCTATTCAGTTCAAAAGTAGCCATGCACGAACAATATCAGCCCCGTGAAATCGAAGCCGCCGCCCAGTCGTTCTGGGACGAGCAAAAGTCCTTTGAAGTCAGTGAACAGCCAGGCAAGGAGACTTTCTACTGCCTGTCGATGTTTCCTTACCCCAGCGGCAAGCTACACATGGGGCACGTGCGCAACTACACCATCGGCGACGTGATCTCCCGCTACCAGCGCATGCAAGGCAAGAACGTCCTGCAACCCATGGGTTGGGACGCCTTCGGCATGCCGGCGGAAAACGCCGCGATGAAGAACAACGTAGCGCCCGCCAAGTGGACCTACGAAAACATCGCCTACATGAAAAACCAGCTGCGCAGCCTGGGCCTGGCGGTGGACTGGTCCCGCGAGGTCACCACGTGCAAGCCGGATTACTACCGCTGGGAACAATGGCTGTTCACTCGCCTGTTCGAAAAAGGTGTGATCTACAAAAAGAGCGGCACCGTGAACTGGGACCCGGTCGACCAGACCGTGCTGGCCAACGAGCAGGTGATCGACGGTCGCGGCTGGCGTTCCGGCGCGCTGATCGAAAAGCGCGAAATCCCGATGTATTACTTCAAGATCACCGCCTATGCGGATGAGCTGCTGGAAAGCCTCGACGAACTGACTGGCTGGCCTGAACAGGTCAAGACCATGCAGCGCAACTGGATCGGCAAATCCCGCGGCATGGAAGTGCAGTTCCCGTACGACGTCGCCTCCATTGGCGAAACCGGCGTTCTGAAAGTGTTCACCACCCGTCCGGATACGCTGATGGGCGCGACCTACGTTGCCGTGGCCGCCGAACACCACTTGGCCACCCTGGCCGCCCAGAACAATCCTGAGCTGCAAGCGTTCATCGCTGAATGCAAGGGCGGCAGCGTCGCCGAAGCCGACGTCGCCACTCAAGAGAAAAAAGGCCTGCGTACTTCGCTGTTCGTCGAGCACCCGCTGACCGGTGAGAAACTCCCGGTGTGGGTCGCCAACTACGTGCTGATGCACTACGGCGATGGCGCGGTAATGGCCGTTCCGGCGCACGACGAACGTGATTTCGAGTTCGCTACCAAATACAACCTGCCGGTCAAGCCTGTCGTGCGCACCAGCGCCGGCGACGAAACGCCGACTCCGTGGCAGGACGCTTACAACGAATACGGCACGCTGATCAATTCCGGCGACTTCGATGGCCTCGACTTCGCGGGCGCTTTCGACGCCATCGAAGTCGCGCTGATCAAGAAAAACCTCGGTGCCTCGCGCACCCAGTTCCGCTTGCGCGACTGGGGCATCAGCCGTCAGCGCTACTGGGGCTGCCCGATCCCGATCATCCACTGCACTACCTGCGGTGATGTGCCGGTCCCGGAAGATCAACTGCCTGTCGTCCTGCCGGAAGACGTGGTACCGGATGGCGCCGGTTCGCCATTGGCACGCATGCCCGAGTTCTACGAGTGCAGCTGCCCGAAATGCGGCCAGCCGGCCAAGCGTGAAACCGACACCATGGACACCTTCGTCGAGTCCTCGTGGTACTACGCCCGTTACGCCTCGCCGCACTATGAAGGCGGCCTGGTGGAAAAATCCGCGGCCGACCATTGGTTGCCGGTGGACCAGTACATCGGCGGTATCGAACACGCGATTCTGCACCTGCTCTACGCGCGCTTCTTCCACAAGCTGATGCGCGACGAAGGCCTGGTGAGCTCCAACGAGCCGTTCAAGAACCTGCTGACCCAGGGCATGGTGATTGCCGAGACCTACTATCGTCGCGAAGCCAACGGTGCCTACACCTGGTTCAACCCGGCGGACGTCGAACTCGAACGCGACAGCAAGGCCAAGGTCGTTAGCGCCAAGCTGATCGCAGACGGCCTGCCGGTGGAAATCGGTGGCACCGAGAAGATGGCCAAGTCAAAGAACAACGGCGTAGACCCACAGTCGATGATTGACCAGTTCGGCGCAGACACCTGCCGCCTGTTCATGATGTTTGCCTCCCCGCCCGACATGAGCGCGGAATGGTCCGACTCCGGCGTAGAGGGCTCGCACCGCTTCCTCAAGCGCGTCTGGCGCCTGGCGCAAGCGCACGTCACCCAGGGCCTGCCGGGAATACTGGACGTCGCCGGCCTGAACGACGAGCAGAAAGTCATTCGCCGTTCGATCCACCAGGCCATCAAGCAGGCCAGCCACGACGTCGGCCAGAACCACAAATTCAACACCGCCATCGCCCAGGTGATGACGCTGATGAACGTGCTGGAAAAAGCCCCGCAGGACACCGAGCAGAACCGCGCACTGATTCATGAAGGCCTGGAAACCGTGGTCCTGCTGCTGGCACCGATCACTCCGCACATCAGCCATGAGCTGTGGCATCGCCTGGGTCACGCCGATCCGGTGATCGACGCCGGTTGGCCGGTACTGGACGAAAGCGCCCTGGTACAGGACAGCCTGCAGCTGGTCATTCAAGTGAATGGCAAATTGCGTGGGCACATCGAAATGCCGGCCAGCGCCACCCGCGAAGAAGTCGAAGCCGCCGCACGGGCCAACGAGAACGTGCTGCGCTTTGTCGACGGCCTGACTATTCGTAAAGTGATCGTAGTGCCCGGAAAACTGGTCAATATCGTCGCCAGCTAAGTGGATCAGGCGCCAGGTCCAGCCTGGCGCCGAGTAAAACCTTTCGGGTCGCATGATCGGCCCACCTGGCTTCAAGGGGAACAACAAGATGATCAAACGCAATCTGCTGGTGATGGGCCTCGCCGTTCTGCTGAGCGCCTGCGGTTTCCAGCTGCGCGGCACCGGCACCACCGAGCTGGCGATCAAGGAACTCGACCTGAGCGCCCGTGATGCCTACGGCCCGACCGTGACCCAGATGCGTCAGGTGCTGGAAAGCAGCGGCGTCAAGCTCTACAGCGGCGCCCCTTACAAACTGGTGCTGACCGGCGAACAGGAGAGCCAGCGCATCCTCAGCTACGCAGGTGCCGGCCGCACTGGCGAGTATCAGATCAGTACCGTGCTCAGCTATGACATCAATGGCCAGGGCAACTTGCCACTGTTGAGCGACAAGCTCGAAGTGCAGAAAGTCTTTATCCACGACGGCAACAACCTGGCGGGCTCCGATCAGGAAGCCAATGACGCGCGCAAGGAAATGCGTCGTGAGCTGGTTCAACGCATGATGCTGCGCCTGCAGCAGCTGACCCCGACTCAGCTGGAGCAGCTGCAACAGACCGCCGAGGCCCGCGCCAGGGCTGAAGCCGCGGCATTGGAAGCGGCGCAGAAGGCTGAAGCGCAAACGCCGCGTCAGTCGCCTGTCGAACTGCCGCGGCAGTAAGCGTTGCGGGGCGCCTCGGCGCCCCGTTCGCCCTCTCCTATGAAACTCGCTCCCGCCCAACTCGCCAAGCACCTGCAAGGCACCCTCGCGCCGGTCTACATCATCAGTGGCGATGACCCATTGCTGTGTCAGGAAGCCGCCGACGCCATTCGTGCCGCCGCTCGCCGACAGGGCTTCGACGAACGCCAGGTCTTCGCCGCCGATGCCAGTTTCGATTGGGGAACATTGTTGCAGGCCGGCGCGAGCATGTCCTTGTTCGCCGAAAAACGCCTGCTGGAATTGCGTCTGCCGTCAGGTAAACCCGGTGACAAGGGGGCTGCCGCATTCATCGAGTACTGCTCGCGTCCGGCCGAAGACACGGTGTTGTTGATCAGCCTGCCCAAGCTGGACGGCAGCGCGCAGAAAACCAAGTGGGGCAAGGCACTGGTTGAAGGCCAGCACACCCAGTTCGTGCAAATCTGGCCGGTGGATGCCAACCAGTTGCCGGGCTGGATCCGTCAACGGTTGTCACAGGCCGGACTGTCCGCCAGCCAGGACGCCGTGGAACTGATCGCGGCCCGGGTTGAAGGCAACTTGCTGGCCGCTGCTCAGGAAATCGAGAAACTCAAGCTGATGGCCGAGGGTGGCCAGATCAGCGTTGAAACCGTGCAAGCGGCGGTGGCCGACAGTGCGCGCTTCGATGTCTTCGGGCTGACCGATGCAATTCTCAACGGTGAAGCCGCGCATGCCTTGCGCATGCTTGAAGGACTACGGGGTGAAGGCGTCGAGCCACCGGTGATTCTCTGGGCCCTGGCCCGGGAGCTGCGCTTGTTGGCCAACCTGTCATTGCAATACAGCCAGGGCGTGCCGCTGGACAAGGCCTTCAGCGCTGCGCGACCGCCGATCTGGGACAAACGCAAACCGCTGATGAGCAAAGCCCTGCAACGCTACTCGGCGCAACGCTGGGCGCAGTTGTTGCTGGAAGCGCAGCGCATTGATGCGCAGATCAAGGGCCAGGCCGCGGGTTCTCCGTGGATGAGTTTGAGTCGGTTGTCGTTGTTGATGGCGGGCCAAAAATTATCGTTGCCTGCTGAATAAGATCAAAAGATCGTCACTGCTTGAAGAGCTCGCCAGGGGTAAACCCGAACAACCCCTTGAACGCCGCAATAAACGCCGACGTCGAGTCATACCCGCAAGACAGCGCGGCGTTGGTCACGCTGTTCCCCTCCTCCAGCAAACTCAACGACGACAGCAGCCGCATCCGCTGGCGCCACCCTCGAAAGCTCAACCCGGTTTCCCGCTGAAACAGCCGCATGAGGGTTTTCTCCGACGTTCCCAACCGCTGCGCCCACTCCTGCAAGGTCACGCTCCGCTCAGGACTTTCGAGCAGCTCGTTGCACAACCCCAGCAACCGCTCATGACGCGGCAACGGCAGGGAGAACTCCACCTCCGGCAGACCCGCCAACTGGTCCAGCAGCACATTCACCAGCCGCGTTTCCGGGCTATCACCCTGTGGATATTCCACCGGCAGCAGACAAAAACTCTTGATCAGTTCCCGGGCCAGCGGCGTCACCTCGAGCACCCGGCAACGACCGTCCGCCCATACGCAATCCTCGCGGCGCACATAGAGGCTGCGCATTTCGGCGCGCATCGAAGTCACCACCTGGTGTTCGAGATCCGCGGGAATCCAGATGCCCCACTGCGGCGGAGCAAAGAAACTGCCCTCGGCGGTGTGTACGCCAAGAACGCCGCTGATGGCGTAGGAAAACTGCACCCAGTCGTGGCGATGAGACGGTGTCCAGGAACCGGCATTGAGGCTTTCCGCCCGAGCGAACAGCGGACGCGGCAACGCCGTCAGAGTCGGGATTGTCCGTTCGAGGGTAAGTTGTCCGTTAGACGGCATTGATTGGCCTTATGTCGCAAAATGGCTATGAGCGACGTTACGCCATGCCACTCATGTATTCAACACCGGTGATCCTGTGGGAGCGGGCTTGCCCGCGATAGGGGAGGCACATTCAATATCTCTGTGTCTGAGACACCGCTATCGCGGGCAAGCCCGCTCCCACAAGTTTCCGGTTACACCCACCGCAGTCATCAGCGCTCGACAATCGCGGTCACACCCTGGCCACCCGCGGCGCAGATCGAAATCAAGCCCCGGCCCTTGCCCGCGGCATCGAGCAACTTCGCCAGGTTGGCGACAATGCGCCCGCCGGTGGCGGCAAACGGATGCCCGGCCGCCAGTGAACTGCCTTTGACATTAAGCCGGCCGCGATCAATGGAACCCAGCGGCGCGTCGAGGCCCAGGCGGTTTTTGCAGTACTGCGGATCCTCCCAGGCCTTTAAGGTGCAGAGCACCTGCGCGGCGAAGGCTTCGTGGATTTCGTAGTAATCGAAGTCCTGCAAGGTCAGGCCATTGCGCGCCAGCAAACGCGGCACGGCATAGACCGGCGCCATCAACAACCCTTCGGCACCGTTGACGAAATCCACCGCCGCCGCCTCGCCGTCGCGCAGGTAGGCAAGGATCGGCAAGCCGCGTTCCTTCGCCCACTCCTCGCTGCCCAACAGCACTAGCGACGCGCCATCGGTGAGCGGCGTGGAGTTGCCTGCGGTCAGGGTGCCCTTGGCACTTTTCTCGAACACTGGTTTGAGTGACGCGAGTTTTTCCAGGTTCAGGTCGGGGCGCAGGTTGTTGTCGCGAGTCAGGCCGAGGAACGGTGTCATCAGGTCGTTGTGCCAGCCTTCTGTGTAGGACGCGGCCATTTTCCGATGGCTTTCGAGGGCCAGCTGATCTTGCTCGTCCCGTGGAATGTTCCAGGTCTGGGCCATCAACTCGCAGTGCTCGCCCATGGACAGGCCGGTGCGCGGCTCGCTGTTGCGCGGCAGTTCGGGGATCAGGTGCCGGGGTCGCAGTTGCAGGAAGGTTTTCAGTTTGTCGGCGGTGGTCCTGGCGCGATTGGCCTGCAGCAGGATCTTGCGCAAGCCTTCGTTGACGCCGATCGGCGCGTCGGAGGTGGTATCGACGCCACCGGCAATGCCGCATTCGATCTGGCCAAGGGCGATTTTGTTCGCCACCAGCAGCGCCGCTTCAAGGCCAGTGCCGCAGGCCTGCTGGATGTCGTAGGCCGGGGTGGTGGGTGACAGCCGCGAGCCGAGCACGCACTCGCGGGTCAGGTTGAAATCCCGGGAGTGTTTGAGCACCGCGCCAGCCGCCACTTCACCCATGCACAGGCCATGCAGGTTGAAGCGTTCGATCAGGCCTTCGAGCGCGGCGGTGAGCATCGCCTGGTTACTGGCGGTGGCGTATGGCCCGTTGGAGCGGGCGAAAGGGATACGGTTACCGCCAATGATCGCGACGCGGCGCGGTTGAGTCATGAAAAGCTCCTGATGAAAAATATCTGAAGGTTGAATCGAATCCCTGTGGGAGCGGGCTTGCCCGCGATGGCGGTGTGTCTGTCGACAAAGATGTTAACTAGGCCGGCCTCATCGCGGGCAAGCCCGCTCCCACAGGGACTGCGTTGCACACAAACCTCGCGTACACACTATTCTGCTGTGATCAAGCGTAGGCCTTATCTCCTGGATCGAACGACTGATCGCCATTCATGGTCCACACTTTGAACCCCAGCTGCTGGAGCGCGTTCCATGTCTGACCGCTATATCGACTTCGCCAATTCGTCCATCGGCCATCGCCTGGTCGGGGCCCTGGGTCTGCCGTCGCCGGTACGATTGGAGCGCTGGCAAGCCGGCCGGCTGCGTCCGGTCGAGGGCGCGTTGCTGATCGGCGGCGGGCCGCTGGCGGAAAAAGTCAGTGCCTTTGCCAACCGCCTGACCGACGCGATTTACAGCTACGGCACCGAACCTTCAATGGCCACGGCGTGGATTCCCGGTCACGGACCGAAACTCAAGGCCGTGGTATTCGATGCCACCGATCTGGTGCAGACCGACCAGCTCAAACAGCTGCGCGAATTCTTCCAGCCGCTGCTGAAAAACCTCGATCACAACGCACACCTGGTAATCCTGGGGCGCGCGCCGCACACCTTGAGCGACCCGTTCGCCGCCAGCACCCAGCGGGCCCTGGAGGGTTTCAGCCGGTCGCTGGCCAAGGAGTTGCGCGGCGGTGGTACCTTGCAGCTGATCCATGTCGGTGAAGGTGCCGAGGATCAACTGGAAGGCCCGTTGCGGTTTTTCCTCTCGCCCAAAAGCGCTTTCGTTTCCGGACAAGTGATTGGCCTGGACGCCTGCAACACCCCGGTGACGGACTGGACTCGCCCGCTGGCCGGTCGCAAGGCGCTGGTCACCGGCGCGGCACGCGGTATCGGTGCGTCCATCGCCGAAACCCTGGCCCGTGACGGCGCCGATGTCATCCTGCTGGACGTGCCGCCGGCCAAGACCGATCTCGACGCCCTCGCCGCCCGCCTCGGCGGGCGCGGCATCACCCTGGACATCTGCGCCGAAGACGCCGCCGCGCAACTGATCGAACACTTGCCCGACGGCATCGACATTGTCGTGCACAACGCCGGCATCACTCGGGACAAAACCCTGGCCAACATGACCCCGGAATTCTGGGACGCCGTGCTCGCCGTCAATCTCAATGCGCCGCAGGTATTGACCAAGGCCCTGCTCGACAGCGGCACCTTGCAGGACAATGGCCGGGTGATTCTTCTGGCCTCCATCAGCGGCATCGCCGGCAATCGCGGGCAAACCAACTACGCGGCGAGCAAGGCCGGGCTGATCGGTCTGGCCCAAGCCTGGGCGCCACTGTTGAAGGCGCGCGGTATCAGCATCAACGCGGTGGCACCGGGGTTCATCGAAACCCAGATGACCGCGCACCTGCCGTTCGGCCTGCGTGAAGCCGGGCGACGCATGAGTTCGTTGGGCCAGGGCGGCCTGCCGCAAGACGTCGCCGAAGCGGTGGCCTGGCTGGCGCAACCGGGCACCGGGGCCTTCACCGGGCAGGCATTGCGCGTTTGTGGGCAAAGTGTTTTGGGGGCTTAGGCATGATCATCGATTGGCACACACTCAACCGCGAACCGGGTCTGTCGGACCTCTATGTAAAGGCGGCAACCCGACGCAAAATCACCGGCACCACGCTGCCCGACTCGGGTTTGCGCTGCTGGCTCGATGTCGATCCGAAGCGCCTGGCGGCCTATCGCAAGGTCTGCGGCTTTGCCGACAACGGTTTGCTGCCACCCACCTATCCACACATCCTGGCGTTTGCCTTGCAGATGCAATTGCTCACGGCCAAGGCGTTTCCGTTTCCGCTGCTGGGGCTGATACACCTGAGCAACCGCATTCGCGTCTTGCGGCCAATGGGCGGGGTACATCGCGCGCGGGTCAGCGTGCAGGTGCAGAACCTGCAACCCCATGCCAAGGGTGCAACGTTCGACCTGGTGACCACCCTCGACGATCAGTTGGGCGTGTTGTGGGAAGCGCAAAGCCAGATGTTGTGCCGGGGCGTCAAACTGGACGGCGAGCCTGTCGAGGAAGTGTTGGCATCGACGCTGGAGCTGATGGAGGTGACCCGATGGCAAGCGCCGGCGGACATTGGCCGGCAGTACGCCAAAGTGTCCGGTGACTACAACCCGATTCACCTGAGTGCCGTCAGCGCCAGACTGTTCGGCTTCCCGACAGCCATTGCCCATGGGTTGTGGAACAAGGCCCGGACACTCGCGGCGCTGAGTGAGCACCTGCCGGCGGCGAATGTCGAGCTTGCGGTGCAGTTCAGGAAGCCGGTGCGGCTGCCGAGCGAGGTGACACTGCTGTCCAGCGCGGCCGGTTCCAGTGGCGATTTTCAGTTGGTGGGTGCGGGGGATCTTGAGCATATGGTGGGGCATTGGCGGCCTGTTGCCTGACCCGGTCGTCGCGCCGTCATGCCCCCCGGACAAGCTGAAATGCCGTGATGTCTATCTGGGTGGATAGTTGGCCAGCACCCGTCCGACCGTTTCGCGTATCGCCGCGCTACGATCAGCGGGATTCGGTGTGCGGCTGAGCATTTGTTCATCACTGCCGCGCCACACCAGCTTGCCGTCCTTGCCATCGAGCAGGTCGATCTGGATGGTCGCCACCTTGTAGCTGACGTTGCGGGTTTCGTTGTACATCGGCCCGCCCCAGTAGCCATTCCATGGGTTGCCCCAAGCGCCGCCATAGTTGGTGGTGACTTGTTGCTGGCGCTCTTCGACGATCAGGTAGGTCTGCACGCTCAAGTCGCCCCGGGTGCCGGGGGCGGCAGGACGCAAGCCACGTTGATCGAGCTGATCGGCAACCGATTGGCGCACGCGTTGCTCAGTCAGGTCGCTCTTGATCCGCGGGTCATCGGGTCGATATTGCAGGGCGGGTTCTTTCCAGCTCCAGCTGCGATAGGCGGAAAAGTCGCGGCTGGCATCAAAATCATGATTGACCTGGGTGGCGCAGGCGCTGAGCAGCGCGGCCACGGCCAGTAAAGCGAGACGGCGGAACATGATATTTCTCCGGTTGAAGACATGAACCTGCGCAATGCTTCTTAACGAAAGTAGCTAATCAGGAGGATACGCCGACATTGCCTTTTCTACAGCCTCCCGGATGGCATCTGTACGCTCGCTCTGGCTGCCCCGGTTACTGGTTTCTGCGCTGGCGCTCCATACCGGTTGACCGCTTTGCGCGTCGAACAGATCCACCCGTACCACCACGACTTGCTCCTGATAAGTGCGAACGATCGGCACCGTGTTGTACATGCCATAGCCGCTGCCGTAACGGTTGTAACCGCCATAACCGCCATACCCACCGCCGTAGTAACCATAATCGTCGCGGACCTGGCGCAAGCGGGTTTCCAGGCGCAGGTCGGCGCTGACAAACAGGTCCGCCGGGCGATTGTCATGCAGCGGGCGCAAGCCGCGCTGATCCAGCGCGTTGCTGACCGCCTCGGCAACCTGCGTCGAATCTGCCCAGGCGGTGCCCGGCGGCAGGTGTCCGTTGAGCCAGGCCCAGCTGCGGTAGCGCCCATAATCGCGCGGTGGCGCCGGGTAGGCACTACGGTCAAAGGTGTTGGCCGCCTGGGGTGGCGCTGGCGGCAAGGGCCTGGATGTCGCTACATAGGGATTGCTGCCCTGACAGGCCGCCAACCCCAGACAGATCACCAGTAACCCTGAACGAGTTTTCATTTCGCGCTCCGATCAGACCGGCCGACAGATCCAGTGCAAATAGCGCCCAAGCCCGGCAAAGCTTGGGTGGCGACGGTGGGCCAGTTCCATTTCCAGCAGGTCCGCCAGTTCGGCGCGGGCCTGGAATTCCACCGGCATGTAGTCGTGAAAAACACGGACCCCACTCTGGGTTTCGACCTGCCAAAAGCCTTCAAGTTGCGCCGCCAGTTCACGCGGGTCGAGGGGCTGCTGCGGGGTCAGGCTCTGCTTTTCGCCGGCCATGTCGTTCTTGCGCATCTTGCGAAAGTGGCCCTTGAGCAGGTTGCGGTAGATCAGCGCATCGCGGTTGTAGAAGGCCAGGGAGAGCCAGCCTTCGGGCTTGGTCAGCTGATGCAGTACCGGCAGGATCGCGTGAGGTTCGGCCAGCCATTCCAGCACGGCGTGGCACAGCACCAGATCGTAGGGTTCGGTGAGCTGGCCGAGCAGGTCCTGCCACGGTGCCTGAATGAAGGTCGCGCTCTGCCCCGCGTCGGCGAAGCGCTGCCGGGCGCCTTCGAGCATCGGCTCGGCGGGTTCGGCCAGCGTCACTTCATGACCACGCTGGGCCAGCCACAACGACATGTGACCAAGGCCGGCGCCGATGTCGAGTACGCGCAATGGCCGGTCCGGCAGGATTTCGACCAGGTCGGCCTGAAGCACAGCCAGACGGATCGCGCCTTTGGCTCCCCCGTAGATTTTTTCGGCGAAGCGGGTCGCCAGTTGATCGAAATGACGGTCGCTCATCAGCTGAACCTCCGTTCACTGTCGGCAAGCTTGCTGCGCACCACTTCATCCATGTCCAGCCCCAACTCGCTGCACAGCAGCAGTAGATAGAGCACGATGTCGCCGACTTCCTGCCCGGCGTGGGCGAGTTTGTCCGCTGGCAGCTGATGCGACTGGTCTTCGGTCAGCCACTGGAAGATCTCTACCAGCTCTGACATCTCCACGCTCGCGGCCATGGCCAGGTTTTTCGGGCTGTGAAATTGCCGCCAGTCGTTGCGGTCACGAATGGCATGCAGGCGTTCGGTCAGTTCAACAAGGTTCATCGGGCTCTCCTGAAGGCGTATAGCTTCGGGGGGATGGCCGGGGAAGGCAAGGGGCGTTAGCCCCCTGTAGGAGCCGGCTTGCTGGCGAAGGCAAGGGGCGTTAGCCCCCTGTAGGAGCCGGCTTGCTGGCGAAGGCGTCTTCATGGGCGGTGCAAGCCTTGAGGCCGCCTTCGCTGCGGTGCGGCGATCCGACAAGCCAGCTCCTACAGGGGTTCATCAACAGACCGGAAGCTTTGCGTCATACTCAAACGATCCCGGCATCAGGGAACTCGCCACTGTGATCATTGGCCCAAGGTTCAACCACTTCAACAGGACGTTCACGACATGCAGGTAGACAGTTTTTTCGAATGGCTCGGCCAGGTACTCGGTTCGATCATCCGGTTCATCGTTGACGCCCTCAGCGGGCTGTTCAATCTGTTGAGCCATGCCGGCAGCAACTTTGTCGAAGGACTGTCCCGGGCGCTGGGCATGGACGCTTCGATCGTCAGCATCATCGCGTTGATCGTGGGGCTGATGCTGTTGTGGGCGGCGATTCGCGCCTTCATGAGTGCGTCGATCATCATGGGGATTATCTGGTTGCTGCTGGGGCTTTGGTTGTTGAGCTGGATTATCCACTAACACCACCAAACCCTGTGGGAGCGAGCTTGCTCGCGAAGGCGGAGTGTCAGCCGACATCCATGTCGCATGACACACCGCCATCGCGAGCAAGCTCGCTCCCACATTGGATCACTTCGGATTCAGATGTGTCGCTACAATGCCCGCTCTCCCAAGGAGCCTGCATGTCCAGCCTGATCGCCGACTGGCGCGACCGTCCTACTCACCGCCGGGTCTGGGCGCTCGCCGCGCCCATGATTCTGTCGAACATTTCCGTACCGCTGGTGGCGCTGGTCGACAGTACCGTCATCGGCCACCTGCCCCACGCCCATCAGCTGGGCGCCGTCGCGGTCGGGGCCAGCCTGTACACCTTTCTCGCCTGGGCCATGGGTTTTCTGCGCATGGGCTCCACCGGCTTTGCCGCCCAGGCTGCGGGACGCGGGGATGGCGCGGCGTTGCGGCAAATCCTGTTGCAGGGCTTGCTGCTGGCCATGGGCCTGGCCATTGTCCTGGGGGCGCTGGGCGTGCCGTTGAGCGGCGTCGCGTTGCACTTCATGCAACCCTCGGCCGAACTGGATCAACTGACCCGCGAGTTTTTCCACACGCGGCTGTTCGGCCTGCCGGCGGCACTGGCCAGTTACGCCCTGGTCGGCTGGTTCCTCGGCACCCAGAACGCCCGGGCGCCACTGGCGATTCTGCTGAGCACCAACCTGGTCAACATTGCCTTGAACCTGTGGTTCGTCCTCGGGCTGGAATGGGGCGTGGTCGGCGCTGCCCGGGCGTCGGTGATTGCCGAATGGACCGGCGCACTGATCGGCCTGCTGATGACCCGCAACGCCCTGCGCGCCTACCCTGGCCATATCGCCTGGGCTGCGCTGGCGCTGTGGCAGAGCTGGCGACCGCTGTTGGCGGTCAACCGCGACATCTTCATCCGCAGCCTAGTCCTGCAATCGGTGTTTTTTCTCATTACCGTGCAAGGCGCGCGACTGGGCGACGCCACTGTCGCCGCCAACGCGTTATTGCTCAACGGCCTGCTGCTGACGGCCCATGCGCTCGATGGTCTGGCCCACGCCGTGGAGGCCCTTTGCGGGCACGCCATCGGTGCTCGCGACCGGGGCGCCCTGCGCCGCTCGTTGGTGGTGGCCTGTGGTTGGTCATTGCTGGCGAGCCTGGGCTTTGCCGCGCTGTTTCTGTTCGCTGGCCATCTGTTCATCGAGATGCAGACCGACATTCAAAACGTGCGCGACACCGCATTCATCTACCTGCCCTACCTTGCCGCCCTGCCGCTGATTGCGGTCTGGAGTTACCTGCTCGACGGTCTGTTCATCGGCGCCACTCGCGCCCGGGAAATGCGCAACGGCATGCTGTTGACGATGATTCTGTTATTGCCGTTTGCCTGGGCGCTGCAAGGCCTGGGCAACCATGGCCTGTGGATAACGTTCCTGTTTTTCATGGCCTTGCGCAGTTTGACCCTTGGCGCTTTTGCCTGGTTTCTGCGCAAGAACGACGGCTGGTTTACAAGCCGGACTCACTGATCCGGCGCGGCCGTGACGGACGCCGTGATCAGTGTCGATCGGTCTGCCATCGCTCGCGCAGGCTGTCGAGACGCTCCTGCTGAGTCAGCCCCGACAAAGGCAGCACCAGCGCAGCGCGGGGGTATTGCAAGCGCAGCCATAACCAGCCATCGAGTACCGAACGCTCGTTGAAACCCAGCGCCAGCCCTTCCTGCATATGCGACCACAGGCTGTTGTAATCGGTCCCGGTGGATTGGCTCCAGTGCCAGGCGTGCTGTTCCAGCAGACAGGTTTGCAGCTTTTCCTGTTGACCGGGGCTCAGGCTTTCCTCGACGGCTAACGGGCTGACGGCGAGCCCCGGGTTGTGCAACTGTTGCCAACTCTGACAGCCGATCGCGCGATCCGCCCAGGTTCCGCCGAACCAGTGCAATTGACTGATCGGCCCCAGCCAGCGACTCAGCTCCCGGGCATCGCAGGCGTCGAAAAAGTAACTGGCAGTGTTGGGGTTGTAGAAGTTCAACAAAGCCCGGTGATGCACGCCGACCGTGACCGTGAGCATACGGCGCAAATGCGCCAGCAACAGCGACGGCGGCGCCCCACTGAAGACCAACAGTCCACGCCAGTTTTGCGCTTCGCTGTAGCACAACTCGACCAGCGCCGGGCATGAGCCCAGGTCGACCAGAACCGGACCGTGTTCGCGCGATGCATGCAGCTCCGTGTCTTCGAATAACCAGAACCACTGCGCATGGGCAAATGTCTGCCCCAGCGTCGCCCCCGCCAGTGGCGCACCCGGCACATCCAGCAATAGCCATTGCGGGCTCGCGGCAATCATGCCGCACCGCTCCGGCCAAACCGCATCGCCGCCCGGCAGGTACAGAAAACCTGAGCGCAAGGCGTGAAACTGCCGCCACCCGGCAGCAGGCACAGCAGCATCAAGGGCTCGCCGGAGCGCAGCATTCGGAGCAAGCCTTCGTCGGGCGGACAGTCGTCTGTCGCGCGGGGCGCCTGAGCCTCTTCGACAGCCTTTGGCATGTGGAGAAAACCGGTAATAAGCGGCTGATCCGGATCGCCCTCGATAAAGCTCACCACCACCTCGGCCCCCTCACTCAACGGCGAAACCGTTGCGCTGCCCAATTCAGTTGCCAAGGGCAGCCAACAGTGGGTGGGGACCGCGCCCTCGCCCTGGTAAAGCCAATCGAATTGCACGGCAACTGGCCTGGATGGATCCGGTCGAGACTCTTCGACATTGACTACCCAAGCCCGTTGCAGGCTGTGCATGCGTGGTTTCGTTGCGCAATGGGGCGACACCAGGGGCGCTTCCCAGTGAATCGCGCGGATCCGGTTGCTGTAGGGCGCCAGCGGATCCTGACTCCCCTGATGTTCGATGTGGGTCAACAGCCACAGATGATTCCAGTTGGCGATAGGATGGCCGGACAGCGACATCAGTTGACCACTGCGCAGCGTCGCCAGGTCCGTACGGCCTTCGGCACTCTGCGTGGTTCGTTGCCCCTGAAGCTGAAACTGCCGCACTGCCGGCTGCTCGCTGTCGACCCGAAAATCCGCCAGTTCGCCAAGGCGAAAATGCGCCTGGCCATCACCGAATACCACACAGTGCCCACGTGCGTGGTGCTCGAAATGGTAGTTGAGCCGTTCCTGGGCGCACAGGCGCTGGAGAAACTGCAGGTCCGATTCCCGGTACTGCGTACAGAAATCACGGGGTGGGTAATCGCCGCTCAGCTCGAAGCGCCGATCCTTGTCGGCAATGCCATGCTCCCTGAGTACTTGACTGAGGACCTGCGGCACCGAGCAGGCGCTGAAGATTCGCTGGCTGAAGCGTTGGGAAAGGCATGCCAGCTTCGGCCCCAGCCGCACGCGGCAGAGCCGGGCAGTCGGACCATGGTCACGCTGGACGAGTTCGTGCAGTTGTCCATGGATGGCGTGTCCCGCTGGCCCGAAGTGCAGCGAGACCGGTTGGTAGAGCAGGCTGGCAAGGTCGAGCGTCGGGTCATCTATCAGCAGATCCACATCGAACACAAAAGGATCGCTGATGGCTTCTCTACCGGTAAAGGCCAAGACTTCGAAGGCGTCGGAAATACCGTCTACATCCAGACGAAATGAAGGTTCGTTGACTGGATCGAACATCGCAGATTCTCTACAGGAGGGGCGGCCGGGGATTCTCGCCGAGAGACATGGCCGAGTAGAGTGCCGAAGTACAACTTAGGAAATGGCCTACGCGAAAAGAAGACCAAATGGCTTTGATAGCCGAAAGTGGGGAAATTTCCTTTGAAAATAGAGAACCGTCCTACCAGGTCATCCGAAACTTCTGCAGTGCGCGGAACATTTTCAGACGACCTGGTGAGAACGACGACTTACCTCAAGAGGACAGGTAAGACGAACGAGTCAGCCCCAGACGCAGTGCGTCGAGGAACTGAGTGCGCTCGGCGGCGGTGATGCGGGCACTGGCGCATTTGTCGCGGTAGTGGGTCATCAACTCTTCCGGCGACAAGTGCACGTAACGCAGCATGTCTTCGATGGTGTCGTGGGTTTCGATACCCGCGTGGTACACGCTGCCGTCGGCATTCTGGTAGATGTTCACCGAATCGGTGTCACCGAACAGGTTGTGCATGTCGCCAAGAATCTCCTGGTAGGCGCCGACCAGGAAGATGCCCAGCAGGTAGTCCTCGCCGTCGTTCAAACCGTGAACCGGCAGGCTGGTCTCGATGCTCTGCTCGTCGACGTATTGCTTGATCTTGCCGTCGGAGTCGCAGGTCAGATCCTGCAGCACCGCGCGACGCAAAGGCTCTTCATCGAGACGGTGCAACGGCAGGATCGGCAGTACCTGGCCGATGGCCCAGGTGTCCGGCAGGCTCTGGAAGACCGAGAAGTTGCAGATGTACTTGTCGGCCAGCTTGTCGTTGAGCTCGTCGAGCACCTGACGGTGCGAACGCTGACGGGCCTTCAGCGAGTTGTGCAGGCGACGGCACACGGCGAAGTAGCATTGTTCAGCCAGGGCTTTCTCGGCCAGGGTCAGTTTGCCGTCAGCGTACTGGGTGGCCACATCGCTCATGTAGTGCGTGGCGCGCCAGTAGGTTTCGGTGACCATCTCGATGTCGGTCGGACCCAGCAGGTCAACCAGCCACTGCACTGTTTCCGGCAGCGCTTCCTTGTTCTCGATCTGCGGCACGTCGTCGTTGTGTTTCTCGACGTCGGTCACCTGCACCACCAACATGGCGTGGTGCGCGGTCAGGGAGCGGCCGCTCTCGGAGAAGATGTTCGGGTGCGGGAGGCTCTGCGCGTCGCAGAATTCCTTGAGCATCCCGACCACGACACCGGCGTAATCGTCCATGTCGTAGTTGATCGAGCTGGCGTTGCGCGAGTGAGTACCGTCGTAGTCCACGCCCAAACCGCCGCCGACGTCGATGTGATCCACCGGCAGGCCGAGGTTGCGCAACTCGCCGTAGTAACGGATCGCTTCCTTGAAGCCGTGCTGGTAGTCCGCCAGGTTGGCGATCTGCGAACCCATGTGGAAGTGCAACAGGCGGATGCCCTGGTCCAGGCCGGCAGCGCGGAAACGCTCGACCACCGACAGCAGTTGCGCCGCCGACAGGCCGAACTTGGATTTTTCACCACCGGTGTCTGCCCACTTGCTCGACGCCAGGGACGACAGACGCACGCGCAAGCCGACCTGCGGCTTGACCTTGAGCGCCGCCGCTTCTTCGATCACCAGACCGACTTCGGACTCTTTCTCGATCACGATGAACACGTTGTGGCCGAGCTTCTGGCCCATCAGCGCCAGACGGATGAACTCGCGATCCTTGTAACCGTTGCAGACGATGGTGCCGCCCTTCGGTGCCAACGCCAGAACGGCGAGCAACTCAGGCTTGGAGCCGGCTTCCAGACCGATCGATACGTCCTGGGTAGCGATGATGTTTTCGATCACCGCTTCCTGCTGGTTGACCTTGATCGGGTACAGCGCGGTGTACTTGCTCTGGTATTCCAGGCGCTCGATGTTGGCATCGAACGCACCGGTCAGCTGACGCACGCGGTCTTGCAGAATGTCAGGGAAACGCACCAGCAACGGCAAGGACAGGCCGCTTTTGCGCAGCTGGTCGACTTGCTCGAACAGGTCGATTGGCGAACTGGCCGGACCGTTTGGGCGAACTTCGACGCGACCGGCGTCATTGATCGCGAAATACCCGGCCCCCCAATGGCGAATCCCGTAAACACTGCGGCTGTCCGCAACTGTCCATTGGCTGCCATCGTCTTTGCGTGTGCGTCTTACGGACATTGAAGTCCCCTATAAAGAAGTCATAGAGCGTCGCCTGGGTTCAGGCCGGCGCAGTCTAAAGAATGAAAATGACGGTTCGTCAACGAGGGGATAGACCTCGCTGATCGCAGTGAGTTTAGAATCCGGTCAGAACAGGCTCTGTGAAAACCATGTAGACGACGCCAGACCTGCTGTCAGGACCGGATCAAGCCGAGGGTGGTTTTCACAGAAGCTGCTAGCCGCCGGACTTCTTCGCCTTGAAACCGTGCTTGATCAGTTCGGCCAAGAGTAGCTCGACATGATCGCCCTGGATTTCAATGATTCCGTCTTTCAACGCCCCGCCGGTACCACAACGTTTCTTCAACGTGGTGGCCAGGTCCTTGAGCGCGTCTTCGTTCAACGGCACGCCGGTGATGGTGGTCACCGTCTTACCGCCACGACCCTTGCTTTCGCGACGCACGCGAGCGATGCCGTCGCCGGCCGGGATAACGGTCTGTTTGCAGATGCAGGCATCCACCGGTTTACTGCAATCCGGGCAATGACGACCTGCGTCGGTGGAAAATACCAGGCCACCAAGGGCGGCGAAGGATGCGGCTTTTTTGGCCACCGGCAATCCTCTTGGGAGGACAAAGACTGGTCGCGGCAAGTGTGCCATCGACCGCGAAGCCCCACTCAGGCAGGGGCAGCGCTACTGAAACGGTAAAACCCTGCGTAGGAGCGAAGCTTGCTCGCGAAGGACGTCAACGATAACGCGTGCATTCAGGATGTACGCGTCGTCCTTGCGTTCTTCGCGAGCAAGCTTCGCTCCTACAAAAAAGCAATACCGGTTCAGTTTGAAAAGGTCGCGCAGTGTAACGGCAAAAAGCCGACTTGCTAAGAGCCAATCGGCGCCAATTTATGCCTCTTATGCGACGTCCGGCCCACGAGCCCGAAGATAGCGCTGCAAGGCCGCCAGGGAGTCCGGGCAATAAGGCTTTTGCTGGATTTCCAGCATGACCTGATCGATGGGCATGAAGCGCGCTTCGAGCACCTCTTCCGGCTGCAGGATCAACGGGCCATCCCACACCGCCGAAAACGCCGAACACCAGAGTCGGTTACCGGTGTCCTCGAAGAAAAAGTGATCATGGGCAGTCAGTTCCACACCGCTCACCCCCAGCTCTTCTTCCAGCTCACGGGCCGCCGATTCGGCGTAAGTCTCGGTGGCCAGTACCATGCCGCCGGCCGCCACGTCCCAGTAACCCGGGTAAATCGCTTTGCTCAAGGTGCGTCGATGCACGCAGAGTTCACCGGCGGAATTGAACAGCATGATGTAGGTACCGCGCCCGATCAGCCCGCGCTCGCGCAGCTCGGAACGGACCAGGGCGCCGAGCAGGTTGTCCTGCTCGTCGACCCAGGCGATCTGTTCGGCATCCGAGGCCGCGCGATGGGCGGCCTCGCGCAAGCTATCGATGGAGCTATCGACCATGACTCAACCCTGATTGAGCAACTGACGCAAATCGATGACTGCGGCGTTGGCCCGGGAGATGTAGTTGGCCATGACCAGCGAGTGATTGGCCAGCACACCGAAGCCGCTGCCGTTGAGGATCATCGGGCTCCAGACCGATTCTTGCGAGGCTTCCAGTTCACGAATGATCTGGCGCACGCTGACCGTGGCGTTCTTCTTGGCCAGCACATCGGCGAAGTCGACTTCGATGGCGCGCAGCAGATGGGACAGTGCCCAGGCCTGACCGCGGGCTTCGTAGAACACGTTGTCGATCTGCATCCACGGGGTTTCGACGATTTCTTCGTCGACCTGGGGTACCTGACCCGGCGCGACGACTTCGGTTTTCAGCGCAGTGTTGAGCTTGACCCGGCCAACGCTGGCCGACAGCCTTTGCGACAACGAACCCAGGCGGGTGCCGACATCGCCCAGCCAGTTGTTCAGGTTGTCGGCGCGGGCGTAGAACAATGCGCTTTTCTGACTCGGATCGGACAAGCGTGCCTGATACCGGCTCAGGGATTTGATCCCTTCCTGATATTCAGACTCACTGGAGGGCAGCACCCAGCTTTTGTTGTCGAAGTTGAAACGCGGCTCGGCCTTGGCCAGGTCGGCGTCTTCGGTGGACTGCGACTGGGAGCGGGCGAAGTCCTTGCGCAGCGCACGGCTCAGGTCACGGACCTGGACCAGCACGCCATACTCCCAGCTCGGCGTGTTATCCATCCACAGGCCTGGCGGGAAACGGTCGTTGGAAATATAACCGCCCGGTTTGGTCAGCAAGGTATCAGCGACGGTCTTGAGCGTTTCCACCGTGGTATAGCCGATGACCATCTGCTTGCCTTCTTTCTCGGCAGCCACCTGGGCATTCTGCTGTACCGGGAACAGCGCAGGTTCCTGGCTCCAGTACCAGCCCAGCGCAATCGCAACCAGCAGATAAAGGCCGATCAGAGTGGCCAGCGCCCGACTGAACAACAGGCCGCCAAAATAACTGCGGGTGGCCGATTTCGGTTCAGCGGCACGTTCAGGCGCGCTGCCCGCGCGGTTCTTCCAGTCCAGCATGGCGATATCCTTTCAATCACTTGAGTTCATCGGTTCGACCACAACCCTACGCCATCGTGCCTCGTTTGCCGCGCATTAAATCCGGCGCATGCGACGAGCCGCGCAACGGGCGCGATCGAGCGGCCACTATAAATGAAGCACGGCCGCCAGCCTATCCGACCAGTCGGTCAGTCACTGAATGAGGTCGCTTTGCAGATTATTGATGGACGACACTCATGCCATTGAATAGAGGCGCCACCATAAAGCCACCAGTCGATCTCAGCATATTGGACCTGCGTCGTGCATAGATCCATTGTGGGAGCGAGCCTGCTCGCGAAGGCGAGAACAGTTACCACAGCCCCCCCGCCCTGCACTCCGCGCAACGGTCCGCTATCATGCCCCCAACCCCAACACGCGAGACCGTCATGCGCCGTTTGCTTTGCCTGCTGCTTTTTGTGCTCGCCCTGCCGGCATCCGCCGCCGGGTTGCTGGAGAGTCGGCCCAGCTCCACCCTGGGCTCGATCAACAACAGCGCCGACTTCCTGCCGGTACGCGAAGCCTTTCAATTGAGCCTGGTCGAAAGCACGCCACAATCAATCAAACTGCGCTTCGTCGCCACCGAGGGTTACTACCTTTACCGGCATCGCTTCCAGTTTCGCGCCGATCCAGCCGACGTTGTGCTCGGCACCGCGCAACTGCCCAAGGGCGAGCGCAAGCACGATGAGTATTTCGGCGATGTCGAGGTTTATCACGGCATTCTCGAAGTGGAAGTGCCGCGCACCGATCAGCGCGCCTTCACCCTCGCGGTCACCTATCAAGGCTGCGCCGATAAAGGCCTGTGCTATCCACCCGAGACCGAACGCCTGAGTATCGATGGCAGCGGCGCCCATGCCTCCTGGAATTGGCGGGAACTGGCGCTGTTCTTTCTCGCCGGCCTTGGCTTGACCTTCACACCGTGCGTCCTGCCCATGCTGCCGATTCTTTCCGGCGTGGTCTTGCGCGGCCAGGTCGGCGGCTGGCGCGGATTCAACCTGTCGCTGGCCTACGTGTTGCCGATGGCCATCTGCTTCGCGCTGCTCGGCGCCTTGATGGGCATGTTTGGCGCGCAGCTCAATCTCCAGGCGCGCCTGCAATCGGCCTGGGTGCTGGTGCCGTTCGCGATGTTTTTTGCGCTGTTTGCCCTGGCCATGTTCGGGGTGTTCGAACTCAAGCTGCCGCATGCCATCAGCAGTCGACTCGACCGAATCGCCGGCCGCACCAAAGGCGGCTCGCTGTGGGGCGCGGCGGTACTTGGCGTGGTCTCCAGCCTGCTGGTCTCGCCTTGCGTATCGGCGCCGCTGGCCGGTGCGCTGCTGTACATCAGTGCCAGCGGCGATGCACTCGGCGGCGGTTTGAAACTGCTCATGCTCGGCCTCGGCATGGGCGCACCGTTAGTGCTGGTGGCTACCGGGGGCGCTGCCTGGCTGCCGAAAAGCGGGCCATGGCTGATCTATGTGAAAAACGCGATCGGGGTTTTGTTGCTGGGGTTGGCGATCGGTCTGCTCAGCAGAGTATTGCCCGGCCAGATCACTTTGCTGCTGATCGGTTTGCTGGCCGGTGGCGTCGGGTTGTTCATGGGCGCGCTGGAGTTTGTCTATAAACCTCCTCGAAAACGCCTCGGCCAATTACTCGGGATGTTCCTGCTGTTTTACGCGCTGGCCTGCTGGTACGGCGCCTTCAGTGGCCAGACCGATCCGCTCAATCCGATCGGCCAGCCGCGCATTGTCACGAACACCGAGCAAGCGCAAAACAGCAGCTCCTGGCAAACCATCAGCACCCCGGCGGAGCTCGATCGCGCGCTCGCCGACGCCAAATCCTCCGGCATCCCGTTGCTGCTGGACTGGTACGCCGACTGGTGCATCAGTTGCAAAGTCATCGAACATAAGGTGCTCAACGATGCCACGGTCATGGAACGGCTCAAGGGCTATCGATTGATTCGCTTCGACATCACCGCCAGCAATGCCGAGCAACGTGCCCTTCTCGACCGCTACAAACTGTTCGGCCCGCCGGCCCTGATGTTTTTCGGCAAGGATGGCGTCGAACGCACAGAGGTGCGGGTGATCGGCGAGATCAACGCCGCAGACTTCGCCGAACGTGTTGAGAAAGCAAATGACCGGATTTAATAACCCGGTGATTTATTTCGCGCAAACATCGGCCATCGTGCGGGCTATTGCATAGAACTGGACAGTCACAAAGGCTTTGCGGCATAGTCGCCGGGTTCTGACAACTGCACACAGATAACAAGGAACAGCAGATGGCGACATTATTGGTTCTGCACGGCCCCAACCTGAACATGCTCGGCACCCGTGAACCGGGCACCTATGGCGCTACGACTCTGGCGCAGATCAACCAGGACCTGGAACGCCGAGCCCGTGAAGCCGGCCACCATTTGCTGCACCTGCAAAGCAATGCCGAGTACGAATTGATCGACCGCATCCACGCTGCCCACAGCGAAGGTGTGGACTTCATTCTGATCAACCCGGCAGCTTTTACGCACACCAGCGTCGCGTTACGTGACGCGCTGCTGGCGGTGAGCATCCCATTCATCGAAGTGCATTTGTCTAACGTGCACAAACGCGAACCTTTCCGCCATCACTCTTACTTCTCCGATGTAGCGGTGGGAGTGATCTGCGGCCTTGGCGCCAGCGGTTATCGACTGGCCCTGGAGGCCGCACTAGAGCAGCTTGAAAGACAGGCAACGGCTTGAACAACAAGCGTTAAACGCCCCTGACCGACCCTTGGGAGTTGATGATTCATGGATATCCGTAAAGTTAAGAAACTGATCGAATTGCTGGAAGAGTCCGGCATCGACGAGCTCGAGATCAAGGAAGGCGAAGAGTCCGTACGCATCAGCCGCCACAGCAAGACCCCGGCTCAGCAGTACTACGCACCGGCTCCAATGCATGCTCCGGCGCCTGCGCCTGCGCCTGTTGCTGCCGCCCCGGTTGCCGCTGCTGCTCCTGCTGCACCGGCCGCGCCAGTTCTGAACGGCACCGTCGCTCGTTCGCCTATGGTCGGCACCTTCTATCGCAAGTCTTCGCCAAGCTCGCCGTCCTTCGTTGAAGTCGGCCAGACCGTGAAGAAAGGCGACACTCTGTGCATCGTCGAAGCCATGAAGATGATGAACCACATCGAAGCTGAAACCAGTGGTGTGATCGAATCCATCCTCGTCGAAGACGGCCAGCCGGTTGAGTACGACCAACCGCTGTTCACCATCGTTTGAACCGCGGAGAAACTTTGATGACTGCGAAGTTGGAAAAAGTTCTGATCGCCAACCGCGGTGAGATTGCCCTGCGGATTCTGCGTGCCTGCAAAGAGATGGGCATCAAGACCGTCGCCGTTTACTCCAAGGCCGACAAAGAGCTGATGCACCTGGGCCTGGCAGACGAATCCGTCTGCATCGGTCCGGCATCGGCCGCGCACTCTTACCTGCACATTCCGGCAATCATCGCCGCGGCTGAAGTGACCGGCGCTACCGCCATTCACCCAGGCTACGGTTTCCTTGCGGAAAACGCTGATTTCGCTGAACAGGTCGAGAACTCCGGCTTCGCCTTCATTGGCCCGAAAGCCGACACCATTCGCCTGATGGGCGACAAGGTATCGGCCAAGCACGCCATGATCGCAGCCGGCGTTCCAACCGTTCCGGGTTCTGACGGCCCGCTGCCTGAAGACGAAGAAACCGCGCTGCGCATCGGTCGCGAAGTCGGTTACCCGGTGATCATCAAAGCCGCTGGCGGCGGTGGCGGTCGCGGCATGCGCGTTGTGCATAACGAAGAAGACCTGATCTCCTCGGCGAAACTGACCCGCTCCGAAGCGGGCGCAGCGTTCGGCAACCCGATGGTCTATCTGGAAAAATTCCTGACCAACCCACGTCACGTGGAAGTCCAGGTGCTTTCCGACGGCCAGGGCCACGCCATCCATCTGGGCGACCGCGATTGCTCGCTGCAACGTCGTCACCAGAAGGTTCTCGAAGAAGCGCCGGCACCGGGCATCGACGAGAAAGCGCGCGCTGAAGTCCTCGCTCGCTGCGTCAAGGCGTGCATCGACATCAACTACCGTGGCGCGGGCACTTTCGAGTTCCTGTACGAGAACGGCGCGTTCTATTTCATCGAAATGAACACCCGCGTTCAGGTTGAGCACCCGGTTTCGGAAATGGTCACCGGCATCGACATCGTCAAGGAGATGCTCAGCATCGCCGCTGGCAACAAGCTGTCGTACACCCAGGATGACGTGGTCATCCGCGGTCACGCGCTGGAATGCCGGATCAACGCCGAAGACCCGAAAACCTTCATGCCAAGCCCAGGCACGGTCAAGCACTTCCACGCTCCGGGCGGCAACGGCGTTCGCGTCGATTCGCACCTGTACAGCGGTTATGCCGTTCCGCCAAATTACGATTCGTTGATCGGCAAGCTGATCACCTATGGCGCAACCCGTGACGAAGCCCTGGCGCGCATGCGCAATGCGCTGGACGAAATCGTTGTCGACGGGATCAAGACCAACATCCCGCTGCACCGCGACCTGGTCCGGGATGAAGGCTTCTGCAAAGGTGGAATCAATATCCACTACCTGGAACACAAGCTGGCTGGCGACAAGCACTAAGCTTTAGCCCACACAACAAAGCCGCCGTCGAGGCGGCTTTGTTGTTTCTAGACATTTCATCAACAACACACATCCCTTGTGGGAGCTGGCTTGCTCGCGAAAGCGGTCTGCCAGTCACATCAATGTTGAATGTGCCGCCGCTTTCGCGAGCAAGCCCGCTCCCACAGGTACGGTGGACTCCCACAAATGCTCCGCGCTCGCGTAAACTTGTGCGCTTCTCGCAGCCCGCCAGGCTGCAATCAATATTTTTCAAAGGTGCCCGCCATGCCTTGGCTGCAAGTCCGTCTCGCCATCAGCCCAGAACAAGCCGAAACCTACGAAGACGCTTTCCTCGAAGTGGGCGCCGTGTCGGTGACCTTCATGGACGCCGAAGACCAGCCGATCTTCGAACCTGAACTCAACACCACGCCGTTGTGGTCACACACGCATCTGCTGGCCCTGTTCGAAGATGGCACCGAAGCCGCCAGCGTGCTGGCTCATCTTGAGTTGCTGACCGGCAACCCGCTGCCCGAGCATCACAGCGAAATTATCGAAGACCAGGACTGGGAGCGCAGCTGGATGGACGGTTTCCAGCCGATGCGTTTCGGCCAGCGCCTGTGGATTGTCCCGAGCTGGCACGCCGCGCCGGAACCCGACGCCGTCAATCTGCTGCTGGACCCAGGCCTGGCGTTCGGCACCGGCACACACCCGACCACTGCGCTGTGCCTGGAATGGCTCGACGGGCAGGACCTGAAAGACTGCAACGTGCTGGACTTCGGTTGCGGCTCGGGGATCCTGGCGATCGCCGCCTTGCTGCTGGGCGCCAACGAAGCCGTGGGCACCGACATCGACGTGCAGGCACTGGAAGCGTCCCGCGACAATGCCGGACGCAACAAAATTGCTGCAGAACGTTTCCCGCTGTACCTGCCAGAAGACTTGCCGCAGGTTCAGGCCGACGTACTGGTGGCCAACATCCTGGCCGGCCCGCTGGTCTCCCTGGCGCCGCAACTGTCCAGCCTGGTCAAGCCGGGCGGTCGCCTGGCGCTGTCGGGCATCCTCGCCGAACAAGGTGAAGACGTTGCCAAAGCCTACGCTCAGGACTTCGATCTGGACCCGATCGCCAATCGCGATGGCTGGGTGCGCATTACCGGCCGTCGGCGCTAGAATGAGCCTCTGCATAAACCGGACCGCCGCATGACCGACAGTTTCGTCACTCAGTGCCCGCATTGCCAAACCAGTTTCCGCGTCAGCCATGCTCAATTGAGCGTCGCCCGCGGAGTGGTTCGTTGCGGCTCGTGCTTGCAGGTGTTCAACGCCGCCAAGCAGTTGCTTGAGCAGCGGACCGGCAAAGAAGCGGTCGCGCCGGTTGCCCCGGCAATCGTCGAGACACCTGCACGGCGGGCCATCAGCCAAAAGCAATGGAGCGCCGCCGAGCTCGATCTGGACAGCCTCGACCTGGATGAAGAGCTCGCCCGGCTCGAACAGCGGGAAATCCAGCCGACAATGGAGTTTGTGCGGCACCGTGAAGACAGCCTGAGCGCTCGCCGGGATACCGCCGAGTACGATGAAGATCCATGGGCCGACAGCCTGTTCAGCGAATCGGCCGCCGATCGCGCGCAGGTGACCGAAACCACCGCCCCGCCAGAACCGATGGTCGAGACGGGCATACTTTCGCGCACCGAACCTTCGCTGTCCCTGGAACCCGTCGACCTCGACGACGAAGCGCCGCCAAAGCTGCGCCTGAACGATCCACTCGATGCTCCGATCCATCACGAACGCCTGTCGGCCACCGGAGAGATCGACGACAACCTGCCCTCGATCGAGCCCCTGCGCAAGCGGCGCGAACGCAGCGAACCGGCTGTACGCGCTGAAGTGCTGCAGGACCTGACCGACGATCCGCTGCAACTTGACTGGCAAAAACGCCGATCACCCTGGGGCCGACGGCTTTTCTGGCTGCTGCTGGTCCTGCTGGGTGCCGCCGCCCTCGCCGGTCAGCGCATCGCTTACACCTTCGACGAACTGGCGCGCCAGGACCAATATCGTCCGTGGTTCCAGCAACTGTGCCCGCATATTGGCTGTACGGTGCCATCGAAAGTCGACATCGCGAAAATCAAAAGCAGCAACCTGGTGGTGCGCAGCCACCCGGATTTCAGCGGTGCACTGGTGGTCGACGCGATCATCTACAACCGCGCGCCCTTCTCCCAGCCTTTCCCGCTGCTGGAGTTGCGCTTTGCCGACCTCAACGGTCACCTGATCGCCAGCCGGCGCTTCAAGCCCGGCGAGTACCTTAATGGCGATCTCGAAGGCCTGCTGGAAATGCCTCCGCAAACGCCGATTCACATCGCGCTGGATATTCTCGATCCAGGCCCCAAAGCAGTGAACTACAGCCTGAGCTTCCATTCGCCCGAGTGAAACGGTTCAGTGTTACGGCTTTGACGGCATATTTCTGACTTCGACCGCTCGTACCAAACCGCTGGTAATAACGGAATCGCTGTTCAGATTTTGTTCAATTCAGCCTTTATCCAGTCATCGAGAGCGGGTATCATGCCAACCCTTTTTCGAAGTCTCATGATCCGGCCCCACAACAGGGAAGCCCTATGTCGGCGGTACGCATCGGTCCATACACATTACACAACGGCTTGATTCTCGCCCCGATGGCGGGGGTCACCGACCAGCCCTTTCGTCAGCTGTGCAAGCGGCTGGGCGCGGGGCTAGTAGTCTCGGAAATGGTCACCAGCGACATGAGTTTGTGGAACACCCGCAAATCGCGCATGCGCATGATCCACGAAGGTGATCCCGAGCCACGCTCGGTACAGATCGCCGGTGGCGATGCACAGATGCTGGCGAATGCGGCCCGGGCCAACGTCGAACTGGGCGCGCAGATTATTGATATCAACATGGGCTGTCCGGCAAAGAAGGTCTGCAACAAGGCCGCCGGCTCCGCCCTATTGAAAGATGAAGCACTGGTGACCGAGATCCTGCAGGCCGTGGTGGCTGCGGTTGATGTGCCGGTCACCCTGAAAATCCGCACTGGCTGGGACCGGGACAACAAGAACGGCCTGACAGTGGCGAAGATCGCGGAGCAGGCAGGCATCACGGCGTTGGCGGTTCATGGTCGCACCCGCGCCGATCTGTACACCGGTGTTGCCGAATACGACACCATTGCCGCGATCAAGCAGGCGGTGTCGATCCCGGTCTTCGCCAACGGCGATATCGATTCACCCGAGAAGGCCCGGTACGTGCTCGACGCGACCGGTGCCGATGGCCTGCTGGTAGGCCGGGCTGCCCAGGGGCGGCCATGGATTTTTCGTGAGATCGATCATTTCCTGCGTACCGGCGAGAAGCTCCCGGCACTGGACCTGATCGAGGTGGAACACATTCTGCTTGAGCACCTGGCTGCGCTGCACGTTTTCTACGGAGACGTCATGGGCGTACGCATCGCTCGAAAGCATGTGGGCTGGTATCTCGCAACCTTGCCGGGCGCCAGGGAATTTCGCGCCCGCTTCAATCGTTTGGAAGATACGGAAGCACAATGCGCCAACGTTCAGGGCTTCTTCGCCGAACGTTACAAGAGCCTGACAGGGGACGGAGAGTGGGTGGCCGCATGACGATGATGACCGAGACTTTAGTGAGTGGAACAACACCCGTGAGCGACAACGTGAATTTGAAACAGCACCTCAACACGCCAAGCGAAGAAGGCCAGACCCTTCGCGGGAGTGTCGAGAAGGCGCTGCACAATTATTTCGCCCACCTTGAGGGCGCTGCCGTCACGGATGTGTACAACCTCGTGCTGTCCGAAGTCGAGGCGCCCCTGCTCGAGTGCGTGATGAACTATGTCAAGGGCAACCAGACCAAGGCCAGTGAGCTGCTCGGACTGAACCGAGGCACCCTGCGCAAGAAACTCAAGCAGTACGATTTGCTGTAAGCATTCAATCAAACCAGAAAGGCGCCCACGTAAAACCGGTCGCCTTTTTTGCTGACTCCTTTGCTTTTGATGGAAATTGAAATGACCGACCAGACTACCCGCCTGCCGATCCGCCGCGCCCTGATCAGCGTTTCCGACAAGACCGGGATCCTCGAATTCGCCAAGGAGCTCGAAGCCCTGGGCGTCGAGATCCTCTCCACCGGTGGGACGTTCAAGCTGTTGCGTGACAACGGTGTTGCCGCAGTGGAAGTCGCGGATTACACCGGTTTCGCAGAAATGATGGACGGCCGGGTGAAAACCCTGCACCCGAAAATCCACGGCGGCATCCTCGGTCGTCGCGGTATCGACGACGCCATCATGAACGAGCACGGCATCAAGCCGATCGACCTGGTAGCGGTCAACCTGTACCCGTTCGAAGCCACCATCAACAAGCCAGGCTGCGACCTGCCGACTGCCATCGAGAACATCGACATCGGCGGCCCGACCATGGTCCGTTCGGCTGCCAAGAACCACAAAGACGTGGCCATCGTGGTCAATGCCAGCGACTACGCCAATGTCCTGGAAAGCCTCAAGGCCGGCGGCCTGACCTACGCTCAGCGCTTCGACCTGATGCTCAAGGCCTTCGAGCACACCGCCGCCTACGACGGCATGATCGCCAACTACATGGGCACCGTGAACCAGGCCGCTGATACCCTCAGCACAGAAGGTCGCAGCGAATTCCCGCGCACCTTCAACAGCCAATTCGTCAAAGCCCAGGAAATGCGCTACGGCGAGAACCCGCACCAGAGCGCGGCGTTCTACGTTGAGACCAAACCTGCTGAAGTCGGCATCGCTACCGCGACCCAACTGCAAGGCAAAGAGCTGTCGTACAACAACGTGGCCGACACCGACGCCGCGCTGGAATGCGTGAAGAGCTTCGTCAAGCCGGCCTGCGTGATCGTCAAGCACGCCAACCCGTGCGGCGTGGCCGTCAGCCCGGACGCCGAGGGCGGCATCCGTCAGGCCTACGAACTGGCCTACGCCACTGACACCGAGTCGGCGTTCGGCGGCATCATCGCCTTCAACCGCGAGCTGGATGCCGAGACCGCCAAGGCCATCGTCGAGCGTCAGTTCGTCGAGGTGATCATCGCCCCAAGCGTCAGCGAAGAAGCCCGCGCCATCGTGGCCGCCAAAGCTAACGTGCGCCTGCTGGCCTGCGGCGAATGGTCGGCTGATCGCGCTGCAGCCTGGGATTACAAGCGCGTCAACGGCGGCCTGCTGGTACAGAGCCGCGACATCGGCATGATCGGCGCCGATGACTTGAAAGTCGTGACCAAACGCGCTCCGACCGAACAGGAAATCCACGATCTGATCTTCGCCTGGAAAGTGGCCAAGTACGTCAAGTCCAACGCCATTGTCTACGCGAAGAACCGCCAGACCATCGGTGTCGGCGCTGGCCAGATGAGCCGCGTGAACTCCGCGCGCATTGCTGCGATCAAGGCTGAACACGCCGGCCTGCAGGTGCAGGGAGCGGTCATGGCATCGGATGCATTCTTTCCGTTCCGCGACGGCATCGACAACGCGGCCAAGGTGGGTATCACTGCAGTGATTCAGCCGGGCGGCTCGATGCGTGACAACGAAGTGATTGCAGCGGCTGACGAAGCCGGCATCGCGATGGTCTTTACGGGCATGCGCCACTTCCGTCACTGATAACACGATCAAATGTGGGAGCGGGCTTGCTCGCGAATGCAATCTGTCAGCGACAGTGATGCTGACTGACACACCGCCTTCGCGAGCAAGCCCGCTCCCACGCAAAGCACCCAGCGGTGCTATCCAGAATTAGCGTCATCCCGAGGTTTTTGAAATGAATGTTTTGATCATTGGCAGCGGTGGCCGTGAACACGCCCTGGCCTGGAAAGTGGCTCAGGATCCGCGCGTGCAGAAGGTTTTCGTGGCTCCTGGCAACGCCGGCACCGCCATTGAAGCCAAATGCGAGAATGTCGCTATCGACGTGCTGGCGCTCGAGCAGCTGGCCGACTTCGCCGAGAAGAACGTTTCACTGACCATCGTCGGCCCGGAAGTGCCGCTGGTCGCCGGCGTCGTCGATCTGTTCCGCTCCCGTGGCCTGGATTGCTTCGGTCCGACCGCTGGCGCTGCGCAGCTGGAAGGTTCGAAAGCCTTCACCAAGGATTTCCTGGCTCGCCACAAAATCCCGACGGCCGACTACCAGAACTTCACCGAGATCGAGCCAGCCCTGGCTTATCTGCGTGAAAAAGGCGCACCGATCGTGATCAAGGCCGATGGCCTGGCCGCCGGCAAAGGCGTGATCGTGGCCATGACGTTGACCGAAGCCGAAGACGCCGTGCGTGACATGCTGGCCGGCAATTCATTCGGCGACGCCGGCTCGCGCGTCGTCATCGAAGAGTTCCTGGACGGCGAAGAAGCCAGCTTCATCGTCATGGTCGACGGCAAGAATGTATTGCCTATGGCCACTAGCCAGGACCACAAACGCGTCGGCGACGGCGACACCGGCCCGAACACCGGCGGTATGGGTGCCTACTCCCCTGCACCGGTAGTCACCAGCGAAGTGCACAAGCGCGTCATGGACCTGGTGATCTGGCCTACCGTGCGCGGCATGGCCGAGGAAGGCAACGTCTACACCGGCTTCCTGTACGCAGGCCTGATGATTGACAAGGCAGGTAACCCGAAAGTCATCGAATTCAACTGCCGTTTCGGCGACCCCGAGACCCAACCGGTCATGCTGCGTCTGCAGTCGAGCCTGGTGTTGCTGGTCGAAGCTGCCCTGGCGCAAGCCCTGGACAAGGTCGAAGCACAATGGGACCCACGTCCGAGCGTCGGCATCGTGCTGGCCGCTGGCGGCTATCCTGGTGACTACGCCAAAGGCGCGGCCATCAACGGTCTGGATGCAGCCGCGACACTGGAAGGCAAAGTCTTCCATGCCGGTACTGCACTCAAGGACGGTCAAGTGGTGACGGCCGGTGGCCGGGTGCTCTGCGCCACGGCCATGGGCGCCAGTGTCGATGCTGCTCAGCAGCAGGCTTACTCGTTGGCGGCCCGGATCGACTGGGAAGGCTGTTTCTATCGCAAGGACATTGGCTACCGCGCCATTGCCCGCGAGCGTGGCGAAAACCAGGAATAAGCCATCCATTCGGCAGGGCAAGGGCCTCAGGCCCTTGCCGGGCTATTCCGGCGCCGCGCATAGTTATATTCTGGCATCAACCTACGAAGGGATTTCGCCGTGCGCTGGCTCAGGATTGCCATAGGTTTCACTGTCACGCTGCTGACGCTGCTCTGCATGCTACCGGCCCAGGCCGCGCAAGGCAGTGGCTGGGCGGTATTGCTCGACGAACAGGGCGACCTGCAACTGAGCGACATCCGTTCCGCTCGCTACACCAATCAATTCAGCCCCATCGAACTCGATCACCTCACCGCGGCCGAGCCCGAGGGTGCGATGTGGC
The DNA here is from genome assembly GCF_902497995.1 of Pseudomonas fluorescens. Classification (GTDB taxonomy): domain Bacteria; phylum Pseudomonadota; class Gammaproteobacteria; order Pseudomonadales; family Pseudomonadaceae; genus Aquipseudomonas; species Aquipseudomonas fluorescens_BK. The sequence continues at coordinate 256,394 of NZ_CABVII010000002.1, read as the reverse complement.
TGCGTTTCAGGCTTGCGCCTGGCAAGCACGAACAGTTGCTGCGGGTGTTCGCTCCCGACCTTTCCGACCTCGATCTTTATGTACTGGAAGGTGACAACCTGATCGAGCAGCTGGACAGCGGTTCGGAACAGCCTCAGGTTCAACGGCCACTGCCCAACAGCGACTTCTTGTTACCGTTGCCCCAAAGCGACAAACCCCTCGACGTCTACGTGCGACTGGTTTCCGAACACCAGATGCGGCCTTACATCACCCTGCAGTCGGCAATCATGACCGCGGCCAATCAGAACCAGACGCTGGTCTACGGCCTGCTGTTCGGCTGCCTCGGGATGCTTATCCTGCACAACCTGATCCGCTACGCGTACACCCGGTCGCGCAGCTGCCTGTGGCTGTCTGGCTGTGAAGCGTTGTTGATGCTCAGCCTGGTGCTGCTGCTGAACCTCGCGGGGCCATGGTTGCCGGACTGGCATGCGGTACAAACCCCCGGCGCTTATCTCGCCCTGCTGCTGACCGCCCCGTGCGGCCTGATGTTCGCCTATCGCTTTTTCGCCCCGCTCGGCCCGCATCCGCTGAACAAACTGTTGCTGGGCGACATCGTGGTCATCATCGTCTGCGGCCTGCTGCTGTTGTTCGTCAACACGCTGCCACTGAACATCATCACCTACGCCCTGGTCGCACTGGCGGGCCTGAGCATGTTGTTCGTCAGCGCCCATCACTGGCAAAAAGGCTATCGTCCCGCACGCCTGTTCGTGGTGGCAATGGTGGTATTCAACGTCGGCACGCTGATTATCCTGCCCGCCCTGCTGGGGCTGACCCTGGTCGAGCCGCAAGGCCTGATTACCGCCTTGTTGGTGTTCATCTGCATCAGCGGTTTGCTGATGAGCATTGCCCTGAGTGAACGCCAGCGCAGCATCACCGAAGACCGTTTCAGCCTCAGTCGCGATCTGGCCGCCAGCAACGCCGAGATCAATGCCAAGGCCGAGTTCCTGGCGAAAATCAGCCACGAAATCCGCACCCCGATGAATGGCGTGCTGGGCATGACCGAACTGCTGCTGGGCACGCCACTCTCGGTCAAGCAGCGCGACTACGTGCAAACCATCCACAGTGCCGGTAACGAACTGTTGACACTGATCAACGAGATTCTCGACATCTCCAAGCTCGAATCCGGGCAGATCGAGCTGGATGACGTTCAGTTCGATCTGAACGCGCTGATCGAAGACTGCCTGAGTATCTTCCGCGCCAAGGCCGAACAGCAGAACGTCGAGTTGATCAGCTTTATCCAGCCGCAAGTACCACGGGTGATCAGCGGTGACCCGACGCGCCTGCGCCAGACCCTGCTGAGCCTGTTCGAAAACGCCCTGAAGAAAACCGATGAAGGCGAAATCCTGATCGTCGTCGCCCTCGACGAGCGTAGCGCCAAACCGCGCTTGCGCATTGCCGTACAGGACAGCGGTGAGCCCATGGACACCGAAGAACGCGACGCGCTGATGCACGCCGAACTGCACAGCAAAAACTTTCTCTCGGCCACCCGCCTGGGGGGTAATCTGGGCCTGGTGATCGCCCGCCAGCTGATCCGTTTGATGCATGGGGAGTTCGGCATCAAGAGCGGCAGCACCCGGGGCAGTACCTTGTGGCTGACCTTGCCGCTGGACCCTGACCGCCTCGAACACCCGACCTCCGATCTCGATGGTCCACTGCAGGGCGCACGGGTGTTGGTGGTGGACGACAACGACACCTGTCGCAAGGTGTTGGTGCAGCAGTGCAGCGCCTGGGGCCTGAACGTCAGCGCCGTACCCTCCGGCAAGGAGGCCCTCGCGCTGCTGCGCACCAAGGCCCACTTGCGCGATTACTTCGACGTGGTCCTGCTCGACCAGAACATGCCCGGCATGACCGGCATGCAACTGGCGGCCAAGATCAAGGAGGACCCGAGCCTCAACCACGACATCCTGCTGATCATGCTCACCGGCATCAGCAATGCGCCGAGCAAGATCATCGCGCGCAATTCCGGGATCAAACGCATCCTCGCCAAGCCGGTGGCCGGCTACACCCTCAAGACGACACTGGCGGATGAGCTGAACCAGCGCGACAAGGGCCTCGCCACTTCGAATCAGCTGCCTCCGGGCCCGGCCCTGCCGGTCAAGGTGCCCAGCGACTTTCGCATTCTGGTGGCCGAAGACAACAGCATTTCGACCAAGGTGATCCGCGGCATGCTGGGCAAACTCAACCTGCAACCCGATACCGCCAGCAACGGCGAAGAGGCCTTGCAGGCGATGAAAGCCCAACGTTACGATCTGGTATTGATGGATTGTGAAATGCCGATCCTCGACGGTTTCTCCGCCACCCAGCAATTGCGCGCGTGGGAAGTCGGCAACCAGCGAACCCGCACCCCCGTGGTCGCGTTGACCGCGCACATCCTCGCCGAGCACAAGGAACGCGCGCGCCAGGCCGGCATGGACGGGCACATGGCCAAACCCGTCGAGCTATCGCAGTTGCGCGAACTGATCGAACACTGGGTCGCCCAGCGCGATCAGCAGAACCGGGCGGCGACGCAAACGTCCTGAGCCGACAGACTCCGCAGTGCCTGATAGACTCCCCCTCGACTTCCCTCGCCAGTGAGCTTGCACCATGCTCCACGTGTTGTTCAGCGTTTACCTGAAGATGCTGGTGCTCTACAGCCCATTCTTCGTATTGTCCTGCTTCATCAGTCTGACCCGCGGTTATTCGCGCAAGGAACAACGTCGGCTGGCCTGGAAAGTGGCCACTGCCACGCTGGTTTCCAGCGTCTTGCTGTATCTGTTCGGAAGGATGATTTTCAATGTCTTCGGCATTACCGTGGACGCCTTCCGCATCGGCGCCGGCAGCGTACTGTTCATCTCGGCGCTGGGCATGGCCCAAGGCAAGTCGGCGGTGCAGACCGACAACGTGCAACAGGACGTGACCATCGTTCCATTGACCATCCCACTGACGGTTGGCCCCGGCACCATTGGCGCATTGCTGGTGATGGGCGTGAGCCAGCCACACTGGGACGACAAGCTCATGGCCATTATCAGCATTGCCCTGGCCAGTTTCACCGTGGGTGTGGTGCTGTACCTGTCGAACCGGATCGAGCGAATTCTGGGTGACCAGGGGCTGCAGATTGTCAGTCGGTTGATGGGGTTGTTTGTATGTGCATTGGCGGCGCAGATTATTTTCACCGGGGTGAAAGGGTATCTGGTGCCTTAACGGCAGCCGACTGAAAGCCAGAGGCCCCGTGCCCGACGCCTCTGGCAACTGATGCTCATTTAAACCGGCGAGAACTCCATGAAAATAACGTCTCTAAGATCGTCGAGATACTTGATGCACTCAGCCTCTTTCCTCACGTCTTCCTCGTGAATAGTGAATTGAGCTTTACCTTGATAGATTTGGACCTCAGAACTGTCCCATTCCACAAAAAGAATTTTTGTATTACCCGCCGATGAGTCATACCGCAACGTACCCACGACCATCGTCACTTCAGCATCATCATCCTGTTTGCAAGCGGACACACCGAAGCCTGCACCGTTGGCTTCAGCCGCATGATGTTCAAGAAGCTTGACGGCATCGGGTTGTTTCTTTAGCGCCTCAACGGTTTTGTCCGCTACAACTTTCAGCGCATTCGCAGCGGAACCAGCCAAACCACCGGCAGCAGAGTGAACAATATCCAAGGCTACATTATCCATTGTAAGCTTTGCGGTACTGGACTTGTACTCAGTGAAAGCGCCGTAATATTCGGTCCAGCCCGTGGCAAACATCAGTTTTTTGAAGCATTCGTAGCGAGCCACCTTTTCCGTTTTACCTGGATACAAGAATCTTGAAGCGATATCGGCGTAAGCGTACGTGTTCTTGACAATACGCTTGTTACGGCGACTCATCCCCTCCAGAAAACCAACCACAGCGCTACCCATCACCGCGGCATTCAGCTCATCCTTATCAATAGGTAACGTAGCCGCCGAACGCACACGAGCTTTTGGACCGACAAGCTCAAGTTTGGCTCGACACTGTTCCAGACACTGATCGAAATAAGCACTCGCCTCTACTTCATTCATTTTATCCATCCCTGAAAACCTCCAATTCAAATATACGAGACAGCCTAAGCCCTCTATTAAAATCTATCGCATCGAATAGGAAGCTTCAACCCCACCCAGACAATCACAAAAATAATTAAACCACACCCTGTAACGACTCATAACAAATAACAATACAAAAACAAAACCATACACATCTAAAAAAAAACAGAAAAAATTCAACTTGTACGCACACTTCAGCACCACTCATAAAAAAGACGAGAACTCGACTACACTAAAAGGTAAACAATCCGACTCACCAGAATAACTTGCAAGTCAATTATCTCTAATTAGCCAGGAATTAACCTACGTCCTCTGACGCACTTTTTCACGAGCTCAAGAAAAAAAAGCCACGACAACTGGAGTGGACACTCGGTTGTCATGGCTTTTTTGAACGAAGAACAAGGTGTCAGGAGTTGGGTTTCTCTCCGTACCAGCGTGGGGTGTAGACCCATTCACCGCCATCCGGACGTGCAAATACACAGGTAGTGGACGATCCCACCAGAACCATCGTGCGCATATCCACTTGGTCCGGCGTCAACTTGCCGAGGGTCGTCACTCGCAGCGTTTGTCCTGGGCGACCGATGTCGCGCCCCAGGACGACCGGCGTCAGAGGCTTACGATGTCGAGCGACGATTTCCAGTGCCCGGCCAAGCTGCCATGGGCGGGAACGCGAAATCGGGTTGTAGAACGCCAAAGCCAGGTCAGCCTGTGAGGCCAGATCGAGGCGTTTCTCGATAATGTCCCACGGCTTGAGGTTGTCCGACAGCGACAGCACACAGAAGTCATGACCCAAGGGTGCACCGGCCTGGGCGGCTGTTGCCAGGGACGCGGAAACGCCCGGCAGGATTTCCAGATCAACGTTGTGCCACGCAGGATCGGTGGACTCGTGCAGCGCTTCCAGCACCGCCGCAGCCATGGCAAAAACACCCGGGTCGCCCGATGAAACCACCACCACTGAACGCCCTTGCGCCGCCAGCGCGAAAGCGTGACGCGCACGCTGCATCTCTTCACGATTGTCGGTGCAATGCATCACTTGATCAGCGCGGAATGGGCCGGCCATGCGCACATAGGTTTCGTAACCCAGCACGTCATTGGCGCGAGCCAGCTCAGCCTTGACCGCCGGGACCATCAGTTCGGCAGCGCCAGGGCCAAGCCCGATTACCGCAAGACGGCCGCGAAGACGGCCAATCGCCAAGGGATCCAAAGGTTTCCCGGCAACCGCGATGGCAATGGCGTCATCACCCAGGATCAAAACAGGCTGCTCGATGGCGTTGCTTGCCAGCGCGCCGACCGCACCGACATCGTCGGCAAAGCGCAACGGCACCCCCAGTTCAAGCGCCGCTTCACGCAGCATCGGACTGGCCATTTCGGAGTCGGCAGCCAGCAGACAGGCCACTGATTGCACGGCGATTTTTGCCCGATGCAAGGCGTCGCGAATGGCGCCGGGCACACTCACTGCGTGGGCGGTCACTGCGACCACAACGTTACGCGGATAGATCAGCAGCTCGTTGGCCGCAGGCTCACGTTCGGCATGACCGACATGCACGGCCAGCCGTGCTCGCGGATTTTCAGGCAACTGTGCTTGCGCCAACCATGGGGCTGCCCCCTCGATGCGAACCGTTTCACCCGCCAGCAAATCGGCAACGAAACGTTTGCCCAGTTCCAGATCGCCGAGGGCATAACCGTTGGGCGGATTGAGCAGGCAAGTGCCGAACCGCAATTCACCACTGGTGGTGATGGCCGCCGCCACGTCCAGCACAGCAGCAATTTCTCGCGCCAGGACATTTACGCCGCCCAGACCACCGAGCAGCGGCACTACCGCGCTGCCGTCTTCGGCAACGGCCAGCACCGGCGGCTCAGCGCCCTTTTCAAGCAGCAGCGGCGCCAGGGTGCGGATCACGATGCCGGCTGCGCACAGGGCAATGATGGGTGTGTCCTGCTGATAGAGTTCGCGCAGGGTGGTGCCAAATTCGTGATACACACGATCCGCACCCTCGACCCGTTCGGCCAGACCGTGGATCAACGCGCCGGGGTATGCCTGCTGGATTTTACGCGCGGTCGCGAGGCTGCCATTGCCGAGAATGACAATCGCCGGAGCTGGACGAGTCATCAACCTTGCCACCTTTCACCAGGGACGATGATCAGCGAGAAGTACGGTGACGACATCGGCTCGACCTGATCCAGCGGCACGATCTTCTGATTGGCCATGGTCGCGCGTTCGACGTACAGCGCACGTTCGGCCAGGCCGAGCTCTTCCAATACCTGACGGACTTTCGGGAAGTTGCGCCCCAGCTTCATGATCACCGCCGCATCGGCATCAGCCAGACGTCGCTTGAGGTCATCGTGAGGCAGCACGCCGGACAGCACCGACAGGCTCTGATTACGATAGACCAACGGCGCACCGAGTACCGAAGCGCCACCGAGCATCGAACAGACACCCGGCACGACTTCGGCCTTGTAACGCTCGGCCAGACGATCGTGCAGGTACATGTAGGAGCCGTAGAAGAACGGGTCACCTTCACAGATCACCGCCACGTCACGGCCGGCATCGAGATGCGCGGCCAGCTGTTGGCCGGCCGTATCGTAGAAGTCGCTGATCACTTGTTCATAGGACAGCGGCGCCGGTAACGCTTCGGTGGTCACCGGATACACCAGGGGCAGCAAGGTTTGAGCGTCCTGCAAATGCGCTTCGATAATCCCGAACGCGTTGCCCTTCTTGCCCTTGGCGACGAAGTACGCCACCACTGGCGATTCGCGCAGCAGACGCAGGGCTTTGACCGTAATCAATTCCGGATCACCGGGGCCTACGCCAAGGCCGATCAAACGTCCAGGTGTCTGCATCATTCGATCTCCGTGGCGAGGGCATTGACGGCGGCGGCGGCCATGGCGCTACCGCCCAGCCGGCCATGCATGATGACGAAAGGCACACCGCGACTGTCCGCCGCCAGCGCTGCCTTGGATTCGGCGGCGCCGACGAAGCCCACTGGAAAGCCAAGGATCAGCGCGGGTTTCGGAGCGCCAGCGTCGAGCATTTCCAACAGATAAAACAGCGCGGTCGGTGCGTTGCCGATCACCACCACGCTGCCCTCCAGGTGCGGTCGCCACAGTTCGAGCGCGGCGGCGGATCGGGTGTTGCCCAACTCGCGGGCCAGCTCGGGAACGCTGTCATCGCGCAGGGTGCAGATGACCTGGTTGTTCGCGGGTAGACGGGTGCGGGTCACGCCTTCAGACACCATCCGCGCATCACACAGAATCGGTGCGCCAGCGGCCAGCGCCTCACGTCCGGCCTTGCCCGCGCCTTCGGAGAACTGCAGACCGTCTATCGCATCGACCATGCCGCAGGCGTGGATCACCCGTACCGCGAGTTTCTCCAAATCAGCCGGTATCCGGTCGAGATTGGCTTCGGCGCGAATAATGGCGAAGGAATTGCGATAGATCTCCTGACCGTCGCGAATGTAATCAAGCATCAAGGGGCTCCGTGAACGGGCGTCGAGCAAGGCGCCGACCGCTTCAATAGTGAGGTTGCGTGCGTGCAGGGCGCCGAAACCCGGCTGCCGCGCATCGCGAAAATAGAGGTCGTAGTGACCGGGGCTGGCCGCCAGTAGAGTGACCGGAGCCACATGCGCAGCGGCACAGGAGCGCGAGCAACCGGACAGATGAACGCTTGAGGCTTGAGCATGACCCTGCAGCAGAGCCGCCAGTTGCAGGGCATCGCCCTTGGTGTCGGCCAGGCCTTTGCCGCATCCTGTCGAACCGGTGCAGGCGATCAACCGCGACAAGGCCTGATCGGGTTCGCATAACAGGCCCAACTGATGCAGGCAGCGGATGACTTCAGTTGCGTTCTCGCTGCGAATGTTCGGCAACAGCAGGCTTTGCCATGGCGTGAACCGCAGCGTTGCATCACCGTATTCCTGCGCCAGTTGGGCGGCGCCTCGGAGCATGGCGCTATCGAGCCGGCCCAGAGGCGGCACGGCGCCGACATAAACATGATCGGCTTGCGCCTGCGGATGAGCGCCAATGTGCAGAACGTTTGAATTCAATGAACGCTGCCAGTTTGCAACGGGTTCGAAGGACACACGCTCGGCCAGTCGAGCGAGGAACTCGACCGCCGGAACGCTGATCAGCAAATGGCGCATCCGCGTTTGATCGGGATCCGCCAGTTCCAGGAACAATTCGAGCACCGCGACCACCAGGGCATGGCCATCTTCGAGTGCAACAGAGCCCGCCGGTCGATCGGTGGGACACCCCGCCAGACCGAACGCCAACCGCCGCTCGCCCTCTCGCTCGATAGCGGACAACCACAAATCATGGGGATGTTCGAGCATCGCCAAGCCTTCGCCGCCATCGAGTTGCACCGCGAACTTGGCGCTGAGGTCGTGAAAGCGTGCATGCCCTTGCAGGGTGGCGAGGATCCGCCGGGCCAAGTCACGTGTATCGAACAGCATCTGTCGATCAATTCCCGCGCTCGGACTCAGCATCAGATTACGCACATCGTCGCCCGCTGCATTCGAAGGGCCAAGGCCCGCGGCGAGCAGACTCTCGATCAACGCTGCCTGCTCATTGGCGATGCCGCGAATCTGCAGGTTAGACCGGTTGGTGGCCTCGATCACTGAACGGGCATAACGCTGTGCACCCTCGGCAACGGCATAGGCCTGCACCGCACTGATGGCACCGCCTGCGAGTTTTATCCGGCAAATACCACCGTCTCTGGCCTGTACGATACGCAGCAACCCCGGACAAGCCGAGGGGCGTAAAGCGCGGGATACAGGGAGTTCGTTCAAAAGGATGACCGGATCAGAAGTGGAAGCGCCTCCTGACGGAGGCGAGCCGTATTATGCCTGCTTTACCGCGCGGCATCATAAGCCCGCGTGTCGCAAATGCTTCGGCCTGCGGTCAATCATGCGGCCTCCCTCACAGACGCTCCTGATAGAACTCGAATATGGCGTCAGCGATCCGATCGAGCCGGTCACTCAACTGCGATCGGACTTCTTCAAATCTCACTCTGTTCAGGGTGAAAGGTGCAGCTCGATGGGTGAGCGTCACGTTGCCCTCGCTCCAATCCCAGAACAGAAAATTTTCTCGCTGGCTTCGAGCCTTCAACGAGAAATCATTCAAATCCAGTGACAACCGCCCCTGCTGGTCATATTCAGCGGGGGCAATGGCAAACTCCCTGCCACGCCGACTTTCTTTGGACAATGATCCAAGCATCGATGCATTAGCCAATAACGCTTCAAACATATCTTGGGTAACTTTCGCCATCTGGCTGTTAACCGCTGCAATCCTGGTCAAATAAGTCTGACTGACCCGGCCTGAAAAGTTATTGTAACTTTTCTCGACGACCCGTTCTTCGTCGACTTCCCAGCCCATATCCCAAAGTACGACGGCAAACAAGGAAAACCAGCCCTGAGCGTCTGTTTCATGATTGCGCTCCTGACTGGCATACCACTGGGCATACCGCACGCTTGAGTTGACGTCTCGCTTGTCCTGTCGTGTCATGCCCCTTGCCGTACTGATCAGATTACCGCCCAGGAGCGATCCGGCAGCCCCTCGTTGATCCAGCAAGGCACGACCTTGAACGGCCTTTATCTTTCTGCCTGCAAAATCACGTTCGAAAGCGTCGGAATAAGCCGCCAAGTCCAGCCCTGCTATTGTCTTGAGATCCATAGCTCATCCGCCTGACCATTAACAAATGAATTCATGAAAGTTCAGGCTATACAACTTCAGAACCACCAGCCACCGACCAGGGCAGCCAACTTAAAACATTCCATTACTCGAATTCACTGCCCCCGCGTTATCATGTGCCGCTTTATGCAGATGAATAGAGAACACCTATGGCGCGCTGGCTGACCGTGACAGGTATTGGTGAGGACGGCTTCACAGGTTTGGGCAAGACTGCCCGGCATGCGTTGTTGGCCGCGTCGAAGATCTTCGGCAGCCAACGACAATTGGGCCTGTTGCCGCGCTGCATCCGCGGCGAGCGCCACACCTGGCCCAGTCCGTTCTCCCTCGATGCGTTGCTGGCCATGCGAGGCGAGCCGGTTTGCGTGTTGGCCAGTGGCGATCCGATGTTCTTCGGCGTCGGCGCCAGCCTCGCTCGGCAATTGCCGAGCAATGAAATGTTGATCTTGCCGGCACCCTCTTCCTGCTCTCTGGCCGCGGCGCGAATGGGCTGGCCATTGCAAGATGTGGTCACGCTGTCGGTGGTCGCCCGTCCTATCGCCGCGCTCAACGCACAATTGTTCAGCGGCGTTCGCCTGCTGCTACTGAGCAACGACGGCCAAAGCGCTGCCGCAATCGCCGCGCTGTTGCGCGAGCGCGGGTTCGGGCCGAGTCGCCTGAGCGTGCTGGAACATCTGGGCGGTGAAGCCGAGCGACGCATCGACGGTATCGCCAACGACTGGACTGATCCACAAGTCGCCGACTTGAACCTGATCGCCATCGAATGCATCGCCGAATCAAACACGCCGCGCCTGTCGCGACTGGCCGGCCTGCCGGATTCGGCCTTCAGGCACGACGGTCAATTGACCAAGCGCGATGTACGCGCCATCACCCTCGCCCGTCTAGCCCCGGTTCCCGGCGAACTGTTGTGGGACGTCGGTGCCGGCAGCGGCTCGATCGGCATCGAGTGGATGCGCGCGCACCCCAGCTGCCGCGCGTTGGCGATTGAAGCCGATGAGGGGCGCCAGCAATTGATCGAACACAACCGCGACGCCCTCGGCGTACCCGGCCTGCAATTGATTCGCGGCAGTGCGCCGCAAGCGCTGGATGGGCTCGAACGCCCGGATGCGATATTCATCGGTGGCGGCGTGACCCGCGAAGGCGTGCTGGACACCTGCTGGGCCCAGCTTAAACCTGGCGGCCGGCTGATCGCCAATGCGGTCACGCTGCAAAGTGAGATGACCCTGATGGCCTGGCGCGAGCAGCACGGCGGCGAGCTGACGCGAATTCATATCGCTCAGGCGCAACCGTTGGGCGACTTCGATACTTGGCGCCAGGCGTTGCCGATCACCTTGCTGGACGTGGTCAAGCCCTTCGATGCGTGACGAAACCGCCGAACAACCCGCACCGCTGCGCAGCGGCCTGACCACTGGCAGCTGCGCCACGGCTACCTGCCTGGCGGCGGCTCGACTGCTGCTCGGCGGAGCCAGCACGGATGCCGTGGAAATCGTCTTGCCCAAAGGCAAGCAGGTGCAGATGCGTCTTGAATTCTGTCGGCTGCACGATGACGGCGCCGAAGCCGGAACCTTCAAGGACGCCGGGGATGATCCGGACGTGACCCACGGCGCGCTGCTCTACTCCCAGGTTCGACTGAATGGCGAGCCGGGCATTCGCTTCAATGCCGGGCGCGGCGTTGGCACCGTCACCCGACCGGGACTGGTGCTGGGCGTCGGCGAGCCGGCGATCAATCCGGTGCCGCGCAAGATGATCAGTGACCACCTGACCCTGCTGGCCAAGGAATTCGATTACCACGGCGGCTTCGAGGTCACGATAAACGTCGAGGGCGGCGAGGCACTGGCGTTGAAAACCATGAACCCGCGACTGGGGATTCTGGGCGGGCTGTCGATTCTCGGCACCAGCGGCATCGTCAGGCCGTTCTCCTGCGCCGCCTACATTGCCTCGATCCATCAGGGTATCGATGTGGCCAGAACCAACGGCTACCTGCACATCGCGGCGTGCACCGGCAATGCCAGCGAAGACACCATGCGCCGGGTCTACGACCTGCCGGAGATCGCCCTGATCGAAATGGGCGACTTCGTGGGCGCCGTGCTCAAGCATCTGCGCAAAGTGCCGGTGGACAAGCTCAGCCTGTGCGGCGGCTTCGGCAAGATCAGCAAGCTGGCAGCCGGGCACATGGATTTGCACAGTCGGCATTCGAGCATCGACCTGCCGCAACTGGCCGACTGGGCCGCGGCGGTCGGTGCCGATGAGGCATTGCAGCAAGCGATCCGTGAAGCCAACACCAGCCAGCAAGCCCTGGCCATGGCCAGCGCCGCCGGGATCGCCCTCGGCGATGCGGTCTGTCAGCACGCCCTGGAGTTTGCCCGCAGCGTCGTGCCGGCGCAGGTTCAGGTCGAAGTATTTGCCATCGATCGCCAGGGCGGGATTGTCGGCCACGCAGGAGTCTTTCAATGAAACGCATTTTGTTGCTGGGCGGTGTCACGGAAGCCTTGGCCATTGCCCGAACCCTTGGGTCCGAACACATCTACAGCCTGGCCGGGGTCGGTCGCGTACCGACGGATCTGACCTGCCAGGTGCGCGTCGGCGGCTTTGGCGGAGCCGAGGGGCTGGCGCAGTTCATCCGCGATGAAGGGATCGATCTGCTGCTGGACGCGACTCATCCTTATGCCGCACAAATCAGCCAGAACGCTGCGACCGCCGCTTTCTTGAGCGGTATTCCCTGCTGGGCGCTAAGGCGTCCGGCCTGGCAACCACAAGCTGGGGATGACTGGCGCGAGGTCAGTGATTGGGCCGAGTTGATCGAAGCGCTCACACCCTTCCGGCGACCGCTGTTCACCCTCGGCCGCGAACCCTTGCAGCACCTGGATGAAATCCCGCCGGAGCAATTCTGGACGTTGCGCGCACTGGAGGTTTATCCGGGCAACGCGCGCTGCGAAGTGATCGGTGCTCGTGGGCCGTTCCTGATCGATGCTGAACGCGAGCTGTTTGAACGTCGGCATATTGACGTGCTGATCAGCAAGAACAGCGGCAGCACGGCCACCGAGCCGAAGCTGGAAGTGGCGCGGGAGCGCGGGGTGCCGGTGATCGTTTTGAAACGGCCGGTGTTGCCGGGGGTTGACCGGGAGCTTTTGACTCCTGAAGAAACAATTAACGCGTTGGCTGCCTTCATTCAGTGAGGCAGGATTATGGGCTTGCATGAACAGTAACATATTTGTTACCTTCAGAGCCACCTGTGATCACACTTGAAGAATACTTGCAGGAAAACGAAATCAGCCCCTTTGGACGTTGGCTTTCCACCCTGGATGCGCAGGCAGCGCTAAAGGTATCCAGCGCGCTGGTCCGGCTGGAGCTAGGTAACACATCCAACATCAAGTGGTTCGATGGCCTCGGCGAATACCGAATAAATTGGGGACCAGGTTACAGAATCTACTTGGTGCAGGAGGGGAAACGCCTGATCATTCTTTTTGGTGGAGGCGATAAGTCCACTCAAAAATCCGATATCAAACGGGCAAAAACACTGATAGCCGAATTTCGAACCCGAAAAAAAGCAGAACGAAACCGGAGATAAGTCATGGCGCTCACCCGAAGCTACAAACATACCATTGCCGAGCGTGCCCAGCGTGACCCGGAGTTCGCCCAGGCATTGTTGGATGAGGCTGCTACTCTGTTTCTTAATGGTGAACCTGAAATTGCCCGAATCATTTTGCGCGATCTCGTTAACGCCACCGTAGGTTTCGAAGAATTGGCCAAGGAGACTGCAAAACCCAGCAAGAGCCTTCATCGAATGTTGTCTGCCAAGGGCAACCCAAGCATGGACAATCTGGCTGCGATATTCGCAGTGGTTCGCGCTACGCTGGGAGTAGATATACAAGTGCATTCGGTGCGTGCCCACTGAAGGCGTGAAAAGTCAGCTCACACTGCGACACCACACCGCACGCCGCTTTTTTACTTATCGGCCCTGATCAGGCTAAATAGCCGCGCCTGATCGCTCACCCACCGGATCCGTCCCATGTCCCGACAACGGCTTGCAATTGCCTGGATCGCCTGCTTCGCAGTGCTGTTCAACATGCTCGCCATGCCGATGACCGGAGCGATGGCGCAGTCGGCGAAATTGCCTGCCGAACAGTTGCTGTGGGGCAGTTTCTGTTCGTCCGGCGGCACGAAGATGGTGGCGATTTCCCTGGGCGATATCGAGCAGAAAGCCCCGCAGGGTGACGATCATTCCACTATGCAGCATTGCTGGTGCTGCTCCGGCTCGGCACCACTGGTGGCGTTGCCCGGGCATGTGCCGCCGTTGTATTTCGCCCGCTTCGAGGCCAATCGAAGCCTGCCCGCCGCCTCTCTCGAAACACCTGCTCCCCGCCAGCAACGGCCGAGTCTCAACCCCCGTGCATCTCCGCTGGTGTGATTCCTTCTCGCAATTGACCTGCGTCTTGAATCGTTCCGGAGAACTGCCATGTTGAACAAACTCATCGTTCTGACTGCATTGCTGCTGCCTGCCTGCCTTGCCAATGCCCACGAATACAAGGCCGCAGAGCTGGAAATCGCTCACCCCTGGTCGCAGGAGTTGCCACCCAACGCGCCGACCGTCGCGGCTTACTTCGTGATCCACAACAGCGGTAAATCCGCCGACCGGCTGCTCAGCGTCGACTCGCCCATTGCCGGCATTGCTCAGTTGCACGAGCATGTGAAGCAGAACGATCTGATGAAAATGCAGCAGGTGCCGAGCGTCGAAATCCCCGCGGGCGGCGAAGTCACTTTCGCCCCCATGGCCTACCACGTGATGCTGCTGGAGCTGAAAGATCGCAGCCTGCTGAGCGATGGCAAACGATTCCCGTTGACGATGCATTTCGAAAAGTCCGGTGACGTGACCGTCGAAGTCACGGTGCAGAAAAAGGCACCGGACGGCACGCAAACCCATGCGCACGTCCAGTAATCCGAAGAGCTGAACACGCCCATGCGCCCGCTTAGCGCCAGGTCATCCGCGCACCGCCGTCAGCCATTGAGCCTGACCCGCGGCCGCTGGATCGGTCTGTTCGCCATGTTGATGATCTTTATCGGTCCGCTGGTCTCCCAGTCGATGCCGATGGATCAGCGCGCCTCGGCAGTGATGAACGTATCCATGAGCCTGTCGATGGACATGAACATGGATAACCCGGCGATGGAGCACGCCGAGCATGGCGCCTCTCCCGCCGCCGAGCATTGTCCGCCGCAGGCCGAACATCACGCGCTGTGGGAAAAGTGCGGCTATTGCAGCCTGCTGTTCAACTGCCCGGCGCTCACCGGCGGCCAGTCCTTCGTCGCATTCGACACCCCCAAAGCCACTACCTACACCATCCCCTCCCCCCGTCTGGGTCATGCCCGGGCAACCTTCTTCCCCGGCGCCCGCACCCGCGCTCCGCCCATCGTCGCGTAAACACCCACCTGCGATCTCATACGGTTCAGAAGACAGCTCCGGGCTGTCGGCCGTGTCGTTTACGACTTTCAAGAGCTTCGCGAGCGGGCTCGCTCCCACGTGGACAGTGTTGAACCTGTGGGAGCGAGCCTGCTCGCGAATGACTGCGCAGCAGTTACCCGACAACAACAAAGAACCAAGCCAAGCGGAGCACAACCGTGAAACAGCCCCAACCGAATTTCTACAACCTGGCCTGGCGCTGGCATTTCTATGCCGGCCTGTTCGTCGCGCCCTTCATGGTGATGCTCGCCCTGACCGGCGTCATCTACCTGTTCAAACCGCAACTCGACCCGCTGATGTACGGCAGCCTGCTGAACGTCCCCGCCGGTCACCACAGCGTTCCGGCCGACGAGCTGCTCAAGCGGGTAAAAGAAGCTTATCCACAAGCAACGATCAAGCAGTACCTGCCACCGGTGAACGCCGAACGCAGCGCACAATTTGTCGTTGCCAACGGCAGCCAGGAGCTGAACGTATTCATCGATCCGTACCACGGCGACATCCTCGGCGAGCAAGACGCCAAGTTGAATCTGCAAGCGGTGGCGCGCGCGATTCACGGCGAATTGATGATCGGCACGGTCGGTGATCGCCTGGTCGAACTCGCCGCTGGCTGGGGCATCATGCTGGTGGTTTCCGGGGTGTTCCTGTGGTGGCCACGAGGCCAGGCAGCCGGCGTCTTGTGGCCGCGCCTGAGCAGTCGCGGACGCGTGTTCTGGCGTGACTTGCATGCGGTCACCGGGTTTTGGGGGGCGGCGTTTCTGCTGGTGATGCTGCTCAGCGGCATGACCTGGACCGGGTTCTGGGGCAAGCAATACGCCGGCGTGTGGAACGTGTTCCCGGACGCCATGTGGAATGACATGCCCAAGTCCGATGTCGAAGCGCGCAGCCTCAACAGCGCCACGCGCCAGACCGTGCCGTGGGCCATGGAAAACACGCCAATGCCGATGTCCGGCGACCACGCCGAACACATGGCCCACAGTGGCGCGCAGGCCGGCCCTGCCGCACCCACCATCAGCCTGCAAGACGTGCAGGATATCGCCGAACAACGCAAGGTCGAACCGGGCTACAGCATCAGCTTCCCGACGACGGCCACCGGTGTCTTTACCATCGCCATATTCGCCGACGACCCGCGCAATGATGCCACCCTGCATGTCGATCAATATACCGGCGACGTCCTTGCCGACGTACGCTGGGAGCATTACGGCAACGTCGCCCGCGCCACGGAAGTGGGCGTGATGCTGCACGAAGGCAAAATGTTCGGTGTGTTCAACCAGATCATCGTGCTGCTGATCTGCCTGATGATCCTGCTCAGCGCCGTCAGCGGCGTGGTGATCTGGTGGAAGCGTCGTCCGCAAGGTCGACTCGGTGTTCCGCCGTTACGTCATGATCTGCCCAAGTGGAAAACGGCGATGGTCGTCATGTTTGCGTTAGCGGTGGCATTTCCGTTGGTGGGGGTTTCGTTGATTGTGGTGTGGATCGTGGATCGAGTGCTTCTTTCACGATTGACGGGCAAAGCTGAGTCAGCCTCATCTTCAGCCTGAGGACTGCGGCAAACATGTTACGGCGTCGCCAGTACAATGCGGGCCGCAATCGTCGGCGAACGAGCTGATGCGCAGACGTTAAAACGCCCCTATTGGAGGAGATTCCAAAAGGGGCGTTTTTAACGTTTAGCGAATTTCAGCTCATCCCTCCGAAGTTTGCGCGCAGGTTCCCATCAGCTCATAGCTCGTCCCGGGTTCGCACTGTTGAGTCTTCGGATTTTTGCCGACGGCTAATCCTCCAGTCAGCACCGACACGCCCGGTCTGCTGCCAATAGCCACCGGCAGCCAACACCCGCAATTGACCGATGCTGCTCAGGCGGGAAATGAACTCACCGGCCGATAAGTGCGTGATCCAATGACCGTCAGAAATGCTGACCTGTTTCGTCCGGAGCAACGCTTCTTCAGCTGTCGAATAGACCGGTGTATACCTTAGTAATGCCCCATGCTGCGACGAATAATAATGGTCACTGATAGCAAGTCCCTTGGCTTTGAGACCGTACGTATTGGCATGCAAGAGCGACGACGAGATAAAATTGTCGTGTACCGAATCAGGGTCGTCAGCATTCAGGGAATTTCCTGACTGATACAGCCGATGAGTCGCCATGAGCTTATAGCCA
This sequence comes from Pseudomonas fluorescens, assembly GCF_902497995.1. Taxonomy (GTDB): domain Bacteria; phylum Pseudomonadota; class Gammaproteobacteria; order Pseudomonadales; family Pseudomonadaceae; genus Aquipseudomonas; species Aquipseudomonas fluorescens_BK. Next base: position 239,023 of record NZ_CABVII010000002.1, on the reverse strand, counting down.
TCAGCAAATAGGGGATCCGGCGTCGTGTGAAAGACAGGTCGCAGAACCTGGTCAGTATCCTGCGCTACCCCCAAGGGTTCCAGCGGGATGAACGAAGTACTACCCGAATTAGTCAGAATGGCGCTTTCATACACCGTTCCTTTACCATCAGGGCCCCCCGCTCTCAGCTGAACATAGCGAGCGGCATCATCGGCATGGTGAAAAACCGGTCCCAAGGCCAGCAACGATCCGGCATCCGCAGCGGGTGCCATACGCGGGGTCCAGTCCGGTGAAACTTTACCCTGGCGGGACCAATAATGACTTGTAATCAGCACTTCCAGATGTCCGGCCCTGGTCATGCGCTGAATGTAGCTACTGAGTTTAAATACGCCACTCGCTATATCGCGCTGATCGCTTTGTGCCTGCTCAAGTGAAGCAAATGGATTGGGCCTGAATTTGATCTGGCCAAAATCATCCAACGACGATTCGGGGTCAAAGGGATCAAGCTTAATCCTCAACAAAGCGCCATCGGCACACGAAAAGTAGATCGGTTTGAATCCTTGGGGTGTATCCGCGCGAACACGCGCATGCCGAACATCCATCGGAGAGAAAAAGTGCCGATGATCTTCGTCCGGCAAACTGGCCGGCGATTTCCCTGCACACACATAAAGGCCCTGCACGTCGTAGCGGTAAGGTAATGAACCATCGAGAAATACACGGTCATACACAAAATTCGAATCTTCAGCCTCAAGAGGCATACTCGCGACATAGATATGATCGCGCGAATATTTCAAAATGAACCCGAACTTCAGTGCATCACGACTTCCTGCCTGCTCATGAGCATAACGTGCCCCTCCCTCCTCCTGTGTGAATAAAGGGCTGTAGGCCGGTTCGGTGATAGCCTTGGAGTAGCCGGTTTGTGTCGGCGCCGGCTCAGGATTGGGCGTCCAGGTTATTGCCCTTCGGGGCGGCCCCCACAACGTGCTCCCCACAACAATCTGCAAAGTGCCCATTGCGCCCAATTGATTGACCCACTCACTGGGTTTCAGAAGCCCCCAATGAATCCGCTGCTTGATCGAGCGGCCTTTGAGCGTATCGGGCAGCAAGTGATAGTCGATGAGATCCCTTTCCATGGCGAAAACACCGACGGTAAAAATACTTGGCAGATAGCGAATCAGCGAACCGTCAGGACCAAGCAAGTACTCATCAATACGCGAGGTTCTTCGCCCAAACGCTGTCCTCAGCGTTTTTGTCGATAACATATTGAGGTAGACCTGTGATTCGGTCCGCGACAATAAAAAAGGCAGCTCTTTTTGTGTCCGGGAGCGATAACGCGCAACGATTTCGCAGCCTGCCGGGAATTGGCCGGTGGTGGTACTCTCGTCCGGAAATATCCAGCCGAAGGCAAAGTCCTCCCTTGGCACCGGGACCGGTTCGGTCGCCAGATAGAAGCCGTCCCGGCGCCGCAGGATCAAGCCGCCATAAGCCTTGTCACGCTGGGTCAGCAGTTGTGCACGAGCATGGCGGGCCGCGTCATCCGGCGTTAAGAACAGCGGACTGAGAGGGCGACGCTGCAAGTTCATATAACGGAACCAGAGAGTATCGACCGCCCCCGTTCTGTCCCAGCACAGACTGCTGCGCAGCACGCTGAGTTGACCACTGTTCGCGACCACCCTGACGAAACCCGTGGGGGTCAACGCTCCGCTTGCCAGATTGTTCCGGATGGCATCCGTCCCCATATTCGGTGTGTCATCATCAAACAGCTTGGTCGAAGCGCGAGGCAAATACTTCAACAGCGCCCCCTCCAGCGTTGATATATAGACAGGTAAAATCTTGTCGGGCCTGATCACTCGCCGACGCTTGGCATCATAAACAACGACAAACAAATCCACGGGATCAATGAAGTATTGTTTCAACCAGTTTTTTGGACTTGCCGGAAAACCTTCGACCCCACGCTTCGAGTAAAAGTAGGCATCAAGTTCAAAATCCTGGGGGAACAGATACACGCCGCGCCTGGAAATACCGAACAAGCTTGTTAAGGAGAAGAGTTTGTCCCTGACACCACTGACAGGAACAAGCTCCGTCGCGATGTATTGCTCTTTGTCCTTATGTTTGAGAATAAAACCAAAGGAGGTGTGCTCTGTGTCATAGCGACCACTGGCGCGGGAGTGCATATCCTCGCCGGCTTCATCCGCACTGGGAAAAATCGCTCCGAAAGCAACCTCCCGAGGAACTTCACGTTGTTTTTTTGCGGAAAAAGGAGCCCAGTGCGCTGACACGCTACCCGCTGCGCCCCACAGGTCACTGCTTATCACAACGCGTAAATCACCGGCAGCAGCCAGTTCTTTGACGACGTCGCTGGGTCTTATTGTTCCGTTTTCCAGACCCAAAGCAATTTGTCCAGGCTTGTTCTTGGTGCCAAGGCGTCGGAGTAATGGCTCGTGGAGCTTGACGGGACCGGGCTTGAACATGATCAAACTGTGTTCGGCGGCTGAAAGGTAGGCAGGAAACTCCCTGAAGATCATTTCCCACATTTCCTCTTCACGAAACATTTGAGCACTGACATCGGCCTCTTGCCGCGACCAGTTCAATGCCTCTACTTTTGCCGGATCGCTCATTGAGAGCGCTTTGTGAGACGCATACCTGGCATGCACGACGTGGCCCTTGGGAACAATTGGATGCCCCTTGCCGTCCGTCGGATAGAACAAACCAAAAGCCAGCGGGCTCGACAAACTTTCCATCGGTTCTGAAGCAACAAATCGTTGATCAACACGCTGAAAAATGTAGCCGCCATATTCACAATCACGCTTGTTTCCGATCCGTTCATGGACATAACAAGCGGCATCATCCGCCGAAAGAAATGCTGGGCTCAACACTGGCCAGCCAGCATCGGTGGTAGGGACAAGCGGGGGACTCAGCGCAGGCAGTTCAACCATTGACTTCGCTACACCTTTTTCTCGATCTGATATGCCATCCATGGTTCACCTATTGATAGGACGAAATAAATAAATATCACTCACTGAGTTCATTGCTAATGAGCAGCATCAATTTAAAGCGCTGTTCGATCCTTGGTGCGATATATATGTCTTTAGCAACGCATTGATACAGACGGGCAGCCGCGCAACCCTGCATTTACAGCGCGACACGTCACAAGCACCAATCTGGCGCATCCGCGCGCATCAGTCCAATGAGTCTGTCCATTCATGGTGCGCAACATCTCTCTCCCATCCCTGCCAATACGACATTTCCTTGCCTTTCTCCGACTGGGCACAACCCTTGCTAATACCCCTTCAGTGTTGCCAATCAAATAAACTCTTGTTCATGGAGATCGCACAATGAAGCGTCGCAGCTTGATCAAGGCTTTCACACTATCGGCAAGCATTGCCGCGATGGGCATGACCTGGACTGTCCAGGCCGCCGAGACCATCAAGGTCGGTATCCTGCATTCGTTGTCCGGGACCATGGCGATCTCCGAGACCTCGCTCAAGGACATGGCGCTGATGACCATCGACGAGATCAACGCCAAGGGCGGCGTGAACGGCAAGAAGCTCGAACCTGTGGTAGTGGACCCGGCGTCGAACTGGCCGCTGTTCGCCGAAAAAGGTCGGCAGTTGCTGACCCAGGACAAAGTAGCCGTAGTGTTCGGTTGCTGGACCTCGGTCTCACGTAAATCGGTGCTGCCGGTGTTCGAAGAGCTCAACGGCCTGCTGTTCTACCCGGTGCAATACGAAGGCGAAGAGATGTCGCCAAACGTGTTCTACACCGGCGCCGCGCCGAACCAACAGGCGATCCCGGCAGTGGAATACCTGATGAGTGAAGAAGGCGGCAGCGCCAAGCGTTACTTCCTGCTCGGCACCGACTACGTCTACCCGCGCACCACCAACAAGATCCTGCGCTCGTTCCTGCACTCCAAAGGGGTGGCGGACAAGGACATCGAAGAGGTCTACACCCCGTTCGGCCATAGCGACTATCAAACCATCGTGGCCAACATCAAGAAATTTTCCGCCGGGGGCAAGACGGCGGTGATCTCCACCGTCAACGGCGACTCCAATGTGCCGTTCTATAAAGAACTGGCCAACCAGGGCCTGAAAGCCACCGACGTTCCGGTCGTGGCGTTCTCGGTCGGTGAGGAAGAACTGCGCGGCATCGACACCAAACCGCTGGTGGGTAACCTGGCGGCGTGGAACTACTTTGAGTCGGTCGAGAATCCGGCGAACAAGAAGTTCGTCGCCGACTGGAAAGCCTACGCCAAAAAACACAACCTGCCGGGCGCCGACAAAGCGGTGACCAATGACCCGATGGAAGCCACTTATGTCGGTATCCACATGTGGGCACAGGCGGCCGAAAAAGCCAAGTCCACCGACGTCGACAAAGTCCGCGAAGCCCTCGCCGGCCAGACCTTTGCCGCGCCGTCCGGCTACACCCTGACCATGGACAAGACCAACCACCACCTGCACAAGCCGGTGATGATCGGCGAGATTCAGGCCGACGGTCAGTTCAACGTGGTGTGGCAGACGGAAGGGCCGATCCGCGCCCAGCCGTGGAGCCCGTTCATTCCGGGCAACGACAAGAAGCCGGAGTATGCGGTGAAGAGCAACTAAGCCCCTGGATGTCGGGCCTGGGCACTTTGTTCAGGACCGACATAAATCCCTGTGGGAGCTGGCTTGCCTGCGATGGCGTCACCTCGGTGCATCAGATACATCGAGTCGTCTGCATCGCAGGCAAGCCAGCTCCCACAAAGTCCGTGCAAGGCGACTTTCCATGCCCACTGCTCTTTACCGCTTCATTCTTGCCATCGCATTTTTATTGCCGATGGCCGCACACTCAGGCGACGCCGAAGACTTCGTCGCGGCCAATCCCGTGCAGCAAGCCAGGCTTCTCGAAAGCTGGGCCGCGCAGCCCGACCCGGTCCGTGTCGAACTGATCAACGCCCTGCAACAAGGTGAATTGACCGTCGACGGCCAAACCAAAACCCTGCGCCTGAACAACCGCCTGCGAGGTCTGATCGACACCGCGCTGGCCAGTCACCAATTGCTCGCCGCCGACGCCAAAATCCGGTTGGCCGCCGCGCAGCAATTGCAGAAAAGCGCCAAACCTGCGCAGCTTGCATTCCTCGATCAGCAGCTGGCGGGTGAAAAAGATGAAAGCGTTCACGCGGCTTTAAGCCTGGCCCTGGCCAATCTGCAACTGGTCGATACCGACCCGACCGTGCGCCTCGCCGCCGTCCGGCTGCTGGGTGAAACCGGTGACCCGCTGGCCCGCACCCGCCTCGAAGGCTTGCTCGAACCCGGTGTGGAAGCCGATACCACGGTACGCACCGCCGCCGAAACCAGCCTCGCCCAGGTCAAACGCAAACTGCTGATCGGCGAGATGCTTGGGCAAGCCTTCAGCGGCATGTCGCTGGGTTCGATTCTGCTGCTCGCGGCCCTCGGTCTTGCGATCACCTTTGGCCTGCTTGGCGTGATCAACATGGCCCACGGCGAGATGCTGATGCTCGGTGCCTACTCGACCTACGTGGTGCAGTTGATGTTTCAGCGCTTCGCACCGCAAGCCATCGAGTTCTATCCATTGATCGCCTTGCCGGTGGCTTTTTTCGTCACCGCCGCGATCGGCATGGCCCTGGAACGCACAGTCATTCGCCACCTCTATGGCCGTCCGCTGGAAACCCTGCTCGCCACCTGGGGCATCAGCCTGATGCTGATCCAGCTGGTGCGACTGATGTTCGGCGCGCAGAACGTCGAAGTGGCCAACCCGGCGTGGTTATCGGGTGGGATTCAGGTTCTGCCGAATCTGGTGCTGCCCTACAACCGCATCGTGATAATCGCCTTCGCCCTGTTTGTGGTGGTGCTGACCTGGCTGCTGCTGAACAGGACGCGCCTCGGCTTGAACGTGCGCGCCGTCACCCAGAACCGCAACATGGCCGCCTGCTGCGGGGTGCCCACCGGGCGCGTCGACATGCTCGCCTTCGGACTCGGCTCGGGCATTGCCGGCCTCGGCGGTGTGGCGCTCAGCCAGATCGGCAACGTTGGCCCGGACCTCGGTCAGAGCTACATCATCGACTCATTCCTGGTGGTGGTACTCGGCGGCGTCGGCCAACTGGCCGGCAGTGTGCTGGCCGCCTTCGGCCTGGGCATCGCCAACAAGATTCTCGAACCGCAGATCGGTGCGGTGCTCGGCAAAATCCTGATCCTCGCGCTGATCATTCTGTTCATCCAGAAACGTCCGCAAGGCCTCTTCGCACTGAAAGGACGGGTGATCGACTGATGAACCAACCTCTGATGCTCACGGCCACGCAAAAGGCCGGCCCCAAAGTCACGATCGCTGTCGGCGCGGTGATCCTCGTTTTGCTGTTGACGTTGCCGTTGCTTTCGTTGTTGTCGCCGGACAGTGCGTTTCACGTCTCGGCTTATACCCTGACGCTGGTGGGCAAGATTCTGTGCTATGCCATCGTCGCCCTGGCGCTGGACCTGGTCTGGGGTTACGCCGGCCTGCTGTCTCTGGGTCACGGCCTGTTCTTCGCCCTCGGCGGTTACGCGATGGGCATGTACCTGATGCGCCAGGCCTCGGGGGATGGCTTGCCAGCGTTCATGACCTTCCTGTCGTGGACCGAGTTGCCGTGGTACTGGACCGGTACCGGCAGCTTCCTCTGGTCGATGTGCCTGGTGGTGCTGGCCCCGGGATTATTGGCGTTGGTGTTCGGCTTCTTCGCCTTCCGTTCGCGGATCAAGGGCGTATATTTCTCGATCATGACCCAGGCCCTGACCTTCGCCGGAATGTTGCTTTTTTTCCGCAACGAAACCGGGTTCGGCGGCAACAACGGCTTCACCAATTTCCGCACCATTCTCGGTTTCGGCATCACTGAACCCGGCACGCGCGCGGTGCTGTTTTTCGCCACGGTGGTGTTACTGGTGGCGAGCCTGTTTATCGGCTGGCGTCTGGCCCGGAGCAAGTTTGGCCGGGTGTTGACCGCCCTGCGCGATGCGGAAAATCGCCTGATGTTCTGCGGTTACGATCCGCGTGGCTTCAAGCTGTTTGTCTGGGTGTTGAGCGCAGTGCTGTGTGGCCTGGCCGGCGCGCTGTACGTGCCGCAAGTCGGCATCATCAACCCCAGTGAAATGTCGCCGACCAACTCCATCGAGGCTGCCGTCTGGGTCGCACTGGGTGGTCGCGGCACCTTGATCGGTCCGCTGCTCGGCGCGGGTGTGGTCAACGGCATGAAGAGCTGGTTCACCGTGGCGTTCCCCGAATACTGGCTGTTCTTCCTCGGCGCGCTGTTCATCGTCGTGACCTTGTATCTGCCCAAGGGTGTGATCGGTCTGCTGAAAAAAAGGGGTGATCAATGAGAGTGACAGCGACGGCTGAATTCATGCTCGAACCGGCCTTTTTCCCGGTGGAGCCCAACAAGGACGCGGGCAGCAGCCGCGACGCCATCGGCCTCGGGCAACGCGTCGGTCCCGGCCTGAACACCCGCCACGGCACCATCCTGACCCTGGAAGACATCAGCGTCAGCTTCGATGGTTTCAAGGCGTTGAACAATCTGAACCTGTACATCGGCGTCGGTGAACTGCGCTGCATCATCGGCCCCAACGGCGCGGGCAAGACCACGCTGATGGACGTCATCACCGGCAAGACCCGGCCCAGTCACGGCAAGGCCTGGTTCGGCGAAACCCTGGACCTGACGCAGATGAGCGAAGTGCAGATCGCCCAGGCCGGCATCGGTCGCAAGTTTCAGAAGCCGACGGTATTCGAAGCCTTGAGCGTGTTTGAGAATCTGGAGCTGGCGCAGAAAACCGACAAGTCGGTCTGGGCCAGCCTGCGCGCTCGTCTGAGTGGCGAACAGAGAGATCGCATCAGCGAGGTGCTGGACACCATTCGCCTGACCACCTCGGTCAATCGCCCGGCGGGCTTGTTGTCCCACGGTCAGAAGCAGTTTCTGGAGATCGGCATGTTGCTGATGCAGGACCCGCAACTGCTGCTGCTCGATGAGCCGGTGGCGGGCATGACCGATGCCGAAACCGAATTCACCGCCGAACTGTTCAAGCGCCTGGCCGGCAAGCATTCGCTGATGGTCGTGGAGCATGACATGGGCTTTGTCGGGGCGATTGCCGACCACGTCACCGTGTTGCACCAGGGCAGCGTGCTGGCCGAAGGGTCGCTGGAACAGGTGCAGGATAATGAGCGGGTGATCGAGGTTTATCTCGGTCGCTGATTTTTGCTCCCGTAGGAGCGAGGCTTGCCCGCGAAGAACGATAACGCGGTCTAACAGTTGCACCGCGGCGTTCCCTTAGCGGGCAAGCCTCGCTCCTACAAGGGATTGAGGAGAATTTGACATGCTGCAAGTCGACAAGCTGCACCAGTACTATGGCGGTAGCCACATCCTGCGGGGCCTGACGTTTGAGGTGAAGGTCGGTGAGGTCACGTGCCTGCTGGGGCGCAACGGCGTCGGCAAGACCACCCTGCTCAAGTGCCTGATGGGCCTGTTGCCGGCCAAGGAAGGCGCGGTGAACTGGGAAGGCAAACCGATCACCACGTTCAAGCCGCACCAGCGGGTTCACGCGGGGATCGCTTATGTACCTCAGGGTCGGGAAATCTTCGGCCGACTGACCGTGGAAGAGAATCTGCTGATGGGCCTTTCGCGATTTCCCGGTTCCGAAGCAAAGGAAGTCCCGGCATTTATCTACGAACTTTTTCCGGTACTGCTACAGATGAAGCAACGGCGCGGCGGTGACTTGTCCGGGGGCCAGCAGCAGCAACTGGCGATTGGCCGGGCGTTGGCCAGCCGTCCACGGTTGCTGATTCTCGACGAGCCCACCGAAGGCATTCAGCCCTCGGTGATCAAGGAGATCGGTGCCGTCATCAAGAAACTTGCAGCCCGTGGTGACATGGCGATTCTACTGGTGGAGCAGTTCTACGACTTTGCCGCCGAGCTGGCGGATCAGTACCTGGTGATGTCCCGGGGCGAGATCGTGCAGCAGGGCCGTGGAGAAAATATGGAAGCTGAGGGTGTGCGGGGCCTCGTCACAATATAAGGCTACGATATGAGGCTTCGATATGAGGCATCGATCTAATCTGCAGCGTCCTGACGATAACTGGAAACCATGACTTTACCTGCCCCCACTGCCCCGTTTACCCCGAGCTGGCACGCCGAGCTGGAACTGGGCTACGCCCGATTCGGCGACAGCACGCGCCCGGTTCAGCGTCGGCACAAAGGCCCGCTGCGGGTGCAGAAGCATCTGTATGCCGAAGGACCGCACGTCTGCCAGCACATCATCGTCCACCCGCCGGGCGGGATCGCCGGCGGTGACCGTCTGGACATTTCGGCCAGCGTCGGCCGCGATGCCTGGGCACAAATCACCAGTCCTGGCGCGGCCAAATGGTATCGCGCGGCCGGACCCGCTTATCAGCAGCTGGCCTTGAAAGTGGCGAGCGGTGCGACACTGGAATGGTTGCCGCAGGAGACCATCATTTTCAGCGCTGCGCAGGCCGAACTCAGCACCTGCGTCGAGCTTGAAGGCGATGCCCGGTTGTTTTACTGGGACGTGGTCGCGCTGGGGCGACCGGCCAGCGGCGAGCGCTTCGACTTCGGGCATTTTCAGGCGCAACTCGATATCCGTCGCGACGGCCGGTTGCTCTGGCACGAACGTCAGCGCATTGTCGGCGGGGATGGATTGCTCGATTCGCCCATTGGGCTGGATGGGCAGCCGGTGTTTGCGACCCTGCTGGTGACCGGCGACATCGATAGCCAATTGCTGGAGCGGTGCCGTTCGCTGCCCAATGAGGTGCGGGGGGATCTGACCCAGTTGCCAGGGCTTCTCGTTGCACGATGCCTGGCCAGTGAGGCGCTGTTGGCGCGGGGGTGGTTGATTGATTTGTGGCGGTTGCTCAGGCCTGCGTTGCTCGGCCGAGAAGCCGTCCCACCACGAATATGGAGCACCTGAACACCGATCCCCTGTAGGAGCGAGGCTTGCCCGCGAAGCTGTTGGCGGCCTTGAGGCCCCCTTCGCGGGCAAGCCTCGCTCCTACAAAGGAACCCCGAATGCACCGTTCGAACACCTTTTAAACTGCCGATTATGGATTCCAAACGATGGACCTGACCCCACGCGAAAAAGACAAGCTGCTGATTTTCACCGCCGGCCTCGTGGCCGAGCGGCGTTTGGCTCGCGGCGTGAAACTCAACTACCCGGAAGCCATGGCCTACATCTCCGCGGCGTTGCTCGAAGGCGCCCGTGACGGCCAGACCGTGGCCGATCTGATGCACTTCGGCACCACCCTGCTCAGCCGCGAACAAGTGATGGAAGGCATCGCGGAAATGATCCCGGAGATCCAGGTCGAGGCGACGTTCCCCGACGGCACCAAACTGGTCACCGTTCACCAACCGATCGCCTGAGGCCGCGCCATGACTTATCACATCCGCGATGCAGTGCAGGCCGATCTGCCGGCGATCCGCGATATCTACAACGATGCCGTACTCAATACCACGGCGATCTGGAACGAGAAGGTCGTGGACCTGGGCAACCGCCAGGCCTGGTTCAGAGCCCGGCAAGCCCAGGGTTATCCGATTCTGGTGATCGTCGACAGCGATCACACAGTGCTGGGCTACGCGTCATTCGGTGACTGGCGGCCGTTCGATGGATTCCGCCACACCGTCGAGCACTCCGTCTATGTACGCAGCGATCAGCGCGGCAATGGCCTGGGCCCACAATTGATGGCTGCGCTGATCGAGCGCGCCAAAGGCTGCGACAAGCATGTGATGGTTGCCGCCATCGAAAGCGGAAACGCCGCGTCAATTCGTTTACACGAACGAGCCGGTTTCGTGACCAACGGGCAGATGCCCCAGGTGGGGACCAAGTTCGGTCGCTGGCTGGACCTGACCTTCATGCAGCTGACCCTCAATCCTGGGGCAGAACCGCCTGCCGCCAACAAGGAGTAACGCTCGATGAACGCCGCCCAACTGCGCCGCGTCAACGTTGAAAGCTTTGCGCACTATCGCCAGGGTTTGATTGATCTGCTGCTCGATGCCGTGGGCTATGGCGCCAGCGTCGGGTTCATGGCCAACCTGGACGCCAATGAGGCACGCGCCTGGTTCGATGAGGTTCAAGAGGACCTGAACAAAGGCAACGTGCTGTTATGGGTAGTGGTCAAGGACGAACAGGTACAGGCCAGCGTGCAACTGACCCTGTGCCAGAAAGCCAACGGGCTGAATCGCGCCGAAGTGCAGAAATTGCTGGTGCGCGAAGATGCCCGTCGCCGGGGTCTGGGCCAGCAGTTGATGAGTGCACTGGAAACGGCCGCCCTCCAGCACAAGCGTGGCATGCTCTTCCTCGACACCGAAGCCGGCTCCCCCGCCGAGGATTTCTACAAGGCCCTGGGATACACCCGCGCCGGTGAAATCCCCGACTACGCCTGCGACCCGAGCGGCCGCTACAAACCCACCGCGCTCTACTACAAGATCCTCCAGGGGGCCCATTGATGATTCCCGGTGAATACCAGATCCAGCCCGGCGACATCGAACTCAACGTCGGCCGCCGCACGCTCAGCCTGAAGGTGGCCAACAGCGGTGACCGGCCGATCCAGGTCGGCTCGCATTACCATTTTTTCGAAACCAACGACGCCCTGACCTTCGACCGCGCCGCCAGCCGCGGCATGCGCCTGAATATCCCCGCCGGCACCGCCGTGCGTTTCGAACCGGGGCAGAGCCGCGAGGTCGAGCTGGTCGACCTGGCCGGGCATCGCCGGGTGTTCGGGTTTGCCGGCAGGATCATGGGTGACCTGTAAGTAATGGGTTGTCCACACCGGCCCCTTCGCGGGCAAGTCGGATCGCCGCACCGCTCGCTCCTACAGTTTGGCGTCGTCCCCATACCGGCGACCGACCTAAATCCTGTAGGAGCGAGCGGTGCGGCGATCCGACTTGCCCGCGAATGCGATTTCACATCCAATTGAATCCCAAGGCAAGCGCATGAAAATCTCAAGACAAGCCTACGCCGACATGTTCGGCCCCACCGTCGGTGACAAGGTCCGTCTGGCCGACACCGAGCTGTGGATCGAAGTGGAAAAGGACTTCACCACCTACGGCGAAGAAGTGAAATTCGGCGGCGGCAAAGTCATCCGCGACGGCCAGGGCCAAAGCCAGTTACTGGCCGCCGAAGTGGTCGACACCCTGATCACCAACGCGCTGATCATCGACCACTGGGGCATCGTCAAGGCCGACGTCGGCCTCAAGGACGGGCGCATTGCCGCCATCGGCAAAGCCGGCAACCCGGACATCCAGCCCAACGTCACCATCGCGGTCGGCGCCAGCACCGAAGTGATCGCCGGCGAAGGCATGATCCTTACCGCCGGCGGCATCGACACCCATATCCACTTCATCTGCCCGCAGCAGATCGAAGAAGCGCTGATGAGTGGCGTCACCACCATGATCGGCGGCGGCACCGGCCCCGCCACCGGGACCAATGCCACTACCTGCACCTCCGGACCGTGGCACCTGGCACGGATGCTCCAGGCGGCCGACGCGTTTGCGATGAACATCGGTTTCACCGGCAAGGGTAACGCCAGCCTGCCCGAGCCCTTGATCGAACAGGTCAAGGCTGGCGCCATCGGCCTCAAGTTGCATGAGGATTGGGGCACCACGCCGGCGAGCATCGACAACTGCCTGAACGTCGCCGATCAATACGACGTGCAAGTGGCGATCCACACCGACACTCTCAACGAATCGGGCTTCGTCGAAACCACCCTCGCCGCGTTCAAGGGCCGCACCATCCACACCTACCACACCGAAGGCGCGGGCGGCGGTCATGCGCCGGACATCATCAAGGCCTGCGGCTTCCCCAACGTACTGCCCAGCTCCACCAACCCGACCCGGCCATTCACCCGCAACACCATCGACGAACACCTCGACATGCTGATGGTCTGCCACCACCTGGACCCGAGCATCGCCGAGGACGTGGCCTTCGCCGAAAGCCGCATTCGCCGCGAGACCATCGCCGCCGAAGACATCCTGCACGACCTCGGCGCGTTCTCGATGATCAGCTCCGACAGCCAGGCCATGGGCCGGGTCGGCGAAGTCATCACCCGCACCTGGCAGACCGCGGACAAGATGAAAAAACAGCGGGGCGCGCTGACGGGCGACGGTGCAGGCAACGACAACTTCCGCGCCAAACGCTACATCGCCAAGTACACCATCAACCCGGCGATCACCCATGGCATCAGCCATGAAGTGGGTTCGGTGGAAGTCGGTAAATGGGCGGACCTGGTACTGTGGCGCCCGGCATTTTTCGGTGTCAAACCGACGCTGATTCTCAAAGGCGGTGCCATTGCGGCCAGCCTGATGGGCGACGCCAACGCCTCGATCCCGACACCACAACCGGTGCACTACCGCCCGATGTTCGCCAGTTACGGCGGCTCGCTGCACGCCACCAGCCTGACGTTTATCAGCCAGGCAGCGCAGGAGGCAGGCTTGCCGGAAGCCTTGGGCCTGAAGAAGAAAATCGCCGTGGTCAAAGGCTGTCGGGACGTGCAAAAAACCGACCTGATTCACAACGACTACCTGCCGAAAATCGACGTCGATCCGCAGACCTATCAAGTCAAGGCCGATGGTGAGTTGTTGTGGTGCGAACCGGCGGATGTGCTGCCGATGGCGCAGCGATATTTTCTGTTCTGAATGGCCGAACATGAAAAGGCCTGAGCGCAAAATCGCCCCCAGGCCTTGGATTCAACGACAGTTCACCGGTTATCCGACTGCACCGTAAAGGGAATTTCGACGCGTTGAAGCTTGGCGCTATCCATTGCTTCCCGGGTCAGTTTCTTCAGCAGGTCGCTCTTTTCGGTATCGATCAAAACAAGCTCCGAGCTGTACTCATCATCAGTCATCACCCGACCTGGAGCAACATCGTCCGGCTGTTTGCCAAGCAGTGTCGCGAGTGTCACGATCTTTTCGCGCAGTCCGGTACGCGCTGATGGATCGGTGGTTTGCGTCCATTGTGTTTGTGCGACTTGCAGGTCTAACACAGCGTCGATTCTGCGCCGGAAGCTGTTGAACGCTTTGCGGTTGACACCCTCACCCTGGATATACCTGCTCCAGAAATCCTGCTCGATAATTGAATCTCTCAGAAGATCTCCTTCCTCAAGCGCGAGTACCCGCTTGTAGGCGGCCTCTATCATCGGCAGCGTAACATCCGGCTCGTCAACCTTCATGCTGCGTGACTGCCAGGGCAAATCCAGGCGCTCGGCCAGCTTGGTGACATAGGCAAGATGAATTTCCACTGCATCGATTGACCTGACATAGTTCCCCTCCTCATCCATCTGAATGATCGGGTCGCCGTTGAGATCATACTCAGGAAATTTCCGGCCTTGCTCCAGCAGCTCCTTGACTCTCGCTTGGGCGATCTTGCCCAGTTCATCCAGACGGGACTTGCCTCTGGCCAGACTCACCAGCTCCGATTCGACCAAACCCTTGCTGACAAGGCCGTAGGCCTCATGAACCATTACCTCGATGCCCATGGCGTTAAAAACCTGCGCGCTGGAATCGACACAGGTGGAGGGCGCGAATGCATCCATGAAGAGCTTCTCACGCAGTTCGGCGCTTTCAGTCGCCGCTTCCAGCATTCGCCAGACCTTGCCGGCAAGCTCGGCTCTATATACGGGAGAAGCGTCCGCGGAACTGGCCAGTTTTTGGATTTCAGCAAAAAATGCCTCGGAGCCGAACTCGTCCGCCACCGCCCCCCAGAGATCACGTTTCAACGCCCGCAGTTGCGGAGTCGCTCGTTGCTCCGCCGGCAACGCCTCGATCCAGAAACTGCTGTCAGAGATTACCGAATTGGGGGATCGCCGGTCAGGATCGAGACCTACCGATTCAATATAGGTTCTAAGCGTTGTGAGATTTTCTGACGAAAGCCATTGCGGATCGCGATTGATCAGTGTTCGCGCCACTATTTCAGCCCGGACAGAGCCCGGGGCCACCACCGGCATCCGGGTAATGGGGTTATCGACCAGTCGCAAATCGAAATGCCGGGGTCGGGGCAGGGAAAAGGTCCCGGTAGGCCAGGTGGCGAGGCCGGTTTTCGATAAATTCACTATGTGCAAGTCAGGCATTCGGCTGATATCGGGCGGTAAGCCCAGGGGATTGTTTTCCATCCCGAGGATTTTTAACCGGGTCAGGTTCTTGATGTTTTCGACGGCTGGCCCGGTCAACCTGATCTGGTTGTTGCTCAAGTGCAATTCAATCAGATGCGGCATGTCGCTGATCGCTGCGGGAAGGCGGGTCAGCTGGTTACTGGAGAGATCCAGGGCACGAAGCTGGCGAAAATGTCCAAGAAATCCCTCGACCCTATTGCTGAATTGCGAACGAATCAATTCCAGCCGGGTGACATGATCGAAATTCGCTTCCAGCGCCGGCAAGCTGCGTAGCTGGTACTGCAACGAGGTATCGCTCAGATAAATTCTCTGGCCGCAATAATTGCCGTAGGCGTCATAGTCTTTTGGTCCGGTCCTTTGCCAGGCTTGCATGAGGGCTTTGGCGATTTTTATCCTCGCGCCCCACTCCCTGTTGTACTGCGGGCTGCCTCTTGCGCCAGAATACACGTTCGGCGCCCTCAACCACTCTTGCAGGCAGTTATTCAGTTCCTCGTACTCTCGCTCGAGCCGCGCCATGTTGCGCTCTGGCGAGCCGTCTTGAGCATCCAGGGCCGCAACGAACTCATCGATCTCTTCACGGGTAAACTCGGGGTAGAGCTTTTTGATCCGCGCCTCGATAAGCTGCTCCCATGCACTCTGACGGCTACCGCTCAAGGGGTAGCCGCGCCGACCGTCGGGCAACAGCGTCAGTGGCTTGAAGAACGGTTGACGCTGCGCCTGCATATTCAGGACCGAGCGCAGTTCATCACGCGCGAGTGCGTGTTGCTGGATCAGTGCCTCGAGATCGGCGCCCTGACTCACATGGGGCAAACCCAGGGATCTACGTTGAGCATCCGGCAAGGCGTGCTGAAGGGCGGCATACAAGTCAGCCCTTCCGTGTAAATGATTGTCGCTGGCGTCGCGTGCTTCGTACTGCCCATCCCCGCTGCGAACCAGCACTTTGCGCTCAAGGGCATCTTCGGGGCCGACGCTGGCTCGTATCGCTGCGGTGAAGGAGCCATCCCGGACCTCGATGCGCAAATTGCCTGGCGTGCCCAGTCGTTTTGCCAGCGTATGCAGGACCAGGCTTTCAGTGTCCGGCCCAGCCAGCGCCCCCAGGAAAAGCCCCTCATAAGCGCGCGACAAGCGCACCTCCTGCTGCGCCAGGCGAGCTTTTTGCGCCAACCGCAACGGTAGGCGCCGGGTGGTTTTCATCTGTCGCAGCTCGTCGGGCGTCGCATCATCCAACAGTTCGGTTGCGAGCCTGGTCGACACCGAGGAAAAGCTACGCTGGACCAGCTGAGTCCGGGAATTTCCCAGCCCCTCCCGCTCCTTGGACAAACTTTGGAATATCCGCACTCTGGCCCGATCCGCATGGTCGGCCAGTCGAGCCTGCAAGGTCTGGGCTCGCTGGTGCGGCGCAACAGGTTGGCCGACCAGACTTTTGATTTGCTGCTCGCTGAGGGAAGACAGCACACGCTCCGGCAATTGCCCCGCCATAAGCTCGGCTCGGCTGACCCTGATGACGTCCGAAGCCGGTGCGGCGATATCACCATATTGAACGGAGTTACCGCTAAAACCAGGGCCCTCGAACGCCTCTATCGCTTTGGTACGAGGCCATCCGGGGAGCTCGACCATCAAGGAAGCGGCATAACCGCAAAGGTCATTCTGCAGTTGCCCGCGACGAATCTGGGCCCCCACTTCGCCGGCATCGGCATAGGCTTGAAACCGCGTGATGGTGTCCGCCAGCAGTGGCGGCGTCGGCTCATTCTCGACGTGCATTCGACGCAGCGCGTCCTCATGTATGCCGCTGACCCTGAGCATGTGTTCGCGTTCACTCTCGGTGAAGGCATCCATCGAGGGTCCCAGACGCCTTAACACCGTGTGTTTCGACCACGCCAGGGGCGTGTCCATCTCGTGATTCCAGGCCCCGCTGCCGTTATGGTTCAACTCCGGTTGATAGGCGTCCTCCCTGGTAGGGTGCTGGATCCGGTATTTTGCGGAGTCCGGGTCCTTTTTCAACACGTAATGCTTGCCCTCCAGCGGCAAAATATCCTCACCGGCATATCGATGCAGTCCCAAATTGTCGGGTTTGGCGTTTGCTGGCAACTTGACGTTTCGCTCGTAGGGTTTGAGATCGGGCTTCCACAACCGCGTCTTGCCGCTGGGCAGGGTGACGGCCTTCAAGCCTTCGATAAATGGCGAAACCGTGTAGTGAAACACCGGCGCCAGTGCCGCCATCGTCGCCAGGTTGTCCAGCACATCGGTGATGTGCGCCCAGCCCGCTTCCTTGTCGCCCTGGCTCAACTCCCGCACTCCCTCGATGGTCTCGAATAACAACTGATCCGCGGTGACCAACAGCATGGCGGCGCCTACCGGCGGCACAAAGAACGCGGCGATACCGACGACAGACATGCCGATATTCAGGAAATTGGAGAGCCGACGTTCGCGGGTGATGGCATCCTCGGCGGCGGTGGAAACGGCAAGGACCTGCGCATCCTCACGCATTTGCCGACATCTCTGACCGAACATTTCAGTCCAGATGCCAGCCATGCCGACCCACTGGAAATTCAGCGACAGCTCGGCGTGCAGATCGATATTCTCCCGAGGGTCTCGCCGCCAGTGCCGATCCTCTATGGGACCGACCAGTCTTGAAACGGGACTCAGGTACTTCAGGTAACCGCGCACCTGGTCTTTCCAGTAAATGCCGGACGGCGCGTCCAGGACCTTCTGGGTAAACCGAAGAAAAAAACGGCCCCGGTCCTTTTCGCTGATGAACCGGCTGAAGAAGCGTTGATAGTCGGTGAGTGCGTCCTTGGCGCTATCGATTCTGCTGCCCGGTGGGCGGTACATCAGCTGATGAGTCAGTTGCTCTTCGAAGTCAGCGAACGAGGCGTATTTTTTAATCGCGTGCTCGGGATCGTCCGGAATATAGGCAATGACATAACTGCCGTCGTAACGATTGGCGTGGGTTGGAAAGAACACCGCACATTCGGCGATTTCGTACCCCATCAACCGAAGCGGACTGTAGCTGATCGTTCGTCGGCTGCTTTTATCCTTGACGGTGTTCTGCTCATTGATCAGCTCGACTAACATTTCGTAATGTGTGAGTTCGATATCACTTTTCAGGAGCGCTGCATAAGCGGCGGCCTTCATGGCGGTTTTTTTACTGTCGATGAACGTCTGGCTTAACGCCTGCTGATGTGCGGCATCCCCCTCATTAAGAAAATCATTGATGTATTTCTCATACTGACCGCCGATATCCAGGTTGCGGCAGATTGTCACGAACTGCGGTATCTTCAGGGCGAGATTCAGAACTTCAAATTGCCCCTGCACATCGGGTTCAGTAATAAATGAAGAGTCACTGTCAAAATAACCCTCCCCGGCCTCGACATTTTCGAAATTATGCAATGCAGCCTGCAGCAACGAAAAGGTTCTGCTGCGCACATCACCGGTGCTCACGCCGGTCGGAATACCGAAAAACTTGTAATCTATCGGATAATAAAGTCGCACCCAGGTTTTTTCTACATCCAGTTCAATACCCGTCTCAGCCAAAGCCTTGATCAACAGGGGCTTGGCATAAGTGGTGACACTTTCCAGGGCCGCAATCGTCTTGTCCCATTTATTTTGCGCATGACAGTCAGCTTCAATGAATGCCTTTAATACACTTCGCTGATCTGTCGAACTATTTTCATACCAGTGTGGAAGGGTGGGTTTAGTTGCCTTGAGTACCTTGCGCCGTAGCGGTGACGCCTGGATAAGGCATTCGGGAATCGTGCTTTTTATGAAATCGAAGTGACGGCCCTGCTCATGATCGCCAGGCTCATCAATTGTAATTTTTTCCATTAGAGGGTCAGACATTTCGCATAATCCGTATGCTATTCAATTGAGCTTTCAATTTACTCACTACCGGTCAAAAACAACAAATCAAAAATCCATCGAAATGCCTGAGCAAACCGCCATATCCATTCAATTAACCGTATAAAAAAATAACTGAATAACACCTTACAGCCACATCAGTGCCTCTTCATCGGCGTTTGCAGCACGGACACGACAAAGGCGCCAGGATGCGCCACACTCATTGGCTATCATTGCCATGCAGACGCCCAGCCATGCGTTTATCTGAATTCATCGTGCAGCACGTAGATCGCATCGTTGACGAATGGGAAAAGTTCGCCGAAGCCATCGGCGCCGACGATTCTCTGGACCGCACCACATTGCGCGATCACGCCAAGTCGATCCTGCTGGCCGCCTCAGCCGATATGCGCAAGGCACAGACCGTCAGCGAACAGGCGGCCAAAGCCAAAGGCCAAGGCCCGGAGAAAACCCCGAGCCTGGACCTGGCCGCGGCCTGTCATGGGGAGCTGCGTCACAACGTCGGGTTCGATCTGGTGCAAATGACGTCCGAGTTCCGCCATTTGCGTGCCTGCGTGATTCGTCTGTGGGTCGACAGCCTGGAATCACCGGACATGACGTATTTCCAGGACATGATCCGCTTCAACGAAGCCATCGACGAAGCCCTTGCCGAGTCCACCGCGGCCTATGCCGAACAGGTCAATCATTCGCGGGACATCTTTCTGGCGATCCTTGGCCATGACCTGCGTGCGCCGCTGCAAGCGGTGAGCATGTCCACCGAACTGCTGCTGCGCAAGGCGACGCTCGAAGGCAATGCGCTGACGTGCGCGATCAACATCAAGCGCGGCGCGCGGCATATGGCGGTGATGGTCGGCGATTTGCTGGAGCTGGTGCGCAGTCGCCTGGGCAAGAGCCTGCCGATCGAACCTGTCCCCATGGATCTGGCGGACGCCGCCCATGCCGCGATTGCCGAGGCCTGTGCCGGCAACCCGGAGTGCGACCCGACACTGAACATATCCGGTGACACCCGAGGCGTCTGGGATGCCGGGCGACTGGACCAACTCCTGCAAAACCTGATCGGCAATGCGTTGCAGCATGGTTTGAACAAGCGTGATGTGACCGTCACCCTCAGTGGCGAGCCAGACAGGGTTCGCCTCACGGTGCGCAACTACGGCACGCCGATTCCCGAGAATGCAATGGCCACCCTTTTCGATCCACTGGTGCGCAGTGCCGACGAAGAACTCGGCCAGCCCTCCACCAGCCTCGGTCTGGGTCTGTTTATCGTCAAGGAAGTGGTCGACGCCCACACCGGGACGATCGAGGTCAGCTCCAATGAGGCCGATGGCACGCTGTTTACCGTGGTGTTGCCCCGCCGGATCTGAAACAAGGGCTTTGTGGAGCTACTCGACCACCAACCGCCCCAACCGCTGCTTGAGCATCCGGTTCTCCGCCCTTAGCTGCTGGACCTCTTCAAGCAGGTCCAGCGCCAGGGCAACACCTTCCCACTCCAGCTCCAGGTCGTGCCGCAGCTTGGCGGCACGCTTGGCCAGGGCCAGTTCATAGTCGTTGAAACGCCAATCCTTGGGCTGCGTACCCTGAGGTTCGAGGATGCCGTGTTCGACGATTTCGATCACGTAGACGTCCGACAGGTCGGTCGCCTCGCAGAATTCGGCCAGGTCCAGGTGAACGGTCAGGGGGGTGCTCATGACGGGCTACTCCGTTTCTGGGATCAGAAGTGTTCTCTAGGGTTGAACGCGGCTTTCCCGGCCAGTTCCTGCCACAGCGCCTTGACCTCATCACTCGCCGTTTTCGGCATCACCGCCTTGAGCTGCACGAACAGGTAGCCGCGCTCGCCCGCCTTGTTCATCAGGCCGTGGCCCTTGGCGCGCATGCGCTGGCCGTTCTGGCTGCCGGCCGGGACCTTGAGGTTGATCCTGCCGGTCAGGGTCGGCACCGCCACTTCAGTGCCCAGCGCCAGCTCCCACGGTGCCAGTGGCAGCGTGATGATCAGGTTTTCGCCTTCCACGTCGTATTTCGGATGCGGCGCAAAACGGATGATCAGATACAAGTCGCCATTGGCGCCGCCACCGACACCCGGTGCACCCTGGCCCTTGAGGCGGATACGTTCGCCATCGGCCACGCCGGCCGGGATTTTCACGTTCAGGCTTTTACTGGTATTGCTGACATGCTGGCCCGCAGCGTTGTACTGCGGCACCTGGAAGGTGACCTTTTTCGACTCGCTCGAGAGAGTTTCTTCCAGAAAAACCGATAATTCCATTTCCACGTCTTGCCCTCGACGTCCGGTGCTGCGACGCGACTGTCCACCACTGAAACCAGGGCCACGGCCGCCGAAAATCGAACTGAAAAAGTCCGAAAAATCGCCCGTGTCCTGACCACCACCGAAACCGCCCGCGCCACGTCCCTGCCAACCCGGCGGGCCCTGGAACGGTTGGCCGTGCTGGCCGTATTTGCGCAAGTCGTCATATTCGGCGCGTTTGTCGGCGCTTTTCAGCGCCTCATAGGCTTCCGACGCGTCCTTGAACTTGGCCTCGGCGTCCTTTTCCTTGCTGACATCGGGGTGGTATTTGCGCGCCAGCTTGCGATAAGCCGCCTTGATCGTCTTATCGTCCGCGGTCGGTTCCACACCGAGAATCTTGTAATAGTCTTTGAAGTCCATCGAGGGAATCACCATCCGTTATCGATATCGCGCCACCTGCCAGAGCATGCACTTGATTTGCAGCACAGGATTTGACCGATCTCAAGGTTGTGACCGGGCAGCGCATCAGAAGTTTATCGGCAGCAGCGGGCGGTTCTTGCGACCGTCCTGTGGCTGCCAGGCCCAATGCAGACAAGTTTGGGGCAAAGGATAGTCTTTCAAGGCGCTAATAGCTGAGATTTAGCGGATAGTCGGCCTTCGAATCTGTGCCGCGGTGACATACACTGCGCGGCCGTTTTTTAACCGGAACCTGAAAGACATGAAAAACGCATCTCCAGCCCGTGCCTGTGGTATCGACTTCGGCACGTCCAACTCCACCGTCGGCTGGCTGCGCCCCGGCATGGAAACGCTGATCGCGCTGGAGGACGACAAGATCACCTTGCCGTCAGTGGTGTTCTTCAACATGGAAGAACGTCGCCCGGTGTACGGTCGGCTGGCGCTGCACGAGTACCTGGAAGGCTACGAAGGCCGGCTGATGCGCTCGCTCAAGAGCCTGCTGGGCTCCAAGCTGATCAAGCACGACACCAGCGTCCTCGGCACCGCGATGCCGTTCAAGGACCTGCTCGGGCTGTTCATCGGCCAATTGAAGAAGCGCGCAGAAACGGCCGCCGGTCGGGAGTTCGAGGAAGTGGTGCTGGGGCGTCCGGTGTTCTTCGTCGACGACGATGAGATGGCCGACCAGGAAGCGGAAAACACCTTGGTGGATGTGGCCCGCGCCATCGGTTTCAAGGACGTGTCGTTCCAGTACGAGCCGATTGCCGCAGCGTTCGACTATGAGTCGACCATTGAAAAGGAAGAGTTGGTACTGATCGTCGACATCGGTGGTGGTACCTCCGACTTCTCGCTGGTGCGCCTGTCGCCCGAGCGTCGTAACCACGACAACCGTCACGACGACATCCTCGCCACCGGCGGTGTGCACATCGGCGGGACCGATTTCGACAAGCAATTGAGCCTGCAGGGCCTGATGCCGCTGTTCGGCTACGGCAGTCGCATGAAGAGCGGCGCCTACATGCCCACCAGCCACCACATGAACCTGGCGACCTGGCACACCATCAACTCGGTGTACTCGCAGAAGTCGACGCGAGCCCTGGGCAGCATGCGTTACGACATCGAAGACACCGGCGGCATCGACCGTCTGTTCAAGCTGATCGACCAGCGCGCCGGGCATTGGCTGGCCATGGAAGTGGAAGAGACCAAGATCCAGCTGACCCACGCCGACAGCCGCCATGTGCCGCTGGACCGCATCGAGCCAGGACTGAGCGTGGAATTGAGCCGGGCACTGTTCGAATCAGCCATCGACAACCTGCTCGAGCGCGTGCGCAACAGCGTCACGCAGTTGCTCAACGATGCGAATGTGCGGGTCGATCAGGTGGATACGGTGTTCTTCACCGGTGGCTCGAGCGGGATTCCGGCGCTGCGCAACAGTGTTTCGGCGATGTTGCCGAATGCGCGGCATGTGGAAGGGAACATTTTTGGCAGCATCGGCAGCGGGTTGGCGATTGAAGCGATGAAGCGTTACGGCACGATGGATTGATCCGAAACCGAAGTGCGCCCTTCGCGGGCAAGCCCGCTCCCACATTAGACCGGATTTTCCAGATGGAATGCGGTCAAATGTGGGAGCGGGCTTGCTCGCGAAGGGGCCCGCTCAGGCAACACATATTCTTACCGGATCAAACCATCCCCACCTGCTTCAACTCGCTCTTCAGATACGCATAATAAATCGGCCCCGCCACCACCCCCGGCAGGCCGAACGCGGCCTCGAACACCAGCATTGCCAAGAGCAACTCCCACGACTTGGCACTGATCTGCCCGCCAACGATGCGCGCATTGAGAAAGTATTCGAGCTTGTGGATAACGATCAGGTAACCCAGCGCCGCCACCGCCACCCAGATCGATAGCGACAAACCGACAATGGTGATCAGGGTATTGGACATCAGGTTGCCGATCACCGGCAACAAGCCGAGCAGGAAGGTCAGCACGATCAGGGTCTTGGTCAGCGGCAGCTTGATGCCGAACATCGGCAGGACCACCGCCAGGAAAATCCCGGTGAAGAAGGTATTGAGCAGGGAAATCTTGATCTGGGCGAACACGATGTTACGAAACGCCTGGACCAGCAGGTGCAGACGATCGAACAGTGCGGCGGCCAGAGGCTTGCGCTTGGTCAAATCCGGCACCCGCTGCAAGGCAATGATCGCCCCCAGCACCATGCCGATCAGCAGCGTCACGAACATGTGCGCCGCGTCCTTGCCCACCAGTTGCAAGTCACTCAGGTGCTTGCTCATCCACTCGCCGATCGCCACGCGAAATTCGGCGGCACTGGCCGGCAGATAGGCGTCGATGAACGGCGGCAGTTGCCCGCGCGCCCGGTCGACCACGCCCATGAATTTGTCGAGGGAAGCGCCGGGGTTTTCCGCCTCGTGCAGCAGAAAGCTGATGGCGCCGGCAAAGATCAACGCCAGCACACTCACCACTAATGTGCCGAGCAATGCCACCGCCAGCCAGCGCGCACGCCGGCCTTCGATCAGCCGCTGCAATTGTGGGGTGAGCATGTTGACCAGTTCGAACACCAGCAGCCCGGCCAGCAGGCTGGGCAGCAGCCGCAACGGGATCACCAGCAGCAAACCACCAAAGATGATGACCCAACTGATTATCAGCAAGACTTGGCGTTGAGAAAACGTTGGCATACAGCCTCAAAACGAACGGCGTAAAAGGATTGGCAGTCTGCCAGCGTTCCGGTGACAGCACATCCCAACCGAATATTTATTTTTTCTTCAGACAGTCACTCATGAACGCCTTGCGCTCATCACCCTTGAGGGCTTTAGTCGCGGCATCGGCGTTGCAGGTTTTCATCTTTTCTTGCTGGGGAGTCATGGGTTTGGCGGCATCCGCTGCCGGCGCAGCTTTGAGGCAAGTACTCATGAAGGCCTTGCGCTCGTCGCCCTTGAGGCTTTTTGCGGTGGCGTCGGCGTTGCAGGTGGTCATCTTGTTCTGTTGCTCAGTGGCGGCGAAACCCTGGGCGCACATCAGTACACCGATCATCAACAAAGGGACATGCAACATCTTCATGGAGTTTTCTCCTTATTGCCGCAACGAGGGGCGCGGCCTCGTTCTGCAGTGTAGACAACACTTGTTACACCTTCATCGGCTCTCCAAATGGCTGCGTCGATACTGCTCCGGTGTGCGTCCGGCCTGGCGTTGAAACATTTGTCCGGATCGCCGTATAGGCTTGCATCCAGACAGGCGATAATCACGCCTCATCAATATTCTGGTTTTTCCAATGCAATACGCTTATCCCCTGCTGGCCATTTTCATTTGGGCCGGCAACACCGTGATCACCAAAATGTCGGCTGGAGCGATTTACCCCGCCGAGATTGGCTTCTACCGCTGGCTGCTGGCCGGGATCCTGTTCACGCCATTCATGCTTAAACCGGTGATCACCCATTGGCCGGCGATCCGTCCAAACCTGGGCAAAATCTTCATCCTCGGCGTGCTGGGCATGGCGGTCTATCAGAGCCTGGCGTACTTCGCCGCGAGCATGACCTCGGCCACCAACATGGGGATCATCCTGTCGCTAATGCCTCTGATGTCGCTGGCCATGGCGATCATCAGCCTCGGCCAGCGCCTGACCGCGGGTGCGTTGGCCGGTGCCGTACTGTCGTTTGCGGGGGTTTTGGTGGTGGTGTCGTCCGGCAGCCTCAGCGCATTGCTCGAGCACGGGGTCAACCTGGGCGACGCGATGATGCTGATCGCCACCCTGGCCTATGCGGTCTACAGCACCCTGCTGAAAAAGTGGCAATTGCGCTTGCCGCCGCTGGTGTTGCTGTATTTGCAGGTACTGGTGGCAGTGCTTGTGTTGTTTCCGCTGTTCCTCGCCTCGCCGAAAATCGGTCTGACTCTGCAGAACATTCCGCTGGTGTTATACGCCTGCCTGCTCGCCTCGATGATTGCGCCACTGGCGTGGATGCAGGCCGTGGTGCGCCTTGGGCCGAGCCGGACCACGCTGTTTTTCAACCTGCTGCCGTTGATTACGGCGCTGATTGCGGCGGTGGTGCTGCACGAGCAATTGGCGATGTATCACCTGGTGGGCGGGTTACTGACCTTGGGTGGGGTGATTGTTTCGGAGCGCTGGACCACCGTGTTGGGCCGTAGGCCTTGCGCCGCCTGACCTGACGTCATTCGCGAGCAGGCTCGCACATTGGTCTCGGTTGCCCACAGATTTTGTATTCGCCATACATTGCCTGTGGGAGCCGGCTCCGGGCGGCGTTCCGACGAAGAACGATGACTCGGTCGACCTGCTAAACCCCGGCCGCTTTCAACCGCGCCGCATGCTCGACAAACAACCGTACCGGCTGCGCACCCTTTCCGACCAGTCCCAGCGACTGATTGACGATATCAAAGTGATCCAACGGGTATTCATCACCAATCACTGTCCCGAGATGCGAGCTGTAACGCCCGACCATCCCGTCGCAATGCCCGACTTCGCGCACGAAGGTCCTGGCAAACAAGCGGCAACTTCGATTGGTCCCGTCAAACAGATTGCGTCCGCTATCGGTCTTGCCCGGCTGCAAGGTCCCGGACCAGGAGTAATAACGCACGCCGTTGACCTCTTCAGGCCCCTGCCCGCCCCAAGTCAGCGGCAACCCCTGTGGATAACGTTGATTGAACAGCGCCACGCCTTCAGTGGTCAGCGACTGATGCGAGGCCGGGATATCCACGGGCAGCTTCGGCCCGCGGTAGCCGGTTTCCAGCAGGCTCATCAACGCACCGATCAGTCGCAGCAAAACGGCGAGCAGGCGACCCTTGGCGCTGTCTGCCGGGTAATGCTTGTGCAGGTAATCCGCCAGCTCCGAACCGTGATTGGGCCCCGCCACCGACGTGACCGAGGCGACCCGATCGGGGCGTTTGGCGGCGGCATAACGGGCGGTGAGCGAGCCCTGGCTATGGCCGATCAGGTTGACTTTCTCGGCCCCGGTTTCCCGCACAATCTCCTCGATCCGCGCCAGCAGTTGTTCACCGCGCACCTCGGTTGAGTTGAGCGGCGAGACCTGCACCGCAATCACCGTTGCCCCCTCCCGCCGCAGCGCCGAAACAATCCCGTACCAGTATGGATAGAGCAGCAGACGGATAAACCCGAGCATTCCCGGAACCAGGACCAACGGATAGCGCGTGGCAGCACCTTGCGACATGGGCAAACATCCCTGTGATCGGTGAGATGACGCAAGGCGCGATCCAATACATCCGCCCTGCTTCGATTTTTGCTCGAAAACGACGCAGTGACCGAAAGCTACAGCGCCGACCGCGAAGAAATGCTACGCCTGCTCAACGAATCGCTGGCCACCGAGCTGGTCTGCGTGTTGCGCTACGAACGCCGAGCGTATCGCCATCGACAGATACCGCGAAATCATTCAGTACATTGGCGAACAAGACCCTACGACCCGGCGCATCCTTGAGAATATTCTGGCTCAGGAAAAGAGCATGCGGATAATATGGTGGATATTTTGAAAAAATTATAGTTTTCGGTGAGGCCTTTTCGCCTTGAAAAAGCGCGAACAGGCCTTTGGAACAATCCAGCACTATGGACTTCCCAAGATGATAATCATGCCCCGCACCACAACGATGACGTACGAGTTCAACTACTGCAATGGGCATCGCATTCAGGAGTGAGATCAAGAACTAGCGGAGCCGTAACTTCGGGAAGACTGGCAAGAATTTTCTCTCGCATCCGGGCTCTTTCATAGCTTGCTTTATTCAGCACAAGCTTTGTGACTCCAATAATGACCTCACCCAAAACCAGCTCACTTTTAAACTCTTGGATGAACAGATTATTACTAACCGCTTGACCAGTCTTGAAGTAGACAAATCCAGTGTATAAAGCGGGGCCTCGCACCACTAAGCTGACTTGCAGAGCGATAGTCGAAACCGTAGAGGTTTGGCCCTCGCTTTGGTAGACTAGCGCATGCCCTCCAGCAGATGAGGCGATTACCTCTGCGGCAGAGTCTTGCTGAATACAGTACATCAGCCGCTCGTATTGTTTCGCCTGAGCCGAGTCAAAACCAAACCTGCCTTGAATAAGATGCTTTAACACAAAGGAAGAATTTTCGCCCGGTTCAAAACTGGAAAACCTGTGACTTCCAACTTCCCACTTCGACTTGCTCATCGCTTCGGCGTGATATTTATACCACTGTTGCGGCTGGGCAAACCTCTCAACATTCGAATCTGCATACAATCGTGCAAACAACAATGAATTAATTACTCCTTCTCTCCATACTTCAGCGAGACCAGCTGAAATGGAAGATAAATTTCCTGCCACTGATAAAGCGATGTCCTTATCCATACTACTATCCTTCTCGAACAGTTCAAAATCGGGAGGCTAACCGCTCATCCCGATTAGCAACAGAATTATTTCAATTTAACGCCTTTGAAAAAATCATCCGAATTCTCATCCAGAAGTTCAATAATCTGATCTCGCCTGCGCTCATGCTGGGCCATATTAAGCTCCATTACAGACGCCACTCGCTTCATTCTCACATTACTTAACTTCCATTTCCAAAACCAGGCACCACCTTGCGACGTTGAAAGCTCACAATCAAAGGCAACAAGCGTGGCTATTGCCGTACCTCCAGGCGTTTGCAAGCAGGGTATTAGCCTGAAATCTTTGTCCTTACCTTTTGAACTATTGTTATCGAAAAGTGTAAGAAGCTCCTCGTCGCTTTGAATTTTATCGAAGGCACCCTTCAACAAACTCGTGAGCGCTGGGGCATTCCTGCCGGCAGTTGCCTTGACGATATCCAGTACAATGGAATCCATTGTGACGGCTGTTTGCTTGCTCACCTGATCCTGGTATTTATGGTTAGTCAATGACCAGCCACAATGTTTCAGCGCTTCAGCGTACTTCCCATGCCACTCAATCGGTTTATTGTCCTTATCCGAATAGGTATCAGCGTAGCGTTCGGCAAAATGAATGCTGTCCGCCGCCGCTTGTTTTTTGTCTTCATCGATATTATCGGTAAAGCCGATTGCGGTCGGTACACTCTCGCCCAGCAGCAGGTCAGACTTAGCAGCCGCCAACTCATTTAATCCAGCGAAGGACCTGATGCCAGAAAATTTGGCAACTAAAGGCGAGAGTTGCGTGTCACCAAAAAAAGCTCGGCTTTCTGCGATGCTCGGTACTAAAATGTTCATATAAAACTCCAAATCCATATGGGGTATTTTGAGACCAGCCATCCGGCTGACAATGGCAATTTACCAGTCTGCATTTTACTTACCAAACTTCATGCGTGACACATTATTACCTGAACGCCAGGCCATAGATTAACGTCAAACAAACTTATGAACGAAGCCGTAACAAGGACTGATTCTATCGACGTTCGAAAATCCGCATATAGGCCCAAGACGCAGCCTGTCTGTTGCGAACAACAGACAGGCTACAGAGCCTGCTTACCCCTTGACTGTCTTCGGCACCTTGCCCGCCTTCATCTGCTCCAGCAACGGTGCGCACTGGTTAGGCTCGCCTCCACTCGGTGCTATCAATGCCAGCAGTCCCGCCGCTGGCGCGGCAATGACACCCAGCGCAACCATCCCGGCGCCACGCAGTAACAGCGGCACGGGTTTTACACCGGCATCGGGCTTGATGAACTTGCCCCGCACGTATAGCGGAGAACGCAACGAGATCAAACGCCAGCCCTTGGATTCCGGGGAGATGGTCAGGTCCAGTTGCTCAGTCGCCATATTCGCCGTGCCATCGATATAGATGATCGCGTTCTCGGTATCGAAGACGAACAGCCGAGTGGTTGCCAGGCCCGTCTTGATGTCGAAGTCGGCCGCCGCGCAGTTGATCTTCACTTCCTTGTCGCCAAAGATCTTGCCGACCACGTAGTTACCGACGTTCAGCCCTGCCAGCTCCATCAACTCGCGGCTGATGGCGCCATCGTTGATCAGCATCTTCAGGTTGCCGTTGGCGCTGCCCAGCAATTTGGCCACCGAGTTGCCACGCCCGGTGATGTCAGCGTCGCCATTGAGCTCACCGAAACTGGTTTTCATCGGTTCGAACGTCGGGAACAACTGCTTGAGCTTGAATCCACGAGCAGTGAGCTGCGCCCGGCCTTCCAACGGCTCGGTGTGACCGTTCAGGCGAATCTGCGCATCCAGCTTGCCACCCGCGATACCAAAGCGCAGCGGCTCCAGGCTGAGCACACCGTCAGTGAGTACCAGATGGGTATAGAGGTCGTTGAACGGCAGTCTTTCGCTGTGGACGATGCGCTTGCCGGTGAATTCGACGTCGGCATCCATGTCGCGCCAGCGCTCGGTCTTGAACTCCTCGACTGGCAACACTTTATCCGCCGGTTGCTTGCTCTCGCCGCCACGGGCTTTTTGCTTGGCGTTGGAGTCGGCGCCGATCAATGGCGCCAGGTCGGCAAACAGCAATTGATTGGACACCAGCGAACCACTGAGTTTCGGCCGTGGCTGGCTGGCGACGTAGGCCAGGCTGCCTTGGATGTCGCTCGCGCCGATTTTGCCGTTGAACGCCTCGTAGCGGAACACTGCGCCACCGGGCTCATGCAGCTTGGCGATCAAATGACCGTCGGTGGCATAGGGTGGCGTATCCGGCAGGGTCACGCCGGTCAATGGATACAGGTTACCGAGGCTGGTACCGGCCAGTTTCAGCTGTAAGTCCAGAGCACCCAGGTTCAGCGGATCGGTCAGGGTGCCGGCCAGCTCGACACTGGTGTCGGCAATCTTGACCCGGGCCTGGAGCGGAAACGGCCTCGCCACATCTTGCAAGGCCAGCAGGCCGCCAATCTTGCCGTCGCCTGCCAGTCTCTGGTTGTGGTATTGGCCTTTGACCTTCAGTGCGAACGCGTAATCCTGGGGCGCGGCGCCCTTCTCCTGCGCGGTTTTCGCCGCTTGTTCACCGACGATATCGCTGAACGGAATCGGTTTGCCCAGCGGGTCGATGATCAGGTCGAGCTGAGTCTTCAGGCTCTGATCGTCGAGGGTGACGTGGACCTTGTCGAAGCCGATCGCGCCAATATCCACCACCCAGTTCGAAGGTTTGGCGTCCGGATCCTTGGGATCGAACTTGAATGTCCAGTTGGCGCGACCATCAGCCAGACGTTGCAGGCCGGCATTGGGTTCGGTGAGGTCGATGCGCGGAATCACCACGCGTTGGGCCAGTAAGGCCAAGGGTGAAATGCGCAATTCGACGCGTTTGAGGGTGACCATCTGCGGCTGCTTCGACCAGTCCGGGTTGCCCAGGCTCAGGTCCTCGGCCACCACATGCGGCCAGGGCACCCAGGCCCGCCAGCCACCTTCGTCGGGTTCGCGCTGCCAGATGACCGCCAGGTTGCCATTGATGGCGAACGGGCGGTGCAGCTCTTCAGACACTTTGGCATTGAGTGGCGGTTTGATCCGGTTCCAATCGAAGAACGCGATGACCAGAATCAGTACGGCCAGCAGGACAACCAGGCTGGCGACCGTCCAGAGAAGAATTTTACGAGTGCGCGTCATTGCTCAGAGCTCCTGATACGACTGAGCGCCCTGACTGCGACGCACGTGTGAAACGTTAGGCCAGAACCGGCCTGCCATGAAATCTACGACTGAAAAATTGGCCGCAGGTTTAATAGAAAGACTGATGCGCACACAAATGGCTGCTCGCTCGCGGGCTTACCCACCTCTGCAGCGTTACCGTCCCCCGCACTTTCGTGCGGCGCAAGTGAGTCGAAAATACCCACATCTGTGCAAAACCGCCCTTCGGAAACACCCGTTCTAGAGCCTTTTCAGCGAACAATCAATTCCGTTGATTATTACCATTGCGTTTATGAACTTTTATATCGACTTATCGAGAGTAGCATTGCCCTCGTACCCACTTTATCGCCCTCCTACGGAGCACCCAATCATGAAACGCCAATTACTGCTTAGCCTTACCCTCTCAATGCTGGCCAGCACTGCTTTTGCCCTGCCGGCTGCTGACCAGGCGACTCCGCAAGTGAAATCCAGCCACTCGGTATTCAGCCAAACCGTCGCCGAAGGTGGCAATGATCGCCTGAAGGAAAAAGGCTTGATCACTCAAGATGGCTCGGACCGCACACCCCAAGGTCAAACCCTGGCCGCTGACGGTTCCGACCGCACCCCACAAGGCCAAACCCTGGCCGCTGACGGTTCCGACCGCACCCCACAAGGCCAAACCCTGGCCGCTGACGGTTCCGACCGCACCCCACAAGGCCAAACCCTGGCCGCTGACGGTTCCGACCGCACCCCACAAGGCCAAACCCTGGCTGAAGGTGGTGGTGATCGCGTCATCGAACGCAACAGCGCCTTGAGCTAAGCCCATGGCGGCCCCGAAAAAAAGCCCAATCCTCGGATTGGGCTTTTGACTTTATGGCGTTTCTCTTTATACGCGCCGTACTTCCCCGCAAGATCCCCCGATAGACGTTCGACGACGGCAAAGCCGATTTGCTAGAGTGCGTCGCTGTCCCTCTCCAGAAAAACACCCTTGCGATGCTGCCCCGCGCCGAACAGAAACAACAGACCCGCAATGCCCTGATGGACGCTGCCCGCTACTTGATGGAATGCGGCCGAGGATTCGGCAGCCTGAGCCTGCGCGAAGTGGCGAGGACCGCCGGCATCGTTCCTACCGGCTTCTATCGGCATTTCGCCGATATGGATGAACTGGGCCTGGTGCTGGTCAGCGAAGTCGGTCAGACCTTCCGCGAAACCATCCGCCTGGTGCGCCACAACGAGTTCGTCATGGGCGGCATCATCGACGCTTCTGTGCGAATCTTTCTCGACGTGGTCTCGGCCAACCGTTCGCAATTTCTGTTTCTGGCCCGCGAGCAATACGGTGGCTCGCTGCCGGTGCGCCTGGCCATCGGTCGTTTGCGCGAAGACATCAGCTCGGACCTGGCGGCTGATCTGTCGCTGATGCCGAAACTGCAACACCTCGATATCGCCGCTCTCGGTGTGATGGCCGATCTGATCGTCAAGAGCGTGTTTGCGACCTTGCCCGACATCATTGATCCGCCGGCGCAGGCGCTGCCCGAACATCTGACGCCGCAGGCGAAGATTACCCAGCAGCTGCGGTTCATCTTTATCGGGTTGAAGCATTGGCAAGGGCTCGGAAGTACCGAGTAGATCCGGCCGCGTACGGACGATCTTTTTGTGTGCGTCGCAAATTGGTGCGCCGCACTCGCTCTTGCACCAAATTAATTCAGCTTTCTGCTTCGCATCGATACGTCTTACAGACTTCGAGGCCTATTTCCTACACATCGCTCTATTGGCAAGCCCCTTGCTCTAGCCTGACCATTGTTCATTGCTGGAAGCCTTCCGATGCTGGTGATTCATCGCAGAATCGACTCTCAACCCGTCTGGGCCGCCGAATTGCACCTGACCTTCGAAGCCCGGAGCAAAAGCCGGTTGCGCTGTTTCAGTGCCGACGGTGAAGACGTCGGATTATTTTTGGAGCGCGGTCAACCGCCACTGTATGACGGCGAATGTCTGCAGGCCGAAGACGGTCGTATTGTGCTCGTCCGTGCCCGAGCCGAACAATTACTGCACGTCACCTGCGCCAATGCCTTCGAACTGACCCGCGCCGCCTATCACCTGGGAAACCGCCACGTGGCCCTGCAAGTCGGGGATGGCTGGCTGCGTCTGCTCGATGACTATGTGCTCAAGGCCATGCTCGAACAACTGGGGGCCAGGGTCGAGGACAGCGAAGCGCCGTTTCAGCCGGAGCACGGTGCCTACGGCGGTGGCCATCACCATTCACGCCATGGCGACGAAGATTTCAACTACCCACCGAAACTGCACCAGTTCGGCGTACGTTTATGAATCCAGCCTGGGCGCTGCTGCGTCTGGCCAGTCCGCAATTGCCGATTGGTGGCTACAGCTATTCCCAAGGCCTGGAAATGGCGGTGGATAACGGCCGTGTGAATAATCCCGACAGTGCGCGACGCTGGATCAGCGATCAATTGCTGCTGAACCTGGCACGCTTCGAAGCACCGCTGCTGCTCGCCCATTGCACGGCCGCGGCCGAGGAAAACTGGGCCGAACTGCTACAGCGTTGTGAGGAGCATCGCGCGAGCCGGGAAACCCGCGAGCTGCACCAGGAAAGCCGGCAAATGGGCTATTCCCTGCAGCAACTGCTCAATGGTTTGCCGGAACTGGATGCCTCGGCCCGCGCCTTCCTCGAACAACACCCGGAACCGCACCTGGCCCTCGGTTGGGCGCTGGCCGCTCGCGCGTGGCACATCAGTGCGCAGGACGCGCTGGCGGCATGGCTCTGGAGCTGGCTGGAAAACCAACTGGCCGTGTTGATGAAAACCCTGCCCCTGGGCCAGCAAGCCGCGCAACGCCTGACTAGCGAACTGTTGCCACTGCTGCAACAGGCCCAGCAAGACGCCACCCGAATCAACCCCGAACACTATGGCAGCGCCGCTTTCGGCCTGTCGCTGGCGTGCATGGCCCATGAGCGCCAGTACAGCCGTCTGTTCCGTTCCTAGGGCCTTTTAATTTGGAGAATCACATGAACACACAACCTCTGCGCGTCGGCATTGGCGGCCCGGTCGGTTCCGGTAAAACCGCACTGACCCTGGCCCTGTGCCTGGCCCTGCGCGACCGCTACAACCTCGCCGTCGTGACCAACGACATCTATACCCGCGAAGACGCCGACTTTCTGGTGCGTAACGAAGCCCTGGCGCCCGAGCGGATCATCGGTGTGGAAACCGGCGGCTGCCCGCACACGGCAATCCGCGAAGACGCCTCGATCAACCTCGAAGCCGTGGATCAACTGAACCGCCGCTTTCCGGGGCTCGACCTGATTCTGGTGGAGTCCGGTGGCGATAACCTCTCGGCGACGTTCAGCCCGGAACTGTCCGACTTGACCCTCTACGTAATCGACGTGTCGGCTGGCGACAAGCTACCGCGCAAGGGCGGGCCGGGGATCTGCAAATCAGATCTGCTGGTGATCAATAAGATCGATCTCGCGCCGCTGGTAGGAGCGTCGCTGGAAATGATGGATAGCGACACCAAACGCATGCGTAACGGCAAACCGTTTGTGTTCAGCAACCAGAAAACCGGCTTGGGACTGGAGGAAATCATCGCCTTCATCGAACGCCAGGGCCTGCTGACCGCGGTCTGACCTCGCTCAACTGTTATCAACAAGGAAGCTTATCCATGACACTTAAACGCATTCTGGGCGCCATGGCCCTGTTGCTTACCCCGGCCGTCGCCTTCGCCCACCCGGGTCATGGCGATAACGGTTTGATCGCTGGCATCAGTCATCCGATCGGCGGCCTCGATCACTTGCTGGCGATGGTTGCAGTCGGGCTGTGGGCTGCGCAGCAGAAAGGCGCCGCGCGGTGGGCGTTGCCGTGCACCTTCGTCGGCACCATGCTGATTGGCGGACTGTTGGGCTTTGAAGGGCTTGACCTGCCGGCGCTGGAAAGCGGGATTGCCGCATCGGTGCTGGCGCTGGGGCTGGCGGTAGCGCTGGCGGTACGGCCACCGCTGAGCCTGGCGGTTGGCGCTACAGCGTTGTTCGCGCTGTTCCATGGTGTGGCGCATGGGCTGGAGTTGCCGGACATGTCGAGTCCTTGGGCGTATGCGGCAGGATTTGTGGTGGCGACGGCGGCGTTGCATGCGGCGGGCTATGCGGTGGTTCGAGGGCTACCTCAAGCGGCCGCACCATTGATTCGGCTGGCGGGTGCGGGTTCGGCGGTGACGGGGGCCTGGTTGCTGACGGGCTGATATTTTTATCGACTGTGATGGCCTCTTCGCGAGCAAGCCCGCTCCCACAGTGGACCGGTGTACGCAGGACAATTGTGGGAGCGGGCTTGCCCGCGAAGGCGGTCTGACAGACACCGCATCGCTCGGGCCGACCTCTCTGCTAACATGTCGCGCAATCAACCCTGCCGTGACGACGCCAGCCAATGCCGCCAGTTTCCCGCTCCGCCTCCCAGCCTGAATTGACCGCTTTGTTTGCATCCGTGCAAGAGCATTTCCAGGACGTGATCGTGCCACTCTGGCTAGGCCCCGGCTGGAATGCCGACATGGCGTTGCCCTATGAGGCGCTGGATGCCGGGCATCAACCTCTGTCACCACAGCGCTACCGCGCCATGGCTTGTGCGCGGCAGTTGTATCTGTTCTCAAGCCTGATCGGCCAAGTGTCAGGCGCTGAAGAGCGCGCCGCGGCGTTGTTCCACTCCTTGCAGCAGCATTTTCACGATGCCGAACACGGTGGCTGGTTCTACAGCATCGACCCGCAGGGAGCGCCGCTGGATCAGCGCAAAGACCTCTACACCCACGCCTTCATCCTCTTCGCCTGCGCCCATTACTGGGACAAGGTTCGCGAACCGCAGGTTGAGTCGGTGCTCAACGCGGCACTGCAGGTGATTGCGCAGCGTTTCGCCACAGGTGACGGCCTGTACGAAGCCAGCCTGGATCGTGATTGGTCATCGCTGGACACCGGACCGCTGCAGAATCCTCTGATGCACCTGGCCGAAGCCTTCCTCGCCACGCTGTCTGTGCGCGAAGACCATGCAGTGCAAGGCGCGCTCGTCGATTTATGTACAGCCATGCACGAGCGTTTTATCGATCCGCAACACGATGTGTTGATGGAAAAACCGCTGGGGGCTGTGGATAACTGGTTTGAACCGGGGCATCAGTTCGAGTGGTATTTCCTGCTGGAGTCTTCGCCATTACTGCGCGGTTCGGCATTGCACACGTCACTGGAGCGCGCCTTCGCGTTCACCGAGCAACTGGGCGTCGATCAACAGACCGGCGCAGTACGGGCGATGCTCAATCTGGAGGGTCTTTCCAAGGATGCCACCCAACGCATCTGGGCTCAGGCTGAATACCTGCGCGCCCTGACCTTGCGCCCCGACAGCGAGAACGCGGTGCTACAGCAGTTACAGGCATTGCAGCAGCGCCATCTGCATGCAGGCGGCTGGTATGAGTGTCGGGATGAGCAGGGTGAAGTGAGTCGTCAGGACATGCCTTCGACTACGCCTTATCACCTGGCGACCTGCTATCGCGGGCTGGCCGACTATCTGCGTTGACCGGGAAATTGTCTTCGCGGGCAAGCCACGCTCCCACTGGGTTTGCGTCGTTCACATTATCGTGAACCGGCACAAAACCTGTGGGAGCGGCGGTGCGACGATTCGACTTGCTCGCGAATGGCCGTTACACGGTCTTACGCCTTGTCAGCATTACGCTCAATGGCAAACCCGCTCCAGGTCTGGCTCACCGGCATCAGCTCCAGGCTGTTGATGTTGATGTGCGCCGGGGCGTTGAGCACCCAAAAGATCGTATCGGCGATATCTTGCGGCTGGATCGGTTCGGCACCGGCGTAGGTTGCGTTGTAACGCTCCTGGTCACCGGCGAAACGCACCAGTGAGAACTCGCTCTCACACAGACCCGGCTCGATATTGCTGACCCGCACGCCGGTGCCTTGCAGGTCGCAGCGCAGGTTCAGGGAGAACTGTTTGACGAACGCCTTGCTCGCACCATACACGTGGCTGCCCGGGTACGGATAGTTGCCGGCAATAGAGCCGAGGTTGACGATGCCGGCACCGCGACCATGGGCGATCAGGCGCGGCAACAGCAGGCGAGTGCTGTACATCAAGCCTTTGATGTTGGTGTCGACCATGGTGTCCCAATCGTCGAGGTCGCACTTGGGCGCCGGGTCGACGCCCAAGGCCAGGCCGGCGTTGTTGATCAACCCGCGCAGTTTGGCGAACGAAGGCGGCAGCTTGGCTATCGCCTCCTCCATGGCCTTGCGATCACGCACGTCGAGCACCAGGCCATGGATCTCGGTCTGCTTCGACAGCTCGGCGCACAGGGCATTGAGGCGCTCTTCACGACGACCTGTCAGCACCAGTTTCCAGCCGGCGTCGGCAAAACGACGGGCACAGGCTTCACCAAAACCGGAGGTCGCGCCGGTAATAAACAGGGTGTTGGACATCGTGTTCTCCTTACTTCGGCCGACGGGCAGCCATTGGGATAGAAAATCAGCTGGCAGCATGCCCCGCCCGGCTCTCACCGGCAACCATTGCACGGTAGGAGGATCGCGATTCTGTGCAAAAAATGATCAACACGACGAACGCCTTACCCGCTGCGGGTTACAGCGATGTGCACGCACCTTATCCACAGCCCCATCCACACATTCCGGGGGCAAGTAAAAAAGCTGAAACCCGCTGTGTACAAGGCTTGGCGAGCCATTTTGAAATTTTTTTGCTTGACCCTGGCCGTCCTGCCGTGCAGCCCCAAGGCAATTTGCACGATCCGGGGTGAAACCGACGATGGCGCCAAGCCAGTAACTACGGCCTCCAGCGGGGTCTTTCCAGAGTTTAACCACAGACTTATCCACAGGCTGCCTGTGCACATTTCAACTCGTTTTTGCCGCTAACAAAAAGGTTGACAACGCCGGCCCCCGGCCCGGAAAAAACGCCTGATCAAAAAACAACCACTACGCTACAGGCCATGTGTTCAAAGGCTTTCAGCCAGCTACTCCCACGTTATTCACAGCCAGCTCCACAGCAAACGGGGACAAGTCAAAACTGTGACGAAACAACTATTTGCAGCGGCTTTATGTCGCGCTTTGAGAGGTCGTGAATATTGTTTTCCACAATTTCAAAAAAGCTCACCGCAGACACCTGTGGGAGCGAGCTTGCTCGCGATGGCGGTGGGTCATCGAGCTCAACTTTGACTGTGATGACACTATCGCGAGCAAGCTCGCTCCCACAGGGGTCAGGGGTGTATCAGGGATGTAAAAAAGCCCCGGCGATTACTCGTCGGGGCTTGTTTGTTACAGTAGAGAACTCAGTGCCCGCCGAGATAAGCGTTACGCACCTCCTCGTTGACCAGCAGCTCCTTGCCGGTGCCCGTGATGCGGATCTCGCCGTTGACCATCACATAGGCCCGATCCGACAATCTGAGGGCATGGTTGGCGTTCTGCTCGACCAGGAAGATGGTCATGCCGGTCTTCGCCAGCTCCCGCAGGGTGGCGAAGATCTGCTTTACCACGATCGGCGCCAGCCCCAGGCTCGGTTCATCGAGCAACAGCAATTTCGGCCGGCTCATCAGCGCCCGGGCGATGGCAAGCATTTGCTGCTCGCCACCGGACATGGTCATGGCCCGCTGGGTGCGCCGCTCCTTGAGCCGGGGGAACAGCTCGAACATGCGCTGCATGTCCTCGGTGGCGTACTTGTCGCCGATCGGGATGGTGCCCATCAGCAGGTTTTCCTCGACTGTCATGTCGGGGAATACCCGCCGACCTTCCGGCGATTGGGCAATACCGTGGGAGGCGATGTAATGGGACGACTTGTGGGTGATGTCCACCCCTTGATAGACGATCGCCCCGCCTGCCGCCCGCGGTTGACCGAAAATCGACATCAGCAGGGTCGATTTGCCGGCGCCGTTGGAGCCGATCAGGCTGACGGTTTCACCTTCGTCGATGTGCAGCGAGACTTTCTTCAGAGCCTGGATCGGCCCGTAAAACACGTCCAGTTCCTTGAGCTCGAGGATGGGTTGAGTCATACCACCTCCTCTTCGTCGGCGCCCAGGTAGGCGGCAATCACTTTTGGATCATTGCGAATGGCCTCAGGCCCGCCTTCGGCGATGACGATGCCGTGGTCCAGCACCACGATGTGATCGGAAATGCTCATGACCATGCCCATATCGTGTTCGATCAGCACCACGGTCAGATCGTGCTCGTCGCGCAGCAGCCGGATCATCGCGCTCAGCGCTTCGGTTTCCTGAGGGTTGAGGCCGGCGGCCGGTTCGTCGAGGCAGATGATCTGCGGCCGGGTACACATGGCCCGCGCGATTTCCAGGCGGCGTTGTTGCCCGTAAGACAGCTCACCGGCCAGACGGTTGGCGCAGTCCACCAGGTCCACTACTTCCAGCCAGTAGAACGCGTGGTCCAGTGCATCGCTTTCGGCCTTGCGGTAACCCTTGGTGTTGAGGATACCGGCCAGCAGGTTGCGGTTGACCCACATGTGCTGGGCGACCAGCAGGTTTTCGAGCACCGACATTTCCTTGAACAGGCGAATGTTCTGGAAGGTGCGCGCCAGGCCTGCACGGTTCACCAGGTGGGTACCACCGAACATCTTGTAGTGGAGCCGGCCGATGAAGCTCTTCGGTGAAACGAAATCGATGGGCTTGAACGATTCGCCCAGCAGCTGGATCACGTTGGTTCGCTCGCCACGAATATTGAGTTCGATCTTGCCGCCGGAGGCCTTGTAGAAGCCGGTCAGGCAGTTGAATACGGTGGTCTTGCCGGCACCGTTGGGGCCGATCAGGGCGAAGATCGAGTTGCGGTGCACCTTCAGGCTGACATCGCTCAACGCCTTGATGCCGCCGAAGTGCATCATCAGTTTCTCGACTTGGAGCACGACTTCACTCATGGCGCTGCCCTCTTTCATACGCTATGGCACCTTTACGCGGGGTCACACCGGTACGACTGATCCGAATCAGGCCGCGCGGTCGCCAGATCATCATCAACACCATCAGGATGCCGAACAGCAGTACGCGGTATTCGGCGAAGCCGCGCAGCAGTTCAGGAGCCACGGTCAGCACGAATGCGGCGATGACCACACCGATGGTCGAGCCCATGCCGCCGAGTACCACGATGGCGAGGATCAGTGCCGATTCGAAGAAGGTGAATGAGGTCGGGTTGACGAAGCCTTGATAGGTGGCGAAGAACACTCCGGCCAGGCCGGCCGTCGATGCGCCGATGGTGAACGCCGAAAGCTTGACCAGTACGTGGTTCAGGCCCATGGAGCGGCAAGCGATTTCGTCTTCGCGCAAGGCTTCCCAGGCGCGGCCGACCGGCATACGGGTCAAGCGATGCTTGACGTACAGCACGGCCAGTACCACCAGGAACAACACCGCATAAATGAAGTAGTACTTCACGTCCGGGTTATAGGCGATGCCGAAAAATTCATGGAACGGAACGCCCCCCTCCTTGGCTCGTTTACCGAACTCGAGGCCGAAGAAGGTCGGCAACGGTGCTGCCATACCGTTCGGGCCACCGGTCAGGGACAGCCAGTTATTGAGGATCAACCGGATGATTTCACCAAAGCCCAGGGTCACGATCGCCAGGTAGTCACCGTGCAGGCGCAGCACCGGGAAACCCAGGATGCAACCGGCCAACCCGGCAGTGATTGCCGCCAGCGGCAGCACCGTCCAGAAACCCAG
The DNA here is from genome assembly GCF_902497995.1 of Pseudomonas fluorescens. Taxonomy (GTDB): domain Bacteria; phylum Pseudomonadota; class Gammaproteobacteria; order Pseudomonadales; family Pseudomonadaceae; genus Aquipseudomonas; species Aquipseudomonas fluorescens_BK. Next base: position 198,171 of record NZ_CABVII010000002.1, on the reverse strand, counting down.
CCCCAGGTATTGATAACCGAGCGCCAGCCCATAGGCACCGATGGCGTAGAACGCCACATAACCCAGGTCGAGCAGGCCGGCCAGGCCGACCACGATGTTCAGCCCCAGGCCCAGCAGCACGTAGATCAGCCCGAGGATGACCACGCCCAGCAGGTAGGAGTTGGAGAAAAACGGGAACACCACGGCGACGACGATCAACACCGGAATGATCCAGCGCAACCGGCTTTTGTAGTCAGGCGGCAGTACATGCACCCCGGAACCGGTGCTTTCAAAGCCTTCGAGAATTCTCAGGCCCTTGGGGGTTTGCAGGAACAGGCTCAGGGCAAAGCGGCCCGCCATGACGATGGCGACAATCCATGCTACCCGGGTCGTTTCGAGGTTGAAGCCGTAGCCGTCGAGGACCACGCCGACAATCGGGCCGAACACAATCAGGGCCACAAGGCCGGCAAGAATCGCGTCAACCAGGCTTCTTTTGAGATCAATGGTTTTTTTAGTGGTTGAAGACATCGCTTACACCTTCGACACAAGAGGACGGCCGAGCAGGCCTTGGGGCCGAAAGACCAGAACGAGAACGAGCAGCGAGAAGCTGAAGACGTCTTTGTAGTCCGAGTTGACCAATCCGGAGAACAGCGACTCGGAGATCCCGAGAATGATCCCGCCGAGCATTGCCCCAGGCAGCGAGCCGATCCCACCGAGCACCGCGGCGGTGAATGCCTTGATGCCAATGATGAAGCCCGCATAGAAGTCGAACGTGCCGTAGTTCATGGTGATTAGCACGCCGGCCAGGGCCGCCATCGCGGCACCGATGATGAACACGTAGGAAATCACGCGATCGGTGTTGATCCCCAGGATCGAGGCCATCTTGCGGTCTTGCTGGGTGGCGCGGCACATGCGCCCGAGCTTGGTGTACTTGATGATGTAGGTCAGCAGGGCCATCCCGACAAACGCTGCGACCAGAATGAAGATCTTGGTGTAGGTGAGCTGGACGAAGCCGGTCCCGACTTCAACTCGCCATGCACCGGTCAGCAGTGTCGGCACGCCCTGTTGACGGGCGCCCTGGGCGATCTGTGCATAGTTTTGCAGGATCAGGGAAATACCGATGGCGCTGATCAGCGGTGCCAGTCGGGTGGAGTTGCGCAGCGGTTTATAGGCGACACGCTCGATGACCCAGCCATACACCGCCGTGACGATGATGGTGAAGATCAGTGTGCCAAGCATCAGCAGGGGGAAGGATTCAATACCGAAGTATGCCAGCAGAGCCAGACTGATTGCCGCGAGGTAAGCGGAAATCATGTAAACCTCGCCGTGGGCGAAGTTGATCATGCCAATGATGCCATAGACCATTGTGTAGCCGATGGCGATCAGGCCATAGACCGACCCGAGGGTCAGGCCGTTGACCAGTTGCTGCAGGAAAATACCATCCATAACGCAATCTCACGCAATGAGAACCTGCACATGTGACTGTGCGGTTCTTCTAAGGAAAATACAGATATACGTCGGAGCAATGTCAGATGCGATCAGCCCAGACACCACCGTACCTGTGGGAGCTGGCTTGCCAGCGATAGCGGTTGAACATTCAACAAATTTGTCGTCTGTCAGGCCGTCATCGCGGGCAAGCCCGCTCCCACAGGGAATCGAGGGATCAGCCGATCGAGTCAGCCCTTACTTCTGTTTTTCCAGCTGGTGGTATTTGCCATCCTTGTCCCACTGGTAAACCACGTAGTCGGAGACTTTCAGGTCGCCCTTGGCGTCCCAGGTCTTCTCGCCCATCACGGTTTTGACCGGGTTTTTCTTCAGCCACGCGGCAGCTTCTTCGCCCTTGTTGGACTTGGCGCCATTGAAGGCAGCGGCCAGGGTCTGGACCGAAGCATAGGCGTACAGGGTGTAGCCTTCAGGCTCGGTGCCCTTCTTGCGGAACTCATCCACTACGGTCTTGCTTTCTGGCAGCATGCGCGGGTCGGCGCCGAAGGTCATCAGCACGCCGTCGACGAATTGCGGCCCGCCAGCGGTGGTCACCAGTTCGTCGGTCACGATGCCGTCGTCGGACATGAACTTGACGTCTTTGAGACCTTGCTCACGCAGTTGACGCACCAGGGGACCGGCTTCCGGGTGCAGGCCACCGAAGTAGACGACGTCGGCGCCAGCGCCGCGGATTTTGGTGACGATGGTGCTGAAATCTTTCTCGCCGCGGGTCAGGCCTTCATACAACACCGGCTTCACGCCGCGTTTTTCCAGCTGGGCCTTGGTCGCGTCCGCCAGGCCTTGGCCGTAGGTATCCTTGTCATGCAGGACCACGACTTTCTTGCCCTTGAGCACGTCGACGATGTAGTCGCCGGCCACGATACCTTGCTGGTCGTCACGCCCGCACATACGGAACATGGCACTCAGGCCGCGCTCGGTAACCGCCGGGTTGGTGGAACCGGGAGTGATCGCAATGATGCCCGCTTCGTCGTAGATCTCGGAAGCCGGGATGGTCGACGAAGAGCAGAAGTGACCGACCACGCCAACGACTTTCTGGTTGGTCAGGTCCTTGGCGACTGTCACAGCCTGTTTCGGTTCGCAGGCGTCATCGCCCTTGACCAGGACGATTTTTTCCCCATTGACGCCGCCCGCCGCGTTTACCGCATCGGCCGCCGCTTGTGCACCCTTCATGTACTGCTCGCCAAATGCCGCGTTGGCACCAGTCATTGGACCCGCCACACCAATTTTTACGTCAGCCTGTGCAAACGCAGAAACACCCAACGCAGCTGCCACTGCGAGGGCCAGAAAGCCTTTCTTGTAAAACGTCTGGGACATGAGGTGGTGCTCCATGGTTTTTTTTAGTTGGCACTGCGACTTCTCTAAATGCTCAGAGCAAGGGCCGTGCCATCGGTTTTTTATTCTGGGAAAAGTCGCTACCTTATTGTTCTATCGACTGTTTCGAGCCCATTTTCATTGGGTGTGCAACCGTCTAAACCGCGGAAGGTGAAACCATTTATTTTTAAAGGCGCAACCCGCACGCGCCATCATTGCAACCGCGGCGCCAAACGACGTGCAACCAGCCTGTAACAACGTGCGTCACCGAAGTGCACACTGCTGGTGCGGGGACTGCTACAACCCGCACCACTACAGGCTAGTCGCTGCGCGTAAAAGCGCCGCTTTCAGCAACATATTTCAACAATCAAATAACGATCCGCAGGCACTGGCCTGCGTGATACAGCGAAAAACCAGCTTCGTATAAACAGCTGCGCAATCCTGCCCCTGCCAATGGCTGCATGGGCGCGAACGGGATCGGCAAAGTGTCAGGATTTCCGTTACACAAATAGTCGGCAAAAGCTTTACCGACCACCGTGCCCGTGGTCACCCCCCGGCCGTTATAACCGGTGACTGCCACTAGACCGGGCGCCGGTTCGAACAGGCGCATCAAATGATCGGGGGTGAAGGCGATGCAACCGGTCCAGGTGCACTCCCATTCCACCGGCTTGAGGTAGGGAAAATAGTGTTGCTGAACCCGGTCGGCCCAGGCCTTGAGGAACCAGGTCGGCTTCTGATTGCCATTACCCAGACTGCCAAGCAACAGGCGGCCGTCTTTGTCTCGACGAATACTGCTGAGGACCTGACGGGTATCCCAGGAGCCTTGGCCACCGGGAAGAATGTGTTGCGCGGCGTCGTCAGTCAGCGGGGCCGAAGCCACCTGATAGTAGTAACCGGGGAAGAAATTGCGCCGCAACTCGGTCCAGTCGCCTTCGGTGTAAGCATTGGAGGCAATCACCACTTGCTCGGCAAGCACCGAACCCTGGGCAGTCTGTACCGACCAGCGCTGGCCCTGACGTTCGAGGCGGGTCACCGGGGAATGATCGAACAACTGGCCGCCAAGGCCGATGGCCGCGCTGGCCAGGCCGCAGGTGTAAGCCATCGGGTTGAGGGTGCCGGCACGCCGATCGAGCAGTGCGGCGGCGATCTTTTTGGTGCCCGTCGCTTGTTCGCAATCTTGACCGGTCAACAGCTCCACCGGCGCTCCGCGACGCTTCCATTGTTGTTCACGACTGCGCAGGTCCGCTTCGCCACGGGCGTTGTGCGCCATGTGCAACGTGCCTTCGCGGCGCAGTTGGCAATCGATGTTGTATTTGTCGACCAGGCTGAACACCAGGGACGGTGCCGCTCCGAGCATGCGGTTGAGCTGACTGCCGACCGCTTCGCCGAACCCGGCTTCGATCTCGTCCGGTGGAATCCACATCCCGGCGTTGACCAGCCCGACATTGCGCCCTGAACCACCATGACCGGCACGATGGGCTTCCAGCACGCAGACACTTTTACCTTGTTCCAGCAAATGCACCGCCGCCGACAGACCGGTGAAACCGGCGCCGATGACGCAGACATCTACCGTCACCTCGCCCTTGAGCGCCGAATTGTCCGGCCTTTGCGGCGTCAGTTTTTCCCACAGACACTCTTCGCGTAACGGCATTGCCAGACTCCAACAGAAACCTAACCAACACAAAGCAAAAGCTTCGCGGGCAAGCCTCGCTCCTACAAGTTATGTGCCATGACACAACCCCTGTAGGAGCGAGGCTTGCCCGCGAAGGGGACCGTCAGTCGAATGTAATCCCCTGAGCCAACGGCAACTCCAGCGAATAGTTCACGGTATTGGTCTGACGGCGCATGTACCCGCGCCATGCATCGGAACCCGATTCACGACCACCGCCGGTTTCTTTTTCGCCACCGAACGCGCCGCCGATTTCCGCCCCGCTCGGGCCGATATTGACGTTGGCGATGCCGCAGTCGCTGCCCACTGCCGACATGAACTGTTCGGCTTCACGCACGTCAGTGGTGAAGATGCACGATGACAGGCCCTGTGGCACGGCATTGTTCAGGCGCAGGGCTTCTTCGAAATCGTTGTAACCGATGACGTACAGGATCGGCGCGAAGGTTTCGCTGCAGACCACATCACTCTGCTCCGGCATTTCAACGATCGCCGGCGAGACGTAATAAGCATTAGGGAATTTATCTTCCAGTTGGCGTTTGCCACCGAACACCCGGCCTCCTTCACTCAAGGCCTGCTCAAGCGCGTCCTGCATGTTTTCGAAGCTGTGTTTATCGATCAGCGGACCAATCAGGTTGCCTTCCAGCGGGTTGCCGATGCGCACTTTGGCGTAAGCGGCTTTGAGGCGGGTGACGATTTCTTCCTTCACCGATTCATGGGCAATCAGCCGACGCAGCGTGGTGCACCGCTGGCCCGCGGTGCCAACGGCGCTGAACAGAATCGCACGCACGGCCATGTCCAGGTCGGCGCTTGGGCCGAGGATCATCGCGTTGTTGCCGCCCAGTTCGAGAATACTGCGGGCGAAGCGTGCGGCGATCTTCGGTGCCACTTCGCGACCCATGCGGGTGCTGCCCGTGGCGCTGACCAGCGCAACACGCGGGTCAGCGACCAGGGCTTCACCGGCATCGCGGCCGCCGATGACGACTTGGCAAAGGTGGGGTGGCGCATCGCTGAAGTTTTTCAGTACACGGTCGAACAACGCCTGGCAGGCCAGGGCGGTCAGTGGGGTTTTTTCCGACGGTTTCCAGATCACCGGGTTACCGCAGACCAGCGCCAGTGTGGTGTTCCAGGCCCAGACCGCGACCGGGAAGTTGAACGCGCTGATGACGCCGACAACGCCCAGTGGGTGCCAGGTTTCGCGCATATGGTGGCCAGGACGCTCGGAGGCGATGGTCAAGCCATACAGTTGACGGGACAGACCCACGGCAAAGTCGCAAATGTCGATCATTTCCTGAACTTCACCCAGGCCTTCCTGGGTGATCTTGCCGGCTTCCCAAGACACCAGCTCGCCGAGGTCGGCCTTGTATTCACGCAGGATATCGCCCAGCTGACGCACCAGTTCGCCGCGGCGCGGAGCCGGGACTTTGCGCCACAGTTCGAACGCATGATCTGCGCGACTGATGTGCTGCTCGACTTCGGCGGCGCCTTCCCAGTTCACGGCGGCGATCCGGCTACCATCGATTGGCGAATGCACCGGCACTTTGCCGTTCTGATACAGGGCCGGGTTCACACCAAGACGATCAAGCAATGCGGCAACCATGGGTCACTCCTCAAGCAAAAAACAGAAAGTGGCAGCCGGACTATCACGACTGATCAGACCTGTAGTTTTAGCGCCCCCGAGGTTACTCAACAAACGACCTTTAAGAGAGATATCATTCCGTTTATTCATGCTGTGCATTGCTGGCAATAAAGAGACAAGAAGAAAGGACCGCCCATGCTGAACAAACGCTATCTGCCGTCGATCACCGCACTGCAGTGTTTCGAGGCCGTGACCCGGCATTTGAGTTTCACCCGGGCCGCTGAAGAGCTGAACCTGACCCAGAGCGCGGTCAGCAAACAGGTCGCGCAACTCGAAGAACTGTTGCAGCACCTATTGTTCCGCAGGGTACGTCGACGCCTGCAAATGACCCCGGCCGGAGATTTGTACCTGGTAGAGGTGCGAAAAATTCTCACACAGGTCGAAATGTCGACCCATTACCTGCGCTCCTACGGCGGTGAAACCGAAGTCTTGCGTGTCTCCACGCCTCCGACCTTCGGCGCCCGTTGGCTGGTGCCACGCTTGAAAGGCTGGCGCCTGCGCCACCCCTCGATCCACCTGGACCTGTGCAGCGAACAGGAAGCCGACGACCTGCTCCAAGGTCGCAGCGATCTGGCGTTCTATTTTGGCCAGGGTTCACGCCCCGGCACCGAATGCCTGAAGCTGTTCGGCGAAGAGCTGGTGCCGGTTTGCGCACCGGGTAGCCTGCCGGACACGCCGTTCACCGATCCTACGCAACTCACCGATCTGGTCCTGCTGCAAAACGCCTCCCGGCCACAGGCCTGGCATGACTGGTTCGACAGCCAGGGCTACCACACCGAGCACAGTTACCACGGCCCGCGGTTCGAAACCTTCTACATGTGCATCCGTGCGGCCCAGGTCGGCTGCGGCGTGGCGCTGTTGCCGAAGTTTCTGGTGGAAGAGGAATTGGCCGACGGCAAACTGGTCATACCCTGGCAGCACGCGATGCCCAGCACCGACGCCTACTACCTGGCGTATCCGGAGCATGCGGCGGAAGTGCCGAAAGTGCGAGATTTTGTGAGGTGGATGCTGGAGCAGATTGATAGCCCGGATGTACCGCAAATCTAAAGCTTCACACAATCCCTGTGGGAGCGGGCTTGCTCGCGAAAGCGGTGGGTCAACCGACATCAATATCTACTGTCAGAACGCATTCGCGAGCAAGCCCGCTCCCACAGGGATCTGCCGAGGTCTAAAAAATCACTGGCATTACCTGCCACTGATATGCGCCACTAGCCCCATTCATTGAAACAGCTGCAACGTCGCTGCCACGGGCCGCGGCCAGTCTGGAGACCCCCGTTATGAGCGAGAGTGTGTTTGCCGATCGCATCGTGCAGAACCTGCTCGACACCGACTTCTACAAACTGACGATGATGCAGGCGGTGCTGCACAACTACCCGAACGTGGAAGTCGAATGGGAGTTTCGTTGCCGTAACAGTGAAGATCTGCGCCCGTACCTGGCGGAGATCCGCTTCCAGATCGAACGTCTGGCCGAGTTGAGCCTGAGTGCCGATCAGTTGAGTTTCATGGAGCGCATCAGCTTCATGAAGCCAGACTTCCTGCGCTTTCTCGGCTTGTTCCGCTTCAACCTGCGCTACGTTCAAACCGGGATCGAAAACGGCGAGTTATTCATTCGCCTGCGCGGGCCATGGCTGCATGTGATTCTGTTCGAAGTGCCGCTGCTGGCGATTGTCAGCGAAGTGCGCAACCGCTATCGCTACCGGGAAATCGTCCTGGAACAGGCGCGCGAACAGCTCTATCGCAAGTTCGACTGGCTGACCGCCAATGCCGGCAGCGATGAATTGTCCGAATTGCAGGTCGCCGATTTCGGTACTCGTCGTCGCTTCTCGTTCCGCGTGCAGGAAGAAGTGGTGAACGTGCTCAAGCACGATTTTCCCGGGCGCTTCGTCGGCACCAGTAACGTGCACCTGGCACGTGAGCTGGACATGAAACCGCTGGGCACCATGGCCCACGAGTGGATCATGGCGCACCAGCAACTCGGCCCGCGACTGATCGACAGCCAGATCGCCGCCCTCGATTGCTGGGTCCGCGAATATCGCGGCTTGCTCGGGATCGCCCTGACCGACTGCATCACCACCGATGCCTTCCTCAATGATTTCGATCTGTATTTCGCCAAGCTCTTCGACGGTTTGCGCCACGACTCCGGTGATCCGGTGCTCTGGGCGGAAAAAGCCATCGCCCGCTATCACCAGCTTGGCATCGACCCGATGAGCAAGACGCTGGTGTTCTCCGACAGCCTGACGCTGCCCAAGTCCCTTGAGATTTTCCGGACGCTGCGTGGCCGGATCAATGTCAGCTTCGGTATCGGCACCAACCTGACCTGCGATATTGCGGGTGTCGAACCGATGAGCATCGTGCTTAAAATGACCGCCTGCAACGGCCAGCCGGTGGCAAAGATCTCCGACGAGCCGGGCAAGACGCACTGCAACGACCCGAATTTCGTCGCCTATTTGCGACACGTTTTCCAAGTACCTGCCACCCTTTCCAGTCCATCAGGCATTTCAAGCAAGGAGTGAATTCATGCAAGCCGTACAGCGTGAGATTGCTGAGCAGCTCAAGGTTCAACCGCCGTTCGCCAACCAGGCTGCCCTCGAGGCAGAAGTCACCCGGCGGATCACCTTCATCCAGGATTGCCTGGTCAATTCCGGGCTCAAGACTCTGGTGCTGGGCATTAGCGGCGGCGTCGATTCCCTGACCGCAGGCCTGCTGGCCCAACGCGCCATGCGCGAGCTGCGCACACGCACCGGTGACGACAGCTACAGGTTCATCGCCGTGCGCCTGCCGTACGAGACCCAGTTCGATGAGCACGACGCCCAGGCCTCGGTGGATTTCATCGCTCCGGACGAACGCCACACGGTGAACATCGGCCCGGCGGTCAAATCCCTGGCGAGTGAAGTCGCGGCTTTCGAAGGCAAGCAGGCGGTTTCGGTGGATTTCGTGCTCGGCAATACCAAGGCACGGATGCGCATGGTTGCCCAATACACTATTGCCGGCGCAGCGCATGGGTTGGTGATCGGCACCGACCACGCGGCGGAAGCGGTGATGGGATTCTTCACCAAGTTCGGTGATGGCGCCTGTGACCTGGCACCGCTGAGCGGGCTGGTGAAAAACCAGGTTCGGGACATCGCCCGCAGCTTCGGCGCGCCGGAGTCGCTGGTGGAAAAAATCCCGACGGCCGACCTTGAAGACTTGTCGCCTGGCAAGCCGGATGAAGCGTCCCATGGCGTGACTTATGCCGAGATCGATGCATTCCTGCATGGTGAGCTGGTGCGTGAGGAAGCGTTCAAGATCATCTGCGACACGTACAACAAGACCCATCACAAGCGAGTGATGCCGTTCGCGCCGTAAGCCGTAAGCCGTAAGCCGTAAATAAGTTGGCGTCTGTACCGACGCCTTCGCGGGCAAGCCACGCTCCCACAGGTTTTGTGTCGGACGCCAGTAATGGGCACGACACAAAACCTGTGGGAGCGTGGCTTGCCCGCGAAGAACGATGACTCGGCCTATCGTCAGGCACAAAAAAAAGCGTCCTTCAAGGGACGCTTTTTTATGACTCGATTCGATTACTTCAGGGTAACAGTACCTTTCATCATCGAGATATGGCCAGGGAACGAGCAGAAGAACCCGTACTTCTCCCCAGCAGCAAGCTTCGCCACATCGAAGGTCACGGAGTCGGTTTCCTTGGCACCAATGATCTTGGTGTGGGCGATGATGCGTGCATCACCTTCTTTCAGGTAGTCCTTGTCGATGCCGGCAGCCAGGCCATCGGTGGCGATCGGCTGCATGTCTGCCTCTTTGCTCAGCACCCAGTTATGGCCCATGACGTTTTTCGGCAAGCTGCCAGAGTGGGTCAGTTCAACGGTAAATGTCTTGCAGCTCTTGTCGATTTCAATGGCCTTGGTGTTGAAGGACATCTGATCGGTGGAGTCGACAGTGACCTTGCACTCGGCAGCCATCAATTGGCTGCTGGCCAGTGTCAGCAGGGATACCGCAACAAGTTTGGCAAACATGGTGAATCTCCAAGGCAGGGTTAACAAAGGTGCGAATGGACAGAAGACTGCCTGAAAACTTCGTAAGTTCCTATGACCTGAAGCAAAAATTGTATACAACTTTCGGGCTATGACACCTATCGAGACAATCTACCAGCCAGACGTCTGGTCCGGCCCTATCATCAGGTCGTCCTCACTCTGGAGCGTCCGTCATGTCTCTCAATAGCCTGTTGTGCAGTTTGCTCGCCGCTTATGCCTGTGGCGCCAGCGGCACCTGCGAATCACCCACGCGCGAAGTTTAGACCTTGGACTGCCGCTTGCCTGCCTTTAATCTGTGGTCATCTGACCATGGAGTAAGGCATGTCTTTAGCGTCCGTTTGTGTATTTTGCGGTGCCAGTACCGGCACCAATCCGGCTTATCGTGAAGCGGCTGTCGCCCTCGGGCGGGCATTGGCCGAGCGCAAGCTGACCCTGGTCTATGGCGGTGGCGCCGTCGGGCTGATGGGAATCGTCGCCGATGCTGCGCTGGCGGCCGGTGGTGAAGTGATCGGGATCATCCCCCAAAGCCTCAAGGACAAGGAAATCGGCCACAGCGGCCTGACCCGCCTGGAAGTGGTCGATGGCATGCATGCGCGCAAGGCGCGGATGGCCGAGCTCAGCGACGCCTTTATCGCACTGCCCGGTGGCCTGGGCACGCTGGAGGAACTGTTCGAAGTCTGGACCTGGGGTCAGCTCGGTTACCACGGCAAACCGCTGGGGCTGCTGGAAGTGAACGGTTTCTACAGCAAATTGACCGGTTTTCTTGATCATATCGTCGGCGAAGGCTTCGTTCGCGAGGCGCACCGTGACATGCTGCAAGTGAGCGAGTCGCCGCAAACCCTGCTCGATGCCCTGGATGCCTGGCAGCCGACAATAGTGCCAAAGTGGACAGAGCAAAAACCCAGCTAACGGCTCGGCATCGATACAAGGCAGAATACGCGCCGCTCAACCTCACCTTCGACCCCAGAGGATCGCCCATGGCTAAACCCAATTATTCGTTCGCCAAACGTCAGAGAGACTTGGCCAAGGAGCAGAAGAAAGAGGAAAAGCTTCAGCGCAAGAAAGCTACCGCTGAAGAAGAAGCAGCAGCACTGAACAAGGATGCCGAAGGCGAAGTGGCTACAGACGAAACTGAAGCACCGAAAGATCAGGCGCCCGACGCCTGAGACCCTCAGGGCCCGATGATCCGATCAGGCCCACCGGATCTGTGTCCAGGGTCAGCAGCGCCGCTGCTGACCCTCACAGGCCAATCTGAAATATCCCCTATCCAGAAAGCACTACACATCAATTGTGGGAGCGGGCTTGCTCGCGAAGGCGGCGGCACATCCAACATCTATGTGACTGACAGACCGCTTTCGCGAGCAAGCCCGCTCCCACATTGGGATCTTTGTTATTCCAGTGGCATCACGGTGACGCGAACCTCAGGGTCATGGTTGCCGCCCCCCAGAATCACCCCGCGCAACGGCGAGACATCGGAGAAATCCCGGCCCCAGGCCAGGGTGATGTGCTCCAGCGCCGGCTGCACGTTATTGGTCGGATCGAAATCGACCCAGCCCAGCACCGGGCAAAACACCGAGACCCAGGCGTGTGACGCATCGGCGCCAATCAGTCGAGGCTGACCCGGTGGTGGCTGGGTCAGCAGGTAGCCACTGACATACCGCGCGGCCAACCCACGGGAGCGCACGCAAGCAAGCATCAGGTGGGCGAAGTCCTGGCAAACCCCGCGCCGGCGCTCCAGCACTTCCACCAGCGGCGTCGCCACTTGGGTGGCTTCGGCGTCGAAGGTGAATTCGCTGAAGATTTTTTCCATCAGTGCCTGAACACCCAGCAGCAATGGCCGGCCCTGGGGAAAACAACTTTGCGAAAACTCGACAAAGTTGCGCTTCAGATGCACATAGGGCGATTCAAACCGATAACGGCACCCCTCCAGCAATTCAGGTGATAACGGCTGGCTGCTGTAGGTCAGCGCGTTGCAGGTATCTTCCCACGACGGGGATTGATTGAAGTCCAGCGTTGGCCGGACCAGCACTTCAACGGTGAGCCGGGCATTGACCAGCAATTCATCGTGGGGCCGCTCGAAAGCCAGCCGGGTCAGTGGATTGCCGAATACATCCAGTTCGTCCCGGCGCGAAGTCGGGTCCGGACTGATCTGCAACTGCTGATCGGTGCAGTGCTGCCAGGCACAGGGCCGCGGCCACAGGTGTGCCAGTTGCTGGGCAAGGGACACCGGACTGTCGTAGCGGTAATGGGTGTCATGGAGAATCTGGTAATGGGCGCTCATCAGACGGACACCGTGCGCTGGCTGACATCATCGACATGGGCAAAATGGCGCAATGCCAGGCGATCAGAAACCTGTCCGCTGGCATCGGCGATCTCTTGCAGCAAATCGGCCAGGCCGTCGATAGCAGCACGAACGCTGGTTTCACCGAACAGCGGATTTTCCAGACAGCCAAGATCGAAACGCGCCAGTCGCTCCACCAACAGCGGCAGGCATGCTTCGCGTGGCACGCCAAAGTCATCGTTCAAATGTTTGAGCGTGCGGGTCACCAGTTTCAACTGGAACAGCACCGCATGAGGGTTCTGCTCATCCAACAGTAACAGGTCAAGCACCGGGATCAATTGTGCTATCGCCAGGTATCGCGAACGGTAGGTGATGCTGCTGTTGCCCAGTTCCAGCAACCACTCCAGCCCGGCCTGGTCAAAGGCACCGGCACCGGCACCGCGCAGGAACGCCGCAAGGCTGGCGCTGAGAAATTGCAGTCGCTCGATTCGCCGGCCGATCATCAGGAAGCGCCAGCCTTCGTCCCGGGTCATGTCGTCCAGGGCGAAACCGGACAACGCCGCCAGGGACATCACCAGACGATTGAGAAAATCCAGCAATTGGCCGAAATCCGCTTCATCGGTTTCCAGCTCCACGGCTTCGCGCTGCAGTTCGACCAAAGCCTGCCAGTTTTCCCGCGAGAGCTTACCGCGCACTTGCGAGGCCGCCCACTGCAAACGCTGCAGGTTGGAGCGCAGGCTGAACGGCCAGTCATCGCCGAGCAGCGCGGCCAACAAGCGCTCCGGCAACTCGCCTTCATCCGGCAACAGATTCAGGCGCTCGCCGAGATCGACGGCCGCCTGCAAGGCCTGCGGATCGTCACCGTCGACATAGCGCGCCAGCATGATCCGCAGCAACCGGGCGCTGTCATCGCAGCGCTCGCAGTAACGGCCGAACCAAAACAGGTTTTCCACCACCCGCGACGGCAAGTACGGATCGCGCCGCACCAGATCGCGCACGCCAATGTTGCGTCGGGTTTTCCATTGTTCGCCGCTGGGTGGGCGATCCCCCAACACCCAAGTGTCCTTGCTCGCACCGCCGCGTTGCATCGACACCACTTCGGCGTCGGCTTCGGCGGCCACCCGGGTCAGGCCACCGGGCAGCACCCGATAACCATTGCGGCTGGCCACTGCATAGACACGCATGCCAATGGCCCGCGGTTGCAGCTGTCCGTCCTCGGCCTGCCAGACCGGGGCTTGAGAAAGCTGAGCCAGTTCTTGCGCTACATAGGCATAAGGCCGTGCCTGCATGCGCTCGGCAAGGTCCTGGCGCTGTTTTTCACTCAAGTCACGGCCAAATACAGGTGAAAAGCTCTGGGAAGGAAATGCCGGTTTGATCAGCAATTCCGGCAATTTTTCCAGGGCCTGGGCCAGCACTGGCGCTTCACCGCACCACCAGGTGGCGATGGAGGGCAGGATCAGTGCCTCGCCAAACAGGAATTGATTGATTTTTGGCAAGAAGCCCAGCAGTCCCGGTGACTCCAGCACGCCACTGCCGAGGGCGTTGGCCACCAGCACTCGCCCTTGTCGTACCGCTTCGAGCAGTCCTGGCACGCCGAGCGCCGAGTCGGTACGCAACTCCAGCGGATCGCAGAAGTCATCGTCGAGTCGCCGCATGATCGCGTGGACCCGGCGCAGGCCGCTCAAGGTTTTCAGGTAGACCGTGGCATCTCGCACTGTGAGGTCCCCGCCCTCCACCAGTGGATAACCCAGCTGGCGCGCCAGATACAGGTGCTCGAAGTAGCTTTCGTTGAATCGTCCCGGCGTCAGCAACACCACCAACGGTGCTTCATCGTCGCTCGGCGCCTGACGGGCCAGGGTTTCCTGAAGCGTGCGGAAGAAACCGGCCAGATGCTGCACCTTCAAGTCACGGTACAACTCGGGAAAGGCCCGGGACACGATGGTGCGGTTTTCCAGGGCATAACCGGCCCCGGACGGCGCCTGGGTCCGATCCGCGGTCACCCACCAGCGACCATCGGGGGTACGCGCCAGATCCACCGCGTACAGATGCAGAAAGGCCCCATCGGGTGGCGAGATGCCCTGACAGGGCCAGAGGAAGTTGTTATGGCCGAATACCAGTTCCGCGGGCAACAGGCCCTCGGCGATCAATCGCTGCGGACCGTACAGGTCCGCCAGCACCGCATTGAGCAATCGAGCCCGTTGGGCGATGCCCGCCGACAACTGCTCCCACTCATCAGCCGCAATGACATGGGGCAGCAGGTCCAGCTCCCACGGCCGGTCAGCCCCCTTCGGGTCGGCGTAGACGTTATAGGTCACGCCGTTTTCCTGGATCTGCCGGCTCAGCAGCGCCTGACGCTGCACCAACTGCGCTGGCGTGCTGCGTTGCAATTGGTCGAACAGCCGCTGCCAGTGCGGGCGCACGGCTCCACTGTCGTCTAGCAGTTCGTGATAGGTGCCCGCCGTCAGCGGGTAGCGGTCAAGCAGATCAGGCATGGAAAGCTCGGCAGACAGCAAGGAACGGTCAGACTAACGCAGGCTCATGACGCCCGGATATACGAGAAATCCGAGCGTCGCGTACGGTTTAGAAACGTCGCAAATCGAGCGTCATCGGGAGTTCGTCGTTAATTTCCATAGTCGGTACAGGCAGTTTTCCCGGGCTGTGCCCGATGCGGAAGAAACGCGCCATCCGCCGGCTCTCGGCCTCGTTGGCATTCACCGGCAGGCTGTCGTAGTTGCGTCCGCCCGGATGGGCGACGTGGTACTGACAGCCGCCCAGCGAGCGTTGCATCCAGGTGTCGAGCAGGTCGAACACCAGCGGCGCATGCACCGGGATAGTGGGATGCAGGCAGTTGGCCGGTTGCCAGGCACGGAAACGTACGCCCGCCACAAATTCGCCAACCCGACCGGTAGGCTGCAATGGCACTGTAATACCATTACAGGTCAGCAGATAACGCTGGGGCGGCAAGCCCGTGAGCTTGACCTGCAAACGCTCCAGGGACGAATCCACGTAGCGCACCGTGCCGCCGACCGCGCCCTCTTCCCCCAGCACATGCCAGGGTTCAAGCGCCTGGCGTACTTCCAGTTCGATACCGCTGACCGCGTAATCGCCGACCTTGGGAAAACGGAACTCCAGATGAGCCGCAAACCACTCGGCTCGTACGGGATAACCGGCGGCATTGAGGTCGATGATGACGTCGGCGAAATCCTGCTCGATGAAATGCGGCAACAGAAATCGGTCATGCAGCTCGGTGCCCCAGCGCACCAGCTTCGGCGGCGCATAAGGCTCGCGCCAGAACCGTGCGACCAGCGCCCGCAGCAGCAACTGCTGTGCCAGGCTCATGCGCGCATGGGGCGGCATTTCGAACGCCCGCAACTCGAGCAATCCAAGGCGACCCGTGGCGCCGTCCGGCGAATAAAGCTTGTCGATACAGAACTCGGCGCGGTGCGTATTGCCGGTGACATCGATCAGCAGGTTGCGCAGCAGCCGATCCACCAGCCACGGCGCACACTCCTCGCCTGGTTCGGGCATTTGTGCAAAGGCGATTTCCAGCTCGTACAACGCATCGTTGCGCGCCTCATCAATACGTGGTGCCTGGGACGTCGGCCCGATGAACAGTCCGGAAAACAGGTACGACAAAGACGGATGGTTATGCCAGTAGCTGATCAGGCTGCGCAACAGATCGGGACGGCGCAGAAATGGAGAGTCAGCCGGGGTCGCGCCACCCAATACGAAATGGTTACCGCCACCGGTGCCGGTGTGCCGGCCATCGATCATGAATTTCTCGGTGGTCAGTCGCGTCTCGCGCGCCTCTTCGTAAAGAAATTCGGTGCGTTCCACCAGCTCATCCCAGGTGGCGGACGGCTGCACGTTGACCTCGATCACGCCTGGGTCCGGTGTAATCCGGAAGTTGCTCAGGCGCGGATCGCTCGGTGGCTCATAGCCCTCCAGCAACACCGGGCATTGCAATTCTTCAGCCGTGGCTTCGATGGCGCTGACCAGTTCCAGGTAATCCTCGACCCGCTCCAGCGGTGGCATGAACAAGTACAGCCGGCCTTCCCTCGCCTCGGCGCAAAACGCCGTACGGGTCAGCCAGTCGGCAGACTCATCGATCCCGGGCACGCGCTCGTCGGCAACGGCAGGGCCGCCATGGCTTTGAAGCTGCGCGGTTTCAGGCAATGGCGGGAAATCCTGGTTCGGATCCTTGGGATGGATGAACGGATATTCTGCCGCTTTCACCCAAGGCTGCGAGCCGAGTGGCAAGCGATAGCCCAACGGCGAATCCCCCGGCACCAGTCGGCAGTGTTCGTCGCGCAGATACCAGCGCCCGCTCTGCCATTGATCGCCCTTGGCCGTGCGCGCCAGAGGCAGGACCTGGCCAATGATCTTGTCCAGCCCTTGGCTGAAGACTTTGCGCAGCCGCGCACGTTCCAGGGGTTCCTCCAGGCGTGAGTCTTCGGCACTGACGTTCTGCGGCAAAGCCCCCTCGCGCCAGAGGTAATAGAAATTGTCTTCGTAGGCCGGAAACACAAAGCGTGTCGCAATTTTCAGGCGCTCGGCGACACTCGCCAGAAAACGCCCGGCCAACTCACCATGGGCACCGTAGTCTTCCTGCTCATCAGCGATCAAGGCGCTGTTGTGCCAGATCGGCACGCCATCGCGGCGCCAGTAGCAGTTCAGCGACCAGCGTGGCAATTGTTCGCCGGGATACCATTTACCCTGACCGAAGTGCACCAGGCCTTGGGGTGCGTAGTGCTTGCGCATGCGCTGGAACAGTTCGGCGGACAACCGACGCTTGTCCGGCCCGAGCGCGGCGGTGTTCCACTCGGCGCCGTCGGGGTCATCGATGGAAACAAAGGTCGGCTCACCGCCCATGGTCAGGCGTACGTCGCCTTCCAGCAGGTCGGCATCGATCTGCCGCCCCAGCGCCTGGATCGCCAGCCATTGATCTTCGGTGTAAGGCTTTGTCACCCGCGGCGCTTCCCAGATCCGCTCCACGGACATTTCGTGGGTGAATTCGCACTCGCACGGCTCCACCAGGCCACTGATCGGTGCCGCGGAGCCCGGATCGGGGCTACAGGCCAACGGAATGTGTCCTTCGCCGGCGAACAGCCCGGAGGTCGCGTCCAGGCCGATCCAGCCCGCACCGGGCAGATAGACCTCGCACCAGGCATGCAGGTCGGTGAAGTCCACGTCAGTGCCCGACGGGCCGTCGAGGCTTTTAACGTCAGCGGTGAGCTGGATCAGGTAGCCGGAGACGAAACGCGCCGCCAGGCCAAGGTTGCGCAGCAGTTGCACCAGCAGCCATGCCGAATCGCGGCAGGAACCGGAGGCCTGTTCGAGGGTGTGTTCCGGGGTCTGCACGCCCGGCTCCATGCGAATCAAGTAACCAATGTCTTCACTCAAGCGCTGATTGAGTGCCACCAGGAAATCCACGCTGGGCAGCGGCGTGCGATCGATGCCTTCCAGATAGGCCTGGAATTTCGGGGTCAGGGGCAAGGTTTCCAGGTACGGCGCCAATTCCTTGCGCTCGTCCGCCGCGTAGGCGAAAGGGATCTTTTCAGCGTAGGGCTCAAGGAAAAAGTCGAACGGATTGAAGACTGCCATCTCCGCCAGCAGATCGACTTCGATCCGCAGCTCATCGGTTTTCTCCGGAAATACCAACCGCGCCAGGTAGTTGCCCTGGGGGTCCTGCTGCCAGTTGATGAAGTGTTGCCCAGGCGAGACCTTCAGCGCGTAGGACAGTATTCGCGTGCGACTGTGGGCGGCCGGGCGCAGGCGAACGATCTGCGGTCCGAGCTCGACGGCGCGGTCGTAGCGGTAATGCGTGACATGGTGCAATGCGACATGAATCGACACGGCGTGCCTCCTGCGAGCCTTGAGCGTATTGGAAAGCGCGCAAAACTTATGCCATCGCGTAGCGCTGGCGCTTTCTCCGTTTGCTTGAGGCAGTACAGCACCAAAATCGGGCGATGCGGGAAATTGGTTGGGGAGAATTGCACGTAAATGTGGCGATCGCGGCAGTCAGCCAGATTCTGCATTGGCTGTACCGGCCCCTTCGCGGGCAAGCCCACTCCCACAGGGATGCGCTGTGAACACACTAGCGCAGACAACTTCGAACACTGTGGGAGCGGGCTTGCCCGCGATGGCGTCTGTGGTCGCGACGCAGCCTTGGGACCCGAAGCCCGCATTTGCCTCACCAGGAAACGCAAAACGCCAACCCGAAGGTTGGCGCTCTGTTCAGCTCAAACGAGGCTTAGCGCGGTACGACCGGCTTGCGCGCAGGCTTGGGGCCCTTGCCCTTGGCCGCATCCTTGCGCTCCTTGGCCGCCTGCTGGTTGCGGGCGAACGCCGCAGCCTTGGCTTGTTCACGCTTGTCCCATGGATTGCCGCCATCACTGGCACGCGGAGGCAGCCCGGTGTGCTGGGTCAGGATTTTGGTGGTCTTCTCACCGGCGACCTTGTGGCTGCCGGCCGGCGTCGAGTTTTTGCGACGGGCGCTCTGGTAGCTGTCGGTCGCTGGCTGATGCAGCGGGATCAACTGGTTCTTGCCTGGCCCGATCAGGTCGGCGCGGCCCATGCGGGTCAGCGCTTCACGCAGCATCGGCCAGCCTTTCGGGTCGTGATAGCGCAAGAAGGCCTTGTGCAGGCGACGCTGCTCTTCGCTCTTGACGATCGTCACCGCGTCGCTCTTGTACGTCACCTTGCGCAGCGGATTCTTGCCCGAGTGATACATCGCAGTGGCGGTGGCCATCGGCGACGGGTAGAACGCCTGCACCTGATCGGCGCGGAAGCCGTTGCCCTTGAGCCACAGGGCCAGGTTCATCATGTCTTCGTCGGTAGTGCCCGGGTGGGCGGCGATGAAGTACGGAATCAGGTACTGCTCTTTCCCGGCTTCCTTGGAATACTTCTCGAACATGCGCTTGAACTTGTCATAGCTGCCGATGCCCGGTTTCATCATCTGGTTGAGCGGACCTTCCTCGGTGTGTTCCGGGGCGATCTTCAGGTAACCGCCGACGTGGTGGGTCACCAGCTCCTTGACATATTCCGGCGACTCGACCGCAAGGTCGTAGCGCAAGCCGGAGGCGATCAGGATCTTCTTCACACCCGGCAAGGCACGGGCGCTGCGATAGAGCTGGATCAGCGACGAATGATCGGTGTTCAGGTTCGGGCAAATGCCCGGGAACACGCACGACGGCTTGCGGCACGCCGATTCGATTTCCGGGGTCTTGCAGGCGATGCGGTACATGTTCGCGGTCGGGCCACCGAGGTCGGAAATGACGCCGGTGAAGCCCGGGACCTTGTCGCGGATCTCTTCGATTTCGCGAATGATCGACTCTTCGGAACGGTTCTGGATGATGCGGCCTTCGTGCTCGGTGATCGAGCAGAAGGTACAGCCGCCGAAGCAGCCACGCATGATGTTCACCGAGAAGCGGATCATGTCGTAGGCCGGAATCTTTTCCTTGCCGTAGGCCGGGTGCGGAATGCGCGCATAGGGCATGCCGAACACGTAGTCCATTTCTTCGGTGGTCATCGGAATCGGCGGCGGGTTGAACCAGACGTCGACTTCGCCATGCTTCTGCACCAACGCACGGGCGTTACCCGGGTTGGTTTCCAGGTGCAGCACGCGGTTGGCATGAGCATAAAGAACCGCGTCGCCACGAACTTTCTCAACCGACGGCAGACGGATCACGGTCTTGTCGCGCGTCATCCGCGGGCTGGCCAAAATCTGCACGACCTTGGCTTCGCTCGGATCTTCGACTGGCCCCTTGTCCTGCTCGATGGCGCAGGCTTGAGTGTCCTGGGTGTTCACGTACGGGTTGATGATCTTGTCGATCTTGCCCGGACGGTCGATGCGAGTGGAATCGACTTCGTACCAGTCTTTCGGTGTATCGCGACGGATGAACGCAGTGCCGCGCACATCAGTAATGTCTTCGATCTTGTGACCGTAGGACAGACGCTGGGCGACTTCGACGATCGCCCGCTCGGCATTGCCGTAAAGCAGGATGTCGGCGCAGGCGTCGATCAGGATCGAGTTGCGCACCCGGTCCTGCCAGTAATCGTAGTGGGCGATGCGACGCAGGGACGCTTCGATGCCACCGAGCACGATCGGCACGTTCTTGTAGGCTTCCTTGCAGCGCTGGCTGTACACCAGGCTTGCGCGGTCCGGACGCTTGCCCGCCAGGCCACCGGGGGTGTAGGCGTCATCGGAACGGATTTTCTTGTCGGCGGTGTAGCGGTTGATCATCGAGTCCATGTTGCCGGCCGCGACACCGAAAAACAGGTTCGGCTCGCCGAGCTTCATGAAGTCGTCTTTGGACTGCCAGTCTGGCTGGGCAATGATCCCGACGCGGAAGCCCTGGGACTCCAGCAGCCGGCCGATGATCGCCATGCCGAACGACGGGTGATCGACGTAGGCATCGCCGGTAACAATGATGATGTCGCATGAATCCCAGCCAAGCTGATCCATCTCCTCCCTGCTCATCGGCAGGAATGGCGCTGGCCCGAAACATTCGGCCCAATATTTTGGATAGTCAAATAACGGCTTGGCTGCTTGCATGTCGACGACCGGTGTTGAGATGAAAAATCGCGGGCGCGGAATATAGCACAAATTTTGACCAATTCCGACAACGGTGGTCGGTTTCTCTTCGATCCAACGCTCCCGCACATCTGGCCCGACGATACGCGCTTTACAGATCCCGTGAGGCGCAATACCGGCAATGACGCCGAACGCCCCATCATCATCCAGCTTGTGGGTTCTGATGCGGCAACCGCTCAAGGATGAAAACCCATGTCACCAAAACTGCCTGCCAAAGGCACTGTCACAGTCGATATCCACACCCGTCCCAAGCAGCCAGTGGACGGACACACATCGCTACCCCACACCCTGCCGCGTGTCGATTTTGGCCTGCCAATCGAGACGCATCCGCGAAATCCTTCCAGGGCGACCGGGACTCCGGGGGACGTTGACCTAGATGCCATCACACCAGCACCGCCAGTCACGGCTAGCGAGCTACCTTCCGTCACCGTGCCTGCCCCCACGGCTGCGCCGCGTCCGCTGGAGCATTACCGGGTCGCCTCGATGGCTCAGCTTCCCGCTCCCGACGCTCAGGGTTTCAGGACGTTCAAAGGGCGCCAGTATGCCGATGTGCCGGGTGGCGGCATCGTGCCTATCGCTGCGGATCCGGAAACCGGCCTGTACCGGGCCAAACTGCCGAGCGAACTGCAACCTTCAGGCCCGGTGCTCGTGCGGGACCCCGAGAGCAAGCTCTGGTATCCGTGGGATGACTTCAAGTCAACGACCTACCCATTGACCGCCACTCGCCTGGAGGCCTTTCGCACGAGTCTGGACTTCACCGGCGTCGAACCGGCCCGCGACGGGCTGTATCGGCTCGATGGCAAACTTTACGTGGTCATTGAGCACCACGCCTATCAGGTCCTGCAGGATATTGAGGCATCCTCGCCGCAGACTCCCGTGATGCGTATCGTCCGGGCAGAGGATCCCGTCGCCCTGGACGACAACAACCTGTATGTCGCAACGCGCCCGGGAAGGTCGGAGCCGATTGTTTTCGATGATCAGGACGGCTGGGTGGGAATCGCTGTCGCCGGTGCGGGCGGGATGCGGGCGGTGGGGGTCAGCACCTTGCAAACTCAGTTCGCCGACAGAATAGCCCTATTGCGTACAGAATCCGCCATGCTTGAGGCGACCAGACAGAAGAGACTTCAACTGACGTCCAGCTGGGAAAGAACAGTCGGCACGGAAGGTGAAAGAACGGCCCTGGTACTTTTGGAAGTACAAATTCGCCGAGAACTCGTTTTGCTCGAAAAGATGGTCGCCAAGTACGTGAACGAAAGCGATTGGCTACTTCTTGTTAAAGCTAACGGTGTCTATAGAAACGAACTGCATGAACTTCGGGAATTTAACGTTGCCGGTTACAACCGTCTCATTGCTACCAACGATATACGCAAATCGCTGGAGATTCAGCCAATCAATGACCCGACGGCGGCCTATCAAGCGATCGCCGACTACCTGATGAATAAACGCAACCTTCTGGAAAAGTGCCAGCAAGTTGCAAATGACATACAGACAAACTCCCGCTCCTCGGAGCTTGAGCTCGCCGCACTGGGTTATGACGCGAAGGAAATTCATGAAGTCACCGCCGGCTGGGTCGATGCCCGCAGCCGGCTGCTGACGGACGACCCGGATAACAGTGACTCTGAAGCGGTGCAACTGGCGCACTCTTTTATTGAAGCTACGTCCGCATTCCGGGGAATCGAGAGTATCCCCAATGCCGCTCGCATCGCGGTGCTGACCGGTCTGCTCGACCAAAGCGGGGCAATCAGGTCCTCGTACGAGAATCTGGAGCTGCCGCCAGACACACCTCAGGCCGCCTCCCGGCGCGAAATTACAGAGGCCATCCAGGCCTTCGAAAATACCCTTGAAAATCAAATAGCGCGTTATCACCGAGACCGGGAAAACATCTCGGCGCTACCGGCACAGGATCAGCCTATTGATTTCACCTTCATCCCCGTGCAAGCCAGAACAGGGCCGGCACCGATGCCCAGACGCGTCTTTCGCGCCAAACGCCACGGCGTCTACAAGATCAGTGTCGGGCAAACGCGTCGCGCCGTGACCGGCGAAGAGCTGATCGATGTGATCGATCCCAACAACTCGGCACAGGTCTTGCGAACCTACGAGCGCCGGGAAGGGGAATGGCGCCGGGTGCGCCCCGTGCAAAACAGAGCGTTGCCCGAACTGATGGCGCAAGCCTCCCAGCGACTGGAGCAGTCCGACTTGCACCTGAGCAGTGCCAGGCAGGATGAACGGGCAAAACGCAACGCTACCAATATCGTCGAATTTCTTGGCGGCAAAGCCGAAGCGCTCGACGACCTGGCCCGACAGCTCGAACACGCTCCGAATCCGACCGGGGACACTATCGACGGCCTCGTCCAGCGCCTCAGGCAAGACAGTCAGCGTTTGCGCACCGAAGGCGAGGAGATCCGCATCCGGCTCTACAAGGACAAAGCCTTTCTGAGTGCGGACCGACTGGCGTATTTGATCAGCCAGCAACAGATCAGCGTCGTGAAAACCCATAGCCGACTGGAACGGGGCAAGGGTAAGCAAAAACACTTTCTCGACATTTACTCACTCAACGACAGACACACTGCAGAGCCGTTGTGGCACGCCCATTTCCACTATGAAAAGAAGGACAGACCCGCGCTGAACTTCACGGTCAAGGGTGGCCATCTCAAAACCCTCGAGCAGAGCGGATCAGGCCTTTCATCCCAGCGCCGGGATGAACAGGCCGGCCGAGAACACGTCCCCATCTGGCGCGAAACGATTGATGGCCGCACGGCGCAGAGGATCTTCGAGTTAGCCACGCAAGCAATTGCAGTTGGCCTGTGAGAGCGCCCGCCGGTCACTGTTTAATTTATATATGTACCGCTCTTCGCCCCGTTTTTCCTGCTACAAAAATGGCGAACGTCAGACGCTTTACGAAACCGTAAAAACCCAAAAACCGGCAATGAAGCCAAATGCCCTTTCAGCATCCCGTTTGGGGGTGCCTATGCGGCAACCACCCAAGGATGAAATTTCATGTCACCAAAACCCCCTCCCAGAGGCACAGTCACAGTCGATACCCACACGCGGCCCTCGAACGGGCGCACACCGCAGCCCGACACTGTTCCACGCATCGATTTTGGCCCGTCAACCATGAGACCTCCGGGAGATCCGCCGGGGACGGGCAGAACACCGGGGGACACCGACATCGATGCAATCACGCCTGCGCCCCCCGTAACGGTCAGCGCGACGTCTTCCGCCTCTGACGCCGCACTTACGCCTGAACAACGGCCGCTGGAGCATTACTGGATCACCGCTGCCGCCCGGCTACCGGACGCCGACGCCCAGGGTTTCCGAGTTTTCAACGGCCGCCGGTACGTCGATGTGCCAGACGGCGGCATCGTGCAAATCGGCGCGGATCCACAGACCGGCCTGTACCGGGCCAGACTGAAAAGCGAGCTGATGCCTTCCGGCCCGGTGCTGGCGCGCGATCCCGACAGCAGACTCTGGCATCCGCGCAATGACCTTGAGTCGATCCTCTTTACTTTATCTGACACACGCCTGGAAGCTTTCCGCACGGATCTGGACTTCACCGGCATCGAACCCGATGGCGATGGTTTGTATCGACACGACGGCAAACTCTACGTAGTCATACACGACCATACGTATCAGGCCCTGCGTGATCTGGATGCGTCGTCGCCGCAAGTCCCCGTGATGCGCATCGTCAGGGCGCAAGATCCGGTAGCCCGTGATGAAGGCAACGCTTATGTCGCCACGCGCCCCGGAAGGTCGGAAGCCGTTGTGCTGGACCCTCAGGATGGCTGGGTCGGCGTCAACGTGGCAGGGCCAGGCGGAATGCGCCGCGGCGAACAGGAACGGCCTTTGTCCCGAACACTGGCCGATCGGTTCGCCGCCTTCGCCAACCGACTGAACAGACCTGAATCCCGGGCCCGAAAACTGTTTCCGTCTTTCGACGATCAACAGATCGCAGCCTATATCCAATCGCTGGGGGAAGCTGTCGCGGCCGGGTTGACTCGCCGGGAAGCCGAGTACAAAACCCTGAAAAAAAACTTGCTGGACTGGACTCGGGCGAATGCTCAACCGTCCTCCTCGACGCAACCCGGAACCGCGAAAGACTGGGCGGAGCTTGTCGCTCAGGAAATCAAACGCTGTTGGCGTCACGAGACCGAGGCAAGGTTGAAGCTTCCATCCGGGAGCGGAACGCTGCCGGCACTGACAGCGGATTTCAGCCATGTCCGTGCGCTGGAGCTCAACGCCGTCGCGTGGTCGGACACAGCGGACACATTCCTCGCCGGATTTTCCGGCCTTGAACGGCTGACCGTGACGCGCTCCACGCTGGATAAACTGCCCGCCGCCATTGCTCAAATGACCAACCTGAGCACATTGGACCTGAGTTCGAACGGTATTCGGCTCAATGAGCAAACGGCCGGAACACTGAGCGCACTCGGCAAGCTCAAGAACATTGATCTATCGGGTAATCCACTGGGAAAAACACCTGATTTCACCGGAATGTCAGAACTCAAGACGCTGAATCTGAGCAATACGCAACTGAATCAGTGGCCAGCCGGCCTGCAGCATCAGACCAGCCTTGAGATCGTCGATTTACGCAACAATCAATTGCACGAGGTTCCTCAGGCAATCCTCAACCCGCCCGCCGATCAGCTTGAATCGAGCACCCGGGTCAACGGCGTCACATTGATTGAAGGCAATCCGTTCCCTGCCGGCTACTGGAAAACGCTGGAAAGGTATTGGCAACGCGTGGCTGCCGATCAGGCGCAACTGAGCACCAACGCCCTGCCCGGCGCGTTCAGGCTCGATGGGGATATACCCGAAATCGCCATGGTCCAGCGGATGCATCCGGACAAAAACGCGCAAGAAGCCAGGGAGTTTTTATTCGGACTGGGTGATGAAGCAGAAGCAGCACTGGCGCGACGCGCTCAGGATCTGGATTTACTGGAAGCGCAGCTGCAAGCCTACATAGCCGACCGTCGACCCGGTGGATCCACCGTCAACACCCCTGAAGAAATATGGGCGCAACGTGTCGCCAGAGTCATCAAGGGATGCTGGCTCGGGGACTCGGGGGAAATGTTAAGTCTGCCGCCCGGAAGCGGGCCGCTCCCGGCCCTGACCGTGGATTTCAGCCATGTCAAAATACTCAGTCTCCAGACGATCGCCTGGTCGGACGCTGCCGACACATTCCTGTCCAACTTCCCCAATCTGGAAATTTTATCCATCAACCACTGCGGGCTTGAGAAATTACCCGCCAAAATTGGCGACATGGACAAGCTGCGCCTCCTGAATTTGAGTACGAACCACATTGAACTGGATGAGCAAAGTGCTGCAAGACTCAGTGCCCTGAGTCAGCTGACGATAATCAATCTTTCCCATAACCCGACGCTCAAGATGCCCCCCGACTTCAGCCTTATGTCCGGGTTGATAGCCTTGGAGTTGAGTAACACGGGAATCAGTCAGTGGCCGACCGGGTTGCGGGACAAAACTGCTTTGAATGGCCTGAACCTGAGCAACAACCGCTTGAGAGAGGTACCAGAGGAATTCCTCAACCCTGCTCCAGAGCATTTGCCAGCGATCGCCCGGATCAACGGCGCCACACTTCTTGAAGGAAACGAATTCCCTTCCGGTTACTGGAGAAAATTCGACGACTACTGGCGACGCCTCAATACAGCGCATCCTGAACTGATGGACCCCGTGCATCCCGCTGCCTTTGATAGCGATAACTCCCGGGCGCAGCGCTATCGGAGCCTGTACCCCCGCAAGAGCATCAAGGAATGCAGGGAGTATATCTGGAGCCTTGAGGAAGGAACCGCACACGCAAGACTGTCGAGCCTCGAAGAGGAATTCGGCGTGCTGAAAAGTCAGCTCGACGCCTGGGTGTTCTCCGGAGGAGGAAACCGTCAGCGTTACATTCGTGCGAATCAGTTACAGATCAACGCTGAAACCCGTAATGATCGAACCAGGGCACGGGATCGAGTTCTCAGCTGCTGGAGACGTGAAACACCACAGAAACTGGCCAATGACGGTACGCCTATCGGCCTGGAGCTGGATCTCAGCGGCCTGACATTACAGAGCCTGCCGGATCTTGACGTGGACTTCAGTCACGTCGGCTCGCTCAAACTGAGCAACATGAATCTGAGCACATCGCCGGAAGGCTTTCTTACCCGCTTTCGACATGTACGCTGGCTGAATCTGTCGCACAATCAACTGCGTGAGCTCCCCCCGGCCCTTGGAGAAATGAACGGGCTGACGCGCCTGTTCCTGCAAAACAATCAGCTTTCCCTGACCTCTCATGCCGCTCGGGTCCTGTCAGAACGGACAACCCTTCGAGCGCTATGGCTGCATGAAAATCCGCAACTGGGCATCACACCGGATTTCAGCCAGATACCCGACATACGATCGGTCGATCTGTCGAACACAGGCATCGAAACCTTTCCGACCGGCCTGAGCGAGCAGCCATTACTGGACACGATCAATCTGAGCGGCAATCGGATTTCAACCATTCCCGACTCTGTCATTGCACCGCCGGACGAACGACTGGCGCAGACAGCGCGCGTCAACAACATAACCAACATCACCGGCAATCGGCTGTCCGAGACCGACCGAGGCAGGCTGATCAGTTACATCGCCCGTCTGGTGGATGCAGGGATACCCATGACCGGGGCGAACAATTTGTTCGTCACCTCTTCGCGCACCCAGGCACTTCCTGTCAGCAGAATCAGGACGGACGATCAAATGGCGCGCTGGACCCTTGGGTTGTCGGCCGATCAGGTGTCAGCCAGAAGAGTCCAATGGCAAACACTGCATGCCCAGCAAGGTTCGGACGGACTGTTCAATACGCTTGAGCGCTTGTTGCAGGATCCCGCAGGCCACGGCGATCTTCAACGACGGGTCTGGAACGTGATCGACAGCATTACCGAAAACACTCTGGAATCCGAACGCCTGCGCAGGGAGCTGTTTGATCGGGCGGGCCAAGCAGCGTGCTGTGACCGTGCCGCGTTCACCCTCTCCAATCTGGAAACCCGGACCCTGATGCACCAGGCCCTTGCTCAGGCCAGGGATCAGACGCAAGGCCGGCAACTGTCGGAGCTTTCCAGGGGACTGTTCCGCTTGCATGAGGTCGACAAAATCGCATCGGCTGACATTGCGCAGAGTGAGGCAAGAATCAACGATCCGAGGGTGTCTCAGGGTGAAGAGGATCATCACCATAATCGCTTGACGGAGGAAGTCGAGATCAGACTCGCCTACCGCTACGGCTTGAAGAGCCGGCTGCAACTGCCGGGGCAACCCGAGCGGGTCAAGTTTACTTTCCTGGGACGCGTGTCGGCGGAGAAGCTGGAGGCCGCGTACCAAAAAATCGTCGCACTGGATAACTCGCCTGAGGAATTTCAGGCATTGGTGGCGAGAGAGTTCTGGCAGGAATTCGTGACCAACAAATACCGGGCGCAATTCGAAGCGCGCCGCCAGCCGTTCCAGGAGCGGATGGCGACGCTCGACGAGTCGCTTGCAGCCAAGGCGCTACCGTTTGCCGATTACGAGGCGCAAGCCAAGGCACTGCAGACATCGCTTGCGATAGACGAAGCTGCGTTGATTGAAACACTGACCCGACAAGAACTGAGCGAACAGTCACTCATAGCGTCGGGCGAAGAGGCAGAGGCAGAGGCAGAGGCAGAGGCAGAGGCAGAAGACAGTTGACGCTTTGAAAGGAGCAAAGCTGCGGTTGGCCGAATGATTTCGGCCAACCGTCATTCGTCGTCGAAGTTGTAGCTGCCAGGCGCGAGGTTTTCGAATCGGGTGTATTTACCGATAAACGCCAGGCGAGTGGTACCGATCGGGCCGTTACGCTGTTTGCCGATGATGATCTCGGCGATGCCTTTGTGCTCGGTTTCCGGGTGATACACCTCGTCCCGGTACACGAACATGATGACGTCGGCATCCTGCTCGATCGCTCCGGATTCCCGCAAGTCGGAGTTGATCGGGCGTTTGTTCGGACGCTGCTCCAGGGAACGGTTGAGCTGCGACAGCGCAACCACCGGGCAGTTGAATTCCTTGGCCAGGGCTTTCAACGAGCGGGAAATCTCGGAAATCTCATTGGTCCGGTTATCGCCGCCGGAGCCCGGGATCTGCATCAATTGCAGGTAGTCAATCATGATCAGGCCAACCTCGCCATGCTCACGCACCAGTCGACGCGTACGTGCACGCATTTCCGAGGGGCTGATGCCGGCAGTGTCATCGATGAACAGCTTGCGATCGTTGAGCAGGTTGACTGCCGAGGTCAGACGCGGCCAGTCATCATCATCCAGGCGACCGGCACGGACTTTGGTCTGGTCAATCCGGCCCAGGGACGAAAGCATACGCATGATCAGCGATTCGCCTGGCATCTCCAGCGAGTAGACCAATACAGCCTTCTCGCTGCGCAATACGGCGTTTTCCACCAGGTTCATGGCGAAGGTGGTCTTACCCATGGACGGACGGCCCGCGACGATGATCAGGTCGGCCGGTTGCAAGCCGCTGGTCTTCTCGTCGAGATCGGTGTAACCGGTGGACAGGCCCGTGATGGCATTATCGGTGTTGAACAAGGTGTCGATGCGATCGATGGCCTTGGTCAGCAGGTCGTTGACGCTGACCGGGCCGCCGGTCTTCGGACGGGCTTCGGCGATCTGGAAGATCTGCCGTTCGGCTTCGTCGAGGATCTCTTCAGCGGTGCGACCTTCCGGGTTGAATGCACTGTCGGCAATCTCGGTGGCGATACCGATCAGTTGCCGCAGAGTTGCCCGTGCGCGAACGATCTGCGCATAGGCCTTGATGTTGGCGACGGACGGCGTGTTTTTCGCCAGTTCGCCCAGGTAACCGAGGCCACCGACTTGCGAGGTCTGACCTTCCTTGTCCAATTGCTCGGCCAGGGTCACGACGTCGATCGGGGAGTTCTGGTCGGCGAGCTTGGCGATCGCGCGGAAGATCAGGCGGTGGTCATGTCGATAGAAATCGCCGTCAGAAACCTGATCAAGCACGCGCTCCCAGGCGTTGTTGTCCAGCATCAGACCACCGAGCACGGCCTGTTCGGCCTCGATGGAGTGCGGCGGCACCTTCAGGGCAGCGGTTTGCAGATCATATTGCTCTGGAGCGGAGATATCGTTCATGGCCACTTGGTTTGTCAGGAAAAGCTGGGGTTATGAAAATCAGGTACCGCAGAAAGACAAAGGGCACGACCTGTAAACAGGATCGTGCCCGATGTTACCGGCAAGCACCCGAGGGTGCCAGCCGACAAGTGCTGCTTAAGCTGCTACCACGACAACGCGTACGGTGGCTTCAACTTCGGCGTGCAGGTGCACGGCTACGTCGAATTCGCCTACGTTGCGGATGGTGCCGTTCGGCAGACGAACTTCGCTTTTAGCAACTTCAACGCCAGAGGCGGTCAGTGCATCAGCGATGTCGTGAGTACCGATCGAACCGAACAGCTTGCCTTCGTCACCAGCGGTGGCAGTGATAGTCACTTCCAGCTCAGCCAGTTGGGCGGCACGGCTTTCAGCCGAGGTCTTGCGGTCTGCTGCGGCTTTTTCCAGGTCGGCGCGACGCTCTTCGAACGCAGCCAGGTTGGCAGCGGTCGCAGCGGTAGCTTTGCCGTAAGGCAGCAGGTAGTTACGACCGTAACCAGCCTTAACGTTCACTTTGTCACCCAGGTTGCCCAGGTTGGTGACTTTTTCCAGAAGGATCAGTTGCATGTGAAAATCCTCTTAACTTTTAACCTTCACCGTTCGCGCTATCGACGTCTTTCGGCGTCGAACGACCGCGAAAATCAATCAGGCTGTCGACGATGGCCAAGACCACCAGCAACGGATAGATCAGCTGCATGAACAGCAACAGCGTGACGTACAACCCCACCAGCCAGAATCTGGCCAATCGCTTTTGCGCCACCAGCCCGTGAATCAGGGCCAGCCCGGCGAACACCAGCGGTACGCTGCACAATGGCGTCAACATGGCCATCTGTGGACCAATGTTCGGCCCCAGAAGCATGAACGCCAGCAGCAACATCGCCGGCAAAAGCGGGAATCGGATGGCGCGAAACTCGCGACCAAAACCACCCGGGTTGTACATCAACGCCTGCCAGTAGCGCCCGACAATCAGGCTCAGCACGCTGACGATTTGCAACAAGGCCGCAATCAGGCCGGTCAGAACCGGTGCAATCAGGGACGCAAAATGCGCTTGCTCGTCTACCGACAACTTCTGGTAGACATCACCGAGTAGCGACGGCATGACTTTTATCAAAGCCTGCGCCAGCATCTCGATCTGGGGACCAAAAGCCATCCCCAGCACCACTGAAAACACCACTCCCATCGCTATGCTGACCAGCAGCACGCGGTTCCAGGACTCGCTTGCGCGCAAAACCAACGCAAGGCTCCAAGACCCCAGCAGCACCAGAAGTGAGCGTGGGTCATCGGCGTAAAGCCACCAGATCAATGCCGGCAGCAATCCCAGAGCAAG
Organism: Pseudomonas fluorescens; assembly: GCF_902497995.1. Taxonomy (GTDB): domain Bacteria; phylum Pseudomonadota; class Gammaproteobacteria; order Pseudomonadales; family Pseudomonadaceae; genus Aquipseudomonas; species Aquipseudomonas fluorescens_BK. The sequence continues at coordinate 166,698 of NZ_CABVII010000002.1, read as the reverse complement.
AACGCTCGAGGCGTCCTTCCATCCGCGCCGCAGGAGCACGAAGCATCCAGCGGCAGCACCCAACCAATACAACAACGGCAATGCTGCGCATCCGGCCACTACCAGAGTGGCCTGCATACGGCCGCGCATGATGAACTCAGCTAAGGCACGCATGCTTTCAATCCTTTGCTACGTGTCGACTGCCCGGTCTCAGCGGCCGTGGCTGTCGGTGTAGGCCAGCAGGGCCAGGAAGCGGGCGCGCTTGATAGCGGTGGCCAGCTGACGCTGATAACGTGCTTTGGTACCAGTGATGCGGCTTGGAACGATTTTGCCGGTCTCGGATACATAAGCTTTCAGGGTGTTGAGATCTTTGTAATCGATCTCTTTCACGTCTTCAGCGGTGAAGCGGCAGAATTTACGACGACGGAAGAAACGTGCCATGTAATAGGCTCCTCAAAAGGTCCGTGGATTACTCGTCAGCGTTATCGCTGTTGTCGCTGTCATCACCTTCAACGCCATCGGCGCTGTCGGAGTGCTCAGGACGGTCGCGACGCTCACGGCGCTCACTGCGGTTTTCTTCAGCCTTGAGCATCTCGGATTGGCCGGTAACGGCTTCTTCGCGACGGATGACCAGGTTACGGATCACTGCATCGTTGTAGCGGAAGTTGTCTTCCAGCTCGGCCAGGGCCTTGCCAGTGCACTCAACGTTCAGCATCACGTAGTGAGCCTTGTGAACATTGTTGATTGCGTAGGCCAGTTGACGACGGCCCCAATCTTCCAGACGGTGGATTTTGCCGCCGTCTTCTTCGATCAGCTTGGTGTAACGCTCAACCATGCCGCCGACTTGCTCGCTTTGATCCGGGTGGACCAAAAAGATGATTTCGTAATGACGCATGAATGCTCCTTACGGGTTGTAGCCTGCCGCTCAAAAGCGGTCAGACAAGGAGTGAATGACACTTATGGACTTGCTTGCGATAGACACATGCGTGCCTGCCGTCACAGCAAGGGGCGCAATTGTAGAGAAGGGACAGGAGAGGTGCAAGGCAATTGGTGATTATTTGAGCAGTTCGTTCACACCACCCATCTTCGCCTCACCACAAACCACTGTGGGAGCGGGCTTGCTCGCGAAGGCGGTGTGTCAGACAACATTTCTGTCGACTGACACTCCCTCTTCGCGAGCAAGCCCGCTCCCACACTGGGTTTGCGTCTGACTTAGGACTTCTTGCCGGCCGCTGCGGCTTTGACGCTACGCTGGCGCTGAGCCTCGAACAGGCACACTCCAGTAGCCACGGACACGTTGAGGCTGCTGACGCTGCCCGCCATCGGCAGGTGCACCAGGTAGTCGCAAAGATCGCGAGTCAGGCGACGCATGCCGCTGCCTTCCGCGCCCATGATCAGGATGGTCGGGCCGGTCATGTCCTGCTGATACAGACTCTGCTCAGCCTCGCCCGCCGTACCGACAACCCACAAGCCGCGCTGCTTGAGCTTTTCAAGGGTGCGCGCCAGGTTGGTCACGGCCACCAACGGAATCACTTCCGCCGCGCCGCAGGCCACTTTACGCACCGTCGGGGTCAGGGTGGCCGACTTGTCCTTCGGCACGATCACCGCCAGCGCACCGGCCGCATCGGCCGAGCGCAGGCAAGCGCCGAGGTTGTGCGGGTCGGTCACGCCGTCGAGCACCAGCAACAGCGGTGCGCCTTCGCTGCGATCGAGCAGTTCGTCGAGCATTGCCTCGCCCCAGACCTGGCTCGGACTCACGTCCGCCACCACGCCCTGGTGCACGCCATCAACCCAGGCATCGAGTTCACGACGCTCAGCGTTGCCGACGGGCACGCGATTTTCATTCGCCAGCGCGATCAGCGCCTGTACACGCGGTTCGCTGCGGCCTTCAGCCAGCCAGATCTGCTTGACGCGTTTTGGGTGGTGACGCAACAACGCTTCTACCGCATGCACGCCGTAGATTTTTTCCAACTGACTCATGACTTGGCCTTAGGTTTACGCGCCCCGCCGCTTTTGGCAGCTGGAGCCGAACCCGCTTTTGGCGGGCCTTTACGGTGTTTGCTAGGTTTCGCTGGCTTGCCGCCGGGAGCCTTGTCAGGCGCCGACCGTCCGGTCTTTCCCCCAGACGCCGCTTTACCGCCGCTTTTCGCTTCAGACAGCAACGCCTGCTTCATTTCACGGCTTTTGCGCAGCTCGGCGTTTTTCGCCGCTGCATCGCTTGGGCGATAGGCTTCCGGGGCCTTTTCCTTGGCAGGACGACGACCGGTTTTTGCCGGGGCCGGCTCTGCTGCGGTTTTGGCCGCCGGAGCTGTAGCTTCAGTCCCGCGCTTCTTGCGACCGATCGGCGCACTGATGGTTTTTTCAGCCATCTCGAAGTCGATCTTGCGCTCGTCGAGGTCGACGCGCATCACGCGCACTTCAACGGTGTCGCCCAGGCGGAAGCTGCGACCGGTACGCTCACCGGCGAGGCGGTGGTGCACAGGATCGAAGTGGTAGTAATCGCCCGGCAGCGCGGTGACGTGCACCAGGCCTTCGACGTAGATGTCGGTCAGCTCGACGAACAGGCCGAAACCGGTCACGGCGGTGATCACGCCCGGGAACGACTCGCCCACGCGATCTTTCATGAACTCGCACTTGAGCCAGTTCACCACGTCACGGGTGGCTTCGTCGGCGCGGCGCTCGCTCATCGAGCACTGCTCGCCGAGCTGCTCCAGGATCGCTTCGTCGTACGGATAGATACGCGCCTTCGGAATGGTCATCGCGCCAGCACGGCGAACGTGCGGGGTGTCCTTTTTCGAATGGATGACACTGCGGATCGCCCGGTGCGTGAGCAAGTCCGGGTAGCGACGGATCGGCGAGGTGAAGTGGGTATAGGCTTCGTAATTCAGGCCGAAGTGGCCCTGGTTATCGGCGCTATACACCGCCTGGCTCAACGAACGCAGCATAACGGTCTGGATCAGATGGAAATCCGGACGGTCCTTGATGCTGGCCAGCAATGCCTGGTAATCCTTCGGCGACGGGCCGTCCTTGCCTTTGTGCAGGGACAGGCCGAGTTCGCCGAGGAACGCGCGCAGTTTTTCCAGGCGTTCCGGTGGCGGGCCATCGTGGACCCGGTACAGCGCAGGGATTTCATGCTTCTTCAAGAACTCGGCGGTGGCCACGTTGGCCGCCAGCATGCATTCCTCGATCAGCTTGTGCGCATCGTTACGAACGGTCGGACGGATTTCGGCAATCTTGCGCTCGGTCCCGAAGATGATCCGGGTTTCCTGGGTTTCGAAATCGATCGCGCCACGCACGTGACGAGCCGCCAGCAGCACCTTGTACAGCGCGTAAAGCTGCTTGAGGTGCGGCAGAACGTCGTTGTACTCACCACGAAGCTGACGCGCCTCGGTGAGTTTCGGCGTTTCCAGCATGGCGCTGACCTTGTTGTAGGTCAGGCGGGCATGGGAGTGAATCACTGCTTCGTAGAAGCAATAGTCGGTCATCTCGCCGGATTTGGAGATGGTCATTTCGCAAACCATGGCCAGGCGATCGACGTGCGGATTCAGCGAGCACAGGCCGTTGGACAGCTGCTCCGGCAGCATCGGAATCACGCGCTCGGGGAAGTACACCGAGTTGCCGCGAACCTGGGATTCGTTATCCAGGGCCGAGCCGATTTTCACGTAACTGGAAACGTCGGCAATCGCCACGTACAACTTCCAGCCACCGGAGAACAGGCGCAGCTTGCCCGGCCTGGCTTCGCAGTAGACCGCGTCGTCGAAGTCGCGGGCATCTTCACCGTCGATGGTGACGAACGGCAGATGACGCAGGTCGATGCGCTTCTCTTTGTCTTTCTCTTCGACTTCCGGCTTGAGCTTGGCGGCTTCTTTCAGCACGGCTTCAGGCCAGACGTGAGGAATATCGTAAGTGCGCAGGGCGACATCGATCTCCATGCCCGGCGCCATGTAGTTACCCACGACTTCAACCACGTCGCCTTGGGGCTGGAAGCGCGGTGTCGGCCAGTGAGTGATCTTCACTTCGACGAACTGACCGATCTTGGCGCTGGCATTGCGGCCCGGTGTCACCAGCACTTCCTGCTGGATCTTCGGATTGTCCGCCACCACGAAACCGATACCGCCCTCTTCGAAGTAGCGACCAACGATAGTTTCGTGAGCACGGGAGACCACTTCGACGATCATGCCTTCGCGGCGACCGCGACGGTCCAGGCCGGAAACCCGGGCCAGGGCACGGTCGCCATCGAAGACCAGGCGCATTTGCGCCGGGCTCATGAACAGGTCGTCACTGCCGTCGTCCGGGACCAGGAAGCCGAAGCCGTCACGGTGACCGCTGATGCGGCCCAGGATCAGGTCGAGCTTGTCCACCGGCGCATAGGTGCCGCGACGGGTATAGATGAGTTGAGCGTCGCGCTCCATGGCGCGCAGGCGGCGGCGCAGGGCTTCGATCTGGTCTTCTGTGGTCAGACCAAACTCTTCGACCAGCTGCTCGCGGTTAGCCGGCGAACCCCGATCAGCAAGGTGCTGAAGGATCAGTTCGCGGCTAGGAATAGGGTTTTCATATTTTTCCGCTTCACGAGCGGCCTCGGGATCGAGGGACTGCCAATCGGCCATTAGAGAGTTTTCACCTTGTCTATATGCGGGTTAGTTTGGCATAGGCGTAATGAAACGGGAAATTTCAGGCTATGACAGCCCATCTAAAGCCCTTCATCGACACCGTAAAGCTGATTTGAATGCCACTTGTAAAAAAATCCAGGTTTTTTTGATGCCAGGGGTTTACAGTTTAAAAGACGCTCCGTATAGTGCGCGCCATCGACGACGCACTAGCGTTGCCGATACTGCCCAGATGGTGAAATTGGTAGACACGCCAGCTTCAGGTGCTGGTGACCGCAAGGTCGTGGAAGTTCGAGTCTTCTTCTGGGCACCAATTTCGAGCTTGAGATTAGTTCAATTTCAAGGCTCGCACAAAAACCCGCGAAAGCGGGTTTTTTGCATTTCAGGCTTTTGATTTATCAAAATCAAATCAGGGGTTTACAGATCTAAAAGCTCTCCGTATAGTGCGCCACATCAACAGCGGCAACGCTGAAGATAAATGCCCAGATGGTGAAATTGGTAGACACGCCAGCTTCAGGTGCTGGTGACCGCAAGGTCGTGGAAGTTCGAGTCTTCTTCTGGGCACCAATTCAAATTCAAGGTCACGATCTTGAATTTCACAAAAACCCGCGAAAGCGGGTTTTTGCGTTTCTGCCCTCCCAAAAAACCGCAGTCAAGAGCAATCCCTGTGGGAGCGGGCTTGCTCGCGAAAGCGGTATCTCAGCTACATCGATGTTGACTGACACGCCCTCTTCGCGAGCAAGCCCGCTCCCACAGGGATTGCGCTTGACCGACAGACATCAACATCTGCAGCAATCGCTATAACAAAAGCATGTCCGCCCCGCAAGGCGCACTTGAGAAACAATATCGTTTATCATTGTTGCAAGATTTTGCAATGCGACAGTGAGGAACCCTGCGAATGATGTTTCGAAATACCCTGCGCCGCGGCCTGACCGCCACCCTCCTCGGCCTGGCACTCGCCACTCCCCTCACCCAAGCCGCCGATCCGATTTCCCTGACACTCTACAACGGTCAACACAAGGAAGTCGGCGATGCCATCGCCAAAGCTTTCGAAGCCAAGACCGGGATTCACGTCAACGTGCGCAAAGGCAGCAGCAACCAGCTCGCCAGCCAGGTCGTCGAAGAAGGCGATCGCTCCCCTGCCGACGTGATCTACACCGAAGAGTCGCCACCACTGAACAAACTTGGCGAACAAGGCCTTCTGGCCCAGACCGATGCCGCCACCCTCGCCGTTCTGCCACAGGACTATGTCGCCGGAAACGGCACCTGGATCGGCATCACGGCGCGGGTTCGAGTCGTTGCTTTCAACCCCAGGCTGATCGACGAGAAAGACCTGCCCAAATCGGTGATGGAATTCTCCGATCCGAAATGGCAAGGCAAGGTCGGCTTCGTGCCTACCAGCGGCGCGTTCCAGGAACAGGCCGTGGCGATCATCAAGGTGCACGGCATGGATGCGGCGGAAGAATGGCTGACCGGCCTGCGCGCATTCGGCAAGACCTACAGCAACAACATGGTTGCACTGAAAGCCGTGGAAAACGGTGAAGTCGCCACCGTGCTGGTGAACAACTATTACTGGTTCGCCTTGCAGCGTGAAAAAGGCCAGCTCGATTCGAAATTGCACTACTTCACCGGCGGCGACGTCGGCGGACTGATCACCGTTTCCAGCGCTGCAGTGCTGAAATCCAGCAAACATCCCAAAGAAGCCCAGCAATTCCTCGCCTACATGGCCAGCGAAGAAGGCCAGCGCGTGATCACCCAGACCACCGCCGAATACCCGCTGCACAAAGGCATGCAATCGGATCGCGGTCTCAAGCCGTTCAGCGAACTGGAGGCACCGACAGTCACGCCAGCCGATCTTGGCAATGCCGAAGAAGCCCTGGACCTGGAACGTGACGTTGGCTTGAACTGATGAGCGCATCGTTATCCGTCCCTGCCTCGCGCGGGGGTTACGTGCCACGGCGCAAGCGGCCGTCGATCTGGTTATTGCTGCCGGTTTTGCTATTGGTAGTGCTCAGTTTATTGCCGCTGGTCTATGTCGGGCTCAAGACCTGGCAAGCCGGCTGGGCCGAGGCGCTGCATTTGTTGTGGCGCCCGTATGTGTTCGGCCTGCTGTGCAACACGCTGGCGCTGATGATCGGCGTGACGCTCGCTTGCGGTGTGATCGGCCTGTCGCTGGCCTGGCTGCTTGAACGCAGTAATCTGCCGGGGCGGCGCCTATGGGGCGTGATCTTGTGTTTGCCGTTTGCGGTGCCAGCGTTTGTCAGCAGTTTTACCTGGGTGTCGCTGAGCGCTCATTTTGAAGGACTGGGCGGGGCGATTCTGGTGATGACCCTGTCCAAGTATCCGCTGATCTTTCTGCCGGTCGCGGCAACACTGCGCAATCTCGATCCGTCCCTTGAAGAGTCCGCCCGCACCCTGGGACAGAATCGCTGGGGCGTGTTTTTCAGGGTCACCTTGCCGCTGCTCTGGCCGTCGTTGCTCGCCGGTTCGCTGCTGATCGCGCTGCACATGCTGGTGGAGTTCGGCGCACTGTCGATCATCGGCCTGCAGACGTTCACCACCGCGATCTATCAACAGTTCGAACTGGAATTCAGCAATGCGAATGCGGCGATGCTTTCCGCCGTGCTGCTGGCGCTGTGTCTGATGCTGTTGTGGCTGGAGCTGCGGGTTCGCGGCAAGGGCCGCCACGTACGAACCGGCCAAGGTGCAGCGCGACAAGCAGCGCAAGTTCGCCTGGGGCCTTGGGCGACCATTGGGCAACTTTATTGCCTGACGCTGGCGATCATTGGCAGCGGCATTCCGCTTGGGATGCTCGTGTATTGGCTGGCAGTGGGCTCTTCGGCTGCATTCCCGGTGGCGGCGATCAGTGAAGCGCTGCTGTCGTCGCTGGCATTATCCCTCGGCGGCGCGGCGCTGTGCCTGGTGCTGGCAGTACCGGTGGGATTGCTGGTGGTGCGCTACAAAGGCCAATTGGCCATCTGGGCCGAACGCTTGCCGTACCTTCTGCATGCGCTGCCAGGCCTGGTGATTGCGCTGACGCTGGTGTATTTCGCCCTTCATTATGTACCGGCGCTGTATCAGACTTCGGCGCTGTTGCTGATCGCTTATGCACTGCTGTTTCTGCCGCTGGCTCAAGCGCCGATTCGTACGGCACTGAACAAGGCTGCGCCGCAACTGGAAGAGGCTGCACGCACACTGGGTGCGTCGTCCTTCAGTGCGTTTTGCCGGGTGACCTTGCCGATCATTTTCCCGGCGCTGGGTGCGGCGTTTGCGCTGGTGTTTCTGGATGCGATGAAGGAGCTGACGGCGACGTTGCTGCTGAGCCCGACCGGGCTCAATACGCTGGCGACGGAGGTTTGGGCGCATACCGCGAACGTGGAGTTTGCGGCGGCGGCGCCTTATGCGGCGTTGTTGATAGTGGTGTCGGGGTTACCGGTGTATCTGTTAACGACGCGGATGTATCTGAGTCGTTGAGATTGCCTTCAACTGGGCCGCCTGCATGGCATGGCTTTCAGATTGAGCGTCATCCGCCATCTGCGACAACGCACGCAAGGCACAAACGACAAAGGGCCCCTAATTAGGGACCCTTTGTGTTTTACATCAACGACTTATTAAGCGAACGGGTGACGCAGAACGATGGTTTCGTTGCGGTCCGGGCCCGTCGAAATAATGTCGATCGGCGCACCGATCAGCTCTTCAACGCGCTTGATGTAAGCACGGGCGTTAGCTGGCAGCTCTTCCAGGGTTTTGGCACCCACGGTCGACTCTGTCCAGCCCGGCACTTCTTCGTACACCGGCTGCAGGCCCATGTAGCTGTCAGCGTCAGTCGGGGCAATGTCCTTACCTTCTGCATCTTTGTAGCCGATGCAGATGTTGATAGTTTCCAGGCCGTCGAGTACGTCCAGCTTGGTCAGGCAGATGCCCGAGATGCTGTTCACATCGATAGCGCGACGCAGGATAACGGCGTCGAACCAGCCACAACGACGAGCACGGCCGGTAGTCGCGCCGAACTCGTGACCTTGTTTAGCCAGGTGCGCACCGACTTCGTCGAACAGCTCAGTCGGGAATGGACCCGAACCTACGCGTGTGGTGTAAGCCTTGGTGATACCCAGGATGTAGTCCAGGAACATAGGACCAACGCCCGAACCGGTAGCAACGCCGCCAGCGGTGGTGTTGGAGCTGGTCACGTACGGGTAGGTGCCGTGGTCGATGTCCAGCAACGAACCTTGGGCGCCTTCGAACATGATGTCTTTGCCAGCGCGACGCAGGTCGTGCAGCTCGGCAGTCACATCCAGCATCAACGGCTTGAGCAGCTCAGCGTATTCTTTGCACTCGGCCAGGGTCTTGTCGAAGTCGATGGCTGGCTCTTTGTAGAAACCGACCAACATGAAGTTGTGGTATTCCACCAGTTCACGCAGCTTGGCTTCAAAGCGCGGCATGTTGAGCAGATCGCCTACGCGCAGGCCGCGACGTGCAACCTTGTCTTCGTAAGCCGGGCCGATACCACGACCGGTGGTGCCGATCTTCAGCTCGCCACGGGCCTTTTCACGGGCCTGGTCCAGCGCTACGTGGTAGGACAGGATCAGCGGGCAGGACGGGCTGATACGCAGGCGCTCGCGCACCGGTACGCCTTTCTCTTCCAGCTTGATGATTTCCCGCAGCAGGGCGTCGGGGGCAACCACCACGCCGTTGCCGATCAGGCACTGCACGCCTTCGCGCAGCACGCCCGACGGGATCAGGTGCAAGACGGTTTTTTCGCCATCGATCACCAGGGTGTGACCCGCGTTGTGGCCACCCTGGTAGCGCACTACGGCGGCAGCATGTTCGGTCAGCAGATCAACGATCTTGCCTTTGCCCTCATCACCCCATTGGGTGCCCAGGACTACGACATTCTTACCCATAACACTTGTCCTCATTCGCGCAAACTTGGTGCCGGCGGCAGCCGGCAGGAAAACTCAAGAAGCCAGTGGCGATACTTGCCAAAGCCCGTTCTGCTGAATCAATTGCCGGTCGCAGTCCGCTTCACGGGCGGCGGCCAAAGGTTGCCCAGGCAACGCCTGAACGACACGCTGACCCTCACTGCGCAACTGGCAAACCTGCTGCCAGAGTGCCGCATCCGTACTGTCAGGCATCCAGATACCGCCGGACGGTAACTCGATATCAGCACGCCCCAGGGTCACCAGGGTTTTCAAATCGGTAGAAAAACCGGTTGCCGGGCGAGCGCGACCGAAGTCGGCGCCGATGTCGTCGTAACGACCACCCTGGGCAATGGACTGGCCAACACCCGGCACGAACACCGCAAACACCACACCGGTGTGGTAGTGGTAGCCGCGCAACTCGCCCAGATCAAAGTAAAGCGGTAATTGCGGGAAACGCGCGGACAGACGCTCGGCAATTGCCAGCAAATCGTCCAGGGCAGCCAGAACAGGCGCCGGCGCATTCGCCAGACGCTCGCGGGCAGCGCTCAAGACTTCACGACCGCCACACAGGTCGACCAGCGCCCGCAGCATGCCCGACAGATCGGCAGGCAAGCCTTCGGTCAAGGTAATGACCTCGTCGATGGCCTTACGTTGCAACGCATCGAACAACTGCTGCTCGACTTCTCCGGACAAACCGGCGGCGCGGGCCAGGCCGCGATAGATGCCGACATGGCCGAGATCCATATGCACATCCGGCACGTCGGCCAATTGCAGCATGGCCAGCATCAGGCTGATGACTTCCACGTCGCTACTCGGGCTGCCATCGCCATACAACTCGGCGCCCAGCTGAATCGGGCTGCGCGAAGACGACAATGCGCGCGGTTGAGCATGCAGCACGCTACCGGCATAGCACAGACGGCTCGGGCCTTCACGACGCAGGGTGTGCGCATCGATGCGCGCCACTTGCGGCGTGATATCGGCACGGAAGCCCATCTGCCGGCCCGATTGCGGGTCGATGACCTTGAAGGTGCGCAGATCGAGGTCCGAGCCCGCGCCGGTCAGCAGGGATTCCAGGTACTCGATATGAGGAGTCACGACAAACTCGTAACCCCAGCTCTGGAACAGATCCAACACCTGGCGACGCGCTACTTCGATGCGCGCCGCTTCTGGTGGCAGTACTTCTTCGATGCCATCTGGCAGCAGCCAGCGGTCTACCGTTGCCATTACGCCATTCCCCTATGGTCCGGGCGGCCAGCCTATGGCCGAGCCTTGAGTGAAGCAGAAAATGATCGGCCCATGTGCAAACCACGCGCATGAACAACGGGGCGAAAAGCCTGGAACCGGCTTCGCCAATCACTTTCCTCGAAAAACCTGTCGAGTCATTCAACTCGGGCGACTGCACCGGTTCAGCAATCAAACGTGCAGACGCAAAAAAGCCGGGAATTTCCCGGCTGCCGCATCATACACTCGTTTTTCCAAAGGATCACCCCGCCCGAGGCTGTAGCCGCCAGGCGGGGAATGATTCAGGTCAACGGGGTATCAAGGCTTGGCTTTTTCCAGGTAACGGAAGAAGTCGCTGCTTGGGTCCAGGACCATGACGTCGGATTTGTTCGCGAAACTTTCACGGTAGGCGCGCAGGCTACGGTAGAAACCGTAGAACTCCTGATCCTGGCCGTAGGCCTTGGAGTAGATAGCAGCCGCCTGGGCATCACCGTCACCGCGAACCTCTTCGGATTCACGATAGGCTTCAGCCAGCAGCACGCGGCGTTGACGATCGGCATCGGCACGAATGCCTTCTGCCAGCTCGTTACCCTTGGCGCGGTGCTCGCGAGCTTCACGCTCACGCTCGGAACTCATTCGCTCGAACACACTGCGGTTCACTTCCTTCGGCAGATCGATGGCCTTGACCCGAACATCGACGACTTCGATGCCCAGCTCTTTTTCCGCCATCTTGTTCAGCGAAGCCGTGATATCGGTCATCAGCGCATCGCGCTCACCGGAAACCACTTCGTGCAGCGTGCGCTTGCCAAACTGGTCACGCAGGCCCGACTCCAGACGACGGGAAAGACGCTCGTCGGCAATCTGCTTGAGGCCGGAAGTCGCGGTGTAGAACCGCTCGGCATCTTTCACGCGCCACTTGGCGTAGGCGTCGACCATGACGGCTTTCTTTTCCAGCGTCAGAAAGCGCTGTGTCGGTGCATCCAGCGTCATCAGGCGCGCGTCGAATTTACGCACCTTGTTCACGTAAGGCACTTTCACATGCAAGCCTGGCTGAACATCGGCCTGGACCACGCGTCCGAACTGCAGCAACACCGCGCGCTCGGTCTGAGCCACGATGTAGAAGCAGTTCCAGGCGGCGATCGCCACGACAACGACGACAATTAGGGCGATCAGCGATTTATTGCTCATCAGCGACTCTCCCTGGTACGTGTCTGCTGTTGCTGCAGATCAGCTGCCGCACGTGCATTCGCTTCATTGCTGGTGGCTGCGGCGCCGGTCACCGGAGTGCTGGTGCTACGACCACTGTCGACCATCTTGTCCAGCGGCAAGTAGAGCAGATTGCTCTGGCCATTCTTGTTGCCGGTGACAAGAACCTTGCTGGTATTGCTGAAGACTTCCTGCATGGTGTCCAGATACAGACGCTCGCGGGTGACTTCAGGGGCCTTGCGATATTCGCTGACCAGCTTGGTGAAGCGATCGGCCTCACCCTTGGCGCGCGAAACGGTTTCGTCACGGTAACCGTTGGCATCTTCGATGATGCGCTGGGCCTGACCACGGGCTTCCGGCACGACGCCGTTGGCATAGGTTTCAGCCTGGTTACGCGAACGCTGCTCGTCTTCACGGGCGCGGATCACGTCATCGAAGGCTTCCTGCACTTCACGCGGTGCCGCTGCGCTCTGTACGTTGACCTGGGTGACGGTGATACCGGTGCGATAGGTATCCATGAAGCGTTGCAGACGCTCCTTGATTTCGCTGGCCATCAATTCACGGCCTTCGGTCAACACCTGGTCCATCGCGGTGGAACCCACCACATGACGCAAGGCGCTTTCGGTCGCGTGTTGCAGGCTGATTTCCGGCTGATCGACGCTCAGCACGAAGTCCTGCAGATTGCTGATCTTGTACTGCACGGTCAGCGGCACTTCGACGATGTTTTCGTCTTCAGTCAGCATTTGACCCTGCTTGGTATAGGCACGCTCACGCGTGACGTTTTCCAGGTACTTTTGATCGATCGGCGGGAAATAGATGTTCAGACCCGGGCCGACGGTTTCGTAGTACTTGCCGAAGCGCAGCACCACGGCTTGCTCCTGCTCGTCGACTACGTAGACCGCGCTGTACAGCCACACGGCCGCCAACACGACCAGGCCGATGCCAAGAATGCCGCCGAAGCCGCCACTCCTGCCCGAACCGCCGCCGTCATCACCGCGTTTCTTACCACTACCGAACAACCCGTTCAGGCTTTCCTGCAGCTTTCGGAAGGCCTCGTCGAGATCCGGTGGCCCCTTGCGGTCGCCGTTATTGCGGCGCTTGCCACCCCAAGGATCCTGATTATTCGAGTTGCCACCCGGCTCATTCCAAGCCATAGCGCTCTCCATCTGATAAAGCAAAGACGCACCCACGGCGCGCCGACCAATGCTACAGAATGCCTGTGACCACGGCACAACCGCTTTCTCAGGCTTTTATTGCAAAGTGTGTTGCTCGATGAATTCCATCGGCTGCAATCCTTCGCGGCTCACCAGTCGATTCAACTCGATCCGTGGCAAACGAACGGCCAGCAAACTGATGCCTTCTTCGTCGTGTTCTTCTTTTTGCACCGCGCCGAGTTCGAAAAACTGCGCACGCAGTCGAGCAAAACGTTGCGGCAAACGCAAGGTGCCAACAAACAAATCACTGCCCAACAGTTCGGCCACGGCCTGCTTGAGCAAATCCAGACCCGTACCGTCCTTGGCCGACAACCAGACCCGCTGCGGCTTGCCATCGGCATCGCGCTGGATCTGCGGCTCCACGCCCTCGAGCAAATCGAGTTTGTTGTAAACCTCGAGGATCGGCAAGTCTTGAGCGCCGATCTCCCCGAGCACCACCATGACCTGTTCAATCTGGGCCATGCGCTCGGGTTCATGGGCGTCGATCACGTGCAGCAGCAGGTCGGAGTTGCTCGACTCTTCGAGCGTAGCCCGAAATGCCTCGACCAGTTTGTGCGGCAGGTGACGAATGAAGCCCACGGTATCGGCCAGCACAATCGGACCGAGGTCGTCGAGTTCGAGTCGGCGCAGGGTCGGGTCGAGGGTGGCGAAGAGCTGGTCGGCGGCGAAGACGTCGGAATCGGTCACCGAGTTGAACAGCGTCGATTTGCCGGCGTTGGTATAACCCACCAGTGAAACCGTCGGAATGTCGGCACGCTTGCGCCCGCGACGAGATTGCTCGCGCTGGCTGCGGACCTTTTCCAGACGCCCCTTGATCTGCCGCAGGCGAACCCGCAACAGGCGCCGGTCGGTTTCGAGCTGGGTTTCACCCGGGCCGCGCAGACCGATACCGCCCTTCTGCCGCTCGAGGTGCGTCCAGCCACGAACCAGCCGCGTACTCATGTGCTCAAGCTGGGCCAGTTCGACCTGGAGCTTGCCTTCATGGGTGCGGGCGCGCTGGGCGAAAATATCGAGAATCAGACCCGTGCGGTCGATCACCCGACACTCGAAAACACGTTCGAGGTTACGTTCCTGACTGGGCGTGAGGATGTGATTGAAAATCACCAGATCTACCTGTTCGGCTTTGACCAGGTCGCGCAATTCCTCGACCTTGCCGCTGCCAATCAGGTATTTGGCAGATGGCCGATGACGCGGCACGTTAAAAAACGCGACGGTCTCGGCGCCAGCCGACATTGCCAATTCCTGGAACTCCTGCGGATCTTCGCGCGCCTCAGGGTCCTGACCATCCAAGTGAACGAGAATTGCCCGCTCACCACCACCGTGGCGCTCAAAGAACAAAGGAGACTCCTATCAGGCGTTACCCGGAGCAGGATCAGCGTCGCCCTGTTCACTTTCGGCGGCACTTGGCAGACGAATTGGACGAACCGGCACCACTGTAGAGATAGCGTGCTTGTAAACCATCTGGCTGACGGTGTTTTTCAGCAGGATAACGAACTGGTCGAAAGACTCGATCGTGCCTTGCAGCTTGATCCCGTTGACCAGGTAGATGGAGACCCCCACTTTCTCTTTACGTAAAGTATTCAAGTAAGGGTCTTGTAGCGAATGCCCTTTTGACATGTGCCGCACTCCTTTAAGGATTCAATATAAAAAATAGGTAAAAAATGGCTTGTGGCCGTCAAACCCCCAAGGATAGACGGCAATTGCAAGGACTCAGCTCAATATGGAGATGGTCCCCAGGTATTTCAAGGCGCGCGGCAGATTGTCGCAATCAAGGCTGTCCAACCAGTGTAAATCAGCCCAACTGCGCAGCCAGGTGAACTGGCGCTTCGCCAGCTGGCGCGTGGCAATGATTCCACGCTCCTGCATCTCGGCTTGCGTCAGCTTGCCATCCAGGTAGTCCCAGACTTGTCGGTAGCCTACTGCACGTATAGACGGCAACCCGGCATGCAGGTCACTTCTCTTACGCAGGGCTACGACCTCGTCAATGAATCCCTGTTCCAACATTAAAGTAAATCTTTGTTTAATTCGCTCATGCAGTACCTGGCGATTAGCCGGAGCTATGGCCAGGTTCGCGACAGTATAGGGCAATTGTTGCTGTCCCGAAGCGGCTGCTTCAGTACTTTGCGCAGATTGTCGCAAGCGCAGCTCAGTCATGCTTTGACCGCTGACACGATAAACCTCCAGCGCTCGACTGAGCCGCTGGGGATCGTTCGGATGTATACGTGCTGCAGATTCCGGATCGATCACTGCCAATTGATCGTGCAGGGCTTGCCAGCCAAGGCGTACAGCTTCTTCTTCGATCTGCGCGCGGACCTCGGGATCGGCGGCGGGCATGTCCGCCAGACCTTCGACCAACGCCTTGTAATAGAGCATTGTGCCGCCCACCAGCAGCGGAATTTTACCGCGCGCGGTGATGTCGGCCATGGCTTCCAGGGCATCACGTCGGAATTCCGCGGCGGAATAGCTCTCTGCCGGGTCGAGAATATCGATCAGACGATGGGGGAATTCGGCCAACAGCGCTTTGGAAGGCTTGGCGGTGCCGATGTCCATGCCACGGTAGACCAGCGCCGAATCAACGCTGATCAGCTCGCAGGGCAAGACTTTGGTGAGCTCGATGGCCAGGTCGGTCTTGCCGGCGGCGGTCGGCCCCATCAGGAAAATCGCAGGAGGGAGCTGGCTCATCAACGACCGCGCAAGAACAGTTTGTCCAGATCGTCCAGCCCCAATTGGGTCCAGGTCGGTCGGCCATGGTTGCATTGACCGCTGCGCTCGGTGTTTTCCATATCGCGCAGCAGACCGTTCATTTCCGGCAGGGCCAGACGCCGATTTGCACGAATCGCGCCGTGGCAGGCCATGGTCCCGAGCAGCTCGTTCAGGTGCGCCTGGATCCGGTCGCTGGTGCCGTATTCCATCAGATCTGCCAGTACATCACTGACCAGTCGATTGGCTTCAGCCTGCTTGAGCAAGGCAGGAATCTGCCGAATGGCCAGGGACTCCGGGCCAAGACGCTGCAACTCGAAGCCCAGGCGCTGGAACCAGGCGCCGTGCTCTTCGGCGCAATCGGCTTCACGCTGACTGACTGCCAGGGACTCCGGCACCAACAGCGGCTGGCCACTCAGGCCTTCGCTGGCCATGGCGATTTTCAGACGCTCGTACATGATCCGCTCATGGGCGGCATGCATGTCCACCAACACCAGGCCCTGGGCGTTTTCCGAAAGAATGTAGATGCCTTTGAGCTGCGCCAGCGCATAACCCAGCGGCGGAATGTCGTCCTGTCCGGCCGGCAGCGCGACCGCGTTGGCTTCTGGCAGCGGCGCAAAGAACTCACGGTAGGCAGCCTGGGCTTCAGCCGCAGGCACACCCGATTGAGGGCGCGGCGAGTACTGATACTGATAACCAGCACCTGCGCCCGAGCCTGCCGGCGTATTGAACGACGGCTGAGCCTGAGGCTGTTCCAGCAAGGCATTGGCCGCCAGACGCATTTCGCCCTGCGGACCGAACTCGCCAGCATCAATACCGGTGGGTCGAACGATGGCTGTCGCCACAGGCGCAGCCAGTTGATCTTCCGGACGCACATCGCCCAGGGCGCGGTGCAAGGTGCCATAGAGGAAGTCGTGGACCATGCGCCCGTCACGGAAGCGCACTTCGTGTTTGGTCGGGTGCACGTTGACGTCGACGCCCGCCGGATCGACTTCGAAAAACAGCACGAAGGTCGGGTGACGGCCGTTGAACAGCACGTCGCGATAGGCCTGGCGCACCGCGTGGGCCACCAGTTTGTCGCGTACGGCACGGCCGTTCACAAAGAAATACTGCAAGTCTGCCTGGCTGCGGTTGAACGTCGGCAAGCCGACCCAGCCCCACAAATGCAGGCCATTGCGCTCGATCTCGATCGGCAGCGCCTGCTCGAGGAAACCCGAACCGCAAATCGCCGCCACACGCCGGGCACGGGCTGCGTCGTCATGGGCTTCGTGCAGGCTAAGGATGGTCTTGCCGTTGTGGCGCAGATGGAACGCCACGTCGAAACGCGCCAGGGCCAGACGCTTGATCACTTCTTGCAGGTGATCGAACTCGGTTTTTTCAGTCTTGAGAAATTTGCGTCGCGCCGGGGTATTGAAGAACAGGTCGCGCACTTCGACCGAGGTCCCGACCGGATGAGCGGCCGGCTGTACCCGCGGCGCCATGTCCCGGCCTTCGGTTTCGACTTGCCAGGCCTGATCGGCCTCCTTGGTACGGGACGTCAGCGTCAGCCGTGCCACGGAACTGATCGAGGCCAGGGCCTCGCCACGAAACCCGAGACTCATGACCTGCTCGAGGTCTTCCAGGTTGCGGATCTTGCTGGTGGCGTGACGGGCCAGGGCCAGCGGCAAGTCATCGGCGGAAATGCCGCTGCCATCGTCGCGCACCCGCAGCAATTTGACTCCACCCTGCTCCACATCGACATCGATGCGCCTGGCGCCGGAGTCGAGGCTGTTTTCCAGCAACTCCTTGATCACCGAAGCCGGGCGCTCGACCACCTCGCCGGCGGCAATCTGGTTCGCCAGCCGGGGGCTGAGCAGCTCGATGCGAGCTGTATTGGTCAGCACCTGGTTCATTCTTTGGCCGCCAGTTCAGTGCCGGGAATAGTCAGATGCTGACCGACTTTGAGCTCATCACTCGCCAGGTTGTTGGCGCTGCGCAGCGTGGCTGGAGACACCTGATAGCGAACGGCAATCATCGCCAATGTCTCGCCCGGATTCACCCGATGGTCCCGCGGCCCCTGGGCGATCTTGCCGGAATCACGCAGCCAGGCGATGTAGGTGCCTGGCGGCGGATTCTGCTGGAAGAACTGGCGCACGCCGCTGCTGATCGACCGCGCCAGTGCTTGCTGGTGGCTCGATGCAGCGAGTTTCGAGGCTTCGTTGGCGTTGGAGATGAACCCGGTTTCCACCAGAATCGACGGGATGTCCGGCGACTTCAGCACCATGAACCCGGCCTGCTCCACCCGTTGTTTATGCAGTGGGGTGACCCGGCCGATGTTGCTCAGGACCTTCTGGCCGACGTTCAGGCTGGACGTCAGCGAGGCTGTCATCGACAGGTCGAGCAGTACGCCCGCCAACATGCGGTCCTTGTCGTCGAGGCTGACGTTGCCGGCACCGCCGATCAGGTCGGAGCGGTTTTCACTGTCGGCCAACCAGCGCGCCGTCTCGGACGTGGCGCCGCGATCAGACAGGGCGAATACCGACGCACCGAAGGCGGCGGTCGAGGGGGCGGCATCGGCGTGGATCGAGACGAACAGGTCGGCGCCCTTCTTGCGGGCGATCTCGGTACGCCCGCGCAAAGGAATGAAGTAGTCGCCGGTACGGGTCAGTTCGGCACGGAAACCTTTCATGCCGTTGACCTGGCGCTGCAGTTCGCGAGCGATAGCCAGCACCACGTCTTTCTCACGCTGACCGCGAGAACCCGAAGCGCCCGGGTCTTCACCGCCGTGGCCGGCATCGATGACCACCACGATGTCGCGCTTGCCGGCTGGGGCTGGCGGCAATTTGACCGGTGGATCGACCGGGGTGACCGGAACCGGGGCCACTGTCGCCACGTTGGTCGGCGGCGCAATTGGCGCGGCATCGGCGGGATTATCGAATAGATCGACCACCAGTCGATTACCGTACTGGGCATTTGGCGCCAGGGTAAAGCTTTTCGGTGTGACGGCTTTTTTCAGGTCGATGACCACCCGCAGGTCGGTCGGCGTGCGTTGGGCCGAGCGCATGGCGGTGATCGGGGAGTTTGAGCTATTGACGTTCAGTGGCGCCCCGAGGCTCGCACCATTGATGTCGATCACCAGTCGATCCGGGGCAGTCAGGGTAAAGACGCTGTGCTGGACAGGCCCGGTCAAGTCGAACACCAATCGTGTGTTATCCGGTGCCCGCCACAGGCGAACGCTGTTGACCTTCGTCTCGGCCACAGCGTCGACGGTCACCGCCAAAAACAACAATCCTACGGCAGCTACCATCGCGCGAAAGCGCATACCTGACCCCATCATTTAATTGGATTCCAATGCCAAAGCGGCACACCACGACTCGCCACGCGAGCCCTGGGACAAAATGTTCAGCGAACGCCCGCTGTCTTGCGGGCTAATGGTAATGGTCAGGTCGGGCTTTGGCAAAAAGCCTGAGCCCTTGCGGGGCCATTCGATCAGGCACAGCGCATCGTCTTCGAAGTAATCACGGATGCCGAGGTACTCCAGCTCTTCCGGATCGACCAGTCGATACAGGTCGAAATGGAAGGCCCGGATGTTGCCGATCTCATAAGGCTCGACCAGGGTGAAGGTCGGACTTTTTACTGCGCCAACATGCCCCAACCCCCGGATGATACCTCGCGACAGCGTGGTTTTCCCCGCACCGAGGTCGCCTTCAAGAAAGATCAGGCCATGCCCCTGGGTGGTGTGGGCGATACGCGCGCCAAAATCGGTCATGGCCTGCTCATCGGCCAGGTACAGGGTTACTTCAGACACGGTGCTTGCTCCTCCAACAACTGACGAATGGCTGGAATCAGATCACTGGCCGCCAGCCCACGGCCCGATTTGCCTTCTTGTGCACCGGCATTGGCGTGCAGCCAGACCGCGAGGCAAGCGGCGTCAAAGGCGTTCATGCCCTGGGCCAGCAAGGCGCCCAACAATCCTGCCAGCACATCGCCCAATCCGGCGGTAGCCATTGCCGGATGCCCCTGGTCGCATATCGCCAGACGCCCATCGGGACTGGCGATCAGGCTGCCGGCGCCTTTTAGCACGACAACTGCTGTATATTTTTTGCTCAATGCATGAGCAGCAGCGGGACGATCGGCCTGGACTTCGGCAGTCGACAGGCCCAGTAACCGCGCCGCTTCGCCCGGATGCGGCGTGATCACACAGTCCTTGGGCAAGCTCACCTGTTCTTCGGCCAAGAGATTCAAGGCATCGGCGTCCCAGACTTGCGCAAGGGGTGCGTTGGCCGCTGCCGACAACAGACTGCGCCCCCAGGACGCCTGCCCCAGGCCTGGACCGACGACCAGCACGGAAACCTTTTGAAGCAACCCCATCAGTTGATTGGCCGACGAAGTGCCCAGCACCATGGCTTCGGGAATTCTTGCCAGTGCGGCGGGAACGTGTTCACTGCGTGTCGCGAGGGACACCATGCCCGCACCACTACGTAGTGCAGTTTGCGCACTCAGCAGGATCGCGCCGCCAAAACCTCGATCGCCGCCGATCAACAGCACATGACCGAACTTACCTTTATGGGAAGTGGGAGCGCGGTTGGCCAGACGCGGCACGTTACCGGCCGTAAGTCGACGCGCACTGATGTCGACGCCATTAAATGACTCAGGGGTGGCTTGCAGATCATTGAAGACCAATTCGCCGACCACGTCCGCCGCGTCGCCAGTGAACAGCCCCAACTTCAAGCCGATGTAGGTCACGGTCAGATCAGCCCGGACGGCCGTGCCGAGCATACGTCCCGTGTCGGCGCAAAGGCCGGAAGGGATATCCACTGCCGCCACCGGCAGGCCACCGGCATTGATCGCCGCGATGACGCCGGCATAGGGCTCTCGCACTTCTCCCGTCAGACCGGTGCCGAGCAAGGCATCCACCACCACACCGCGCAACTCGGACTGCGCGTTCCAGGCTTGAACGGCGACGCCTTCGGCTACGGCCTCGGCGTGGGCCAGGCCTGCATCGCCTTGCAAACGCTGAGGCTCACCGGCTGCCAGGACGCGCACGTGCCAGCCTGCTCGTTTGGCCAAAACAGCTATTAAATAGCCATCGCCCGCGTTATTGCCATGACCAGTCACCACACTCAGCTCGTTCGCCGCCGGCCAATGACGGACCAGCGCACGCCAGGTTGCGCGAGCCGCCCGCTGCATCAATTCGAAGCCCGGTGTGCCGGCCGCGATCAGGTTCGCATCGAGCCTTCGCACTTGCGCGGCGCTGTACAGCGCGTCGGGTAATTCATCTTTAGTGTGCGGCATGCGTCTTCAGGCTCCGATGTCTGGCAGAATTATACGCACCTCAGCTCCGGTTTCTCTCGTCTCATGCCCGCTATTACCACAGACCTGCCCGCCCTCGCCCAATCCATCAAGGATTGGGGCCGCGAGCTGGGCTTTCAGCAAGTCGGCATCAGCGGCCTGGACCTGGCCGAGCATGAGCAGCACCTGCAGCGCTGGCTCGAAGCCGGCTACCACGGCGAAATGGAGTACATGGGCGCCCACGGCAGCAAACGCTCGCACCCGGAAGAGCTGGTGCCGGGCACGTTACGGGTCGTTTCCCTGCGCATGGACTACCTTCCCGGCGACACAGAAATGGCCCAACGCCTGGCCCAACCGGAAAAAGCCTACGTTTCGCGCTATGCCTTGGGCCGCGATTACCACAAATTGATCCGTAAACGCGTGCAACAACTGGCAGAAAAAATCCAGGCGGTCATCGGCCCGTTCGGCTACCGCGCGTTCGTCGACAGTGCGCCGGTGCTGGAAAAGGCCATCGCCGAAAAAGCCGGTCTGGGCTGGATCGGCAAAAATACCCTGGTCTTGAACCGCAAGGCCGGCAGTTACTTCTTTCTCAGCGAGCTGTTCGTCGACCTGCCGCTGCCCGTGGACCCGCCCCACGCTACCGAGCACTGCGGTCGTTGCACCGCATGCCTGGACATTTGCCCGACCAATGCGTTCGTCGGCCCCTATGTACTGGACGCCCGGCGCTGCATTTCCTACCTGACCATCGAATTGAAAAGTGCGATTCCGGAAGAGTTGCGACCACTGATCGGCAATCGGGTGTTTGGTTGCGATGACTGCCAGATCGTCTGCCCTTGGAACCGCTTTGCCCGTCCGTCCGGCGAAAGCGACTTCAAGCCGCGGCACAATCTGGACAATGCCGAACTGGCCGAATTGTTCATGTGGGACGAAGACAAATTCCTGAGCAGCACCGAAGGTTCGCCGCTACGCCGTGCCGGCTACGAGCGCTGGCTGCGCAATCTCGCGGTGGGCCTGGGTAATGCACCGTCGAGCATTCCGGTGCTGGAAGCCTTGAAGGCGCGACGCGAACACCCATCGGAACTGGTCCGCGAACACGTGGCATGGGCCCTGAAACAACACGGTTTGCAGTAGGAGCAGCCGGTCGACGCTCGATTGCTCGCGATGGTCGTCAACGATAACGCTGAAAGCCTGACACCCCGCGGCGTTCTCGGGCTCATCGCGAGCAATCGAGCGTCGACCGGCTGCTCCTACCAGGGACCGTGTCAGGCTTCGTCGTTGTAGACGAACTTGGGCATTTCCCAGTGGAAGCGTATTGCCAGTAACCGTAGCAGGAAGCCGCCGAACAGCGTGATCAGAATCGCTTGCTCGCCGGGCACTTGCAGGTAGATACACAACAAGTAGCACCACGCTGCAGCGAACGAGACGCTGGCGTAAAGTTCGCGGCGGAAAATCAGCGGGATGTCGTTACAGAAGATGTCCCGCAGGATGCCGCCGAACACCCCGGTGATCACCCCGCTGACCGAAGCCACCAGCATGCCATGACCCATTTCCAGCGCGATCATGCAGCCGATCAGGGTAAAGGCCACCAGACCTACGGCGTCGAGCACCAGAAACAGCGAGCGCAGGTGGCGCATCCAGCGTGCGGCGAACACGGTGAACATCGCCGCGATCGAGGTCAACACCAGGTATTCCGGGTGTTTGACCCAGGTCAGCGGGTAATGGCCGAGCAATACGTCGCGTACCGAACCGCCGCCCAACGCCGTGACGCACGCAATCAGCACCACGCCAAACCAATCCATGCCGCGACGGCCGGCAGACAGGGCACCGGTCATGGCTTCGGCGGTAATGGCGATAAGGTAGAGCATCAGCAACATGGTGGCGGTCCTTGCAGGAAGGCGCGCAGTCTAGCCATTTCGGTGCCGCACCAAAAGCGGGCATTTACGCAAATAGACCGCGCCGCCTTCTTCGCGGGCAAGCCTCGCTCCTACAGGTATCGAGTGTGTTCACAATTTTTGTGTCCACCCCGAAACCTGTAGGGGCGAGGCTTGCCCGCGAAGGTGCCGGTAAAGGCACCGCCAAATCAGAACTTGATGAAGTTCTTGCGGTAATGCTGCAACTCGGCGATGGACTCACGGATGTCGTCCAGGGCCAGGTGGGTGCTGCCTTTCTGGAAGCTGTCGCGCACGTCCGGCGCCCAGCGTGCGGCCAACTCTTTAAGGGTCGACACGTCGAGGTTGCGGTAGTGGAAGAAGCTTTCCAGGGATTTCATGTGGGTATAAAGGAAGCGACGGTCCTGGCAGATGCTGTTGCCGCAGATCGGCGACTTGCCCTTCGGCACCCATTTTTCCAGGAAGGCGATGGTTTCGGCTTCGGCTTCGGCCATGCTGATGCGGCTGTCGCGAACCCGCTGGGTCAGGCCCGAGCCGCCGTGTTGACGAGTGTTCCACTCATCCATGCCGGCGAGGATTTCATCGCTGTGATGGATGGCGATGACCGGACCTTCGGCCAAGGTGTTCAGATCGCTGTCGGTGACAATGGTCGCCATCTCGATGATGACGTCGGTATCAGGGTTCAGACCGGTCATTTCCAGGTCGATCCAGATCAGATTCTGTGGGTTTTGCATGTGTCGGCTCCTAGGCAATGCTGCGCAGTTTAGCCTAGGGAACTGGCCGGGCGTGCTAAACTCGCGGCCGTTTTACCTAATCGCTGCATTCTTGATACGGAACACCCATGGCCAAACGCCAACTCAATCGTCGTCAAAACTGGCGCATCGAAAAGATTCAGGGCGAACGCGCTGCCCGCGCCGCCAAACGCGAGTCCTCGGCTGTCGAGGCACTCGAGGGTGGCGACCTGGGTCCGGAACAGACCGGCCTGGTGATCGCGCACTTCGGTGTGCAGGTCGAAGTCGAAGCGCTCGATGGCGAGTTGGCCGGCCAGGTGTTCCGCTGCCACTTGCGCGCCAACCTCCCGGCGCTGGTGACCGGCGATCAGGTGGTCTGGCGTGCCGGCAACCAGGGGATCGGCGTGATCGTGGCGCAACTGCCGCGTAAAACCGAACTCTGCCGCCCCGACAGCCGTGGCCAGCTCAAGCCGGTGGCGGCCAACGTCGACATGATCGTCATTGTCTTCGCGCCCCTGCCCGAGCCCCACGCCAACCTGATCGACCGTTATTTGGTCGCGGCCGAGCACGCAGGGATTCGTCCGCTGCTGCTGCTCAACAAATTCGACCTGATCGACGAACAGAACGCCCCGGCGCTGAATGCCTTGCTGGCGGTCTACCGCACGTTGGGCTATCCGGTGCTGGAAGTGTCGGCGCACCACGGCAACGGTATGGAGCAACTGCAGGAGCAACTGGACGGGCGCATCAGCGTGTTCGTCGGCCAGTCCGGTGTCGGCAAGTCGTCGCTGGTCAACAGCCTGTTACCGGAAGTCGAAACCCGCGTCGGCCCGCTGTCCGAGCTGTCCGGCCAGGGCACCCACACCACCACCACCGCGCGCTTGTTCCACTTCCCCGGTGGCGGTGAGTTGATCGACTCCCCGGGTATTCGCGAATTTGGCCTGGGTCACGTCAGCCGCGCCGACGTCGAAGCCGGCTTCATCGAGTTCAACGACTTGATCGGCACCTGCCGCTTCCGCGATTGCAAGCACGACCGCGAACCGGGTTGCGCCTTGCTCAAGGCCCTGGAAGAAGGCCGCGTGCAGCAGCAACGGATGAACAGCTATCGCTCGATCATCGCCAGTTTGCCGGAGAGCAGCTACTGAGTAGTTTCCCGCAGAGACAATAAAGCCGCGGTCATTTCGCGGCTTTCTCACTTTCAGCAAGTAGCTTTTTCCAACTTCCAGCCCAGCGCATCCAACAACACAGCCTTCCTGAGTCAACATGTGTTCAGCATCGGCGAAATTCTCAAGATCGTGACGGCGTCTTTGACGCATAGGCGGGTTGCGCTGTTGAACAGTCACGGCCCGACGAAAACACCTTATGTCCAAATCTTCATCGCAGGGCTGAGTTAACGGCCAAACAACATGATTTACGCACGCTATCAGCGCTCGTGATAACGTGCGAAAAAATTGAGTTAATTTAAGCTGAAGGCTTCTTGAATGGACTTGATCAAGCGGTCGCCATCCACCCCTTTGTAACCTTGGGGGCTTGACACAAGCTCAGCGGGCACTTGGCTGAGAAATGACGTCAAATCAAGAGCTATTCGTTCAGGGAGCTCGGTCATTCCTTTTGTAAGACCGACAGAAAGGAAAATAACATCCCTAAAGTGTTTATTGATATCACGACTGTCCACTCGTACGCCGCTCTCGATCTGCGCTTTCTTGTTAAGCCAGGCATGGGCTTTGAGCGGAACGAGCCGATCAGCCCCAATGTGACTAATTTCTTGGGTATGGTCGACGCCAGCTAGGAGAAAGTTGTAATACTCATCATCGAGGATGATCGCAGAAAGGCTCGCGGCTTGTTCTTCTACAGGGATTTTGGTCATTCGTGCCGATTCTTCGTGCTCCAGGCCATCTGGCACACGAGAAAAAAGCTCGACCTGAACAGGGAAGGATTTGTCTTCAGGATTCTGGAAGCGATAGAAAACAGGGGAGTCCCCATCGCTGTCTCCATTTTGCCGAATGGCATACCCGCCGTCTTTGATGAATTTCCAGAACTGACCTACGTACTCACGATTGAGAGCCTCAACGACCAGTACGACATCCAGATCCTTGGTAGCTCGAAATGGCTCATCCAAAAGCTCCATGGTAATGGATGCTGCCACCCCGCCAATCAGAACGTAACTATCCTGGTAGTCTTTGAAATACTCTCTAAAACGGTCGATACCTACCACCATTTCACGCCCTCCATCATTTCATCCAAACACATTTGCACCCGGTCATCATGCTCATCTTTGAGACTCAGGTAGAGAGAAAATGGATCTACAGTCCCAGTGGCTATATTGCTATGCAGAGGGTCATAGCTCCAAAACTGGATGCAGCACGCTGCATGGTTTTGCGGCACCTCATAATAGGGACATGTGGTCTCAAACTTCAATTTGGCCGTCTTTGATTTTGAGCCCCATAAACCGAACTCTTCCCCATAGACAATATTCATCTTCGAGCGGTGATCGGACTGAGCGAGCTCTCGAATGTGATCGAACTGCGCAGTCGTCAATGCGAAGCTAGGTACTTTTGGACTGGCGAGTAGGCTCATCTCTGCCAAGGCCGCCTCCCCCGCCAACAACAATGGGGTGTCAAATGCCTCAGGAATTGAATTTAGCCAAAGCGTTTTTTTCACCGGCGTGCGCATGAACTCTTTCGCCATTTCCCAAGTTTCCTTGGGCGACAAATGAAAAAAAATCGCGACTTCGTCCATTTCCTTTGAAGGCTGAACAATGTCCAAGTCGATCAGCTCTTTAATGGCTCGAGTGACGGTCATTTTCGAGTAGGTAAAGGATTTCTCGAAAGTAGAGCGCGTGGTCCGTAGCCGGCGCTGCCACCCGTTAATCAAGAACTGAATAAGCATGGATTGAGTGGCGGGGCTCAGAACCTGAGGTTTTTCCAAACGCCGCCTGTAGTGCTCACGCAAATCCATTCCAAACGCAGGAAGATAAAGCTGGTTTCCTGGCACGATGAATTGCACGCCTTTTTCGACCAGTCGTTTTCTGTCATAGCTCGGCAGCGTGTCTGTGACGAAGACCATGAGGTCGCTGGTTTCGGGCGACTTCTTCGCCAGCAGGTTCTTGATTACCTGCATATGCTTGGCGACATCCGCAAGGCTAGCTTCCCGCCGTGGACGCTCCTTGAGGATGAGACAGTTGGTCCCTAAGATTTCCGTGACGAAAAACTCGTATCGGTCACGCAGCGCATACGGAAGAATTTCGACCTGCTCCCACGGTATTAAGCGCAGCTTCAGGCCAAGCACTCTCTCTACATAGACCTTGAGCTCGATCAGGTCACGCCGCTCATGGAGGTCATGGTCGTAGCTGGTGAAATTAACCATGGTCGTTCTTCCGCATCACGATTTCATCACGATATCAGAGGCTCTGATAGCGTGCAAAATTCCTGATATTCTCCCGTGAATTTTGATACAAATCCTTGTGAAGCGGGAAAAAAATAATGGCCGAGGCGCGAGTGACACTCACGATAGGGGGGGGCAGTTAACAGCCCCCCTACCGCGACCAGATTTTTGGGCCCACTACATCGCTCAGAGTCGGAAGGCCGCCCGCAGCAAACTCGCTCACCACAAAAGGCATAAACAAAGAGTGCGCTTAAATGAACTGCATGACGCGACGATCGCGTCTTTCTGATTTTCAGCGTACGGCTTTTTCCAGCTTCCAACCCAGCGCATCCAAGGCGTCGCAGCCATCCTGAATCAACATGTGTGCAGCGTTGGCGAAATGCTCCAGGTCGTGACCTTCGGCATCCTTCACGCACAAACACGTGACGCTGTTGAGTAGATTGCGGGCGGCTTTGATTCGGTGGGTGGCAGTTTCAAGAAGATCGGAAGTACGGGCTTCGGTATCAATGTAAAGCGTGGGGCGAACGCTGAAGTTGCCTTGGAGCGGATGGTATTTGGACATGGCTTGAATTTCATCTGTTAGGTAAATCTCCCACCCATTTCGCGGCTAAACGAATTGGGTGGTAGCTGTGCGCGGGTTAGCCGACCGGACAGATGCACCCGGCACACCCGAAGGTGTCCCACGCACAGCCACCATAGACATGAAAATGCCAGGCAGCAAAAAGCGCCGCGTCTAAACGGGCGCTTGTGCATCATCTGTAACGACCGGCTAAAGTCGATCGCCGATTCGTCGGCGACGGGCGAACTATAGGCGAGGTTCCAAGCGAAGTAAAACCCGGTTCATACGTATAGGAGGAGCCCTACACCATTCTCCGAAAAATCCTAATAAATTGATTCCCCCTCCAGCCAAAGTCATATCTCCGCGCGTCGCATAGATCGCCATGTAGGAAACATTTCCTCTTCTTGAAGGACATGTCTCTTTAACAACGCAGGTCTTGTTACTGACAACGAAATGCATACAGTTGAGCCCTCTTCGCACACTGGCGATAGCGCAGGACATTTTTGCGTACCTGACATTTGTTCATCGACATTTCGACGAGGGACTCAACTGGTCGCGTGGTCCTGCCCTCCTCCAACCTTTCGCATACCGCCACTCACCGACCAGTTTCATAAGTCCGGAAAGGTACACAATGGAAAAAATTAAAGCTTACTTCCAGAGGCATGGAAACGCGCCCTTCAAACTGGGAGAAGGACGGGTCAGTGGTTATATATCTGCGACGCTCGGACTTTTATGTCTATTGGCGGTACTTTGCTTCCTGTTTCCCGAATGGTTGACCACCGCCCATCTGCGAAACGTCTACGATGAGCAGTTTGCACGCACAACATTGCTATTAGGCCTGGCGCTATCATTCAGCCTCGGCACCCTGAACATCTTGCTAAACAAGCGCAAGCGACTGGGGATCACCGGAGTGCTAGCTTCAGGCCTCGCCGTGTTCCTAGGCGGCACCAACGTACAGATCAATCCGATTGGTGAAACGCCTTACTCGTTGGGTTTGGACTGGTTCATTCTGGCTTTGCTTATTTCCGCCCTGGTTTTTATCCCACTGGAGAAACTGTACTCAAAAGATCCGAACCAGAACATCCTTCGCCCTCACTGGCGGACGGATCTGACCTATTTTTTCGTCAGCCACATGCTGGTGCAATTCATCCTGATTTTCATCACTGCTTCTTCAAGTTTTTTGGTCGGCTGGGCAGCATCGACCAACCTGCAAACTAACGTACAAACGCTACCGCTTTTTGTGCAGTTCCTATTGGCAGTACTCGTAGCCGATCTCGGCCAGTATTGGCTGCATCGCCTGTACCATGTGGTGCCTTGGCTTTGGCGTTTCCATGCCGTGCACCATTCAAGCACCCACATGGACTGGCTCGCCGGTTCGCGGATTCACTTTGTCGAGATCCTGCTCACCCGAACAACTGTGTTGATGCCCCTGATATTGCTGGGCTTTTCGCCCCATGCACTGAACGCTTACGTAATCCTGGTAGGTGTCCAAGCCGTGCTGGCCCACGCGAATATACGTATCGACGGCGGCTGGTTGAATTACCTCGTCGTTCTGCCTCGTTATCACCACTGGCATCACGCTCGACACAAGGATTACATTTATAAAAATTACGCCATCCACCTGCCGATAGTAGACATGCTATTTGGCACGTTCAAATTGCCTCCCAAGGAATGGCCAACACACTACGGCATATTCGGCAAAGCACTTCCATCGGGCATCCTGCGCCAGCACTTGTACCCTTTTAGGAGACCCTGCTTGAAACCCGAGCCGACAACTGAGCCAGGTGCGTTGGAAAAGTAGTTTTGCGTTCAAATCCCACAAAAAAGCCGCGATCATCGCGGCTTTTTTGCGGGTCACGGCTTGGGCGGCTCACCCGGTTTCGGCGCCGGGTCATCGAACAGATTCAAACGCTCGCGAAGCTCATGCGCCGGTAACGGCTCTTTATCTGCAGGCAACGCATTCGGGTCGACGGGTGTGGCCGGCACTTCACCCGGGGCGCCCTGCCCTGGCGTCGGTTCCGGCGCAGGCTCCGCACCTTGCGCGCCTTCTATGGCACGCTGGGCTTTTTTGGTCAGCACCACGATGTCGATACGGCGATTGACCGGGTTGAACGGGTTGTCCCGATCAAACAGTGCCGAGGAGGCATAGCCGACCACTCGCGCCACTTGCGATTCCGGGTAGCTGCCGGCTATCAGCGCACGGCGGGCAGCGTTGGCACGGTTGGCCGACAGTTCCCAGTTACCGAAATCGCCGGTACCCGCATAGGGTTGGGCATCGGTGTGGCCGCTAATGGTGATCTTGTTCGGCACCGCTTTGATGGTGTCGGCCATGGCCAGCAAAATGTCTTCGAAATAGGGTTTCAAACGAGCGCTGCCCGAGTCGAACATCGGCCGGTTTTCCGCGTCCATGATCTGGATGCGCAAACCATTGGCAATGATCTCGAACTGGATCTGGTCCTTGAATTTGTGCATCTGAGGATTTTCATCAACCTTGCTCTGCAACTCTTGCAGCAGCAGTTCCAGGCGCTCCTTCTCGACCTGCTCGGCCATGCCATCGGCCTGTTCGGTCTCGATGGTCACCTTGTCCGGCTGAGGTTGGGATTTGACCTCGGGATTGAGCGTGGTTTCCGGTGCCAGGGTCGGCGAACCACCCAAGTCGATGATGTAGGGCGTGCCGCTTTCGGTAAAGCCGATCGGGTCCTTGAAGTAACCGGCGATGGCGATCTTCTGCTCAGGCGTTGCGTTGGACAGCAGCCACAGCACCAGGAAGAACGCCATCATCGCCGTCGCGAAGTCGGCGAAGGCGATTTTCCAGGCGCCCCCATGATGCCCGCCGGCGTAGCGCTTGACGCGCTTGATGATGATCGGCTGGTTATTTTCCATGACTCAGCGACCGCGAACCGCTTGTTCCAGCTCAGCGAAGCTGGGACGGTGCGCCGGGTACAGCACCTTGCGGCCGAACTCCACCGCCAGCGATGGTGGCATGCCGGAAGCGGAAGCGACCAGCGAGGCCTTGATGGCTTCGTAGACGTTCAATTCTTCCTTGGCATCGTGGGCCAGGGAGTGGGCCAGCGGGCCGAAGAAACCATAGGCTGCCAGAATACCGAAGAAGGTACCCACCAGCGCCGCACCGACGTGCACGCCGATGGCTTGCTGATCGCCATCACCCAGGGAAGCCATGGTCACCACAATACCCAATACCGCCGCGACGATACCGAAGCCGGGCATGGCGTCGGCAATGCCGTTCACGGCATGGGAGGGGTGGTCCAGGTCTTCCTTGAGACTGTACAGCTCCATGTCGAACAAGCCTTCCAGCTCATGGGGAGCCATGTTGCCGGACGACATGATGCGCAGGTAATCACAGATGTACGCCGTCATGCGTTCATCTTTCAGGACCGCCGGGTACTTGGCGAAGATCGGGCTCGCGGCGGCATCTTCGATGTCGCCTTCGATGGCCATCATGCCTTCGCGGCGGCTCTTGTTGAGGATCTCGTAGATCAGCCCCAGCACCTCGAGGTAGAAGGTGTGGGTGAAGCGCGAGCTGAACATGCCCAAGGACTTCTTGAACACGCGCTTCGTCATGTGACCGGGGTTGGCCTGCAGGAATGCGCCCAGGGCCGCGCCGCCGATAATCAGCACCTCGAAGGGCTGAATCAGGGCGGCAATTTTGCCGTGGGAGAGCACATATCCGCCAAGCACGCTCGCGAATACGACGATGATGCCGATTATTTTAGCCATAGGGTGGGGAGCACTTACTGAGTCGGGTTCAAGGTCATATTCGGGGGTTGAAAAATCTCTTCTTCTCCTTATCGGCAAAACTGCGCCAGACTATAGCCCGTTCAGGTTAAAAGCCAATTTGGCCCGCTCCGGGCATAGGTAATGCAGACGATGATCGCGCCCAGGCATGGCTAACGAAACAAACGCTCCAACGCCGCAACCGAGCACACTCGAAGGCTGGGTCAAGGCTGCGCTAC
Organism: Pseudomonas fluorescens; assembly: GCF_902497995.1. Lineage (GTDB taxonomy): Bacteria > Pseudomonadota > Gammaproteobacteria > Pseudomonadales > Pseudomonadaceae > Aquipseudomonas > Aquipseudomonas fluorescens_BK. The sequence goes on along the minus strand of NZ_CABVII010000002.1, from coordinate 135,047 downwards.
AATCCATCCCTTTGTGCTCTGGAGACCTCACATGTCTGACTTCTCTGGCTTGACCCTGGTGATCGAGCCAAGCGACCTGCTCGCCCGTCTCGAGTCCCGCGAACTGATCCTGGTGGACCTGACCAGCAGTGCCCGCTATGCCGAAGGGCATATTCCCGGCGCACGCTTTGTCGATCCGAAGCGCACGCAACTTGGGCACGCGCCTGCCCCAGGCCTGCTGCCGACTCACGCGGCGCTGGAAGCATTGTTCGGCGAACTGGGACACAACCCCAATGCGGTCTACGTCGTCTATGACGACGAAGGCGGCGGGTGGGCCGGGCGCTTTATCTGGCTTCTGGATGTCATCGGCCATGGCAACTACCACTATCTCGACGGCGGCCTGCAGGCCTGGCTGGCGGAAGGTTTGCCCATGTCGATCCAGATCCCGGCTGCGGTCGGCGGCCCGGTCCCCCTGACGTTGCACGACGAACCCACCGCGACCCGCGAGTACCTGCAAAGCCGTCTCGGCGCGGCCGACCTGGCGATCTGGGACGCCCGCGGGCCGCTGGAGTACTCCGGCGAGAAGGTCCTGGCGGCCAAGGCAGGGCATATCCCCGGCGCGGTCAATTTCGAATGGACCGCGGGCATGGATCCGGCACGTCACCTGCGCATTCGCACGGACATGCCGCAGATCCTGGAGCAACTCGGGATCAGCAAAGACAAAGAAGTGATTACCCACTGCCAGACTCACCATCGCTCTGGCTTCACCTATCTGGTGGCCAAATCCCTCGGTTATCCGCGGGTCAAAGGCTACGCCGGTTCATGGGGCGAATGGGGCAACCATCCCGATACTCCCGTAGAGCATTAAGGTTTTTAAGGACCGTCAATGAATAAGCGTTTGTTTATCCTCAGCCAATACCTGCTGCCCCACCATGTGCTGTCGCGACTGGCCGGCTGCATTGCCGAATGCCGCGTGCGCTGGTTCAAGAATGCCTTTACGGCGTGGTTCGCCAAGCGCTATCAGGTGGACATGTCCCAGGCACTGGTCGAAGACCTCACCGCTTACGAGCACTTCAATGCGTTCTTCACGCGCGCCTTGAAAGAGGGTGCCCGTCCGCTGGACCAGACGCCGGGCGCCATCCTCAGCCCCGCCGACGGTGCCGTCAGCCAACTCGGCCCGATCGAACACGGCCGCGTGTTCCAGGCCAAGGGTCACAGCTTCAGCGTGCTGGAGTTGCTCGGCGGTGACGCTGCCAATGCCGCGCCATTCATGGGCGGCGATTTCGCCACCATTTACCTGTCGCCGAAGGATTATCACCGCGTGCACATGCCATTGGCTGGCACCCTGCGCGAGATGGTCTACATTCCGGGGCGGATTTTTTCCGTCAACCAGACTACCGCCGAAAACGTGCCGGAACTGTTTGCCCGCAACGAACGTGTGGCGTGCATTTTCGACACTGAGCGCGGGCCGATGGCCGTGGTGCTGGTGGGCGCCATGATTGTGGCATCGATCGAAACTGTCTGGGCCGGGCTGGTCACGCCACCCAAGCGCGAGCTGAAAACCTTCCGCTACGACGAAGCGGCCCGTGCGCCGATCCATCTGGAAAAAGGTGCAGAACTGGGTCGCTTCAAACTGGGCTCGACCGCCGTGGTGCTATTCGGGCCGGACCAGGTGAAGTGGGCTGAAGAACTGGCGGCCGGTTCGCCGGTGCAGATGGGCCAGGGCATGGGTCTGCCAACAGCCTGATGCATGATCCGACCTCGCGAACGTCTTCGCGAGGTCGGACATTTCGGTGGTGCCGTTACTCTATCTGGCCACGAAAGCCGATCGGTCCTTCATTGGCGTAGGTATTGGTGCCACTGAGGTTTTTCCCTCCGTCTTTGGAGGTCACGCTCAACGCGACAACGTTCTGATTATCCCGGCCCCCGATGACCCATTTGCCACCCGGATGCCATGGGGCATCGTTGCCACCCCACTGATTTTCAACGTTGTACTGGTTCTGGCCCGTGCGTTGAGCCTTGAAGCCAATGGGACCTTCGCCGGCATAAGTCATGGTACCGGTGAAGCTCTTCCCGCCATCGCCCGATTTGATTTCGATCGCGACGACGTTCTGGTTGTCCCGCGCGCCCAGTACCCAGTCTCCACCTGGATGCCAGGGTGCCGAACTACCGCCCCATTGATTTGCCACTACGTATTTAGACATGAACCTCATCTCCTTGAAGTTACGAAGAGACCTGCCCTGCGCCTGCAGCAGGCCGTACGACTGTGCGTATCCAGTCGCACGACTGTCAGAGTAGTAGCACACCCGGACATCATCTGGCTGACAGACAAACGGTAATCCCCTTACCCTGCACTACTTTCCCTGTTGGAGCTTGTCCACGGCATGAATGAAACCGCTCCCCACCTCTTGCTACGCGCGCCCACCCCCAAGCAGTTGCGCCTGACGTTCTGTGAAGCCACCCCGCGCGACCTCAAGCGCTGGATTGCCAATCTGCCTAAAGCCAACATCGGCGAAACCGCTCGCCAGCTCTATCAAGGCTTGAGTGAACTCAATCAGCTCCTGACACCCAGCGATAACCGCCTGCAACTGCTCGAGCTGCTAAGGCCCGAGGTGTATTACGTCTGCAAACACCTGGAGCGGCATTTCCTGCATCAGTCGATTGTCCTCGACGAACGTTCGCGCAAGATCGCCAACCTCTGCCAGGCACTGCAAAATCACCTGGCGATTGGCTATAAACAGATTGTCGTGCGCATTTCCCCGCGCTTCAGCAAGGACCGTGCGCCGCTGCTGACCCAGGCGTTGCAACGGGCGATTCACTGCCTCAACGGACCCTTGGTCCGCGCCACCCAGCTGTATTGCCCGGTACCGCAAGGGTTGTGGCTGGAGCTGCATCAGCTGTATCGGATCGCCTGTACACACCAGCTGCAGTACCTGAGTTTGCGCGACGAACTGGCCAGCCAGACGCCAACGCTAAGCATCGAACAGACCTACGTCGTCGCTTTGCTTCTGGGTGCCGCCCGTTGCAACCAACTGCGGCAGAACCAGATTGCCCGGGTTGCCGAAGTGCTGGAACCCTGGAGTAAATGGATCAAACTGCAACCCGGCAAGCGGTCCGATGGATTGTTTGCCATCGCGTCGGATATCGACACCGGACCTCGATATCACTCCCGATTTCAACCCGAGCAGCAGGCAAGCCTGCTGGGGATTGATCCGCAGTCGCTGGTCGCAGCCATCGAAACGCATTTGCAAAAGACCGACAGCTCGACACCGCTGCCAGTACCTGCAGGGGTGAGCCTCGATACCCTGCAACACCTCCATGCGGCCTGGGGCCAGACGGCCGAGCGCGGCTTCCAGCGCACTGTCGGTCAAGGCACCTTGACCCTGTGCATCGGCATGAGCGCGCTGCACTTCTATCTGGGCGGGCAACGTTCGTTCAGCGACATCCTGAAACGCTCGGGCTCCCGACTGGCGCAGTTCTCGGCAATATCGCCTGCAAGCCGGGTAAAAGACCTGTGGAGCCCTGTCTTTGGCGCGTCGCCCCATGGCAACGTGGGCGATCTGTTGCCCTACGAAGAAATCGAATACCCGCAGCTTCAGAGCGACGACAGCCATGAGGCACCCGACCGCAATCGACACTATCCGACTTATGTCTTGACCGTGATCAATCACAGTCCTGGCGGTTATTGCCTGGCCTGGTCAGGCGCAGTGCCCGCCGAGCTACAGGCGGGCGAAATGGTGGGCATCGAGGATTCTGCAGGTCAAGGCTGGAGCATCGCTATGGTGCGCTGGATCCGTCAGGTGCGTGGCGGTGGTACGCAAATGGGCATCGAGCAGGTCGCGCCTTACGCCGAACCTTGCGGGCTGCAACTGCTGCGTGACCATGGCGATCACAGCCAATACCTGCGCGGCTTGTTATTGCCGGCCATCAGTGCGATAGACCTGCCGCCGACGTTGCTCGCTCCGCGCCTGCCCTTTCAGGAAGGCCACCAAGTGGTGATCAATACCAACGGCGAGGAACGCCGGGCCGGGCTGGAGCGGCGAGTGGCGAGCACCCACAGTTTCAATCAGTTTGCCTATCGCTTGCAGGAGACGGTCGCAAACGTCGAGGCCGTGGGGAGCGGTGTGGTCGGTATCGAGCAGGAATTTGATTCGTTGTGGAAGACGCTTTGAGGGTGAGTCTTTAACACCGCGGCGCGCCCTTCGCGAGCAAGCCCGCTCCCACATTAGTTCTTCTGTGGACGCACCCTATGTGCACACCAGAGATCAAATGTGGGAGCGGGCTTGCTCGCGAAGGGGCCCGCTCAGACAATCGAAGACTCAGAGCTGCCCGTCACGATCCCGAAAGCCCAACAGATACAGCACACCATCCAGCCCCAGGGTGGAAATCGCCTGCTTCGCCGACTGCTTCACCAGCGGCTTGGCCCGGAACGCCACGCCCAGCCCGGCAATCGCCAGCATCGGCAAATCATTGGCGCCGTCGCCGACTGCGATAGTCTGCTCCAGACGCAAACCTTCCTTGTGCGCCAGTTCCTTCAGCAGATCCGCCTTGCGCTGCGCATCGACGATCGGTTCAACCGCCACGCCGGTGACCTTGCCATCGACCACTTCCAGTTCGTTGGCAAACACGTAGTCGATGCCCAGTTTGGCTTGCAACTGCTTGGCAAAATAAGTGAAGCCACCCGACAGGATCGCCGTCTTGTAGCCCAGGCGCTTGAGTTCGGCGAATAGTGTTTCCGCGCCTTCGGTCAGGCGCAAGGAGGCGCCGATCGAGTCCAGCACGCTAACGTCCAGGCCCTGCAGCAAGGCCAGGCGCTCTTTGAAGCTGGCGCGAAAGTCCAGCTCGCCGGCCATCGCCCGCTCGGTGATGGCGGACACCTGGTCACCCACACCGGCTGCCTTGGCCAGTTCGTCGATGACTTCGGCTTCGATCAGCGTCGAGTCCATGTCGAACACCGCCAGGCGGCGATTTCGGCGGAACAGCGAATCTTCCTGGAAGGCGATGTCGACGTTCAGTTCCTGGGCAACGCTTAAGAATTCCGCCCGCAACGCTTGCGGATCAGCCGCTTCACCACGCACGGAAAACTCGATGCAGCCCTTGCCTTGATCGGCCGGGGTATCCAGCGGCATACGCCCGGACAGTCGGTCAATGTGGTCGATGTTCAGGCCGTACTTGGCAGTGATCGAACTGACTCGCTGCAATTGCTCGGCAGTCACTTTGCGGGTCAATAGCGTCACGATGTGGCGTTTCTTGCCCTGATTGCCGACCCATTGCTGGTAATCCTCTTCGGACACCGGCGTGAAACGCACCTGTTGATCGAGCTTGTAAGCCGTGAACAGGATGTCCTTGAGCACCGACTTGCCTTGCTCGGTGTCAGGGATTTCAACCAGGATGCCGAACGACAAGGTGTCGTGGATGACCGCCTGACCGATGTCGAGAATGTTCACACCACCCTGGGCCAGAACGCCGGTAATGGCCGCAGTCAGACCCGGACGGTCGACTCCCGTGATGTTTATCAGGACGATTTCGCGCAAGGCGCACCCCCGCAGGTGGAAAAAAACCGCATTCTACCCACATTCAGTGACCATCGGGCACCGTGAGCGCTTTGCCGGTCCAGGGCCTGTCGCTATACTGCGCGTCAACTTCCCGGACAAAGAGCCGAGCTCAAGTGAACCGGCCCACGCCAATAAAAACCGATAACTTCTTTCTGCTGATCTTCCGTGCACTGCGCCACCGCCGTGTACCGATTGCATTGCGCATCGCCAGCCATAACGTGATCCTGGTCGCTCTGGCCCTGGTGATCTATGCCTGCGTGATGGGTTTGCAGTTCAAGCAGGCCATGCATGAGCAGGCGGATGCGCTGGGTGAAAGCCTGACCACCCAGACAGCCACGTCGGCCACTGAGCTGTTGGTGTCCAATGACATCCTCAGTCTCAACGTCCTGCTCAACAACCTGACCAAAAACAAGCTGGTGGCCCATGCCGCCATCTACAGCGTGGATAACCGCATCCTCGCCGAAGCCGGTCAGCGCCCCAAGCACAGCCTGCTGGGCGAAGCCGAGGGCATGTACCAGAGCAAGATCACCTTTCAGGACGTGACCGCCGGGCAACTGCGCATCAGCCTGGACATGGATCAATTCCAGCAGCCGATGACCATCAGCCTGCAAAGCATGGGCATTCTCAGTGCCATTCTGCTGGCGTTGTCGTTGGCCCTGAGCCTGCGCCTGGGGCGTAACCTTTCCACGCCGCTGATGCAATTGCGCGTGTGGCTGCGCAATATCGACGAATACACGCCAGGCACCGAGCGCCAGGATGAAATCGGCGACCTCGCTCGCCAGTTGCACGCGGACTTCGCACCGGAACCGGTTGAACCGGAACCTGTACCGGAGCCTGAGTTCGACGAGATCGATGACGACGAAGAGACCAATCCTGCCTTTGAAGTGCGCAACCTGCGCGACCCCAGCTTTGACGAAAGTCGCCCGGTAGCCGCCTTGAAGCCTGCGCCGCGGCGCATTGTCAGCACCGTCGAGGATGACGATGACGACCCGTTTGCCGACCTGCGTGATGACTCGACGGACAGCGCGCCGAAACCGCCGGTAAAACCGAAGCCATCGAACGTGCCGCAACACAGTGCCGTGCTCGCCGTGCAACTGGGCGCACAGGATCAGTTGCGCCGCCTGCCCCGGGCACGCCTGGAAGAACTGCTCAAACGCTATCGCGATTGCCTCGATCAGGCCGCGTCGCTCTACCAGAGTGAACTGCATACCCTGAACGACGGCAGCACGCTGATGCTATTTCACAGCGAAGACAGCGGTGACGATTACCTGACCAATGCCATTTGCTGCGGTGAGTTGCTGCGGGCTCTGGGGCATCAGTTGCAGATCGAAGTCGCCGACAGCGGTATCACCCTGCAATTGCAGTTGGGGCTGACCCTGGGCGACGAATTGTTCGGCCTGAGCCAGATTGACCTGCTGCTGACCGAAACGGCCCAGGACGCCCTGGCCCTGTCACAACACAGCCGCAACCTGTTGTTGGTGGAGCGCAGGATCAGTGACGACGCGTTGATCCGTCAGCGTGCGCGGATCCGGCCGATTGCCAGTCCGGAAGGCGCGTGCTGTGTAGAGCGGCTGATGGAGCCTTATCCGTCGATGCTCGAACGGCAACTGGCGCGGATGCATGAGCGCCAGGCTTAAGCGTTAACCCTGATGTGAAGAAGCCCGCGGATGAGTGATCGTCCGCGGGCTTTTTTGTTGCCTGTGCCGGCCTCTTCGCGGGCAAGCCTCGCTCCTACGGGTATCGAGTAGGACCTACATCGCGTGAACGACACGATACCTGTAAGAGCGAGGCTTGCCCGCGAAGGCGACATTACAGGCACTGAAGATCTCCAACCCGCAGAAACAACAAAGCCCGCATCACTGCAGGCTTTGTGTTGAATCATTCCAGGCTTAAAACCTGAACACTTCCATATCCGTCCGGATCGGCGAAGCCATCGGGATCTTCGGTTGCTTCTCCTGCTCGGCCGTCGGTGCCGCCGCCTTGGCTGCAGGCTTGCGCGGCACTTCAGCGATCGGCGGCTGGTTGGCCAGCGGTTTGAGCGCCACCGACAACTGCTCGGCCAGACGCTGCAGCAACACACCCTGAGCCTGAACCTGCGCCGCCGTACCGCCGGCATGCTGTTCCTGCAGATGAATGATGCGGTTATCGCGAACCTGACCACGACGGTCGATCAAACGCCATTGCGCATCGAGGATCGCCGGTTGCGATTCACCCGAGTCCAGACGAGTGATGGTCAGCAGAACCTGAACATCCGGCGTGAAGCCTACTGTCGCCGGCGCCAGCACCACGCGCTGGCTGTCCAGGTGACCGGCTACCTGACGCAGCAACAGCTGGTCGATGTCCGAAGACAGGCTGCCTGCCCAACGACCATCCACCGAAGCTTGCAGGCTCCCATCCGGCTGACGCTGCAGCAAGGTTTCGCGTTGCAGATAATCGGCAACGGTTACCGGACCCAGTAATACCGCCATGCCCGCGCTTTGCGCAGGTTGAGCCGGACTTCCGCTGTCCAGCTGATACAGCGACACCGGTTGGTGAACGCTGCAACCCGCCAGGCCAAGGACCCCGGCGAGCATCAAAATAAATGGAAGGCGCAGAACAGTCATCGTCTCATCCAGGTGGTTGCCACAAGGCTAACCACAGTGAAAATACTCAAAAAATATGAAGAACGCTCGACCACGCCGGCGCTTGAAAGGCCATATCATCCGTGAATATGCGTTCCGACTCCAGCGCCAATGCGTCGATCTACGCGTTAAATCGTAGATCGAGCGCTCTAGGACGCTTAATTGAGGTTTTCGACGAGCAGCGCATCCACCCTCTGAAAGCCACGTGGCAACTTGTTCCCACGACGGCCACGCTCACCTTTGTAGTGTTCGAGGTCGTCTGCTTTCAGCGACAAGGTACGTTTTCCGGCTTGCAGCACCAATGTGGCGCCTTCCGGTAGAACGGCGATGTCCGTGACATATTCTTCGCGACTGGCCACACGCTCACCGGAAATACCGATGATCTTGTTGCCTTTGCCCTTACCTAATTGTGGCAGATCGCTGATCTTGAAGATCAGCAGCCGACCTTCGGTGGTCACCGAGGCCAGCCAGTTATTCTCACGATCAGCTACCGGGCGCGGCAGAATCACTTTCGAATTGCTAGGCAAGCTCAACAGGGCCTTGCCAGCCTTGTTCTTGGCCTGGAAGTCTTCACCCTTGACCACAAAACCGTAACCGGCATCGGAGGCAATCACGTACAGCGAATCGTCTTCCGGCATCAGCACGCATTCGAAACTCGCCCCTGGCGGCGGCGTCAGACGGCCGGTCAACGGCTCGCCCTGGCCACGGGCCGATGGCAAGGTGTGCGCGGCCACCGAATAACTGCGGCCAGTGGAGTCGATAAACACCGCAAACTGGTTGGAACGCCCGGGCGCCAAGGCCTTGAAACCATCCCCGGCCTTGTAGGACAGCCCGGTGGCATCGATTTCGTGGCCCTTGGCGGAACGCACCCAGCCTTTTTCCGACAGCACCACGGTCACTTTCTCGTTCGGCAGCAGATCGTGCTCGGTCAGCGCCTTGGCTTCGGCGCGCTCGACGATTGGCGAACGACGGTCGTCGCCGTAGGTTTCGGCGTCCTTGAGCAGCTCGGTGCGCACCAGTTTTTTCAGCTTGGCTTCGCTGCCCAGCAGGGCTTGCAGCTTGGCCTGTTCCTTGAGCAGCTCATCCTGCTCGGCACGCAGCTTCATTTCTTCCAGTCGCGCCAGCTGACGCAAGCGGGTATCGAGAATGTAGTCGGCCTGGATTTCACTCAGGGCGAAACGCTCGATCAGTGCCGCTTTGGGGTGCTCCTCGGTGCGGATGATGTGGATCACTTCATCCAGGTTGAGGTAGGCGATCAGCAAACCGTCCAACAGGTGCAGGCGGCGCTCGACCTTGTCCAGGCGGAATTGCAGGCGGCGACGCACGGTCTGCACCCTGAATGCCAGCCATTCCACCAACAGCGCGCGCAGGTTCTTCAGCTGCGGCTTGCCGTCCAGGCCGATGATGTTGATGTTGACCCGATAGCTAGATTCCAGCTCGGTGCTGGCGAACAGGTGTTGCATCAAGGCGTCATGGTCAAAGTTTTTCCGGGCGCCCGGAATAATCACGATCCGGCACGGGTTTTCGTGGTCGGATTCGTCGCGCAGGTCAGCGATCTGCGGCGCCTTGGACGGCTTGGCCTGCATCATCGCCGCGATCTGTTCCAGCACCTTGGCACCAGAGACCTGATGCGGCAGCGCGGTGACGATGATGTCGCCGTCTTCGATGTGGTACACGGCACGCATGCGTACCGAGCCCTTGCCGGTTTCGTAGATTTTCAGCAAATCGGCCCGGGGCGTGATGATTTCCGCTTCGGTCGGATAATCCGGGCCCTGGATGTGTTCGCAGAGCTGTTCGACCGTGGCCTTGGGTTCATCGAGCAAGCGCACGCAGGCGGTCGCGACTTCGCGCAGGTTGTGCGGCGGGACGTCGGTGGCCATGCCCACGGCGATGCCGGTGGTGCCGTTGAGCAGGATATTCGGCAAACGCGCCGGCAACACCAGGGGCTCGTCGAGGGTACCGTCGAAGTTCGGCCCCCAGTCCGCCGTGCCCTGACCCAATTCACTGAGCAGCACTTCGGAATAACGCGACAGCCGCGCTTCGGTGTACCGCATGGCGGCGAAGGACTTGGGATCATCCGGCGCACCCCAGTTGCCCTGGCCGTCGACCAGGGTGTAGCGGTAACTGAACGGCTGGGCCATCAGGACCATGGCTTCGTAGCAGGCCGAGTCGCCGTGGGGATGGAATTTACCGAGCACGTCACCGACGGTACGCGCCGATTTCTTGTGCTTGGAATCGGCGTCCAGCCCCAACTCGCTCATCGCGTAGATGATGCGCCGCTGTACTGGTTTCAGGCCGTCGCCGATATGCGGCAAGGCGCGGTCCATGATCACGTACATGGAGTAGTTGAGGTAGGCATTTTCGGTGAAGTCAGCCAGTGACCGGCGTTCTACACCGTCCAGGCTGAGATCAAGGGAGTCGCTCATGCGGGCCTCATCGGTTCGTTGTCTGGCGCAGCAGCATGGTGCCACCGCGCTGGGTAAATTCAAGTTTGTTCAGCGCGCTCATCCCGAGCAGCACTTGATTGCCTTCCAGGCCTGGCACGACGAGGGCGCGCACATCGCGCAGCACAATGTCGCCCAGTTGCAGGCGCTCGATACGGGTTCGATAGCCCTCGGCACGGCCGCTGGCCGTGCTCAAGGTCACTGCGAAGCCCTTCTCCAGCTTCAGCCGTTCGGCCATACCGCCGGGGATGGCCACATCGGTTGCCCCGGTATCGAGCATGAAATCCACCGGCTGACCGTTGATCTGGCCGCTGGCAACAAAATGTCCCTGACTGTTACCGAGCAGTTTTACTTCGATAAAACCTGCGCCCTGCTCCGAGCTGACAACGGCGTTTGGATTCTGCTGCCGCTGCTCCCACTGCCCGAAAAACCGCGTGGCCAGAAACAGCGCGGCGCACCAGGCCAGCACCATCAACACCCGGCCGATGCGCTTGCCCGGCGGCTGCTGACTCATGACTTGGCACTCCAGCCGCCCTCAGGCGCGGCAAAGCGCATGACGATCGGACGGACCTCGCCATCGGCGCGCATACCGTTGTTGTTGTCGATGCCAATCCAGGCACCGTCGGCGTCCACGATCAATGCTTCTTCCAGGCCATAGGCTTGTGGATAACGCCGGTTTTCCTGCAACGCCTCGGCGGCATACGACCAGCAGCGCTCGACCTTGGCCGTCTGCGCGTCGCGACGGCAGATCTGGAAGACATTGCGCTCAAGGGTGAACAGCTTGCCGTCGAACAATGACAGATCGGCAAAGTCCCGCGGCATCGCCCTGGCGCCGGGGAATTGGGGGGGCTGCATTTCCTTTCCGGCCTCGCTCAGCAGCACACAGCCGCCATCGCAGTCCCAGACGGTTTGCTGGCGCTTGATCAACAGCAATCCGCGGCTTTCACGCTCGGCGGCCAGCCACAATTGGTCACCTTCGGGATTGATTGCCAAGCCTTCGAACAACGCATTGAATTGCAGCAACATGCCACTGGCCCGTGCTTCGCGAACCAGGAGTGGCGAGATCTTCAGCCAGGAGGCGGGTCCCGTTGGCGGCACTTGCAGCACCGCCGCATGAGACTCGCTGACAATGTAGCGATTACCGGCGTTGTCGCAGGTAATGCCTTCGAAATCCAGATCTCCGCCACGGGCAAACGAGGCCGCCCAGGTCCGCGAACGCAGGCCCCAGGGCAATCCGCTATCAGGTACCGCGGGTACATCGATGTGTATGGCTTCGGCTTGCCAGACAGGGCTTTGGGTATCGAGTCGGTAAATCCGGTCGTCATCCCGGTCGGATACGGTCCACAAATCCTTGCCGCACCGGGCCAGCCCGGACAGGTTGCCGCCGCGCATGCCATCGACGGCATGTGCGGACAACAGGCGCAACTCTGGCGCCGACGGCGCAGCCACCGTCATCGAGGTCAGCAGCAACGCACACACCAAGGCAAAGCCTCGGCGCATCAGCCCAGGACCTCGGCCAGGTTGCCTTTGGATTCCAGCCAGGATTTGCGGTCGCCGGCACGTTTCTTCGCCAGCAACATGTCCATCATTTCCGAGGTCGCTTCGAAATCGTCCAGCGTCAGCTGCACCAGGCGCCGGGTGTTCGGATCCATGGTGGTTTCACGCAGCTGCGGCGGGTTCATTTCACCCAGACCCTTGAATCGGGTGACCTGGGGCTTGCCGCGTTTCTTTTCGGCCACCAGGCGATCGAGGATGCCATCGCGCTCGGCTTCGTCCAGGGCGTAGTAGATCTCTTTGCCCAGGTCGATACGGTACAGGGGCGGCATCGCGACGTAGACGTGACCGGCATCCACCAACGGGCGGAAATGCTGGACGAACAACGCGCAGAGCAAGGTGGCGATGTGCAGGCCGTCGGAGTCGGCGTCGGCGAGGATGCAGATTTTCCCGTAGCGCAGCTGGGCGATGTCCGCCGAGCCCGGATCGACACCGATGGCCACGGCAATGTTGTGCACTTCCTGGCTGGCCAGCACTTCGCTGCCGTCGACTTCCCAGGTGTTCAGGATCTTGCCGCGCAACGGCAGGATCGCCTGGAACTCCTTGTCCCGAGCTTGCTTGGCGGAACCACCGGCGGAATCACCTTCCACCAGAAACAGCTCGGAACGCATCGGGTCCTGCCCGGCGCAGTCGGCGAGTTTGCCCGGCAGTGCCGGCCCCGCCGTGATGCGCTTGCGTTCGACTTTCTTGCTGGCCTTGAGACGACGGCCGGCGTTGTTGATCGCCAGTTCCGCCAGCAGCATGCCGGTTTCCGGGTGGGCGTTGAGCCACAGGCTGAAGGCGTCCTTGACCACGCCGGAAACGAATGCCGCCGCTTCACGGGATGACAATCGCTCTTTGGTCTGGCCGGAGAATTGTGGCTCCTGCATTTTCATCGACAGGACGAAGGCGATGCGCTCCCAGACGTCTTCCGGCGCCAGCTTCACGCCGCGCGGCAGCAGGCTGCGGAACTCGCAGAACTCGCGCATGGCATCGAGCAAGCCTTGGCGAAGACCATTGACATGAGTCCCGCCCTGGGCCGTCGGGATCAGGTTGACATAGCTTTCCTGGACGCTGTCGCCGCCTTCCGGCAACCACAGCAACGCCCAGTCGACCGCTTCTTTGTTACCGGCCAGGCTGCCGCAAAACGGCTCGTCGGGCAGGCGCTCGAATTCGCTGACCGCGTCCACCAGGTAGGAACGCAGGCCGTCCTCGTAATGCCATTCGACTTTCTCGCCGGAGGCCTTGTCTTCAAAACTGACCAGCAGCCCCGGGCACAGAACCGCCTTGGCCTTGAGCACATGCTTGAGGCGGCTGATGGAGAATTTCGGCGAATCGAAATACTTAGGGTCCGGCGCGAAGAACACGCTGGTGCCGGTGTTGCGTTTGCCGACGGTGCCGATCACTTCCAGTTCGGTTTTCTTGTAACCATCGGCGAAAGTCATCTGGTATTCGTTGCCGTCACGCTTTACACGCACCCGGACTGCGTTCGACAAGGCGTTGACCACCGAAATACCCACACCGTGCAATCCGCCGGAGAACTGGTAGTTCTTGTTGGAAAACTTGCCGCCGGCATGGAGCTTGGTGAGGATCAGCTCGACGCCCGACACGCCTTCTTCAGCGTGAATGTCCACCGGCATGCCACGGCCGTCATCGCTGACTTCCAAAGAGTGATCGGCGTGCAGGATGACCTGCACCGAGGTCGCATGCCCGGCCAAGGCTTCGTCGACGCTGTTGTCGATGACTTCCTGGGCGAGGTGGTTCGGCCGACTGGTGTCGGTGTACATGCCGGGGCGTTTGCGCACCGGGTCGAGGCCCGAGAGGACTTCGATGGCGTCTGCGTTATAAGAGCTAGCGCTGGGAGTGGCCATGGGGTCTCGTCGTCAAATGTTCTGTGAAAAGGGGCGACGGTTCACAGTGCAGTGAAATCAATCGCCTGATACAAATCTGCGCCGATGCCGGCAAAACTCAGCATTGCCGGAAGTTGCTCGGCAAAACCCTGGAAACCATGGTCGCCGCCAGCCTGGATGCGCAAGGCACAGGCCCGGTAATACTGTTGGGCGAGTCGGTAGTCCAGGGTTTCGTCGCCGGTTTGCAACCACACCTGAAACCGCTGCGGGTCTTGGGGCGCTGGCACCTCCAGCTCGGCCAGGGCCGCCACGTGGTCGTGGGTCAATTCCCACGCCTCATCGGTATACAGGTTTTTCTGCGCCCCCAGATACCCGTCGAACATCCGATGCGGGCTGACGGCAGGGTTGATCAACAGAGCCTTGAGACCATGGCGCTCGGCCAGGTGAGTCGCATAGTAGCCGCCGAGTGAGCTGCCGACCAGCAATGGCCGCCCGAGCTCCTCGATCGCCTGTTCCAGCTGACCGATGGCTTCACGAGGATGGTGATGCAAGTATGGAACGCGCAACTGATCGCTCAAACCCAGCCGGTCCATTACCTGGATCAACCAAGTGGCCTTGTTCGACGCCGGCGCGCTGTTGAAACCGTGGATATAAAGGATCGAACCGGACATTTGAGCTCCCTGTGCGTCGGGTAAAGAGGCGCAGTTTACAGGGTGTCGGGGGGAATCGGGGATAGCCATGGAATTCGTGTCGCCTTAGCGGACGCCATCGCGGGCAAGCCCGCTCCCACAGGGATTTGTGAACGCCACAGAACCCTGTGGGAGCGGGCTTGCCCGCGATGGCCGCGACTCGGTCTTACCGAGTGACAAAAAAGTCAGTAGCCGCCAGAGCCGTAATCGACCTGGAAATCGAAGCCTGTCACGCGCTCTACGCCGGTTTCGAGCTCGCCACCCGGCAGAAGACGCAACCACCGATACCCCGGCGCCTGGTCACTGACCTTGAAATCATCACTCCCCGGTTCGAACTGAATGCAGGTCGACGGCGAGGCAATCAACCGCACGCCATTACGCTCCCGGTCGATCTCTTGATGCACATGCCCCCACAAAACAGCACGCACCTGCGGGAATCGATCCAGTACCGAAAACAGCGCCTCTGGATTGCGCAATCCAATGGGCTCCATCCACGCACAGCCAATCGGCACCGGATGATGGTGGAAGCACACCAGATGATGCCGCTCCGGCGCCTCGCTCAGCGAGCGAGCGAGCAACTGCAACTGTTCAACCTCCAGATACCCCGGCACCGAGCCCGGCACCGCCGAATCCAGCAACGTGACCCGCCAGTTACCGACATCCACCACGGGCTCCAGCAATGCACTCTGCACGGCAGCCTCGGCCATGATCCGTGGCTCGTCGTGATTGCCGGGAATCCAGCGCGCCGGTGCATCGAGCTGGCGGGTCAGGTCGCGGAACTGCTGATAGGATTCCAGCGTACCGTCCTGGGAAATGTCGCCACTGGCAATGATCAGGTCGATGCGCGGCTGTTGCAGCCTGGCCAGTTCGATGACCTGCTGCAGGCTGTCACGCGTGTTCATGCCCAGCAACGTGCCATCCGCCCCGGCAAACAGATGACTGTCGGAGAGTTGCACCAGCAACGCCGGATCGGCGGTGGTCAATGTGGATACGCTTGGCAAGGCGTTCTCCCAGGGTTGAATCACGGGATTGGATGAGTGCCGCAATTATGCTGGGGGACGATCAAAAGAGGAAATCCGTGAACCGGATGCCGTTCACCCTTAGCGCACGACTTCGTACTCATGCCCCAACGCCAGACAATGGCTCAACCACTCGCCCAGAAACATATTCAGCTGGGCCTTTTCGTCAGGCTGGTGCATCGCGGCGTTCGGGTAAGGATAGATGCCGCGAAAGCGTCGTGCATGTTCGGCGCTGACCACTTCGGCCATGCACGCGTCGTGATAGACCTGAACTTCCAGTTGTGGCACCGGCAGCCATGGCAGGCTGTGTTCCTGGCGCACTTGCAGGGTCGTGGTGTACGGACAGACCTGCAGCACCTCCAGGGCCAGTACGCCGAGCATCTGGTCGCCATGGGTCACGGCAATGCGCCGCGCCGCGGGCTCGTTGCGCATGTCCGGCAACAGTCGCATGAGGCGCGCGTAGTTGGCCTCGCAGGACGCTTGCAGCCCCACGAGGTCGACCCGATAGCGATCGCGCAGCTTGTTTACGACCATAACCCCCTCACTTCAGCGCGGTTCAAAGCTAACCATTGCAAGGCAATGATGCTGGCCGCGTTGGCAATTTGCCCATCGCGTACGGCCTGCAGGGCATCTTCGAAGGCCCAGACCGTGACACGGATATCTTCTGCTTCTTCCTCCAGCCCATGCAGGCCGCCGACCCCTGTACTGTCGCAGCGCCCCAGGTACAAATGCACGAATTCATTGCTGCCGCCCGGCGATGGAAAATATTTGGTCATCGGCCAAAGCGCCCCGAATACAAGCCCAGCTTCCTCCTGCGCTTCGCGGTGAGCAACTTCTTCCGGTTCTTCATCCTTATCGATCAGACCAGCGACCAGTTCGACCAGCCACGGATTGTCGATCTTGCCCATGGCGCCAACGCGAAACTGCTCGATCAACACCACTTCGTCGCGCAGCGGATCGTAAGGCAGCACGCACACCGCATCATGGCGCACAAACACTTCACGACTGATCTCGGGGCTCATGCCGCCAGCGAACAATTCGTGGCGCAAGTGCACGCGGTCGAGCTTGTAAAAGCCCTCGAAGCACTTTTCGCGCCGAACGATCTCAACGGCGGTCGGAATGGCGTTGGCAACATCAGTCATGACAATCCTCGTTTCTACACCGAGGCTCCAGCCTCGACTTCGCGCCATCCTAACGCGCCTGCGACCTTTGATGCAGCCCCTTTCCAGCTAGCGGGATAGACGGTGAGGACGAAACCAACTCTAATTAGCTTAGTGGCGAACTGATTCCTGCGCCGAGAGTCGAAGCGGGTAACTTTTCGCCTTTCCCTGTTTCATGAAGGACGCCCATGACGCTTTTTAAAATCGCCTCCGTGGCTGTAATCGCCTTGACCCTGGGCGCCTGCCAGAGTCTGTTCCAGCCCAGCTACCGGGCACCGCTGGAAACCACCCGCGATGCCTCCGAACAGCTGAAACCGGGCTGCACCAGCCAGGACTGCCCGCTGGTGAACATCGACACCCTGCGCTTCCCGGCCGAACCGGCACTTGATGGCATCATCGAAAAACGTTTGCTGCAAATGACCCGCACCTCGCCCGACGCCCCGGTGGCGCCGACGCTGGCCGCGTATCGCGAGCAATTTTTGAGCAGTGCAGGCCCGCGTCACAGCAGCTATCTGCAAGCCAAGGTACGTGAGCAGCATGACGGCTTGGTGATCGTCGAGTTTTCCAGCTACCTGGACACCGGCGGCGCCCATGGCACGCCAGGCCGTAGCTTCATCAACTATTCGCGCCAGCAACATAAAGTGCTGACCTTGTCGGATATGTTGGTGCCGGGGCAGGAAGAAGCGTTCTGGAAAGCCGCGCAAGTCGCGCACAACAGCTGGCTGATCAGCACCAAGCTCGATCAGGAACCGGAGTTCGTGAAGAGTTGGCCCTTTGTCAAAACCCAGAACGTGGCACTGACGTACGGCGGGGTGATCCTCAAGTACGAAGTGAGCACCATTGCGCCTTACGCGCTGGGTCACGTCGAATTGAAGATCCCTTACCCCCGCCTGAACGGCATTCTCAAGCCCGAGCTGTTTCCCGGTCGTAGCTGAAGGCCCGGCCCAGTACCAGCTGCAGCAGCCCAGCCAGCACCAACGCCGGCAGGGTTGCGCCGACATCCGGGTACAGATTGGCCAGCAAGTGATAAGTGCTCACCCCGCCCAGCCAGGCGAGCAGCGCCGGCCAGCGCAATGCGGCTGCCACCACTTGGGCAGAACGTTTGCGCAAGATGAAGTGATCCACCAGCACCACGCCGAACAGCGGCGCAAACACTGAGCCGATCAACAGCAGGAAATTCTGGTACTGGGCCAATGGCGCCAGGCAGGCGATCAAGGTGCAGATCACGCCGATGGCCAGCGCCAGATGCTCGACTTTCAAACGCAACAGAATCCCGCTGGAAACGGCCGCCGAGTGAATATCGGCAAAGGCGTTCTCCGACTCGTCCAGCAGAATCAGCAGCAGCGGAATCCCCAGGCCGGCACCGGCCAGTGCCAACAGCAAGGCATTGACTTCACCGCTCGGCGCGAATGCCAGGGTGTAGGCCACACCCAGGCTCATCAGCCAGAAGTTGCCGATGAAGAAGCCTATCGCCGTACCGCCGAACACATTTTTCGCTCGCTTGCCGAAACGCGAATAGTCGGCAATCAGCGGCAGCCAGGACAGCGGCATGGCGATCGCGATGTCGAAGCCCACGGCAAACGGCAGCGACCCGTCACCGGCCTGCGCCCACAGCGCCGCCAGATCGGCCTTGGCGAACAGGTTCCAGGTCAGCCAGATGCACGCGGCCAGCAGCAACCAGATGCCCCACTTGCGCAGGATCTGCCGCACGAATGTCAGCGGACCGCTGACGGCCAGCAAGGTCGCCAGTCCACCGAAGAACAAGGTCCACAGCAGCGGACTGGACAGCAGGCTACCTTCACTGAAGGCACGCGCGCCCAGCAGGCTGGCGGCGTCGCGCATCACGATGATTTCGAACGAGCCCCAACCGATCAGTTGCAGCAGGTTCAGCACCGCCGGCAGACTCGCGCCACGTTTGCCGAGGCTGAGTTTCAGCGCGGCCATCGACGACAGGCCGGTGTCACTGCCGATCACGCCGACGGCGGCCAGCAACAGCACGCCCACCAGGGTGCCAAGGAAGATCGCCAGCAGCGAGCCGGACAGGCCCAGTCCTGGCGCGAGCAGAGCACCGGTCTGCAGCACCATCAGGCCGATGCCGAGGGAGAACCACAGGGAAAACAGATCGCGACCGCCGAAGACGCGCTTGTCGATCGGCACCGCGATGTCGGGGGAATAAGTGCTGGGTTGAATGCTCAAGGGTGTTATCTCAGAGGAATAAGTGTGTCATTGAGATTTTCAGCGCCTGGCCTGCAGCCTTCGCGAGCAAGCCCGCTCCCACACTGGATCTCCTGTGACCACAAATATTGTGTACCACCGGGATCAAATGTGGGAGCGGGCTTGCTCGCGAAGACGGCAGCACAGGCGCCGTCAATCACAGGTCAGATCAAACCTTCTTGTACAGCTGGCTGCCTTCCTGCTTGAACCGCTCGGCCTGTTCCGCCAGTCCCTTGGCAACTTCGGCATCGATGGTTTCGATCCGCTGGTTGGCCGCGTATTCACGGACTTCCTGGGTGATTTTCATCGAGCAGAATTTCGGCCCGCACATGGAGCAGAAGTGCGCGACCTTGGCCGAATCCTTCGGCAGCGTCTCATCGTGATACGAACGAGCGGTGTCCGGATCAAGGCCCAGGTTGAACTGGTCTTCCCAACGGAACTCGAAACGCGCCTTGCTCAAGGCATTGTCGCGGATCTGCGCGCCCGGATGTCCCTTCGCCAGATCGGCGGCATGCGCGGCGATCTTGTAAGTGATGATCCCGGTCTTCACGTCATCCTTGTTCGGCAGGCCCAAGTGTTCCTTCGGCGTCACGTAGCACAGCATCGCGCAACCGAACCAGCCGATCATTGCCGCACCGATGCCGGAAGTGATGTGGTCGTAGCCTGGCGCGATGTCGGTAGTCAGCGGGCCGAGGGTGTAGAACGGCGCTTCGTCACAGCATTCCAGCTGCTTGTCCATGTTCTCTTTGATCAACTGCATCGGCACGTGGCCCGGGCCTTCGATCATGGTCTGCACGTCGTGCTTCCAGGCGATCTTGGTCAGTTCGCCGAGGGTTTCCAGCTCGCCGAATTGTGCCGCGTCGTTGGCATCGGCAATCGAGCCCGGACGCAGGCCATCGCCCAGCGAGAAGCTGACGTCGTAGGCCTTCATGATTTCGCAGATTTCTTCGAAATGCGTATAGGCGAAGTTCTCTTTGTGGTGCGCCAGGCACCACTTGGCCATGATCGAACCACCACGGGAGACGATGCCGGTCACGCGCTTGGCGGTCAACGGTACGTAACGCAACAGCACGCCGGCGTGAATGGTGAAGTAGTCGACGCCCTGCTCGGCCTGTTCGATCAGCGTGTCGCGGAACAGCTCCCAGGTCAGGTCCTCGGCAGCGCCGCCGACTTTTTCCAGGGCCTGGTAGATCGGCACGGTACCGATCGGCACCGGCGAGTTACGGATGATCCATTCACGGGTCTCGTGAATGTGCTTGCCGGTGGACAAGTCCATGATGTTGTCCGCGCCCCAGCGAATGCCCCAGGTGAGTTTCGCCACTTCTTCTTCGATGGACGAACCCAAGGCACTGTTGCCGATGTTGCCGTTGATCTTCACCAGGAAGTTACGGCCGATGATCATCGGTTCCAGCTCGGTGTGGTTGATGTTGGCGGGAATGATCGCGCGACCGCGGGCAATCTCGTCACGGACGAATTCGGGGGTGATGATTTTCGGCACGCTGGCGCCGAAGCTGTAACCAGCGTGTTGCTGGTCCAGCAGCCCGGCGGCGCGGGCCACTTCGAGCTTCATGTTTTCGCGGATGGCGACGTATTCCATCTCGGGCGTGATGATGCCTTGGCGGGCGTAGTGCATCTGGGTGACGTTGCCCCCGGCCTTGGCGCGGCGCGGGTTGTTCACGTGGGCGAAACGCAGCTTGGTCAGTTCCGGATCGGCGAGACGCTCCCGGCCGAAGTTCGAGCTCAAGCCGGACAGGCGCTCAGTGTCGCCACGGGCTTCGATCCACGGCGAGCGCACATCGGCCAGGCCTTTGCGTACGTCGATGATGACGTTGGGGTCGGTGTACGGGCCCGAGGTGTCATACACCACCACCGGCGCGTTGATCTCGCCGCCGAATTCGGTCGGGGTCACGTCGAGGCTGACTTCGCGCATCGGCACGAGAATGTCCGGGCGCGAGCCTTGAACGTAGATTTTTTGCGAGCGGGTAAACGGCTGAACCGATTGTTGATCGACCTTGGCCGAGTCACTCAGGTTCGTATTGTCTTTTAGTTTTATCGTCATCACGGGCTCTCCGAACACATCCAGGCAGTGGATTTTTTGTCGGAGCGAACCTGTAAACGAATGGACGCACTGGCGCTGGGGAAACCAGCCGTGCTGTGCTTGGTGCTCGAGGGGTGTTCGATTGTCGAACAACATCCCGGACAAAGCACAAGAGGACTCGCCGGGTGACGAGAAATCTTGTTCCCTACGCAGGCGCTAACCTGATCAGGTTCAACGGGATCCGAAATTATTCGATCTCAGCCTCATAGCAAGGCACCCCGACAAGAACCCGGCCAGTCTAGACACAACTGGCAAAGAACGCCAACACCGCGGTAAACACCATGATGAATGGC
Source organism: Pseudomonas fluorescens (assembly GCF_902497995.1). Lineage (GTDB taxonomy): Bacteria > Pseudomonadota > Gammaproteobacteria > Pseudomonadales > Pseudomonadaceae > Aquipseudomonas > Aquipseudomonas fluorescens_BK. Next base: position 113,592 of record NZ_CABVII010000002.1, on the reverse strand, counting down.
GCAATTACAGGATTGTTGCCGAACGTGTGCGCAACTACACTCGCCAAGCCATGCCGCGCCTTGACGCTGCGGGGCGCCGCGCCGTAGCCTTGGCGCTCAAATTATCAGCGTAATTTTTTAGGGATGGCCTCATGCTGCGCAAACTCTCACTGGCTCTCGCCGTGTCTTGTGCGTCCAATGGAATGGCCTGGGCAGCAGAAGCGCCCTTATCGACCCACACCGACCTGGTCAGCGTCTACCAGGAAGCGGTGAATAACAACGCCGACCTGGCCGCCGCCCGGGCCCAGTACGGCGCCCAGAAAGAAGTCGTCCCCCAGGCCCGCGCCGGGCTGTTGCCGAACATCTCCGGTGGCGCCCAGGTCGCCAACGTGCGTACCGATATCGATCAACCGGCGGCCGTCGCCAATCGCAGCGCCAACTCCTATCAGGCGACCCTGGCCCAGCCACTGTTCCGCGCCGATCGCTGGTTCCAGTACCAGGCCGCCAAGGACGTCAACGAACAGGCTGCGCTGCAACTCTCGGCGACCGAGCAGAACCTGATTCTGCAAACGGCAGAAAGCTACTTCAACGTGTTGCGCAGCCAGGACAACCTGGCCTCGACCAAGGCCGAAGAAGACGCCTTCAAGCGCCAGCTCGATCAGTCCAATGAACGTTTCGACGTCGGCCTCTCGGACAAGACCGATGTACTGCAATCCCAGGCCAGCTACGACACGGCACGGGCCAACCGGATCGTTGCGCAGCGCCAGGTGGATGACGCGTTCGAAGCCTTGATCACCCTGACCAACCGCCAGTACAACTCTATCCAGGGCATCGTCCACACCTTGCCGATCTTGCCGCCGGCACCGAATGACGCCAAGGCCTGGGTCGATACCGCCGCCAGGCAGAACCTGAATCTGTTGGCGAGCAACTATGCGGTCAGCGCCGCCGAACAAACCCTCAAGCAGCGCAAGGCCGGTCACGCACCGACCCTGGATGCCGTGGCTAAATACGAGAAGGGCGACAACGACGCCCTGGGTTTCAGCAACCCGAGCGCCTTCGGCCAGCCTTACAGCGGTAACGTCGAGCAACGCACGCTGGCCCTGCAGTTGAGTATCCCGATCTATAGCGGCGGCCTGACCACCTCACAGGTTCGCGAGTCTTACTCGCGCCTGGATCAGACCGAACAACAGCGCGAATCCCTGCGCCGGCAAGTGGTGGAAAACACCCGCAACCTGCACCGTGCGGTAAACACCGACGTGGAGCAGGTGCAGGCGCGCAAGCAGTCGATCATCTCTAACCAGAGCGCCGTGGAAGCAACCGAAATCGGTTATCAGGTGGGTACGCGCAACATCGTCGATGTGCTGGATGCCCAACGCCAGCTGTACACCTCGGTGCGCAACTACAACAACACCCGCTACGACTACATCCTCGACAACCTGCGCCTCAAGCAAGCGGCCGGCACGTTGAATCCGGGGGATCTGCAGGATCTGAAGCGCTATCTCAAGCCCGACTACAACCCGGACAAGGACTTCCTGCCACCGGATCTGGCGAAGGCGGCGGCGGATCAGCTCAAAGCGAGGCCTTGACCCAAATCCTGTAGGAGCCAGGCTTGCCGGCGAAGGCGGTTTCGAAGACGCCTTCGCCGGCAAGCCTGGCTCCTACAGGGGGCCGCTGCGATCTTTTTGGTTCAGCCAACGCGGCCTAACGCTCGATCAACCGCCCCAACCCATCCAGCAACCGCTGCAACGCCCCCTGATTGGCGCGCATCACGTTCAACCCCGCCTCCGCCATCCGCTGCGCATCCCTGGGCAACTCGAACAGCCGCTGCACCGCCACCGCCAGGCCTTCAGCATCCTCCACTTCCTGCAATGCCCCGGCACTGCGCAACTGCGCCGCAATTTCGAGGAAGTTGAACAGGTGCGGTCCGCTCAGCACCGGTTTGGCCAACGCTGCCGGTTCCAGCAGATTATGCCCGCCGTTCGCCACCAGGCTGCCGCCGACAAAGGCACTGTCGGCCAGGGCATAAAGAAACAGCAATTCGCCCATGGTGTCGCCCAACAATACCGAAGTACCCGCGGTCACCGGCTCGCCTGTGGAACGACGCACAGTCGCGAAACCCTGCTGCCGACACAACTCGAACACCGTACCGAAACGCTCCGGATGGCGCGGCACCAGAATCAACAACGCATCGGGATGACGGATGAGCAACTGACGATGAGCCGCCAGCACCACTTCGTCTTCACCTTCATGAGTGCTGGCGGCGATCCACACCGGACGCTCTTGCGCCTGCCATTGCGCACGCAACTCGGTGGCGCGCTGGCGCAATGCCGGGTCGATGGTCAGGTCGAACTTGATCGAGCCGGTCACTTCGACGGTTTCCACCCGGGCGCCTAAATCGCGAAAACGCTGAGCCTCGGCCTCGGTTTGCACCGCGAACAGGCTCATCTCGGTGAGCATCGGGCGGGTCAATTTCCTGAAACGACCATAGCCCTTGGCCGAACGTTCGGACAGGCGCGCATTGGCCAGCGCCACGGGAATCCCGCGCTTGGCGCACTGATGAATATGGTTCGGCCAAAGCTCGGTTTCCATGATCACTGCCAGTTTCGGCCGGACCCGATCAAGAAATCGCGCCGCGGCGCAGGGCAAGTCGTATGGAAGATAGCAGTGCTGAATACGCGGCTCGTTGGCGAACAGTGCCTGGATGCGTTCCGAACCGGTCGGAGTCATGCAGGTCACGGTAATCGGCAGTGTCGGATAACGCTGCAGCAGGGCGCGAATCATCGGCGCGGCGGCAATGCTTTCGCCCACGGATACCGCGTGCACCCAGATACCGCCCGGCTTCATCGCGGGCAACCCGTAGGAGAAACGCTCGCCAATGCGCTTGGCATAGGCCGGCGCCTTGCGCGCCCGCAGCCACAGCCGAATCGCTACCAATGGCAGCCCCAGGTAAAACAGCACGGTGTAGAGAGTTCTATTCATGGCGGCGGAGTTTATCGGTTTTTTCGCCAATCGCCTGCAAGTGCACGGCAAAACGTTCCGCGAGCCAACGGGCGGCCGGACCGAGGGGCTCGTCGCGGCGCCAGACCAGTTCCACGATCAATGCCGGCGGAGTCCATTCGCTGACCAGTTCGACCATCTGCCCTTGATAAGCCGGATATTGCACCACGTGTCGCGGTAGCCAGGCCCAGCCGAGGCCGCGCACCAGCCATTCGGCCATCACGTAGAAGCTGTCGGTCCGCCAGACTTGCGGACTGGCGGGCTCACTGCCGGGATAGACGCTGGACTCGGTGGACATCAGCAACTGCCGATGCTGTGCCAGTTGCTGGCAGTCGACCCGAGCCTGCTCCGCCAGTGGGTGCCCGACGCCACACACCGTGACCATTTCAACACTGCCCAACACCCGCCGCTCAAGAGCTTCGGGGATCTGATCGTGATAAAACAGCAAGCCCAGATCGGCCCGACGCTCCACCAGTTTGCGCGCCACATCGCCCTGGGCTGCGCTGGTCAACTGCACCTCAAGACTGGGGAATCTTTGCGCCAGGGCTTCGAAGCTTTCGATGATCGGTTGGTAGGGCATTGCTTCATCCTGAGCCACACGCAGACGAGCCTCCTGGCCGCGCATCATCGCCAGCGCCCGGCCGTTGAGGCGCTCACATTGACGCAGCACTTCCCGCGCCTCTTCCAGCAAGGCATTGCCGGCGTCGGTGAGCTTTGGCTGGCGACCGCTGCTGCGGTCGAACAGGCTGACGCCCAGGTCCTCTTCCAGTAGCGCAATCGAACTGCTGACGGCCGATTGCGCCTTGCGCTGCTCCCGCGCCACGGCGGAGAAAGACCGTCGTTCCGCTACGCTGACAAACAATCGCAGCTGGTCCAGATTCCATTGCATGGGCAAACCCATCTTCAGAACAGATAGGTAATGACTTTACCGCATCTGAAGAAACTCTAGAATGCCGAACTCAGAAAGCAACACTTCACATGAGGATGCACCCATGACCGCTTACTACTACCTGGCCATTGCCATCTGCGCCGAAGTGATCGCCACTGTTTCGATGAAAGCGGTCAAAGGCTTCAGCACACCTCTGCCACTGGTTCTGGTCATCGTCGGTTATGGCATTGCGTTCTGGATGCTGACGCTGGTGGTGCGCAGCGTTCCGGTGGGCGTGGCCTACGCGGTGTGGGCCGGCATGGGCATCGTGATGGTCAGCGTCGCGGCGTTGTTTATCTATGGGCAGAAACTGGATGTGCCGGCGATGTTGGGGATGGCGCTTATCGTACTGGGGGTCGTAGTGATCCAGCTCTTCTCCAAAACCGCCGGACACTAAGGCCTGGAACTCGATCCATTGTGGGAGCGGGCTTGCTCGCGAATGCGGTGTGCCAGTCGATACAAATGTTGCCTGACACATCGCTTTCGCGAGCAAGCCCGCTCCCAGGTTTTGCATCCGTCCTATTGATCGTCAACAAATCCCCTCTTCGTCGAGTCTGTATACTGCGCCCTCGTCTTGAACACTGAGGTCGCTGCATGCCATCCGTTATTTCCACCGACGTTCTGATTGTCGGCGCTGGTGTCGCCGGGCTCTGGCTGAATGCGCGTCTGCGCCGCCAGGGTTTTTCGACCGTGCTGGTGGAAAGCGCCAGCCTCGGTGGCGGGCAGAGTGTGAAATCCCAGGGGATCATCCACGGCGGCGCCAAGTACGCACTGCATGGCGCCCTGACTGGCGCCTCGGAAGCCATCGCCGACATGCCCCGCCGCTGGCGTGAAGCGCTGGCCGGGGACGGTGAGCTGGACCTGTCCGGCGTGCGTCTGCTGTCCGAAGCGCATTACCTCTGGTCTCCCGGCACCCTCGCCGGCAATCTCACCAGCTTCTTTGCCAGCAAAGCCGTACGCGGCCGCGTCGATCAGGTCAAGGGCGAGCAACTGCCGCCAGCCCTGCAAGACAAGCGCTTCAAAGGCAAGGTCTATCGGCTGGCGGAACTGGTGATCGACGTACCGAGCCTGATCCGGCGCCTGGCCGATCTGGCGGGTGATAGCTTGCTCGCCGGGCAAAAGATCGAACCGTTGCTGGAGGGTGGAAAACTGATCGGCCTGAAGGTGGACGAGCGCGAAATCCGTGCCCAGCGCATCGTCTTGAGTGCCGGCGCCGGCATTGCGACCTTGCTTGAAACACTGGGGCTGACCCATCCCGCCATGCAACGCCGGCCGTTGCACATGATCATCGCCAAAGGCCCGGGCCTCAAACCGCTGTACGCCCACTGCCTGGGCGGCGGCACCAAGCCACGCATTACCGTGACCACGCACCCGGCCGCCGATGGCCAATGGGTCTGGTACCTGGGCGGCGATATTGCCGAAGCCGAAGGTGTTGGCCGAGAGCCCGCCGAGCAAATCGCCACGGCGCAGAAGGAGCTCGGCCAGTTGCTGCCATGGATCGACCTGAGCACGGCGCAATGGGCGACCTTGCGAGTGGACCGCGCCGAGCCGCTGCAATCGGGCCTGACCCGTCCCGACAACGCGTTTCTTGCCGAAGAAGGCCGATTGCTGGTCGGCTGGCCGACCAAACTGGCACTGGCGCCGGACTTCGCCGATCGGGTCATGGCCTCTTTGCAACGCGACGGCATCCAGCCAGGCCATCCGCAACCGCTGCCTGAACTGCCCAAACCGCCTATGGGCATTCCAGCCTGGGAGCAACTGCTGCCATGAGCCAACCGACCCTGCACGACCTGCATCGCCCATTGGGCAGCACTGGCCTGATGGTTTCTCCTTTGGGACTTGGCACCGTCAAACTCGGCCGCGACCAAGGCGTGAAGTACCCCAACGGTTTCCAGATCCCCGGCGATGACGAAGCGCGCATGCTGCTCAAACTCTCGCGCGACCTGGGCATCAACCTGATAGACACGGCCCCGGCCTATGGCCGCAGCGAAGAACGCCTTGGCCCGTTATTGCGTGGTCAGCGTCAGGATTGGGTGATCGTCAGCAAGGTCGGCGAAGAGTTTGCCGACGGTCAGTCCCGACACGATTTCAGTGCCGCGCATACCCGATTCTCGGTGGAGCGCAGTCTGCAACGTCTGGAAACGGATTTTATCGACCTGGTGCTGGTGCACTCCGATGGCAACGACTTGGCGATCCTCAATGACAGCGAAGTCTATGGGACCCTGGCCGAGCTCAAGAGCCAAGGCAAGATTCGCGGTTTCGGCTTTTCCGGAAAAACCGTCGAAGGTGGTTTAAAGGCTCTGGAACAAGGTGATTGCGCCATGGTCACCTACAATCTGAACGAACAGAACGAGAAGCCGGTCATCGACTATGCTGCTGCCCACGGCAAAGCCATTCTGGTCAAAAAAGCCCTCGCCAGCGGTCACGCCTGCCTGAGCCCGGGCGTGGACCCGGTGCGCGCCAGCTTCGAATTGTTGTTTGAACATCCGGGTGTTGCCAGTGCTATTGTCGGGACCATCAATCCGCTGCACCTCGCCCACAACGTCGCGACCGTTGCCCAGGTTTTACGCAGAAACTGATGCCGCCTATGCGGCCTTAAGCAGGAGCCGACATGCCGCGTACGCTCATCAGAAAGAACCCGAGCAACTTCAAGACCCTGCCGTTATTCGTCGAAGCGACTCCGGAAGGCTTGAGTTATCAGAGTGTCGGGATGCCGCTCAATTTTTCCCAGACCCTGCAACGTCGCCGCCCGGTGACCGTAGCCCACACCGAACGCTTCGCGCTGGAGCTGGCCAATCTCGGGGTCTCGGTGCGCCTGACCCTGCATTGGCAGAATCGCGATTACTGGGTGTTGGTGCGTCAACGGCGGCAGGATCGCGGCGATGTGGTGCTCAAGCTGATCTCCGGCTACGTGCCGGCCCACGAGCTGAACCTGCCGCTTCACACCGCGATCCAGGAGATTGCCGAAGAGTGCCTGCTGGAAACGCCGGAAGGTTGGCTCGGCGGACGCTTCAACGACACTTGGTTGCCGGCGCCCTACTCATCAGCCCTGCATTACCGTGAAGCCATGCCATTTCGCCTGACCCCGTTGTCCGGCTCGGCGCGACCGGTGCGTTGCGCCAACCTGCAGCTGATCGAACGTCCGCGGGCTTACGTGCACTTGCCGACCGCTTCGTTGCAACTGATCTATGACTTGCGCCTGGAAGTACCCAAGGAAGCCAAATCCCTGAGCCTGTTTCATGTCGACGAGCGGCTGGAAGGCGATCAACTGGTGGCCCGGCTCGATCGCAAGCGCCCCGACCTGTACTTGATGCCATTGCAAGACGGCCAGCCGGTGGCCGAGCTCTATACCTTGAAAAAGGATCAGTTGTACCCGGCGAGTACTCGCGGGTTGTACCTGGCGGAAAGCTTTGCCCGACAGGAAGGCTGGTTGGTACGCGATGAGCGGATTCGCTGGAAGGATTGGGTGCGGCAGCAGGGGCTGCCCCCCCCGGGGAAGGATTCCGGTCTGGCGCGGTTGCGCGGGAAGGCCAAGCAACTGCTGAAGAAGATCGTGCCGCGTAAAAAAGTCAGTTCCTGATTGAGCGTTCCCACGCGGAGTGGGAACGCTCAACGCGTCACTCGGACTTGCGGATCTTCTCGACAATCGCCGTGGTCGAGCTGTTTTCAACCAGCCCCAGCACTTTCACGATGCCACCGTAAGCGGTCACGATGTCCCCACCGACCACCTGTTCGATCCCGTAATCACCACCCTTGACCAACACGTCCGGCTTGACTTCGCGCAACAGGTTTTCCGGGGTGCCTTCAGGGAAGCTGATCACCCAGTCCACGGCGCCCAGCCCCGCCAGCACAGCCATGCGACGGTCGACGCTGTTGATCGGGCGACCCGGTCCTTTCAGCCGGCTGACCGACGCATCGTCGTTGACCGCCACGATCAGACGATCGCCCTGGGCCCGCGCCTGTTCCAGGTAGGTCACATGGCCGGCGTGCAGAATGTCGAAACAACCATTGGTGAAGACGATTTTCTCGTTGTGCGCACGCGCATCGTCGACCGCCAGCAACAGCTGTTCGAAACCCAGCACACCGCGCTCGGAACCTTCTTCACGCTGGATGGCCCGCCGCAGTTCCGGTGCGCTGATGGCCGCCGTACCGAGCTTGCCGACCACGATGCCTGCCGCCAGATTGGCCAGGGCCACCGCGTGGGGCAGTTCTTCGCCAGCGGCAATCGCTGCCGCCAGGGTGGAAATCACCGTGTCGCCGGCACCGGTCACGTCGAACACTTCACGGGCACGGGCTGGCAGGTGCAACGCCGGATGATCCGGACGCAGCAAGGTCATGCCGTGCTCGCCACGGGTCACCAGCAAGGCGCCGAGATCGAGGTCATGCATCAGCTGCGCGCCTTTGCTCGCTAGCTCGTGCTCATCGGCGCAACCGCCGACGATGGTTTCGAATTCGCTGAGGTTCGGCGTGATCAGGCTTGCGCCACGGTAGATCGAGAAATCCTTGCCCTTGGGGTCGGCCAGCACCGGAATGCCGCGGGCACGGGCGGCCTGGATCAGCACCTGATGGTTTTTCAGCGCGCCTTTGCCATAGTCCGACAGCACCAGCACCTTGATGCCTTCGAGCAGTTCGTCGACCTGCTCGCCCAACGCCAGGGCGTCGGTGGCGAAGGGTTCTTCGAAGTCGATACGCAGCAGTTGCTGGTGACGACTCATGACCCGCAGCTTGACGATGGTCGGCTGGTGCGCGATGCGCTGGAACAACGCCCGCACGCCCGCGCCCTTGAGGCTATTGACCAGGCTGTCGGCGGCTTCATCGTCGCCAGTGACGCCGACCAGCGACGCCGGGGCACCGAGGGCGGCAATGTTCAACGCAACGTTGGCGGCACCGCCCGGGCGGTCCTCGATTTGCTCGACCTTGACCACCGGTACCGGCGCCTCAGGGGAAATCCGTGAGGTACCACCATGCCAGTAACGGTCGAGCATGACATCGCCGACCACCAAGACAGGGGCTTGATCGAATCGCGGCATGGACAACTTCATGGTGCAACCCACATACAAAATGAACAGGGGCGCGATATTAACACAGGCTTGGCGTGGGCTTGTGCGACGGCTGCAACGGGATGATTCGCTCGGGTGTTCCGTTCATGGGATCTTGATACAAATCACCGGACGCATTGCACGTCGGGCATGCAAGAGGGTGAGCCCGGCCCACCCTCTCGCCGGTTCAGGCGATGCCGGCCGTTACCGGCTCGTCCAGCCCCATCGCATGCAGGCGCGAATAATAGCCATTTTGCGCCAGCAGCTGGGCGTGGGTGCCGCGCTCGACGATTTCCCCATGGTCCATGACCAGGATCAGATCGGCTTTCTCGATGGTCGACAAGCGGTGCGCAATCACCAGCGTCGTGCGACCTTTCATCACATGATCCAGCGCCGCCTGAATATGCCGCTCGGACTCGGTATCCAGCGCCGACGTCGCTTCATCCAGAATCAGCAACGGTGCATTCTTCAACAGGGCACGGGCAATCGCCAGGCGCTGACGCTGTCCGCCGGACAGCAACACGCCGTTTTCCCCGACCTGAGTGTCCAGCCCCTGGGGCATTTGCGAGATGAAGTCCATCGCGTAGGCATCCGTGGCAGCCTTCTCGATATCGGCACGCGGCGCATCGGCCAGGTCACCGTAGGCGATGTTGTTGGCAATGGTGTCGTTGAACAGGGTCACATGCTGCGTGACTTGCGCCACATGCCGACGCAGGTTGCGCAGGCGATAGTCTTCGATTTCCACGTCATCGAGCATGATTTCGCCGATGTCGTGGTGATAGAAACGCGGAATCAGGCTCGCCAGGGTCGACTTGCCGCTCCCCGACCGCCCGACCAGGGCGATCATTTGCCCCGGTGCCGCGGTGAAGTTGATGTTTTTCAGCACTTCACGCTCGGTCCCCGGGTAAGTGAAACTCAGGTTGCGCACCTCCAGGTGGCCGCTGACGCGATCACGTTCGACGGTGCCGTTGTCGACCTCAGGCTCGACGTCCAGCTGCTCGAAGATGCTTTCGGCACCGGCAACGCCTTTCTGGATGGTCGAACTGACTTCCGACAGCTGTCGAATCGGCTTGGGCAACAGACCCGCCGCGGTGATGTAGGCCACCAGATCACCGGCGGAGGCGTCGCCGCGCAGGAACAGCACCAGGAACATCAGCACGGCCATGGCGGTATAGATCACCAACTGCAGCATGGGCGTGTACACCGCACTGGTCTTGGTCATGCGCAATTGCTTGTCGGTGTTACCCTGGCTGGCCTCGGCAAAGCGACGCTTTTCATAGTTCTCGCCACCGAAGCTGCGCACCACGCGATACCCCTGGATGGTCTCGGAGGCCACGTGAGTCACGTCGCCCATCGCCACCTGGATCTTCTTGCTCTGCTTGCGAAATTTCTTGCTGGTATTGCCGACCATGAACGCGATGACCGGCAGGATCGCCAGCATCACGATCGTCAGTTTCCAGTTCATCCACACCAGATAGGCAAACAGGAACACCACGGTCAGGCCTTCACGGATGACTACCTTGATGGCGTCCGTGGCTGCGCCAGTCACCATGGTCACGTTGAAAGTGATGCGCGAGATCAAATGCCCGGAGTTGTGGGTATCGAAATAACGGTTGGGCAGTACCAGCAGCTTGTTGAACAACTCGACACGCAGGTCGTGGACCAGGCCCAGGGAAACCTTCGCCAGGAAGTAGTTGCCCAGAAATGACCCCAGGCCTTGCCACGCGGCGATCAGGATGATCAGCAACGGTACGGCCATCAGCAACTGCAAGTCTTTCAGGTAGGGGACGTTGGGGAAGAGCACCGCTTCAGGATTGCTCAGGCCATCGACGAAATACTTGAGAATCCCCGCCAGCATGGGCTGAGTGGAGGCAAAGATCACGAAGCCCACGATACTCAGCAGGAAAAGGCCGGTATAGGGTTTTACATACCCCAACAGCCGAAAATAGATTTTCAAGCTGGAATCCTGTCCCGCTTCGGGCGGTGCGTCACTCATCGTAGAGCTCACTGGTTAGGAAGAACGCGAGATTTTATCACAAGCGCCGGAATCGGCCCGCGCCCATACCAAAACGCCGGCCAGACCTACGGGCAACCAACTGATGAACCACTCCGCCCTTGGCGTTCCGGTCAGACTGGCCGCATCGAATTGCATGGCCAGGGATGAAAATAGCCAGATGCCGATGACACCTTGGCCATAGAGCGTTTCCCGGGCCTTCCAGGCTTGATACAGGATTGCAATCCATGCCGCGCACCACAATAACAGGCCCGGCAGGCCCAGCTCGATAGCGACATGGGTGAACAGGTTATGGGCATGGTCAAAGTAGATGCCGTCGGCGAACACTCTGTAGGCGCCACCCAGCCCCAACCCCCGCCAAGGATGTTCGGCGATCATCTGCAGGCTTGCCATCAGGATTTGCGGACGATAGGAAACACCGCGGGCCAACACCAAAGGCTCGAGAAACCAGAAAGCCAGCATCGCGACTGTCAATGCCGACACGGCAATGATGCGGCTGCGACGATCACGGCACCAGATCGGCATGGCAAGCAACGTCAGAAACAACGCCAACGCCGCACCACGGCTCTGGCTGAGCACTACAAATGCCCCCAGCAACCCTAGCGCGAGCGCCCAGACCGCTTGCAGCCAGCGATCCCGCGGGACCCAATGCACAAGCCACACGGCCGCCAGCCCGATGACATACCCCCCCAGAATCGGATGAGCCAACTCACCCAAACCCTCGACGCGCGCATACCAGACGTTGCCATTGATCACGTAAAACCTGACCATCGCCGCCAACGCAGTCAACGCCAACCCCAGGCCGCCCCATTGCATGACGCGTATGACCCGCTCGGGTCGGGCATTGGCAAAGACCGGGAAGAACAGCACAAACACACTGATGTACAACAATCGCTTGGCTTCGCGACCCGGGTCCTCGACGCTGCCCCACGAAAGACTGATCAATGACCAGAGCATCAGACCGAGCAATGGCAGGTAGACCCAGCGCTGCTTATCAAGCAGTTCTGCGAGCCTGGCCCGTGCTGACCAGGCGAACATGATGGCTGGCAGCCAGAGCATTGCGACCAGTCCCTGCTGATAGACTTTATTGGTAGGCGCAACGGCGATGGCCAACAGGAACCACAGCAGACCGATCGTCATCCATGCTTGCGCCCAGCGTGTTTCCTGCATCAATGTGCTCCTTGATTGGTTCACCCCGCCTAACCCGGCATGGTTAAAACTGAAACTTTTCGGCATCATTGCCCGCCACAGTGCCCCGCTATTCCAACAAGGCTTTCTACGATGCAATGCTCCCGACTTGCGCAAGACGCTTTAAATCGAATGATTGAAGGCGCCAGAATACTGGAGGCCGATAGCTTCGGCCCGAAAGTCTACCTGTTGCAGGACGGGAATATCCTCAAACTGTTCCGGCGCAAGCGTATTTTTTCTTCCGCCCTGTTCCGTCCGTATTCGAAACGCTTCATCGACAATGCCATCGAACTGCAAAAGCTGGGTGTGCCCACCTTTGAGGTCCTGCAGTTCTTCCAACTGCAAGCCCCGGGCATGACGGCTGTGCTTTACCGGCCCCTGCCTGGAGAAACCCTGCGCCAGATTGCCGACAAGGAAGGTTTCAACTGGCAGCAGAACCTGCCTGCTCTGGCGGGCCTGATACGCAATCTGCATTCGTCGGGGATCTACTTTCGTTCATTGCACCTGGGAAACATCGTGGTGACGCCGGACAATCGAATGGGCCTGATCGATGTGGCGGACATGCGTTTTATGCGGGCACCGCTGCCCAGGCATCTGATCAAGCGCAACCTGCAACACTTCGCCCGCTATATTGCACGAGAGAACCTGAACGGCAGCTTTCCAATGCAAGCGCTGGAGCAAGCCGTTCTGCCGTCATGAGAGCAATCGGCGGGCGACTTGACTGAAGTCCGACCAGGCCCGGTCAGGCGCCAGTTCCAGATATTGCTTCGCCGCGACGTTTTTCGCAGAGACGCCGAACGCGCGCACGATGGCATCGCTCCAGGCACTGACATCATCTACGGCGACATACCAGCCCGTATGATCCAACTGCTCGCGGAACACCGCCAATTCGCTGGACATGACCGGCACGCCCGCCATCACGGCCTCTTGCATGATCAACCCCAGCCCCTCGCTGAGTGAAGGGATAGCGACCCAGTCGAAGGCGCTGTAAAGCTGCGCAGCCTCGTTGAGATGACCTGGCAACGAGACACGGGTCCCCAATCCCAGGTGGTCGATGCGAGCTTGCAGCGCTGCTCGGGTCGATCCTTCGCCAATGATCACCAGGCGCAACTCGGGTCGTTGCTGCAAGGCTGAAGCAAAGGCCTCCAACAGACACGCAAAACCCTTCTTGTCCTCGAACCGTCCGACCGCACCGAGCACCGGCGTATCATCCAGGGGCAATCCCAACCGGGTACGGGCCTGCTCTCGCGAGAGCACTGCCGAACGGAAGGAGGCGGGATCGAAGGCGCTACGCATGGTCATCACGGGCAATTGGAGGTCGCCGCTCAACTGGGTGGCCAAGGTATTGGACACTGCAACCAAGGTCAGCCGGGAAGACGCATGGAGCTGCCCAAAGAGCTCTCGATCCGCAGCACGCAGACGCGTAGAACCATGAAAAATCACCACCGCGCGGGTACGTGGCAGTGTTTTGAGTAGAGGCAAAAGCGTGCGCGCGACACCCAGGCCATCGAGCAGTAGAAGGTGGGCCTCACTCTGCATGAGCGCCTTCTGAAAGCCGGCCTGCATCCAGGGCTTCGTCAGCCGCCAGAAATGCCGCCCTTTCAAGCGGGCAGAGGACAGTTTCCATTCCCGGACGTCGCCAACGCTCAGCCCGCACTCGGACACGCTGCCTTGCAGCAGCCAGGTCTTCACTGATGCAGTGGGGCCAGCCTGCTCGAGAATTTGCTGATGAACCTTGTGAATCGATGCGTAAGCAGCACCACCGGACCACATGACGTTGAGGACAGTCATAGAGCGACAAGCCAATGCAAGGGTCTCGGATGACAAGCGGTGGCGCACTTAGTTGATGAACCAGCCAATGCAGACTCCCAGCAATAATATCAACCCGGACTTCACGTGTTCACGTCGACTGCGGCGCGTCTTGCGCCGACGTTCTGCCGACGTGTGTACGTGGAGGCCAAAACCGGTATGCCGAACGGCATCCCCTTCCAGCGTCACGGCGGTCAAATCAAGCTCTGCGTAACGCAGCGACAACGCTTTCTCCCCAGCGTGTTCGGCAAATGGGGCACAAAGCCGGTATTCCTTCATACGACGCAGCCCGGGATTCAGCGAAAAACTTTGCCACTCGGGCTTATCGGAGATTAGCGGGTAACACGGCACCCCTCCGATAATTTCACGTGTTCCCAGCTGAATGTAGGGACTGTGAACACACAGATCGTAAATATAGTTGCGCAACCACACCTGGAGAATTTCCGGACGCAACTCAAGAATGCTCACGGAGTCTTCCACAAACCCCGGGCGATAGAATTCCCAGTCGTCTTCACAATGAAAGATGTACGGCGTGGTGACGTGCTCGTAGGCGAGATCGATCGACGCCAACTGGCCGAGCTTCGGGCGATTGACGAACACTGTGCAGTGATCTTTCCAATGGGCGGGAATGACCGAGTGCACCTGATCATCGCCTGCATCTTCAGTGATGAAGACTTCGCGGATGGCGGCGGTATTGAACCGGTCAAAACTCTCGAGAGTTAATTTGAGCAGGTCCAGGCGGCCACAGCTGGTGACCACTAATGTGATGTTGCTTTCTTTAGAAAACTGCACCTGATTCTCGATTTAAAAGTCAAAGTGCCAGCCATATGAATGGCGGGCCAACCCTTGTCAAACGCCCAGTTTCAGGCGCACTTTTTCCAGCAGACTCAACGGCGCTCGAGGGCGCAATGCAGGCTTGAGCTCTTCGACGATACGCTGGCCGATCCGGGCAAAACTGAACTGGCTGACCGCCAGTTCGCGACCGTTGGCAGCGATACGTTGCGCGAGCTCCGGGTCGGTCCGCAATTTGGCCAGCTTCTGCTGGAGTTGCGGGACATCCTGATAGAGCACCACATTATGCATATCCTGCAAACCCAGCGCGTTGCTTTCCGCCGAGCCCTGATCGTAGGCCAGCAACACACAGCCGCACGCCATGGCCTCGAAATTCTTGATCATGAATTCGCCCATACCGACATCGGCGCTGACGAAGAAGCGAATGCGGTTGAGGGTGTCACAGTACTCTTCACCGGATTTGGTGCGAGTCACGACCATCGGTTCGACTCGCCCCAACTCATCGAGCAGCGCCTTGCGGCCACTGTAGGCGACGCTGTTGGTACTGCCGACAAACGCCAGCTCGATATCCCGCTCGCGACCCTGGTCCTGCAGCAGCGTCTGGTCATATCCCTTCGGCACGAATACCGCGTCGAAGCCCTCGGCGCGCAAGCGCTCGCTGACCATGAACCCCGAACTGATCACCCGCGCCCAGGGCAGCTTGCGGTAATGGGCGCTGAACTTGCCGGTGTATTTGCATGGAATGTAATTCTGGTAGGCATCGTGCTCAAGAATCACCAGGTTGGGCAGGGTCTGGATGAACCTCACCTGCCTGATTTCTTTTTTGAAGCGCAGAAAAAACACGATACGGTCATAGCGGGTCACATCGACATGCTTGCGAAAATACCCACGCAAGTCGTCCTGCTCTTCACTGGTCAATTCGCGCTTGTCGCACTCGCAATGCTCGGCGATGCCGTCATACAGTCGATCGAGAATCGCCCGCTGCTCTTTCTGCACCAGAAACAGAACTTTCAATTGGACTCTCTCTTTCCAGACAATTCCTGGACCCAGAACAACTCGTGGCGTCGTACCGTTTTACGCAAGAAATCGTTGTCGCCGAACGCCGGCCAGCGTCGGGCCGCCAGGCAACGTTGTATCGCTCGGCGCAGCAGGCGCTTGAAGGGAGGCCGGGGCTGAAGGTCGTGCATCATGCCCAGCGACATAGCCTTGCGCCACTGACTTTCGGCCGACAGACAAAGCGTCCAGGGACGCAACGATTCATGCGCTCCGATCTGTGGCGGCAGTGCCACACCCGTGCCCGCGTCGCCCATTGGCCAGCGATCGTTGTCGTGCAGGTGATTGGCGTAGTGCAACAACGTCTCGGGTTGCCAGGTCGTGCCGCTCAATGCCTGCATCACCGCCTGTTGCGAACACTGGTGGTCTGGATGGGGATCGAAGCGCGGGTGCGGCAAGACAATGATCTGAGGCTCGATGCGTTCGATCAACTCACGCAAATCAGCCAGCAGGTTATTCCAGGACGGCAGGCCATCGACGTCACTGCCCAAGGCAAATGGATTGAATCGGCGGAAATATCGGGTATCGCCCAGCTGTGCCTCACGGGACGCTAAGGCCTCGGTCGGTGCGCTCTGCATGGCAGGCAACTGCAGGCAGAAGTAGCCCAATTGAATGCAGCGTTGTTGAGGCACGCCTCCCCACAGCGGTACGCTGACACTGTCCCAGGCGCGCAGCGAGCCCTTCAGCCGAGACGCTTCGACGTCATCGAGCCCCATCTGCCGGTAGTGCCCGGCCTCGATTTCACCGGCGGTGATGGTCACGATCCAGCTTTGTTCGGCGCCACTGTACAAGCCGAATGCGGCCAGCTCGGCGTCGTCGGCGTGGGGCGCGATCACCATCACCCGCTGACGGCTGTAATCCGGATGTTCGAACACCGAGAGTACCGGCTCGCCGAGCAATCGGCAGAAACGTCCGCGCAGACGCAACTCACCTTGCGACAGCACCGACGCCTGCCCTGTGAGATTGAGATAACGCAGACCATCGACACCGCGCTCGAAGGTCTGGCGATCTGGATCAGCGCCGCCCGACACCTCGACAACGGGATCGATAAAGCGCCCCAGCCAGGTGCTTTTTATCCGCAGCGCCAAGATCAGGGTGGCGTTTTCAACCAGCATCACGCCCTCGTCCAGCCGCAACCGGTCCCCGTCCAGGTACACCTTGGGCTGCTGGGTGTACGGTGGGAAGCTGTACTGATAATCGTCTGCGGGTGAATAAAACAGATGGTCGGCAAACCATGCCTCGTGGGCAATCCAGCCCAGCACCGCGAGCACCACCGGCAGCCACCAGACCACCAGCACGCCACAGGCAATCAACAGCACCAGCGCAATCGACAGGCCGATGCGTTTGTTGCGCCGATGGCGCTTGAGCAATTGCTGTTTGCGATTCATGGGCTGGCTCATACGGTGAACACCGGCACAGGATTGCACCAGCGGTCCTTGTATTCACGGTCGGCGCGACCGAAAGAAAAGCGCAGGGGCTTTTCCAGCGCCCGGGCATGCTCCCAGGCGCTTTGCGTGTTGAGAAAACTCAAAACGCTGCCGGGACTGAACTCACGGGTTTCGGGATCGACGCCGCCGTTGATGTACTCGACGCTGATCCACTGGGGTGTCTCCACCCGGTAGACCAGCTGAATCGCAATCGGTGCTTCATTGAGGAAAATCACCGAGCCGATCAACAAGTCACGCAGCAACTCGATGACCTCGGCCATGCGTTCGGCTCCGGTCGCCGGGAAACCCCAACGGCGCTGGAACAGGTCGCAATAGATTGCCGCCAGCTCGCTGCTGGAAAACTCGCAAACCGGCCGTACCACTCCGCCCGCCTCTTCCAGCAGACGCAATTCGCGGCGCTGGTTGTAGCGGAACTTCTTCGACAGCTCTTCGGGCGTGCGGGCCATGGCCAGTTGTTCGGCCTGCAGCCTGATGCCGGTAAAGCGGCCTTCATTCAGCGCCGACAGATAGCGCCCGCGATGACGCAGCGGGGCCTGGGCATCGGCAGCGGCCGGCAGAATGAATTCGGCATTGCCGAGGTCGAACAAGCCCTTTTTACCTTGGCGCTTGAGCACATCCTTGGATAAGGCCAGGTCGCGCCCCCAGGTCGGGATCGCGGCCTTGACTTCGCCATGCTGCTCCCAGGCCAGGTAACGCACCGGGATGTCAGCCAACTGCGCCAGCCGCTCGACCACCATGGGATGAGTGGCGACGCTGCCGCCATAACGTTGCCAGGCCTCGGCGTAGGTCGAGGCGTCGACGACCGTCCAGCCACGTTCGCGCCAGCCTTGAAATCGGTTGAGCATCAGCCCCTCGGTGCCAGTTCGGTAACAGGCGGCAAATGCCAGAAGGCATCACGCACCGCACGGTCGGAAAAGCGCTCTTGCAAGCGGTCGAGCATCAGCTCGGCACACTGATGACGTTGCTGCTCGTCCATTGCGGCCAGATGTTGCAGCCCTTGAGCCAAACGTTGGGCATCGCCCAGCGGGAACAGAATGCCGACGCCTTCGACCACTTCCTTCGCTCCGCCACACGCCGTGGCAAGCAACGGCACACCGGCGGCCATGGCCTCCAGCAACACCATGCCGAACGGTTCGTGATCGGAGCTCAGGGCAAACACATCGAAGGCACGGAAATAACGCCGGGCCTCGGGCACCTGACCGAGGAACAGCACGCGGTCGCCGATACCCAGCTCACGCGCCAGGGCCTTGAGGTCCTGTTCCAGGCGCCCGGCACCGAGAATCACCAACTGACTGTTTACCGGCAAGCCCGGCAATGCCTCGGCAAAACCCTGCAACAACGTGTCCTGGTCCTTGTCGGGATGCAGTCGCCCGACATTGCCGACGATCCAGGCATCCATCGACAGACCGAGTGTTTCCCGAGCCTCGCGAACTGACACCTGGCTCTCCTGCAAGGCCGGTACATCGATGCGGTTGTAGAGCGTTTGGATCCGCGCGGCCGGCCATTTCGGCAGGCAACTGCGCATGTCGTCACGCACCGCATCGGAAACGCCAAGCAGACTCAGGCGCTTGCGGAAAAAATTCGCGAAGAGTTTACGGGTGCCGCGCTTGTAATCGTCAAAGGCGTGATGCACGCCAATCACCGGCAGCGAAGTGCCCAGCAAGGCGATATAAATCGGCTTGAAACGATGAGCAATACAAAAACTGAAATTGCGCGAGGCGGCGATCTTGCGCAGATCGCCAATGGCGCCCAGCTTCAGGCCCCGGATGGCCTTGGAGCTGTATTCCATGAACAACACTTCGTCGGAAGCGCAACCCGCGGCGACTTCGGCATCGGCAACCCCGGTCAGAAACACCGTGGTCACTCGATAGCCGGTCCCCGCGAACAGGCTGGCGTACTGCCGGGCGCAGTCCAGAAACGGCCCGTCATAGCCGTGACAGAACTGCAGCACATGGCGTTCAGCCGAGCGTGTCATATGCGTTCGCGCCCTCTTTGACCACCAGGATGTCTTCCATGATCAGATACTGTAGATCGGAACCGAAAAACATGTTCAGGGCATCGGTCGGCGAGCAGATCATCGGTTCGCCACGACGGTTGAGCGAGGTATTCAGCGACACGCCGTTACCGGTCAGCACTTCCAGCGCCTTCATCATGTCGTAGTAGCGCGGGTTGTATTCGCGCTTGAGCACCTGGGCCCGGGATGTGCCGTCTTCGTGGACGACTTCCGGCACGCGGGTCTTCCACTCTTCAGCCACTTCGAAGGTGAAGGTCATGAAGGGCGCCGGGTGGTCGATCTTGATCATCTGTGGCGCGACGGTGTCGAGCATCGACGGGCAGAAAGGCCTCCAGCGCTCGCGGAACTTGATCTGGTGGTTGATCCGGTCAGCCACGCCGACGGCGCTCGGGCAGCCGATGATCGAACGACCGCCCAAGGCACGCGGACCGAACTCCATGCGCCCCTGGAACCAGGCCACCGGGTTGCCGTCGACCATGATTTTGGCAATGTTTTCCGGCATGTTCTCGAGCTTGCGCCATTCAGGCTTGCTCGGGTGACGGGCGCAGGCGGCGATCACGTCTTCGTTGCTGTAGGACGGACCGAGGTAGACGTGCTCCATCTTCTCGACCGGTACCCCACGGGCGTGGGACACGTAAGCTGCCGCCCCCACCGCGGTGCCGGCATCGCCGGACGCCGGCTGGACGAACAGTTCCTTGACGTCATCGCGAGCGATGATTTTCTGGTTGAGCTTGACGTTCAACGCACAGCCGCCGGCGTAGGCCAGCTTGCCGGTTTCCTTGAGCACATCGCCCAGGTAATGGTCGATCATCTGCAACGCCAGCTTCTCGAACAGCGCCTGCATGCTCGCCGCGTAGTGGATGTACGGCTCGTCGGCGATGTCGCCTTCGCGCTTGGGACCCAGCCACTCGATCAGCTTTGGCGAGAAATAGAAGCCCTTGCCCTTCTCTTTATAACGACGCAGGCCGATGACGTTGGCGTACTCAGTGTTGATCACCAATTCGCCGTTCTCGAACGACGCAAGGCGCGAGAAATCGTATTTGCTGGCATCGCCGTACGGTGCCATGCCCATGACCTTGAACTCGCCGTCGAGCATCTCGAAACCGAGGAACTCGGTGATCGCGCCATACAGGCCGCCGAGGGAGTCCGGATCGAAGAATTCCTTGATCTTGTGGATCTTGCCGTTTTCGCCATAACCGAAGAAAGTCGTGGCGTACTCGCCCTTGCCGTCGATCCCGAGGATCGCGGTTTTCTCTTTGAAACCGGAGCAGTGGTAAGCGCTGGAGGCGTGGGCCAGGTGGTGTTCGACCGGCTCGATCTTGATCTTCTTCGGGTCGAAGCCCAGTTGCTCGAGGCACCAGACAATCTTGTTGCGATAGCGCTTGTAGCGACGGTTGCCCATCAGGATCGCGTCAAGGGCGCGGTCCGGGGCATACCAGTAACGCTTGGCGTACTGCCAGCGGGCCTTGCCGAACAGGCTGATCGGCGCGAACGGAATCGCTACTACATCAACATCGGACGGCTTGATGCCGGCCTGCTCGAGACAGAATTTCGCCGATTCGTAAGGCATGCGGTTCTTTGCATGTTTATCGCGTACAAAGCGCTCTTCTTCAGCCGCCGCGACCAGCTTGCCGTCGATGTACAAGGCTGCGGAAGGATCATGGCTAAGGGCGCCGGACAGGCCAAGAATCGTCAATGCCACAGGGGTCTAGCCTCTTTAGTCTGCATGCAGGCGCAAGGCGCCTCGAAAATTGATGTGCCCCTCGCAAGGGGCGAGAGACAGCTAAAGGGCGGGATTATAGCGTAAACATGGCGGGAATGACCCTGCGGTTGTTTACACAGGTCTGCCGCGACAGAACGCATCGCATTGCGGAGCCTTCACTTGATCCAGAGGCTCCCGTCCTCGCTCTGGCGATAAAGGGTGTAAGGCAGGACAACCGTGTCCAGTAACGCGGAGGCGACGAGGTCGAAAAAGATCAGTGGAATAAAGCCCACTTGTGCTGCACCTGCCGTATGACTGGGCGGCGAATTGAGTATGCAGAAGTCGTAGGCCAGGCCGCTGTAGGCACGCGGGATGGATTGACAGTAGGTCTGCCTTTGTCGGAGATCCTTTGCCGTTTCGGCGTCATCCTGCAGGACCGTAACGGCGGTCCCGCAGCCGGATAAAGCCAGTGAGAAAGTAGCGATTACAACAGCCTTTTTTATCGTCACGACCTGCCCTCCAAGTACATCAGGCAAGCTAGCATCGTGACTATTCATGGCATAGTTCACGGGGTCTGGAGAACATGTAGGACATTTCATAAGAACTTGTCCCCTCGTGACATTCACGGCCTTTTCGCTGGATGTGCCGGCCTCTTCGCGAGCAAGCCCGCTCCCACAGTGTCCGCGTCTTGCTCAAATTCTGCGTCACCCACAATACCTGTGGGAGCGGGCTTGCCCGCGAAGGCGATTCAGGTAGCGCTGGAGATGTCTTTTGGCAGACGCTGATCGATGACTTGATAAAGGCCACTGGCTTCCGGCCAGTTACGCATGAACCTTGCCCGATCCCGCGCATACGCCGGAGCAAAGCTGCTGAGCGAGCCATGCTGACACATCGAATCCAGGTCGATCAGCGCCCAGCGATCCTCCTGCCAGAACAGGTTGTGCCCCTTGAAATCCCCATGGCTGATCCGCTCGCCAATCAACTGCGCAAACAAATGATCCAGCGCCGCGAGTTCAGCCTCCGGCGCATCGCCGCTCTCAACGTACGGCGCAAAGCGCTCAATGATGTCCGGCCCCGACAAGTGTTCGGTGATCAAATAAGCGCGACTGCGTAACCAGAGAAACCGCCTTTCCAGCAACGCCAAAGGTTTGGGCGTGGCAATGCCGAGAAACGCCAGCCGATTGCCTTCGCGCCAGGAATGCCAGGCACGGCTCGGACGCCAGAAGCGTTTGAGCCAGTGGGCGAAGCCCTTGATGTTGTAGCGTTTGATCACCAGCGTACGGCCAGCCACCTCGACCTTGCCGACGCTCGCCGCACCGCCAGTCTTGTACAGATGGCCCTGATCGAGCAACGCATCGGCCTGCTCCAGCACCGGCAGCATTGCCGCTTCTTCCTCGCGGCGAATCGCCCGCAAGCCGAACGCCCCGCGCTGGACACTGAACAGCGTGCATTCGCGGCCGACCTTGATCAGCAAGTCTTTGAGGCGCCAGCGTCGAACCTTGTCGATCTGTTTCTGCAAGGCTTCCATGGGCAAGGCATGCTCGCCGTTGCTCAGCAGGTAATACACCAGCAATTCTTCGGTGAAGGGCTCCAGCGACTGGGGCAACTGGGCAAAAAACACCCCGAGGTTTTCCAACACTTTCTGGCGCGACAGCGGTTTGCCGGCCGTCTCGACACGGATGCCCGCGCCATCGATCAGATACAGCCGGCCGCGCTGGCGCAGCAGATTGTCCAGATGCAGGTCTTCCTGCCACAGGCCTTTGCGGTGCAGCTGACCAATCGCACCCAGCGCATCAGCCAGGACCGCCGATTGCTCATTGGCCAACACGGGCAACTGCTCGACCTGCTTCCAGGCCTCCCCCAGGCTCTCGGCGCCTTCAAGGTAATCAAACAGCAGCCAACCGCCCTCGCCCTCTTTCAGGCCGTCGGCCAACAGTTGCGGCGTGGTCAGGCCCTGGGCGGCGAGCAAACGCACGCCATCCAGTTCCCGCTGAAAATGCCGCGCCGCCTTGCTGCCGACCAACAATTTGGCCAACACCGGCCGACCGCGCCAGACACCGGCGCCGACATAACGCTGCCCGGGCAAGACCCGCAGCAAGCTCAGCAACTGCAACTCGGCAGGACCGGCGGCATCGGCCAGTGAAATGCTCATTGGCAGGCCAGGACTGCGGCCAGCATTTTTCAACTCGGACAAACGCATCAGCGGGTCTCCTTGTGGCTGCGTCGCGCGTGCAGACGGGTCAGCCAGCTATCGATCAGCGTGCTGTCCCGGGGTTGCTCCAGATAGGCGGCCAGCAACTCGCGCAACTGCGCTTCGTTCCACTCTGGCGCCCGGCGCAGCAACGGCTCCAGGTCTTTGGCCCGGTCACGCGACCCGAACAGTAGCGGCCGGGTTTTTTCCAGGTCGATCAACTGGGCCTGATAACCGTCGCCGGCGGCCTGGAGAAAAATATGCTTGGGGTAGAAGCAGCCGTGAACCTGATGGGCGCCATGAAGGCACCGGGCCAATTGCCCACAGGCCTGCAGAATCATCGAGTGCTGCGCTGCACTCAAATCCGACCAGCGCTGCAACAACGAATCCAGGTCATCCCATCCGTCGAGGGCACGGGTCAACAGAATCGCCCGAACCTCGCCGTCGACTTTGCGCTCACCGAAAAACACCGCCTTCAATGCTGGAATCCCGAAGCGCTCATAGCGACTGATGTTGCGAAATTCACGGGCAAAACTCGGCTCACCGAACGGTGCATGCAAGGTACGCATCTGATAGTTGCTCTGGCGTTTGAGGTAGTAACCCTGACCTTCCAGATCCAGTCGATACACGCTGCTCCAGCCACCGCGCGCGGTGTTGGGCTCATCCACAGCGTCGAGTTGCCTGGCCCAGAGTGCATCGAAGGTGCCAAGGCCGTGACGCTCGAGCAGCGCCCGGTCTTCAGCGGCCAGAAAATCAGTCATTCGCGCCCCTCGAAAAATCTCACCACGTGCCGGATCCGTTTTTTGTCGGCGGCATCGAGCCGGGTCCGTTGGCGGTATTGCAGGTAAAAGCGCAGGCGCTGGGTGGCCGACAGTTGATACTTGGCAACCTTGTCCAGACAGGCCAGATCCTTGGTGATGCGGTATTTGAGCCAGAAGCCGCGCCAGAAATCGCCGTTGGGGCAGTCGATCAGAAACAGCCGGACCTGATCGTCGATCAACAGATTGCGCCATTTCAAATCGTTATGGGTAAAGCGATGATCGTGCATGGTCCGGGTGTAGCTGGCCAACTGCCGACTGACGGTGTCGACCCAGGCGCGGTCCGCCAGCTTGGGATCATGCCGTTCGGCCAAGGCGGATAGATCTTCGGTATTGGGCAGCTCACGGGTGATCAGCGCGCCGCGATCGTAAGCCGCACCGCGCCGTTCCAGGCCCCAGGCCACCACCTCGGCCGTGGGAATGCCCCATTTGGCGAAGCGCTTGAGGTTCTGCCACTCGGCTTTGACCCGGGGCTTGCCCAGGTAACGACGCAGACCTTTACCCGCACCGACGTAGCGTTTGACGTAATAGTTGACGCCGTTGCGCTTGACGCGAATGACCTCGGACAACGGGTCGTGGGTCAATCGCTCACCCTCAAGCGCAAACACCGCCTCGAGGCTGCCGAAATCTTCTGCCAGATCGCTGTAAGCAGGCTCCAGTATCCAACCCGGCATCAGAGCGCGTCCCCGTATCGCTGTTTACGCTCATAGAGCTTGTTGGCCTTGCCTTCGAGCCAACTGAGCAACCCAGCCTCTTCGCCGAGGATCTGGCGCAGGGGCTGCTGGAAATAACCCTTGAGGAAACGCAGTTTGTCGCGACGGGTCAGGCCAATGTCCAGCGCCGAAAAATATAGCGCCGCCAGGTCCTTGTTGCGCCAGCGCTGGGTAATCGTCGGGCGGGTATGGGCACGGTGCAGGTCGATTATCGACAGCTTCAAGTCTTCAGCCGTCACCGGTCTGTCGGTGTGCAGCAGGAAGTGGCAGATGTAACAGTCGCGGTGATTGACGCCAGCGCGGTGCATCATGCCGGTCATGCGCGCGACTTCGGCGATGAGCGCACGCTTGAGTTTCGGCAAGGGTGGCTGCTTGACCCAATTGATACTGAAATCTTCGAGGCTGACGGTGGGTGCCAGCTCTTCGGTGACGATGAACGAGTGCTGATCCGCCGGGTTGCTGCCTTTCTCGCCGTAAGCGACGGCGGTCATGGTTGGCACGCCGACTTCCTGCAGGCGTTGAATGGCCTTCCATTCCTGGCCGGCACCGAGCACCGGCAGCTTGGCGGTGATCAGGTTCTTGACGATCTCGCCCCAGCCGATGCCGCGGTGGATCTTCACGAAAAAGCCATTGCCGTCAACGACGGTACGCAGAGTGCGGCGCGCTTCAAGCTCGCGGTACACCTCGCCCTCGAGCTTCTCGACTTCGGCGAACGGGTCGCGTCCGGCCCAGAGGCTCTTGAACGGTTCAGCCAGCATCAACTTCATTGCACGTGCTCCGCCAGAATCACATCGGCCGCGTGCTGCGGCATGCTATAGAGGTCGGCCGTCTCGGCGAAGGCCAGACCGTTGCGACTCCAGGCCGCCCGCGCTTGATCGTCGTTCAACATACCGGTCAGGTATTGAGTCAACTGCGCCTGATCGAAAGGTTCGTCCAGCACCAGACCGGCATCAGCCTCGGTGATGTAATGGGCATAACCACAGACCGCACTCACCAGCACCGGCAACCCGGCCACCAGGGCTTCGAGCAACACGGTCCCGGTGTTTTCGTTATACGCCGGGTGGATCAGCAGGTCGGCACCGAGCAGGAAACGCGGAATATCACTACGGCCCTTGAGGAACGTCACGTTGTCGCCGAGCCCCAATGCGGCGCCCTGCATCTGGAACAATTTGGGGTCATCCTGGCCAATTACAAATAGCCGGGTGCGCTTCTTCAGATTGGCGGGCAAGGCGGCCAACGCCTTGAGACTGCGATCCACACCCTTGGTCTTGAACCCGGAACCGATCTGCACCAGCAACAGTTCATCGTCCTTGAGGTTGAATTCACGACGGAAATCGGCCCGAATCTCGGTGGCATTGGCTGGCGCGCGACGATCCTGGGAGATACCTGGCGGTAGCAAATGGAAACGCTCCAGCGGCGTGTCGTAATGCTTGATGAACAGCGGCTGCTGCACTTCGGAAATCATCAGCACTTCGGTCTTGGCGTCCCTGGCGAACACCGCGCGCTCGTACTCGGCGAAGTGCCGGTAGCGGCCCCAGCGACGGTACAGCGAGTTGCGCAAATTCTGCGCCTTGTCTTCGAAGCAGCCGTCGGCGGCGTAATAAACGTCCAGGCCCGGCATCTTGTTGAAACCGATCAGGCGGTCCACCGGGCGTTTGGCCAGGTCCGCTTCCATCCACTCGCTGAGCTTTTCGTTGCGCCGATGGTTGAACAACGCCTTGACCGGCGCCACCAATACCTCGAAACCCGGTGGAATGTCGCCTTCCCAGATCAGCGTGTAGACGCGAATCTGGTGGCCGCGTTGCTGACATTCCAGGGCAATGCGCATGAAATCGCGCTGCAAGCCACCAAAAGGAAAGTACTTGTACAAGACAAATGCCAATTGCATCAGCGCAGCTCCTCAGCCAGTAACAACGTGCTCAATCGGCTCGCGACACGCTCGGGGTTCAGACGCGTGAAGCACAGGGGCCACTCACGCTTCAGGTCGAACTGGCGCAGATCTTCCGCCGTCGGTTGATAGGTGCATTTCTTTTGCAGGCACGGCGCGCAAGGGAAGTCGCTGGCCAGGTGAATCTGCGACTTGCCATAGGCACCGGTCAGGCCCGGGTTGGTCGGACCGAACAACGAAAGCGTCGGCACATCCAGCGCCGCGGCGAGGTGCCCGAGACCAGTGTCCACCGCGACGCAGGCTTGTGCGCCGGCCAGCACCTTGCCGACACCCGCCAGGTTCAGCTTGGGCAGCACTTCGACGTGTTTCAGGTCTTTGGCGATGCGCTCGGCACGGGCCTTCTCCAGTGCGTTGCCCCAAGGCAGTTTCACCGCCACGCCGAGGTAGCCTACGCGCTCGGCCAGCTCGCGCCAGTAGGCTTCAGGCCAGTGTTTGGTGTCCCAGGTGGTGCCGTGCAGGAACAGCACGTAAGGATTTTTGCGCGGCAATTCCACCAGTCGCTCGACATTCAGACCGTAGTCGCCCAACCCTTTGGGCAGGTCATAACCCAAAGCCACAGCGAATAGCTGACGCACCCGCTCCACCGCGTGTTGTCCACGGGCCACGGCCAGACGCCGGGAGTAAAAGCGTGCCGCGATCGGCTCACGCGCCGAATCCTTGTCCAGCCCGGCAACCGGAGCTTTGACGTAACGGGTCAGCAACGCGCTTTTCAGCAGGCCTTGGGCATCGATCACCAAGTCATATTTGGTGGCGCGAACGCTTTGCTTGAAGCGCTTCCACTCGCCACTCTTGATGGTCTGCCAGATATTCTTGCGCCAGCGACGAATCGCCACTGGAATCACTTTGCCCACGGCCGGGTGCCAGGTCGGAATTTCGGCAAAACCCTCTTCCACCACCCAGTCGAACTGGATGCCGGGGATCGCTCGCGCCGCGTCGGTCAGCGCTGGCAACGCGTGAATCACGTCGCCCAGCGAAGAAGTCTTGATCAACAGAACCCGCAAATTATTTGACCTCGACCACAGTGCCCTGCAACCGCTGCAA
The DNA here is from genome assembly GCF_902497995.1 of Pseudomonas fluorescens. Lineage (GTDB taxonomy): Bacteria > Pseudomonadota > Gammaproteobacteria > Pseudomonadales > Pseudomonadaceae > Aquipseudomonas > Aquipseudomonas fluorescens_BK. The sequence continues at coordinate 85,918 of NZ_CABVII010000002.1, read as the reverse complement.
GGCTTCGTTCACCGCTTGCGGCATCAGCTGGCGCAGGCAGTTGTAATGGCCGAAGCGGCACGTGCGATCGAAGCATGGGCTGCATTCGATGCCCAGGCGCACGATCTCCACGTGTTCGGCCAATGGCGGTGTGAAGCCCGGCGAGGTCGAGCCGTAGACCGCCACCAGCGGGCGATTCAGCGCGGCGGCGACATGCATCAGGCCGGAGTCGTTGGAGACGACCGCGTCGGCGCAGGACATCAGGTCGATGGCTTCGGCCAGCGACGTGCCGCCGCTGAGGTTCACCGACTCTTCACGCAAGCCGGGAATCAGCCGCGACCGGATGTCTTCACCGACGGCATGATCGTTCTTCGAACCGAACAGCCAGACTTGCCAACCCTCACGAATCTTCGTTTCGGCGACCTTGGCGTAGTGCTCGGACGGCCAGCGCTTGGATTCGCCAAACTCGGCACCGGGGCACAGCGCCAACACCGGACGGTCGAGGGTCAGACCGAACTTGGCCAGTGCCGCCTCCCGGCTGACCGGATCAATTTGCAGGCTCGGCCGTGGATAGGGTTTGGGCAGATCAAGGCCGGGCTCGTAAGCCAGGGCCATGAAGCGCTCGATCATCAGTGGGTAACGTTCTTTGTCCAGCGCGCGCACGTCATTGAGCAGGCCATAACGGAACTCGCCACGCCAGCCGGTGCGTTTCGGGATGCCGGCAAAAAATGGCACCAGCGCCGACTTCAGGGAATTGGGCAACAGGATCGCCTGGTCATACTGTCCGGCCAGGGATTTGCCGATGCGTCGACGGGTCGCCAGCTCCAGGACACCGTGGCCGAGCGGAAAGCTCAAGGCCTGGCGCACTTCGGGCATGCGCTCGAGAATCGGCCGGCTCCACTCGGGGGCCAGCACGTCGATTTCGCATTGCGGGTGGCGCTGCTTGAGACACTGAAACAGTGTCTGCGCCATCACCATGTCACCGACCCAACTGGGCCCAACGATCAGAATTTTCATGTGGTTTCCATAAACGAACCGGGGAGGCATACGCCTCCCCGCCTCGAGAATCACTGCGGGAGCAGGGTTGCTTGCGATGGGGCATCACCTTCAACATTACTGTCGACTGTCACTGCGCTATCGTCGGAACGCCGCCCGGAGCAAGCCCGCTCCCACATTGGGTATTGGTGCACATCCAGTGCGGTGTAGTTTAGCTGCTTCAATCCACCAAACACCGCAGATTAACTGTGGGAGCGGGCTTGCTCGCGAAGGGGCCATCACATCCAACATCACTGTCGACTGACACTCCGCTTTCGCGAGCAAGCCCGCTCCCACAGGGGGTATTGGGTGTTTCAAATATCCGATTTCAGCTTAATCCCAACTCTTTCCAGATCCGCAATACCTGCCGTCGTTCGTCCGCGAACTGGTCGCCGGGTATCACGCCGGGGTCCTTCTGCAAGGCCTGCCGGTGGGCGGCGGAGCGGTAGGCTTTATAGGCCTCACGCAACAGGCTGGCGTCTTCGGCGGGCATCAGCCCTTCCTCCTCCAGCCCCTCCAGAATGCGGATGTTATCGGTCCAGCGCAGCAATGACGGGTGCGTCTGCGACCACGCCAGAGCCGCGTATTGCACCATAAATTCAATATCGACGATACCTCCGGCGTCCTGCTTGAGATCGAATGGCGCCGTGGCCTCGAAGGCGTTTGCCCCGGTGCCTGCCGCGGTGCTCTTGCTGCCGAGGTTATCGCGCATCTTGGCGCGCATCTCGCTGACCTCCTGACGCAAGGTCGCCAGGTCTCGTGATTTGCCCAGCACGGCGGCACGCACTTGTTCGAACGCCCGGCCGACATCCTCACTGCCCACCAGTACCCGCGCCCGCACCAATGCCTGGTGTTCCCAGGTCCAGGCTTCGTTTTCCTGATAACGGGCAAACGCCCCCAGGGAGCTCACCAGCAACCCCGCAGCACCGGACGGACGCAGGCGCATATCCACTTCGTAGAGCTGACCGGAGTTGGTCTGGGTCGTCAGCAAGTGAATGATCCGCTGCCCGAGCCGAGTGAAGAACTGGGCGCCGTCGATAGGCTTGGGCCCGTCGGTTTCCGCCTGCGGATCGCCGTCGTGGATGAACACCAGGTCCAGGTCCGAACCATGCCCCAATTCCAGCCCACCGACTTTCCCGTAACCGACAATGATGAAGCCGGGATCGCACACAGTGCCGTCGGTGCGCAGTGGCGTGCCGTACTTGGCCACGGTCTGGCGCCAGGCCAGGGCCAATACCTGTTCGAGAATCGCTTCAGCGAGCCAGGTCAGGTAATCGCTGACTTTCATCAACGGCAGGCTGCCGGCGATTTCCGAGGCCGCCACCCGCAAGCGGTGCGCCAGTTTGAAATGCCGCAGGGCTTCCATTTGCTGTTCGAGGTCGTCCTCGGGAATCCGTGTCAGGCGCTCGCGCAACTCGGCGGCCAGCTCCGGCGCCAAGGGCGGCTTGAACAACCGGCCCTCGTTGAGCAATTCATCGAGCAGCAGCGGGAAGCGGGTGATTTGTTCGGCGATCCACGGGCTCGCGGCGCACAGGGTCAACAAGCGTCGTAGCGCACCAGGGTTTTCGGTCAGCAACACCAGGTACGCAGAACGGCGGGCCACGGCTTCAACCAATGGCAGCACCCGTTCCAACACCAGATCGGGATTGGCGTGCTCTACGGCTTGCGCCAGCAAGCGCGGAATGAAGGCATCGAGGCGCTCGCGTCCCAGGCGCTGCATGGCGCGCAACTGCGGACTGCCGCGCAGGCCGGCCAAGGCTTTCAGCGCCTTGGTGGCATCGGTGAATCCGCCCTCTTCCAATTGACGGCATGCCGCTTCTTCGTTCTGGGCTTCTTCCCACAGCGGCAGCCATTCACCGCCGACCACCACTTCGCTTTCGCTGCCTTGTTCTTCGTCGGGGTCGGCGATCACCTGACCGAAGTGCCACGCCACCCGACCGCGCCAATACATGAGCTGTTCATGGAAAGCGGCCCAATCGTCGAAACCCAACATCAAGGCAATGCGCGCCTGATCCTGAGCGCCGTCCGGCAGCATTTGAGTCTGGCGGTCGGCAATCGCCTGGATGGCGTGTTCGGTGTAGCGCAGGAATTCGTAGCCTTCGCGCAATTCGCTGATCACCGCCGGCGGCAGGTAACCCTGGTCTTGCAGTGTGCTCAGTACGCTCAATAGCGGACGCTGCTGCAGACTCAGGTCGCGACCACCGTGAATCAGCTGAAAGGCCTGGGCGATAAACTCGACTTCACGGATCCCGCCGGAGCCAAGCTTGATATTGTCGGCCATGCCCTTGCGCCGGACTTCCTGCTGGATCAGCTGCTTCATGGTGCGCAGCGCTTCGATGGCCGAAAAGTCCAGATAACGCCGGTAAACGAACGGCCGCAACAGGTCGAGTAACTGTGCGCCGGCCACTTGATCGCCGGCCACCACCCGCGCCTTGATCATGGCATAGCGCTCCCAGTCGCGACCCTGATCCTGGTAATACTGCTCCAGTGCGTTGAAGCTCAGCACCAAGGCGCCCGCCGAGCCGTATGGCCGCAGGCGCATGTCGACACGGAACACGAAGCCATCGACCGTCATCGGGTCCAGCGCCTTGATCAGACGCTGGCCGAGACGAATGAAAAATTCCTGGTTATCCAGCGAACGCTTCACGCCGACGGTTTCTCCACCCTCGGGGTAGGCAAAGATCAGGTCGATGTCCGACGACAGGTTGAGCTCCACCGCGCCGAGCTTGCCCATGCCGAGGATGACCATCTGTTGTGGTTCGCCACTGCGCCGGCCGGTCGGCACGCCGAATTGCTGGCAATGCCGCGAGTACAACCACTGATAGGCCTGATCGATGCTCGCATCGGCCATGTCCGAGAGGTCGCGGCAGGTCTGGACCAGGTCGGCCTGACGGGTCAGGTCGCGCCAGATGATTCGCACCTGGTGGCGATTACGCTGGCGGCGCAGGGCGCGACCGAGCTCATCGTCGGTTTCAACCGCGCTCACCGCTGCCGCAATCTGCCCGCACAACTCACCGGGCGCAAAATGGCGGTCCAGTTCGCCGGACTGCACCAGCTCCAGCAACATGGAAGGGTCGCGGGTACTCTGTTCAATCACGAAGTCGCTGGCAGCGGTGACCCGGGCGAATTGTGCCCAGCGTTCAGGCGTCCAGCCGGACAGCCCCCGGTCGTCGTCCAGTTCGGCGGCCGCCGTACGGAACGACTGCTCGGCACGGGTGACAAACGGCAGGAGCACGGCGGGCAGTTCGGCAAGCGAAGGGAGGCTCATGGTCTATCCTTGATCGGCGTGTAGGGGGCTGCATGTAGTGATTCGCGAAAACACACTACCTGATCGACTGTCGAACAAAGGTTAGAAATAGCTGATATTTCTTGTTTTTTGGCAGACAGCATCAAGCTTTCACCTTTTCTGGTTGGTAAAAGACCAACCTTAACGATTATTCTCACAACGCAGCCGGAGGCCACAAGCCGCTCATCTGTAGTTTTACTACTCGTCTATACATTCGAAAGGCTGAAATGCCCGCTGATTTGTAGTAAAACTACACGCCGCCGGAACAACCTCTCGGCAATCCAAGAATTTATATCGTCTGCCCACAAGGCCAGTCGCAAACTCAGGCAACCGATTCTGGAAGCCTTTCCGCCCTGGAGCAAGCCATGCAAGACCTCGATCCCGTCGAAACCCAGGAATGGCTGGACGCCCTGGAATCGGTTCTCGACAAAGAAGGCGAAGACCGTGCTCACTATCTGATGACCCGTATGGGTGAACTCGCGACCCGCAGCGGTTCGCAGTTGCCTTACGCCATCACCACGCCTTACCGCAACACCATCCCCGTTACCCACGAAGCACGCATGCCTGGCGACCTGTTCATGGAACGCCGCATTCGCTCGCTGGTACGCTGGAACGCGATGGCCATGGTAATGCGCACGAACCTGAAAGATTCTGACCTGGGTGGTCACATCTCCAGCTTCGCCTCCAGTGCGACCCTGTATGACATCGGCTTCAACTATTTCTTCCAGGCTCCGACCGACGAACATGGCGGCGACCTGATCTACTTCCAGGGCCACACCTCGCCAGGCGTTTACGCCCGTGCGTTCATGGAAGGCCGCATCACCGAAGACCAGATGAACAACTTCCGCCAGGAAGTCGACGGCCAGGGCTTGTCGTCCTACCCGCACCCTTGGCTGATGCCTGACTTCTGGCAGTTCCCGACTGTATCCATGGGTCTGGGCCCGATCCAGGCGATCTACCAGGCACGCTTCATGAAGTACCTGGAAGCCCGTGGCTTCATCCCTGAAGGCAAGCAAAAAGTCTGGTGCTTCCTGGGCGACGGCGAGTGCGACGAGCCGGAATCCCTGGGCGCGATCTCGCTGGCTGGCCGTGAGAAGCTCGACAACCTGATCTTCGTCATCAACTGCAACCTGCAGCGCCTCGACGGCCCGGTTCGCGGCAACGGCAAGATCATCCAGGAACTCGAAGGCGTGTTCCGCGGTGCTCAGTGGAACGTGACCAAAGTCATCTGGGGCCGTTTCTGGGACCCACTGTTGGCCAAAGACGTCGACGGTATCCTGCAACGTCGCATGGACGAAGTCATCGACGGCGAGTACCAGAACTACAAAGCCAAAGACGGCGCGTTCGTGCGTGAACACTTCTTCAACTCGCCAGAACTCAAGGCGATGGTTGCAGACCTGTCCGACGACGAGATCTGGAAACTCAACCGTGGTGGTCACGACCCGTACAAGGTCTACGCGGCGTACCACGAAGCGGTCAACCACAAAGAACAACCCACCGTCATCCTGGCCAAGACCATCAAAGGTTATGGCACCGGTGCCGGCGAAGCGAAAAACACCGCGCACAACACCAAGAAAGTCGATGTCGACAGCCTGAAGTTGTTCCGTGACCGCTTCGACATTCCGGTCAAGGACGACGAGCTGGAAAACCTGCCGTTCTTCAAGCCGGAGCCAAACAGCGCCGAAGCCCGTTACCTGAGCGAGCGCCGCACCGCGCTGGGCGGTTTCGTGCCACAGCGTCGCGCCAAGAGCTTCGACATCCCGACGCCGCCACTCGATACCCTCAAGGCTATCCTGGACGGCTCGGGCGACCGTGAGATTTCCACCACCATGGCCTTCGTGCGGATCCTCGCGCAGCTGGTCAAGGACAAGGAAATCGGTTCGCGTATCGTGCCGATCATCCCCGACGAAGCCCGTACCTTCGGTATGGAAGGCATGTTCCGTCAGTTGGGCATCTACTCCTCCGTCGGCCAGCTCTACGAGCCAGTCGATAAAGACCAGGTGATGTTCTACAAAGAAGACAAGAAGGGCCAGATCCTCGAAGAAGGCATCAACGAAGCGGGCGCCATGAGCTCCTTCATCGCTGCCGGTACTTCGTACTCCAGCCACAACCAGCCAATGCTGCCGTTCTACATCTTCTACTCGATGTTCGGCTTCCAGCGTATCGGCGACCTCGCCTGGGCCGCTGGCGACAGCCGTACCCGTGGCTTCCTGATCGGCGGTACCGCCGGCCGGACCACGCTGAACGGCGAAGGCCTGCAACACGAAGACGGTCACAGCCACATCCTGGCTGCCACCATCCCGAACTGCCGCACCTTTGATCCAACCTACGGCTACGAGCTGGCGGTGATCATCCAGGACGGCATGAAGAAGATGACCGAACAGCAGCAGGACGTCTTCTATTACATCACCGTGATGAACGAGTCTTACCAGCAGCCAGCCATGCCGGCCGGTGTCGAGGAAGGCATCATCAAGGGCATGTACCTGCTCGAAGAAGACACCCGCGAAGCGGCGCACCACGTTCAGCTGATGGGCTCCGGCACCATCCTGCGTGAAGTCCGTGAAGCGGCGAAGATTCTGCGCGAGCAGTTCAACGTCGGCGCCGATGTATGGAGCGTTACCAGCTTCAACGAACTGCGTCGCGACGGCCTGGCCGTTGAGCGCACCAACCGTCTGCACCCGGGCCAGAAGCCTAAACTGAGCTACGTCGAAGAGTGCCTGAACGGCCGTAAAGGTCCGGTCATCGCCTCTACCGACTACATGAAGCTGTTCGCTGAGCAAATTCGTCAGTGGGTCCCGTCCAAGGAATTCAAAGTCCTGGGCACCGACGGTTTCGGCCGCAGTGACAGCCGCAAGAAGCTGCGTCACTTCTTCGAAGTCGACCGTCATTTCGTGGTGTTGGCAGCCCTGGAAGCACTGGCTGACCGTGGTGATATCGAACCCAAGGTGGTGTCTGAAGCCATCGCCAAGTTCGGGATCAACCCGGAAAAACGCAACCCACTGGACTGCTGAGGAGACACTCTGTGAGCGAACTCATTCGCGTACCTGACATCGGCAGCGGTGAAGGTGAAGTAATTGAACTGTTTGTGAAGGTCGGCGACCGTATCGAAGCCGAGCAGAGCATCCTGACACTTGAGTCGGACAAGGCGAGCATGGAAGTGCCTGCTCCCAAGGCCGGCATCGTCAAAAGCCTGAAAGTGAAACTGGGCGATCGCCTGAAAGAAGGCGACGAACTGCTGGAACTGGAAGTCGAAGGTGCCGCTGCTGCCGCCCCTGCGGCTGCCGCTGCGGCTGCCGCTGCGCCAGCGCCAAAGGCTGAAGAGAAACCGGCTGCTGCTCCGGCGCCGGCCGCGCCTGCTGCTGCGCCAGCAGCCGCTTCGGTTCAGCAAGTGCACGTGCCGGACATCGGTTCGTCGGGCAAGGCCCAGATCATCGAGATCCAGGTCAAGGTCGGCGACACCGTCGAGGCTGATCAGTCGCTGATCACCCTGGAATCCGACAAGGCCAGCATGGAAATCCCGTCGCCTGCCGCTGGCGTGGTCAAGGCCATCAGCGTCAAGCTCAACGATGAAGTCGGCACCGGCGACCTGATTCTGGACCTGGAAGTGGCGGGTGCTGCGGCCCCTGCCGCTGCCGCGCCAGCCCAGGCTGCTGCGCCTGCTGCCGCTGCTCCTGCGCCAGCCGCCGCGGCTGCACCGGTTGCCGACAGCGTTCAGGACATTCACGTCCCGGACATCGGTTCGGCAGGCAAGGCCAAGATCATCGAAGTCCTGGTCAAGGCCGGCGATACCGTTGAAGCCGACCAGTCGCTGATCACCCTGGAATCCGACAAGGCGAGCATGGAAATTCCATCGCCTGCCGCCGGCGTGGTGGAAAGCGTTTCCATCAAGCTGGATGACGAAGTCGGTACTGGCGACCTGATCCTGAAGTTGAAAGTCAAAGGCGCTGCACCTGCTGCTGCCCCGGCGACCGCCGCTGCTGCTCCTAGTGCTCCAGCTCCAGCCGCCGCTGCGCCTGCTGCTCCGGCACCGGCCGCGCCTGCTGCTGCACCGGCCAAACCGGGCGCCAAGGTTCATGCTGGCCCGGCTGTACGCCAACTGGCCCGTGAATTCGGCGTCGAACTGGACGCCGTCGGCGCCAGCGGTCCGCACGGTCGCATCCTCAAGGAAGACGTGCAGGTTTACGTCAAGGCCATGATGCAGAAGGCCAAGCAAGCACCGGCCGCTGCTGCTGCTGGTGCAACCGGTGGCGCGGGTATCCCGCCGATTCCGGTCGTGGACTTCAGCCGCTTCGGTGAAATCGAAGAAGTGCCGATGACTCGCCTGATGCAAATCGGCGCGTCGAGCCTGCACCGCAGCTGGCTGAACATTCCGCACGTGACTCAGTTCGATTCGGCTGATATCACCGACCTGGAAGCGTTCCGTGTCGCTCAGAAAGCCGTTGCAGAGAAGGCCGGCGTCAAGCTGACCATCCTGCCGCTGCTGCTCAAATCCTGCGCGCACATGCTCAAGGAACTGCCGGACTTCAACAGTTCGCTGGCGCCAAGCGGCAAGGCGATCATCCGCAAGAAATACGTGAACATCGGCTTCGCGGTGGATACGCCTGAAGGCCTGCTGGTACCGGTCATCAAGAACGTCGACCAGAAGAGCCTGTTGCAGCTTGCGGCTGAGGCGGCTGTGCTGGCTGCCAAAGCCCGCGACAAGAAGCTCACCGCTGACGACATGCAAGGCGCCTGCTTCACCATTTCCAGCCTCGGCCACATTGGCGGCACCGGCTTCACGCCGATCGTCAACGCGCCGGAAGTGGCGATCCTCGGTGTTTCCAAGGCAACCATCCAGCCAGTCTGGGACGGCAAAGCCTTCCAGCCGAAACTGATGCTGCCGCTGTCGCTGTCCTACGATCACCGCGTGATCAATGGCGCCGCTGCTGCACGCTTCACCCAGCGTCTGAGCGCCCTGCTGGCGGACATCCGCACCATCCTGCTGTAACACCGACCGGCCCTCCCTCACCGGAGGGCCCGTTGCGTTCCACGATTTCCGAGCGCCACGCTCGTACCTCAACCCCGCCCATTTGGCGGGGCTTTTTTTGCCTGGCGCTTTTACCTGAAGAGATACCTGAAGAGTTGCCTTCCTACATTTGTGGCTGACATCGCCCACAACTCGCATCCATTTCAGCTCGATATTTTTCAAGGTCAAATAACTAACCTTAGTTGTAAGACTTGCAAATAAACCGCTGAAACAAAACCTGCCTAATTAGCAGCAAGCTGAATGGATTCGATCATGTTAAAACCTACAGTGGGCCCTATCCTTGGCCATACAACAACTAATCACACGCGTATATTCCTGCGTGGAAACTCACACAAAGATGCGTTGGTATTTGCCGGCGTTCGTTATCGACGGACAGGAGAAAAACGCTGGTCCACCGGTGTCTTTGCAAAACTCGACAGCAGTCGCGACATGTGCGCAGTCATCGCCCTCAACGATCTTGCAGCCGATACCGACTACGAGTATCAGGCCGGCTGGTTCAGCCCGATGAGCCCGGTGCATACCGTGGAGACGGTGACGGAGCTGGCGCTGCAATGGCCGCCGCCGATTCATCGCTTTCGTACCCGCTCACCCCGGGCCACACGGCCACGGGCTTACATCGTCGGATCCTGCCGCTACCTGCGCATGACCGCAGGCATTGCCATCGCACCTCATCTGGGGGACAGGATATTCGCTTCCGTTTCCCGACTGGCAGAGCAGGCCGACCCACCCGTCAGTGCCCTGTTGATGACAGGCGACCAGATCTATGTCGATGACCTGAACGCCATCGCCCCTGATCGTGAATACAAAGAAATTCTGCACAAGTACCGCACGGCTTTTTCGCAGCCCAACATCGCAACATTGATGTCCAGCCTGCCCACTTACATGATCCTTGACGACCATGAAATCGAAGACAACTGGCCCGCCAATAAAAGCACGTGCGACGAGTACTTATATGCCAACGCAATCAGCGCCTATGAACTGTATCAGGCCAGCCATGGCCCGGCACACGAACTGGCGGACAACGGACAAATAAACACAAAACTGGAAAAGTATTGGTATCAATTTACCGAAGGCGATATCGAATGGTTTGTCACCGACAGTCGAACACGGCGCAATCTCTCGACCGATGATCGACGCATCCTCGACGACACCCAGGAGCAAGCCTTGTGCGACTGGCTGGTCCGCAGCCCCGCCCGGGTCAAATTCGTGGTGACCAGCGTGATGTTCTACCCCGACCGCAAACGCCAGGGCGAAGACGCCTGGCAAGCCTTTCCCGAGCAGCGGCTACGGTTGCTTGAGACTATTCGTACACAAGGTATTCAGAACGTCTTTTTCATTTCCGGCGATATTCACGGTTCACTGACCAGTCGACTGACCCACAGCGAAGACCCGGACTTTGAGGTTCACACCATCGTGTCTTCGCCGTTGTGCAACAGCAAAATGCTGCCCTATGCCAACGCGTCCACCTTCATCCTCGATCAACCACTGGCCCGAACCCCTGCCGGGGACTATCGGTACGAACTGACCGGCGCGGTCATCAGCCAGGACAACTTCGCCCACCTGATCGTCGATGCAGAACAGATCCGCGTCAGTTATCACGACCGGGACGGCAATCTGCTGCAAACGACAAACATCCGATTGCGTTAAGCCCGGCAAGCCGGTCTCGCTCCCACAGAGATAGTGCGTAACTGGACGGCATTGGGCACACTGGTGGTCTGACTATTTACATCCCAACCTGACTGAGAGGACTGACGATGGTTCTGCGCTCGGAAATTCTGGTAAACAAAAACGTGCTCCCTACCAAAGAACAAGCCCTGCCTGGCCGCGAAACGCCAATGACCGTGCCGGAAAAACACTTCGTCCATGACGCCCCGCTGCTGGGCCCGTTCGTTACCGATGTAGATTTCGCCATCTTCGGCCTGGGCTGCTTCTGGGGGGCGGAACGTCGCTTCTGGCAGCGCGAGGGCGTGGTCAGTACCGCAGTGGGTTACGCCGGCGGTTTTACTCCGAACCCTACCTATGAAGAGGTCTGCTCGGGCCTGACCGGCCACACTGAAGCGGTGCTGGTGGTCTACGAGCCGGCAAAAGTCAGCTACGACGAGCTGCTGAAGATGTTCTGGGAACTGCATAACCCGACCCAGGGCATGCGCCAGGGCAACGACATCGGCACGCAGTATCGCTCCGTCATCTACGCCACCAACCCGACTCAGCTGGCAGCCGCCAAGCACAGCGAGCAGGTGTTCCAGGCCGAACTGACCAAGGCGGGCAAAGGCACCATCACCACCGAAATCGACGAAGCTCCGACGTTCTACTTCGCCGAGGCGTATCACCAGCAGTATCTGGCCAAGAATCCCGAGGGTTACTGCGGGATTGGCGGTACAGGCGTGACCTGCCCGATCTGATTTCAGATCGCTAAAAGCTTCGCGAGCAAGCCCGCTCCCACATTGATCTGTGTCTGACCACGCTTTTGTGATCGACATAGACCTACTGTGGGAGCGGGCTTGCTCGCGAAGGCGTCCGGTCAGACACCATCAAAACATCTGATCAGCAATCAACTCTCGGCGATCAACCAATCCATCTGCCACCCACCCTGGGTCTGTCCAAGCTTCCTGGACAACCACGGCAGCAACTCACGCAATTCCTCTTCCAGCCCCCACGGCGGATTGGCAATCGCCAACCCCGAACCATTCAGGCTGTTCGGCGTATCCAGCGGATGCACCAGCAACTCCACCCGCAACAACTTCGGCGCACCCGTGCCAGCCAGATCCTGATAAAAACGCCGCAACATGCGCTGATCCTTCACCGGATACCAGATCGCCGCCACCGTCTGGCGCATCCGGCCGATCGCCTCTTTCAACGACGCCGCACAACGCTGCATCTCATCGAGTTGCTCGAACGGCGGATCGATCAACATCACCGCGCGCTTTTCCGGCACCGGCAACATCGCGCGCGGCACATGCCAGCCTTCGCCCAGATGCACCTTCACCCGACGATCGCCCTTCATGTTGTCCTTGAGCAACACACCATCCTCCGGGTGCTTCTCGTTGAGCAACACCCGATCCTGCGCACGGGTCAGACGCCGCGCCAACTCCGGCGACCCCGGGTAATAGCGCAACTGCCCATCCGGGTTCATCTCGTGCAGCACCTTCATGTAATCAGCGGTCAACGCCGGCAGATCCGGCTGATCCCACAACCGCGCGATGCCTTCCAGGTACTCACCGGTACGACTGGCCTGGTCGCCCTGCAGGTCATACAGACCAATGCCGGCGTGGGTGTCGAGATAGGCAAACGGCTGCTCCTTGCGCGCCATCAAGGCAATGAGGCGGGTCAAAGTCAGGTGTTTGAACACATCGGCGTGATTGCCGGCATGGAAGGCGTGACGATAATTCATGGCTGCTCCTGCGAAGGGCGGCAAGTTTACCTTGTACGGGGCTGGACGTCAGGGGTTCGCAGCCGAGCGGGTGGTTGTGACAACAACCGCCCGAGCACATCCGGCACCTCGCAGACGGTCAAATACTTCTTTTTGACCTCGCTTCACTACCGCTCTCGGAAACGTCCGATAACATCGCCCGGAGATTCCGCCGCCCCTTCTCTGCAGGCCACGGCTGGCAAGCCACCCCCAATGGATCGATCCAACCTGTCGGATTCGGCGCGTACCGGTACGGGTTCAAACCACCCTCCAGGTTGAGCGGGCCGGGAGTCAGGTAGCGCCCCGTATCCGGGCTGTAGTAGCGATGCCGGCTATAATGCAGGCCGCTCTCGGTATCGAAGTACTGCCCCTGGTAACGCAAGGGCTGGTCGAACCGATCCACCCCTGCCAACGACAGGTGGATGATTTTGCCGAAGGCGTCGTACTTGGCCGACCAGATAATTTCGCCAGCGCAACTCGTCAGTTCCTGCGGCGTTCCCAGGTGATCAAGCTGGTAATAAAACGCGCAGGCCTGGTACGGACCTTTGCCGTCGAGCAAGGCCAGCGGGCGGAAGCTGCCGGGTTCGTAAAGGTAGCTACGGTAATGATGCCGGCTACATTCGGCCACGAGGTGGTCGCCCTGCCAGAAGAACTCGGTGGTGTTGCCGTCGACGGTTTTGCCGATGCGACGACCGAGGGCATCGTAGCGGTAGCTGGCGCTGCGGCCATCCGGGAACGTGATGCCGATCAGCCGGTGCTGGCAGTCGTAATGGTATTCGGTGACGATTTTTTGCCCGATGCCGCGGCGTTCACGAATGAGGTTACCGAAGGCGTCGTAGTCGTAATGGCTATCGCCATGCATGAGCAGGCGGTTGCCTTTGAAGGTGGCCGGACCTTGTCGATCCTGCATCAGAAGGTTATCGGCAGGGTCATGGACGAAGCGTTGCGCCGGGTCGCCTCGGGTGTGGCGCACCCGGACCAGACGATTGCGCGCGTCGTAGTAATAGCTGCGCTGCCCATGACGGCTGTCGGCGATCGAGGCGAGGTTGCCGTTGACGGTGTAGCAGTAATGACGCATGTACAGGGGCCGGGCTGGCTGGTTGATCGCGTGGGCTTGCAACCGCCCCTGCTCATCGTAGTGGTACTGACTGCTCAGCTGACCTTGCTGGCGTTGCTGCTCACGGCCAAAGACGAATGCGTGGGTGGTGAGCCGTGCGCCGTTGAGATCGATGGCCATCAGCGTGCCGCCCTGGGCGTGTCGGTAATCGATCTGGCTATTGTCAGGCAGGCGCAGGTGATTGAGCTGACCGCAGGCGTCGTAGCCATAACGCAGTGTGCCCCGGCCTTGGCGCTCGCAGATCAGGCGGCCCTGCCGGTCATACTCCAGCTCAAGCGAATGAGCCTGACCGTCATCGATGCGGACCAGTCGGCCGCGGTCATCGTAGCGATAACCGACCTTATTACCGTCGGGCAAGGTCTTGACCAGCACCTGCCCTGCGGCGTTGCGCTGATAGCGGGTGATCAAATCCACGCCGTCATCGCCGAACTCGGTTATTTCCAGAAGTAGACCATTGGGGTCATGGAGGTACGCAGTGCGACGACCGTCGAACCCGGTTTCCTGGCGGATCAGACCGCTGGCCGTGTACTCCAGCCGATACTGTTCGCCGGATTGGTTTTCGATTGCCGTGAGCAACCGCAGTACTGTGTCGTAGCGATAGCGCAGCTGCGTGCCGTCGGGATTGGTCCGGCGACTGATGAGCTGGCAATCGGCTGCGTATTCGTAGCGCGTGACGTGGCCGAGCTCATCGCGCTCGGCGGTGATCCGGCCATCGGCGTCATAACTGAACTCGCGACTGGCGCCGCTGGCGAGCGTCGTCTGAATCAGACGGCCGTCGGCGTCCCATCGGTAACGGGTGATGGCACCGTGTTCATCCTGCCGGCTTACCTGCCGCCCCAACGCATCGTAAGTAAAACGCCGCCGACCACCGTCCGGCAGCGTTTCTTCGACCAATTGGGCCGGACCATGCCAAACGAACACATGCTGGCTGTTGTCCGGATAGCGGATCGACAGCAATCGACCATTTTCATCAAGGCGATAGTCGCTGCCAGGGCTGTCGGGCTCGGTCGCATCGGTGAGGTCAAGGCTGTCGAACGCTGACGTGAAAGGCAGTTGATTAGCAGGAACGAACATCCGATGTGTCTCTGCAGAGTGAAGACGAGCGATTCTGCATCAGCGAGTACGGGTGTTGAGGAGCAGTGAGAAAATTCAGATATGTCCTGCTTTTGTAGAGCCGTTTCCCACAACAATCGGGACAAATGACTACAGACATTTCCCTGCACCCATAAAAAAACGGCCCGCCTCTAACAGGAAGCGGGCCGCTTTCTTGCTTTTGAATGGTCAGAGCCTCAGCTAATCCCGATCACTTGTTCAGACGGAAATTTGCCTCTGGATCTTGTGACGACGCCTACGCCCCTGCTGAAGACCGCGCCCGCAACCGCCGACCGACCACATCCAGCACATCGCAGCCATCACGCAACGCAATGGCACAGAGCAAGGCAAAGTCGCTGAGGATGAAGGACTCGCACTCGATCGAGCCGCGCATGGACAGATTCTCGAGCACCTGGGTCACTGCGCGGATTCTGTGGCTGGCGGCGTCGGTGAGGATGTCGAGTGGCGCGTGGGTGTCAACGAACAGGGTAGGCATGTCAGTGCAGTTGCTGGTCAATGCCATGAAGCGGTTGTCGGGATGGGGGGTTGGTTTTTCGTAGGGTGGATCCGGATGAATTGTTTTCATTTTCTAACCTCTGGTAGAAGCGGGGCTACCATCGGCCTTCCTACAGGCTTGGGTGGCAGCCATACGCGGGGTAGGAATATCGAGACCAGAGAACTCGACCACGCCGAAGCGTGCCCGCGCACAGCCGCCGCAATAGATCTTACGGGCGCACGTTTGTGGCCGCAAATCAGCTGTCGACGCCAAAGCGTTCTTCTGGTCTTAACGGGTTCCTACACCCCACCACTGAATTGTCAGTGACCACTAAAGACTATCCATGAAACCTACACTCCACCAGTTCATGGAAACCGTTACGTTTTGAAGGAAACTTCCGAAGACCTTGCCCAGAAAATTCGCAGCGGACCAACCCACTGGACCACAGCGCCCTCTGCAACCTGCCGTAAGGCACCAGCTCCAGTCCAGCAATGAATCGGGACTTGAAATACCTAGCGCACGCTTCAAGAAATGACGCCCCGGTCATGGGAAGCGCATCACTGTTAACGATGGGTAAGCCGACTCGGGATGAGTGACTTAACGCAAAGTACGTGGACAGAGAGGGAACTCAAGATGGCCGAGAAAATCAGGACATGTCTCACGACCAATACTGAAAAGGACCACAGATATTGGAGGGCCAATGCCTAATGCCGGTCAGTTAAGGAAATTGTAGGAGCGAGCTTGCTCCGGGCGGCGTTCCGACGATGGACTCAAGAGCGCCGCGTTTAATCAGTAAACACGCGTTATCGTTAACGACCATCGTCGGAACGCCGCCCGGAGCAAGCTCGCTCCTACAGGGGCCGCATTCGCTTAACTGACTGGCATTGGGGCCAATGCCTGTTTTTCGGACCAGGCTTGCAAAAAAGGCCCGCACTATAAAGTTGCGAGCCTTTTTTTTTAACTGTTACAGGAAGAATTCAACCCATCACAATCACTTGTTCAGGCGGAAATCTGCCTCGGCAGCCGCGAAGCGCGAAAGCATACCGGCAGTCGGCGCGCCCAGCTTGCTGACGATGTAGATCGCCAGGCTGGCGAAGATGAAGCCCGGGATGATCTCGTACAGGCCCAGCACCTCGAAGTGTTTCCACACGATCACGGTGATCGCGCCAACGAGGATACCGGCCAGTGCGCCGTTGCGGGTCATGTCTTTCCAGATCACGGAGATCAGGACGACAGGGCCGAACGCTGCACCGAAACCGGCCCAGGCGTAGCTGACCAGACCCAATACGCGGTTTTCCGGGTTGGAGGCCAACGCGATGGCGACCAGGGCAACCAGCAGCACCATGGCGCGACCGACCCAGACCAGTTCAACCTGGGAAGCGGTTTTGCGCAGGAAGGTTTTGTAGAAGTCTTCAGTCAGGGCGCTCGAGCACACCAGCAGCTGGCAGCTCAGGGTACTCATCACCGCCGCCAGAATGGCCGACAACAGCACACCGGCGATCCACGGGTTGAACAGGATTTTCGCCAGTTCGATGAACACACGCTCGTGGTTTTCGGTTACAGGACCGGCCAGGTCAGGGTGTGCGGAGAAGTAAGCGATACCAAAGAAGCCCACCGCCACGGTGCCGCCCAGGCACAGGATCATCCAGGTCATGGAGATGCGACGTGCCTTGGCAATCGACTTGACCGAATCCGCCGCCATGAAGCGCGCGAGGATGTGCGGCTGGCCGAAGTAGCCCAGGCCCCAACCCATCAGCGAGATGATGCCGATGAAGGTGGTGTTTTTCAGCATGTCGAAGTTGCTGGCATCTTGCGCTTCGATCGCCAGAAACGTGGTGTCGACGCCGCCGGTGGCCAGCAGCACGATGATCGGCGTCAGCAACAACGCGAAAATCATCAGCGTGGCTTGTACGGTGTCAGTCCAGCTCACGGCCAGGAAACCGCCGACGAAGGTGTAGGCAATCGTCGCTGCAGCGCCGGCCCACAGTGCCGTCTCGTAGGACATGCCGAAGGTGCTTTCGAACAGACGGGCACCGGCCACGATGCCGGAGGCGCAGTAGATGGTGAAGAACACCAGGATCACGACGGCGGAGATGATCCGCAGCAGGCCGCTTTTGTCTTCGAAACGGCTGGAGAAGTAATCCGGCAGGGTCAGTGCGTCGCCGTTGTGCTCGGTCTGCACACGCAGACGACCCGCAACGAACAGCCAGTTCAAGTAAGCACCGACGATCAGGCCGATGGCGATCCAGCTTTCGGAAAGACCGGACATGTAGATAGCGCCAGGCAGCCCCATCAACAACCAGCCGCTCATGTCGGAGGCGCCGGCGGACAATGCTGTCACGACACTGCCCAGGCTACGGCCGCCCAGAATGTAGTCAGAAAGGTTGTTGGTGGAGCGATAGGCCATGAAGCCGATCAGCACCATTGCTGCGATATAGATCACGAACGTGATCAGGGTTGGATTGCTTACGCTCATTTAAGTGATGCCCTGGCTTTGTTTTTATGTAGCGGCGGCTGGTGAACCGCTCGCAAACGATGGCGTTTGACAGACGATCCTGGATCCCGCGCATTTATGACTGATGTTTCCCCAGGAAAGCCATCAGCCGGCACACCTGACTTTCAGACCGGTTGCACCTTGGGCCCGAATGCTATTCAACAAAGCAAATAAGGTGCAACCAGTTTCTCGGGAATAAGTTGCACCTAGTCGGATTTATCGACAAAAGCCCTGTTTTTGCGCCCTTTTAGGGCAGTCAGAGCTCATTACCAGAAGTAAATGCACCAAGCAGAAACGATACGACCGTCGCGCAGTTTATTTCCTGACGAGCTGCGTAACATTCCGACAAAAAAAGGGTTGCACCCGGTTGCACCTCGCAAGCTGCGCAGCTAATCTTGCCGCCAGCTGATGCCACGCGGTCGTGGCAAACATGAGGATAAAAATATGGCTACCACCACCCTTGGGGTCAAACTTGACGACCCGACCCGCGAGCGCCTCAAGGCCGCCGCGACCTCGATTGACCGCACGCCGCACTGGCTGATCAAGCAGGCAATTTTCAATTACCTGGAAAAACTCGAGGGTGGTGCAACCCTGACCGAGCTGAACGGTTTGACCAAGGATTCCGACGAAGCCGTCGACGTGCCGCTGGATCACGCCCACCAGTGCTTCCTTGAATTTGCCGAAAGCATTCTGCCGCAATCGGTGCTGCGCGCTTCGATCACTGCCGCCTACCGTCGCCCGGAACCCGAAGTGGTGCCGATGCTGATCGAACAGGCTCGCCTGCCGGCTGCGATGTGCGACGCCACCAACAAACTCGCCGCCTCGATTGCCGAGAAACTGCGCAATCAGAAGAGCGCAGGCGGCCGTGCCGGTATTGTCCAGGGTTTGTTGCAGGAATTTTCCCTGTCGTCCCAGGAAGGCGTGGCCCTGATGTGCCTGGCCGAAGCGCTGCTGCGTATCCCGGACAAAGGCACCCGCGACGCACTGATTCGCGACAAGATCAGCACCGGCAACTGGCATCCGCACCTGGGCAACAGCCCGTCGCTGTTCGTCAACGCCGCCACCTGGGGCCTGCTGCTGACCGGCAAACTGGTGGCCACCCACAACGAAGCCGGCCTGACTTCGTCCCTGAGCCGCATCATCGGCAAGAGCGGCGAGCCGATGATCCGCAAGGGCGTCGACATGGCCATGCGCCTGATGGGCGAGCAGTTCGTCACCGGCGAAACCATTGCCGAAGCCCTGGCCAACGCCAGCAAGTTCGAAACCAAGGGCTTCCGCTACTCCTACGACATGCTCGGTGAAGCTGCACTGACCGAACATGACGCCCAGAAATACCTGGCCTCGTACGAACAAGCCATCCATTCGATCGGCAAAGCGTCCCACGGTCGCGGGATTTATGAAGGCCCGGGCATTTCCATCAAGCTCTCGGCCCTGCACCCGCGTTACAGCCGTGCGCAGTACGAGCGCGTGATGGAGGAGCTGTACCCGCGCCTGCTGTCGCTGACTCTGCTGGCCAAGCAATACGATATCGGCCTGAACATCGACGCCGAAGAGGCCGACCGCCTCGAGCTGTCGCTGGATCTGCTCGAGCGCCTGTGCTTCGAACCGCAACTGACCGGCTGGAACGGCATCGGCTTCGTGATCCAGGCTTATCAAAAGCGTTGCCCGTATGTGATCGACTACGTGATCGACCTGGCTCGCCGCAGCCGTCATCGCCTGATGATCCGCCTGGTGAAAGGCGCGTACTGGGACAGCGAAATCAAGCGCGCCCAGGTCGAAGGCCTGGAAGGCTATCCGGTCTACACCCGCAAGGTGTACACCGACGTGTCCTACATCGCCTGCGCCCGCAAACTGCTGTCGGTACCGGAAGTCATCTACCCGCAGTTCGCCACGCACAACGCCCACACCCTGTCGGCCATTTACCACATCGCCGGTCAGAACTATTACCCGGGCCAGTACGAGTTCCAGTGCCTGCACGGCATGGGCGAACCGCTGTACGAACAGGTTGTAGGCAAAGTTTCCGAAGGCAAGCTGAACCGTCCGTGCCGCGTGTACGCACCGGTCGGCACCCACGAAACCCTGCTGGCGTACCTGGTGCGTCGCCTGCTGGAAAACGGCGCGAACACCTCGTTCGTCAACCGTATCGCCGACCAGTCCATTTCGATTCAGGAGCTGGTGGCCGATCCAGTGGCCAGCATCGAGCAGATGGCGACGCTGGAAGGCGGCTTCGGCCTGCCGCACCCGCGCATCCCGCTGCCCCGCGACCTGTATGGTGCCGAGCGCGCCAACTCCAGCGGCATCGACATGGCCAACGAACATCGTCTGGCTTCCCTGTCGTGCGCCTTGCTGGCCACCGCTCATAACCACTGGAAAGCCGCGCCGATGCTCGGTTGCGCCTCCAGCACTGAAACCCCTGCGCCCGTCTTGAACCCGTCCGATCTGCGCGACGTGGTTGGCCATGTCCAGGAAGCCACCGTCGACGACGTCGACAACGCGATCCAGTGCGCCTTGAATGCTGCGCCGATCTGGCAGGCCACCCCGCCCGCCGAACGCGCCGCGATCCTGGAACGTGCCGCCGATTTGATGGAAGGCGAGATCCAGCCACTGATGGGCCTGCTGGCTCGCGAAGCCGGCAAGACCTTCGCCAACGCCATCGCCGAAGTGCGTGAAGCCGTGGACTTCCTGCGTTATTACGCGGTGCAGGCGCGCAACGATTTCAGCAACGACGCCCACCGCCCATTGGGTCCGGTCGTCTGCATCAGCCCATGGAACTTCCCGCTGGCGATTTTCAGTGGGCAAGTGGCTGCTGCTTTGGCTGCCGGTAATCCGGTACTGGCCAAGCCTGCGGAACAAACCCCGCTGGTCGCCGCTCAAGCCGTGCGCTTGATGCTCGAAGCCGGAATTCCGCAAGGCGTGTTGCAACTGCTGCCGGGCCGTGGCGAAACCGTTGGCGCCCGCCTGGTCGGTGACGATCGGGTCAAAGGCGTGATGTTCACCGGGTCCACCGAAGTCGCTCGCTTGCTGCAACGCAACGTCGCGGGCCGTCTGGACGCCCAGGGTCGCCCAATCCCGCTGATCGCCGAAACCGGTGGCCAGAACGCGATGATCGTCGACTCCTCCGCACTGACCGAACAGGTCGTGATCGACGTTGTATCGTCGGCCTTCGACAGCGCCGGCCAACGTTGCTCGGCGCTGCGGGTCCTGTGCCTGCAGGAAGATTCTGCCGACCGCGTCATCGAAATGCTCAAGGGCGCCATGGCTGAATGCCGTCTCGGTAACCCGGAGCGCTTATCCGTGGACATCGGCCCGGTGATCGACGCCGAAGCCAAGGCGGGTATCGACAAGCACATCCAGGGCATGCGCGACAAAGGTCGCAGCGTGTACCAGGTGGCCATCGCCAATACCGAAGAAGTCAAACGCGGCACCTTCGTGATGCCAACTCTGATCGAACTGGAAAGCTTCGACGAGCTGCAACGGGAGATCTTCGGTCCGGTGCTGCACGTGGTTCGCTACAAGCGCAAAGACATCGACCAGCTGATCGCTCAGATCAACGCTTCCGGCTATGGCCTGACGCTGGGTGTGCACACCCGTATCGACGAGACCATCGCCAAGGTGATCGACAACGTCAACGCCGGTAACGTCTATGTGAACCGCAACATCGTGGGTGCCGTGGTTGGCGTGCAACCGTTCGGCGGCGAAGGTCTGTCGGGCACTGGCCCGAAAGCCGGTGGTCCGCTGTACCTGTACCGCCTGCTGTCCACGCGTCCTGCCGATGCGATCGAACAATCCTTCGCTCGCGGTGACGCTATCACGGCACCGGATGTTCGTCTGCGCGATGCCATGAGCAAACCGCTGACGGCCCTGAAGGCCTGGGCGGATAAACACACGTTCGCCGACCTGAGCACCCTGTGCGTGCAGTTCGCAGCGCAATCGCAAAGCGGGATCACGCGTGTCCTGGCAGGCCCGACCGGCGAACGCAACAGCTACGCCATCCTGCCGCGTGAACACGTGCTGTGCCTGGCGGACGTCGAAGGCGATCTGCTGACCCAACTCGCAGCGGTATTGGCGGTAGGCGGTTCGGCAGTGTGGCCGGAAGCGGAATTGACCAAGGCAGTGTTCGCCCGTCTGCCAAAGGACGTTCAGGCACGCATCAAGCTGGTTGCCGACTGGAACAAGGATGAAGTGGTGTTTGATGCGGTTCTGCATCATGGACATTCCGATCAGCTGCGTGCGGTGTGCCAGCAAGTGGCCAAGCGTGCCGGGGCGATTGTCGGGGTTCATGGTCTGTCGCAAGGCGAAACCAGCATTGCGCTGGAGCGCCTGGTGATCGAGCGGGCGCTGAGCGTTAACACGGCTGCGGCGGGTGGTAATGCGAGCTTGATGACCATCGGCTAAATCGCTTCAAAACCAGGCGTCCGCAATGGACGCCTGGAATGCAAAACCCTTGTGGGAGCGGGCTTGCTCGCGAATGCGGAGTGTCAGTCGACATCAACATTGACTGTTACACCGCATTCGCGAGCAAGCCCGCTCCCACATTTGATCAGCGGTGCTCGGACTGCACCATCACGCTCATCAATCATCCTGTTCACCCCGTCCTCTCCACGCCTAGACTCGGTTCATTCCAAAAAAAGGTAGGCCGCCATGTCCGAGACGCTGCTCAGTTCCCGCAATCTGGCTTTCGAGCTGTATGAAGTCCTCGATGCCGAGGGCCTGACCCAGCGCGAGCGTTTCGCCGAGCACAATCGCCAGACGTTCGACGCCGCCCTCGGCACCGCTCGCAGCATCGCCGAAAAATTCTTCGCCCCGCACAACCGCAAGGGCGATGAAAACGAGCCGCGCTACGAAGACGGTCAGGCGATTCTGATTCCGGAAGTGAAGCCGGCAGTGGATGCTTTCCTCGAAGCCGGCTTCCTCAATGCGGCGCGCAGTTTCGATGCGGGCGGCATGCAGCTCCCTACCCTGCTGTCCCAGGCCTGTTTCGCACACTTTCAATCGGCCAACGCGGCGTCGACCTCATACCCGTTTTTGACCATGGGCGCGGCCAACCTGATTGAAAGTTTCGGCACCGATGAGCAGAAGCAGCGCTTCCTGCAGCCGATGATCGATGGACGCTTCTTTGGCACCATGGCCCTGACCGAACCGCATGCCGGTTCGTCGTTGTCGGATATTCGCACCCGCGCAGAGCCGGCGTCCGACGGCACGTATCGACTCAAGGGCAACAAGATCTTCATCTCCGGCGGCGATCACCCGTTGTCGGAAAACATCGTGCACATGGTCCTGGCCAAGTTGCCGGAGGCACCGGCCGGCGTGAAGGGAATCTCGCTGTTTATCGTGCCCAAGTTTCTGGTCAACGATGACGGCAGCCAGGGCAAACGCAACGACGTGCTACTGGCGGGGCTGTTCCACAAGATGGGCTGGCGCGGCACGACCTCTACCGCGCTGAACTTCGGCGACAACGGCGAGTGTGTCGGCTACCTGGTGGGCAAGCCGCACCACGGTTTGAGCTACATGTTCCAGATGATGAACGAGGCGCGGATTGGCGTCGGCATGGGCGCGGTAATGCTAGGTTACGCCGGTTACCTGTACTCGCTGGAATACGCCCGCGAACGTCCGCAAGGTCGCGTCCCGGACAGCAAAGACCCGAACACTGCGCCGGTGGCGATCATTGCGCATGCTGACGTCAAGCGCATGTTGCTGACCCAGAAAGCCTACGTGGAAGGCTCGTTTGACCTGGGTCTGTACGCCGCACGGCTGTTCGATGACACCACAACCCTCGAGACCGAAACCGAGCGCAAACAAGCCCATGAGCTGCTGGATTTGCTGACGCCGATTGTCAAATCCTGGCCATCGGAGTTTTGCTTGAAGGCTAACGAACTGGCGATCCAGATTCTTGGCGGTCACGGTTACACCCGTGAATATCCGGTGGAGCAGTATTACCGCGACAACCGCCTGAATCCGATCCACGAGGGCACTCACGGCATTCAGTCGCTGGATTTGCTGGGACGCAAACTGGCGCAGAACGGCGGCGCGGGGCTCAAGCAACTGATCCGCCTGATCGCCGACACTGCCGAGCGGGCACAGGCGCATGGGTCGCTGACCAGGTTGCGCGAGCCCTTGGAGCAACTGGTGGCGCGCCTGCAAACGGTGACCATCGGCCTGCTGACGGATCTGGGGCAAGGCAAGGTCAACAGCAGCCTGGCGAACTCGGCGCTGTACTTGAAAGTGTTCGGGCATGCGGTGATTGGCTGGCGCTGGCTGGAGCAGGCGATTCGCGCCGAGGAAGGGCTGGCCAAAGGCAATGCGGCAGATGTGAACTTCTATAAAGGCAAGCTGCAAGCGGCACGGTATTTCCTGACGTGGGAAGTACCGGGTTGCCACCATGAGCTGGCGATTCTTGAGGCTCGGGATGATGTGTGTCTGGCGATGCAGGATGAGTGGTTCTGACTGAAGACTTATTGTGCTGCTGAAATCCATTCGCGAGCAAGCCCGCTCCCACAGTGGTCCGCGTTCGACCAGACAGCGCGGTTAAATGTGGGAGCGGCGGTGCGGCGATCCGACTTGCTCGCGAAGAGGCCCGTAAAGACGACTCATCAGCTCAACTTGAACCCACCCATCTGCCGCGCCAGATGATCCGCCAACTGCTGCAACGTCTGACAACCCTCACGGCAAGCTCTGACTTCCCATCAATCCTAAAATCAGGCCTGATTGATCGTCTTGGAGATCACTTCAACCGTGGCGCTGACTTGCTCTTGGTAACGGTCGAGTTCCTGGCGGTGCTTTTTGCGCATTTCGATCTGCTGAGAGCACAGATTCATCGCGGCCAGTACCAACAAGCGGTCACCGATCAGTGTCGGGTATTTGTTTTTAGTGTCGGCCAGGGCGGCCTTCAACATCAGCGCGGCGTCCAGCAGGGTTTGCTCTTCCCCGGCCGGCGCCCTGATCGAATAGTCCTCCCCCAGGATCGAGACGACTTTTACCCCTGCGGTGCCGTGATTCATGCGCTGACAGGGCCGGCGCTGACACGCTCAACCAGGGCCTGGATGCGGGCCGTGGTGGCGCCTTGTTTCTCTTCCTGCTCCATCAGGCTCAATTGCAGGCTTTCGTTTTCGTCCTTGGCCTGGGCCAGTTCTGCGCTCAGGGTCTGGTTGGTGGCGAGCAGGGATTGGTTCTGTTGCACCAGATCGCTGACCAGTTGTTCCAATTGGCTTAGGGATGCTTCCAACATTTTTGATTTTCCAGGCATTTGAAAAGGGCGCGTACGATAAAGGAAAAGTCACTGCGGATGCCAGGGTTATCCCGGCGCAAGCCTTGATTTTGCTGGCGGACGACCTTCCTCGCGAACTGTAGAGACTCTGTTTGGCCCATCTGGTTCCTGCACTTCGTCGCCAGGACGGTTGTATGATAAAAAACGCCGGAACGCCTTGGGCCTCTACTGCCGAAAAGCTTTTTGACAGCATCACATTTCAACAGGTTAGAATCGCTGGCACGCAGACTGCATGGTCAGTTTGTGCCCGCCTTTCAGCTTTCTGGAGTACTGCCTTTGAATGCTACCACCATCAACAGCCTGTTCTTGATCGGCGCGTTGCTGGTAGGTGCGAGCATTCTGGTGAGTTCACTTTCCTCCCGCCTTGGCATTCCGATTCTGGTGATCATCCTGGCCGTGGGCATGGCCGCCGGTGTCGACGGCGGCGGTATTATTTTTGACAACTACCCGACAGCCTATCTGGTCGGCAACCTCGCACTGGCGGTCATTCTGCTCGACGGTGGCTTGCGAACCCGGGTCTCCAGTTTCCGCGTTGCGTTATGGCCCGCGCTGTCGCTGGCCACGGTCGGGGTGTTGATCACTACGGGGCTGACCGGCATGGCCGCCGCCTGGCTGTTCGACCTGAACCTGATTCAGGGCCTGCTGATCGGCGCCATCGTCGGTTCCACCGATGCTGCAGCGGTTTTCTCGCTGCTGGGTGGCAAAGGCCTGAACGAACGGGTGACCGCCAGTCTCGAGATCGAGTCCGGCAGCAACGACCCGATGGCGGTGTTCCTGACCGTGACCCTGATCGATATGCTCGCCAGCGGCGAGACCGGGCTGCACTGGAGCCTGCTCGGGCATCTGGTGCGCGAGTTCGGCATCGGCGCAGTGATCGGGCTGGGCGGCGGCTGGGTCATGTTGCAACTGGTCAACCGCATCAACCTGGCCGCCGGCCTCTATCCGATTTTGGTGATTGCCGGCGGCCTGGTTGTTTTCGCCCTGACCAACGCCCTGCACGGCAGCGGCTTCCTCGCGGTGTACCTGTGCGGCCTGGTGATCGGCAACCGCCCGGTGCGCAGCCGCCATGGCATCCTGCATATGCTCGACGGCATGGCCTGGCTGGCCCAGATCGGGATGTTCCTGGTGCTGGGCCTGCTGGTGACGCCCCACGACTTGTTGCCGATCGCCTTGCCCGCCCTGGGCCTGGCGCTGTGGATGATTCTGTTTGCCCGGCCGTTGTCGGTAGTGGTCGGTCTGTTGCCGTTCAAGGCGTTCCATGGCCGCGAAAAAGCGTTCATCTCCTGGGTAGGCTTGCGCGGCGCGGTCCCGATCATTCTGGCGGTGTTCCCGCTGATGGCGGGCCTGCCGAACGCCCAGCTTTACTTCAATCTCGCCTTCTTTATCGTGCTGGTGTCGCTGCTGGTGCAGGGCACGAGCCTGCCTTGGGTGGCGAAGCTTCTGAAGGTGACCGTTCCGCCGGAGCCCGCGCCGATCTCCCGGGCCGCCCTGGAAGTCCACGTCACCAGCGAGTGGGAACTGTTCGTTTATCGCCTCGGTGCCGAAAAATGGTGCATCGGCTCACCCCTTCGCGAACTGAAAATGCCCGAAGGTACCCGGATCGCGGCACTGTTTCGGGGGCAGCAACTGCTCCATCCGTCGGGTAGTACGGTGCTCGAAGTCGATGATTTGCTCTGTGTAATCGGCCATGAACACAACCTGTCGGCCCTCGGAAAACTCTTCAGTCAGGCGCCGCAACGGGGCCTCGATTTGCGCTTTTTCGGTGACTTCGTACTTGAAGGAGACGCCCAGCTGACTGCGGTTGCGGCGCTATATGGGTTGAAAGTCGAAGGCATCGATCCGGACATGACTCTGGCCAGCTTCATTGCCCATAAAGTGGGGGGTGCGCCAGTAGTCGGTGACCAGGTGGAGTGGAACAACACCATCTGGACCGTCGCGGTCATGGAAGGGAACAAGATCGGCAAAGTGGGCGTCAGATTCCCCGAAGGAAGTCGCCCAGGCCCGGGCTTGTTCCTCTAAACTCAATTCTTCGTCTTGTTTCGATCGGTCTCTATGTCAACCCTGCGCACCTTTTTCGTCATGGCCCTGCTGGGCTTGAGCCTTTCTGTCGGTACGCTGCAAGCGGCCGAGCCGCCGTCCAGCGACGCCGTGCAGGCAAACCTGGACAAGATCGCCGAGCGCAAACTGCCGGAAGCCGATCAAAAAGCCCTGCAGAGCACTCTGCAAAGCACGCTGACACAGCTCACCAGTAAGCGTGATTACGAACAGAAGCTGGTTGAGCTCAAGCAACAACTGGCCACCGCGCCAAAGCAGAACATCGAGAATCAGCGTGAACTGACTCGCCTCAAGGCCACCAGCGTGGTGCCGGTGGCGCAGCGCTACGCCAAAGAGTCGATTCAGCAGCTTGAGCAGTTGCTGACCGAGCGCTCGACCCAGCAAAGCGATCTGCAAAAAGCCCTGGCCAACGCCAACAGCCTGGTCATTACTGCCCAAACCCGCCCCGAGCGCGCCCAGGCGCAAATTTCCGCCAGCCAGACGCGCATCCAGCAGATCAACAACATCCTCAAGGCCGGCAAAGACAACGGCAAGACCCTGAGCGGCGAGCAACGCGACCAGCTCAATGCCGAACTCGCGGCGCTCAATGCCTTGATCCTCCTGCGTCGCCAGGAACTGGCCGGCAACAGTCAGCTGCAGGATCTGGGCAATAGCCAGCATGACTTGCTCTCGGAGAAATCCGACCGCCTGGAACGGGAAATCCAGGAGCTGCAAAACCTGATCAGCCAGAAACGCCTGGCCCAGTCCCAGGAGACGGTGACCCAGCAGTCCATCGAAGCACAGAAGTCCGGAGGCAGCGTTCTGCTGGCCACCGAAAGTGCGGCCAACCTGAAACTTTCGGACTACCTGCTCAAAAGCACCGACCGTCTCAACGAAGTCACCCAGCAGAACCTGCAGACCAAACAACAGCTGGACAACGTGACCCAGAGCGATTCAGCCCTGGATGAGCAAATCAACGTGCTCAAGGGCAGCCTGCTGCTCTCCAAGATTCTCTACAAGCAGAAACAGGGCCTGCCGCACCTCAAGGTCGACCGCGACCTGGCCGACCAGATCGCCGACATCCGCCTGTACCAGTTCGAAGTCAGCCAGCAACGGGAACTGCTCAGCAACCCGGCGACGTACGTCGATAATCTGCTGGCGGCCCAGCCGCCCGAGCAAGTCACCCCGCAGCTGCGCAAGAGCCTGATGGAACTGGCCACCACCCGCGCCGACCTGCTGGAGCGGCTGAACCGCGAACTGAGCGCGGTGCTCAATGAATCCATCACGCTGCAACTCAATCAAAAGCAACTGCTCAGCACTGCGCAAAGTCTCAGGGCCACGCTGGATGAGCAGATGTTCTGGATTGCCAGCAACAAGCCGCTTGATCCTGAATGGATCCGCGCCGTGCCGGAGCGCCTGCAACGACAAGTGACCACACTGCCGTGGTCTTCGAGCCTGAGTGAATTGACCGACGGCCTGACCCAGCGACCGCTGTTGTTCCTGCCGCTGGCGCTGCTGATCGGCGCCCTGCTGTGGCGGCGCACGAGCTTGTACGCCAAGCTGAACAAGGTTCACCAGGACATTGGCCACTTCAAGCGCGACAGCCAGTGGCACACGCCTCAAGCGATCCTGATCAATATTTTGCTGGCAATGCCGGTCGCCCTGGGCCTGGCCTTGTGCGGCCTGGCCTTGCAGATCGACGCTCGCGGGCAGAACGCCAACATGGGCGCGGCGCTGCTGCAGATGGCCCAGGCCTGGCTGGTGTTCTACACCGCCTACCGGATCCTCGCACCCGGCGGCGTGGCCGAATTGCATTTCCGTTGGGAAAAGCCCCAGGTCGAATTCCTCCAGGGCTGGATTCGCCGGCTCGGGCTGGTGGTAATGGCCTTGGTCGCGGTGGTGGCCGTCGCCGAGCTGCAACCGGCGGGGCTGGCCGACGACGTGCTCGGCATGCCGGTGGTGCTCACCTGCTACGCCTTGATGGCCTGGCTGCTCAGCCGCTTGTTGACCAGCAGCCCGACCCATCAGAACGCGTCACTGTTCCGCAAGGCCGTGGCCGTCCTGTTCACCGCCCTGCCGGTCGCCTTGTTCGTGGCGGTGTGCTTCGGCTACTACTACACCGCACTGAAACTCAGCGACCGATTGATCAATACCCTTTACCTGCTGATGTTCTGGCTGGTCATCGAAGCCACGTTCGTACGCG
Organism: Pseudomonas fluorescens; assembly: GCF_902497995.1. GTDB lineage: Bacteria > Pseudomonadota > Gammaproteobacteria > Pseudomonadales > Pseudomonadaceae > Aquipseudomonas > Aquipseudomonas fluorescens_BK. The sequence goes on along the minus strand of NZ_CABVII010000002.1, from coordinate 56,483 downwards.
GTCTCAGCGTTGCAGCCCGACGCCTGGCTTATCAGCGCGCGCTGGCCAAACGCCAGGCCGCCAAGGAAGCGGGCGACGGCGAAGTGGTGATCGAAGAACCGACCCTGGACATCGAGAAGGTCAACGAACAGTCCCTGCGCCTGATCCGCCTGGCGTTGCTTGGCGGGTTCATGGCAGCGCTGTACTGGGTCTGGTCCGACCTGATCTCGGTGTTCTCGTACCTGGACAACATCACCCTCTACGAATACACCAGCGGCACCGGCGCCAACATGAGCATGGTGCCGATCAGCATCGGCGACATGCTCGGCGCGTTGATCATCATCGGCATCACCTTTGCGCTTGCACGCAACCTGCCGGGTTTGCTGGAAGTGTTTGTGCTGTCGAAGCTGAACCTGGCCCAGGGCAGTGCCTATGCCACAACGACGTTGTTGTCGTACGTGATCGCCGGTATCGGTTTCGTCTCGACCCTGTCCACCCTCGGCGTGAGTTGGGACAAGTTGCAATGGCTGGTGGCAGCGCTCTCGGTGGGCCTGGGTTTCGGCATGCAGGAGATCTTCGCCAACTTCATCTCCGGGATCATGATCCTGTTCGAACGCCCGGTGCGGATCGGCGACACGATCACCATCGGCAACCTGTCGGGAACGGTAAGCAAGATTCGCATCCGCGCCACGACCATCACCGACTTCGACCGCAAGGACATCATCGTCCCGAACAAGACGTTCATTACCGGGCAACTGATCAACTGGTCCCTGACCGACACCATCACCCGGGTGACCCTCAAGCTCGGTGTCGACTACGGTTCGGACCTCGACCTGGTCAAGGAACTGCTGCTCAAGGCTGCCCGGGAAAACCCGCGGGTACTCAAAGAGCCTGAACCCCAGGTGTATTTCCTGAACTTCGGTGAAAGCACCCTCGACCACGAGCTGCGCATGCATGTGCGCGACCTCGGTGACCGCAACCCGGTGCTCGACGAGGTCAACCGCTTCATCAACCGCGAATTCAAGAAGCAGCACATCAACATTTCGTTCCGGCAGATGGAGGTTTACCTCAAGAACATCCAGGGTCAGGAATACAAGATGGTGCCAATCGAGCCGGAAGCCAAGACCATCGTGCCCAAGGCGGATGTTCAAGTGCCTCAAGTGCCGCCAGCCGCCAAGCTCGACTAACCGGCCTGTCCCCAGCAGAATGCTCGGACATTCTGCTGGAGATGGCCCTTGAAAGCCCTCGACGAACTGACCTTCGATAACCGTTTCGCCCGCCTGGGCGATACGTTTTCCGTCCATGTGCTGCCCGAGCCCATCGATAATCCGCGCCTGGTGGTCGCCAGCCCCGCCGCCATGGCCCTGCTCGACCTCGACCCGGCCGAGGCCGAAACCCCGGAGTTCGCCGAGCTGTTCAGCGGCCACAAGCTCTGGGCCGATGCGGTTCCAAGGGCAATGGTCTATTCCGGTCATCAGTTCGGTTCCTACAACCCCCAGTTGGGCGACGGTCGCGGCTTGTTGCTGGGTGAGGTGTACAACGAAGCCGGCGAGCATTGGGACCTGCACCTCAAGGGCGCGGGCCAGACGCCTTTTTCGCGCATGGGCGATGGCCGCGCGGTGCTGCGCTCATCGATCCGCGAGTTTCTCGCCTCCGAAGCGCTGCATGCCCTGAACATCCCGACTACCCGCGCGCTGTGCGTGATCGGCTCCGACACCCCGGTCTGGCGCGAGACGCAGGAACGCGCGGCCATGGTCCTGCGCATGGCCCCCAGCCATGTGCGCTTCGGGCATTTCGAATATTTCTACTACACCAAACGCCCCGAGAAGCAAAAAGAACTCGGCGACCACCTGCTGGCCATGCATTTCCCGCAATGCCTGGAACAACCGGAACCGTACCTGGCGATGTTCCGCGAAATCGTCGAGCGCAACGCCGAACTGATCGCCAAGTGGCAAGCCTATGGCTTCTGTCACGGGGTGATGAACACCGACAACATGTCGATCCTGGGCATAACCTTCGACTATGGCCCGTTTGCCTTCCTCGACGACTTCGACGCCCACTTCATCTGCAACCACTCCGATGACCAGGGCCGTTATTCCTTCAGCAACCAGGTGCCGATCGGCCAGTGGAACCTCAGCGCCCTGGCCCAGACCCTGACGCCCTTCATCAGCGTCGAGGCCCTGCGCGAAACCCTCGGCCTGTACTTCCCGCTGTACCAGGCCCACTACCTGGACCTGATGCGCCGACGTCTGGGCTTCACCACCGCCGAGGAAGATGACCAGAAATTGCTGGAGCACCTGCTGCAACTGATGCAGAACAGCGGCGTCGATTACAGCTTGTTCTTCCGCCGCCTGGGGGATGAATCACCTGAGCAGGCGCTCGCCCGATTGCGCGATGACTTCGTCGACATCAAGGGCTTTGATGGCTGGGGTGAACGCTACGTCGCGCGAGTCGCCCGTGATGGCGAAGTCGATCAGCAACAGCGCCGCAAACGGATGCATGCGGTCAACCCCATCTACATCCTGCGCAATTACCTGGCGCAGAAAGCCATCGATGCAGCGCAAAGTGGCGACTACTCGGAAGTTCGTCGACTGCATGCGGTGCTGAGCAATCCATTTGAGGAGCAGCCGGGAATGCAGGGTTACGCCGAGCGGCCGCCGGAATGGGGCAAGCATCTGGAGATCAGTTGCTCGTCGTGAGGCTGGTCAGATAAAGGTCTCCACCGACACACCAAAGCGCTCGGCCAACCAGCGGATCTGGCGCAGGTTGAGCTGGCGCTTGCCGCTCAAGATCTCGGAGACTACCGACTGGCTGCCTACGCCGGGCAGCTCGCTTTGGCTCAGGCCATGTTCGCGCATCAGGTAACGAAGGACGTCTACGCCACTGGCTACGGGCATCGGGCGATGCTTGTGGTCCCATTCCTCAATCCAGTCGCCGATGATATCCACCAGACTCATCAGAGGATGTGACTCATCCTCACCGGTCATCTCGAGCAATTCATCGAGCGCCTGGACCAGCGCGTCGTAGTCGTCTTCGTTTTTTGGTTTGCGCAGTACCGGCGACACAAACTGCCAATGCTCAGCAGCTTTTTTGATCAGTACACTCATTGTCTCTTCTCCTTCCATTTACCCCGTTCATACTCGCGGTGATCCAACACGTGTTTGATGTACAGCTTCTGTGGCTGATACCTCACGACAGCAATCAATCGCAGTTTATTTCCTCCAATGTCGAACACATGAAACTCACCAACCTTATCGGTTGCAGGAAACAGCGATTTCATTGCGGCAAAATCACCGGGTTTGTTTCGCTTGATCAATCGATACCATTCATCGAGCGCACTCGCAGCCTTTGGCCATTTTTCCTTGGATTCCCAGATTCGTTTTTCCGCGAACACATGCATGCAATCTCCTTATCGCAATTTGCTATAGTGAGTTAATCACAGATCGCCAATATCGCAAGTTGCGATATTGGCAAGCAGACGAATGGTGAAGTCAGTGTTCTCTGAGCCTAGACAGGCTGCGCCACTTCCCTCGATTGAAAACATGAGCAAACGTCTCCAAATAGGAAGGATCGGCTTCTTAACAGGACCCCTCTCATGACCGATCCAATGCTCATCCCCTGCCCCCACTGTAATGGCCTTAACCGCATTCCCGCCGAACGAATCGACGACCATCCAAAATGCGGCCGGTGCAAGGCCGAGGTCCTGTTGGCCAAACCGTTCGAATTGAAGCAAAGCGATTACGCCAGTCAGATCAAGGGAGACCTGCCGTTGCTGGTGGATGTGTGGGCGGACTGGTGCGGGCCGTGCAAGTCGTTTGCCCCGGTGTTCGAGCAGGCCGCCAGCCAGTTGGCAGGCAAGTGTCGGTTGGCGAAACTGGATAGCGAGGCGAATCAGCAGTTGTCGGCGCAGTTGGGGATTCGCTCGATCCCGAGCCTGATTCTGTTCAAGAACGGCCGGGAAGTGGCGCGCCAGAGCGGGGCCTTCCCGTTACCGCAGTTGATGAGCTGGTTGCGTAGCCAGGGGATCTGACCACACTGTCATAGCCACCGAGAACCAATTGTGGGAGCGGGCTTGCTCGCGAATACGGTTTATCAGTCGACATCTATGGTGACTGACACACCGTATTCGCGAGCAAGCCCGCTCCCACATGGGTCATCAGGTGTTTTCGAGAAGGTTGTGCAAATCGACGAACTGCTGGGTCAGCTTGTGCCGCGGATCGAGATGGATCAGCGGCGTGTTGGCCTGATGCGACTCACGCATGCGCACCGAACTGCCCAGATACACCGGCAGCACCGGCAACCCCTCGGCAATCAGTTCGTCGAGCATTTGCTGGGGCAGGCTGGCACGGGCCTGGAACTGGTTGACGACTATGCCTTCGACTTCCAGCCCTTCATTGTGGTCATCCTTCAATTCTTCGATCTCCGCCAGCAGGCCGTACAGCGCCTGACGCGAGAAACTGTCGCAATCGAAGGGGATCAGCACGCGATCAGCGGCGATCAATGCCGAAACGGCATAAAAATTCAAAGCTGGCGGCGTATCGAGATAGATGCGGTCGTAGTCGCCGTCCAGTTCCTCGAGCAATTTACGCAGCTTGTTGATCTTGTGCTTGGCCTCAAGCTTGGGCTGCAAGTCAGCCAACTCGGCCGTGGCAGTGATGACGTGGAGGTTGTCGAACGGGGTTTCGTAGATATCGACCTGGCTTTTTTTCGAGAACGGCCCGGAAGACAGCGTCTGCTTGAAGAAATCGGCAATGCCCATCGGAATGTCATTGCCGGTGAGCCCTGTCAGGTACTGAGTGGAGTTGGCCTGGGCATCGAGATCCACCAATAAGGTGCGATAACCCTCGCTGGCGCTGACCGCCGCCAGATTGCAGGCAATGCTCGATTTGCCTACGCCACCTTTCTGATTGAACACCACGCGCCGCATGTCAAAACCTCCGTGTATCAAAGAATGACGAGTGTAGTAGTCCACGGCGCTGCTTAGCTACCTCGCCGGTAAAGGGACTACACAGTCAGGTGCGATCTCTTGATGAAAAAGCGGCGAAGTCATGCACTGATCGCAAAATGAGCCGACAGACATGACAGACGCACTATGGATAATGGCCATACGAAGCTCGATGCGCACCAACCGGTCCGTTTGTTGAGCAAAATGTAACCAGCATTTGCTACGGGCTCGCCGCACCGCGATAATGCGCGCCACTCGGCGTAATGCGCCACGGTAGCGTCTGTCGCTGTTTTTGCGATTCACCGCGTCAAGGAAGCCCGCAGGGGCGGGATGAATGTCTGTGATTAACTTCAACATCGCCCAATGGCGCGCGTGGGCCCCTGGGCTCGAAAGCGTGGACGATTGGCAGGCCTGGTGCCGACAACCGGTCGTGCTCCCGGGCAGCGATGCCGCCCCCGACGTCTCTTTTCTACCGGCCATGCAGCGCCGGCGACTCAGCCGCCTGGCGCGGATGGCATTCAGTGTTGGCTGGCCATTGGCAGAGGGGCGTCAGGACTTGCCGTTGGTCTTTATTTCCCGCCACGGCGAAACCCCGCGCACCTTTGAAATCCTCAGCGAACTGGCGGCCGATCAACCGCTGTCCCCTACCCAGTTCAGCCTGTCGGTGCACAACGCGGTGATCGGCCTGTGGTCGATCATGCGTGGCGAAACCAGTGAGATGACCGCCCTTGCGGCAGCCGGAGACGGCCTTGAACACGGCATGCTAGAGGCCGCGGCATTGCTTGCCGAAGGTGCGACGGCAGTCCTGCTGGTGGTTACCGAAGAGCAGCCACCCCAAGCCTATTCCACCTGGATCGACGATGTGCCGTTCCCTTACGCGGTCGGCCTGCTGATTACTCCGGGCAATGACTGGCAGCTGTCCCTGAACAGCAACCCGGATGCGTTGTCCAAAGCCCACTGGCCCCATGCCCTTGATCTCTTGCGTACCCTGCTCGGCCAGCAGACTACCTGCCAACATGCCTGGAAAAATCGTGTATGGACCTGGCAACGCAACCTGTAACAGATAAAAACCGCGACGCCTATTACTGGCGCCTGCTGGCTACCGCTGCAAGCTTCACCCTGTTCGGGTTGGGCGGGGTGTGCCTGCGCCTGGTGGTTTTTCCACTGCTGAGCTGCCTGCCCGGCGATGCCCGCAAGCATCGGCTGCGGGCCCGGCAAACTGTCAGTAGATGTTTCTGGTTTTTCGTCCGTTTCATGGCCCGCGCCGGCGTGCTGACCTACGACATCCAGGGTGCTGAAAAGCTCGGTCGACCCGGGCAGATGATCATCGCCAACCACCCGTCGCTGATCGACGTCGTGTTCCTGATCGGCCTGGTGCGCCATGCCAATTGCGTGGTCAAGCAAAGCCTGTGGGAGAACCCCTTTACCCGCGATCCGCTGCGCCGCACTGAATACATCAGCAACGATGGCAGTATGGACATGCTCGATGCGGCGGCGGATGCGCTGAAAAGCGGCCAGACCCTGATCATTTTCCCCGAAGGCACGCGCACCCGGCCAGGCCATGCGCCGGCCTTTCATCGGGGTGCGGCGGCGATCGCATTGCGCGGTGCGAAAATCCTCACCCCGGTGATCATCAAGGTCAACCCCACCACATTGACCAAGGCCGAGCCTTGGTATCGGATCCCCAAACGCCGCGTGCACTTCAGTTTCCGTGTCGGGGCCGATATAGACCCACAAGCCTTCGCTGCGCTGGGCCCTGCTCCTCAGGCGTCGCGCAAGCTCAACGATTATCTGCACCATTACTTTATCAAGGAGCTCGCCGAAGATGAGCGAACTACACACTCTTAGTCTCAAGCAGGAAATCAAAGAACTGATCATCGACGCCTTGGGCCTTGAAGATATCAGCGTCGACGACATTGGCGATGACCAGACGCTGTTTGGCGAAGGCCTGGGCCTGGATTCGGTCGACGCCCTGGAACTAGGCCTGGCGATCCAGAAAAAGTACGGCATCAAGATCGACGCCGACGCCAAGGACACGCGCAATCACTTCAGCAATGTGGCGAGCCTTGCGGCGTTCGTCACCGCAAAACAGGCAGCTTGAGACCGGACCATGCAAACTCGTGAAGCAATTTTCAACACCCTGCGCGATGCCATGGTCGAACTCTTCGAGTTGGACCCTGAGCGTGTGAGCCTCGAATCAAACCTGTACCAGGACCTGGAAATCGACAGCATCGACGCAGTCGACCTGATCGATCACATCAAACGCCAGACCGGCAAGAAAATCGCCGCCGAAGAATTCAAGTCAGTGCGTACCGTCAGCGACGTGGTCGAGGCGGTCTATCGTCTGGTTCACCCGGCCGCATGAGTCGATTGATCGGCCTTGGCCTGCTGCTGGCGGGCCTGCTGTACCCCTTTGCGGTGTATTTCGGCATGGAGCATTTCGCCCCGTGGCAGTTCGGCCTGCTGCTGGGCAGCCTGTGGCTGGCCCGGGCCCTGCTCGGTGCGCGCAAGCCCGGCAGCCTGTGGATGGCGATGGGCGCGATCGCTTTCTGTCTGCTACTGGCTCTGTCGGACAGCCCGCTGTTGCTGCGCTGGTACCCGGTACTGATCAGCGCGTTCATGCTCGCGCTGTTTGGGCTGAGCCTGAAATACGGCCCGCCGATGGTCGAACGGCTGGCGCGACTGCGTGAACCGCAGCTGCCGGCGAAGGCGATTGTTTATACCCGCCAGGTGACCATCGTCTGGTGTGTGTTCTTCCTCTGTAACGGTTTGCTCGCCGCCGCCCTGACACTCTGGGCGCCGCTGAAGTGGTGGATGTTGTATACCGGTTTGATCTCCTACGGATTGATGGGCCTGCTGTTTGCCATTGAATGGCTCATGCGACAACGGGTACGAGGCCACCCATGAATTGGACAAAACTTGAGCACCTGTTGCTCAAGGCTCAGCCGGCACGTGCCGTGACGGCAGGGCCGGCGCTGAATCACGCGCAACTGTGCGAGCAGGCATTGAGCCTGGCCGCCAGCCTGCAGGCCCAGGGCGTGCAGCGCATTGCCGTGCACCTCGAAGATGCCGCCGACCTGGCGATTACCCTGCTCGGCGCCTGGCGTGCCGGGGTCAGCGTGCTGCTGCCTGCCGACTTGCAAGCCCGGACTCGCCAGCGCTGGTCGAGGGAAGTCGATCTGTGGCTGACCGATCAGGTCGACGACGCACACCCGAGAGATTATCGGCATTCGCCACTGAGCGCTGCCACGCTGGATCTGGATCGCTGCCAGCTGAGCTTGTGCACGTCCGGTTCCAGCGGCGAACCCAAGCGCATCGACAAAAGCCTGCGCCAGCTGGCCAATGAAGTCGAAGCGCTGGAGCATCTGTGGGGCGCCGATCTGGGTCAGGCCTGCATCATCGGCAGCGTTGCCATCCAGCACATCTACGGTCTGCTGTTCCGGGTGTTGTGGCCTTTGTGCGCCGGGCGCCCGTTCATGCGCAGGCAACTGGCTTTTCCGGAAGATTTGCAGCGCGCCAGCCGCGAACACCCGGTATTTGCCTGGGTCGCCAGCCCGGCGCTGCTCAAGCGCATGAGCGACAATCTCGACTGGCCGGCCTTGAGTGCCGTTCGGCGAGTGTTTTCCTCCGGTGGTGCGCTGCCGGTCGAGGCCGCTCACAGCTTGCACAAACGCTTGAACCAATGGCCAACGGAAATCTTCGGCAGTTCGGAAACCGGGGGTATTGCCTGGCGGCAGGGACACGATCTCTGGCAGCCCTTTGCCGGCATCGAGTTGAGCCAGGACAGTGACGGCGCGCTGCTCATTGCCTCGCCCTACTTGCCGCCCGGTCATGTCGAACACACCGCGGATGCCGCGCGAATCGCCGCCGATGGCCGCTTCGAGTTGCTCGGGCGACTGGACCGGATCGTCAAACTGGAAGAAAAACGTATCTCGCTGCCGATGCTGGAACAGGCGTTGATGGAACACGAGTGGGTTGCCGAAGCGCGCCTCGGCGTGGTTCAGGAAAACCGCGCCTCCCTGGGTGCACTGCTGGTGCTCAGCGAACAGGGTCTGCATGCCTTGCGCAATCAGGGCCGGCGTACGCTCACGCACGAACTGCGACAGCACCTGAGCCAGCATTGCGAAGCGCTTGCGCTGCCACGCCGCTGGCGCCTGCTGCGGCAACTGCCGCTGAGCGCCCAAGGCAAACTGCCCCAGGCCGACGTTGAAGCCCTGCTGCTGGCGCCGCGTCCAAAGGAGCCAGAAGTGCTGGAACAGGTCGAAGTCGATGGCGAGTGGAGCCTGCAACTGGCGGTGCCACCGGACCTCGCCTACTTCAGTGGCCATTTCCCCCGGGCGCCGGTATTGCCGGGCGTGGTGCAGGTGGAGTGGGCACTTATGCTGGGCCAGCAATTGATGGCGCTGCCGGCAAAATTCGCCGGCATGGAAGTGCTGAAGTTCCAGCAATTGGTGCGCCCGGGGGATGAAGTCCAACTGCACCTGCGCTTTGACCCGGTACGCGGCAAGCTGTATTTCGCTTATCGCAATGAAACCGCTACCTGTTCCAGTGGGCGGATATTGCTGGAGGCTTCAGGCGATGTGTAACCTTGGTGAGTGCTGCGCACTCATTCGCGAGCAAGTCGAATCGTCGCACCGCCGCTCCCACACTGGATCTGCGCCATACGGCAATCCCCTGTGGGAGCGGGCTTGCTCGCGAATAAGACACCTCGGTCCTTGGGGTGTACGCCAACATGCATAACCCCTGCGCCGTCATCCCGGTCTACAACCACGAAACCGCCATCACCACGGTGGTCGATGCCGTGCTCGCCAGCGGCTTGCCGTGCCTTCTGGTGGACGACGCCAGCGATCAACCCTGCGCAAAAGTGCTCGATCGACTGGCCCGGCGCGACAAGGTGTTCCTGATCCGACTGGCCTCCAACCAGGGCAAGGGCGCCGCCGTCATGACCGGTTTGCGCGAAGCTTCGCGCCTGGGTTTCAGTCATGCCTTGCAGGTAGATGCCGACGGCCAGCACGACCTGCAGGACGTCGCGACCTTCATCGAACAATCGCGCATCCATCCCGAGGCGGTGATCTGCGGTTATCCGAAGTACGATGCCAGCGTACCCAAAGCTCGCTTGTACGCCCGCTACCTGACTCACGTCATGGTCTGGATCAACACCTTGTCCTTGCAGGTCCGCGATTCCATGTGCGGCTTTCGCGTCTATCCGTTGCCGCCGACCCTGGCACTGATCGACACCGCGAAGATCGGCAAGCGCATGGACTTCGACTCGGACATTCTGGTACGCCTGGCCTGGCGCAATCTGCCGATGCAGTGGCTGCAAACCAGGGTTCACTACCCGCTGGACGGCGTCTCGCATTTCCGCATGTTCCGCGACAACGTGCTGATCACGAGCATGCACACCCGCCTGTTCTTCGGCATGTTAGTGCGGGCCCCGATGATCCTCTGGCAGCGGTGGCGGGCATGAGCGCAGACCGGCGACACTGGGCCGACCGCCAGGAACGCGGCAGTTTCTGGTTGATGAAGCTCACGGCGTTCGGCGCCAAAGTGCTTGGCCGTCGACTGTTGAGCCCGTTGTTGTACGGCATCGTCCTGTACTTTTTCCTGTTCGGTCGCAGCGCCCGCCATAGTGCCTGGCAATACCAGCAACGGCTCGCCGACTGGAGCGGTCGCACTGAATTGCGCCCGACCCATTGGCGGGTGTTTGGCCAGTTCATGGCTTTTGCCGATTCCATGCTCGACAAGCTCGATGTGTGGAATGGCAAGCTGAGCATCGAGCAGATCGAAATCATCGACCCGGCGCTGCTGCGCAATCAATTGCGCGGCACACGCGGGCAGATGCTGGTGGGTGCGCACCTGGGCAACCTCGAGGTCTGCCGCGCACTGGCGGAGATCGGCGAGAAGGTCACCATGAACGTACTGGTGCACACCAAGCACGCCGAACAATTCAATCGTCTGCTGGGTGAAGCGGGCGCGACCAACCTGCGGTTGATCCAGGTCAGTGAGCTCGACCCGGTCATCATGTTGCAACTGCATGAGCGCCTGGAGCGCGGCGAATGGCTGGCGATTGCCGGCGATCGCGTGCCGCTGCACGGCGGGCGGAGCGTGACCGTGGATTTTCTCGGCCATCAAGCCGCCTTCCCCCAGGGCCCGTGGTTATTGGCCGGTTTGCTCAAATGCCCGATCAATCTGCTGATGTGCCTGAAGAAGCCGACGGGCCAATATCGAGTCACCCTCGAACCGTTTACCGAGGCCGTGGTGTGGAAGCGCAGCGACCGCGAGCAGGTCATTCATCAGTGGGCGACCCGCTACGCCGAACGCCTGAGTCACTATTGCCTGCAAGCGCCCCAACAATGGTTCAACTTTTACCCTTTCTGGAAGACCGATGACGACGCCAACGCTTGAGCCGGTAACCTTCGGCGAACTCCCTCTGCGCATCGAAGACGTGCTGGCCCTGGCCAACCGTCAGGTGCCGACGCAGTTGCAAAGCGACCCCACGTACCGTGAGCGTATCGCCAAGGGTGCGCGATTCCTCGACTCCCTGCTGGACAAGGAAGGGGTGATCTATGGCGTGACCACCGGTTACGGCGACTCTTGCGTGGTCGCGGTGCCCTTGCATCACGTCGAGGCGCTGCCCCGTCACCTGTACACCTTCCACGGTTGCGGCCTGGGCAAACTGCTCGACGCCCAGGCCACCCGCGCGGTGCTGGCGGCGCGTTTGCAGTCGTTGTGCCACGGGGTCTCCGGGGTGCGCGTGGAACTGCTGGAGCGCCTGCAGGCCTTCCTCGAACACGACATCCTGCCGCTGATCCCGGAAGAAGGCTCGGTGGGTGCCAGCGGTGATCTGACGCCGCTGTCCTATGTCGCTGCGACCTTGTCCGGCGAGCGTGAAGTGATGTTCCGCGGCGAACGCCGACAAGCCGCCGACGTGCACCGCGAACTCGGTTGGCAACCGCTGGTACTGCGCCCGAAAGAAGCCCTGGCACTGATGAACGGCACCGCGGTCATGACCGGTCTAGCGTGCCTGGCCTTTGCCCGCGCCGATTACCTGCTGCAATTGGCGACCCGCATCACCGCGCTGAACGTGGTCGCGCTGCAAGGCAACCCGGAGCATTTCGACGAGCGCCTGTTCGCCGCCAAACCGCATCCGGGGCAGATGCAAGTCGCCGCCTGGCTGCGCAAGGACCTGGCGATCGACGCGCCGACCGCGCCCTTGCATCGCCTGCAAGACCGTTATTCCCTGCGTTGCGCGCCCCACGTCCTCGGCGTATTGGCGGACAGCCTGAACTGGCTGCGCTCGTTCATCGAGATCGAGCTCAACAGCGCCAACGACAACCCGATCATCGACGCCGAAGCCGAACGCGTGCTGCACGGCGGGCACTTCTATGGCGGCCACATCGCATTCGCCATGGACAGCCTGAAGAACCTGGTGGCCAACGTCGCCGACCTGCTCGACCGCCAGCTCGCGCTGCTGGTGGACGAGCGTTACAACCATGGTCTGCCAAGCAACCTGTCCGGCGCCACGGCTGATCGGGCAATGCTCAACCACGGCTTCAAGGCGGTGCAGATCGGCACCAGCGCCTGGACGGCCGAAGCGCTGAAAAACACCATGCCGGCCAGCGTCTTTTCGCGCTCCACCGAATGCCACAACCAGGACAAGGTCAGCATGGGCACCATCGCCGCCCGGGACGCGATCCGCGTGCTGGAGCTGACCGAACAGGTCGCCGCCGCCACGCTGCTGGCCGCCAACCAGGGCGTCTGGCTGCGCAGCAAGGCCGAGGATGCACGCCCACTGCCGCCAGCACTCGCCGCCATGCACGAAGCGCTGGCTGAAGATTTCCCGCCGGTCATCGAAGACCGTGCCCTGGAAGGCGAATTGCGCCTGTGCCTGCAACGTATCGCCGAACAACACTGGAGGCTGCATGCGTAGCAAGGGAGTGCTTCATGCCGATACGGAAATCCTCGTGCCGTTCTTTGACGTCGACACCATGAACGTCGTCTGGCACGGCCATTACGTCAAATACCTGGAAGTTGCCCGCTGTGCGCTGCTGGACAAGATCGGCCACAACTACGACGCCATGGTTGCCTCGGGTTACGCCTGGCCGGTGATCGACTTGCAGCTGCGCTATGTGCGCGGTGCCGTGTTCGGTCAAAAGCTGAATGTGCGGGCCAATCTGGTGGAGTGGGAGAACCGCCTGAAGATCAGCTACCTGATCAGCGATCTGCACACCGGCGAACGCCTGACCCGCGCCAGTTCCGTGCAGGTTGCCGTCGACATGGGCAGTCGCGAAATGCAATTGGCCTCGCCCAAGGTCTTCACCGACGCCGTAGAGAGGGCCCTGCCATGATTTACTGCCACCGCCGCCCTCCTGTGGGAGCGGGCTTGTCGGATCGCCGCACCGTCGCGAAGGTCGTTAACGATGACGCTAGGCACCTGACACTCCGCAGCGCTCTCAGGTTTTTCGCGAGCAAGCTCGCTCCTGCAGTATTTTGCGTGTTACTGGGTATTCCCGGGTTGGCCAACGCCTTCGATCTGCAACAGCTCAGCGACCAATTGGCCAAGCCTGATGTGATCCACGGCCACTTCATCCAGGAAAAACACCTGCGTGCTTTGCCCCAGCCGCTGACCAGCAAGGGCAGCTTTGTCCTGGCAAAAAATCAGGGCCTGCTGTGGTTGCTGAAAACACCGCTGCAGCAGGATTACCGCATCAGCGCCAAGGGCATTGCCCGGCGTGACGCCAGCGGCTGGCAAATGCTGCCCGGCAAGAGTGCCGGCGCCGAGCAGAACCGTTTGTTCCTCGCCGTGCTGCAAGGTGACAGCAGCGGCCTGCAACGGGACTTCGAGCTGTCCCTGGGCGGCGACGCACAGAACTGGACACTGACCCTGGTGCCGCGCTCGATGCTACTCAAGCAGGTGTTCAATCAAATCAACATCACCGGCGGCGAACTGGTGCACAGCATCCAGCTGCTGGAAACCCAGGGTGACAGCACGTATTTGCGCATGTTGGACAGCACCGGTACCCAACCGTTGAGCGATGCGGAGCAACATGACTTTGCCGAGTGAACGGAGGCTGCCGTGGCTGTTCCTGATCCTGCTGCTGGCAGTGCTCGCGCTCGCCGGGTGGCAATGGCGCGACGGCGCACCGCTGTCGGCCAACCTGATGGAACTGGTGCCGGGCACGGCGCCGGATGCGCTGGAACTGCGCGCCGAACAACGCATGCAAGAACCGCTGAACCGCGAAATGCTGGTGCTGGTCGGCCACAAGGATCGCCCGCAAGCCATCGCCATGGCGCAGACGCTGGGTGAGCAGTGGCAGGCCAGCGGCTTGTTCGAAAAGGTCCAGTGGAACCTGCAAGCGGACTTGCCGGCGTTGCGCACGCAATTGCTGCAAGGTCGCCTGGCGATGCTCTCGGCGACGGATCGGCAACAGCTGATCGAGCACCCCGACGCGTTTATCCAGCAACGGGTCCAGGCGCTGTTCGACCCCTTCACCGGCTTCAGCCTGGTGCCGAGCCAGGATGACTGGCTGGGCCTGACCGGGCGCATCCAGAACAGCCAGCCGCAACAGGGTTCGGTGCAACTGGACATCGGCAGCGGTGCGCTGGTCGCCGATGCCGACGGCAAGAGCTGGGTGCTGCTGCGGGCGCGGACCACCGGCAATGCCTTCGACATGAACCTGCCGCTGCAAGTGGCCGATCTTCTCCAGCAGGGCCGGGAACAAGCCGCCCGGGCCGACGTGCAACTGCTGGCCGCCAGTGGCTTGCTCTACGCCGCCAGCGGTCAACGGCAAGCCACCCGGGAAATGACCTGGGTCGGCGGCGGCGCCACGGCGGGCATTCTGTTGCTGCTGTTGCTGGCCTTCCGGCGCTGGCGAGTGTTGCTGGCGTTTGTGCCGGTCCTGGTGGGCATGCTGTTCGGTGCGGTGGCCTGCGTGGCGATGTTCGGGCACATGCACGTGATGACCCTGGTGCTCGGCTCCAGCCTGATCGGCGTCGCTGTCGATTACCCGCTGCATTACCTGTCCAAGAGCTGGAGCCTGAAACCCTGGCACAGCTGGCCGGCGTTGCGCCTGACCCTGCCGGGACTGACGCTGAGCCTGATCACCAGCTGTATCGGTTACCTGGCCCTGGCCTGGACGCCGTTCCCGGCACTGACGCAAATTGCCGTGTTCTCCGCCGCCGGGCTGGTGGGTGCCTATCTGTGCGCCGTGTGCCTGTTGCCGGCGCTGCTCAAAGGCGTCGAGCTGCGTCCGGCGCAATGGCCACTGCGAGTCGCCGAATTTTTGCTGGATCGCCGTGAAGCGCTGCTGAACATTGCGCGCACCCCGGTGTTGCTGGCGCTGCTGATAGCGTTTTGTGTGGGCGGACTGTTGCAGCTCGAGGCCCGCAACGATATTCGCCAGTGGGTCGGCGCACCGCAACAATTGACCGACGAAGCCCAGACCATTGCGCGCATCACCGGTTATCAACCCACCAGCCAGTTCTTCCTGGTGCGCGCCGCCAATCAACAGCAACTGCTCGAACGCCAGACGGCGTTGAGCGAGCGGCTGGATCAGTTGGTCAATCTGGAAAAACTCCAGGGTTATCTGTCACTCAATCAACTGGTCAGCCAGCCGAGCGAACAGCTGCGGGTACGTGAGGCGCTGAACAAGCTGCCGCAGTTTTGGCAACCGCTGCTCGAGCTCGGCGTGCCGGCCGCCGCGCTGCAAGCCGAACTGGCAAGGTTGCAGGCGCTGCCGATCGAAGACATCGACGCGGCGCTGGTCGGTCCTTTGGCCGAACCTTATCGCGCCTTGTGGCTAGGCCCCATCGATGATGGCGTAGCGGCGCTGGTCAGCCTGCAAGGCCTGAACAACACTTCCTTGTTGCGGGTCCAGGCCATGGATTTGCCCGGCGTGGAACTGGTGGATCGCCTTGGCGAATTGAACGAGGTCTTCGCCGATACCCAGGTCAGTGCCGCTGAACTGAAACTCGCCTCCTGTGTGTTGATCGTGCTGCTACTGATCCTGCCGTTCGGCCTGGGTGGCGCGCTGCGCATCGTCGCCCTGCCACTGCTGGCGGCGCTGTGCAGTCTGGCCAGTCTCGGCTGGCTCGGGCAGCCGTTGACGCTGTTCAGCCTGTTCGGCCTGCTGCTGGTCACGGCCATCAGCGTCGACTACGCGATCCTGATGCGCGAACAGGTCGGCGGCGTCGCCGTGAGCCTGTTGGGCACCCTGCTCGCGGCGGTGACCACCTGGCTGTCGTTCGGGCTGCTGGCGGTGTCCAGTACGCCGGCGGTGAGTAATTTCGGTCTGTCGGTGAGCCTCGGCCTGGCCTTCAGCTTCCTCCTCGCACCCTGGGCCGGACGACAAGTCCATGCTGCCGCGGTCACGGAGCCGGCAGCATGATGGTCGTCCTGTTCTGGCTCATGGCCCTGGGACTGTTCGCCGTGGCCACCCGTGTCGGTCGTCACTTCGGCGTGATCCCGATCGTCAGCCAGTTGCTGCTGGCAACCTTCGGTCTGCCGGCGCTGATGTACTTCTGGATCGAACCCCAGTGGCTACTGAACGGTGCCGCACTGGTGGCGCCGGCCTGGCTGAAAAATCTCTACAGCCTGAGCTTTGCCTTGCTCCTGGGGCATATTCTCAGCGACGTGATCGACCTGCGACTCGACCGCCAGAGCCTGAAAATCGCCCTGCCGAGCTTCTGCATTCCATTCGCCTGCGGGCTCGGGACAGCGGTCTGGCTGTTACCGCCGCAACCCTGGATCAGTTCCCTGGCGGTCGGCCTGCTGTTCGCCATCACCGCCATTCCGGTGTTGTATCTGTACCTGCGGCACATCCAATACCCGCCGGCCGCCACCCGGCGACTGGTACAGACCGCCATCCTCATCGACCTCACCTGCTGGACGCTGTTCGCCATCGCCCAGGGCAGCCTGCACCTGAGCAGCCTGCTGGTGCCGCTGGCCGCGGCCTGCCTGCCGCTACTGTTGCGCCTGCTGCGGCTGCGCCAACCGTTGTTGCATAGCGTCTGCTTCTTCGCGCTATTGGTCGTGGCGGAACACTTCAAGCTCAATGCCCTGATTTTCGGCATTGGCTATCTGTTATGCATGGCCGTGCTCAAGGTGCCGCTGGTGCTGCCATTACCGGTGATCTGGCTGAGTCACGTGCAGACCTATATCGCGATCCCGCTGATCCTCACCTTCGGCATCGTGCAGATCAACGTCCACGCAGCCATGGCCAGCCTCGGCTGGGTGCAACTGAGCGCCCTGTTGCTGTTGCCGATTGCCAGCAAACTGCTGGGCAACTGGCTGGGCCTCGGCTGGGCCGGCGCCTCGTTCGAAGGCGCCAGTCGCTGGCGGGAAAGTATCCTGCTCAATATTCGTGGCTTGAGTGAGATCGTCTTTCTCAACCTGCTGCTGCAACAACAGCTCATCAGCCCGGTGCTGTATTTTGCGCTGATGGTGATGGGCCTGATCGCCACACTGCTGCCGGCACTTGCCGGCATGCACCGAACCCGCTTGAACATCGCCGTCCCGGCAAGGAGCTCCAGTGCCAACAGTTGAAATGGAACGTCGCCAGGTTGTGGTGATTGGCGCGGGGCCCTCGGGCGCCATCGCCGCCGCGCTGCTCAAGCGCAAAGGCCACGACGTGCTGATGATCGAACGCCAGCATTTCCCAAGGTTTTCCATCGGTGAAAGCCTGCTGTCCCACTGCCTGGATTTCGTCGAGGAAGCCGGCATGCTCGAGGCGGTGAACGCCGCCGGGTTCCAGCTGAAAAACGGCGCCGCATTCGCCTGGGGCGAGCACTACAGCGCCTTCGATTTCGGTGACACCTTCGGCAACGGCAAGCCGACCACCTTTCAGGTCCAGCGCGCCGACTTCGACAAGCTGCTGGCCGATCAGGCGGAACTCCAGGGCGTGGAAGTGCGCTATGGCGAAGCGATCATCAGTGCCGATTTCACCTTGGCCAAACCGCAACTCGAGGTGCATCGCGAAGACGGCCGCCAGTACCGCGTCGAGGCCGATTTCGTGCTCGATGCCAGCGGCTACGGTCGCGTGCTGCCGCGCTTGCTCGATCTTGAGGCGCCGTCGAATTTCCCGGTGCGCCAGGCGGTGTTCACCCACGTCGAAGACCATATCGACCACCCGGCTTTCGAGCGGGAAAAAATCCTCATCACCACCCATCCGACCCATCGCGACATCTGGTTCTGGACCATTCCGTTCAGCAATGGCCGTTGTTCGGTAGGCGTGGTGGCGGCAGCCGAACATTTCGCAGGCCGTACCGAGAACCTCGACGACTGCCTGCGCGGGTTCATCGCTGAAACGCCAAGCCTGTCCGGTGTGTTGACCAACGCCGTGTGGGATACCCCTGCGCGAACCATCGGCGGCTATTCGGCCAACGTCAAAACCCTCCACGGACCCGGTTTTGCGCTGCTGGGCAATGCAGCGGAATTCCTCGACCCGGTGTTCTCCTCTGGTGTGACCATCGCCATGCGCTCGGCAAGCATGGCCGCGGCGGTTCTGCACCGCCAGCTGCAAGGCGAAAGCGTCGATTGGCACACCGAATTCGCCGTACCGCTCAAGCGTGGCGTCGACACATTCCGTTGCTATGTCGAAGGCTGGTACGCCGGAACATTCCAGGATGTGATTTATCATGAGGGCGGCTCACCGGACATCCGCCGCATGATCAGCTCTATCCTCGCCGGTTATGCCTGGGACGAGCGCAATCCGTTCGTCGCCGAACCCAGGCGTCGGCTGCGAATGCTGTCGGAACTCTGTGCAAGGGATGCCACGTGAGTTACCTGAGCGACAACTACGTCGAAGAAACCCTGGTCGACGTGGTCGCGCGCGCCCCCCTTGAAGGTGCTGTTTGATGCTCATTGTCAGTTGCTCAAAGTACATATCCTGTGGGAGCGGGCTTGCTCGCGAAAGCGATGGACCAGCCACCTTCAATGTTGGATGTGCCGACGCCTTCGCGAGCAAGTCGGATCGCCGCACCGCCGCTCCCACAGGGATAGTGGGCATTCTGCGATTTCTACTGGTTGGCGCAGTCCTGTTGCTGAGCGCCTGCGCCAGCCGGGCGCCCCTGCCCGAGCAAACCCCGAACCTGGCGCTGCCGCTGCAATTGCACATCCAGCGACTCGAGGCCGACCAACGTCAGGACTGGGTGCTGGTGATCCAGCGTGAAGACCCTGGCATTCGCTGGTCGATGATGGACTTGTTAGGCATTCCGCAGGCACGGCAGAAACTGGTCGATGGCCAGTGGCAGTCTGACGGTCTGCTGCCGCCCAATCCGCAAGCGCGAGAACTGTTCGCCGCGCTGCTGTTTGCGCTGACGCCCAAAGATGAACTCTCAGGCAACTACCCCACTGCCTGGCAACATGGATCGCAACGATCCCTGCCATCGCGCTGGGACGTCCGTTACTCACAACCGATGAGCTTTGAATTGAACCTGCCCAAAGGCCCGAATTATCGAGTCACGCCCCTGAGCGGAGACGCGCCATGACGGCTTACCTGAACGCCCTCGGGGTAATCTGCGCCCTGGGCCGCGACAAACGCGAAGTCAGCCGCAACCTGTTTGCCGGTGACTGCAGCGGCATGCGCCACGAAGCGGGTTGGGTGGCGCAGCGGTCGTTGCCGGTAGCGGCGGTGCGCGGCGAACTGGCGCCGATCCCCATCGAGCTGAGCAAGCAAAGCACGCGCAATAATCAATTGCTGCTGGAGGCCGCGCTGCAAATTCGCGAAGACATCGAGCGCGCGATCCAGACCTATGGCCGCGACCGTATCGGTATCGTTCTGGGCACCAGCACCTCGGGCATCGACGAAGCCAGTCGCGGACTGGCGCATTACATCCGCGAGCATCAATTCCCGGCCGATTACGACTATCAGCAGCAGGAACTCGGCGCGCCGGCGAATTTCCTCGCCGACTGGCTGCAATTGAGCGGTCCGGCCTATGTGATTTCCACGGCCTGCACCTCCAGCGCCCGGGCACTGATGAGTGCCCAGCGCCTGTTGGACCTTGGCCTGTGCGATGCCGTGTTGTGTGGCGGTGTCGACACTTTGTGCAAACTGACCCTCAACGGGTTTTCGGCACTGGAAGCGGTCTCTGAACAGCGTTGCAATCCGTTCTCGGTCAACCGTAACGGCATCAACATCGGCGAAGCGGCAGCGCTGTTTCTGATGACTGGAAATGCAGGCGACAACCCGCCGATTGCCCTGCTGGGCAGCGGCGCCAGCTCCGACGCGCACCACATCTCCGCGCCGGAGCCGACCGGCCGTGGTGCCTTGCAAGCCATGCGCAAAGCCTTGAGCCGCGCCGGCCTGCAACCCGAACAGATCGATTACCTGAACCTGCACGGCACCGCCACCCAACACAACGACGCCATGGAAAGCCTGTCGGTGGCGGCATTGTTCCCGAACGGCGTCCCCTGCTCCTCGACCAAACCGATGACCGGTCATACCCTGGGCGCTGCGGGCGCCCTGGAAGCGGCGTTCTGCTGGCTGAGCCTGAGCACCGGCAACCGCGAACACGCCCTGCCGCCCCATATCTGGGATGGCCAGCCGGATCCCGAACTGCCGGCCCTGAAGTGGGTGACCCCGATCGATCGCCTGGCGTCCATTGCACCTCGCTATCTGATGAGCAACTCCTTTGCCTTCGGTGGCAATAACGTCAGCCTGATTATCGGAGACGCCCCATGATCGATTGGCCGCTCGCCGACCTGCTGCCCCATGCTGGCGACATGATCCTCATCGAGCAGATCCTGTCGTTCGATGACGAGCAGATTTACACCCGCCTCACCGTCAGGCCCGATGGCCTGTTCAGCTGTCCAGACGGCAGCCTGCCGGCCTGGGTCGGTATCGAATTGATGGCCCAGAGCGTTGCCGCCTATGCCGGCTGCCATGCGCGCCAGCGCGGCGATGCGGTGGCATTGGGGTTCCTGCTCGGCACGCGTAAATTCGAATGCAACGTCGAACACTTTCCCGCCGGCACCGAGCTGACCATCCATGGCCTGCGCTCGCTGGAGGACGACAATGGCATGGGCGTGTTCGAATGCCACATCAATGCCCCCGGCATTCACGCCACCGCCCGTCTGAACGTGTTCCGCCCGCCTCAGGCCGCGCAATATCTTCATGAATCCCAAGGAGTCCAGTCATGACTGAATCCGTACTGGTCACCGGTTCCAGCCGTGGCATCGGCCGCGCCATCGCGTTGCGCCTGGCCCGGGCCGGGTATGACATCGTGCTGCATTGCCGCAGCGGCCTGGCGGACGCCCTCGCGGTGCAAGCCGAGGTCGAGGCCCTGGGACGCACGGCGCGCATCCTGCAATTCGACGTGTCCGACCGCGCCGGTTGCAAAGCCGCTCTTGAGGCCGACGTGGAAACCCACGGCGCCTATTACGGCGTGGTGCTGAACGCCGGCCTGACACGCGACGGTGCTTTTCCGGCCCTGAGCGAGGATGATTGGGATGTGGTAATGCGCACCAATCTCGACGGTTTCTACAACGTGTTGCACCCGGTGATGATGCCGATGATTCGTCGTCGCGCCGCCGGGCGCATTGTCTGCATCACCTCGGTGTCCGGATTGATCGGTAACCGTGGCCAGGTCAACTACAGCGCCTCCAAGGCCGGTTTGATCGGCGCGGCGAAGGCATTGGCGATCGAACTCGGCAAGCGCAAAATTACCGTGAACTGTGTCGCACCCGGCCTGATCGACACTGCGATGCTCGATGAAAACGTGCCGGTGGAAGAACTGATGAAAATGATCCCCGCACAACGCATGGGCACCCCGGAAGAAGTGGCTGGCGCGGTGAACTTCCTGATGTCGGCGGAAGCCGCGTATATCACCCGGCAGGTTCTGGCCGTCAACGGAGGCCTGTGCTGATGAAGCGCGTCGTCGTCACCGGCATGGCCGGCATCACCTCACTGGGCAGCGATTGGGAGACCATCGCCGGCAACTTCGCAGCCAACCGCAGCGGTATCCGCCGGATGGACGAATGGGATCGCTTTACCGAACTCAACACGCGCCTGGCCGGGCCTATCGATGACTTTAAAGTGCCCAGCCACTGGACCCGCAAGCAACTGCGCAGCATGGGCCGCGTCTCGCGGCTTGCCGTGGGTGCTGCCGAGCAAGCGCTGGCCGACGCCGGATTGCTGGGCAACCCATTGATCAAGGACGGGCGCATGGGCGTGGCCTGCGGCTCGTCCACCGGTAGCACCGACGAGATCAAGGCCTTCGGCAACATGCTGCTCAACTCGGTGGCCGAAGGCCTGAACGCCAACTCCTACGTGCGCATGATGCCGCACACCACCGCGGCGAACATCAGCATCTTCTTCGGCCTGACCGGGCGCCTGATTCCGACCTCCAGCGCCTGCACCAGCGGCAGCCAGGGCATCGGTTACGCCTACGAGTCGGTCAAATTCGGCCGCCTGCCGCTGATGCTCGCCGGCGGCGCCGAAGAACTGTGCCCCACCGAGGCCATGGTATTCGATGCGCTCTACGCCACCAGCCTGAAAAACGATGCCCCGCAAACCAGCCCTCGCCCGTATGACATCGGACGCGATGGCCTGGTGATCGGTGAAGGCGCTGGCATGCTGGTACTCGAGGAACTGGAACACGCCCTGGCCCGAGGCGCGCATATCCATGCCGAACTCGTCGGTTTCGGCAGTAACGCCGATGGCCAACACGCCACCCGTCCAGAGCAGTCCACCATGCGCCGGGCCATGGAACTGGCCCTGGAAGACGCCGGGCTGCAGCCTTCGGACATCGGCTACGTGAACGGTCACGGCACGGCAACCGAACAGGGCGACATCGCTGAAACCCTGGCCACCAGCAGCCTGTTCGGCGAACACATGCCGATCAGCTCGCAAAAGAGCTTCCTCGGCCACACCCTGGGCGCCTGCGGTGCGCTGGAGTCCTGGTTCAGCATCGAAATGATGAACCGCGACCTGTACGTGCACACCTTCAACCTGGACGAGGTCGACCCGAAATGCGGCAAACTCGATTACCTGCGCGGCGAGTTTCGGCAGATGAGCAATGAGTATGTGATGAATAATAATTTTGCGTTTGGCGGGGTTAATACGTCGCTGATTTTTCGGCGGTGGGCGTAATCTGGTCGTTCAACGTTTCCAGTAAAACCACAACGACAAAGGGCGCCCTTCGGCGCCCCTTCACAAACAGGTCGGCTTGTCATCGCCCTTAACCTGACTGGCTCTGCGATGGCTGGTTGCCCAGGATCCTCAGAGTCTCACAAGCCCCTTTCGGGAACATCCATCGCAACCGGAGTCATTGCGCGCGAGCCAGGGCCAACTAGAGTGGATCGAGATTGTCCAGCACCCGGTTCACCGCCAGCTCTCCCAGCATGATCGACTGCTGAATCCCCAGCAGTGTGTTGCACTGCGATCCTTGCAGATACCTCGCGAAATCACTGGCCATGACATTCGCTGATGCCAAGGATTCGCATGCGTATTCCAGCAGGGTTTGGTTGTCGATATCGGGGGCGATGAGGAAAATTTTGCTCGGCGTGCGTGTTTCGGAATCGGTTGATTCCGAAACAGAGACTGGCTCGGTATCCGGCGGGTTCGGAGTTGGCTTAATCATTGGGAAGGTAATCCTGTTAGTAGTGCCGCAACCTGTTTCGCTACTAAACGTAAGGGTGGCAGCTGTGCGCAAGTTAGTAGACCGGACACCTACCCAAAATCCGGCGCACCCAGGAGTGCCATGCGCACAGCTACCATCAAGTGCAGGCGAACCTGACTGAATGACGCTTGTGCAGCCGTTTGGGGAGGAGAAGCGGGCTACTAAACCCGATCACTGGGAATCAGTGACACGAATCAAGTTACCGGCGGCCCCCAAGGCGCACAAGCCGGTGGATTCTGGCGTAGTTGTAGGTAATGCCGCAAGGTGCTGTAGCCTCTCCAAATTACTTCGGAAACGTCCTACAGCAAGCGGTATATCTTCCGATAGGATGAATACTTCATCGTCATAGATAGCTGCCCCTTTTTTGGTGTTCTGGCGGACGCCATCGCGGGCAAGCCCGCTCCCACAGGGTTCAGCGGTGTAAACACGATTTTCGCCACACAGCCGAACCCTGTGGGAGCGGGCTTGCCCGCGATTGACGGCGAAGCGGTCACGGCTTCAGCGGCTCAACCTTGCGCGTCAGCAGCTCGATAAACGCCTTGGCCATCGGCGACTTCTGATCCTTGCGCTGCACCAGCCACACCGCTGACACTGCCGCTGGATCCAGCAACGGCCGATACACCACACCATCGATGCGCATCCGCTGATAAGACGCCGGCAGCACCGATACCCCCAATCCCGCCGCGACCAGACCGATGATGGTCATCGCCTCCCCCGCCTCTTGTGCAAAGTGCGGGTTGAAGCCGGCATCCCGGGCCAGGCTGAGCAATTGTGCATAAAGTCCGCTGCCATAACTGCGCGGGAAAAATACGAAGGGTTCGTGAGCCAGAGCCGAGAGGAATAAGCCTTCTTCGCTACCGGCCACCAACGGATGCTTGGAGCTGAGGACCGCCACCAGTGGCTCGCGCATCAGTTCCACCATGCTGAGTGAGTCCGGCAGACTCAGCGGCCGCATGATTCCCACCTCGATCGATTCGTCCACCAGGGCGACGGCCACTTGGGTGCTGCTCATTTCCCGCAGATTCAAGTGCACTGCCGGAAACTGCTGGCGAAAGGAAAAGATTGCCTGAGGGATCGTCGAGTTGAATGGCGCAGACGAGGTAAAGCCAATCTTCAGTTCACCCAACTCACCCAGCTGCGCTCGCCGTGCAACATTCGCCGCTTTATCCACCTGCGCCAAAACCAGCCGCGCCTCTTCCAGAAACAAGCGACCGGCCTCACTCAGCTCGACCCGACGATTGGTACGTTCGAAAAGCCGTGCGCCCACTTCCTGTTCCAGCGCCTGGATCTGTTGACTCAACGGTGGTTGAGAGATGCCCAGCACCTGGGCAGCGCGGCCAAAATGCAGTTCTTCGGCAACGGCGATGAAGTAGCGCAGATGACGCAATTCCATGAAAACTCCATTAGGTCGCAAAACCTCTCAAACAGGTCGAACAATATATTGGATTGAATCATTAGCGAGCTATATGCTTTTTTCATTGCCTGACCGGCCGCGTCCTCCGAGGTTTGAAGTGAAAACTGTTGTCGCTCCACTCGCCCATGAAATTCCGCCCGCCGCGCGGGACGATGTCGTCGCCGGGTTCAAGGAGATTTACATCGAAAAGGGCACACCGATGTTCATGCGCACGGTGCTCGCGCTGTTCTGCGGCGGCTTCGCGACCTTCGCCCTGCTTTACTGCGTGCAACCGATGATGCCGCTGCTGTCCCACGAGTACGCCATCAACGCGGCCCAGAGCAGCCTGATTCTGTCGGTGGCCACTGGCATGCTCGCCATCGGTTTGTTGATCACCGGTCCCCTCTCCGACCGCGTAGGGCGTAAACCGGTCATGGTTGCGGCGTTGTTCGCGGCGGCGCTGTGCACCATCGCCAGCTCCATGATGCCGAGCTGGCACGGCGTGTTGCTCATGCGCGCGCTGATAGGGTTGTCGTTGAGTGGTCTGGCAGCGGTCGCCATGACTTACCTGAGCGAAGAGATTCATCCGCAGCACATCGGCCTGGCCATGGGCCTGTATATCGCCGGCAACGCCATCGGCGGGATGAGCGGACGCTTGATTACCGGGGTGTTGATCGACTTCGTCAGCTGGCACACGGCGATGCTGGTGATCGGTGGCCTGGCGCTGATCGCGGCGGCGGTGTTCTGGAAGATTCTCCCCGAGTCGCGCAACTTCCGCCCTCGTTCATTGCACCCGCGCAGCCTGCTGGACGGCTTCGCCATGCACTTTCGTGATGCCGGCCTGCCGCTGTTGTTCCTCGAAGCCTTTGTGCTGATGGGCGCGTTTGTCACCCTGTTCAACTACATCGGTTATCGCTTGCTGGCCGAGCCGTATCACATGGATCAGGCGTTTGTCGGGCTGCTCTCGGTGGTGTACCTGTCGGGCATCTACAGCTCGGCGAAAGTCGGCGCCCTGGCCGATAGACTTGGCCGGCGCAAAATGCTCTGGGCCACCATCGTGCTGATGATCGCCGGCCTGGCCCTGACCCTGTTTACGCCCTTGCCGGTGGTGATCGTCGGCATGCTGATTTTCACCTTCGGCTTCTTCGGCGCCCATTCGGTGGCCAGCAGCTGGATCGGCCGCCGCGCGCTCAAGGCCAAGGGGCAGGCGTCGTCGCTGTACCTGTTCAGCTATTACGCCGGGTCGAGCATTGCCGGCACGGCGGGTGGGGTGTTCTGGCATCTGGGCGGCTGGAACGGGATTGGGCTGTTTATCAGCGCGTTGCTGGTGGTGGCGCTGCTGATCGCGTTGAAGCTGGCGCGTCTGCCGCTGCTCCCGGGGAGCAGCTCGCCTACCTGAGCACTACCCGCGCCTCGAGTACGGCGTCGCGCTTTTCCAGGGTTAGAGATTGCAGGGCGACGCCGTCGCGCTCGGTACGGTCCAGCCATTGCAGCAGAGCCTTGGCGTCGCCGCTGAGGGTCAGGCGCAGCAGGTCGTTGTCCGTATCCATCTGGTGCAACTCGAGACCCGCTGCCGTGATGCTTTCGCTGGCGCGCAGCGACAAAGGCTGGTTAATGGCGACGGGGATGTTGCCCCGGGGTTGCGCCTGTTGCAGCTGCGCCGCCAAGGTCAGTTGCTGCTGATACTGACGCTCTACTGTCTCAAGCCGCTGGCGGGCCGGCTGCCAGATCAGAGTGAATGCCAGGGCGGCCAGAATGAAAACGCCCATGGCCGACAACAGCCGTTGCTCGCGGGTGGACATGCGTTGCCAGGCTGCCTTCATGCGTCTTTCTCCACTATCAGGGTCGCCCGCACCCCATTGCCTTCTTTGCTCGCACTGTCGAGCCTGACGGGCACGCCTTGCTGTCGCCCGCGTTCGCGCAACTGCTCAAGCTCGGCGAAGCTGTTGGCAGTCAGCTGGATTTTCCAGCCGCTGCCTTCGCTAAACTCGATGCGCTGGACTTCGACGTGGCTGGCGCCAATGACCTGCTCGATCAGATTGACCAGGCTCGCGGTATGCGTGTCCTGTGGCTGCGCGCGTTGGCTTTGAAGCGCTTTGAACTGCGTTGCCAGGTCGACGATGCGGCTCTGCTCAGGGTAAAGCGCCTTGAACCGTTGTTCGCTCTGGGTATAGAGCTGGCGGGTTTCGTTATCCAGAAAACGGACGCGCATTTCAGTAGCGCCCCAGCTCAGCATCAACAGCATCAGCAGCGCCAAGCCACCCAGACGCCAGGGCAGGGGGTTTGCGCGCGGGGCAAATGTGCCCTGCAGCAGGTCGATGGCATGGGAGGGACGGGTTACCAACCATTGATCGACATCGACCGAGTCCTGACGCTCGTCGCACCATTGAATGTCCGAAGGCAAAGCCGCCTTGAGCAAAGTCAAACTGTCGTCCGACACGGCTACCCGCGCCGGCAACCCGCCGCCCAACAGCCATCGACCGAACCACCAAACACCCGACGCCTGGTCCCCGGGCAATACATCGGCATCGACGAAGACTGAACGCACCGCAATGCCGGACTCGGCCAGCAGCGCGAGCACCCCGGCAAAGAGCTCCCGGTCGATCACCATCACCGGGTAGCGTCCTTCACGATCGCGAGCACCGACACTCAAGTGCAGCATTTCCAATGCTTCGCTCAGTTGATCTTCAACCGCAAACGCAATGGCCTGCGCACCGGGCTGGCGCTTGGAGGGCCATGGTTCGCTGCGTACCCAGCTGCAGGATTCCATCGGCAGCAGCACATCGACCGCCTGCCCGTTCAGTGCCTGCGCAGCTTGATGCAATGGCAGGGGCTGGCGTTGGCCCATGGAGGACCATACACAGCAGGGCCAATCGGCCGACGGTGCGGCCAGACCCTCGGCAGTCAGGTATAGCCAGGTATTCATCGCGGCATCTCGTTGGCACTCGAAGGAAGAAAGCGTCTTTGCAGGATGTTCAGTTGCCGAGTATCAGGGTCGCGCTCGACGTCGGTGGCCAGCCGCAGAGTGCTCTGCCCCCGGGTAACCTGAACCGTAATCCGGTGCCAGCGGCTGCTGACGCCAAGGCCGTGACTGCTCAGGCCCGCTCCGGACAGCAACGGGTCCTGGGTAAAGGCCTGGACACTGGCCCATGGGCTCGTCGAGCGCTGACGGACCAATGCGTCGGCAGTCTCGGCTTCCATACCGTCGAGCATCCTCAACACCAACACCGGTGCCGTATTGATGTTCAGCACGGCGTCCTTGGGTAACACCGCCACCCAGGGTTCCAGTCGACGCAGCAACTGACCGTCAATCCCAGGCAGCAGGCGCAGCTGGCTCAGCTCCCGTAGTGCGCCCACCTGACTCAACGCCAGCGGTGGAATGTCGAGCAAGGCCAGCAGGCGTGCCCAGCGATTGAGGGTGACCTGGTCGACCTGCCCCTGAGTCAACAATGCATTGAGATTGAAGCGCCCGGCCAAGTCCTCGATATCAATGCGAATCTGCGTGTCTTCAATGTCGAAACCCGGTGTCAATCGAGCCCAGTCCTGGGCCATGTCGACTGTTTTTTGCGGGTCCCGCGCGACGTCCTGCAACAGCACCAGCGCCCAGGTTTCCCCGGCCACACCGAGTTGACGCAGGTGCATCTGCTGCAATTGTTGTCCGCTGCTTTGCAGCAACAAACGGTGGCTGTGCAGCAAGCCACTTGTTATCAGCAGCGCCAGGCTCATGACCAGCAATACGCTGATCAATGCGATGCCCCGTTGCCGCCCGTTCATGGCAGCGCCCCGGGCAATAGCAACACTCGACGGATCGACTCGAAACGCCCCGCCGACAATTGCACTTGCACCGCCAGCGGCGCTTTAACGCCCTGCCCGGTCGGCCAGTCACTGCGCCAGCCGGACTGACCATCGAACAGCCGCCAACTCAAGCCGCGAACATCGTCGAGCAATTTTTGTCGCTGTACGATCGGCGAGCCCTCCCCTTGGCTGTCGCGCCACAGCGCACCGTCGTCGAGACGATAGGTCAGCGCCTGGCGCTCGCTACGGGGTTGGTCCAGCGGGTTGCGCCAATTGCTGCGTTGCCACTGCAACCGCGTCTGCGCAAGCACCACAGGCTGCTCGGTGATGTGCAGCAAATCCCGCTCGATCGTCGCTATCGCCCGTTGCAGGCTTCTGAATTCACGTTCGTGTGCCGCCGTGCCCTGCTGCACGCGCACCACGCCATCGAACAGCCCCCAACTGGCGAGGCCCAGCACCGCGAAAATCGCCAGGGCGATCACCAGCTCCAGCAAGGTGAAACCGCTCTGTTTACTCATGACGAGCGGGTATCCAGCCGCTGGCACGGTGCAAGGTCTGCTCACGACCGGAAAGGCTGACGTCAATATCGATCTGGAGCAGGCGCGGGTCCTTCGCGACACTGATGTGCTGACGCAATAACCAGTCGCGGCGATCCATGTGCACGATCTGTTGCTGTTGTCCGGCAGCCACCCGGGGTTGCAGGCGCAGTTCATTCAACCGGTTATCTGCCAGCCATGCCGCGAAGAGTCGTTCTTCGACCCCGCCGGTTTGCTTCACCACGTATTGGCTGGCGGACAGTACGGCCGCTGCCAGGGTCGCAAAGATTGCCAGGGCCACCATGATTTCCAGCAATGTGAAGCCGCACATGGGCGCCATCAACCGCCGACTAGCCATCGATCACAGGTTCCCCTATGCCGTCGCTGGACAGGCTCAGCCAGCTCGTGCCCTGACTGGCGAAAGTCAGCGTGAATGCACTGGTCTCGTCGCTGCTGAGCATCAACAACTGCGGCGGCCCCTCGTCGGCACCGAGGCTGACAGGATGCCCCTCCTGTTCAAGTCGCGGCCGCAGGTCGCCGGGCCATCGATACAAGGCCGTCACCGGTTCCCAGCCCCGGACATCGAGCCGCATCGCCCGATAGCCGTCGACGCTCAGCCGCAAGCCATGCTCCTGGCCTGCGAGTACCGCCCGTTCACGCAATTGGTGAATCATCCGCACGATCCCGTCCGCTTCCTGCCGGGCCTGACGCTTCGGATTCGGTCCGGTGGCAAAGCTCACCATGCCCAGCAGCACGCCGATCAAAACGATCACGATCATCAGCTCGAGCAAGGTAAACCCCCGGCAATGGCAGCGCATCCGTCAACCGCCCCAGTTACCGATGTCTGCCGCATGCCCTTCGCCTCCCGCGATGCCGTCGGAACCCAGGGAGTACAAGTCGAAGCGGCCGTCGATCGATCGTACGCCCGGATTGAGGTATTGATACGGCGCACCCCAAGGGTCCACAGGCAGGCTTTTCAGGTAACCCTGAGGGTTCCAGTTGCGCACTGCCGGCGTGCCTGAGGGACGCTTGACCAAGGCGTCCAGACCTTGCTGGGTCGAGGGGTAATGGAAGTTGTCGAGGCGATACATTTCCAGCGCCGTAGAGATCGCTTGAATATCGATTCTGGCGGCGGTGGCCTTGGCCTGATCCGGACGGCTCATGAACTGCGGCACCACGATTGCGCCCAGGATGCCGATGATGACCACCACCACCATGATTTCGATCAGGGTAAAACCGCGCTGGGCGGCAGGAGCGTTTTTGCGTGCAGGTTGCATGGGTCAATTCACCAATTGGTTGAGGCTCAGGATCGGGAGGAGGATGGCCATGACGATCAGCAGCACGACGCCGCCCATCAGCACCAGCATGGCCGGCTCGAACAGGCTCACCACCAGAGCGATGCGCGCGGCCAGGCTGCTCTCCTGTTGTTCGGCGGCGCGGGCCAGCATGCGATCGAGCTCGCCCGCCCGTTCGCCGCTGGCGATCATGTGCAGCATCATCGGCGGGATATCGCCGCTCTGCTCCAGGCCGCGGGTCAGGGTCCCGCCTTCGCGGACCGAGCGGGCCACATCGACCATCCGCGCGCGGATGGTCAGGTTGCCGATGACGGCGGCTGCGATTTCCAGCGCGTCCACCAGGGGCACGGCACTTTTGCCGAGAATGGCCAGGGTGCTGGCGAATCTCGCCGCCTCCATCGCCCGCAACACTTCACCGATCAACGGGACGTTCAATACCAGGCGATGCCAGCGCAGTCGCCAGGTCGGCTGGCGCAGGCTCCAGCGCCACAGACCCACCATCGCCGCCAGCGCCGCCATCAACAACAGGCCATGGTTGCGCAGGGCATCGCTCAGGCCGATCAGCGCCCGGGTCAGCCAGGGCAGCGGTTGCCCGCTGTCGACGAAAATCTTCACCACGTCCGGCACCACATAACCGAGCAGAAAGCCGACGATCGCCACACTGGCCAGCATCAGGATCAACGGGTACACCAAGGCCATCTGGATTTTTTGCCGCGAAGCCTGGCGGGCCTGGGTGTAGGTCGCCAGTTGCTCCAGCACATGGCCCAGGTGGCCGGAACGTTCCCCCGCAGCGACGGTGGCACGGAATAAGTCGGGAAATGCCTTGGGAAACAGACCCAGCGCCGTTGCCAGGGCCTGACCTTCCATCACTCGGCTCCTGACTGCCGACACCAAACCGGCAACCCTGCGCCGGGCACTCTGCTTCGCCACCGCTTCGAGTGCTTCTTCCAGGGGTAGACCGGCCTGGACAAGCGTCGACAGCTGCAAGGTCAGCAGTGCCAGCTCCGCAGCTTTCAGTCGCCCACCACGAGGCTGCGTATTACCGCCACCCCCCGTTCCAATCTCACTCAACGTGCGAGGCCACAAGCCACGCTCACGCATCAGTTGCCGGGCATGACGAGCGTTGTCGGCTTCCAGTCGGCCCTTGCAAGGGCGACCCCGGGCATCGTCAGCGCGATAGTCGAAAGTCGGCACTGGTTAGCCCTCCTGGGTCACACGCAATAGCTCATCGAGGCTGGTCAAGCCATCGAGCACCCGTTGACGACCGTCCTGGAACAGGCTGCGGGATTCCTTGCGCGTTTCGTCGGCCAAGGCCTGCTCGCCGGCGCCCTGGTGAATCAGGGCCGACACGGCGGGCGTCACGCTGATCAGTTCGTAGATCCCGATACGTCCGCGATAACCGTGCTGACACTGCTCGCACCCCACAGCGCTGAACAGTGGCGGTGGTGCTGCAGCGTCGAGCCCCAAACGTTGGCACGTGGCGGCATCGGCGATGTAGGGCGCCTTGCACTGTGGACACAACGTGCGCAGTAAGCGCTGGGCCAGAATGCCCACCAGCGATGACGCCAACAGGTAGGCATCGACGCCCATGTCCACCAGCCGGGTCACTGCGCCGATCGCGCTGTTGGTGTGCAGCGTCGAGAGCACCAGGTGACCGGTCAGGGAAGCCTGGACCGCTATTTGCGCCGTCTCCCGGTCACGAATTTCACCGACCATCACCACGTCGGGGTCCTGGCGCAGGATCGCCCGCAGGCCTCGGGCAAAGGTCATCTCCACTTTCGGATTGACCGGCATCTGACCGACGCCCGGCAGGTGGTATTCAATGGGGTCTTCGACCGTGAGGATGTTGCGGGTCTGGTCATTCAGACTGCTCAGCGCGGCGTACAGGCTGGTGGTCTTGCCGGAGCCGGTCGGGCCGGTCACCAGAAGAATGCCGTGAGGTTTACCCAACAGCTGGCGCAGGGTTTCGAGGGTGTCGTGCGGCATGCCCAGTCGCCCCAACTCCAGGCGCCCGGCCTGTTTGTCGAGCAAGCGCAACACCACGCGTTCGCCGTGTGCCGAGGGCAGGGTCGAGACCCGCACATCGACTTCGTGCCCGGCCAGCCGCAGGGCCATCCGACCATCCTGGGGCACGCGTTTTTCAGCAATATCCAGACGCGCCATGACCTTGATCCGCGACACCAGCAGCGTCGCCAGCTCACGCCGGGGCCTGAGCATTTCCCGCAGTTGGCCGTCGACCCGCATGCGCACCGACACAGAGTGCTCGAAGGTTTCCAGGTGCACGTCCGACGCTTGTTCGCGCACCGCTTCGCTGAGCAGTGCGTTGATCAGCCGGATGATCGGCGCATCGCCCTGCTGCTCCAGCAGATCGGCGGCCTGCGGGACTTGATCCACCAGGCTGAGCAGGTCCAGTTCTTCGTCCAGCCCCTGGGCGACCTGCTCGGCCGCGCTCTGACCTTCGCGGTAGGCTGTCGCCAGGCGCGCAGCAAACACACCGGCTTCCAGCACCCGCACCGGCAGGTCCCGGCCGCACACCCGGCGCGCTTCCGCCAGGGCTGTGAGCGGCGTATCGGCGCGCAGGGCCAGGCTTACATCAGTTCCTTCGCGTTCCAGCAGCACGCCAAATCGCCGGGCGAAACCAAAGGGCAATTGCTCGCAGGGATCAGACGGCCGGGTCATGGCGCAGCCGGCGCTGGCTTGCGTAAATCGAACATTGGCGCGTCGGTGCTCGGCTCGAACAACTGCCGCGATTCTGCCGGCAGCAGCAGCGAGTTGTTCTGACCCGCGCTCGGTTGGCTCAGCTCGCGCAGCGCGTTGTAGCGCTGCTGGCTGATATCCACCAGGTCTTCCTTGCTGCGAACGATGGTGGGTCGCAGGAAGACCATCAGATTACTTTTGGTCTGGGTGTCCCGGCTCCAGCGAAACAGCGCGCCCAGGTAGGGAATGTCGCGCAGCAGCGGTACCCCGCTCTTTTGCGTGCGCACGCTGTCGCGGATCAGGCCGCCGATCACGATGATCTCGCCATCGTCGGCCAGAATAGTGCTCTTGAGTGCACGCTTGTTGGTGATCAAGTCCGAGGAATCGATGCCCGACACCGAGGGCGCGACGTCCGACACCTCTTGCTCGACTTCCAGCCGCAACGTCGAACCGTCGTTGATGTAGGGCTTTATCTTCAGGCTGATGCCCACGTCCTTGCGTTCGACGGTGGTAAACGGGTTTTCTGCGCCATTGCTGTTGGTGGCGTAGGAGCCGGTCTTGAAGGGCACGTTCTGACCGACAATGATTTCCGCTTCCTGATTGTCCAGGGTCAACAGGCTCGGCGTGGAGAGCAGGTTACTTCGCGTATTGCTGGCCAGGGCTGAAATCAACGCGCCGAAGCGGTCACCGCCCAACTGCAGAAATGCACCTTCCGGCGCCGATTTTTTTTCGTCAAAATTCAGCCCGCCGACGATCGGGATGTCGGTACCGGGGAAGTTGATAAAGCCTTTGGCGTCACCGGTACTCACGCTCCACTGAACGCCCACGGCTTCGGCAATGTCCCCGGAAATCTCGACGATGGCGGCATGGATCAGCACCTGCGCCCGAGGCTGGTCCAGCTGGCGCACAATGCTTTCGATAGTCCTGAGTTGCGCCGACTCGGCGATCACCACCAGTGCATTCTGGCTTTCGTCGGCCTTGATCATAAAGGTCGTGCCTGATGAGGTGTCCTTGGCGCCGCCCAGGGCCGGCGCCTGTTTTCTGCCCTGCCCCATCGTTTCCAGCACTTCGGCCAATTGCTTGGCATCGCTGTGGCGCAGCCGGAGGACTCGCGCATTGTCGAGGGCCGCCGTGGCCGGGATGTCGAGACGGCTCGCCAGGTCGACCAGACGTTGGCGAACCGCCAGCGGGCCGATGAAGATCAGGCGGTTGGTCCTGGTATCGGTCAGTACCTGAATCGCTGAATCGGCGTTGCGCTTGCCCAAGGAAGCTTCAATGACCGGGGCCACGTCTGCGACCTGGGCGTGACGCAGTTGCACCACTGCATGCAGGCTGTTCTGCCCGGAATCCAGCTGCCGGACCACTTGCTCGATACGTTTCACATTGGCGGCCGAGTCAGTGACCACCAATGCATTGGCCGACACCGACGGGCCGACATAACCATTGGCCGACACCAGCGGCCGCACCAGCCCGGAGATATCGGTGGCGCTACCGGTATTGAGGTCGATAACGCGGGTGACGAACTGCGAGGCCGTGGCGTTCTTCGCAGCACCTTGGCCGGCCCGGGTCCTGGCTTCCGTCACCGGGGTAATCAGGATCCGGTCGCCCTCGTCGATCACCGTAAAATTGTGGGCATCGAGCACCGAATAGAACAATCGGCGCACACCTTCACGGTCAAGGGCCTGCTGGGACATGACGGTGATCCGCCCCGACACCCTGGGATCGAGCACCACGGTGGTCCCGAGAATGCCGGAAAATTCTTCGACGATGTCGCGCAACTCGGCGTTGTTCATCGCCAGCTGCCATTTTTCTTCTGCGGCCGCAAGCGCGTCATGGAACAGCGCAATGGCCAAAACGACGAGAAGAACCATGGAGCGCAGGGCGTGTGCGCCGACGAAGCTATTCATGGAGGTGATCACTCTGACTGGCCGGATAGCGGGCGTAGATAACGCGAGGAAATAGCGGATATTTGAGGGTCGGCTTGCGATTCGAATCTGCGCAGAAAACGCGCGGCAGATCGCTGCAACGTCAATAGTTCTTCCCTGCCCTTGTTCCAAAGCACCACGTGGTTCGACTCGACCCGGCGCAGGACGCTGCCGCCAGGCAAACGTTCGCCCACCTGGTAAATTCGCGCGCCTTGGGAGTCGGCCAGCAGCGCCTTGGACAAACCTGTGCCGAGGATAAAACTCGCCTGCAAGGACAGGGGTTCAGCGCTGGGCAACAACGTGGTTTCAGCCGCCAGGCCGAGCACGGTTGCAACCGCTGTTGCATCAATGGGCGCACGGGAGGACGGCGTCATGGATGCCGCTGTATCGATGGGCAACGGTGAAGCCAGGCTTTGCCGAAAATGCCACTCTTGCCACGCCAGAAACGCCCCGTAGCCGATTGGCAAAATCAAAAGAAAACCTTTGCACAGGCGCACTCCGAACCCCGCCCGGTCCACCGACGAAAATTTCACGAGCCGCTCATGCCAAGTCGTGATTACAGCCGCCGACAACCCGTGCAGCCAAACGCGTTGTCTGGAGTAACCCGAAACAGTCATCTTTAACTCGATTTCAACAGAGGAAGAAAGCTTCAGGCGGTCGGTCAAAGATCGCCTGAAGTGTTACAGAGAGGGCTTAGAGTTTGTCCCACGCCGTGTGCCAGTGAGCACCGACGCCTGGTTCAAATCCGTTGGCGGAAGGGCTGTATTGCTTGCAGTAACCCGACTCGGGGAACGGTTTGCATTCGAAGACTTCATTGGTCTTGGGTTGCAGTACCTTGGTACCGGCGGTGTAGTCGCTGAGGCCCTCGGGGAACACGAAGTCATATTCGACGCCCGCGCCTTCACCGGTCATGTTGGTGGGTTGCGTATCCTGACGAGTGGTCCGGCCATCCAAGGTGGTACCGACCAATGTCAGGGTGTGTTTACCAGGATTGCTGCGAACATCCAGGGTCAGTGACGTCGAGCCGCTGTCCACCTGTGCAGAGGTGGTGCCAACCTGCTTGTTGTTTTCGTCGAGCAAGGTCGCTTCCACGTTCATTTTACGGTTCGAGATCATGCCGAACTGGACCTTGGCCAAGCCTTTTTCCAGCACGTATTCGGCCTGCTGAGAGGCCACCGACATGCGAGCCGCGGTGTCTTCCTTCATGTCCAGCTGAACTTCGTAACGGGTTACGCCGCTTTCTTTTTGCGCGTACAGACTGTTCTTACCCTTGACCGGCTCGATGTTTCCGTTTTCGTCACGAACACCGGCGCGGATAAGCGTGTGGGTGGCGTTGATTTTTTCGGCCAGCTTGAATGACGTGTTGTTTGGCGAACCTTCCTCTACGTTGTCGATGGATATTTCGACGCTGTACTTCGGGCTCTCGCCATCGGCCGAGAACGCGCGGGCCTTGACCTTGTCACCGACCAACAATGTGGTCGACGGTGCGATATTCCCGACAGCGGACCAGCCACCTGGCAGCGATGGCTCGGCAAGGATGTTCACATCGGCCGGGTTATAGAACGCCGCGTCGGTGTCACCGACTGTCCAGACCGCCAGGATGACGTGGTGGCCGGACTTGTCGTCAGGGAGGGTGCAGCTGTGCTTGTCACTGTTCGCTGGCTTCTGGTTACCGCCATCGACCGTGCAGAACGGCGTGCTTTCGAAGGAGACGCGTTTCAGCGATTCGTTCGGGTTCCAGCCGTTGCGTGTGATGAAGTATTCGTGCTTGGTCGCAGGGTGAACGGCGGTGTAGCGCCACTGGAAATCGATGTTGCGATCCTTGATTTCGGTCAACTGCCAACGGGTGGCGGACTGAGCGTCCAGCGCGGAGAACAACGAGTGACCGCCACTGGCGATCTTGCCATCGACCGGCCCCTGCAAAGGAGCACCGCCAACGCCTGCCGGGAAGCCTTTGAAGGTTTCACCGACGCTTTGCGGTTCGTATTGGGCGCCGCCACAGTTGGTGTTTACGCCTTTTTGGCAAAGCAATGCCCGCGATGGGGGTGTTTCCAGATAGCCGTGAGCGGAAACGGTTTGTGATGCCAGCATGGCCGATAACAGGATCATTGAAGAAGTGCAGGCGGTTAACGCACTTCTCTTTTCGAAATTGATTTTCATAATGTATTCCAGACTGCTTATCGAAGTTAAGGCGCAGATGTAACGCCAATAGTTGCGATATCGCTCAGTGCTGACTGCACCGAACTCGGGGCTGGAACCTTACGGGGATGGGGGCAATTTCTATGTAGGGCAAATCTTCACAAGACGCGGGAAAGGTCTCTGCGTTCATCTATCTGATACAGAGCGAAAACATTCGTACAGACAGAACCACTCCAGGTAGGAATCATTTCAACAGTGCACAAAAAAGCCTGTCCGGCACAGGTCCGGACAGGCTTTTAAATAACGTCAGATACCGTTATTCGTGATATTGCGCCGACAGCTCATGCACCGCGCGCAAGAACGCACCGGCGTGTTCCGGATCGACTTCCGGGGTGATGCCGTGGCCGAGGTTGAACACGTGGCCGCTGCCCTTGCCGTAGCTGGCGAGAATCCGCCCGACTTCGGCACGAATGGCTTCAGGCTTGGCGTAGAGCACGGTCGGGTCCATGTTGCCTTGCAGCGCAACTTTATCGCCGACGCGAGAACGGGCGCTGCCGATGTCGCAGGTCCAGTCCAGCCCCAACGCATCGGCGCCAGCGTCGGCGATGCTTTCCAACCACAGGCCGCCGTTCTTGGTGAACAGGATGACCGGCACCTTGCGGCCTTCGTGCTCGCGGATCAGGCCGCTGACGATTTTGCGCATGTAGGCCAGGGAGAATTCCTGGTACGCCGCCGCCGAGAGGCTGCCGCCCCAACTGTCGAAGATTTGCACCGCTTGCGCGCCGGCCATGATCTGCCCGTTGAGGTAGCTGGTGACCGTCTGCGCGAGTTTGTCGAGCAGCAGGTGCAAGGCTTGCGGGTTGTCGTAGAGCATGGTTTTGGTCTTGCGGTAGTCTTTCGACGAGCCGCCTTCGACCATGTAGGTAGCCAGGGTCCACGGGCTGCCGGCAAAGCCAATCAGCGGCACGCGGCCGTTCAGTTCGCGGCGAATGGTGCTGACCGCGTCCATGACGTAGCCGAGGTCTTTGTGTGGATCAGGGATCGGCAGGGCTTCGATGTCGGCCATCGTGCTGACGACTTTCTTGAAGCGTGGACCTTCACCGGTTTCGAAGTACAGGCCCTGGCCCATCGCGTCGGGGATAGTGAGGATGTCGGAGAACAGGATCGCCGCGTCCAGCTGTGGATAGCGGTCGAGCGGCTGCATCGTGACTTCGCAAGCGAACTCCGGGTTCATGCACAGGCTCATGAAGTCGCCGGCCTTGGCGCGGCTGGCGCGGTATTCAGGCAGGTAGCGACCGGCCTGACGCATCATCCACACGGGGGTGACGTCTACGGGTTGCTTGAGCAGGGCACGAAGGAAACGGTCGTTCTTCAGGGCAGTCATGTCGGCATCCGGAAAAAAAGTGCGGGCATTTTCTCAGAGCCGGGCGCAAAAGGCACGGCAAGAGCCGCGCCTTTTGTCTATCGGGTCAATTTGTCGCGGTTTAATGCTCGATCTACGTTGACGCGACCGGCCCCTTCGCGGGCAAGCCTCGCTCCTACGGGTGTGTGATTAACCTGTAGGAGCGAGGCTTGCCCGCGAATGGAGCGACGCCGATCCAGCAGATTTACACGCCCAGGTAATCCAGGATCCCTTCAGCGGCATTACGCCCTTCGAAGATCGCCGTCACCACCAGGTCAGACCCGCGAACCATATCGCCACCGGCGAAGATTTTCGGGTTGCTGGTCTGGTGCTTGTACTGACCTTGTTCCGGCGCCACGACGCGGCCCTGGCTGTCGGTCTGGATGCTGAACTGTTCGAACCACGGCGCCGGGCTCGGACGGAAACCGAAGGCGATGACCACGGCGTCCGCCGGGATGATCTCTTCGGAGCCCGGGATCGGCTCGGGGCTGCGACGGCCACGGGCATCCGGTTCGCCGAGACGGGTCTCGACCACCTTTACGCCTTCGACGCGGTCTTCACCGACAATCGCGATTGGCTGGCGGTTGTAGAGGAATTTCACGCCTTCTTCCTTGGCGTTCTTCACTTCTTTACGCGAGCCCGGCATGTTCGCTTCGTCGCGACGATAGGCACAGGTCACCGACTTGGCGCCCTGGCGAATCGAGGTCCGGTTGCAGTCCATCGCCGTGTCGCCGCCGCCCAGTACCACCACCTTCTTGCCTTTCATGTCGACGAAATCTTCCGGCGACTTTTCAAAGCCCAGGTTGCGGTTGACGTTAGCGATCAGGAAGTCCAAAGCGTCATGCACGCCCGGCAGGTCCTCGCCGGCAAAGCCGCCCTTCATGTATGTGTAAGTGCCCATGCCCATGAACACGGCATCGTATTCTTCGAGCAGTTGCTCGACGGTCACGTCCTTGCCCACTTCGGTGTTCAGACGGAACTCGATGCCCATGCCGGTGAAGACTTCGCGGCGATTGCTCAGCACGGTCTTTTCCAGCTTGAACTCGGGGATGCCAAAGGTCAGCAGACCACCGATTTCCGGGTTCTTGTCAAACACCACCGGAGTCACGCCGCCGCGCACCAGCACGTCGGCACACCCCAGGCCGGCAGGGCCTGCGCCGATAATGGCAACACGCTTGCCGGTCGGCTTGACCTTGGACATGTCCGGGCGCCAGCCCATGGCGAACGCGGTGTCGGTGATGTACTTCTCGACCGAACCGATGGTCACCGCGCCGAAACCGTCATTGAGGGTGCAGGCACCCTCGCACAGACGATCCTGCGGACACACCCGGCCGCAGACTTCCGGCAGGGTGTTGGTCTGGTGCGACAGCTCGGCGGCCTGGAGGATGTTGCCCTCGGCCACCAGCTTCAGCCAGTTGGGAATGAAGTTGTGCACCGGGCACTTCCATTCGCAATACGGGTTACCGCAACCCAGGCAGCGGTGGGCCTGGTCGGCCGAATGCTGGGGTTTGAACGGTTCGTAGATCTCCACGAACTCTTTCTTGCGTTGACGCAACAGTTTCTTCTTCGGATCTTTGCGCCCGACGTCGATGAACTGGAAGTCGTTATTCAGACGTTCAGCCATGCTTCAAAACCTCATACACGACAGCTTCAAGCTACACGCTTGAAGCTGCAAGAAAATCAAATTCACCTGCTACACCGCGCGCCGCTTCAAGCTTGTCGCTTGAAGCTTGCGACTTGCAGCTGCGTCATTGCGGACTGGCACGAGTACTGGAGAGCAACGTTTTCAAGCTCGCCGCCTTAGGTTTGACGAGCCAGAAACGACGCAAATAGTCATCGAGGTTTTCAGCGAGGTTACGACCCCACTCGCTGTCGGTTTCCTCAACGTATTCGTTCAGCACGCGTTGCAGGTGGCTGCGATAGGCTTCCATCGCCTCACCGCTGATCCGCTGGATTTCCACCAGTTCGTGGTTGACCCGGTCAACGAAAGAGTTGTCCTGGTCGAGTACGTAGGCGAAACCACCGGTCATGCCTGAGCCGAAGTTGTAACCGGTCTTGCCCAGGACGCAGACGAAACCACCGGTCATGTATTCGCAGCAGTGATCGCCCGTGCCTTCAACCACGGTGTGTGCACCGGAGTTACGCACCGCGAAGCGCTCGCCTGCGGTGCCAGCAGCGAACAGCTTGCCGCCGGTCGCACCATACAGGCAGGTGTTGCCGATGATGGCACTGTCCTGAGTCTTGTACACGCTGCCCTTCGGCGGAACGATGACCAGTTTGCCGCCGGTCATGCCTTTGCCGACGTAGTCGTTGGCATCGCCTTGCAGATACATGTTCAAGCCACCGGCGTTCCACACACCGAAGCTCTGACCGGCCGTCCCATTGAAGCGGAAGGTGATCGGCGCACTTGCCATGCCCTGGTTGCCGTACTTGCGCGCGATTTCTCCGGAAATCCGCGCACCGATGGAACGGTCGCAGTTGCAGATGTCCAGGGCAAAATCGGCGCCGCTCATGTCGTTGATGGCCGAAGTGGCCAGATCGACCATTTTCTCGGCCAGCAGGCCTTTGTCGAACGGCGGGTTGCGGTCGACCTGGCAGAACTGAGGCTTGTCTGCCGGGATGTGATCGCTGCCCAGCAGCGGAGTCAGGTCCAGGTGATTCTGCTTGGCGGTCTGGCCTTCGAGGATGTCCAGCAGATCGGTACGACCGATCAGCTCTTCGAGGGAACGCACGCCCAGTTTGGCCAGCCACTCACGGGTTTCTTCGGCGACGTAGGTGAAGAAATTCACCACCATGTCGACGGTGCCGATGTAGTGATCCTTGCGCAGCTTCTCGTTCTGAGTCGCGACGCCGGTGGCGCAGTTGTTCAGGTGGCAGATGCGCAGGTATTTGCAGCCCAGGGCGATCATTGGCGCGGTGCCGAAGCCAAAGCTTTCGGCGCCGAGAATGGCTGCCTTGATCACGTCGAGGCCGGTTTTCAGGCCGCCATCGGTCTGTACCCGGACTTTGCCGCGCAGGTCGTTGCCGCGCAGGGTCTGGTGGGTTTCGGCCAGGCCGAGCTCCCACGGAGCGCCCGCGTATTTGATTGAGGTCAGCGGCGATGCACCGGTGCCGCCGTCGTAACCGGAAATGGTGATCAAGTCCGCGTAGGCCTTGGCCACACCGGCGGCGATGGTGCCGACGCCCGCTTCTGCCACCAGCTTCACCGAGACCAACGCCTTCGGATTGACCTGTTTCAGGTCGAAAATCAGCTGCGACAAGTCTTCGATGGAATAGATGTCGTGGTGCGGCGGCGGCGAGATCAGGGTCACGCCCGGCACTGCGTAACGCAGCTTGGCGATCAGACCGTTGACCTTGCCACCCGGCAACTGGCCACCTTCGCCGGGCTTGGCGCCCTGAGCGACCTTGATCTGCAGCACTTCAGCGTTGACCAGGTATTCCGGGGTCACACCGAAACGGCCAGTGGCAACCTGCTTGATTTTCGAGCTCTTGATGGTGCCGTAGCGCGCCGGGTCTTCGCCGCCTTCGCCGGAGTTGGAACGCGCACCGAGGCGGTTCATGGCTTCGGCCAGGGCTTCGTGGGCTTCCGGCGACAAGGCGCCGAGGGAGATGCCCGCGGAGTCGAAGCGCTTGAGCACCGATTCCAGCGGTTCGATCTCGCTGATGTCCAGCGGCGTGTCCAGGGTTTTGACTTTCAAAAGGTCGCGGATCATCGACACCGGGCGGTTGTCCACCAGCGACGTGTATTCCTTGAACTTGCTGTAGTCGCCCTGTTGCACGGCGGCCTGCAGGGTGTTGACCACGTCCGGGTTGTAGGCGTGGTACTCGCCACCGTGGACGAACTTCAGCAAACCACCCTGCTGGATCGGCTTGCGCGGGCTCCAGGCTTCGGTGGCCAGGGCTTTCTGCTCGGCTTCGATGTCGACGAAACGCGCACCCTTGATGCGGCTCGGCACGCCACGGAAGCTCAGGTTGCAGACTTCCTCGGACAGGCCGATGGCTTCGAACAACTGCGCACCACGGTACGACGTGATGGTCGAGATACCCATCTTCGACAGGATCTTGAGCAGGCCCTTGGTGATGCCTTTACGGTAGTTCTTGAACACCTCGTAGAGGTCGCCCAGCACTTCACCGGTACGGATCAGGTCGCCCAGCACTTCGTAGGCCAGGAACGGATAGACGGCAGAGGCACCGAAACCGATCAACACCGCGAAGTGATGCGGATCGCGAGCGGTCGCGGTTTCCACCAGGATGTTGGAGTCGCAACGCAGACCTTTTTCGGTCAGGCGATGGTGCACCGCGCCGGTCGCCAGGGACGCGTGGATCGGCAACTTGCCCGGGGCAATGTGACGGTCACTCAGCACGATCTGGGTGCGGCCGGCGCGCACGGCTTCTTCAGCCTGATCGGCGACGTTGCGCACCGCGGCTTCGAGGCCGACGCTCTCGTCGTAGTTGAGGTCGATGATCTGGCGTTCGAAGCCCGGACGATCGAGGTTCATCAGCGAGCGCCACTTGGCCGGGGAAATGACCGGCGAACTGAGGATCACGCGCGAGGCGTGTTCCGGCGACTCCTGGAAGATGTTGCGCTCGGCACCGAGGCAGATCTCCAGCGACATCACGATCGCTTCGCGCAGCGGGTCGATCGGCGGGTTGGTGACCTGGGCGAACTGCTGGCGGAAATAGTCGTACGGCGTGCGCACGCGCTGGGACAACACGGCCATCGGCGTATCGTCGCCCATCGAGCCGACGGCTTCATAGCCTTGCTCGCCGAGCGGAC
Organism: Pseudomonas fluorescens; assembly: GCF_902497995.1. Lineage (GTDB taxonomy): Bacteria > Pseudomonadota > Gammaproteobacteria > Pseudomonadales > Pseudomonadaceae > Aquipseudomonas > Aquipseudomonas fluorescens_BK. The sequence continues at coordinate 12,982 of NZ_CABVII010000002.1, read as the reverse complement.
GCAGCACTTGATCACGTTCTTCGAACGTGACCTGGTACATCTTCATGTATTGCTTGAGCTGGTCGACGTCGTAGAACGCCGAACCGTGGTCGTTGTCTTCCATGGTCGCCTGGATGCGCAGGGCATTCTTGCGCAGCCATTGCTTGTACGGATGACGCGACTTCAAGCGGTTGTCGATGGCATCGGTGTCGAGGATCTGACCGGTTTCGGTGTCCACGGCAAAGATTTGGCCAGGTCCCACGCGACCCTTGGCGATCACGTCTTCAGGCTGGTAGTTCCAGACACCGATTTCCGAGGCCAGGGTGATGAAGCCGTTCTTGGTGGTGACCCAACGCGCCGGGCGCAGACCGTTACGGTCGAGCAGGCACACCGCGTAACGACCGTCGGTCATGACCACGCCGGCCGGGCCGTCCCACGGCTCCATGTGCATCGAGTTGTATTCGTAGAACGCCCGCAGATCCGGGTCCATGGTCTCGACGTTCTGCCACGCAGGCGGAATGATCATCCGTACGCCACGGAACAGGTCGATGCCACCGGTGACCATCAGCTCCAGCATGTTGTCCATGCTCGAGGAATCGGAACCTACGCGGTTGACCAGCGGGCCGAGTTCTTCCAGGTCCATCAGATCGTTGGTGAACTTGGTGCGACGGGCCACGGCCCAGTTGCGGTTGCCGGTGATGGTGTTGATCTCGCCGTTGTGCGCCAGGAAGCGGAACGGTTGAGCCAGCGGCCATTTCGGCAGAGTGTTGGTGGAGAAGCGCTGGTGGAACACGCAAATCGAGGTTTGCAGGCGCTCATCGCTCAGGTCCGGATAGAAGGCGGTCAAGTCCGCCGGCATCATCAGGCCTTTGTAAATGATGGTCTTGTGGGAAAAGCTGCACACGTAGTGGTCGGTGTCGGCGGCGTTGGCCACGGACGAGCGACGACGGGAGGTGAACAGCTTGACGGCCATGTCCTGGTCGCTCAGGCCTTCACCGCCGATGTACACCTGCTCGATCTGCGGCAGGCGCTCGAGGGCCAGGCGGCCGAGGACGCTGGTGTCGATCGGCACTTTGCGCCAGCCGACCAGGGTCAGGCCTTCAGCCAGGATCTCGCGGTTCATGTTCTCGCGAGCGGCTTCGGCTTTTACCGGATCCTGGTTGAAGAAGACCATGCCCACGGCATATTGCTTGGGCAGTGCGACGCCGAAGGTTTCCTGGGCGATCGCACGCAGGAACACATCCGGCTTTTGAATCAGCAGACCGCAACCGTCACCGGTCTTGCCGTCGGCGTTGATCCCACCGCGGTGGGTCATGCAGGTCAGGGCCTCGACGGCCGTTTGCAAAAGGGTATGACTGGGCTCGCCCTGCATATGGGCTATCAGGCCGAAACCGCAGTTATCCTTGAATTCATCTGGTTGGTACAGACCTGCTTTCATAGACACTTTCTCACCAGGCTGCCCCATATCGGGGCAAATTTCTTTTCAATTCAACCACTTGCCGTCCGCGCCGAACGTACGCCAGCTTTGCAGGGGCAAAAGGGAGGTCATTGTACACACCGACACAGAGGCTCACAAATTCGACGACGAAATGTCGTAAATCTATGTCGCATTTGTGAAAGGTTTAAAGCTATCTACCGTGCTAGTCAAAACATTTTTAATTTTGACCGCTACGACTCAAAGACTACTGTGACGCAGACACCACAAGGCACGCGGCCTGTGAGGCCAGCGCGCTTGCAGAAATTTTGAGGTGCCTGGAGAGGCGGCCTGGGTAAGGCCGCCGAATCTTCAGCGAGTTGCTGCCAGTTCCTGTTGGACGCTGGCGACAGTGCGAGGCCAAGGTTTACCAGCCTGAACCTTCGCTGGCAAGGCCTTGATGGCGGAAAGGGCTGCATCGCGGTTGGCGAAGTTGCCATAGGTGATGACATAAAGCGGTTTGCCGTTGAGCACTTTCTTGAAATAACGGTACTCGCCGCCCTGCTCTTTCACGAAGTTTTGCGCGGTCGCTTCGGAACTGGTGCCGAGGATCTGCACCACGTAGTTGCCCGGCGCTTGTCCTGCGTACCAGGTGCCACCAGCGGCTTTGGCCACGGTGACTGGCTTCTCCGCAGGCTTGGCGGCCGCAGCGGCTGGCTTGGCCGGGGCTGGGACTGGGGCCGGCTTCGCAGCAGGCGCCGGGGCTGGCTTGGCCGTCGCGACCTGAATCGGAGCAGGCGCTGGCTTGGCCGCCGATATCGGCGCCGGACCTGGCTGGACGCCGGCAGGCGGCGCAATCGTCGTAACGGTCGGCGGCGTAGCGCTGGATCCTTCTACCGGCACGCCGTCGTCGCCTTCGGTGATGCCGCCGGCCGCTTCGGCCAGGGGACCGCGCATGACCGGCTGCGAGTTACCGACCAGCGGCAACGGCATCGGTTGCGAATTACCGTTGAATTCCATGGTCGGAGCACCGTCGCTGTCAGGTTGCGGCGCGCCCTGACCGGGCGGCAGTTGTGCCTGTTCGCTGGAAGGTGCGCCAGTGGTCGGCGCTTTGCTGCGACCCGGCATCAACCAGGCGGCGGCTACCGCGACCACGACAACGGCGGAAATCGCCAATACGTGTTTCTTCGGCATATTGAACCCCATACTTGGACGCTTGACCGCTGAGCGGCTGGCAATCATGGCTTCGATCATTGCATCGCGGGCAACCTGGTTGATGGTGCCAGGCCAACCGTCGGAGCTTTCGTGAATATCAGAGATCTGTTTCGCGGTGAAAAGTTCGATACCCCGACCGGCGCCCTCGAGCCGCTGGTCCAGATATTCGCGGGTTTCCTCTTCAGTGTAGGGCTGCAACTCGATGACGTGAAAACGCTCTTCCTCAAGGCTCAACGCATCAAGCTGCGCAATCAGCGAGGACTCGCCGAACAGGAACACATGGGGACGACCTTCCGGCGCACCCGCGCCCAGGGCCATCAAAGCCTCCAGCGCGGACTCGTCGAGTTGCTCGGCATCATCCACCAGCAGGTAGACTTCCTGCCCCGTGAGCGCCAGTTGCACCACTTGAGCCAGAATCGCACCGATCTCGGGCTGCGCAACGTTCAACGCCTGAGCCACCTGATGCAGCACGCCGGTTGCGTCGCCGGCACCACGGGCGGAAACCACCACACTCTGTACCGACTGCTTGTTGGTACTGGCCACCAGGGCCTGACGCAACAGGGTCTTGCCACTGCCTTGCGGGCCGGTGACCACCAGCAGCAACTGGCTATAGCGCGCGAGGTGGTGCAGCTGTCCCAGCACCGGCTTGCGCTGGGCCGGGAAAAATTTGAAGCCAGGCACCCGTGGAGCGAAAGGGTCATGGCTCAACTGGTAATGGCCGAGGAACGCCTCGTCGGCATGCAAACTAGTCATCGGGATCTTATTAACCTTTAAGCTGAGCCAGGGCGCGGTAATCCGCCCCCAGCGTGGCCTGTAAAACCTCTTTCGGATAATCGTCGGTCACCACTGCTTCGCCCATGTGGCGCAGCAGCACCAGGCGTAAACGTCCGTCGATCACTTTCTTGTCAATTGCCATGTGTTCGAGAAAATCGGCTTCAGTCATCTCTTCAGGCGGGATGACCGGCAGACCGGCGCGCTGGAACAGGCGGATGCCGCGATCGCGCTCCTGCTCGCTGATCCAGCCCAGAAGTGCGGACATCTGCAAAGCCATTACGGTGCCAGCAGCGACTGCCTCACCATGCAACCAGACACCATAGCCCATATGGGTTTCGATCGCGTGGCCGAAGGTGTGACCCAGGTTCAACGTGGCACGAACGCCAGTCTCCTTCTCGTCGGCACCGACCACCGCCGCCTTGGCCGCGCAAGAACGTTCGATGGCGTAGGTCAGGGCGACCTGATCCAGGGCACGCAGGCGATCGACGTTTTCTTCAAGCCAGGTCAGGAACGGCTCATCGCAGATCAGCCCGTATTTGATGACTTCCGCCAGCCCGGCGGACAGCTCGCGGGCCGGCAGAGTGTTGAGGGTGGCGGTATCGATCAGCACCACGTTCGGCTGATAGAAGGCGCCGACCATGTTCTTGCCCAGCGGATGATTGATCCCGGTCTTGCCGCCCACCGAAGAGTCGACTTGCGACAGCAAAGTGGTCGGGACCTGGATGAAATCGACGCCGCGCTGGTAGCAGGCGGCAGCAAAACCGGCCATGTCACCAATGACGCCGCCACCGAGGGCAATCACCGTGGTGCGACGGTCGTGGCGTGCGGTCAGCAGGCCGTCGAAAATCAGCTGCAGGGTTTCCCAGGTCTTGAAGGCTTCGCCGTCGGGCAGGACCACGGATATCACCGAGAACGGTGCGAGGCTGCGGGTCAGACGCTCGAGGTAGAGCGGCGCAACGGTCTCGTTGGAGATGATCGCCACTTGCCGTCCGCGAATATGCGGGGCCAGCAGCTCAGGCTGATCCAACAAACCTTCGCCAATATGAATCGGGTAGCTGCGCTCGCCTAGATCAACCTTGAGTGTCTGCATGTGTCCCCACAGTGAAGATGGAAGCAGGCGTCCTGCCTTGAATTATCCAATATCCACGGCGCCTGCTGGTGTGACGCCGTTCGGTAGCCATCCGCCACAACCTTGAGCGGTCATGACAGCGCTCGAGGATAGCGCATTTCGCGCCGCGCTTTAACGGGGAGGTAGCTGCTGCAAGCGCTCGAGAATATCGAGCACGACCATTCGCGGCGGTCGCTCATCGGTTTCCACCACCAGATCGGCGATTTCCCGATAAAGCGGATCGCGAATCGCCAACAGGTCCCGAAGGGTCTTGGCCGGATCGGCGGTACGCAGCAGTGGCCGGTTGCGATCACGCGAGGTGCGACCGACTTGCTGCTCGACGGACGCGTGCAGATAAACCACCCGACCACCGGCATGCAGCGCCCGACGATTGGCTTCGCGCATTACCGCGCCGCCACCGGTCGCCAGCACCACGCCATCGCAGCCGCACAGCTCGGCAATAATCGCCTGCTCGCGGTCACGAAAGCCCGGTTCGCCTTCCTTATCGAAAATCCACGGGATATTGGCGCCCGTGCGCAGTTCAATTTCCTTATCGGAATCCTTGAACGGCAGGCGCAGCTCTTTGGCCAGCAAACGGCCGATGGTGCTTTTTCCAGCCCCCATCGGTCCAACAAGAATCAAATTTCGCACAGAATCAATGACTCACAGCAATCGCCTGATTGTTCATGATACGCGGAGTGAGAAATACCAGCAGCTCGGATTTTTTCTCCGAAACCACGTCACGCCGGAAAAGGCGGCCAAGATACGGCACATCGCCGAGAAATGGCACCTTATCTACAACCTTACTCTGAGTATTTGAGAAAACCCCACCAATAACGATGGTCTCGCCGTCATTGACCAGCACCTTGGCATTGACCTCGTTTTTCTTGATCGGCGGTACATCCTGGACCTTGTTCAGGTAATCCGGCTCGTCCTTGGTGACCTTGACCTCCATGATGATCCGGTTGTCCGGGGTGATTTGCGGCGTCACTTCCAGCGACAGCGAGGCCTCCTTGAACGATACCGACGTGGCGCCGCTGGAACTGGCTTCCTGATAGGGAATTTCAGTGCCCTTGAGAATTTTCGCGGTTTCCTTGTCGGACGTGACCACCTTGGGCTGCGAGACGATTTCGCCGTTACCGGTCTTTTCCATCGCGGTCAGCTCCAGGTCCAGCAACACGTTGTCAGTGATGAACGCGATGCCGAGCCCGGAGGTATTGCCAGCGGCGCCCAGGTCGACAAACGGCGAATTGGTGCTGGTGCTGCCCGGCGTACCAATGGTGGTCGACGAGCCGTTGCTGACCCCGGACGTGTTCCAGTTGCCCTTGTTCTGCACCGAACCGCCCCAGCGCACGCCAAGGCTTTTGTCGTAGTCGACATTGGCTTCGACGATTCGCGCCTCGATCATCACCTGCCGTACCGGAATATCCAGTTGCGCAACGATACGGCGAAGCTCGTCAAGGCGGTCCTGGGTCTGGTAGGCAATGATGTTGTTAGTCCGTTCATCCACGGTAATCGAGCCCCGCTCATCCGTTTCCGCCTGTTTGTTGGTCACTGACTTGAACAGCTCGGCGATGTCCTTTGCCTTGGCATAGTTGACTTGCAGCAGCTCGCGACGTAACGGCGCCAGTTCGGCAATCTGCTTCTGCGACTCGAGCTCCTGGCGTTCGCGCGCGGCAATCTCATCGGCGGGCGCTACCAGCAGCACGTTGCCGATCTTGCGTTTATCCAGGCCTTTGGTTTTCAGCACCAGATCCAGCGCCTGGTCCCACGGCACGTTCTGCAAACGCAGGGTGATGCCGCCCTGCACCGTGTCGCTGGCCACCAGGTTGAGGTTGGTGAAATCGGCGATCAGTTGCAGCACCGAGCGCACATCGATGTCCTGGAAATTCAGCGAGAGTTTTTCACCGGTGTAGGCGAAACGCTCGGCGTTGCGTTTTTGCAGGTCGTCGACGGTCATCGGCCGGATGCTGACCGTCAGCTTGTTGTCGGTCTGATAGGTCGAATAGTCAAAAGCACCGCTGGGCTCGATGCTGATGGTGGCCCGATCGCCCGTGGCGCTGGCATTGACGAACTGCACTGGCGTGGCGAAGTCCTTGACGTCCAGGCGCACCCGCAATGGCTCGGGCAGCTGTGTCCTGGCGAAACCGAGAATGATCTTGCCGTCGCGCTCCTGAATATCCGGGGCGATGGAGGGGTCCGACAGATCGATGACCACATTGCCTTCGCCCTGGGTGCCGCGCTGGAAATCCACGCCCCGGATGGCTTTGCCCACCGGCGCATAAGCCTTGGCCGGGGCTGGCGTTGCAGTGGCGGCACGAGGCGCACTGGCGGGCCGGGACGCGGCCTTCGCGGCGCCTTGCCCGACAACCACGAACAGCGTGTTGCCTTCGACCCGCGCGTCATACGGGGTCAACTGAGTCAGATTGATGATCAACCGCGTGCGGTCCTTGGCCTCCACTACCGTGGCGCTTCGGGCATTGCCGCCCCCCAGCTCACGATTCTTGCTCTTCAGTTGACTGACCACGCCGGGCAGATCCAGTGCAATCCGTGCCGGCGATTCCGTCGTGTAGCCTCGGGGCGTCGGGGGCGGTCCATCGAAGGACAACTTCAACTCGACGCGGTCTCCCGGTAACGCCGCGACATCCAGCGTCTTGAGGTTGGCCGCTAGTACCATCGGCGACAGCAGCGCTATCCATAGCGAAGTACCGAGGGTGGAGAAAATCCTGTTCATTATTCGAGTTCCACTATGAGTGCTCTTTCAAAGGGATGGTCCGCGGCCGCTCCAGCCAGGCGCCTTCGCCGTCTGGAACGATTTCGACCACATCGACCTGTGAGCCGCTGATGGCGACGATCCGTCCATCGTTACGTCCCAGGTAATCGCCGACTTTCAACCGATGCACACCGCCCGCTCCGCGCAGCAGCGCAAAGGAACCCGTCGCATTGGAGAGGGTGCCGACCATTTCAAACTGCTCGATGTTGAAACCTTCGAGGTATTGCTTGACCCGGCCAGGGTCGGGCTTGACGTTGCGCGAGCCGTGTTTCTGACCCGCCAGATCGACCCTGATCTGCCTGGAAAACGGACTTCTCAGGTTGGCGGCGCTGTAGGTGAATGTGGGGTAAGACCGGAATGTCGGGGTGGGTTCAATCTTGCCCGGCGCTCGCAAGCGCACTTCGTTCATGTAGGCATCGAGGTCACTGACGTCGTTGTCGCCGCCACAACCGGCCAGGCCGGCGATGAATACAATCATCGATACACAACGAATCGGGCTCATTTTTGCAGCCCGTTGTCGTTGTAGCGGTAAGTCTTGGCAAGGATGCTCATACGCAACCTCGGCCCGCCCTCGGGGTTGGCCGGCACAATCTCGAAGTCATGCAGGGTGACAATTCGTGGCAGTCCCGCTACGCCACTGACGAAGGTGGCCAGGTCATGGTAGGCACCGGTGACGGTGATCTGGATCGGCAGCTCGATGTAGAACTGCCGGGAGGCCTCCGGCAACAACTTGATCTCTTCGAACTCCAGGCCACTGCCCAGGCCGGTGCGTGTGATGTCCTCCAGCAGGCCGGGTACTTCGGTGTCACTGGGCAATTGCCGCAGCAGCACGCCAAAAGAGTTCTCCATTTCCTTCATCTGCTGGGTATACAGTTCCAGATTCGCTGCCATGTGGGCTTTGGTGGCGAATTGCTCCTTGAGTGTCGACTCTTCCTCGCGCTTGAGATCGAGGTGATCCTCCAGATCGCTGACGTAAAAGCTGTACCCCAGCGCCAGCACCAATACCATCAGCAGGACAGCCACCAATGCCTTGATCGCCGGCGGCCAGGAGCCCATGTTGTTGGTATCCAGATCGTTGATATCGATCTTGCGCAGGCCTTCGAACCATTCGGACAGCCTCATTTGGCGCTCTCCACAGCCGGCTGGGTCTGACGAACAGTCAACTGAAAAACATTGGCCTGCTCCAGCTGACCGGCGGTGGTCGCTTTGACTTCCGTGAGGTTGGGCGCTTCGAACCAGTCGGACGCATCCAGATTGCGCATCAGGTCTGAAACTCGATTGTTGGATTGCGCCGCGCCTGCAATGGACAAGGTTTTGCCGGCCATTTTCACTTCGGTGAAGTAAACGCCATCCGGCAAGGTACGCGCCAACTGGTCGAAGATACGCCCGCTGATGGGACGATTGCCTTGCAGGTCCTGGATGATGCGCATGCGCTCGACCAGTTGCTGGCGTCGGGCCTTGAGGTCGCTGATCTTGTTGATCCGCTCATCGACCACGGCAATCTGCTTGCCGATGTAGTCGTTACGGGCGATTTGTCGATCGATGGCGCCTTTGATGAGCTGGTCCGCAATCAGCACCGCCCCCACCGAACCCACCAGCACACCGACCAGCGCCAGCAAAAAGCGCTTGCGACGCGCCTCACGCAGCTCCTCGCGCCAGGGTAGAAGATTGATCCGCGCCATCAGTCGAAACTCCTGAGGGCCAGCCCGCAGGCAATCATCAATGCCGGGGCATCACTGGCCAGGGCACCGGCGTTGACCTTGCTGCTCAGGGTCATATCGAAGAAGGGGTTGGCCACTTGCGTGGGTGTGCCCAAACGTTGCTCGATCAACCGGTCCAGCCCCGAGACCGAAGCGGTACCGCCGGCCAACAGAATGTGATCGACCGAGTTGTACTGACCGGAGGCGAAGAAAAACTGTAATGAACGGGACACCTGCTGCACCAGCGCCTCGCGAAATGGCTGCAGTACCTCACTGACGTAATCGTCCGGCAGACCGCCCTGTTTCTTCGCCAGCCCCGCCTGCTCGAGCGTCAGTCCATAACGCCGCTGGATTTCTTCCGTCAGCTGACGACCGCCGAACAATTGCTCGCGGGTATAGATGATGCGCCCGTTGTGCAGCACGCTCAGCGTGGTCATGGTGGCACCGATGTCGACCACCGCCACCGTCAGTCCCTCTTGAGAGGCCGCCAGATGACGCGTCAGCAGGCCGTACGAACGCTCCAGCGCATAGGCCTCGACGTCGACCACCCGAGCTGTCAGGCCGGCCAGGGCCAAGGCTGCTTCACGAACTTCGACATTCTCCTTGCGACACGCCGCCAGCAGCACATTGACCCGCTCGGAGCTGCGCGCCGACACGCCCTGGACTTCAAAGTCGATCGCGACTTCGTCCAATGGATAAGGGATGTATTGATCGGCCTCGATCTTCAGCTGGTTTTCCATCTCGTCGTCGGAAAGACCGGCATCCATCTCGATGGTCTTGGTGATCACTGCGGAACCGGCCACGGCCACGGCGACGTTCCTGAGGCTGGTCTTGGCCTTGAGCAGCACGCGTGAAAGCGCCTGGCCCACGCCTTCGAGTTCGGCGATATTTTTCTCGACCACCGCGCTTGAGGGCAGCGGTTCAACCGCATAGGCCTCGACCCGATAGCGATCGCCCTGGCGGCTCAGCTCCAGCAGCTTTACCGACGTGGAACTGATGTCGATCCCCAGAAGCGTATTGGCCTTTTTATTGAAGAGTCCTAGCACTACCCATTCCCTATGACTTTCCGTGAGTTACGGACTCCGTAATATGCATTGCGTTCAAACCACCCGTCTTGACAGCAGCGCAAATGACGCCCTCGACGGAAAAATGCTTATAATGCCCAGCGTTTTTTTCAGCTTTTACTTCAAGCGCGGGTCGTTCCCTGTTTACCTGAACCCTGAGCCTAATTCATTCTTTGCCCTGGATATCCAAAAGCCTTGATTCGTCTGCTGAAATTTTTCGGGTGGTCCATCGTCGCCGTCTTCTGCGGACTGCTCCTTGGTCTGAGCGGCGCGTTTCTATACCTTAGCCCCGGACTGCCCTCCGTGGAGGCACTGAGAAGCATTCAGTTGCAGATCCCCTTGCGGGTGTATAGCAGCGACGACAAATTGATCGCTGAATTTGGTGAAATGCGCCGCACACCGATCCGTTTTGCCGACATCCCCCCCAATTTCATCAATGCCTTGCTCAGCGCCGAAGACGACAATTTCGCCAACCACTACGGCGTCGACCCCAGCAGCCTGATGCGAGCCGCCACTCAGCTGATCAAGAGCGGACACATCCAGTCCGGTGGCAGCACCATCACTATGCAGGTTGCGAAGAATTTTTTCCTCACCAGCGAACGCAGCTTCTCGCGCAAGACCACCGAAATCCTCCTGGCCCTGCAGATCGAACGGCAGCTGACCAAGGACGAAATCCTTGAGTTGTACGTGAACAAAATCTACCTGGGCAACCGCGCCTACGGCATCGAGGCAGCGGCACAAGTCTATTACGGCAAGTCGATTCGAAACGTCAGCCTGGCACAAATGGCGATGATCGCCGGCCTGCCCAAAGCACCGTCGCGCTTCAACCCGCTGGCCAATCCGGCCCGCAGCAAGGAGCGTCGCGACTGGATCCTGGGGCGCATGTACAAGCTGGGCAAAATCACCGAAGCCGACTACACCACTGCGGTCAACGAGCCGCTCAACGCCAGTTATCACGTACCGACCCCGGAAGTGAATGCCCCGTACATCGCTGAAATGGCTCGCGCCGAAATGGTCGGGCGCTATGGCAGCGATGCCTATACCGAAGGCTTCCGCGTCACCACCACGGTGCCGAGCAACCTGCAGGAAATGGCCAACACCGCGGTCCACGAAGGCTTGATGACCTACGATCAGCGTCATGGCTATCGCGGCCCCGAGTCACGCCTGCCGGGCAAGACCCGCGAGGCCTGGGCTACCGAACTGACTAAACAGCGCACCATCAGCAGCCTTGAGCCGGCCATCGTCATTCAGGTCGACAAGACCGGCCTGCAAGTGCTGACCCGCACCGGGGAAGGACACGTCAGCTGGGACACCATGAAATGGGCGCGTCCGTTCCTGAACACCAACAGCATGGGCGCCAATCCCAAGCAGCCGTCGGATGTGGCTCAGGTCGGCGACCTGATTCGCGTCCAGCGCCAGCCAGACAGCTCACTGAAGTTCAGCCAGATTCCGCAAGCCCAGGGCGCACTGGTGTCCCTCGACCCGCAGAACGGCGCCATCCGTTCGCTGGTCGGCGGCTTCGCTTTCGAGCAGAGCAACTACAACCGCGCGCTCCAGGCCAAGCGTCAGCCGGGCTCGAGTTTCAAGCCGTTCGTCTACAGCGCCGCGCTGGATAATGGCTACACCGCCTCCAGCCTGGTGAACGACGCCCCGATCGTATTTGTCGACGAATACCTGGACAAGGTCTGGCGCCCAAAGAACGACACCAACACTTTCCTCGGCCCGATCCGCATACGCGAGGCGCTCTACAAGTCGCGCAACCTGGTGTCGATCCGTCTGCTGCAAGCACTGGGCGTGGACCGCACCATCGACTACATCAGCAAGTTCGGCTTCAACAAACAGGACCTGCCGCGCAACCTGTCCCTGGCCCTGGGTACCGCCACCCTGACGCCCATGGAAATCGCCACCGGCTGGAGTACTTTCGCCAATGGCGGCTACAAGATCACCCCGTACATTATCGACAAGATCGAAAGCCGCAACGGTGACACGCTGTTCGTCGCCAACCCGCCAAGCGTTCCGAAAGGCAATGCAGTCAGCGACGGCATCGCGGCCCCGGTCCCGGCTGCCGACGCTTTCACCGTCAGCGCAACGCCAGGCGAAACCTTGACTGCCCAGCCAGCGCCTCCCACACCGGCCGTGGCCGAACGCATTGTCGATGGCCGCACCACGTTCATCCTCAACAGCATGCTTGAGGACGTCATCAAACGTGGCACCGGCCGCCGCGCCCTGGCCTTGGGTCGCAGCGACATTGCAGGCAAGACCGGCACCACCAACGAATCCAAGGACGCCTGGTTCTCCGGCTACAACGCCGACTACGTGACCACCGTCTGGACCGGCTTCGACCAGCCTGAAAGTCTTGGTCGCCGGGAGTTCGGCGGCACGGTCGCGCTGCCGATCTGGATGAGCTACATGGGCGCCGCACTCAAAGACAAGCCGCCCCATACGCAGCAAGAACCGGAAGGCATCCTCAGCCTGCGAGTCGACCCGATCAGTGGCCGTGCAGCCTCCCCAGGCACCCCAGGCGCCTACTTCGAACTGTTCAAGGCCGAGCACACGCCAGCGTCGGCCAACGAACAGGGCAACGGCAATGCGCCGGGCAGCCCGCTGCCAGCGGATGAAGCGGCACCGATCGATTTGTTCTGATCACCGCACACTGAAAAGCCCCGCCCTCGAAAGAAGTGCGGGGCTTTTTAGTATTTGGTTCCTGTCAGGCAGCCTTCGCGGGCAAGCCTCGCTCCTACAGGTTGCACGCGATATCAAAATTGGCGCGTAACCCGTAGGAGCCAGGCTTGCCCGCGAAGAGGCCCTTACAAACGATACAAAACTCTCAGATACAAAAAAGCCCCGACTCAGAGTGAGCCGGGGCCTTTGGCTGAAGCGCTACAACGGCTTAGCCGTTGAACACATCATCCACGCTTTTGAGCGGGTAGTTCTTCGGATACGGCAGGGTCGCCA
>NZ_CABVII010000001.1 GCF_902497995.1 Pseudomonas fluorescens | reverse complement strand
CTCCTACTGGCCTTCGAGGCCTGACTGTAATCGGCATGCCACGAGCTCTTCCAATTTTGGCCAGAAGCCGATGACGGCTTCCTCGAATAGGCCTAATACATAGATGCAACGGGGCGGCAGTTTTTTTGAAAGCGGGTAGACAGTGGGGGCGAGTCCATACATAGGAGCTGCCATGACATCGACTCACATTCACCCGATCGAGACGGCGCATGCGACGCTGGTCAGTTATGACTCGGTAACCACAGTAGTGGATCCCGACGGCAATCTTCGCCTGCAGGAGATCTAATGTGGGAGCGGGCTTGCTCGCGAAGGCGGCCGATCAGTCGACATCAATGTTGGATGTGACGGCCTCTTCGCGAGCAAGCCCCTCCCACCGTTGGATCTTTGGTGCCTAATAAATCCCGGGGATCAACCGCCAGCTACGGCTGCAGTACGCCTCGTATTCACCGCCGAACTGCGCCCGCAACAGCGCTTCTTCAGCATGGATACGCGCCATCAGCGGGATCATGGTCAGCGCGGCCAGCAACAAGCCCACGCCCGAACGAAACGCCAGCGCCCAACCCACGGCAGTGATCAACATTCCGAGATAACTGGGGTTGCGCAAGTTGCGATAGATCCCGTCGGTGACCAGGCGATGTCCCGGTTGAATCGCCACCAGCCCACTGAAGCGTTTGCCCAGCACAAACACCGGCCACAGCCGCAGCGCACCGCCGATGATGAACAGCAGCGCGCCAAGCCAGCGAACGCCCTCGCCACCGAAGGTCCAGAAATCGATCCGGTCCGTGTAGGCCGGCAAAAAACCGCTCAATACTCCGATCACCCCGAAAACCGGAAGCACCCAGCGATTGGCCCGGTCTTCACGTTCGCCTGAACTCAGGTTGACCTCGGTAAACAGAGAAGCGATCGCCATCACCAAGGTTGCCAGCACAACGACCACCAGCGGTGCATGGGAGAAAAACGCCGCAAACCCGCCCAGCCCCCACACCGCGAGCCCGAGGTAGGCGAGGGTGACGACGATGGCGAAAAACGCCAGCCTGGCCGAGATTTTCATGACTGACCTCCCAAGGGACATACGACACAGTGTAGGTGTCGGTCCGGGCATTGCGCCGATTCCACGGCGGCACCGCGTTATCGCTGAGACGAAGGGGCAGGGTGGACTACGCTTGATTAAGCACCGTTCACCCTCGGCGCATTGAATATTTCAACGAGCCGTGGGCCTGCTAAAGGGAGCCACCATGCTTCACATCAGAACGCCGCTGATTCTGCACCCAGCCCTGTCGACCCCGAACCGGCGAATCTGGCTCAAGCTGGAAAACCTGCAACCCAGCGGTTCGTTCAAACTGCGCGGCATGGGCCTGCTGTGCAGCCAGGCCAAGGCCCAGGGCAAACGCAAAGTGGTTTGCCCTTCCGGTGGCAATGCCGGTTTCGCCACTGCCGTGGCCGCCGCCAGCCTGGGCCTGGAAGCCTGCATCGTGGTGCCGCAGACCACCGCGGAAGCCACCCGCGCCAGAATCCGCAACACCGGTGCCGAGGTGATCGTGCATGGCGAGGTCTGGGACGATGCCAATCAAAAAGCCGTGGAGCTGTCACGGGGCGCACACACTGAGTACGTGCCGGCCTTTGATCATCCGGTGTTGTGGGAAGGGCACAGCAGCATGATCGATGAAATCCTCGAGGACTGTCCTCAGGTCGATACCGTGGTGACGTCGGTTGGAGGCGGTGGCTTGCTGGCGGGTATCCTCACCGGCTTGATCCGCCATGGCCGCATGGACTGCCGGATCGTCGCCTGCGAGACCCGGGGCGCGGCGTCCTTTTCGGCGGCGCTGGCTGCCGGGCACCCCGTCAGGTTGCCGCGAATCGATACGGTCGCGACATCCCTCGGCGCCGCCCAGGTGGCGGCCTGGCCGGTGCAGCACATCCTGGATTTTGCCCACGAATGCGTGGTGCTGAGTGACGACGAGGCGATCATGGGCGTAGTGCGTTATGCCAGCGACCTGCGCCAGTTGGTCGAGCCGGCGTGCGGGGTTTCGTTGGCCATTGGCTACTTGGACCACCCGGCAATTGCCAGCGCCCGGAACGTGGTGATCGTGGTGTGCGGCGGGGTGAGTATCAGTGCGCAGATGGTTGCCGAATGGGCGCGTCTGTCCGCTGCGAGCGAAAAGTAGCGTGCAGCGAAGGCAGGGCCGGAAACGCTATTCAGGTTTCACCAGCCCCACCGCTACTTCTTCAGCGTTCATTGACCGGCTGGAGTGCCTTCCTGAACCAGGATGGCTCGGGCCAGGTCTTCATCGCTTGCCTTCAGGCCAGGATTGTTCTGACGAACCTGCTGCAATACCGATTCCAGGTAAACCCCGCGAATCGTGCCGCCACTGGCCACGAAGCTGGAGGCGTCATCCCGGGCGGGAATCATCATTTTGTCATCCTTGAAGGTCGAATACAGGGACGCTGAAAGGCCCGCCGAAGTGGCGACATCGCCTGCATCCACATCGGCCAGGGCCGAACCAAAGGGCAAGCAAAGCACTAGCGAGGAGATGAGAAACAGACGGCGCATGACGGAGCCCTCCGAAAGCATGAAGCGTAAAGGAACTATTACATAGTTTAGGATGCCTGGTGGCCCTCAAGAGTTCCTTGCCGCACAAATAATCACAACCCGGCGAAGCCGGCGGCACCACCATGGGGCCGAACAAATTCACCTTCAACGATGAACTGGTGGTGGCCTGGACCGGTGTCGGCACCCAACTCAACGGCATCTACTCGAGCTGATCGACAGCCGCGCGCTGGTCCGGGACAAAGCCTGGGAGTTCATGTTCGTGCTCGGGCAGCCGCTGTACAAGGGCTCGACCCAGGTCAACATCAACCCGGTGGCGATTCGCTGAATACGACTGCATCACTTGCCATGGCCCGGGAACCGAAAAGCTACCCAGTCAGGCGCATCTCACGTTTTCTTCAGCAACCGGGTGTCCAGGCCGAAGCGTTCCTGGGAGACAAGCTTGAATTTATCGGCGGCCAAGTCGCAGCTCACCAGTAAATTCCACGAATGGCGAGTGACTGCACAAGGGATGAGCAGGAACGGGTGCCGGGCCAGCAGTTGATCAGCAAATTGTTGTTGATTGGGCGAGGGTTGAGACGGAATGAGCCAGTTCGGGTTTGGCACGTCTTCGGGTTGAACAATGTTAATGAGTTCCGGATCCAGCACTTCGAAACACGTCAGCACGTGAGGCACCCTGTCGAGCGTATCGAAGCCTACGTGGGCCGCGACTTCCAGGATGGCAGTGGAGGGATCGGCCGAAGCGTAAATTACCCGGCGGCCGGGAGGGTTCCAGCGGCCACCGGATCTTTGTGCGCCAATGCCACTGTCCCAAGTGTCCTTGTAGACCTCGCGGTCAAGGCGCCAAGCGTGCCACTTCCCGTCCCAGGGCAAAGGATTCATTGGTAAACCCCGTGTTCAATCCGGGTCAAGTAGTCCTCCACCGCCTGGAAGCCCAGCGAGTTGTCGATCAGCTCCAGCGGGACATTACCGTCGAGGTATTTGCAGGGTTTCCCCAGCCACTCCTCAGCCAACTGCTGATTGCCAAACACGTTGATGGCGTGCTCCAGAGTCTGCGCATACTGAAAGGCTATCGTGCTCTGCTGCTGGTTCAGGCGTACCGGTTTGGGCTCTTTCATCAAGCGCTGGACGGTCCTGACAGACTTGCCTGTGATGCGCTGAACAAGGCCATGTTCCATGTACAGCGTTGACGTGGAAAGCATGTCCCTGACGTCGCTCAGATCGAAGCCTTCCTGCGTGTAGCGGATGATCAGCAGGCGTGTATCACCCTTGCGGCCATGTAGCAGCACCTCGGTCGGCTTTCGGGTGACGTTCGTTGTCTGCGGCACGCTGGCTGCTTTTCCTGCGGACTTGGCGGCGGGCTTGTCTGCTTGATTCGCTGTGGGCATATCGATTAATTCCGTGCGACATTTGACGTAATAATAGCGCCAAATGTCGCAGGCTGGGCAATTGCGTTTGTTGGCGAGTGTGTACTGCTGCGGGCATTGCCGCCTGTGCGCAGGTGGACATCCTGGTCAATAACGCAGGCGGGCCGCCCCCCGGTACCTTCTGATCGCTTGGAGGATGACGTTCGGCGATCCCTCAATCAGATCCCCTCATTATTCAGCTGGCAACGCTCGCCCGGTAACGGGTGTACCGATGATCAGCGTTTGCGATGCCGTTCGTCGATGAGGGCTATGCTTGGCAGTGCGCCCATTGAAGTGGGAGACCTCTGATGATCAACGCACGCACTGCCCGCATGCTTGCCGATTACAAACGCTGGGCCGATCAACGCCTCTTCGACAGCCTGGCCGCCCTGCCGCCGGGGGAGGTCAACAAAGATCGGGTCTCGGTATTCAAGAACATGATCGGCACCCTGAACCACATCTACGTCGTGGACTGCATCTGGCAGGCCCACCTCGAAGGCCGAGGGCACGGCTTCAAGACCTCACACGATCTGCTGCATCCCGACCTGGCCGAACTGCGCGTGGCGCAGAAGGACATCGATCACTGGTACTGCGACTGGAGCGAACGGCAGACCGATGAATCGCTGGATCACTCCGTCGAGTTCAGCTTCGTCTCGGGCGAAAGCGGCACCATGAGCGCCGGCGCAATGCTGCTGCACGTGGTCAATCACGCCAGCTATCACCGTGGCTGGGTGGTGCAGATGTATTTCGAGATTCCGGCGATGCCACCGGTCACGGACATGCCGGTGTACTTGCGCGAGTCCGGTCAGGCTTCTTTTTTGCGTCCGCTTAATGCGCCGGCAGTGGCGCGGCCATGTGCTGTTCAATTTTCGAGCGCAACCAGCGTTCTGCCGGATCGTTATCGTTGACCCCGTTCCAGACCATGGACGGTTCGGACAGGCCGATGCGAAACACATCGCGGCTGGTGGACGGGTCGAAATCCTTGGCCCGGCTGACCGCGCCGGAGATGGTGTCCATCGCCGGCTGCAGTTCCTGGAGAATCTGCAACGCGCGCTGGGTCGGCTCCAGGGCGCGACCGTTACGCACCAGCAACGGGTCGTCGAACAGATCGCGCAACTTGGCCAGCGAGGCACTGACGGCGGGCTGGCCGAGGAGCAGCTTTTCCCCGGAGCGAGTGAGGTTTTTTTCGAACATCAGGGTTTCGAAAATCACCAGCAGGTTCATGTCCACGCGGCGCAGGTCGTTGCGGTTCATGGTGGGGGCTCGTTGGCGCTTGGGGTCTTTTAGTAAAGCACCAATCCCCCTTGAGTGCTTACTGTGGCGAGGAGGGGGCTGTGGGAACGAGACCGGCTTGCCGGCGAAAGCGGTGTGTCAGTCGACAGAGATGTTGAATGTGCCGGCCTCTTCGCCGGCAAGCCGGCTCCTACAGGTCCTGCGTGTCATTGCAGATGGGGAGCGTCGCGCTCAAGTACTTCTTCGGCAATCTTGCCAAAAAACGCCCGAGTAATACTGAAGAACTGACTCAGCTTTGCTCCGGTGGGTATAAGGTCGATACCCGCGAGGCAATGCAGGTTCATATCCTGGCCGATATGTTCTTCAAAAAGCTGTTCCAGCTCTTCTAGGTCATGGCAAGGGGCTGGGAAGCAATCAACAGGCCTCGGGCGTCTTGGCCGATTACCCGGATATTTTCGCGCCGGACAGTGCTGAGCACCTGCGGGCTATGAGTCGTGACAATGAACTGCATGGCGGGAAAAGCAGCTCGCAATGATCCTATTATTGACTGCTGCCAATAGGGATGCAGAAACATATCGACTTCATCGATCAACGCGATACCCGGTGTTTCCAGTGGTGCCCGCGCCTCGAGGTGCGGGTTGAGTTTACAGGCACGAAAGGCGAGGTCGGCAACCATGGCAATGGTGTTGCGCAGTCCATCGCTGAGCATGTCGACAGGCAACACCCCTTGTTCAGCGTGGTGCATGACCAACTGCTGTTGATGGCTTGCGCTGTACTCAAGGCTGTGCCAACCGGTGGGCACTTTTATCAACCGGTCGATGGCATCCTTGATGGCTGCGATGATCTGTTCAAAGCGCAGGCCGGCATCGGATATTTTTTCTTTGCGCTCCAGAGCGATCAATTGGGCTTCACGATAGCTGAGATAGATCCAGCTGTACCAGGCAGTGAAGGTTTTGAAACTGGACGAATAGGACAGGCAGTTCAGATACCCGGACGTCCTGGAGTATTCGCTCTTGTCGAGCGTAGTTTGAGCCGCAGCCGAGGTGAATCGTCCCTCGTACCAGAGACGTGAGGTTCCCAGGTAGGTCACCATGGGCAAAATCACGTGAGTATCGTTACGCACCTGCTCCTGAAGCGATTTGCCGAATGAGGTAAGCGCTTTCGAGCCAGCGTCGCCGATAGTATTGGTAGATTTTTTCAAGCTCAGGCGTTGCTGCAACCAATGGTCCTGGCCAGCGTTGTCCGCCCATTCCCCCCAGGCTTCAATGGCACTGGGCGTCTGAGACTCCATGTTGCCACTGCTGAATTGTGCGAGTCGCACATCTTCGTTCTGAATGGTGGCGGATTTCCCTGTCTGGCTGCCCAGATCGAAGCCTTTGACGAAAGGCCATAGAGCGACCCGGGCAGCATCCAGAATGGTGGTTTTACCACCACCGTTGGAGGCAATCAGTATGGTCAGATGCGGATCGAAGTCGATCTCGAACTCTCCAAAGAAGCGATAGTTCTGAATGCGCAGCTTGTCGAGCCTCACAGCTTTTTCTCCGATTTCGTTTTCTGGCCCAACATGGGGAGTACACCTGTGCGTTGCAGTCGGACCAGCATACTAAATGCAAACTGCGTAAACGCTAAAGAATGCTGATAACACCTTGCTCAGCCCCGGTTTGGTTGAGAAAAGATCAAGCAATGGGCGGCAAAGCCACCTCAAGTCCTTGAAGTTGGATACGGACATTGTGGGACTAGCCTGCTCGCGAAAGCGGTGTGTCAGGCAATGGCGATGCCAACTGACAGTCCCGCTTCGCGAGCAGGCTCGCACACAATGGTTTGGTGCGAACTCGGATTTGATGAGCAGCAGAGATCCTTGTGGGAGCGGCTGTGCGACGATTCGAATTGCCCGCGATGGTGGTATGACAGTCGGCAACGATGTTGAATGTACCGACGCCTTCGCCAGCAAGCCGGCTCCTACAGGGGCTGCGTTTTAGTCGGGTGGATCGAGTTGATCCAGCGCCCGGTTCACCGCCAGCTCGCCCAGCATCCTGTCCTCGGCTACAACCGGCGCAGTCCTGCGGGTCGACGGCGGTGTCGTCGACAGTATGGCGATTTGAATTTAGTTGATAAGGAGAGAACCACGCATGGCAACTGCATCAGCGTTTATCGATATCCCGGCTTCGGCCGATCAGGTCTGGCAATTGATTGGCGGCTTCAATTCGCTGCCGGACTGGCTGCCGTTCATTCCCCAAAGCGAACTGAGTGAAGGCGGGCGGGTGCGCAGCCTGCAAACGGCGGATGGGGCGGTGGTGGTGGAGCGGCTTCAGGCGTTTGATGACGCGGCGAAGACTTACAGCTACTCGATTGTGCAGGCGCCGTTTCCGGCGACTGACTACCTGGCGACTATCCGTGTTGAAGCGCAAGGGCAGGGCGCGCGGGTGACCTGGTCGGGACGGTTTGCGCCGGTCGGTGTGAGTAATGAGGAAGTGGTGGCGTTGTTTACCGGGATTTATCAGGGTGGCCTGGAGGCCCTGCGGGCAAATTACCCGGCCTGATAATAGTTGTAGAAAACACCTCAAAACCCTGTGGGAGCGGGCTTGCCCGCGATAGCGGAGTGTCAGGCGACATATTTGTGTCTGCTAGGCCGCCATCGCGGGCAAGCCCGCTCCCACAGGTTCTCTGTTGGTTCAGGAGATTTGGGTCAAGTCTGGGATATCAGGCTCTACTGGCAATCGAGCACCAGTTTCGCACCACCCAATTCACTGCTCCCCACCGCCAGCGTAAACCCATGCAGGCTGACGATCGCCGCCACGATCGACAGCCCCAGCCCGAACCCGCTTTGCTGATCGCCAGCCTCGGCGCGATAGAAGCGCTGGAATACGGCTTCCCGTTCACCTTCAGCAATTCCGGGCCCCGAGTCGAGCACTTCGATCCGCGTATGCCCACCTTCATCAATCCCACGCAAAATCACCTCGCCACCGGGCGGTGTGAATTTGATCGAGTTGCTCAACAGGTTAGCCAACGCCTCGAACAACAACGCCCGATCACCCTTCAGTGGCGGCAGTGCTTCAGGCAATTGCAACTGAAAACCAAGCCCGCCTTCTTCCGCCAATGGCAGATAGAACTCGTGCAGTTCCTGCAACAACGGCAGCGGATCCAGCTGCACGAAACCGGAACGCCGCTGCCGGTCTTCCAGCTCGGAAATGCGCAGCAATCCGCGAAAGCGCGCCATCAAGGTGTCCGCTTCGGCGAGCACTGAATCGAGTTGCGCCGCTGCTGTCGAGCCTTCACCCGCCTGTTGCTGCATGCGGTACAACTGCGCGCGCAAGCGGGTCAGCGGCGTGCGCAGGTCATGGGCGATGTTGTCGCACACGCCCTTGACCTCGTTCATCAAACGCTCGATGCGTTCGAGCATGGCGTTGACGATGGCTGCCAGCATGTCCAGCTCATCGCGGCGACTGGACAGCGGCAAGCGCCGGGTCAGGTCGCCGGCGACGATCGCTTCGGCGCTGGCCTGGATCCCGCGGATGCGCCGCAGTGGCCGACGGCGCAGCAGGTGCCAACCGACGATGCCCGGAACAATGGTCAGGGTCACGCCCCAGAACAAGGCATGGAGAATGATCCGGGTCACGGCAAACAGCGAACCGTTGTCCCGCAGCAGCACCAGCCAGCGACCGTCCCTGGCCTGGGTCGCCACCGCGTCGCAACTGTCGTTGGGCAGGGTCGGGTCGTCGGAGTCGGCGCAGTCGCTGAGCATGTGAATCTTGCCGTCCAGCGGCAGTCCCTTGGGGATATGGCGCAGGGCGCCGCTGAGGTAGCGATGCTGCTCATCGAACAGGCCATAGGCGTCGAGGCCGCGAATGTCGAAGGTCATGCTGACGGCGAGGGCGTCGACCAGTTGTTCGCCGGAAAAACGCGAGAACAGATGCTGGCGTTGCATCAGCGAGTGTTTGGCCAAGTTGTCCAGGTAAGCGGACACCTCGTAGTACATGACGCCCATGAGAATCCCGCTCCACAGCACGAACAGCGAACTGTAGAGCGCCAGCAACCGGCTGCTGGAAGAGCGCCAGCCTTTAGAGGGGTTCGGCAATGACATAACCCGAGCCTCGCACGGTCCGAATCAGTGGGGCATTGCCCGGCGGGTCGATCTTCTTGCGCAGACGGCCGATGTGTACGTCGATCAAATTGGTGCCGGGGTCGAAGTGGTAACCCCAGACCTCTTCGAAAATCATCATCCGCGACAGAATCTGCCCGCTGTTGCGCATCAGGAATTCCAGCAGCTTGTACTCGGTGGGCAGCAAGGTCAGTAGCTGCCCGTCGCGGCTGGCTTCGTGGCTGATCAGGTTAAGTTCCAGGTCCGCGACCCGCAGCGTGGTGGCCTGGGCGGTCACGGTGTTCTGTCGGCGCAGCAGGACTTCGACCCGGGCGGCCATTTCATCGGTGGCGAAGGGTTTGGTCAGGTAATCGTCACCCCCGGCACGCAAACCGCGCACCCGCTCATCGACATCGGAGAGGGCGCTGATCATCAGGATAGGCGTGGCCACGCCCATCGTCCGCAGGGTGGTGACGATCGCCAGGCCATCGAGCTCGGGCAGCATTCGGTCGAGGGTGATCAGGTCGTAGTCGCCACTGACCGCGCGCGCCAGGCCTTCGCGGCCATTGTCGACCCAATCCACGTCGAGGCCGTGGCTGCTCAATTCGGCGACGATTTCCCGGGCGGTCACGGCGTCGTCTTCGATGGTCAGGATGCGGGTCATGGGGCGGGCCTGTCTGGGGTTCACAACGTTGTGCGGCATTTTGCCAAGAAATGACCGCAAGCTTTCTAAATAAAACTTCATGTCAGGCGAGAAGATCAAAAGATCGTCCGAACGCGGCCGAACCTGCGGCAGCTCCTGCGCCGCCCCCCATACGACCGTAATCTCTCCGGCGCACCCACCCCCCTGTAGGAGCTGTCGAGCGAAGCGAGGTTGCGATTTTTTGATAGTGCCTTCAATGACTCTGCCTTAATAGGCAATGCATAAAACCCGCTGATATTCTCGCATTGTTGCAATTTGCATGGATGTCGGAAGTTCAATCTTTATAACTTATTGAAACTGAACGATTCATCTAAAGCTCGCGACTGGCACGGTGACTGCACTTCTTCCTTCGAAGAGTTGTAACACCATCTTTCTGTCTGGAGCGATACAACAATGAATAGATCCCCTGATGGTTTCTATCCTGCCGAATACGAATCGAGCTCGCGCTCTGGCGTGTCCTGGGGTGCCATTTTCGCCGGTGCCGCGGCGGCGGCCGCGTTGTCGCTGATCCTGGTGCTGCTCGGCTTTGGCCTGGGTTTTTCGGCGGTGTCGCCCTGGGCCAATGAGGGCGTGAGCGCCAAGGGCCTGGGTATTTCCACGATTGTCTGGCTGGCGTTCACCCAGATCGTTGCCTCCGGGCTGGGCGGTTACATCGCCGGTCGCCTGCGGGTTAAGTGGGCGAACATGCATGGCGATGAGGTGTATTTCCGTGATACCGCCCATGGCTTCCTGGCCTGGTGCGTGGCGACGCTGGTGACGGCGACGCTGGTCGTCGGCTCGATCAGCAGCATCGTCAGTGGTGGTGTGCAGGCCGGCGCCAGTGTGGCCGGTGGTGCCGCCAGTGCCGTGACTCAAGCGGCGGGTACAGCGGCGGGCAATACCGACAGTGACCCGTACGGTTACTTCATCGACAGTCTGTTTCGCGCTGATAGTCCGGCCGCCGTCAGCGATGATGCCGCCCGTGGCACCGTGACCCGCATCTTCGTGCGCAGCCTGAGCGACGGCCAACTGTCCGCCGAAGACCGCACCTACCTGGCACAGCTTGTTGCCCAGCGGACCAACCTGACTCAAGCGGATGCCGAACGTCGTGTCGATGAGGTCTATGCCCGCACTCAGAAAGCCGTGGCCGACGCCAAACTGGCTGCCCGGCAAGCCGCTGACACCGCGGCGAAGGTGGCCGCAATGACCGCGCTGTGGATGTTCGTTGCGCTGCTGATCGGTGCGTTTTTCGCCAGCCTTGCCGCCACTTTCGGTGGTCGTCGTCGGGATGCGGTCGAGTACCTCGAAACCGATGCTTATGTCACCACCACTACCGTACCGGTTCGCTAACCCAGGAGAACTCCCATGCGCTCATTACTGCTGTTTTTTCTTGGTATACCTATCCCGATCATTATCCTGATCGCTCTGTTCACCTGATATCACTGAGGCGTGTGCCTCTGCCGCTTCTGCCCTGGTAGAAGCGGCGTTTTTATAGGGGTGGGCTGATAGATACATTGGCGCTGCGCTAATCCTCGAAGCCCACCTGTTCGTGAATCTCGTCGACCTTCAATTCCAGACGATAGGCCACGGCGATGAACAACGCCTGGCACAGGCACAACGTGGCGCTTAACGAACGAAAGGCGAACGAACTGCCTTCATTGACCAGCAGCACCGTGTTGGCGCGCTTGGCCAGGGGGGAGAGGTTGCTGTCGGTGATGATCAGGGTTTTCGCCTGATGGTGCTGGGCAATGCGCAAGCAGTGCTGGGTTTCCTTGCCGTAGGGCGTGAAGCTGATGGCGATCACCAGGTCATTGGCGCGCACGCTGCGCATCTGCTCGCGGTAGCTGCCGCCGAGCCCGGAGACCAGATGGATGCGCTTGTTGGTGTGTTGCAGGTTGTAGACCAGGTAATCGGCCACGGCGAAGGAGCGGCGTACCCCGACCACGTAGATGTTGTCGGCGTTGACCACCAGGTCGACGGCCTTGTCGAAGGCCTGGTCATCGAGTTCCAGCCCCAGGCGTTCGATGCCCGACAAGGTCGCGTTGATGCACTCGCGCGCCAGATCGCCGCCGCTGGCCTTCTGCGACTTGTTGGCGATCATGCTGCGGATGCGCTGCTGGTAGTTCTGCACCGGCGTGGTCTTGTGGGTATAGGCCTCGCGAAACAGCGCCTGCATCTCGCTGAAACCACTGAAACCGAAGCGCTGGGAGAACCGCACGATCGCCGATGGATGCACTTCGCATTCCCGGGCGATGTCGCTGATGCGGTCGACCATGATCCGGTCGCTCTGCTGGCTCATGTAGCTGGCGATGCGCTTGAGCTGGCGCGGCAGGCTCTCGTATTCCTCGGTGATCAGCGCCAGCAGGCGCTCGGCATTGATCGGGGGACCAGGATCGCTCACTGGCGTGCTCTCGGTCGTGGCCGACTGATCGGTGGGGGACATAGAAAATCCTTCTGGCTTGTTCTTATAGAGATGACTTATCAGGTCATCCCCTGACAATAGGTTGGCTGTGCGCAGTCTACAGGGTAGGCCCGAGTAAAATCTTGAGCTTGCCGTCGGTAGGGGCTTGCTGAAACGATGCACCGTGGCTGGGACGCTTGTATCTGAGTCTATTGGAAAAAATATTCCACGTAAAAAATATTTAGAATAATTATTGATTATTCGACCCCGGACGTTTTAGTCTGCACCCACCAAGAGTGTTCGGCGCGGTCATCGCCCCGGACGCAGGCTGATAAAAATAACAGGAGCCAGCATGGGCCAGACTCGTTTTGCCAGTGGGCGTCAATTGGATCTGATTTGCCTGGGGCGCCTTGGCGTCGACCTTTATGCGCAGCAAGTCGGGGCGCGGCTGGAAGATGTTTCAAGCTTCGCCAAGTACCTCGGCGGCTCGTCCGCCAACATCGCTTTCGGCACCGCCCGGTTGGGGCTCAAGTCGGCGATGCTGAGCCGGGTAGGGGACGACCACATGGGCCGCTTCCTCGTGGAATCCCTGACCCGCGAAGGTTGCGATGTCAGCGGCATCAAGGTCGATCAGGAACGCCTGACCGCCATGGTGCTGCTGGGCCTCAAGGACCGCGAGACCTTTCCTCTGGTGTTCTATCGCGAGAACTGCGCCGACATGGCGCTGCGGGCCGAAGACATCCGCGAAGCCTTCATTGCCTCGAGCAAGGCCTTGCTGATCACCGGCACCCACTTCTCCACCGATGGCGTGTACAAGGCGAGCATCCAGGCCCTGGACTATGCACAAAAACACAACGTCAAACGGGTGCTCGACATTGATTACCGCCCGGTGCTCTGGGGCCTGGCCGGCAAGGCGGACGGTGAAACCCGTTTCGTCGCCGACCAGAATGTCAGCCAGCATGTGCAGAAAATTCTCCCGCGTTTCGACCTGATCGTCGGCACTGAAGAAGAGTTCCTGATTGCCGGCGGAGCCGAGGATTTGCTCAGCGCCCTGCGCAACGTCCGGCGGTTGAGCGCGGCGACCCTGGTGGTCAAGCTTGGCCCGCAGGGCTGCACAGTGATTCATGGCGAAATCCCGGCGCGTCTGGAAGACGGTGCGATTTATCCCGGGGTGCGCGTGGAAGTGCTCAACGTATTGGGCGCCGGCGATGCCTTCATGTCGGGCTTCCTCAGCGGTTGGCTGGAGGACGCCAGCGACGAGCGCTGCTGCCAGTTGGCCAATGCCTGCGGCGGTCTGGTGGTGTCGCGCCATGCCTGCGCCCCGGCGATGCCGACCCGGGCCGAACTCGATTACCTGTTCAACAGCCCGGTGCCGATTACCCGGCCGGATCAGGACGTCACCCTGCAACGCCTGCATCAGGTCAGCGTGCCGCGCAAACAGTGGAAGCAACTGTTCATCTTTGCCTTCGACCATCGCTGGCAACTGGTGGAACTGGCCCACAAGGGCGGTCGCGACCTGAGCGCCATCAGCGACCTCAAACAACTGTTTATCCAGGCCGTGGAGCGGGTCGAAGCCGATCTGCGCGGGCAAGGCATCGACGCCGATGTCGGGCTGCTGGCCGACCAACGTTTCGGCCAGGATTCGCTGAACGCCGCCACCGGCCGCGGTTGGTGGGTGGCGCGTCCGGTGGAGGTACAAGGCTCGCGGCCGTTGGCGTTCGAACACGGGCGCTCCATCGGCAGCAACCTGATCGCCTGGCCGCAGGAACAGATCATCAAGTGCCTGGTGCAATTCCATCCGGACGACGAGCCGATGCTGCGCCTGGAACAGGAAGCGCAGCTCATGGGTTTGTATCAGGCGTCCCAGGTCAGCGGTCATGAACTGCTGCTGGAAATCATCCCGCCCAAGGATCATCCGTCAACCCATCCGGATGTGCTGTATCGCGCGCTCAAACGCCTCTACAACCTGGGCATCTACCCGGCGTGGTGGAAGATCGAAGCGCAGAGCGCCGATGAGTGGAAGCAACTCGACGAACTGATCCAGGCGCGCGATCCGTACTGCCGAGGCGTGGTACTGCTGGGCTTGAATGCGTCGGCGGCGGCGTTGGCCGAAGGCTTCCAACAGGCCAGCCAGAGCCAGACATGTCGCGGGTTTGCCGTGGGCCGGACGATTTTCCAGGAACCGAGCCGCGCGTGGTTGGCAGGGGAAATCGACGATGAGGCGCTGATCCGCCAGGTGCAGGGGACGTTTGTTGAATTGATCGATGCCTGGCGGACCGCCCGGGCTTGATGGCCTGACGCATTTCAAATGTGGGAGCGGGCTTGCTCGCGAAGGCGGCCTGACAGTCAATATTGATCTCGCCTGACACACCGCTTTCGCGAGCAAGCCCGCTCCCACAGGGTTTTGTATCGCTCTTACTGGTTATGTAAAACAATAAAAGGTGCAGCCATGCCCGCTATCCGAATTGGCATCAACCCGATCTCCTGGAGCAACGACGACCTGCCGTCCCTCGGTGGCGAGACGCCGTTGAGCACGGCCCTCGGCGAAGGCAAGGACATCGGTTACGAAGGTTTCGAACTCAACGGCAAATTCCCCAAGGATGCCAAAGGCGTCGGTGACGTGCTGCGGCCCTATGACCTGGCGCTGGTGTCCGGTTGGTACTCCAGCCGCCTGGCTCGCCGTTCGGTGGCTGAAGAAATCGACGCCATCGGCAGTCATGTCGAGCTGCTGGCGAAGAACGGCGCCAAGGTGCTGGTCTATGGCGAGGTCGCCGACTCCATTCAAGGCCAGCGCATTCCCTTGGTCGAGCGGCCGCGTTTCCACAGCGAGCAGGCGTGGCAAGAGTACGCCGACAAACTCACCGAGCTGGCACGTTTCACCCTGTCCCAAGGCGTGCGGCTGGCCTACCACCACCATATGGGCGCCTACGTCGAATCCCCGGCGGACATCGACAAGTTGATGGCGCTGACCGGCAGCGAAGTCGGCCTGCTGTTCGACTCGGGCCATTGCTACATGGGGGGCGGAGAACCCTTGCACGTGCTGCGCAAACACATCGAGCGCATCTGCCATGTGCACTTCAAGGACGTGCGCAAACCGGTGGTGCAACTGGCGCGCAACAACCTGTGGAGCTTCCCCGACTGCATCATCAACGGCACCTTCACGGTGCCCGGCGATGGCGACATCGATTTCGGCGCCTTGCTCGACGTGCTGCTGGGCGCCGATTACCACGGCTGGCTGGTGGTCGAAGCCGAGCAGGACCCGGCGGTGGCTCCGAGTTATGTCTACGCCAAAAAAGGCTACGACACCTTGCGTGCACTGCTCGACGAGAGGATTGCGTCATGAGTCTGTTGGTCAAAAGCAACGCCCATGGCCGCACGATGGTCGAGTTGGGTCAAGGTGAGCTGGAATACGTCGGCTTTGCCGCTTACCGCTTGAGTCCGGGCGAAACACTGCCGGTCTCGGCGGGTGATAAAGAGCTGTGCCTGGTGCTGCTCAGCGGTCGGGTCAGCATCAAGGGTGAAGCGCCGGGGCAGGGCGCGTTCGACTGGGACAACATCGGCGATCGTCAGTCGGTGTTCGAAGACAAGTCTCCGTTCGCCGCGTACTTGCCGCCCGGCAGTCAGGCCCAGGTGGTCGCGCTGAGTGATGTGCAGATCGCCGTGTGTTCCGCGCCCGGCTCCACTACTGGAGCTAAAAGCGAAAAGATCGCAGCCTTCGGCAGCTCCTGCAGCTCCTGCAGCTCCTGCAGCCCACGGCTGATCACACCCGATAGCATGAAGCGCAGTGTGCGCGGCAAGGGCGCCAACACCCGTTACGTCTGCGACATCCTGCCGGACACCGAACCGGCCCATTCGCTGCTGGTGGTGGAAGTGCGCACGCCGTCCGGGCATTCGTCGAGCTACCCGCCCCACAAACACGACACCGACGACCTGCCGCACCAGAGCTTTCTCGAAGAAACCTATTACCACCAGATCAACCCGCCCCAGGGCTTCGTGTTTCAGCGGGTGTACACCGACGACCGCAGCATCGATCAGGCCATGGCGGTGGAAAACAGCGACTTGGTGGTCGTGCCCAAGGGCTATCACCCGGTCAGCGTGCCCTACGGCTACGAGTCGTATTACCTGAACGTGATGGCCGGCCCGAAACGTGTCTGGCAGTTCCATAACGATCCACAGCACAGCTGGCTGCTTGATCTCTGAACCCAAAAGCCGGAATGCCTACTTCTGCACGGAGAACAACAATAATGAGCAAACCCCTGCGTTTCGCCTTGAACCGTATGGTCGCCCCACGTTTGTCCCTGCCGGCGTTCATCGAGTTGGCGGTGACCCTCAAGGCCGACGCCATCGAGATCCGCAACGACCTCCAGGGTGTCGAGATCGAAGACGGCACCGCACCCGAGCGCGTGCGTGAGTTGTGTGCAGCCAAAGGCATCAGCGTGCTGTCGATCAACGCGCTGTATCCATTCGATGTGTGGAACGACGAGCGCCGGGCGCAAGCCCTGAAGCTCGCCGCTTATGCCCGGGATAGTGGCGCCAGGGGGGTGGTCATGTGCCCGTTGAACGACCGTGGCGACTCGCGTAACGAGGCCGGGCGCGCTTCTGGCCTGCGCACGGCGTTGAGTCAGCTGGCGCCGATCCTGCGCGATCACGGGATTCTCGGTTTCATCGAGCCACTGGGCTTCGAAGAGTGCTCGTTGCGCCGCAAACGCACGGCAGTGGACGCGATCAAGGCCATCGGCGGGCTGGATGTGTTCCGCCTGGTGCATGACACCTTTCACCATCACTTGGCCGGCGAACATGAGTTTTTCCCTGAATTGACCGGGCTGGTGCATATCTCCGGGGTCGAGGATGCCGAGGCGCCGCTGGCGAGCATCCGCGACGGGCACCGGGTGCTGGTGGGCGAGGGCGACATTCTCGGTAACGCGGCGCAGATCGAGACGTTGCTGAGCAGCGGGTACAGCGGCTACCTGTCGTTTGAGCCGTTTGCCGACAGCGTGCACGGGCTGGTGGATATCGAGCAGGCGATCGGCGCGAGCATGGATCACCTGCAAAAAACTCAAGGTTGACGCAAAACCCTGTGGAAGCGGGCTTGCTCGCGAAGACGGCGGCACATTCAACATTGATATCGCCTGACACACCGCTTTCGCGAGCAAGCCCGCTCCCACAGTGGAATCGCATTCCACAGCACACACCGGATTTGGCTTCAAAGGAAGGTGCAAGCATGACCACAACAAGACTGACCATGGCCCAGGCCCTGGTGAAATTCCTCGATAACCAGTACATCGAGGTCGACGGGGTCCAGAGCAAATTCATTGCCGGGATCTTTACCATTTTCGGTCACGGCAACGTGCTCGGCCTGGGGCAAGCCCTGGAGCAGGACAGCGGTGACCTGATCGTGCATCAGGGGCGCAACGAGCAAGGCATGGCCCATGCCGCCATCGGTTTCGCCAAGCAGCATCTGCGGCGCAAGATCTACGCCTGCACGTCGTCGGTGGGGCCAGGCGCGGCGAACATGCTGACCGCTGCCGCCACCGCGACCGCCAACCGCATTCCCTTGCTGCTGTTGCCCGGTGATGTCTACGCCTGCCGCCAGCCGGACCCGGTGCTGCAACAGATCGAGCAGTTCCACGACCTGAGCATCAGCACCAACGACGCGTTCAAGGCAGTGAGCAAATACTGGGACCGCATCAACCGTCCCGAGCAACTGATGAGCGCGGCGATCCACGCCATGCGCGTGCTCACCGACCCTGCGCAAACCGGCGCGGTGACCCTGGCCTTGCCGCAGGACGTTCAAGCCGAGGCCTACGACTACCCGGATTACTTCCTGCAAAAACGCGTGCACCGCATCGAGCGCCGTCCAGCCACCGAAGCCATGCTCGGTGATGCGCTGGCGCTGTTCAAGGGCAAGCGCAAACCGCTGATCATCTGCGGCGGCGGGGTCAAGTACTCCGGGGCCAATGCGGCGTTGCAGGCGTTTGCCGAGCGCTTCGATATTCCCTTCGCCGAAACCCAGGCCGGCAAGAGCGCAGTGATCTCCAGCCATCCGCTGAACGTCGGCGGCATCGGTGAAACCGGCTGCCTGGCGGCGAACCTGCTGGCCAGGGACGCTGATCTGATCATCGGGATCGGCACGCGCTACAGCGACTTCACCACGGCGTCGAAGTCCTTGTTCCAGCATCCGCAGGTGCAATTTCTCAACCTCAATATCAGCCCCTGCGATGCCCTGAAACTCGACGGCGTGCAGCTGCTGGCAGATGCCAGAACCGGTTTGCAGGCACTGGCCGAAGCATTGGGCGATTACCGCTCGAGCTGGGGCGATCAACCCCGGCAGGCCAAGGCGCAACTGGATGAGGAAGTCGACCGCCTCTATCAGGTGCAATACCAGGCCAAGGATTTCGTTCCGGAAATCAACGACCACCTGGACCCGGCGGTCCTGCGCGAATTCATCGAGCTGACCGGCTCCTGCCTGACCCAGAGCCGCGTGCTCGGCGTGCTTAATGAAGCCCTGGCCGACGACGCCGTGATCGTCGCCGCCGCCGGCAGCCTGCCCGGCGACTTGCAGCGCAGCTGGCGCAGCAAGGGCGTGAACACCTATCACGTCGAGTACGGCTATTCCTGCATGGGCTACGAGGTCAACGCCGCGTTGGGCGTGAAGCTCGCCGAGCCTGAGCGCGAGGTCTATGCACTGGTGGGCGACGGCTCCTACATGATGCTGCACTCGGAGCTGGCGACCTCGATCCAGGAGCGACGCAAGATCAACGTGGTGCTGCTGGACAACATGACCTTCGGTTGCATCAACAACCTGCAGATGGGCAACGGCATGGACAGCTTCGGCACCGAGTTCCGCTTCCGCAACCCGGAAACCGGCAAGCTCGATGGCGGCTTTGTGCCGGTGGATTTCGCCATGAGCGCG
The DNA here is from genome assembly GCF_902497995.1 of Pseudomonas fluorescens. Classification (GTDB taxonomy): domain Bacteria; phylum Pseudomonadota; class Gammaproteobacteria; order Pseudomonadales; family Pseudomonadaceae; genus Aquipseudomonas; species Aquipseudomonas fluorescens_BK. The sequence goes on along the minus strand of NZ_CABVII010000001.1, from coordinate 402,049 downwards.
GCGGCCTACGGTTGCAAGACCTACAAGGTGAACACGGTCGAAGAGCTGCAAGCCGCACTGGCGGATGCGCGCTTGCAGACGGTGTCGACCCTGATCGACATCAAGGTCCTGCCCAAGACCATGATTCACGGCTACCTGTCGTGGTGGCGGGTCGGCGTCGCGCAAGTCTCCACCAGTGCCCGTACCCATGCCGTGGCCAAGACCCTGAACGAACGACTGGCCAAGGCCCGTCAGTACTGATTGCCCTGAATCGAACAACAACAAGGAGTCCTTACATGTCATTGAAGTTAGGCGTCATCGGTACCGGGGCCATCGGCCAGGACCACATCCGTCGTTGCAGCCAGACCTTGCTCAACAGCCAGGTCGTGGCGGTGACCGACATCAACCTGCAACAAGCGGCCAAGGTCGTTTCCGACCTGAAGCTGACCGCCGAGGTCTATCCCGACGGTCACTCGCTGATCAAGGCGCCGGAAGTCGAGGCAATCCTCGTCACCTCCTGGGGGCCGAGCCACGAAGCGTTCGTGCTGGCGGCGATTGCCGCGGGCAAACCGGTGTTCTGCGAGAAGCCCCTGGCCGTCACCGCCGAAGGCTGCCGCAAGATCGTCGAAGCCGAAGTGGCCCACGGCAAACGCCTGGTGCAGGTCGGTTTCATGCGTCCGTACGACGAGGGTTATCGCGCCCTGAAATCAGTGATCGACAGCGGCCAGATCGGCGAGCCGCTGATGCTGCACTGTGCGCACCGCAACCCGACGGTGGGCGAGAACTACAAGACCGACATGGCGATCACCGACACGCTGATCCATGAACTGGACGTGCTGCGCTGGTTGCTCGACGACGACTACGTCTCGGTGCAAGTGGTGTTCCCGCGCAAGACCAGCAAGGCCCTGGCGCATTTGAAAGACCCGCAGATCGTGCTGCTGGAAACCGCCAAGGGCACGCGCATCGACGTCGAAGTATTCGTCAATTGCCAGTACGGCTACGACATCCAGTGCGAAGTGGTGGGGGAGACCGGCATCGCCAAACTGCCGGAGCCGTCGCAGGTTCAGTTGCGCAGCGGGGCGAAGTTGTCCAACGCGATCCTGATGGACTGGAAGGATCGCTTCATCGCCGCGTACGACGTCGAGTTGCAGGCGTTCATCGATGGTGTGCGGGCCGGACAGGTGGGCGGGCCTTCGGCGTGGGACGGGTTTGCCGCCGCAGTGGCGGCAGATGCCTGCATCGAAGCCCAGAACAGCGGGCAGATCGTCAAGGTCGCACTCCCAAACCGCCCCCACTTCTACGGCTAGCCCCCCAATACACTTCTATGCCTAACCCCCACCCCCTGTAGGAGCGAGGCTTGCCCGCGAAGGAGCCGTCGAGATCGCTAAAAGCTTCGCGGGCAAGCCTCGCTCCTACAACACAGGAATTAATTATGCGCATCGGACTTGTCGGTTACGGCCATGGTGGCCGGTTTTTCCATGCTCCGCTGATCAGCAGTTTGCCGGCGGCGAAGTTCGTCGGTGTGGTCACCCGCTCGAAGGAGCGCCGACAGTTGCTGGCGGTCGAACACCCCCACGTGCCGGCCTTCGACAGCATCGGCCAACTGGTGGAAGCCGGGATCGATGTGCTGGTGGTGTCGACGCCGCTCAAGGGGCGTCCGGCACTGGTGCTCGACGGGATCGAACACGGCGTGGCGGTGGTCAGCGACAAGCCGTTCGCCGCCGATGCGCAGCAGGCGCAAACCCTGATCACCATGGCCGAGCGCCATGGCGTGCGGCTCAGCGTCTATCAGAACCGGCGCTGGGACTCGGACTTCCTCACCGTGCGCAAACTCATCGAGTCCGGCGCGCTGGGGCAGGTCAGTCGTTTTGAATCGCGGATCGAACGTTACTCGCCGCAGTCGGTGAACAACGGCAGCGGCGGCGGTTTCCTGCGCGATCTGGGCAGCCATCTGGTGGATCAGGCACTACTGCTGTTCGGCCCGGTGAAGCGGGTCTACGCCGAACTCGATTACCTGGAACCCGGCCAGGCCTTCGACGATGGCTTCTTCATGGCCCTGACCCACACCAGTGGCGTGACCTCGCACCTGAGCGGTAGCTGCCGGCAAAACACCCCCGGCCCGCGCTTCCGGGTGACCGGGACCCAGGGTTGCTACAGCGTCGACGGTCTGGACGGGCAGGAGGCATCGACGCTCGCCGGACTCACGCCCAGGTCCGAAGGCGAACGTTGGGGCGTGGAAGAGCATCGCCGCTGGGGCTGGTTCGAGCAGGGTGAGGTGCGCGAACGGGTTCCTTCCGAGCGAGGCTGTTGGAATCAGTTCTATTTACAGCTACAAACCGCGTTGCAGAGCGGTGGCCCACTGCCCGTGGACGCCCGTGATGCACTGGCGACGACCCGCGTGCTAGACGCCGCGCGGCTGGGTTTCGAACGCCAGCAAGTGGTGGAGCTGAGCCCGTTCGAGAGCCATGGAATAAAATCAGATAAAAATTCTAAAATGAGTTGATATGGAAATTATTTTCCAATAAAGTCATTTCCAGCGACCTGCCATGCGCTACGTTTCAACGCTTTTCCCGCTCGTCCGCTGACTGAAATCGTCACGCCTTATCCATAAAACCAACAAGAATGTGGAGAAAGACTTTTCATGAAGACCAGGATCCGTTTCGCCTCACTTGCCCTGTCCCTGATGTTCGCCAGCGGTGCTGCGCTCGCCGACATGAAGATCGGCGTCAGCATGTCGCAGTTCGATGACACCTGGCTGACCTACCTGCGCGAATCCATGGACCAGAAAGCCAAGTCCTACCCCGGCGGCGTCCAGTTGCAGTTCGAAGACGCTCGCAGCGACGTGGTCAAGCAACTGAGCCAGGTGGAAAGCTTCATCAGCCAGAAGGTCGACGCCATCGTGGTCAACCCGGTGGATACCGCCGCCACCAAAAAAATCACCGAGGCCGCGGTCAAGGCCGGTATCCCCCTGGTCTACGTCAACCGTCGTCCCGATGACCTGAACCTGCCCAAAGGCGTGGTGACCGTCGCCTCCAATGACCGGGAGGCCGGCGCAATGCAGATGCAGTACCTGGCCGACAAGATGGGGGGCAAGGGCGATATCGTGATTCTGCTGGGCGACCTCGCGAACAACTCCACCACCAACCGCACCCAGGGCGTCAAGGAGGTGCTGGCCAAATACCCGGACATCAAGATCGAGCAAGAGCAGACCGGCATCTGGCTGCGGGATAAAGGCATGACCCTGGTCAATGACTGGCTGACCCAGGGCCGCAAGTTCGACGCCGTGGTCTCGAACAACGACGAGATGGCCATCGGTGCCGCGATGGCCCTGCAACAGGCCGGCGTGGCCAAGGGCAGTGTGTTGATCGCCGGTGTCGACGGTACGCCGGATGGCTTGAACGCGGTGAAGAAAGGGGCGCTGGCAGCGTCGGTGTTCCAGGACGCCAAGGGCCAGGCTGACGGCTCGATCGACACCGCGGTGAAAATGGCGAAAAACGAGCCGGTCGAGTCGGCGGTGTGGGTGCCGTTTCGCCTGATCACTCCGGACAACGTCGACCAGTTCAAATAGTCCGTCCGTTCAATAACAACAATAAGCACGCAAGGGGCAAGCGCGACCTTGCTGATGGAGTACCTGATCATGTTCGCTTCAGCGACCGCTTCGAGCCCCCCGATGGTGGGTGTCCAGCCAACTGCAACACCAGTCGATGAGCCGTATCTGCTGGAGATCATCCACGTCAGCAAGGGGTTTCCCGGTGTGGTGGCCCTGTCCGATGTGCAGCTTCGGGTCCGCCCCGGTTCCGTGCTGGCGCTGATGGGCGAAAATGGCGCCGGCAAATCCACCCTGATGAAAATCATCGCCGGCATCTACCAGCCGGATGCCGGCGAACTGCGCCTGAGGGGCCAACCGGTGGTGTTCGAGACGCCACTGGCGGCGCTGCAGGCCGGGATCGCGATGATCCACCAGGAACTCAACCTGATGCCGCACATGAGCATCGCCGAGAATATCTGGATCGGCCGTGAACAACTCAATGGCCTGCACATGATCGACCACCGCGAGATGCACCGCTGCACGGCAAAACTGCTGGAGCGCCTGCGGATCAACCTCGATCCGGAAGAACAGGTCGGCAACCTGAGCATCGCCGAACGGCAGATGGTCGAGATTGCCAAGGCGGTGTCCTACGACTCGGATATCCTGATCATGGACGAACCGACCTCGGCCATCACCGACAAGGAAGTCGCCCACCTGTTTTCGATCATTGCCGACCTCAAGCGCCAGGGCAAAGGCATCATCTACATCACCCACAAGATGAACGAAGTGTTCACCATTGCCGATGAAGTGGCGGTGTTCCGTGACGGCGCCTACATAGGCCTGCAGCGGGCCGACAGCATGGACGGCGACAGCCTGATTTCGATGATGGTCGGGCGCGAATTGAGCCAGTTGTTCCCGGTGCGCGAGACGCCGATCGGCGAGCTGTTGCTGTCGGTGCGCGACCTGAAACTCGACGGCATTTTCAAGGACGTGTCCTTCGACCTGCACGCCGGGGAGATTCTCGGCATCGCCGGGTTGATGGGCTCGGGGCGGACCAATGTTGCCGAGGCGATCTTCGGCATCACCCCGAGCGACGGTGGCGAGATTCGCCTGGATGGCGAGGTGGTGCGCATTACCGATCCACACATGGCCATCGAGAAGGGCTTCGCGCTGTTGACCGAGGATCGCAAGCTCAGCGGCCTGTTCCCGTGCCTGTCGGTGCTGGAGAACATGGAAATGGCGGTGCTGCCGCACTACGCCGGCCACGGTTTCATCCAGCAAAAGGCCCTGCGTGCCCTGTGCGAAGACATGTGCAAGAAGCTGCGGGTGAAAACCCCGTCGCTCGAGCAGTGCATCGACACGCTGTCCGGCGGTAATCAGCAGAAGGCCTTGCTGGCGCGCTGGCTGATGACCAACCCACGCATCCTGATTCTCGACGAGCCGACCCGCGGCATCGATGTCGGCGCCAAGGCCGAGATCTACCGGCTCATTTCCTACCTCGCCAGCGAAGGCATGGCGGTGATCATGATTTCCTCGGAGCTGCCGGAAGTGCTGGGCATGAGCGACCGGGTGATGGTCATGCACGAGGGCGACCTGATGGGCACCCTCGACCGCAGCGAAGCGACCCAGGAACGGGTGATGCAACTGGCCTCGGGCATGTCCGTGGTTCACTAATGGATACTGGCGCTGGCCCGGCCAGCGTCGATGACGCGATAGAAGGGTGATGGGATATGAACGCGATACTGGAAAACAAGCCAGCAACGGTACCGGTCAAGAGTCGCCGGCGCTTTCCGACCGAACTGAGTATCTTCCTGGTGCTGATCGGCATCGGCCTGGTGTTCGAAGTGTTCGGCTGGATCGTGCGCGACCAGAGCTTCCTGATGAACTCCCAGCGCCTGGTGTTGATGATCCTGCAAGTGTCGATCATCGGCCTGCTGGCCATCGGCGTGACTCAGGTCATCATTACCACGGGTATTGACCTGTCCTCCGGCTCGGTGCTGGCGCTGTCGGCGATGATTGCCGCCAGCCTGGCCCAGACCTCCGACTTTACCCGAGCGGTGTTCCCCTCGCTGACCGACTTGCCGGTGTGGATTCCGGTGATAGCGGGGCTTGGAGTGGGGTTGCTGGCGGGGGCGATCAACGGCAGCATCATTGCCATCACCGGGATTCCACCGTTCATTGCCACCCTCGGCATGATGGTCTCGGCTCGCGGCCTGGCGCGTTACTACACCGAAGGCCAGCCGGTGAGCATGCTGTCGGACTCCTACACCGCCATCGGCCACGGCGCGATGCCGGTGGTGATTTTCCTGGTGGTCGCGGTGATCTTTCACATCGCCCTGCGCTACACCAAGTACGGCAAGTACACCTACGCCATCGGCGGCAACATGCAGGCGGCGCGCACCTCGGGGATCAACGTCAAGCGCCATCTGGTGATTGTCTACAGCATCGCCGGGTTGCTCGCAGGCCTGGCAGGGGTGGTGGCTTCGGCACGCGCCGCGACCGGGCAGGCCGGGATGGGCATGTCCTATGAGCTGGACGCGATTGCCGCGGCCGTGATCGGCGGCACCAGCCTGGCCGGAGGCGTGGGGCGCATCACCGGCACCGTGATCGGCGCCTTGATCCTCGGGGTGATGGCGAGCGGCTTTACCTTTGTCGGGGTGGATGCGTATATTCAAGACATCATCAAGGGATTGATCATTGTGGTGGCGGTGGTGATCGACCAATACCGCAACAAGCGTAAACTCAAGCGCTGAAACCGACGCAAGCCGCAACATGCGCCACGCCTGACCCGCGTGGCGCAGCCGTTTGTCTTCTCTATACAGCCGCTCGATGGAATTTCTTGCTATAAACGCACTCCGATAACCACCGCATAGCCTGCGATAGAACACTTTCGGGGCTTTGTCGGACGAATTCGCTGTCTTTTCAGTTGCTGAGGCCTCAAGTCGGCCTTAGACTGCCGCCCCTCGTAAATTGAGTGCCGGGTGGCGCTTGGAAAAACTGGCGCCTTTGCGATGACCGACCCGGTCCGCCGGAACGCTTCCTAATTTGCCTTAATGCACGTTTTTTTATAGAGATATCAATGACAAAGGACAAGTTGCTGGCCATGCCGGCGGATGACTACATGAATGCCGAGCAACATGCTTTTTTCTCCGAGCTGTTGCAGAACATGAAAGTCGAAACCCATGAGCGCATCGAGCAGAACCGCATCGCCATCGAGAGCCTGGACACCCCGGCCGATCCGGCTGACGCTGCTTCCGTCGAAGAAGAGCGCACCTGGCTGGTGAACGCGATCGATCGCGACCAGCGCATGCTGCCTCAGTTGGAACAGGCGCTGGAACGCATCAAGGAAGACAGCTTCGGCTGGTGCGACGACAGCGGCGAGGCCATTGGCCTCAAGCGCCTGCTGATCAGCCCGACCACCAAGTACTGCATCGAAGCTCAAGAGCGTCACGAACAGATCGACAAGCACCAGCGTCAGGCCTGATTCAGTAGCGCCCCCATCGCGGGCAAGCCCGCTCCCACAGGTTCAACACGAAGCCTGTGGGGGCGGGCTTGCCCGCGATGCTTTTTGTCGTCTGCGAAAACCCCTCGCGGAGCGTGTGATTGTTACGCGTTACGTAAAAAAGATGTACAGGCCTGTGACTGTTTGAATGCCGGAACACCCGACAGCCTGCATTGAATCAGCGGCTAGTGAACCTGGTGCATGCGCAGGTTGAGGTCGTCGACCACCCGCGCCCAATCCGCGTCTTCGCGCAATTGCTCTTTCAGGAAGCCAGCTTGCTGCGGCGTCCAGAACTCGGCATCGATGAGTTTTTTATCATCGGGCAGCGGGGAATGGCTGGCGATGAAATCGTCGATGGCGTTCTCGCTGGAATCCAGACCGAGCTGGTCGAACAAGCCTTTCAAGTCGTGTGTAGGTGATTCCATCTTCATCTCCTTGCGGGTCACGCGGATGCGAGATCTGAGGTGCGGCTTCATTGCATCTGAGGGAGCCGCGCTTCAGGAGTTCGATAGCGATGTTCGAAAGCAGGAGTGAGCATAGACTGCAAACCGCCGATCAGGCGTTCAGTGCCCCTTCATCGACGGCAACCTTCAAGGCTTTGGCGGCTTCCCGGGCTGCGACGGCGGCGACGTCGGAGGTCTTGAACCAGCGATCCTTCTCGACCTGGTGATACGTCACGGTGGTCAGCGGTGGTTTGGCGCGCATGACAATGACTGCCTGGAATTCGCCTCCCACCTCTCTGGCTTCGCCCCGGATAAAAAATTCACCGATATCAAATTCCGTCACGTAGCAGCCTTCCCTTGGAAATATTATGGTGCGTCGAACGCCGCCCGCCCTGGGGATGCGGTTCATTGGCCGGCCAGTATGGCAGTAGTTGCCTGCCGGCGGCTTGGTTAAGTCGCCGGCATGACGAAACGTCTACAGGGAAGAATGTCAGGGAGGTGTCAAATACGCGACTCGAGGGAGCGGGCGAGGGCACAGGCTTCGTTATGGTCGCCGCGGAAACCTCTTACATGGCCCGTGGAGATTTCCTTGATATGGAAGAAGGCATTGCCCGCCAGAACCACCTGGAACCGTGGTGCGACAAGGTCCGGCGGGGGAAAGTCATGGGGCTGGAACACCGGCGGGTGCCGGGGCGCCAGACCGCTGGTGCAGGATGTCTTAGGTTGAGCGAAGTGAGTCAGTGTGCACATGGGAAGTCCTTTTCGTTGTTTTGCCGACGCGTGTACTTCGTTTTGGCTAGTCTCGGTGAGCATCGCTGCTCTAGAATCACCACCACTGGTTGGCGATTGATGTTTATCTAAAGCAATTTTTTGCTGGCGATATGTCAGAAAAGTGCTTTTTTTTTAGCGTTTTTTCCTTAAAGTTGGTAATCCGTTTTTTCTGGCCGTCAGCAGGGCGTTTTCCTTCAACCTCTGACGAACGCCAGGCAAGACGACGCGAGTGACATTCTAGTAGTCTTTTCACGCCTCGCGGCGGATGGGCGCTCTGCCCGTCCTCAGGATTTCAACCGGGTCATTTGGCTAAACCCTCGGCATTGCCGCTTTTTTCCGCTGCGCGCTTTTTCCGCGTGCGGCATCATTTTCAGATGTGGGGATGTTTCCTTGGCAGTAAGTAATCTCGATATGCATGCGCTGTTCGTGTTGGGTGATTTGCGCGCAAAGCTGGTCAAACAGTTTCAGTCACGTTTCGTTTACATCACCGAACAGAATGCTGAAGGCATTTATATTGCCGAAATCGATACCGAGTCAGCGCTGGTGGTGGACGACAAGCCAGGACTCAAGCTCAAGGTCGGCGATCATTTCAGCGCCTCCGTCCTGCCCAGTCGCGAAGGTGGCAAGCTGGACATCAAGTTCCGCGAAATCAAGCTGACGGTTTACGGGCTGGGGGATTACGCGTTCGTGACCACCCCTGACGGCCATGCAATCCTGTTCAAGGAAGGTCATAGCGTGGTGATGGTGTTCGCTGCCCACCAACAGTTGCAGGAGGGCCTGACCAAAACCCTCAAGGCCGTTACCGCCAAGGCTGCCAAGTGGCGCAAGGGTGAACTGGTGACCTTCAAGGCCAGCGAGTAACGCCCCTCGAAAGCAGGAACCTCTACTACAGTCAGTTGACTGAGTATTCAGAGGCTTTGCGGTCTTGCGCCAGGCCATCCTGCCATTGCTGTGAACAGCACGAGGTGTAAAACCATGAACGGATTTCGACGGCTGCTGGCCGCTACCCTGGCCACGTTCGGTTTGTTGGCGTCACCCGTTCCGGTGTTCGCTGCCCAGGCGCCGATCCACTTTGCCGACCTGAACTGGGAAAGCGGCAGCCTGATCACCGACATCCTGCGGATCATCGTCGAGAAGGGCTACGGTTTGCCGACCGATACCTTGCCGGGGACGACCATCACCCTGGAAACCGCCCTGGCCAACAATGATATTCAGGTCATTGGCGAGGAATGGGCCGGTCGCAGTCCGGTGTGGGTCAAGGCCGAGGCCGAAGGCAAAGTGGTGAGCCTGGGCGACACGGTCAAGGGCGCGACCGAAGGCTGGTGGGTGCCGGAGTATGTGATCAAGGGCGACCCGGCCAAGGGCATCAAGCCGCTGGCGCCGGACCTGCGCAGTGTCAGCGACCTGCCCAGATACAAGGGCGTGTTCAGCGACCCGGAAACCCCGGGCAAGGGACGTTTTCTCAACAGCCCGATCGGCTGGACCTCGGAAGTGGTCAACAAGCAGAAGCTCAAGGCGTACGGCCTGGACGACAGCTATGTGAATTTCCGCAGCGGTTCAGGGGCGGCACTGGACGCGGAGATCAGTTCGTCGATACGCCGCGGCAAGCCGGTGCTGTTCTATTACTGGTCGCCGACACCCTTGCTTGGCCGCTTCAAGCTGATTCAGCTGCAAGAACCACCGTTCGATGCGCAAGCCTGGAAAACCCTGACCGACGCCGATCATCCGGATCCGAAACCGACCCGCTCGCTGGCTTCGAAGCTGTCCATCGGTGTGTCCACGCCATTCCAGAAACAGTATCCGCAGATTGCCGAGTTTTTCAGCAAGGTCGATTTTCCGATCGAGCCATTGAACAAGGCGCTGGCCGAGATGAGCGAAAAACACACGCCGCCACGGCAGGCGGCGGAGGCGTTCATGAAGGCGCACCCGGATGTGTGGCGGGCTTGGGTGCCCACGGATGTGGCGGATAAGGTGGCTGCAGAGTTGAAATGATGTGGTGAGGCTGATGCCGTCTTCGTCGGAACGCCGCCCGGAGCAAGCTTTTGCCTTTGCTTTCAGAATCGGGTCTGCACCGCCAACTCAAAGGTCCGCGGTGTCCCCAGGTAATACGCCGGCGACACATGGACAAACTCGGCATACACCTCGTTGGTCAGGTTGCGCACCCGGCCGGTGACGGTGGTGTGCCGGTCGACCTTATAGCTGAGGAAGGTGCCAAACAGCGTGTACGACGGCACAGTCAGGGTATTGGCGCTGTCGGCAAACACCGACGCCACGTACCGCGCATCGACGCCGCTTTGCCATTGCGGCGCGAAGTCATAGGTCAACCACAGATTGCCGACCCGGTCCGGCACATTGGTCGGTGTGTTGCCTGTGCGTGACACCACCACGCCCGCGGCGTTCTTCTCGGTGAATTCGTCGTATTGGGCGTCGACCCAGGTAAAGTTGCCCTCGGCCAGCAGCTTGTCGGTGATCCGCAACGAACTGGCCAACTCGATGCCCCTGGATGTCTGCTGCCCCACTGGAATGCTGAGGGTCGGGTCCAGCGGATCGGTGACCGCGAAGTCCTTGCGTTCGATCCTATACGCCGCCACTGTCGCCGACCCACGCCCGTCCAGGTAATCGAACTTGCTGCCGACTTCCCATTGCTTGCCGGTGGAGACGTCGAAATCCTGCGTGCCATTGGGCTGTTCGGCGGCGGTGCTGTATTGCACATAGACATTGGCGCTGGGAATGAACTGATAGGTCAGACCAACTCGACCAGTTACCGGCTCCCAGCTGCGTTTTACATGCCGGGGGTTGCTGGTGGTCACTTGCCGGTGATTGGTCACGTCCAGGTCGATGTCGTCGTAACGCAGTCCGGTCAGCAACGCCAGCTTGTCAGTCAGCGCAAGGCGGTTTTCGACGAACAAGGCCTTGGTCGTGACTTCGTTGCTCTTGTCGCTGACAAACCCCGGCCGGGTGCCCGGGATGTCATAGAAATGCCCCGGCTCAAAATGGTTCGGATCGACAGTGCTTGCACCTTTGACGTTCAGCGGCGAGTTGGTGGTCTGGTTGACCTTGTACTCGAAACCGCCGGACCAGGTGGTCTCCAGGCCGAACAGGTGGTTGTCGTGGCGCAATTGGAACTGGTTGCCGTTCTGCTCGCCCTGGTGCCGCACCTGATACGCAGTGGAGCGGTTCACCGCGCTGTTGTCGGCGTTGTACTGGTAGGTTTCCAGGTTGCGGTAGTCGCGCTGGCTGTCGAGGTGATAGAGGGTATTGCGCAGGCTGGTGCTGTCGTTGATCCGGTAGTCGATGATCGAGCGGACCCAGATCGTCCGTTGTTCATAGCGGCCATCCTCGACGTTGTAGTTGTTGAAGCGGTTGTGCCTGTCGATTTTCAGTTCGCCGGCCTTGGGATTGAGTACCGGTGTGCCCCAATAAGGACTGTCTTCGTGCTCGTCCTGATATTCCAGGGCCAGGGTGTGGGACAGGTTCGGTGTCAGGTCGCTGAGCAAGGAGAACGCCACGCTCCACGCATCGCGTTCCTGGCGGTCGATGTAACCGTTGCCGGCGTTGTGGCTGACGTCGACGCGGGCATAGTGCTGCACGTCCGAACGGGCATCGCTCAGGGCATGGTTGAGGCCGAACGCGGTCTCGGTGGTGTCATAAGTGCCGTAGCTGACCCGACCTTCGACGGCTTGCTCTTCACGGGTGGCCAGTTTGGTCACGTAATTCAGCGAGCCGCCCACGGAGCCGGCCCCATTGATCAATGACGACGGGCCGCCGACCAGTTCCACCCGGTCATAGATCCAGGCATCCACCGGCCGGGCAAGGCCGCCTGAGACGTTGATGCCATTGAACATCTGGGTGATCTGGCTGCTGGTGAACCCTCGATACGAGACGAATCCACCGAAGCCCGGCGGCGCACTGGCATTGACGCCGGGCAAGGTGTTGGCGGCGTCCTGGAAATTCTGCGCACCGTGACGCTCGATGTCGTTGCGGTTGGCGATCGCCACCGAAGCCGGGGTGTCACGCAGGCTCAGGCCCAGGCGCGAGGCCATGCCGCTGGATTGATCGAGGCTCAGGCCCGGCTCAGGGGTGGTTTCACCCTCAATAGTGACGGGCGCGAGGTCGAGCGTGTGTTGCGCCCAGGCATTGACGGACAGGCAGCCGAACAGGCTTGCCAGCAAAGGGATGGTTTTCATCGATGAATCCTGAATGCTTGGCTAAGAGTCAGCGCACAGGCGAACGCCACGCGTTGGCGCAGTGGGCTGATCGGAAAAGGCAAGGAAACTCAGGCGAAAGGCGGGGCGCGAGGGTTGGCCGAAGGCCAGGTGAAGCGGGCAGGGAGGTCGGCACTGGCGATGACGGCCAATGGCGGGCTGTGTTGCTCGGGGAGAATCGCCAGGGTCAGGCTGGAGTTGAGCGCCGGCCCCATGCCGCCCGTAGAGCACAGCGGACAGCCGAAGGCCTTGGACAGGGTCGGCAGTTTGTCTTCGGAAGGGTTCGACGATGCCGGGGCCTGGGTGGCCGGGTCGACCGTACAGAACTGGCCGCCGATGCCGTTGAGCTGCTCCCCGACCATTTGCCCGTGACCGATGCTGCAGGCGAACACATTGAACAGGACGCAGCAATAGAGCATCCAGGCAATGAGCGAGCGATCGGTGCGGGGGATTTTCATGGAGCGGCACTTTACCACCGTCGATCACCAACGCTTACAAAATCGTTCAGGGAAGTTCATCCTGCTGCGACATTTCACGCCGGACGTCTGAACATGAGCCTGATTATTGCGCAAGGGATGGCTGCCATCTTCCTGTTGATCAGCCTGATCCACCTGTACTGGGCGGCGGGGGGCAAGATCGGTAGCGAGGTCGCAGTACCGCGCGTGCCCGGCGAGAGCGGTGCAGCGTCCAGGCCGGCGTTCAAGCCTTCGGGCTTTGCCACGCTGCTGGTGGCGGTCGGCTTGCTGCTGATCGCGATGCTGGTGTGCCTGCGGGTCGGCCTGTATCTGCCCCTGGTGCATCACGGGTGGCTGCAATGGGTGATCAGCGCCATCGCGATACTGATGTTCGCCCGGGCGATCGGCGATTCGAATCTGGTGGGGTTCTTCAAGCAGGTCAAGGATTCGCGGTTTGCCCGGCTCGATACCTGGGCCTATTCGCCGTTGTGTGTGGTGTTGGGGGCGGGGTTGTTGGCGGTTGCCTGGATCTGAGTTGCCCCGACTGGCGCCTTCGCGAGCAAGCCCGCTCCCACACTTAATCTTCAGTGAACATGGATTTTGTGTACGACGAAGATCAAATGTGGGAGCGGGCTTGCCCGCGAAGAGGCGCTGTCTATCAACACAATTCTTTAAACCTGACTCCCGCTTTCCGTACGCCGACTACTCACCTCCGCCGGCACATCATCCCCCGCCATGCGCTTGCGGAACAACGCCGCCCGCGCCAGCAGCAAGGTGGTCACCGGCACCGTGATCGCCAGCAGAATCGGAATCAGCCAGGCATGCAGCACCGGCCCTGACTTGAGCGCGGAAAAATAAATGATCGAGGCCAATGCCGCGCACCACGCGCCGAGTGTCGAGGCCAGGGCCGGCGGGTGCATGCGCTGGAAATAATCCTTCATCCGCAGCAGCCCGACGGCACCGATCAGCGCAAACAGGCTGCCGAGCACCAGCAGGATCGCCACCGGAATCTCCACCCACAGCGACAGTTGCATAGTCATTCGATCACCTCGCCACGCAGCAGGAATTTGGCCAGGGCAAACGAGCCGACGAAGCCGAACAGGGCGATCAGCAACGCCGCCTCGAAGTAGGTGTCACTGGCATAACGAATGCCCAGGGTCAGCATCATCAGCATGGCGACGATGTATAGGTAATCCAGGGCCAGGACCCGGTCCTGGGCCGACGGGCCCTTGAACAGCCGGATCAGGGTCAGCACCATCGCCAGGGAAAAGATGAACAGGCTCAGCAGGATCGCGTTCGACAGCAACGGGCTCATTCGAAGATCTCCATCAAGGGGCGCTCGTAGGTCGCCTTGAAGTGCTGGATGAACAGCGCTTCGTCATTCAGGTCGAACACGTGCAGCAACAGGATGCTGCGATCCAGCGCCAGCTCCGACCAGACGGTGCCGGGGACCACGGTGCAGATCATCGCCAGCGCCGCCAGGCCGTTGGCATCGCGCAGGTCCAGTGGCACCTTGATGAAGCGTGAGCGCGGTGGGCGGCGCCCGGCGTTGAGCACGCCCCAGGCCACGACGAGGTTGGACACCAGCACATCGCGCCCGAGCAGCAGGAACAAGCGCAGGATGACGCCGGGACGACGAATGCGGATCGGCAGCGGACGCAGTTTGCGCATCATCAACGGCGCACAGAACCCCAGCACCGCGCCCAACAACAGATTGCCGGGACTCATCGACTGGTTCAGCACCAACCACAATAACCCCAGTGCCAGGGACAACCACGGCGCGGGAAACAGACGCTTCATGGTTGCACCTCGGCAAGCGCGGCTTTGGCTTCGGGACCTGGAATCGCGCGGGTACCGAGCACCGCCATCACGTATTGCTGCGGGTTGTTCAGGGCGTCAGCGGCGGCCTGGGTGTAGCGCAGCAGCGGCTCGGCCTTGAACGTGAGCGCGATGCTCAAACCCAGCAGCGCGATGATCGGCACGCATTCGAAACGACGCAGCAAAGGCGATGGCCGTTCTTCAGGGGTCCAGAAACGCTGGATCCCCAGGCGCGAGAAGGCAATCAACGATGCCAGTCCGGAAACGATCAGCAGCGCCAGCAATCCCCACGCCGCGTTCGACACCGGCACATCGCCGGAATGACCCAGGCCCAGCGGGTTGAGCAGGGCACTGAGCAAGCCGAGTTTGCCGATGAAGCCGGAGAGCGGCGGCATGCCGATGATCAGCAGCGAGCAGGCGATGAAACTCAAGCCCAGGAAGGCCATGGTCCAGGGAATCACCTGGCCGACCACGGCTTTCTGTTCGTCGTCGAGGTTGATGCCTTTGGGCGGCTGCAGGGATTCCAGCGGCCTCGGCAGCAGGTCGCCGTCATCGAACAGCGGCATTTCATTGGCTGAACGCGAACGCTCGATCAACTCGGCCAGCAGGAACAGTGCGCTCAAGGCCAGGGTCGAGCTGACCAGGTAGAACAGTGCCGCGCCGATCAGGTTGGGTTGGGCGAAACCGATGGCCGCCAGCAGGATCCCCGCCGACACCAGGATGCTCAGGCTGGCCAGGCGCTCCAGGCGTTGTGCGGCGAGGATCGCTACCGCCGCACAGACGATGGTCGCCATGCCGCCGTAGATCAGCCAGTCGCCGCCAAAATACGCCGACGCGCCGGCCTGGCCGGAGAACAATAGGGTCCACAGGCGCAGCAGGGTGTACACGCCGACCTTGGTCATGATCGCGAACATCGCCGCCACCGGGGCGCTGGCGGCGCAATAGGCCGGGACCAGCCAGAAGTTCAGCGGCCACATCCCGGCCTTGGCCAGGAACGCCACGGCGAGAATCGCCGCGCCGGCGTGCAGCAGGCCGCGATCGGCTTCAGGCACCAGGGGGATTTTCAGCGCCAGGTCGGCCATGTTCAGGGTGCCGGTGACGCCGTAGATCAGCGCCGCGCCAATCAGGAACAGCGACGAGGCCAGCAGGTTGATCGAGATGTAATGCAGCCCCGCCGACACCCGCGAACGGCCCGAACCGTGGAGCATCAGGCCGTAAGAGGCGGCCAGCAGCACTTCGAAGAACACGAACAGGTTGAACAGGTCCGCCGTCAGGAACGCGCCATACAGGCCCATCATCTGGATCTGGAACAGCGCGTGGAAACTCGAACCGGCGCCATCCCAGCGGGCCATGGCGAACAGCAGGGCGCTGACGCCGATGATCCCGGTCAGCACCAGCATCAGCGCCGACAGGCGATCGACCACCAGCACGATGCCGAACGGCGCTTGCCAGTTGCCCGGCAGGTACACGCCGATGGAGCCGGGCACGCCGGTGTCCTGGGTCCATTGCAGCAACAGCACGGCGATGCCCAGACCCACCAGGCTGGAAAGCAGGTTGATTTTGGCCTTCAGCGGCCGGTGTTTCTCGCCCAGCATCAGCATCACGGCGGCGGTCAGCAGCGGCAGCAGAATCGGTGCGGCGATCAGGTGCGGCATCAGGTTCATTCTTTAGGCTCCCGGCCATCCACATGGTCGGTGCCGGTCAGGCCTCGGGACGCAAGCAACACCACCAGGAACAGCGCGGTCATGGCGAAACTGATGACGATCGCCGTCAGCACCAGCGCTTGCGGCAGCGGGTCGGTGTAATGCAGCAAATCCTGGGGCACGCCGTCCTTGATGATCGGCTCCTTGCCGATGAACAGGCTGCCCATGCTGAAGATGAACAGGTTGACGCCGTAGGACAGCAGGCACAGGCCCATGACCACCTGGAACGTGCGCGGGCGCAGGATCAGCCAGACGCCGGACGCGGCCAGTACGCCGATGGCGATTGCGATGACTTCTTCCATCAGACGGCCCCTTGGGTGGCGACGGCTCTGGGCAGGGCCGCAGTCTTGTGACCCCGTACCGATTGGTGGGCGAGGGCGGTGAGGATCAACAGGGTCGAACCGACCACCACCGAGTACACGCCGACGTCGAAGAACAGGGCGCTGGCGATGTGAATATCACCCAGCACCGGCAGTTCGAAGTGCCAGGTGTGGGTGGTCAGGAACGGATAACCGACCGCCATCGCACCCAGGCCGGTGAGCGTGGCGAACAGCAGGCCGGTGCCCATCCAGCGCAGCGGACGCAGGCTCATCTGCGCCTCGACCCACTGGGTGCCGGCGACCATGTATTGCAGGATGAACGCCACCGACATCACCAGCCCCGCGACAAACCCGCCACCCGGCTGATTGTGGCCGCGCATGAACAGGTAGACCGACACCACGAAGGCAATCGGCAACAGCAGGCGCACCAGTACTGCCGGCACCATCATGAAGCCGAGCGCGGTGTCGCTGGCGTGACGCGGGTTGACCAGATCGGTGACCACGTCGGGCGCCAGCAGGCGCTGCTGGGCCGGCAATTGCAGGCTTTCCTTCGGCGGGCGGAAGCGTCGCAGCAGGGCGAACACGGTCAGCGCCACGGCCGCCAGCACCGTGATTTCGCCAAGGGTGTCGAAGCCACGGAAGTCCACCAGCATCACGTTGACCACGTTGCTGCCGCCGCCTTCGGGCAGGGCGCGACTGAGGTAGAACGAAGAAATGTCGTTCGGGGTCTGGCGCGTCAGCATGGCGTAGGACAGCAGCGCCATGCCGCCACCGACGGCGATCGACAGCAGCAAGTCGCGCAAACGGCGAATGCGTGCCTTGCGCAGCGTGCTCGGCAGCGGCGAGACCTCTTCGATCCGCCGCGGCAACCAGCGCAGGCCCAGCAGGATCAGCACGGTGGTCACCACTTCGACCACCAGTTGCGTCAGGGCCAGGTCTGGCGCCGAGAACCAGACGAAGGTAATGCACGTCATCAGGCCGCAGACGCTGACCATGGTCAGGGCGGCGAGCCGGTGATACTTGGCCTGCCAGGCCGCGCCGAGGGCGCAGGCAATCGCCAGCAGCCACAAGGTCACGAACACGATCGAACCCGCAATCTTCGGGCGGTCGCCCCAGCTCAAGCTGCTGTGCAACATCGGGATCAACCCGGCCAGTACGGCGGCGAGCACGACCAGGAACAGCTGGGTCTGCAGGCGTTTGGTGCTGATCCGCCGCTCCAGGCGCCGGGCCAGGCGCATCATGACCACCAGGCTGCGCTCGAACAGGCGCTTGCCATTGAACCGGCCGATCAGCGGCGGGTACTTGAAGCGCCCGCGCTTGAGCTGGTTGCGCAGCAGCAGGTAGAGCACGATGCCGCCGGACATGGCGACCAGGCTCATGATCATCGGCGCGTTCCAGCCGTGCCAGATCGCCAGGCTGTATTGCGGCAAGACGCCGCCCACGACGGGCTGCGCCGCGGCGGCCAGCAGCGGGCCGACCACCTGCGCCGGGAAAATCCCCACGATCAGGCAGGCGAACACCAGCAACTCCACCGGCGCGCGCATCCAGCGTGGCGGTTCATGCGGGGTGTGCGGCAGGTCGGTGGCGGTCGGGCCGAAGAACACATCGACCGTGAAGCGCAGGGAGTAGGCGACGCTGAACGTGCCGGCGATGGTTGCGACGATCGGCAGGGTCAACTCGATCCAGGCCGTCGCGTTGATGAACACGGTTTCGGCGAAGAACATCTCTTTGGAGAGGAAGCCGTTGAGCAGCGGCACCCCGGCCATCGAGGCACTGGCGACCATGGCCAGGGTGGCGGTGAACGGAATCAGCTTGATCAGGCCGCTGAGCTTGCGAATGTCGCGGGTGCCGCTTTCGTGGTCGATGATCCCCGCGGCCATGAACAGCGAGGCCTTGAACGTGGCATGGTTGAAAATATGGAACACCGCGGCGACAGCGGCCAGCGGACTGTTCAGCCCCAGCAGCAGGGTAATCAGGCCCAGGTGGCTGATGGTCGAATAGGCCAGCAGGCCCTTGAGGTCATTCTGGAACATCGCGCAGTACGCACCGAGCAACAGGGTGCAGGCGCCGGCGCCGCTGACGATGTAGAACCATTCTTCGCTGCCGGACAGCGACGGCCACAGCCGTGCGAGCAGAAATACCCCGGCCTTGACCATGGTCGCCGAGTGCAGATAGGCCGAGACCGGTGTCGGCGCCGCCATGGCGTGGGGCAGCCAGAAGTGGAAGGGGAATTGCGCGCTTTTGCTCAGGGCGCCGATCAGGATCAGGGGCAGCAGGATAGGGTAGAGGGCATGTGCGCGAATCAGCTCGCCGGCGGCCAGGACCTGGTCCAGGTCATAGCTGCCGACCACATGGCCCAGCAGCATGACCCCCGCCAGCAGGCACAAACCGCCGGCACCGGTGACCATCAGCGCCATGTAGGCGCCGCGCCGTGCATCGGCGCGGTGGTGCCAGTAGCCGATCAACAGGAACGAGAAGAGGCTGGTCAGCTCCCAGAAAAACACGATCTGGATCAGGTTGCCGGAGATTACCAGGCCGAGCATGGCGCCCATGAACGCCAGGAAAAACGCGAAGAAGCGTGGCACCGGATCGTCCGGCGACATGTAATAGCGGGCGTACAGTGAAACCAGGGTGCCGATGCCCAGCACCAGCATCGAGAACAGCCAGGCGAAACCGTCCATGCGCAGCACGAAGTTCAGGCCCAGGCTCGGTAGCCAGAAAAATTCTTCGCGAATCACACCGCCATTGGCGATTTGTGGAAATAGCAGGGCCACCTGAATGGTGCCGATCAGGGCAACCAGGCCAGCCAGCAAGGATTCGGCGTTACGCGCGTTGTGTGGCAACAGGGCTGCCAGACAGCTGCCGACAAAGGGCAGAAGCAGTAGAACTATCAGGGACATAGGCTTCTAATCTGCGGAAGTTTGTGAAGCATCATACGTGCCAGTCCCCGGATCACCAAACGCCAAGCTGTCGCAGAATCCTACAAGGTAGATGGAAAAAGCATGATTCACATTGTTTCGAAGGGCTGTGTTGAGCAGGTCTGGCCCCTTCGCGAGCAAGCCCGCTCCCACATTGGATCTGCTGCGTTCACAAACCCCTGTGGGAGCGGGCTTGCTCGCGAAGGCGATCTGCCAGACGCTTCAAGTCTTGAAGCTTAACCTTGAATTTCCTGTTCCATCTCTTCCTCAACCGCCACAACCTTCCCCCTGGTCTTCAACTCACTGACAATCACCGCCGCCACAATCAACCCCGCCCCCAGCAACGCAATCGCCGGCAACCGCTCCCCGGCGATCCGCCCGACAATCCCGGCCCACACTGGCTCACCGGCATAGATCAAGGTCGCCCGGGTCGGCGAAACGCTCTTCTGCGCCCAGTTCATCGCCACTTGAATCGCGGCACTGGCCGCGCCCAACCCAAGCGCACTGCACAACAGCAACCAGGAAAAGTCCGGAATCACTTCCCGGGTAGGCACCACCAGCAGGAACGACAATACCGACGTCACCGCCAGTTGCACCACCGTCACCCGGCGCACATCGACCCGGCCGGCGTAGGTACTGATCAAGATAATCTCCGCCGCAATCGCCACGGCGCTGATCAGCGTGGCGATTTCACCCGGACTGAAATTGAAAGAAGCTCCGGCAGGCCCGGACAGCAGCATCAACCCGGTAAACGCCAGCATGATCCCGATGCTCGGCATCAGCCCCGGACGCCGCCCCAGCACCAGCCATTGCAGCAAGGGCACGAAGGGCACGTACAGCGCAGTAATGAAAGCCGACTGACTGCTGGGAATGCTCTGCAGGCCCACGGTCTGCAAGCCGTAACCGAGCATGATCGCGACGCCGATAAAGGCCCCGGCCTTGAGTTCGAACAGGGTCAGTTCCCGCAGGTGCCGCCAGGAGAACAACGAGACTATGATCGCCGCCGCGGCAAAGCGCAGGCCGACAAAGAACATCGGCCCGCTGACGGTCATCGCATGCTGCACCAACAAAAAGGTGCCACCCCAGACCATGGTGATCAGCACCAGCACGCACTCGGCCTTGCTGAACCGTGAGAACCAGGGAGAAGTAGAGGAGGAGTTCACCGACGTCATGACCTTGCGCGCTACCTGAGGGCGACGCACAATGCGTCGAATGTTGCGCAGTATACTGCCCAACCCCACCGAGTGAGCAATATAGTGCACAAAGATTCCACGCAGCGGGCTTCCGTCCTGCAGCACGTCAGCCAGAACGTTCGACGCTTGCGCCATGCCGCCGACATGAGCCAGACCGCGCTGGCTGAAAAGTCCGGGGTCAGCAGGCGAATGCTGGTGGCCATCGAGGCCGGTGAGAAGAACGTCAGCCTGACCACGCTCGATCGGGTGGCTGAAGCACTGGACGTTGCCTTCAGCGACCTGATCCAGGCCCCGGACGCCCGCGACCCCAGTCGCATCAACGAAGTGGTCTGGGCCGGTACGATTCCCGGCAGCAAAGCCGTTTTACTGTCCAAAGCCATCGCCACCCGCGAAGTGGAACAATGGGAATGGTGCCTGCAACCGGGCGAAATTTACCCGTCGCAACCGGATGCCGATGGCTGGAGCGAGCAGATCTACGTGTTCGAAGGCTGTCTGACCCTGATGCTCGGCGACACGCCACACGAGATTGCCGCCGGGGAGTTCTATATGTTTGCCAGCAACCAGCCTTATGCCTATCGCAACGATGGGGCAGTGGCGGCGCGATTCGTGAGAAACGTGGTGATCTGACTCGTTGCCGATCCACACCGGATAGACACTTTGCCAACACAACACACATCCCCCTGTGGGAGCGGGCTTGCTCGCGAAGACGGTGTGTCATTCAGCATTTATGTCGACTGATGCAACGCCTTCGCGAGCAAGCCCGCTCCCACAGGTAATGGGCGTCGTACGTCCTACTTTGGTACTGCTTGATGACCCTTCCATGGGTTTGGCGCCTATTATCGTCCAGGAGATTTTCGAGATCGTTGCCCAGTCCGGCAGCACCAAGGCATTGTTGACTCGAGGCGACCTGCACGATTTCCATTCAGGCAAACACTAACCAGCGAGAACGGCATGAGCGAAATCCAAAGCGGACCGGTGACCGACGCCCTGCGCAATGCAGACATCCTGATCGTCGGCGGCGGTCTCAGCGGCACTATGCTGGCGGCGCAGCTGTTGCGCCTGCCCGGCAAACGATCGGTGCTGGTGATCGAACCCCGTGCCGAACTTGGCCGGGGCGAGGCGTATAGCGCGGTTGAGTTGGGTCATACCCTCAATGGCAACGCGGCGCGCATGAGCGTCGACCCGGACAACGCCGACGATCTGACGCAGTGGCTGACCGGGTTCATCGCGGCCGGTGGCTGGCCGGAGTCTGACGAGCAGCATGTGCCGGTCAGCGAATTGTTCCCGCCACGGGGCATTTTCGGATTGTACGTGCAGCAGCGATTGGCCGAGGCGCAAGCCGTTGGCGCGTCGGATGGTTCAACGGTCCAGCATGTGCGGGCTGAAGTGGTCGATCTGCAAACCCTGGATGATTCGGTGCGGCTGACCTTGAGTGACGGGCAACGCTTGCAGGGTACGTATGCGGTGCTGGCGACCGGTATGTTTGCCGCCGCACGTACACCGCAGACCGAATCCAGCGGGTTGAATGCTGCGGCACTCGACCCGTGGGATGTCGCCGCCATGCGCCAGCTCGATCCGCAGTCGACGGTGCTGATCATCGGCTCGGGCCTGACCATGGTCGATGCCGTGGTGTCGCTGGAACAGGCTGGGCATCGCGGGCCGATCGAGGTGTTTTCGCGCCATGGGCTGCTGCCGCATGTGCGTCGACAGCCGCCGGCCTGGGCGGATTTTCTTGCTGAGGACCCGAGCATTCGCACGGTGCGGCAACTGATGCGCGAATTGCGCCGGCATTGCCGGGACGCCATCGCCCAGGGCATCGATTGGCAGGCGCCGCTGGATACGGTGCGGGCGCATATCGGGCGGTTGTGGAATCAGGCGACGGACGTACAGCGTCGGCAGTTTGTGCGGCATGTGCGGCCGTGGTGGGAGAGTCATCATCACCGTTCACCGCCGTTGAGTGCCGAACTGGTGGAGCGGCTGCATGGGGAAGGGCGGTTGCGGATTCAGGCGGCGTCGTTCAAGGGGCTGGAGCCTTCTGCGGGCGGCGAGGTGAGCATTCGCATCCGCCGCCGGGGCGAAGCTGACACTGTGCTCGTCAGTGGGGCGGCGCTGATCAATTCCAGTGGCATTGAATATGACTGGCGGCGGGTGGCGCGGCCATTGCCACAGCAATTGCTGGCTCGCGGGCTGGTGCGGCCGGGGCCGTTGGCGTTGGGCATTGCGGCCGAGGTTGATGGTGCGGTGGTGGGTGTCGATGGGCATGCGGCATTTCGACTGTTTGCCATGGGGCCGCCGTTGCGTGGGATGTGGTGGGAGAGTACGGCGGTGACGGATGTGGCGAGTCAGGCCAAGGCTCTCGCCGCTCGACTGGCTAACGGCGGTTAGCGGACCATCGCCCATGAAGACGCCTTCGCCGGCAAGCCTGGCTCCTACAGGTTATGGCGTTCGGCGTCTCCCACCATCCTGCGGTATGCAGGTGATGACATAAACAACTTCAATATTGTTACGCAACCACCTGATAACACGGCACATATGCCGCGCCACCCGGTAATTTCATCCGGTGCTGGGCGACAAAGGCCTTGAGCAGCTGATCCAGCGGCTGCATCACCGCCGCATCACCGCGAATCTGGTACGGCCCGTGTTCTTCGATCAGGCGGATGCCCTTGTCCTTGACGTTGCCGGCGACGATGCCGGAGAACGCGCGGCGCAGGTTGGCGGCCAGTTCGTGGGCCGGCAGGTTGCGGCTCAGTTGCAGGTTGGCCATGTTTTCGTGGGTCGGATCGAACGGACGCTGGAAGCCTTCGTCGATCTTCAGCAGCCAGTTGAAATGGAACGCGTCGTTGCGTTCGCGGCGGAACTGCTTCACCGCCTTGAGGCCCTGGGTCATCTGCCGCGCCACTTCGGCCGGATCGTCGATGATGATCTCGTAATGTCGCTTGGCGCCTTCACCCAGCGTGGCGCCAACAAACGCATCAAGCTGTTCCAGGTACGGCGCCGCGTGTTTCGGCCCGGTGAGGATGACCGGGAAGGGCAGGCCCGCGTTGTGCGGGTGCATCAGGATGCCCAGCAGGTAAAGGAACTCTTCGGCGGTGCCGGCGCCGCCGGGGAAGATGATGATGCCGTGGCCGACGCGGACGAAGGCTTCCAGGCGCTTTTCGATGTCCGGCAGGATCACCAGTTCGTTGACGATCGGGTTCGGCGCTTCCGCGGCGATGATGCCGGGTTCGGTCAGGCCGAGGTAACGTCCGCCATGGATGCGCTGCTTGGCGTGGGCGATGGTCGCGCCTTTCATCGGGCCTTTCATCACGCCGGGGCCGCAGCCGGTGCAGATGTCCAGGCTGCGCAGGCCCAGTTCGTGGCCGACTTCCTTGGTGTATTTGTATTCTTCGGTGTTGATCGAGTGGCCGCCCCAGCACACCACGATCTTCGGCTCGATGCCGGGGCGCAGGGTGCGGGCGTTGCGCAGCAGGTGGAACACGTAGTCGCTGATGCCCTGTGAATTGCTCAGGTCGATGCGCTGGCTGTCGAGTTCGTTTTCGGTGTAGACGATGTCGCGCAGGGCACTGAACAGCATTTCCCGGGTGCTGGCGATCATTTCGCCGTCGACGAAGGCGTTGGCAGGCGCGTTTAGCAGTTCGAGGCGAACGCCACGGTCCTGTTGGTGAATGCGGATTTCGAAGTCCTTGTAGGCTTCGAGGATGGTCTTGGCGTTATCAACATGGGCGCCGGTATTGAGGATGGCCAGGGCGCACTGGCGGAAGAGGGTGTAGGTGCTGCCGGATCCGGCTTCACTCAGTTGCTGTACTTCACGTTGCGAGAGGGTTTCCAGGCTGCCTTTTGGGCTGACCGAGGCGTTGATTACATGTCGTTGGGTCATTCAATGATCCTTAAAACGATGTCATTCGCCCAGGAAGGGCAACGGGCATCCGAATAGTATGCATCCATGAAAGAAGATGGCACGAACTGCGCTGGATCGCCATTTTCCCGTTTGACGATAAAAGATGAAAAGAAGCCCCAGCATAGCTAAATCCCCCGCAGAGGCGATAATGCCCCCGCAGACTTTTTGCCCATGTCCGAAGGAAACCTGACGCAATGTTCGAAATCCAGCCGAAGAACGCCGAAACCTATCGACGGCAGACGCGCCGCAGCACGGTGATCATCGCCCTGATTTTCCTGGCGCTGGCGATGGTGTTGTCCACTGCGGCGGTGGCGCTGTTCGGCGAGCCCGGCGGGGACAACCTGCGCTTCAATGTCGGTGGCGTGTTTGTGGCGGTGCTGCTGATGGTCGCGTTGATGCGCAGCACCTTCTGGACCCGGGAATGGATGGCACCGGCCGTCTATGGCTGGCAGCTCAAGCGCAGCCTGATGAGCATCACCAACGTCATGCACCAGGTCACGGCAGCCGTGGAGGAGGGCGACCCGAGCGCGATGAAGCTCTTGCGCTTCTACCATCTCGGGCTGAGCCAGATGCATGAGCTGGATGGTAATTCCAGTGATCACAGCCAATTGACGCGTGAGATGGAACAACACAAGGCGCGGATGGAAGCCCTGGGCATTGACACCGAACAAACCCGGTTGAATCCGGCCTGGATCGAGGCGGTGAAGCAGACGTCGCGGTAGACTCCACGGTGTGGGCAGAGCACCATGGGATCCAGGGTTGCGGGCAGGTGAGGACCAGGCTGAACTGATCAGGCATAGTGAACGCAACAATCGGCAGAAAACAACGGCGACCGGGATGGGTCGCCGGTTCATCAGGAATCAGGGAGCGTCATGGGTCATCCGTCCGTTAAAGATCGAATCGAACAATCGCGCCACGGCATACCTCTGGTCGCCGAGCAGTCAGTGGCCCGCATCAAGGTTCGCTCTGTAGTGTTTCTGCTGCTCGCGGTGTGCCTGTCCATGACCGCCATTGTGATCTGGGAAGCCTGGAACTCGCGCCAGTACCATCTGCATGACAAGGAAGTGGCGATGTCCAACCTTGCGCAGACCCTGGCCTCGCAAGCACAGGCGTCAATCAAGCAGGCCGATACCCTATTGTTTACCCTGGTCGACCGCCTTGAAAACGACGGCATCACCCAGGGACAGGTGCCCAGGCTGGAGCGTTTGCTCACGGCCCAGCGCAGTGAGCTGAGCCAGCTTCACGGTTTGTTCGTTTATGACGAAGAAGGGCGCTGGATTGCCAATTCCAACGGCGCCGTCATGCCCGGTGCGAACAATGCCGACCGCGAGTATTTCACCTTCCATCGTGATCATCCCGATCGTGGACCGCACATTGGCCCGTCGATCAAGAGTCGTTCCACCAGTGAATGGATCATGACGGTGTCGCGACGGGTCAATCATCCAGATGGCAGCTTCGCCGGCGTGGCGCTGGCAACCCTCTATCTCAGTCATTACCTTGCGCTCTACGACAGTATCGACATGGGCAATAACGGCGTGATCAACCTGATCGCCGACGACGCCAGCATCGTCGTTCGCCGGCCGTTCAAGGAGGCTGAAGTCGGCACCAGCGTCGCCAAGGGGCCGCTGTTCACGCAATTGTTGCCCAAGGGCGACTCAGGCTTCGCCACGGTCACCTCTTATGTCGATGGAGTCGAGCGGGTGGTCGGATTTCGCAGGGTCGAAGGGTATCCGCTGATCATCTTTGCTGCGCTGGATAAAGAGGAAGTGTTGGCCGGCTGGCGTGAGCAGGTGCTGCTGAGTGCGGCCATCGTTTCGTTATTCCTCGGGTTTCTGGTGGTATTCGGTTATCGCCTCATTCGCCTCATGAAGCAGCAGAATCACGTCCAGAACGTACTGCTCGATGCCCAGGAAAAGCTGATCGAGGTCAACCGCAGCCTTGAGTTGCTGGCGCTGGAGGATGCACTGACCGGGTTGTCCAACCGGCGTCAATTCGATTTGTTCATTCTTGCCGAAATGGGCCGAGCCAGGCGTGGCCAGACCCACCTCGCACTGCTGATAATCGATGTCGATCACTTCAAGCGCTTCAATGACCTTTACGGTCATGTGGCCGGCGATGAGAGTTTGCGCAGCATCAGCACGATCATCAGTGACCACATCAAGCGTCCCGGTGACCTGGCAGCGCGTTATGGCGGTGAAGAGTTTACGGTGGTGTTGCCCGGCACCGACTATGTGGGAGCGTTTCTGGTGGCGGAAAAAATCCGTCGCGCGGTGCAGCAGGCCGGCATCACCCACAGCGAGGGCGTAGAGGGCACGGTCACCGTCAGCCTGGGGGTCTGCGCCTACGACCCGGCCTCTCAGGATCAGCCCAATGATCTGGTCAGCGCTGCGGACAAGGCGCTCTATGTCGCCAAGGCCAGCGGCCGGAACATGAGCGTGATTGCCAACTGAGTGACATCACACCCGACGCAACTTCCACACCCTGATCAGCCGAGCATAGACCAGCACGTTGATCGCCAGCACCACACTGCCCAGCCCCAGCTGAATCGCCGGCGTCAAGCCGGCCGGGTAAATGACCGGCAACAGGTAATGTTCGATGAAACCGCCACCATAGCCAATTTGCCCTGCCCCGTGGCGCATGAGGTTTTCCCATTCAGTCAGCGGGCAGGGCCAGTGGAAGACTTCCACCGAAACGCCCCACACGGCCGCGGGCAGATGCCACCAGATCAAATGGCGCCATTTGAGCACCAGCAGGCCGCCGAACAGCACGAACAGAATGAACAGCAGGTGAAACAGCACCAGCCCGTCGGCGGCGATTCGGTAAAGCATGTCGACACCCTGAAGTGTTATGCCAATGGCTCCATGGTACTCGGGTGGGTGACGGAGGCGAAAATCAGCGACGGTTGCGTGCAAGTGCGCAAGATTGTTCAAGCCATCAGGCGCGGGTGCTGGCACAGTCTGCAGACTTTCCCTGGTTGTAGAGCGTTATGTCCAACTCATTCATGCCGCGCAGCGCCTTTCTGCGCGGCGCCGTGGCGATCATGCCGTTGTCCCTGGCGACGGCGCCGTGGGGGCTGCTGGCCGGCTCCATGGCCATCGAAGCCAATCTCACGCCCCTGCAAGGCCAGGGCTTGTCGAGCATCGTGTTTGCCGGTGCGGCGCAACTGGTGGCCATCGGCATGCTCAAGGGCGGTGCCGGGATCTTTTCGATCCTGCTGACCACCTTGCTGCTGACTTCCCAGCATTTGCTTTACGGCATGAGTATGCGTTCGGTGATTTCCCCGTTGCCGGGTCGCTGGCGGGCGGGGTTGGGCTTTTTGCTCACTGACGAACTGTTCGCCCTGACCAGCCAGCACGACAAGCAACAGTTCGATCGCTGGTACGCCCTGGGTGTCGGCCTGACGTTCTACATCGCCTGGAACCTCTTCACCCTGGCGGGCATCGTGCTGGGCAGCAGCATTCCGGGCCTGGAGCATCTGGGGCTGGACTTCTCCATTGCGGCGACCTTTATCGCCCTGATCACGCCGGTGGTGCGCAATGTGCCGACCGTGGTGTGCGTGGCGGTTTCGTTGTTCTGTTCGGTGCTGTTCAGCTATTGGCAGTGGGGTTCGGCGCTGGTGCTGTCGGGGTTGGCGGGCATGACTGCCGGTTTTATCTGCAACAAATTCCAGGGAGCGCGCACATGATGGTCTGGGCAGTGATTATCGGCATGGGCGTGCTGGTGTTTCTCAACCGCTATGTCTTCCTGGAGCCGCGTCTGCCGGTGCGGTTGAGCAGCAATGCCCGGCAGTTCCTCGGTTTCGCCGTGCCGGGCATGTTGACCGCGATCTGCGGGCCGATCGTGTTCATGCCGGACAAACAGCTGAACCTGCAGTGGGACAATCCCTATCTGATCAGTTCACTGGTGGCGGTGGGCCTGGTGCTCTACACCCGTAACACGCTGCTGAGCATGGTGTTGAGCATGGGCTTTTTCTTTTTGCTGCGCGGGTGGCTCTGAGTCGGGTGCTCGAAACTGTTCTACGCTTAAGGTGGATGACCGATCCCTTCAGGAAGAGAGGTGAGCATGGCAACTGACCAAAAGCGTCCGGATCCGGATGATGAAGACATGGATGAACCGACCGAAGAAGAGCTCGAACGGCAAAAGCGTTCGTCGCCTACCTGGAAGCACCCTGATGACGGCAAAGAGCTTTCAGATCGTGACCAGGAATTCCCGCTGAAGCCCTGATCGATCTGCACATATCGCTGGAACCAAACCCTGTGTACCTTGATCCAACCTGCGCCCGCACGGACGTGTGGGCGCAACAGTCTGGCCCAAGGCAAAACATGAAACAGCTGGTCAAGGTTCTATCGGCGTTCGCCATCGCAGTCGGTTTGCTGGGGTGCATCGCTTCTCCCATCGAAATGACGCCGCAGACCGAGCAACGCCTGCGTGCGCAACCCCCGATCCGTTTTCTGCTGACCTTCGACGACGGTCCCAGTGCATCGAGTTGGTGGAATCCAACCGTGACCGTGCTCGACAGCCTGGCGCGCAATCCCCTGCAAGCGGACATCAAGGCGGTGTTCTTCGTGCAGACCCGCGCCTCACGGGCCGGCGGCAGCGAGTTGGGGCGCGAAATCATGCGTCGCGAACAGGCCGAAGGTCACATTCTGGGCTTGCACACCGCCACGCCCGGGCACAGCAATCATCGCTCGCTGGACGCGCAAGAACTGCAGCAGTCGCTCGGCAACGGCAGCGCCGACATCGCGGCGATCACCGGAGTACCACCGAGCCTGTTGCGCCCGCCATTCTGGAGCTACGACAAACGCACCTTTGCCGCTTATCAACGACACGGTCTGCATCTGCTGCTCACCGACCTGAGCGCCAACGACGGCAAGATCTGGGGTTTCAACGCCAGCCCCCGGCGACGGGCCAGCATGCTGCGGCAACTGTCCGAAGTCCGCGAGCGCATCGCCCGGGGCGAGCTGCCGACGGTGGACGGAGTGATTCCGGTGGTGGTGACCTTTCACGATCTCAATCGCTACACCGCCCGGCATACCCGGGAGTACCTGCAGATCCTCCTCGAGAGCGCCAGCGCGACCGGGGTGAAGGTGGCGCAAAAGCCGTTTTACGACGATACGGCAGCGCTGCAGCGCGCCGCCATTGCACGCACCGTTCGCGACAGTTCACAGGCGGTCAAGCTGCCGGGCATCTGGAACTGGCTCTGGAACGGCAATGACCATTGAAGCCAGCATCTACATAGGGCGCAGGCGCCTGTCGTATCGCGGCTTTATGCCGGTGGCAACAGCTCGTCAATCATCCGCAAGCAATGATTCAACCCCGGCGAGACGTCGCCAACACGCCGGCTGAGGATAATCGGCGAGGTGGCGTTGTCTTCCAGCAGCGGGGTGAAGCCAATGTCGTCGCGGTGCAGCAATTGCACCGAGGCCGGCACCAGCGTGACCCCGATGCCTGCGCCCACCAACCCGATGGCGGTTTGCAGTTCATTGGTCCATTGCGCCACATGGATGCTCACGCCATAGGATTCGAACAAGGCAATCACATGGTCGGCATAGCTCGGCCGCGGGTTGCCGGGGTACAGCACAAAGGGCTCCTTCGCCAGTGCGCGCAGGCTGATCGGCCCGGCCAGTAACGGGTGACCGGCGGGCAGGGCGGCGACCAGCCGGTCTTCGGTCAACACGGTCTGGATGATGGCCGGGTCGTCGATACGGATCCGCCCGAAGCCGATATCGATGCGTCCGGCCTTGAGCGCCTGCACCTGTTGCAGCGTGGTCATTTCCGAGAGCCCGAGCTCAAGTTCCAGCGGGTCGCCGCTGCGCAAGCGGCGAATCAGTTCCGGCAGCACGCCATAAAGGGTCGACGGCGCAAAGCCGATCCCCAACCAGGTCTTTTCGCCCAGGCCGATCCGTCGCGTGTTGTCGCACACCTTGCCCAGCTGATCGAGCAGGGCGCTGGAGTGCTCATGAAAAAAGCGCCCGGCGTCGGTCAGCTTCAACGGCCGCCCGCGTTCCAGCAACAGGACCCCCAGTTCGTCTTCCAGTTGCTGGATCTGTCGACTCAGCGGCGGTTGGGCGATGTGCAGCAGCTCGGCGGCACGGGTGAAGTTGAGGGTTTTGGCCAATACCTGAAAGTAACGCAGGTGACGCAGTTCCATGGTGACTCCCGATATGCAATGGTTGAATACCTTTAAGGTATCAAGCCAGACCAATTCTATATTGGCCGCCCGGAAAAAGCCGTACGAGAATCCAGATCAGAACTTCAAGAACCTGACGGGTATCGACATGCTTGCAACTGCCATTGAATCGATCGAGACGATCATCGTCGATCTGCCGACCATCCGCCCGCACAAGCTGGCGATGCACACCATGCAGAACCAGACGCTGGTGATCATTCGTGTGCGCTGCGCCGACGGCATGGAAGGTATCGGCGAATCCACCACCATCGGCGGCCTGGCTTACGGCAACGAAAGCCCTGAAAGCATCAAGACCAATATCGATAAACACTTCGCGCCGCTATTGCTGGGGCAGGACGCCAGCAATGTGAACGCCGCGATGTTGCGTCTGGAACGCAGCATTCGCGGCAACACGTTCGCCAAGTCCGGTATCGAAACCGCTTTGCTCGACGCCCAGGGCAAGCGCCTTGGCCTGCCGGTCAGCGAGTTGCTCGGCGGCCGCGTGCGTGATGCCCTGCCAGTGGCATGGACCCTGGCCAGTGGCGACACCGCCAAGGACATCGCCGAAGCGGAACAAATGCTCGACCTGCGCCGCCACCGGATCTTCAAGCTGAAAATCGGCGCCGGTGAAGTCAATCGCGACCTGGCCCACGTGATTGCGATCAAGAAAGCCCTGGGTGATCGCGCCAGCGTGCGGGTCGATGTCAATCAGGCCTGGGATGAAGCGGTGGCGTTGCGCGCCTGCCGGATCCTGGGAACCAATGGCATCGACCTGATCGAACAGCCGATCTCGCGCAACAACCGCGCAGGCATGGCACGCCTGAATGCCATGAGCCCGGCGCCGATCA
This sequence comes from Pseudomonas fluorescens, assembly GCF_902497995.1. GTDB lineage: Bacteria > Pseudomonadota > Gammaproteobacteria > Pseudomonadales > Pseudomonadaceae > Aquipseudomonas > Aquipseudomonas fluorescens_BK. The sequence continues at coordinate 370,298 of NZ_CABVII010000001.1, read as the reverse complement.
TGGCCGACGAATCCATCGAGTGCGTAGAAGACGCATTCAACCTGGCGCGCGAAGGCGCGGCCTCGGTGTTTGCCCTCAAGATCGCCAAGAACGGCGGTCCGCGCGCCGTATTGCGCACCGCCTCCATCGCCGAAGCGGCCGGTATCGCCCTGTACGGCGGCACCATGCTCGAAGGTGGCGTCGGCACCATGGCCTCGGCCCATGCCTTTGTCACCCTGAACAAACTGGCCTGGGACACCGAGCTGTTCGGTCCGCTGCTGCTGACCGAAGACATTCTCAGTGAGCCTCTGGTCTATCGCGATTTCGAACTGCATGTACCGAAAACGCCGGGCCTGGGCCTGAGCCTGGATGAAGAACGCCTGGCGTTTTTCCGCCGCGACAAGACCATTCACCAAGCCTGAGGAGAGCATCATGCTGTTCCACGTAAAAATGACCGTGAACCTGCCGGTCGACATGAATCCCGAAACCGCCGCCAGGCTCAAGGCTGACGAAAAAGCCCTGGCCCAGCGCCTGCAAGAGCAGGGCAAGTGGCGGCACCTGTGGCGCATCGCCGGGCTGTATGCCAATTACAGCGTGTTCGATGTCGACAGCGTCCAGGAACTGCACGACCTGTTGATGCAACTGCCGCTGTATCCGTACATGGCGATCGAGGTCACCGCGATGTGCCGGCATCCGTCGTCGATTCGCGAGGATGACCGCTGAACCCAGCCTGTTCAGTTCGCTACGCTTATAATTACAAGATGAGGAACCACCATGAACGTCAAGATTTCCCACACTGCCAGTGTCCAGAAGTTTCTCGAAGAGGCCAGCGGTCTGTTCAACGAAGCCGGCAACCCACGGGTCAAAGCCCTGGTCTACCGCATCCTGCGTGATTCGGTGAATATCATCGAAGACCTGGCCGTGACCCCGGAAGAGTTCTGGAAAGCCGTCAACTACCTCAACGTGCTGGGTGCGCGCCAGGAGGCAGGATTGCTGGTGGCCGGGATCGGTCTGGAACACTATCTCGACCTGTTGATGGACGCTGAAGACGAACAGGCCGGCAAGGCTGGCGGCACTCCGCGGACCATCGAAGGGCCGCTGTACGTGGCAGGGGCGCCGCTGTCGGAAGGCGAAGCACGTCTGGACGACGGCCTCGATCCGGGTGTGGTGCTGTTCATGCAGGGCCAGGTGCGCAACACCGCCGGCGAACCGCTGCCCGGTGCCGTGGTGGATGTCTGGCACGCCAACACCGGCGGCACCTATTCCTACTTCGATACCACGCAGTCGGAGTTCAACCTGCGTCGGCGCATCGTCACCGATGCCGAGGGTCGCTATCGTTTGCGCAGCATCGTGCCATCGGGCTACGGCTGCTCGCCGGACGGTCCGACCCAGCTGCTGCTCGATCAGTTGGGTCGTCATGGCCAGCGGCCGGCGCATGTACACTTCTTCATTTCCGCGCCGGATCATCGCCACCTGACCACTCAGATCAACCTCGATGGCGATAAATACCTGCACGACGATTTTGCCTATGCCACCCGTGATGAGCTGATCGCCAAAATCACCTTCAGCGACGATCAAGAGCGGGCAGCGGCCCATGGCGTGAGCGGTCGTTTTGCCGAAATCGACTTCGATTTCACCTTGCAGACCTGCGCACAACCCGATGAACAGCAGCGTAACGAGCGGGTTCGCGCGCTCGAGGACTGATATCCTCAAGCAATGGACCCGGGCCATGAAATAACCTGTGGGAGCGGGCTTGCTCGCGAAGAGGTCAGCATATTCAACATTAATGTCGACTGAACTGACGCTTTCGCGAGCAAGCCCGCTCCCACAGGTCGCTCCACTGACGCACCCTTGCAAGCACTGCCCCGCAAGCCACGATGCAACCGATAACAACAACGAGAGTGACCCGATGATGCAAGCGCAATTGTTGAGTCAGCGCAGCACCGTATTCGACCACGCCGATCCTTACGCGGTGTCGGGTTACGTCAACCAGCATGTCGGCAACCATTGCATCCTGATGCCCCGGGCCGGGCGACCGCTGGCCAGCCTCAATCACCGCAAATTTGCCAGCCTCGACCTCTGCCGCATCAGCTATGGCGCTAGCGTGCGGGTGACTTCGGGAGCGCTGGAAAGCATCTATCACCTGCAGGTCCTGCTGCAGGGCAACTGCCTGTGGCGCGGCCACGGCCAGGAACACTACTTCGCTCCCGGCGAATTGTTGCTGATCAATCCCGACGATCCGGTGGACCTGACCTATTCGGACGATTGCGAAAAATTCATCCTGAAAATCCCCACCCCGTTGCTGACGTCGGTGTGCGACGAACAGCGCTGGCACTATCCGGGGCAAGGCGTGCGGTTCCTCGAGAACCGATATCAGCTCGACGAACTGGAAGGGTTTGTCGGTCTGCTGGCGATGATTTGCCAGGAAGCCGAGGCCACCGAGCAGATTCCCAAGGTGCAGGAGCACTACGCGCAGATCATCGTCAGCAAGATGCTCAGCCTGATGAAGACCAATGTCAGCCGTATCAGTCTAGGCTCACAGACAGCCACGTTCGAGGTGATCGCCGATTACATCGATCGTCACCTCAAGCAGGACATCGACAGCGAAGAGCTGGCCCGCCAGGCGCGGATGAGCCTGCGTTCGCTGTATGGCCTGTTCGAACGCAACGCCGGCACCACGCCGAAAAACTACATCCGGCATAAACGCCTCGAGCGCATCAATGCCTGCCTGAGCGACCCGACCTGTAACGTGCGCAATGTCACGGAAGTGGCGATGGATTACGGCTTCCTGCACCTGGGGCGGTTCTCCGACAACTACCGCAAGCAGTTCGGCGAGTTGCCGTCCGATACCCTCAAACGCAGGCATTGACCTTTTATCATCGCGACACAGATCACCTGTAGGAGCAAGCTGGCGCCTACAGATAACCGCCACATGAACCTGCAGGAGCTGGCTTGTCGGATCGCCGCACCGCAGCGAAGGCGGTGTCTCTGATAAACCGCGTCGTGCCGATTCGCCAGCAAGCCGGCTCCTACCCTGTCCCCATTGACCTTTGCACAAAACGGATACAGGTCTGCACCCGGCGGATAGTCCGCACCCTCCCTCCGTCCTAGCATGGCCCTGCCTGACAATAACAATGGAGGCGGTGGCCATGACCCTGCGACCTGAATACCTGCATTCCCTGCTTGAAGACGATCCAGAGCAGGGCATCTATCGCTGCAAACGCGAGATGTTCACCGATCCACGGCTGTTCGACCTGGAGATGAAACATATCTTCGAAGGCAACTGGCTGTACCTCGCCCACGAAAGCCAGATCCCCAACAAAAACGATTTCTACACCACCACCATGGGGCGCCAGTCGATCTTCATCGCGCGCAACAAGGACGGTGTGCTCAATGCGTTCCTCAACGCCTGCAGCCATCGCGGCGCGACGCTGTGCCGGCACAAGTCCGGCAACAAGAGCTCCTACACCTGCCCGTTCCACGGCTGGACCTTCAACAACTCCGGCAAGCTGCTCAAGGTCAAGGATCCGGCCGAAGCGGGCTACCCGGCCAGCTTCAATTGCGAAGGCTCCCACGACCTGACCAAAGTGGCGCGTTTCGAATCCTATCGCGGCTTCCTGTTCGGCAGCCTCAACGCTGATGTGCTGCCGCTGGTCGAGCACCTGGGCGAGTCGGCGAAGATCATCGACATGATCGTCGACCAGTCCGCCGATGGCTCGGAAGTGCTGCGCGGTTCCTCCAGCTACATCTACGAAGGCAACTGGAAACTCGCTGCCGAAAACGGTGCTGACGGCTATCACGTCAGCTCCGTGCACTGGAACTATGCCGCGACCCAGAACCAGCGCAAGCAGCGCGAGGCCGGCGATGACAATCCGACCATGAGCGCCGGCAGCTGGGCCAAGCAGGGCGGGGGGTTCTACTCCTTCGACAAGGGCCACATGCTGCTCTGGACCCGTTGGGCCAACCCTGAGGACCGTCCGCTGTACGAGCGTCGTGACGAGCTGGCCCAGGACTTCGGCAAGGCTCGGGCCGACTGGATGATCGAGAACTCGCGCAACCTGTGCCTGTACCCGAACGTGTACCTGATGGACCAGTTCAGCTCGCAGATCCGCGTCGCCCGGCCGATCTCGGTCAACCGCACGGAAATCACTATTTACTGCATCGCCCCCAAAGGCGAAAGCGACCACGCCCGTTCGAGCCGGATTCGCCAGTACGAGGATTTCTTCAACGTCAGCGGCATGGCCACCCCGGACGACCTGGAAGAGTTTCGCTCCTGCCAGACCAGTTATGAGGGCAGCGTGACCGCCTGGAACGACATGTCCCGTGGTGCCGAGCACTGGGTCGAAGGCGCCGATGAGGCGGCCAGGGAAATCGATCTGCATCCGCTGCTCAGCGGCGTACGCACCGAAGACGAAGGCCTGTTCGTGCTGCAGCACAAGTATTGGCAGCAGACCATGCTCAAGGCCTTGGCCGCAGAGCAGTCCGACCTGATTGCAGTGGAGGCCGTGCAATGACTATCACCTATGAAGCCGTGCGCGACTTTCTTTATCGCGAAGCCCGCTACCTCGATGACCGGCAATGGGATGAGTGGCTGGAGTTGTATGCCCCGGACGCCACGTACTGGATGCCATCCTGGGACGATAACGACGAGCTGACCGAAGACCCGCAGCGGGAAATCTCGCTGATCTGGTACGGCAACCGCACCGGCCTGGAAGACCGCGTGTTCCGGATCAAGACCGAGCGGTCCAGCGCCACCATGCCGGACACTCGCACCTCCCACAACATCAGCAACATCGAGCTGCTCGAACAGGCCGACGGGTTGTGCAAGGTGCGCTTCAACTGGCACACCCTGAGCTTTCGCTACAAGACCGTCGACAGCTATTTCGGCAGCAGCTTCTACACCCTCGATGTGCGCGGGGAAAACCCGTTGATCAAGGCCAAGAAAGTGATCCTGAAGAACGACTACGTTCGCCAGGTCATCGATGTTTACCATTTGTGAGGCGGCCGTCATGACTCATTCCATCGCGTTCAATTTCGAAGACGGTGTCACTCGCTTTATCGACGCCAATGCCGGTGAAACCGTGGCCGATGCCGCGTACCGCCAGGGCATCAACATTCCGCTGGACTGCCGTGACGGCGCCTGCGGCACCTGCAAATGTTTCGCCGAAGCCGGTCGCTATGATCTGGGCGAGGAATACATCGAAGACGCCCTTAGCAGTGATGAGGCCGAACAAGGTTTTGTCCTGACCTGCCAGATGCGCGCCCTGAGCGATTGCGTGGTCCGTGTGCCGACCTCCTCGGAGGTCTGCCGCACCCGTCAGGCCAGCTACGACGCGACCATCAGCGCCGTGCGCCAGTTGTCCGACAGCACCATCGCGTTGTCGATCAAGGGTGAAGCCCTGAGCAAACTGGCGTTCCTGCCGGGGCAGTATGTGAACCTGGGGATTCCCGGCAGCGAACAGACCCGCGCTTACTCTTTCAGCTCGTTGCAGCGTGATGGCGAGGTCAGCTTCCTGATTCGCAACGTGCCTGGCGGCCTGATGAGCAGCTTCCTCACCGGCATTGCGAAGGCGGGCGACAGCATGAGCCTGGCCGGGCCGTTGGGCAGTTTCTATCTGCGCGACATCCGCCGTCCGTTGTTGCTGCTGGCTGGCGGCACTGGCCTGGCACCGTTTGCCGCGATGCTGGAGAAAATCGCCGAGCAGGGCAGTGAACATCCGCTGCATCTGATTTACGGCGTGACCAATGATTTCGACCTGGTGGAAATGGATCGACTCGAAGCCTTCGCCGCCCGCATCCCGAACTTCAGTTTCAGCGCCTGCGTGGCCAGCCCCGACAGCCAGCACCCGCTCAAGGGCTACGTGACCCAGCACATCGAGCCCAAGCATTTGAACGATGGCGACGTCGATGTCTACCTGTGCGGCCCGCCGCCGATGGTAGAGGCAGTCAGTCAATTCATCCGCGACCAAGGCATCGCCCCGGCGAACTTCTATTACGAGAAATTTGCCGCCAGCGCGGCATGAGTTGGGCTTAAGGGAGCGGGGTCGCACACGAATACCGAGCCCGGCAAAGAACCCATGTGGGAGCGGGCTTGCCCGCGAAGAGGCCAGTACATTCAACATCGATGTCGCCTGCCAGGCCGCTTTCGCGAGCAAGCCCGCTCCCACAGTTGATCGGGGTCGCACACGAATACCGAGCCCGGCAAAGAACCCATGTGGGAGCGGGCTTGCCCGCGAAGAGGCCAGTACATTCAACATTGATGTCGCCCGCCAGGCCGCTTTCGCGAGCAAGCCTGCTCCCACAGTTGATCGGGGTCGCACACGAATACCGAGCCCGGCAAAGAACCCATGTGGGAGCGGGCTTGCCCGCGAAGAGGCCAGTACATTCAACATCGATGTCGCCTGCCAGGCCGCTTTCGCGAGCAAGCCCGCTCCCACAGTTGATCGGGGTCGCACACGAATACCGAGCCCGGCAAAGAACCCATGTGGGAGCGGGCTTGCCCGCGAAGAGGCCAGTACATTCAACATTGATGTCGCCCGCCAGGCCGCTTTCGCGAGCAAGCCTGCTCCCACAGTTGATCGGGGTCGCACACGAATACCGAGCCCGGCAAAGAACCCATGTGGGAGCGGGCTTGCCCGCGAAGAGGCCAGTACATTCAACATCGATGTCGCCTGCCAGGCCGCTTTCGCGAGCAAGCCCGCTCCCACAGTTGATCGGGGTCGCACACGAATACCGAGCCCGGCAAAGAACCCATGTGGGAGCGGGCTTGCCCGCGAAGAGGCCAGTACATTCAACATTGATGTCGCCCGCCAGGCCGCTTTCGCGAGCAAGCCTGCTCCCACAGTTGATCGGGGTCGCACACGAATACCGAGCCCGGCAAAGAACCCATGTGGGAGCGGGCTTGCCCGCGAAGAGGCCAGTACATTCAACATCGATGTCGCCTGCCAGGCCGCTTTCGCGAGCAAGCCCGCTCCCACAGTTGATCGGGGTCGCACACGAATACCGAGCCCGGCAAAGAACCCATGTGGGAGCGGGCTTGCCCGCGAAGAGGCCAGTACATTCAACATCGATGTCGCCTGCCAGACCGCTTTCGCGAGCAAGCTCGCTCCCACAGGATGCATCCTTCGTCACGAGGTACACATGAACAGATTTCACGAAAAAGTCGCGCTGATTACCGGGGCCGCCCAAGGTATCGGTCGCCGGGTTGCAGAACGCATGGCGGCGGAAGGGGCGCTGTTGATTCTGGTCGACCGCTCCGAGTTGGTGTTCGAGGTGCAGAAGGAGTTGGGGCAGCACAGCCAGGTGCTGGCCCTGACGGCCGATCTTGAGCAATACGAAGAATGCAGCCGGGTGATGCAAGCCGCCGTCGAGCGTTTCGGGCGCCTGGATGTGTTGGTCAACAACGTCGGCGGTACGATCTGGGCCAAGCCTTTCGAACACTACGAAGCACAGCAGATCGAAGCCGAAGTGCGGCGCTCGCTGTTCCCGACCCTGTGGTGCTGCCATGCCGCACTGCCGTTCATGCTTGACCAGGGCAGTGGCGCGATCGTCAACGTGTCGTCCATTGCCACCCGCAGTATCAATCGCGTGCCATACGGTGCGGCGAAGGGCGGGGTGAATGCGCTGACCGCTTGCCTGGCGTTCGAAACCGCCGGTCGCGGTATTCGGGTCAATGCCACCGCTCCGGGTGGCACCGATGCACCGCCGCGGGCCATCCCGCGCAACGCCGCGGAACAAAGTGCTCAGGAGAAAGTGTGGTATCAGCAGATCGTCGACCAGACCCTCGACAGCAGTTTGATGAAACGCTACGGCACGCTGGATGAGCAGGCCGGCGCTATCTTGTTTCTGGCCAGCGACGACGCGGCCTATATCACCGGCATGACCCTGCCGGTCGGCGGTGGCGACCAGGGCTGACAGGCCCGGGCAGCTAAAAGCGACGCTGAAACGCTTGGACGATTCTGAGCGTGGCGTCGCTTGTGTTCAGGTTATGTATCGCCTCCAGCGGATACCAGATGCAATCGAAGATTTCGTTTTGCGGCCGCGCTTCATCCGGGTTCAGTACCGAGGCCTCGTAGACGTGGTGCCGCGTATTGCCCATTTCCAGTTCCATCAAGTACAGCAATCCGTCGACCCCTAGCCCGGTTTCTTCCCGAAGTTCGCGCATGGCCGCGTCGGCGATGGTTTCACCGCGCTCGACTTTGCCGCCCGGCAGCGTCCAGCGACCCCTTGACTTGCGCACCAGGAGAATATGCCGGTCCTGCTCGCAAATGACGGTTGCGCGTAATTTCATGTGTCAATTGACCACCCACTGTCATAAATCAGACATACCAATGCAATATTTCGGCCAGAACCGGCCAGAACCGGCCAGATCGATGCTCGAGAGGTTGGAGTGGCGTGACGCCGGGAAAGTGCAATCCATCTGCAACCACTGGCGCGACGTCTGGTCTGCATTTAAGTAAGGGGCAGGTGTAAGGTAATCAAGTCAAGGGTGGCTGATCACTGCCGAAAAGGAGGTAACCATGAGTGTCACCATGCTCAACAAGATGCACATGAACGGTTATGACGTACTCAGCGTAAACAACGGCCCGTGGCGAGTCTGCACCGAGGGTGACCGGCTCGGCGCTTTTGCCAGCAGGGAAGAGGCACTGGCGTTCGCGGCAGCTCTGCCCGGTTACAAGCCCCGGGCAAAAAAGCCCGCCAATAGCCAGGAGACGGATAAATAGTGCGCTTAAGCCCCGGTTCGCCGGGGCTTGTCACTTTCAGGCGCAGTGTGCTGTTTTCGACTGATAGCCTTGGCCTTCACCTCTTCGGCATAGCCCACCAATCGCTGTTCATCGCCCTGGAACAGGTCGCACAAGCGAAGGGCTGCCTGTGCATCCACATCATTGCCCGCCTGGCGCAACTGGTCCGCTATGCGCAAAAGCTCGACCGCCGACCATCTCAAGTCCGAGGCAACGCTTTGCAGATCACGTCGAAGTTCGTTTTCCGATTCGTTAAGCCACATAATGACCTCCTGATAAGCTCCGCTACGAAATATTAGTCCCATTTCGGCCGGGGAGCGTTATGTTCGTCCGATCCCGAATAGAACCGCAATCATGCAAGCATCTACCTGGCAACTGTTGGAAGTGCGGAACGGCAAGCCGATCAAGCTCTGGACCGAGGGCGTACCGGTCGAAAGCGAAGCCCGGCAGCAATTGATCAATACCGCGAAAATGCCGTTCATCTTCAAACACCTGGCGGTCATGCCCGATGTGCACCTGGGCAAAGGGTCCACCATTGGCAGCGTGATCCCCACCGTGGGTGCGATCATTCCGGCCGCCGTCGGGGTCGACATCGGTTGCGGCATGATTGCCGCGTGCACCACGCTGACCGCCGCCGACTTGCCGGACAACCTGCACGCGCTGCGCAGCGCCATCGAAAAGGCCGTACCCCACGGCCGTACAGTGAGCCGCGGTCGCCGCGACGAAGGCGCGTGGCAACAGGTTCCAAAGCCCGCCGATCAGGCCTGGGCAGCGCTGGACCCGCGGTTCAAGGCTATTACCGCCAAGTACCCGAAACTGGCCAGCACCAACAACCGGCACCATTTGGGAACGCTGGGCAGCGGCAATCATTTCATCGAGGTCTGCCTGGACGAGACCGACAGGGTCTGGCTCATGCTGCACAGCGGCTCGCGCGGCGTCGGTAACGCCATTGGTAATCTGTTCATCCAATTGGCCCAGGCGGACATGCGTCAACACCTGGCCAATCTGCCGGACCGCGACCTGGCTTACTTCGAAGAAGGCAGTCGGCATTTCGCGGACTACGTCGAAGCGGTGGGCTGGGCCCAGGATTTCGCCCGGCAAAATCGCGCGTTGATGATGCAGGCGGTGATCGGGGCAACGCGGCAAGTCATCCGCAAACCCTTTGAGGTCGCGCTGGAGGCCGTCAACTGTCATCACAACTATGTACAGAAAGAGCGGCATTTTGGGGCGGACGTATGGGTCACCCGCAAGGGCGCGGTGTCGGCGAAAAAAGGCGAACTGGGGATCATTCCTGGCTCCATGGGGGCGAAAAGCTTCATCGTTCGCGGCTTGGGCAATGAACAATCGTTCTGCTCCTGCAGCCACGGCGCCGGTCGCACCATGAGCCGCACCAGAGCGAAAAACACCTTCACCGTCGACGATCAGATCCGCGCCACTGCCCATGTTGAGTGCCGCAAGGATGCTTCAGTGATCGATGAAATTCCGATGGCCTACAAGGATATCGACAAGGTCATGCAGGCTCAGCGCGAGCTGGTGGAAGTGGTGCACACCCTGCGCCAGGTGGTCTGCGTAAAGGGGTAGGGATGGAAGGTGCTTCCTTCTGTCGGGAAAATAATGCGAATTTTCCAGCTTGCTGTCGTATTGAAGCAGCCACTTTTTCGCTGCGACGAGGTCCTTTCAAATGACGACTACCGATGATTTCAGATTTCACGCCCATGAGCTGATGGTCGATCTCGACGCGGCCACCACGGAAATGATGAAGCTCGTTTCTGCTCATCAGCTGAGCGGCCCGGAATGGGAGCGGGTCAGTCAATGGCAGCATGATGCCTACGAACGGTGGATGACCTATCTGAACACCAGGTCCTATCCGGAGTCGGGCGATACCAATGCCCCGCACTGAGTTCTGTTCAATGGATGGATGTCTGGTCGGCGACGCGCTACATTGCCCCCTTTTCAGGAAAGGGAAGCGTCATGCGAATGTTGATCGGGGGCTTGGGGGTGGCATTGCTGGCGGGCTGTTCGTTGCCCGCGTCAGTGGTGCCAGGTGAGCCGAATGTCAGCAAGTACAGCGAAAAAGCGCCAAAAGATTACGCCACGTGCGTCCTGCCGGCCTGGCAGCAAGTGGTGCCCAACTCGACTCAGGCGGGGATTTCCAATGGCTACCGGATCACGGCGCCGAGCATCATCACGGCCGACGAGATCCTCGATATCGTGAAATCGAAAGACGGCAGTCGCGTATCGCTTTATCAGGGACCGCCCTGGGCTAAATCAGGGGCGCTGCGCCAGGCCGTGCGAGACTGTTTGTAGGAGTCAGTCGAAGATTTCGTTTGCCTGGATGAGTGTGTCGTCGCTTGCCAGCGGGTTTGCGCCGCTTTTCTTTTCACGACGGTCGTTCATCCAGTTGTCCACTCGCACGCCGAATTCCGGCGGGGCTTTGCGCCCGACCTTGCGCGCCAGATCCAGGATGGTCTGCTGGGCGAGAGCTTCTTCCATGCGTTTCTGCGCCGTCATCATCACCGCATGGACCGCGCAGGGACCGGCCACCGCCCAATCGGGCGTGGCGCCTTCGAACAACGCGCAACGCCCGCGAATCTCGCGACAATCAAAGATGAGCTTCTGGCCGTCGATAGCGTTGACGATATCGAGCACGCTGATTTCGTCAGAAGGCCTGGCCAGCTTGAACCCGCCGCGCACACCCTCGGTGGCCACCACCAGTTTTGCCTTGGCCAGTCGGGTGAAGATTTTTGCCAGATAGTCCAGAGGTACGCCTTGCAGCTCGGCGAGGTCGCGCACGCTCGCCTCCCGGGTGTCCCCGTGGTTCCCCACCAGAAAAATCAGGCAATGAATGCCGTACTCGACGCCAGCGCTGTAAAGAGACATTGGTATCTCCGACTAATATTGTCGTAAATATTAACAGCTGGATCTGAGTCAGGCAACGCGTCTCCTATGCCCTAAATGGCAGAGAACGCCACGGTGTTATGGGTGTTTAAAAATCAAGCGCGTCGATAGCTGCCATCAAAAAAAAACCATTGCGCAAACAAACTAGGATCAATACAGTCGTAGTTGTTCGGTCGGCACTGGCAAGCGTGCGACCGCATGCGAACTCATCATTGGTCTTCCCCCGGAGTTGAAAATGAAACAGCACATTCTGGTAATCGGCGCAGGTTTCGGTGGCATGTGGACGGCGTTGAGCGCGACCCGCCTGTTCGATATCCATGCTCACAACGACGTTGAAGTCACCGTGCTGGCCCCGCAGGCCGAGCTGCGTGTTCGTCCGCGCTTCTATGAACCGAATGCGCACCAACTGGCCGCGCCGATCGGCGAACTGTTCGAGGCGGTCGGCGTCAAGTTCATCGAGGGCGCTGCAGACACCATCGATGTGCAGCAAAAGCGTGTGGGCTATATCGATGCTTCGGGCACCCGACAAGCGTGCAGCTACGACAAACTCGTTCTGGCCACCGGCAGCCGCCTGGCACAGTCCAGTACCCCCGGGGTGACCGAACATGCGTTCGACGTCGACCAGATCGAGCAGGCCATACGCCTGGAAAACCACCTCAAATCCCTGGCCAACCTGCCGCAAGACAAAGCCCGCAATACAGTGGTAGTCGCCGGCGGTGGCTTCACCGGGATTGAAACGGCGACTGAAATGCCGGCGCGTTTGCGGACGATCCTGGGTGACGAGGCCGATATCGAAGTGATCATCGTCGATCGCGGCGATAAAATCGGCGGGTCCATGGGCGCGCAAATCGCCAGGTCGATCGAGCAAGCCAGTCTTGAGACAGGGGTGAAATGGCACTTGAAAGCCTCGGTGGTCTCTATCGACGCCAACGGTGTCGACCTGAGTGACGGCCAGCGTATCGACGCCAGCACCGTGATCTGGACCACCGGCGTGCGCGCCAGCTCACTGACCGAGCAGATCCCCGCCGAACGCGATCATCTGGGCCGTCTGCACGTGGACAGCCATCTGCAAGTCATCGGCCAGGACGATATCTTTGCCACCGGCGATGTCGCCTACGCCGCCACTGACGACATCGGCAACTACGCATTGATGACCTGCCAGCACGCCATCGTGTTGGGGCGCCATGCCGGCAATAACGTCGCCGCGCAGATTTTGGGCGTGGACCCGACGCCATACCGCCAGCCCAAATACGTGACCTGTCTGGACCTGGGGGCCTGGGGCGCGGTATACACCGAAGGCTGGGATCGCCAGGTCAAGCTGGTCAAGCAGGAAGGCAAGGCACTCAAGACCCAGATCAACACCCAGTGGATCTACCCGCCAGCGGCCAATCGCGAAACGGCATGGGCCGCTGCGGATCCGCTGATCCCGATTGCTTGAAGAGATCTGTAGCGTTGTCTTGAAGGCGCTGCCTGCTGCAAAAAATCCCGCCGGTTTTTCCCGGACGGGATTTTTTTTGCCTGTTGAAATGTTGCAGCTGTGAAAATTAACCTGTATTTTTTCATGAAAATGTAAGTACAAAATTTCACGAGACGCGTATCGGCTGCGCGACAGCATTTGAAGCATCCCTTCACGGATACCCTCTCAATGGACATGCAAGAAGAAATCTCGGCGCTGGCGATCCTGATCCAGGACCTGCGCAAACACAAAAAATACACGCTCAAGGAGTTGGCGGACAAGATCGGTCGCTCCGTGGGCTTTCTCTCCCAAGTCGAGCGCGGACTGTCACGGCCGACAGTGGCGGACTTGACCGCCATCAGCGAAACCCTCGGCGTGCCGACCACTTATTTCTACAGTCTGCCCAAACCCATGGCCTTGCCCTGGGTGACCCGTCCGGACGAGCGCCGCACCTTGTATTACGCCGACGGCATTACCGACATCCTGGTTTCACCAAAAATGCGCGCCTCGTTCTCGATGCTGGAAAGCCAGCTGGAGCCCGGCGCCAGCAGCGGCGACCGGCACATGAATGACAGCTCGGAGCAGGGCGGTTATGTCCTGGAGGGCGAGCTGACGCTGTGGCTGGCTGACGACGCGCCGGTCACCTTGCATACCGGCGACAGTTTTCAGCTGGCCAGTCATGCCCACTGCCGCTACGGCAACCTCTCGGATCGACTCACCCGAGTGCTATGGGTCTACACCTGATGACACAACAAGGAATAACAACGATGGATGCTGTCTGCTCTGATCTGCTCGCCGAGGTTCGTACCTTCCGCCAGCGCTTCCCGGATGTGCGGTATGTGGACCTGATCTCCCTGGACATTCCCGGGCATTTCTACGGTAAGCGCTACCCGATCGAGATGCTGGAAAAGGTCGCGGCCGGCAGCGCCCTCAAACTGCCGCAGAACTGTGTGCTGCTGGGGACGCAAGGGGGGCTGTTCAAGATTGGCGACTACTGCTTCAACGACGGCGATCCCGATGCGCCCCGGCACCTGGTGCCCGGCACATTGAAACTCGTGGGCTGGGAAAAGCAGCCGCTGGGGCAGATGCTGATCACCTCGAGCGGCACGGAAAAACCGATCGTCTTCGAACCGCGGGAAGTGTTGGCGCAGGTGCTGGAAAGGCTCGGCCGCAAAGGGATTTTCCCGGTGGTCGCGTTCGAGCTGGAGTTCTATCTGTTCGATCGGCAATTACAGGGCGGCGTGCCACAATTCCCCCGCGATCCGCTGACCGGCGATGCCGATGACCAGCCGAATATGCACATCGAGCGGCTGTCGCGATTTTCAGCGGTGCTCGATGACATGGTCGAGACCGCGCGGGCGCAAGGCATCGATGCCACGGTGATCACTGCCGAGCTGGGCCCGGGCCAATTCGAAATCAACTTCGGTCACCTCGATGATGGCCTGCGCGCCGCTGACTGGGCCGCCCTGTTCTGCCGCAGCACCCGGGGCGTGGCGCTCAAGCATGACTATCGCGCCAGCTTCATGTCCAAACCCTACCTGCACCATCCGGGTAACGGCATGCATGTCCATGTCAGCCTCTACGACGAGGCGGGGAATAACCTGTTGGCCGCCGACGGGCAGCGAGCGCTGCGCCATGCGGTGGCAGGTTGTCTTGAGGTATTGCCCCATTGCATGCCGATCTTTGCCCCCAATCACAACGCCTTGCGTCGCTTGAGCGGCACGGTGAACGTCGCGACGCGGGCCAGTTGGGGTTTCGAAGACCGTGACGCCTGCCTGCGGGTTCCCGAATCCGACGCGGGGAATCTGCGGATCGAACATCGCCTGGCTGGCGCCGATGCCAACCCTTATCTGGTGCTGGCGGCGATTCTGGTGGGGATGGAACAGGGGCTGCAAGCCGGTCGGGAGCCGATCCCATCACTCAACGAAGACCGCGGCAGCGGTATCGATTTCCCGCTGGAGATGCTGGAAGCGGTGCAATCGATGCAAAGCCATACGCCATTGCGCGAGGGGTTGGGCGCTGAGTTCATGGAGGTCTTCTGCGAGAACAAGCGTCAGGATCATCTGGCGTTTATGCACGATATCAGTGCGCGGGAGTACCGCTGGTTTTTGTAGGACGCCTTAAAAATAGTGTGGATAGTTAATGGCTTATAGACATTAGTAACTGGATGGTGAATAAAAATATCTTGTTACAGGTCGAAATATTACGTAATATTCGCCCCGCGTTCACCACCACGGTTTATGCATTTTTAAGTCCCGGGCGTCCATCAGCTGCCCGGGATTTTTTTTTGCCCGGGATTTTTTGCCCGAAGACGTCCTGACAGCCAACCGATTCCTGCGGATGTACGCTCATCAACTGTAGGAGCTGGCTTGTCGAGTCGTCGCACCGCAGCGATGGACGTCAACGTTGACGTGTTTCTCCTGAATAAACGCGTCGCCCTCCAGACCATCGCTGCGGTGCGGCGATCCGACAAGCCAGCTCCTATGTATGGACTCAGCTCGACAACGGCACACTGACCGACAGCAACCCCCCAAGGCCTGCCGTACGCTGCAACTGGCAGGCGATCAGGGTGTTCTTCAGCAAATACGCAATGGTCATCGGCCCGACGCCCCCGGGAACCGGTGTGATCGCGCTGGCAACGGTGCGCGCACTGGCGTAATCGACATCGCCGACCAGGCGAGGGCCGGAGTCGCCGGCAATGCGATTGATCCCGACATCGATCACTACGGCCCCGGGCTTGAGCCAACTGGCATCGATCAACTGTGGCCGACCCACCGCTGCAACAACGATGTCCGCCATACGACACAGCGTCGGCGCATCGACACTGCGCGAGTGCACCACGCTGACCGAGCAGTCAGCCTGCAGCAGCAGGGTCGCCATCGGCTTGCCGACAATATTCGAACGGCCGATGACCACTGCGTGCAAGCCGCTCAACTCACCGCAGGTTTCACGCAGCAGACGCATACAGCCGCTGGGCGTGCAGGGCGTCAGGACTTCGATGCCTTGCACCAGGCCGCCGACGTTTTCCCGATGAAAACCGTCCACGTCCTTGATCGGGTGAATGGCATGAATCACCGCCTGCTCGTCGATATGCGCCGGCAAGGGCAACTGCACCAGAATGCCGTTCACCGAGGCGTCGGCGTTCAATTGTGCAATCAGTTCCAATACCTCGTGCTGACTGGCACTTTGCGCCAGACGGTACTCCAGGGAACGGATGCCGACCTCCCTGGCCCGCAGCAGTTTGTTGCGCACATAGACTTCGCTGGCCGGGTCTTCGCCGACGAGCAGTACGGCCAGGGCCGGGTAGATCTGCTGTCCGGCCAGGTCCAGGACCTCTTGCCGAACCTCGTCGAGAACCCGGGCGGAGATGGCTTTGCCGTCGATATCGCGGGCAAGGGCAGGGGGGGTGCTGATCAAAAGAGTCACCGTCGTCTTGATTGATAAAGGGGCGAAGTGTTCATCGAAGCGTCGTTGCGACGCCGATGATCCATCAGAGACCCGCAGGCAAGGGGGCTCAGGCTACCAGTTGCTGGCCATGCACCACCAGTACAGCCGCAATCGGTGTGACATAAGGCGGCCGGCCCGTGCATTTGCGACCGGCCGCCTGACTTTTTTTTCAGCCGTTGATCAAGACAGTTCGCCGACCCCGTGGGCGCGCTTGCCGAGTTTCATCAACCCGTAATAACTGAAGGCGGGCACCAGCAGCCCGACCAGCCAGGCCAGGTCCACGCCATCCAGCGCCGTAGCGACGGGACCGACATAAAACGTGGTGTTCATGAACGGAATTTCCAGGGCGATCGCCAGCAGGAAACTGCCGCAGGCGATCCAGTTGATGCGCCCGTAGATCCCGTTCAGGTCGAAGATGTCGGCAATCAGGTAACGACCTTTGCGCAGGCAGTAGTAGTCCACCAGATTGATCGCCGTCCAGGGGATCAGGAAGTAGCTCATGAAGAAAATGAAGTTGAGAAAGAAGTTGATGAAATCGTCCTGACTGATGGTGCACAAGGCCGTGGCCACCAGACTGATCACCAGCATGAACAGGCCGCGCACCCGCGGCGTCACCTTGAGCCGGGTAAAGGGTTCGATCACGGTGATGGTCGACATGAAGGCGCCATACAGGTTGAAGACATTGATCGACACCTGGCCATACAGGATGAAGACGAACAGCAGCAGCGCGCCACTGCCGAACAACCCGGCGACATGACTGCCGACGTTACTGGAGAAATCGGCGATGCCGACGCTGAGCATCGCCCCCAGAATCATCATCCATGCACCGCCGCTGACCGTGCCGGCATAGCTGTACCAGAACACCTTGGCGGTCGGCGTGCTGCTCGGCAGGTAGCGCGAGTAGTCGGCCACATAAGGCGCATAGGACAGTTGCCAGGTCACGGCAATGCTCACCGCCACCAGGAATTTCGATAGCGAGAAGCCCGTCGGCAGCCATTGCTCGGCGGGGATCGGCAGTTGCAACGCGAGCAGCGTGGCAGCGACGAACACCAACAGTGAAAGCAGCGACAATAGCTTCTGCAGGCGATGGATCAGGCGATAGCCAAAGAGCGCGACGACGAAGCACAGCGCACCGATCAGGTAGATATTACCGGTGGCCGGCAGCGGGCTGACGGACTCCATGGCCTGGGCGGCGAGCAAGGTATTGCTGACGAAGAATCCCAGGTAGATCAGCATGACGAACAGCAGCGGCAACACCGCCCCCAGCACACCGAATTGCGCCCGGCTCTGGATCATTTGCGGAATACCCAGTTTCGGTCCCTGGGCGGAATGGGAGGCCATGAAAATTGCGCCCACGAGCGAGCCGATAATAATCGCCAGCGCACTCCAGAACAGGTTCAGCCCCATGACCACCGGCAATACGCCGGAAGCGATGGTGGTGATGTTCATGTTGGCGCCGAACCAGATGAAGAACAGCGAGCCGGGTTGGCCGTGGCGTTCAGCCTCGGGGATGAAATCGATGCTGCGTTTTTCGACTTGCATGGCGATCACTCCTGAGTCTGGACGAGGCGGGTTTGCAAACGGGCGATGGTGCTTTCCAGTTCGTGGGGCTGGTAGGCGAATTCGTCCGGCTGCCCCGGGATCAGGCTCAAGTAGTCTTCACCTTCGAGGGCGCGCAGGCATTGCGCGCCGGTGAGGATTTCCAGGGCGTAGACCCAGTTGGTCATGATCAGCAGTGCCGAGTAGTGCCCGGCCAGCGTGGTCGTGGTGCAGGCGTCGCTGACCAGGCGAATGTGATATCCCAAGGCAAAGGCATCGAACACCGTGCTGAGTACACAGACATCGGTCAACACGCCGCAGACGATCAGGGTATCGACCCCGAGCGCCTTGAGCTGGCTATCCAGGTCAGTGCGATGGAAGGCGCTGTAGCGGCCCTTGTCGACGACGAGTTCATCGGGTCGCGGTGCCAGGCGTTCGATGATTTCCACTTGCCGGGTGCCGGCGCGATAGCTGCTCGGGCCGCCGTCGGCCGCTCGTGGTTCGCCGCGCGGCAAATCACTGCCGTCGGCCTGATTGATGTGGCGAGTATAGATGACAGGGACCCGCTGACGGCGGGCGGACTCGAGCAGGGCGGCCGTGTTGGCCAGCACCGGGTCGAAATTTTCCAGGACGAAGCCGTCCTCTTGCTGCATGTCGATGATCAACAGCGCGTTATTTTTGTTCATTGAGCAAACCTGATCATGGGCCGGAACACATTGCACCGGGCACGCCGCGCGATGGCGCGACGTGAGGTGCGTGGAGTCTTGTTCGGGGGCTCAGTGAACTATTTGCCAGAAGCCGTTTTGTTTGGCTGAAACGCTGGCGCTCAGGCGCTTGAGATGGATATGCGAAGCGGTCCATTCGCCGCGCAGGTAAGCCTGCTCGGCACCGGAGAAAAGTGTGAGTGATGGGAGACGACCATTGAGCATCGGAATCGACCCTGCACGTCAGTCAACCCCCAGGCTTCGCGTCCAGGGGGGCGGTGGGTGGACTCAGCGGAACGCCGGGACCACGTGTTTGATAAACAGCTCCAGGGATTTTTTCTTTTCCGCGTGGGGCAGGCTGTTATCGCACCAGAAGCTGAACTCGTCGACCCCCAGTTCCTGATAGTACTTGATGCGCGGGATGATTTCTTCCGGGGTGCCGATCATCGCGGTCTTGTGCAGGCTTTCCAGCTGGAACTCCGGGCGCTCGGCGAACTTCTCTTCCGGGCTCGGTTCCAGGAAGCCGTTGACCGGCGTTGTTTTGTTGCCGAACCAGGCGTCGAAGGTGCGGTAGAAACGCGAGATGGCCTTGGCCCCGACTTTCCAGCCCTCGGGATCGTCGATCGCGTGGACGTGGGTGTGACGCAGCACCATCAATTGTGGGCGCGGCACGTCCGGGTTGTTGTCCAGGGCGCTCTGGAACTTGTTCTTCAGGTCGAGGACTTCTTCGTCGCCCTTCATCAACGGCGTGACCATGACATTGCAGCCGTTGGCCACCGCGAAGTTGTGCGAATCCGGATCGCGGGCGGCGATCCACATCGGCGGGTTAGGCTTCTGGATCGGCTTGGGCACGCTGGTGGACGTCGGGAATTTCCAGATATCGCCGTCGTGGGCGTAATCGCCTTGCCACAGGGCGCGTACCACCGGAACCATTTCCCGCAGGGCCTGACCACCGGAGGACGCAGGCATGCCGCCGGCCATGCGGTCGAACTCCACCTGGTAGGCGCCGCGGGCCAGGCCGACTTCCATGCGGCCGTTACTGATCACGTCGAGCAGTGCGCACTCGCCGGCGACCCGCAACGGGTGCCAGAACGGCGCGATGATGGTGCCGGCGCCGAGGTGAATGGTGGTGGTCTTGGCGGCCAGGTAGGCCAACAGCGGCATCGGGCTCGGCGAGATGGTGTATTCCATGGCGTGGTGTTCGCCGATCCAGACGGTGCTGAAACCGCCGGCCTCGGCCATCAGGGTCAGTTCGGTCAAGTCTTCGAACAGCTGACGGTGGCTGACGCTTTCGTCCCAACGTTCCATGTGCACGAACAGGGAAAACTTCATGACGCTTACCTCGGATCTTTTGTTGTCGGCCTGTCGACTGCGGGCCTGTTGATTATTGGTATACCATAATACGAGATGCTCGCAAAATATTTCTGTTTGCGACGGCCCTGTGGGAGCGGGCTTGCTCGCGAAGGCGGTATGCCTGCGGACATTGATGCCGAATATGCCGGCCTCTTCGCGAGCAAGCCCGCTCCCACAAGGTATGCGCTTATTTCACGGACATCGCAGATCAGGCCAGAACGGGCAGGGCGCCCATCTTGCCGTGGCAGTACACCAGCGGGCCGGCGTTGTGCCGGGGCACTATCAGGTTCTTCACCGCGCCGACCATGATCGCGTGGTCGCCCCCTTCATATTCGCGCCACAGCTCGCACTCGATCACCGCCGTGGCGTTAGCCAGAATCGGGTTGCCCAGCTCGCTCAAGGTCCATTCGATGCCCTGCGCCTTGTCCTTGCCTTTGCGCGCGAAAGCGTAGGCTTCGCTCTGCTGGCCGCCGGACAGGACGTGGATGGCAAAGCGTTTGTTCTTGATCAATACGGGGTAGGAGTCGGAACTGTAGTTGGGGCAGAACAGCACCAGGGCCGGGTCCATGGACAGCGAGCTGAAGGCGCTGGCGGTCAGGCCGACGATCTGGCCGTCGTCATCGAGCGTGGTGATCACGGTCACACCGGACGGAAACGAACCCATCACTTGTTTGTAGATGGCGGCATCGATCATGGGACGGTCCTCTGGCGGTGTGGTACGGGTTTTTATGTGCTTGTAGGTCTGATGGTATACCGTAATACATAGTTTGCAAGGGCTTTTTCGATGAGCCGATAAACGTGAGGATTAGGGCGCGAAGTCAGTAAATACGGGCGTTTACGCCGAACAGCGCTTGCGGTCATCCATCAGAATTGCGCATCAGATGCCAGACAAAAGAGCGGATCAGCCTTGTACAAAGTTTGGAATACCATAATATGGTCGGCATCTGAGGGGTGGCCGTAGAGATCCCCCGGTTTGGCTTCGTACAACTATAAGATCAGACAAACTCGAGTTCATTCATATGTCCCAGACGTCCCGGCAAGACCCCCTGATCGAGAATCACACGGTCGATTACGTCCCACTCGCGGAACGCCATGGGAAGGCCCGCGATCTGTTCACCCTATGGTTCAGCACCAACATCGCACCGCTGCCCATTGTCACCGGCGCCATGGTGGTCCAGGTGTTCCACCTCGATCTGTTCTGGGGGCTGCTGGCGATTGCGCTGGGGCACATGATCGGCGGCCTGGTGATCGCCCTGGCGTCGGCCCAGGGCCCGCGCATGGGGATTCCGCAGATGGTGCAAAGCCGCGGCCAGTTCGGTCGTTATGGCGCGCTGCTGATCGTGTTCTTTGCGGCGCTGATCTATATCGGTTTTTTCATCTCCAACATTGTCCTCGCTGGCAAGTCGATCGTCGGCATCGCGCCGTCGGTGCCGGTACCGGCGAGCATCCTCATCGGCGCCTTGAGCGCCACGGCGATCGGGGTGATCGGCTACCGTTTCATCCATACCCTCAACCGCATCGGCACCTGGGTCATGGGCAGCGCCTTGCTCGCCGGGTTCCTCTACATCTTCGCCCATGATCTGCCGGCGGACTTTTTCAGTCGTGGTGGTTTCAACCTGTCCGGCTGGCTGGCGACGGTGTCGCTGGGCATCATCTGGCAGATCAGCTTCTCGCCTTATGTGTCGGACTACTCGCGTTACCTGCCGGCGGATATCGGCATTGCCAAACCGTTCTGGGCCACTTACCTGGGCGCGACCCTGGGCACCATTCTGTCGTTTACCTTCGGTGCGGTGGCGGTGCTGGCGACTCCGGAAGGCACCGAGGCGATGGCCGCGGTCAAGCAATCCACCGGCTGGTTGGGGCCGATTCTGATGGTGCTGTTCCTGCTCAACATCATCAGCCACAACGCCTTGAATCTGTATGGCGCGGTGCTGTCGATCATCACTTCGATCCAGACTTTTGCCAGCCAGTGGACGCCGAGCATCAAGGTGCGGGTGGTGTTGTCGAGTATTGTATTGGCGGGCTGCTGCGTGGTGGCATTGGGTGCTTCGGCGGACTTCATTTCGCAGTTCATCGGCTTGATTCTGGCGCTGCTGCTGGTGCTGGTGCCCTGGGCTTCGATCAACCTGATCGACTTCTACCTGATCAAGCGTGGCAGCTATGATATCGCCTCGATTTTTCGTGCCGATGGCGGGATTTACGGGCGCTTCAATCTGCATGCGATCGTGGCGTATTTCATCGGGATTATCGTGCAGTTGCCGTTTGCCAATACCTCGTTGTATGTCGGGCCCTATGCCAATTTGATTGAAGGGGCAGATTTGTCGTGGCTGGTGGGGTTGGTGGTGACTTGTCCGCTGTATTACTGCCTGGCGACGCGTGGGCAGGCTCAGCAGAGCAGGGCGGCGCGGTTGGGGTATACCGACTGATCAAAGGGTGTCTGAAATACCCGCCACACCCCGCGACCTGTAGGAGCTGGCTTGCCGGCGAAGGCGTCCGTTCAGTGATGATTATGTTGGCTGATGTACCGCTTTCGCTGGCAAGCCAGCTCTTATAGAACAAAATGTATCTCATTGATTTTTAAGATAAATTATTTGCCGATTTATCGACATGTTCTCTGCGCGAAAGCGCAGCCTCTTCGCAGGCTGGGCGGCCTCCTACAGGGTTGCGTTTGCCTTGAAGTTTTTCAAACCTTGGTAGAATCCATTCTGTAACCCGCCCCCGGCGCCCCTTCATGCAATGCCGACTGAATGTTTGCATACAAGGCGTTCGCCTCGGCGGTTGTGATGGACCGCGAACTATCACGAAGTACAACGCGCAGAAGCACATTTTCCTGACCACGCAGCAGTCCGAGGCGTTCAATGGCCTGCTGGGGTACTTCCGAGAATTCCCAGCGTCCCTTGACCTGCAACTCCTCGATCCAGTCAGCGCAATCGCCAGCCGCTTGTAACATCCTTTCGGTCAACACTTCCTCGCTAAGCCCGGGCGTGACCGCCAACGAAATATAACGGGTAATCGAAGGCAAGCGTGATACGGCGCTCCAGGGTTCGAGGTGATGCATCTGCGCCTGAACCCGTAGGTTCTGATCGCGCAGCAAGCGAATATCCGGGATGCCTTTGCGCAGCATGGTCAGGCGATCCAGTCCCATCCCGAGAGCCAGCCCTCCATGTTGCAATGGATCTATGTTCAGGCGCTGCAGCAAAGACGTCGCAATACGACCGCACTCCAGGACCTCGACCTGAGTCCGGTCATTCAACACATTCACTTCGATGTCGCCCTCGGTGTAGTGATGCGTACTGTTGCTGTAGAACCAAGACTTGTCAGGCACGGCTGAGTTGAGAATATCGTCGACCAGGCTTAACAAGTGGTCATGCGTCGACAACTCAGGATCGCCGAGTACCCAGATATCCATTTGATGCGGTTCTGCACAATGCCAACGATCCCGGCTATCGCGGCGAAAAGTGATGCCAGGCGCAGCCAGCAATATCATCTCACCCGACTGCCGTACTTCAGCCGCACGCTGCAGCGCCGCCGGAATTTGACTGGTGGTTTGCGTTCGCAACAGAGAGTGCTCGTCGACCCAGCGGGTGTGTTCACTGCCGAGGGTGATTTCCTTTGGGTCATAACCGAGCAGACCGTAGTTTTCTTCAGCGGTGACGATGCGCGGTCCTGTCTGGATGTTTGCCTGGGGCCAGCCTTTTTCAGCAAGCCCCAGGAGAATTTCATTCAGCAATAGTCGGATGGCATGATCGGGAGCGCTTTGCTCGGTAAGGTCTTGCAGTGACAGGGCTTGATGGGTGGATGTGTCTGTCAGATATTTCTTTGGTGTTTGCACCCGCTAATCCTCTATTGACCGTTGGTTATTATTTTAAAGGCAGCAACGAACGTAGCGACAACGGGTCAATGGACACAACTCATATTTGGGAGGGTTTGGATTTTCGGAACGGTCTTACAGATATTTCTTATATCAATAATCTGTGCTTTATGTTGGCGCTACTAACGAGCTGCCACCGGCTACGATCTATTGATTTTGACTCAGCTTTGTTTCATCCCCAAACATTCAATGGATCGATTAACCATCGCCTTGGCGATCGCCAAAAAAAACCGGCCTTGGAGGCTGTTTCATGAGGCTGTCCGGCGGCCTCTATGCTTAGAAAAACCATGGCATGTGCGGTAAATATGTATCGCTCAAACTGGCTTGTCTACTGTTGAAATAGCACTCGTGCGGTAGACGAAAGCAGCGCCGCCAGCCCTTTTTTTGGGAGACTACCTTCAATACAGGAAATTTTTATGGCACCCAGAATTATCGTTCCCAAACCTGCTGGACCCCAGCCCCCAACCCGAGGCTCGGCTGATCCAGCCCCAGCTCGTGTGCGACCGGAAAGTACATCCACTTACGACGGGCCTGCGGCTAAGGTGCCTCGTCCTTCACCGACGGACACTTCAGCACTTGCAGAAGTGGACGGTACGTCTTTCCGGCAACCCACCTCGCCGCCCCCCGCAATCATCGTTTCCGATATGTCGGGTGCAGGCGAAGCTCGCACTGACTCCGATTGGATGCGATTGAAGAACTATCGGTTCTCGCCTCCGGCCAAACTCCCGCCGGCCGATGACCAAGGCATCAGGACATACAAAGAGCGTCAATTCGTTGATCTTGCCATAGGCGGAGTAGTGCAGGTTCGGCGTGACTCCGTGACCGGCGTGTATCGGGCCATCTTGGCGTCCGAGCTGGGGGCTTCAGGTCCGGCTCTTTTTTTCGACCGCGGGACGATGACCTGGCTGCTCGCAGCGCCTTTGCCTTCCTCTGGAGTCAGTCATGTCATCGACATTGATGTGGATGAGATCATTCACAATGTCAGAAATGGCCAAGATAGCGACGGACTAATTGATGAGGGACAGAACGACAGGTTTGAGCGCAATTTATCGCCGGGCTCCACCATTGTTGCGCGTGGGTTAAGACAGTTTTCACCGGAACAAGCAGCCCTCATGCATTCGGAGTTAAAGGCGGTAGAGCGAATTTTTTTTGATGCGAATAACGCTGTCGGTTTGAATTACAGGGAAGCTGAAGGCGTTTTCGAGAGTTACTTTGGAGGCAGCCATGAAGTGGCTATAGACCGGTTTTCTGATTCTTTATTGCGGGGGCAGGCCCTGTCCAAAGAATATCAGGGGCTTTGGGGGGTAGATAAGTTTATGGGGGTCGACTCTGGGGGGAGTTGTAAGGCCTGGATATATACTCTTGATTTTCATGGTAGGATTTTTATAAGTCTTAAGCATATGCGGGACGGTACTTTAGATATAATGCTAGGTCATGAAATGTTGCACGCAAACAGGATAAACAGATTCACGAGTGTCGGGCCTGGTGCCGTGGATTTTTTCTATCTGGACGTTAGCATGCAACACACCTTAGGTCGCCCGATACCTGCTTACGACATTCCGGAACGCGGTTTGTCTCACATTATTATGCAGGGTGGGCTAACGGCAGAGTATCTGAGTGCCTTTACGAGCAACCATCACAGGTTTATTCACGGTGTCAGTGAGTATTTGGGGATACCGGCCGATTTTGATCTTCAAACTGCCGTTAATTTGTTTAACGCAAATCCAGGGCTGAGAGCGCAGATGGCCTCGAGAAACGCTGACAGCATTATCTGGGCAGCGAAAAGCATGCAGCAGTTGCATCAGTCCAGCATTGCTGAATATCAGTGGTTGGATAGCTTGATCGATGATTGAATCAAGGGATGCAAACAGTTCGGTCGCTACGCTTGAAGCCAAATAATCGAAAGCGGGCAGGGCCGCTTTCATGCAGCAGGCAAAAAAAAAGCCGCCGCAACCCGACGTTGCGGCGACCCGAGGGTGACACGTAACTGCTGGCCCACTGGCATGGGCCAACGCTGAATCAATGAGCCCCGGCAGCCTTGTTCAAATCACTTTCAGCCCACTCGGTATACACACAAGCATCCGCAGTAGCCCAACGCACACGCACCGGATCACCCGCCTTCAGCGGCATGCCAGCAGCCGACAGCGCCTTGACCGTCATCGAAGTTCCCCCCGACGTCACCACGCTGCACGTCTGGCTCTCACCCAGGAACAACACCTCCACAACCTTGGCCGAGACCTCGTTCCAGCCCGCTGCCAACGGCTCCTGAGCGGCTTGCTCGACACTCAATGCCAGGGCCTTTTCCGGACGCACCATCAGCAGCACATCCTGATCGGTTTGCAGCCCGGCGGTCAGGCGAATCGACAGCGACTGGCCTTCAAACGTAGCCACCGCATTACCCTGGGCCTTGAGCTTGAGAAAGTTCGAGTTACCCAGGAACGAAGCCACAAACGCATTCGGCGGATTCTGGTACAGGTCGAAGCCGCTGCCCAAACCGACGATCTTGCCATGGCTGAAAATCGCAATGCGCTGGGACAGGCGCATGGCTTCTTCCTGGTCGTGGGTCACATAGACGATGGTGATGCCGAGGCGCCGATGCAGCTGGCGCAGTTCGTCCTGCAAGTCTTCACGCAGCTTTTTGTCGAGGGCACCGAGGGGTTCGTCCATCAGCAGAATGCGTGGCTCATAGACCAGCGCCCGGGCAATGGCAACGCGCTGTTGCTGGCCGCCGGAGAGTTGCGAAGGGCGGCGATGGGCAAATTGTTCCAGCTGCACCAGCTTGAGCATGGCATCGACCCGGCGTTCGCGCTCGGCAGTGGCCAGTTTGCGGATCGCCAACGGGAACGCAATGTTGTCGCGTACCGACAGGTGCGGGAACAGCGAGTAACGCTGGAACACCATGCCGATGTCGCGCTTGTGCGGTGGCACGTTGACCAGCGACTGGCCGTTGACCAGGATCTCGCCGCTGCTCGGGGTTTCGAAGCCGGCGAGCATCGACAGGGTGGTGCTTTTGCCGGAGCCGCTGGAGCCGAGGAAGGTGAGGAATTCACCGTCCTTGATGTCCAGCGAGATGTCGTCCACGGCGGCAAAGTCGCCGTAGTATTTGTTCAGGTTACGCAGGCTGACCAGGGGCTTGTCATTTTGCTGCGGGGAATCTTTGATCACTGCACTCATGTCGTACTCCTGGGCGCTCAGGCGCTGATTGGGTTGCGCCGGCGAACGGCGGCGGCGATGACCATGACCAATACCGAGAGGCCGATCAGCAGCGTCGACGCGACGGCGATCACAGGCGTCAGGTCCTGGCGCAGGGTGGTCCACATTTTCACGGGAAGGGTTTGCAGGGTCGGGCTGGCCATCATCACGCTCAGCACCACTTCATCCCAGGACACGAGGAAGGCGAACAGGGCGCCGGCGACCATGCCCGGACGAATCGCCGGAAAGGTCACCTTGAACACCGCTTGCAGGCGCGAGGCACCGCAGATCACCGCGGCATCCTCGATCGACTGATCGAACAGCTTCAGCGAGTTGATGATCGAGATGATGGTGAACGGCAGCGCGACGATCACGTGGCTGACCACGAAGGCGAACATGGTCCCGGTGTAGCCGAGCTTGAGAAACAGCGCGTAGACCGCCACGGCGATGATCACCAGCGGCACAATCATCGGCAGGGTGAACAGGCCGTAGAGCATTTCCCGACCCGGGAAGCGCCCGCGCACCAGGGCAAAAGCAGTGGGCAGGCCCAGCGCCACGGCGAAAAAGGTGGTCAGTACCGCGACCTTGAGGCTGGCCACGGCCGCGTTCATCCAGTCGGCATTGGAGAAGAACTGGCCGTACCATTTCAGCGTCCAGCCCGGTGGCGGGAACACCAGCCACTGGGAGGAGCCGAAGGACAGCAACACGATGAACACGATCGGCAGCAGCAGGAACAGCGCGATCAGGCCGGTGGTGAAGTACAGGCCGAAGCGCATGCGCCGGCTCATGGCATTGGGGGTCAGGAGCATGACGGCTTACCTCGCGTTGCTGGCGCCGACCGGGGATTCCGGCTGGAGCTTCAGGTAGAAGTAGAACAGCACCAGCGTAATCACGATCAGCAACGCGGCGCCGGCGCTGGCCAGGCCCCAGTTGAGGAACGACTGCACCTGCTGAATGATGAACTCGGGCAGCATCATGTTCTGCGCACCGCCCAGCAGTGCCGGGGTGACGTAGTAACCGAGGGACATCACGAACACCATCAGGCCACCGGAGAACAGCCCCGGCCGGCACAGCGGCAGGAACACCCGGAAGAAGTTGGTCCAGGGGCTGGCGCCGCAGATCGAACCCGCCTGCAGGATCATCGGGTCGATGGCCTGCATGGTCGCCTGCAGCGGCAGGACGATGAACGGGATCATGATGTAGCTCATGCCGATCACCACGCCGGTGAGGTTATGCACCATCTCCAGTGGCTGATCGATGATGCCCATCGCCATCAGCGCCTTGTTGATGACCCCGGACGCTTGCAGCAGCACCAGCCAGGAATAGGTGCGGGCGAGGAGGCTGGTCCACATCGACAGCAGCACGATGTTGAGGATCCAGCGCCCCCAGCCTTTTGGCACCAGGGTGATGGCCCAGGCCAACGGGAACCCCAGCAACAGGCTGAACAACGTCACCAGGCCGGCCACCGAGAAGGTGTTGAGCAAGACCCGGGCATAGGCCGAGTTGGCGAACAGCTGCTCGTAGTTGCCCAGCCCCGGTACCGGTTCCAGCACGCCACGCAGCAACAGGCCGATCAACGGCGCGAGAAAGAACAGGCCGAGGAACAGCAGGGCGGGGATCAGGTTGCTCGAACCGCGCCAGCGCTGTGCCAGGGAAGGGGATTGGTTCATCACAGCCGCCTTGCCGGAAGCCGGGCCGGCAGCGCCCACGGCGCCCCCGGTCTGGGTGGGTTGACGGGACGTGGTTGCCGTCATCTTCATTTGACCAGCCATTCGTTCCACCGTGTCGCGATGGCCGGACCGTTCTTGGCCCAGTACGCGAAGTCAAGAGTGATCTGATCCTTGGCGTAGGCAGTCGGCAGGTTAGGTGCCAGCGCCGAATCCAGGCGTGCCACGCTGTCGACGTTGACCGGCGCATAGGCGGTCAGGTTGGAGAAGTCGGCCTGTCCCTTGGCGCTGCTGGCGTTGGCCAGGAACTTCATGGCCGCAGCCTTGTTCTTCGTCCCTTTAGGGATGACCAGAATGTCGGCCATGACCAGGTTCTGCTTCCAGCTCACACCCACCGGGGCGCCATCTTCTTGCAGGGCGTGGATCCGGCCGTTCCAGAACTGCCCCATGCTCACTTCACCCGAGGCCAGCAACTGTTGCGACTGCGCGCCGCCGCCCCACCAGACGATGTCTTTCTTGATGGTGTCGAGTTTCTTGAAGGCGCGATCCAGGTCCAGCGGATAGAGCTTGTCGGCGCTGACGCCATCGGCCAACAGCGCCAGTTCAAGCACGCCGGGGCTTGGCCATTTGTAGAGGGCGCGTTTGCCGGGGTAGGTCTTGGTGTCGAACAGCGCGGACCAGTCCTGAGGTTTATTGGCGCCGAGCTTGCCTTCGTTGTAGCCGAGGACGAAGGAGAAGAAGAACGAACCGACGCCGTGATCGGAGACAAACCGCGGGTCGATCTTGTCGCGCTGGATCACCGAGAAATCGAGGGGTTCGAGCAGGCCTTCGGCGGCGGCGCGCAGGGCGAAATCGGCTTCGACATCGACCACGTCCCACTGCACGTTACCGCTTTCGACCATGGCCTTGAGTTTGCCGTAGTCGGTGGGGCCATCCTGGACCACGGTGATGCCGCTGGCCTTGCTGAACGGGTCGGCCCAGGCCTGCTTCTGCGCATCCTGGGTGCTGCCGCCCCAGCTGACGAAGTTGACGCTTTCGGCCGCCATCGACGCTTGGCTGGTCACGCTTAGCAGTCCCGCAAAAAATATTGCGGTTGCACGTTTGTTCAACACCATTTTCACGCCCTCATTGTTGTGTTTATGAGCGGGGCTTTGCAGTGCCCGCCTATGGGGAGCAGTAGGTCCATCAGGCCAGTAAGGTCGTCCGGTCTATGGAATATCATATTATGGTATTCCAAGCTTTGTGCAAGCACTTTGCCTTACCGGCTATCCGCCAAAAGCGGTTTTTTTGTTGGCGATGAGGATTGTCCGTAGGAGCCAGGCTTGCCGGCGAAGACATCCTCAAGGGCGCCTTCGCCGGCAAGCCGGATCGCCGTATCGCTGGCTCCTACGAAAGCAATGGCGCTCTTTCGGACGCCTTCGCCGGCAAGCCTGGCTCCTACAAAAGCGATGGCGCTCTTTCGGGCGCCTTCGCCGGCAAGCCTGGCTCCTACAAAAGCGATGGCGCTCTTTCGGACGCCTTCGCCGGCGAGCCTGGCTCCTACGAAAGCGATGGCGCTCTTTCGGGCGCGTTCGCCGGCGAGCCTGGCTCCTACGAAAGCGATGGCGCTCTTTCGGACGCCTTCGCCGGCGAGCCTGGCTCCTACGAAAGCGATGGCGCTCTTTCGGGCGCGTTCGCCGGCAAGCCTGGCTCCTACGAAAAGCGAAGGTGTGCTTTTGGACGCCTTCGCCGGCAAGCGTGGCTCCTACGAAAGCGATGGCGCTCTTTCGGGCGCGTTCGCCGGAAAGCCTGGCTCCTACGAAAAGCGAAGGTGTTCTTTCGGACGCCTTCGCCGGCAAGCCTGGCTCCTACACGAACGGGATGCTCTCCACCACCTCCAGGTCGTAACCGGTCAAGCCTGCATATTTCAACGGCGGGCCGAGGTGGCGCAACTTGCCCACGCCAAGGTCTTGCAAAATCTGTGCGCCGGTACCCACTTCAGAATAGATGTGCGATTGCGAGCGACTGAATTGTCGTGGCGGCTGCGTTAGCTGCGGCACCCGCTCGAGCAGTGCCTGGGACGACTCATGATTGGCCAGTACCACCACCACACCGCGACCTTCTGCGGCCACTCGCTGTAAGGCTGCCCACAATGTCCAGTTGGACGGCCCGCTGTATTCGGCGCCCACCAGGTCGCGCAGCGGGTCGATCACATGCACGCGCACCAGCGTCGGTTCGTCCCGGCGCAACTCACCCATCACCATTGCCATATGGACACCGCCTTCGATGCGATCCTCGTAGGTGATCAGACGAAAGGTGCCATGCACCGTGGGCAATTCACGTTCACCGATACGCGCGACGGTGTGTTCGGTGCTGAGACGGTAGTGGATGAGGTCGGCGATGGTACCGATCTTGATGGCATGTCGGCGCGCGAACACTTCCAGGTCCGGGCGACGGGCCATGGTGCCGTCATCGTTCATCACTTCGACGATCACCGAGGCTGGCGTGAAACCGGCCAGGCGGGCCAGGTCGCAACCCGCTTCGGTATGGCCGGCACGGGTCAGTACCCCGCCTTCCTTGGCGCGCAGGGGAAAGATGTGGCCGGGTTGCACGATATCGGCGGGCCCCGCCCCTTGCGCGACGGCGGCGGCGACGGTACGCGTCCGGTCGGCCGCGGAGATGCCGGTGGTCACGCCGACGGCGGCCTCGATGGACACGGTGAACGCGGTGCTGAACACGCTGGCGTTGCTCGGCACCATCTGCTCGAGACCGAGGCGCTGGCAGTGGTCGTCGGTCAAGGTCAGGCAGATCAGGCCGCGGGCTTCCCGGGCCATGAAGCTGATGGCCTCGGCCGTGCAACAGTCGGCGGCCAGCAGCAGGTCGCCTTCGTTTTCCCGGTCTTCGTCGTCGACCAGGAGCACCATCTTGCCTTGGCGATAGTCTTCGATGATTTCTTCGATGCTGTTGAAGGCCATATGGGGATTCTCAGTGTTTGATGGAAATACTTTGTGGTATACCATAATACAACAATAACCGAGAGGTCACTATGAAGGCGTACTGGATTGCTCATGTAGATGTCACCGATCCCGATCAATACAGCCAATACACCCAGCGCGCGCCGGCGGCTTTCGCCTTGTATGGCGGACGGGTGCTGGCCCGGGGTGGGCGGTGCGAGGCGCTGGAAGGCGGGCCTGCGGCGCAGCGCAATGTGGTGATCGAGTTTGATTCCTACGAGCAGGCGCTGGCCTGTTACCGATCGGAGGAATATCAGGAGGCGAAACGGCACCGCGAGGGGGTGGCCCGGGCGCAGGTCGTTATCGTGGAGGGGGTGGTGCCGGTGTGATCGATGGCGCTCTACGTCGCCTGGATCGAGTCAGGATCTTGCGCAGGTACGCCGATCACCTGTAGGAGCCAGGCTTGCCGGCGAAGGCGTCTTCATGGGCGGTGCAGGACATGAGGCCGCCTTCGCCGGCAAGCCTGGCTCCTACGGAGGATCGGTGTACAGCCAAAAAAATTCGGTTGGAAGCCACTAGCGAATGAAG
Source organism: Pseudomonas fluorescens (assembly GCF_902497995.1). GTDB lineage: Bacteria > Pseudomonadota > Gammaproteobacteria > Pseudomonadales > Pseudomonadaceae > Aquipseudomonas > Aquipseudomonas fluorescens_BK. The sequence goes on along the minus strand of NZ_CABVII010000001.1, from coordinate 337,930 downwards.
TGGATCTTGCCGGTATCGTCGTTGCCAATGTAAATGCCATAAACCCCAGCCTGCCGCTCCTCGATATAGCGCTCGAGGATCTGCCGGATCGCCGGGTAGTAAATGCTGTCCCAAGGAATATCCTCAGGCGCGAAGAATTTGTAGTCGAGGGTTTCCGGCCCGTACTGGCCGGTAATCTCCAGGGCGATGGCGCGGAAGATGATGTACACCTCACTGATCTTCGGCACGCTGAAGATCGAGTAGGGCGAGAGGATTTCCGCGCGCACGCCGCTTTCTTCCCAGACCTCGCGCAACGCGGCTTGTTCGGTGGTCTCGCCACCTTCCATGAAACCCGCCGGCAGGGTCCAGGTGCCGGGACGCGGCGGGATGGCGCGCTGGCACAGCAAATACTTGCCGTCCTGCTCGATGATGCAGCCGGCAATGATTTTCGGATTGATGTAATGGATGTAGCCGCAACCGCGGCACATCAGGCGCTCGTGCGTATCGCCCGGTGGCAGCTGAGACTTGAGGTCATTGCCGCCGCATGTTGGACAAAAGCTCGGGCTGAACATGATCAGCGACCTATGCGCGGTTCTTTCAGCGCGATCGGCAGGGTGATCTCGGGGATCGCCCCGGTCTCTTCCTGCTTGCGCTTGAGGTATTCCAGGGCCACGGCAGCGGCGGCGCGTACGTGGTCGACACACGCCTGGTGGGCGGCCAGCGGATTACCGCTCTTGATCGCCTCGACCATGCGCTCCATCTCCTGATTGCTCGAGCCGCGACGGTTTTCCTGGGACACCGACGTCGCGCGCAAGTAGCTGATGCGCGCCTGCAACTGACGCAATTGCAGCGCCGCCACATGGTTGCCGGAGCCTTCGAGCAGCACGTCATAAAAGCCTTGCACCGAATCGATCACCTGCTGCAGTTCGCCTTCCTTCAGGGCCTGGCGGTTTTCCTCGAGGGCTTTTTCCAGGGCCTTGATGTCCTTGGCCTTGGCGCGCAGGGTGAACAGCTGGACGATCAGGCCTTCGAGCACGCAACGCAGTTCATAGATATCGACGGCGTCGGCCAGGGTAATGATCGCGACCCGTGGGCCCTTGGCGTCGGCGAACTCCACCAGGCCTTCGGATTCCAGGTGACGCAAGGCTTCGCGTACGGACGTGCGGCTGACGCCCAGGCGATCGCACAGATCGCGCTCGACCAGACGGTCTCCCGGCAGAAGCTGGAAGTTCATGATGGCGCTTCGCAGTTTATCCAGCACGATTTCGCGCAGGGTAACGGGGTTGCGATTGACCTTGAAGCTGTCGTCGAGTGGCAGGCGTTTCATGGGGTCCGCTCTGAATGTGGCTGTCCATGCAAAAAGAGCACTTCGATCCGTGGATCATCAGTGCTCGGTCACAACAGCCAAGGGTTAACTGGAGGCCTCGGCATCGGCTTCGGCGAAGGCTTCACGGGCGAGCCGGAAACTGTCCACGGCTGCGGGGACACCGCAATAAATACCGACCTGAAGCAGAATTTCGCGTATTTGTTCACGACTCAGCCCGTTACGCAAGGCGCCGCGTACATGCAGCTTGAGTTCGTGCGGCCGGTTGAGGGCCGAAATCATCGCCAAGTTTATCATGCTGCGTTCTTTAAGCGACAAACCCTCGCGGCCCCAGACGTGGCCCCAGCAGTACTCGGTGACCATTTCCTGGAGCGGGCGGGTGAAGTCGTCGGCGTTCTCGATGGAGCGCTTCACGTAGGCCTCGCCCAGCACCTGGGTGCGGATTTTCAGGCCTTGTTCGTACTTGTCATTACTCATGTTCGTCCTCTCACCGCAGTTCCCTTGTGGGAGCGGGCTTGCTCGCGAAGGCGGTGTGTCAGTCAGCATCAGTGTTGAAGGTGCGACCGCATTCGCGAGCAAGCCCGCTCCCACAGGTTTTTTTGTTAACCCGTCAAGCCAGGGTGGGCAGCGGGCCCAGCTTGCCTTTGTGGTAGATCATCGGCGTCACCGGCTGCTCGGGCAGAATCAGGTTCTTCACCGCGCCGACGATGATCGCGTGATCACCGCCGTCGTATTCGCGCCACAGTTCGCACTCGATGATCGCCGTCGCCTTGCCCAGCAACGGATTGCCCAGGGCGCTGAGGTGCCATTCGATATCCCTGGCCTTGTCCTTGCCCTTACTGGCAAAGGCATAGGCTTCGGCGGTCTGGTCGGCGGACAGCAGGTGAATCGCGAACTGCTTGCTGTCGCGCAGGATCGGGTACGTGTCAGAGGCGTAGTTGGGGCAGAACAGCACCAGTGCCGGATCGATCGACAGCGCACTGAACGCACTGGCGGTGATGCCGACGATGCCGCCGTCCGGGTCCAGGGTGGTGACCACCGTGACCCCGGAAGGGAACGAGCTCATGACGTCTTTGTAGATGCCGGGTTCGATCATTTCGCCAATCTCCTAGCGCATCACAAACGGATCAGGCATGGGTGCCTGGGAAAGGTTGATCCACACCGTCTTGAGCTCGGTGTAGGCCAGCACCGAATCGATGCCGCTTTCGCGTCCATAGCCGCTGTTCTTGAAACCGCCGATCGGCGCCATGGCCGATACGGCGCGGTAGGTGTTGACCCAGATGATCCCCGAGCGCACGTCCCGGGCCAGGCGATGGGCGCGGCCCAAGTCGCGGGTCCAGATGCCGGCGGCGAGGCCGAACTGCGAGTCGTTGGCAATCGCCAGGGCTTCGGCTTCGTCCTTGAATCGAATGACCGAGGCCACCGGACCGAAGACCTCTTCCTGCATGATCTTCATCGAGTTGCTATCGCATTCGAACAGGGTCGGCTCGTAGAACCAGCCTTCGCCCAGATTCTCCGGACGCTTGCCGCCCAGGCGCAGGTGCGCACCTTCGGCGATGGCGTCGGCGACCAGGCCTTCGACCACGGCCAGTTGCTGCGCGGTGGCCATCGGCCCCATTTCGCTGCTGTCTTCCTGGGGGTTGCCGATGCGGATGCGTTTGGCCCGTTCGACCAGGCGCTCGACGAATTCATCGTAGATCTCGTCCTGCACCAGCAGCCGCGAGCCGGACACGCAGCTCTGGCCGGAAGCCGCATAGATTCCGGCGATCGCGCCGTTGATCGCGCTGTCGAGGTCGGCGTCGGCGAAGATGATGTTCGGTGATTTGCCGCCCAGTTCCAGGGACAGCTTGGCGAAGTTCTCGGCACTGCTGCGCACCACATGCCGCGCCGTCGCAGCGCCGCCGGTGAAGGCGATCTTGCGCACCAGCGGGTGGCGGGTGAGGGCCGCACCGGTGCTTGGGCCGTAGCCGGTGACCACGTTGACCACACCCGGCGGGATGCCGGCTTCCAGTGCCAGGCGCGCCAGCTCCAGAATGGTCGCCGAGGCGTGCTCGGACGGTTTGATCACGATGGTGTTGCCCGCGGCCAGGGCCGGGGCCAGTTTGATCGCGGTCAGGTACAGCGGGCTGTTCCAGGGAATGATCGCGGCGACCACACCCATGGCTTCGTGCACGGTGTAGGCAAACAGGTCCGGCTTGTCCAAGGGCAGGGTGCCGCCTTCAAGCTTGTCCGCCAGGCCCGCGGTGTAGTGGAAGAACTCCGGCAGGTAGCCGACCTGACCGCGGGTTTCGCGGATCAGCTTGCCGTTGTCACGGCTTTCCAGCTGCGCCAGTTGTTCCTTGTTTTCAGCGATCAGGTCGCCCAGGCGCCGCAGCAGCTTTCCCCGGGCGGTGGCGGTCAGGCCGCGCCAGGCGGGGCTGTCGAAGGCGGTCTGCGCAGCCTGCACGGCGCGCTCGACATCGGCTTCATCGGCATCGGGCAGTTGCGCCCAAGGTTCGGCCAGGGCCGGGTTCAGGCTTTCAAAGGTCTTGCCGGACAGGGCATCGACCCATTCACCGCCGATGCACATCTGGAAGGAGGCGAGTGTCATGCAACGATCCCCTTTATCTGGTTTTGTCGGGCGTGCGCGTTGTCGAGAAATTCCAGCAACAGCTGGTTGACCAGGCGCGGCGATTCTACGGGCATCATATGCCGCTGCTCGGCGAGCACGGCAACCGTGGCACCGGGAATTCGCTCGGCCAATTGCTGGGCCATTTGCGGCGTCGAGCCCGGATCAAGTTCGCCGGTGGCGACCAGGGTCGGTACCTGGATGCTCGCCAGATCCTCGGCGCGGTACATGTCCTGGGTCGCGAACAGCTCATAAGTGGTCAGGTAACCCTGCGGGTCGTTCCCGGCCAGGGTCTGGCGCAGCGCGGCAATCTGCGCCGGGTTGGCCGCCTGGTATTCGCGGCTGAACCAGCGCGACAGCGCGGCTTCGGCGTTGGCATCCGGACCGTGCTCGGCCGCCTGGGCAGTGCGGGCGATGACGCCGGCACGCTGTTCGGCGCTGCGATTGAACACGCTGTTGAGCACCACCAGGCCTTGCAAGCGTTGCGGGTAGTGCAAGGCAAACGCCCGCGCTACCAGTCCGCCCATGGAAAAGCCGATCACCGTCGCCTGGGGCAACTGCAGGTGATCGAGCAGCTCCAGCAACTGGTCGGCATAGCCGAGCAGCGGCGTGCCGCTGGCCGGACGCGGGCTGGCGCCATGGCCGAGCATGTCGTAGGCGATCACGCGGTATTTAGTGGCCAGGCCAACGACTTGGCCGCCCCACATTTCTTTGTTCAGGCCCACGCCGTGGATCAAGACCACGGGCTGGCCTTGGCCGGTCGCCAGGTAACTGGTGCCAGCCGGGGTGCGTTCAGCGGTGAGCCGAATCATGGAGCGCTCCTGCATGCCTTTTTGTTGTAGTTAGGCTGACCGGGATTACTGGGCTTTTTCGGCCGCCAGTTCTTCCAGGTCGATGTAACGGTTGCCGATGCGTGGGTGCAGGCGGCCGCCGTCGGCGCAACCCAGGACCACGACGATTTCGTCGGCGCGCGGTGCATCTTCGATTTTCATTTCCAGGGTGATGTAGTGCGAACGCAGGCCTTCGTCGTCCTTGTGCATCATCGGAATCTGGATCGAAGTGCCCGGACCGCCGCGCTTGTTGGTGAAGCTCAGGTAGCTCTTGGCTTTCACGGCTTCGCGGTAATGGTTGCCAAAGCGCAGGGTGTGGATGACGGCGGAGGCGTGCTCGATTTCACCGTCGGCGCCGACCACGGCCGCCTTGCCATAAGCCTCGATCTTCTCGGCGCCGCCGATGATGCCCACCAGGCGTTCAACCATCAGTGCGCCGAGGTCGGAGCAGTTCTCGCGGATCTGTGGTTTCAGGTCTTCGACAAAACCGTTGCCCACCCAAGGGTTCTTCATGACGACGGCCAGGCCGACCATGGTCACCGGTTTGTCAGCGGCCTTGCCGCCTTCGATGAAGGTTTCTTCGACGTAGCTGACGATCTTGCGGATTTCGAAACTCATGAGCTGCTCCGTAGGAGGTTTTGGGTGTCTGTGCGTCTGATGGTATACCATAATACCGGAAGCACAAGTCCCACGAATGAGTTTCTGGTCGGACGGTTTAAAAAAGGGGGCAGGCTCGCGAAAGCGGGGTGTCAGGCGACAGGTTTATTGGCTGGAATATCGCTATCGCGGGCAAGCCCGCTCCCACAGGGATCTTTGGCGAACACCCAATCGACGTACGGCGGGGGTTACTGTGGGAGCGGCGGTGCGGCGTCCCGACTTGCCCGCGATGGCGGCGTGTCAGGCGACGGCCCTATTGGCTGGAAGACCGCTTTCGCGAGCAGGCTCCCACAGGGATCTCATTAGCTGGTGAGGCCGGGTTTTGCGTCGAGACCTTCTAGCGCGAAATAATCCCGTGATCGATCGCGTATTTGACCAGCGCCGCCGGTTTGTCGATGTTGAGTTTGCGGCGGATGCTCAGGCGATGGGTTTCCACGGTGCGCACACTGATATCCAGTTCCCGGGCCATTTCCTTGTTGTTCAACCCTTGGGTCATTTTGTACAGCACTTGGCTCTCGCGGGGTGTCAGTTCGTTGTCGATGCTTTTATCGGCAATCAGCCGCTGGGCGATTTCGGCACTGTAGAAGGTGCCGCCACTGGCGATGGCTTCGATTGCCGCAATGATTTCCCGGGACGGCGAGTTCTTCAGCACATAGCCGCTGGCCCCGGCGCGGACGGACTCGCTCACGTATTCGTTATTGTCGTACATGCTCAGCACCAGCACCTTGAGCGACGGGTATTGGCTGCGCAGCACCCGGGTCAGTTCCAGCCCGTTCATGTCCTTGAGGCTGATGTCGACCAGCAACAGGTCCGGCTTGCAGCGGCCGACCATTTCAATGGCATCCGCGCCATTCTCGGCTTCGCCCACCACTTCCAGGGGCGCCATCACCGCCAGCAGCGCTTTGATGCCGTCGCGGACCAGGGAGTGATCGTCGACCAGGGCGACGCGGATCGGGTAGGGCAGGTTCATTGCAGGCATTCACTCTTGTTGTTGGGGACGACTCAGCGTTGTGTGCCGGGCATTTTCATCGGCAGCAGTACGTCCAGTTCACTTCTTCCCGGCATCGAAGTCAGGGCGAATTGGCCGCCGAAATGTTCGACGCGTTCGCGGATATTACGCAGACCGATGCCGGCGTGACGACGTTCGACCTGGGCGACGTTGAAGCCGATACCATCATCGACCACCGTCAGGCGTACACAGTCTTCAGAGCCGTGCAGGGTAATGGAAACATTCCTGGCCCGGGCGTGGCGCTCGATATTGGTCAGGCCTTCCTGCACGATGCGAAACAGCGAGACCGCGGCGCCATCGACCAGGTCGCAGGCGAATTCATTGTCGTCGTAGGTCACCACCAGGCCGCTGCGCTGCTCGAATTCGGCAGCCAGTTGGCCGATCGCCGCCGGCAGGCCCAGGGTGTCGAGCAAGGATGAGCGCAGGTCGTGGGACAGGCTGCGAACCTCGCCAATCGCATCCCCCAGGCGTTGCGTGGCTTCTCTTAGAATGCCCAGGCCCTTGGCTTGCCCCTGGCCATTCTCCAGCACATGGCTGGCCAGTTCGAACTGGAACTTGATCGAGACCAGGACCTGGCTGATGCCGTCGTGCAGCTCACGGGAAACCCGGCTGCGCTCCTCCTCCTGCAGGCTGACGATGCGCTGGGTCAGGCGCTGCAGTTTTTTGTCGGCCAGACGATGCTCGCTGACGTTCAGCGTCATGCCGCTGGCGAACACGAACAACACCGCCACCAGCGCCACGGCGGCAATCGCCAGCATGGTTTTGCGGATGCCCATGGCCACTTCGTCACGGGCCTGCCGGGTGGCGCGTTCCACGTCTTCCAGGTAGATACCGGTGCCGAGCATCCAGCCCCAACGATCCAGCATCACCACATAGGCGAGCTTGTCGGTCACCTGACCGGAGGAGGGTTTGTTCCAGGCGTACCGTTGGAAGCCTTCGCCCGATTGCGCAGTGTCGAGCAACGCCTGGATCACCGGCAGGCCGTGGGGGTCTTTCATGTCCCACAAATCCTTGCCGACCAGGTCCGACTGCCGCGCGTGCATCAGGCTGCGACCCTCGCGGTCGTAGACGAAGAAATAGCCATTGACGCCGAAGCTGAGCTTGCGCAGCTCTTCCAGCACTTGTTGCTGGGCGCGCGCGTCACCATGGCCGTCGTCGTACAGCGGGGCGATCAGGCTTTGCGCCATGTCGACGTAGTTTTTCAGCTCGGCGCGCTTGCTGGCCAGAATGCTGTCTTCGATCAGCTGTGCCTGTTGATCGCCCAGTTGACGGTTCAGGGAAATCACCAGCGCGCAGATGACGGCGATGGCCAATACCAGCGGCAGGATACCGAGCGCGACGATTTTGTGTTTGAGCTGCATCTGGGCTCCTGACCGGGCCGAAGGAGGGCGATGGCCCGGCATGATATGCCAAAGAGGTGCGCGGCCAGTAGCGGTGGTGGACGGAATGACCTGCTGCCGGGATCTGGGTCGGTTGAAATGCAAACCCCCTGTGGGAGCGGGCTTGCTCGCGAATGCAATCTGTCATTCAAAATCGATGTCGTCTGATGTACCGCATTCGCGAGCAAGCCCGCTCCTACAGGGGTTGTGTTTCAACCGACAGATCGGGGTGCCTACGTAGAACTACGTAGAGGGCGCGTACGTAGTAACGCGGATTTATTTGTGGACGCCATGCGCGGATATTGGGCCAGCTCCGCTCAGCGGACACAATTATAAAAATTACCGCCGCAGTTCACTGGCTGTCGGCAGGAGACACACTATGCCCCGTCTGGCTAAACACCTCGCCTGGTTTGCCGTGGCTGTCCTGGGAGCGTTCGCGCTGAGTGTCGTGGCCCTGCGCCGCGGCGAAGCCATCAACGCCATGTGGATCGTCGTCGCAGCAGTCGCTATCTACCTCGTCGCATACCGCTACTACAGCCTGTTCATCGCGAATAAGGTGATGCAGCTCGATCCCAATCGAGCGACGCCCGCCGTGCTCAACAATGATGGTCTGGACTTCGTGCCGACCAACAAACACGTGCTCTTCGGTCACCACTTCGCGGCCATTGCTGGCGCAGGGCCGCTGGTCGGTCCGGTGTTGGCGGCGCAAATGGGCTACCTGCCCGGCACACTGTGGCTGATTGCCGGGGTGGTGTTGGCTGGCGCGGTTCAGGATTTCATGGTCCTGTTCCTGTCCACCCGCCGCAATGGCCGTTCCCTGGGCGACATGGTCCGCGAAGAAATGGGCCGCATTCCCGGGACCATCGCCTTGTTTGGCTGCTTCCTGATCATGATCATCATCCTCGCAGTGCTGGCGCTGATCGTGGTCAAGGCCCTGGCCGAAAGCCCGTGGGGCATGTTCACGGTGATGGCGACCATCCCGATCGCGATGTTCATGGGCATCTACATGCGTTACATCCGTCCGGGCCGTATTGGTGAAATCTCGGTGATTGGTGTGGCGTTGCTGCTCGGTTCGATCTGGCTCGGTGGGCAGATTGCCGCTGATCCGGTCTGGGCCAAAGCCTTCAGTTTCACCGGCGTACAGATCACCTGGATGCTGATCGGCTACGGTTTCGTCGCTGCGGTGTTGCCGGTATGGCTGATCCTGGCACCCCGTGACTACCTGTCGACCTTCCTCAAGATCGGCACCATCCTCGCCCTGGCGATCGGTATCCTGGTCACCATGCCTGAGCTGAAAATGCCGGCACTGACCCAGTTCATCGACGGCACGGGACCTGTGTGGAAGGGTGGTCTGTTCCCGTTCCTGTTCATCACCATCGCCTGTGGCGCGGTCTCGGGTTTCCATGCGCTGATCGCTTCGGGCACCACGCCCAAGTTGCTGGCCAGCGAAGGCCATGCCCGTTACATCGGTTACGGCGGCATGCTGATGGAGTCCTTCGTGGCCATCATGGCGATGGTTGCCGCTTCGGTGATCGAGCCGGGTGTGTACTTCGCCATGAACAGCCCGGCGGCAATTGTCGGGTCTGATGCCGTTTCGGTCGCTCAGACCGTCAGCAGCTGGGGCTTCGCCATTACCCCGGAAGCGCTGCAAGCGGTGGCCAGGGACATCGGTGAAACCACCATCCTGGCCCGTGCCGGCGGTGCGCCGACCCTGGCGGTCGGTATCGCGCAGATCCTGCACAGTCTCCTGCCGGGTGAAAACACCATGGCGTTCTGGTACCACTTCGCGATCCTGTTCGAAGCATTGTTCATCCTCACCGCGGTAGACGCCGGTACCCGTGCCGGACGCTTCATGCTGCAGGACTTGCTCGGCTCCTTCGTACCGGCGCTGAAACGCACCGAGTCCTGGACCGCCAACCTGATCGCCACCGCCGGTTGCGTAGCCATGTGGGGTTACCTGCTGTACCAAGGGGTGATCGATCCGCTGGGCGGCATCAACACCTTGTGGCCGCTGTTCGGCATCTCCAACCAGATGCTGGCCGGGATCGCGCTGATGCTGGCGACTGTGGTCCTGATCAAGATGAAGCGCCAGCGCTACGTCTGGGTCACCCTGCTGCCAGCGGTCTGGCTGCTGATCTGTACCACCACCGCCAGCTTCATCAAGCTGTTCGACGCCAACCCGGCGATCGGCTTCCTCGCGCTGGCGAAGAAATACAGCGATGCCCTGGCCAACGGTCAAGTGCTGGCACCGGCCAAGAGCATTGAGCAGATGCAGCACGTGATCTACAACGCCTACACCAACGCAACGCTGACGGCGCTGTTCCTGTTCGTGGTCTTCAGCATCCTGTTCTTTGCACTCAAGGTCGGCATTGCCGCCTGGGGCACCAAGGAACGTACGGATAAAGAAGCACCGTTCCAGGCCCTGCCGGATGCTTGATCGAGGATTGCAGCATGTTCAATGACCTGAGTCGCCTCGGTAAATACCTCGGTCAGGCCGCGCGCCTGATGGTCGGCATGCCCGACTACGACAACTACGTCGAGCATATGCAAAACAAACACCCGGACAAACCGGTGATGAGCTACGAGCTATTCTTCCGCGAACGTCAGGAAGCCCGTTACGGTAGCAAGAGCGGGCCCAAGTGCTGTTGATGTTGTAGGAGCAAGCTTGCTCCTACAGTTTTTAAGCGCAAACCGAAAACGCCGCCCATTCGAGCGGCGTTTTCGTTTGCGCGGCGATAAAAGAAATTCGGAGCCAAACATATAGGCGCTCTATTTCTCTTCTCATTATCGCCAGCGTGTTGACGCCAGATATCTGCGCTGTCCGGTTGAAACAAAAAGCGATTGACATTAGTGCAAAACAGTTGTGCACGTTATTGAAGCGTCAACCATAAATAACAGCTGGTTCAGTAAAATCAATGGCTAATCAGGCCTATGACCCGGTGCGCAGGGAGGCGACAGAAAACTGACAAAAAAACATCTCCTCCCTATAAGTCGGTGATACATCATGATCAGGATCATGGCGTGCTTTCTAATAGGAGTTCTAGCTGCAGGATGCAATGGCATCGTTAAACCCGATCTTTCGGGAGCTACCAGCGATTTATACTTTCTAGTCTTCTCGGGCTTTCCTTTGCCGTATGCCTATATGGCCTCGGCGGTACAATGGAACGAGGACTACGCCGTCACCACCCGCCACACTCCGTTGATCTCCAGCGTGGAGCACAGCTGCAGCACAGGTTGCGATTTGGTTTTCTTCCAGCACAAGGCTAATGGCCGCTCCCCGTCCTGGCGCGCACCGCGTGTGGGCGAGCGCATCACGGCCGTGGGGGGAAGTCCTTATATGATGACCACCACCGGTAAGGGCAAGGTGTATCCAACGCCTTTTATCAATACCGATGAACACAGCGGCGATCTGTACGCTATCCATGATGCCCCGTTGATCAAGGGCATGTCCGGTGGGCCGGTCGTCGGTAGTGACGGCAGTGTCGTTGGCATTAATATCGGGTTCTATTCCACCACCTTGAACGATGTGAGCGCCTACCCCGGGGTCAATACCGCCGAGAGGATGAGTATCTTTGTGCCTTACTCGATCATTCTGCGCGAGTGGGGGTTGTTGCAGGCGAAGCTTGATGATCCGCACGGCACGAAATATGTCGCGAAGTAGGGGCTTCCTCTCAGGGTTGGAATGCTGCATGCCGGTGCCCGGCGGATGGGGGCCGCAAGGCATTTGACGCTACTTGTGCGTCGGGACCTGTTACCAGTGCCGGCTTTGGCCTGGTGGTGTCGCGGGGATGAATTCGAGCGTTTGCAGATTCAGCAGGGTGAAGTGACCCCGCTCCGGCAACCAGCCGCCGGTATCGATGTGGTAGACATTGCCCAGGATGACCGGCTGAGGCAGGGGGGTATGACCTACAACCACAGCGCGCACACCAGAAACGCCGCCGGGGTCGCTGTCGGTGATGCGCCGGCGTGACCACTGCAGGGTCGTGGCTGTTTGCTCGGCCTCCATCGCCGAGCCGGATAACGAGTGGGTCATTTGCCCCCAGCTTCCCCGTGGAACATCCGCGTGCACGATTCCGATCAGGCCTTGCGTCGTTTCGACCTCCATTACCAAGGGCAAGTCAGCGAGGATGCCCGCGTAATAGGCCTGCTCGCCGCCCGACAGGCCGTAGAACCAGGCACCACCATTGATAAAGTGCAAGCCGCGTTCAGCGCTGGTGCGGCCGGCGGCGTGCGAATCGACGGTCATCTGCTCATGGTTGCCCCGCACTGCATGAAACCAGGGCTTGCGCAGGAGCCATTCATCGACGTCCAGTGATTGCGGCCCGCGGTCGACCAGGTCGCCCACGCTGAACAGGCGGTCGATGGAGGGGTTGAATCCGGCAGCCTCCAGGGCAGCCTGCAGCCGGGTGAAGTGGCCGTGAATGTCGCCCACGGCCAAGTCGCGGCCGGCAGGATTGGCGGCGAAGCGCTGCACTTCTCTGGTTTCGAACATGGGAATGCCTTGCCCACCACACACCGGCGGGCTGGTAGTCCGTTGAGTCCAGGCCGGGAAGTGGTGGTTGACAGGTACGGTGTCGGTGCCGGTTTTGCTGGCGAACATCAAGCCATCAAGCCATCAAGCTACCCGACACCGATCAAGCGAAGTCAGAAGCCGGTAGCTTGTCCGAGATTGTTGTCCTGCTTACCAGCGATAAGGTGCAGGGGAATGTGTTGGTGCTCATCGATGGATGAAACTTCAAAACCTCCCACCACCTGGGGCTGTCGCTCGCACACTTCGGTCGACTCTCCTGCCAGTATTTTAGCCATTCTTGCGTGATTCGCGGCGATTTCATTGAGAGTTGACACGTTACATCCCCCGAGTGACTGACCAAGCGTATCGCTGGCGTCCTTGAACATTGATTTGAGTGCTGCCGCGTCAGAAATACGTCGATCTGGGGCTGCTATGGCCGGCCTTTGCAATCCTTGAGCCAGAGAGGGTTGGGTAATTGACGCTACCCTTAGCATAGGCGACGAATGGTGGGTTTGCGTTAAAGACGGATGGTTTTGGGGGGACATATCCGTTTCTGCGGTCACGCTCACTTAGGGTCGCCCTTGCGGCCATCGATCCCGGCCACAGGTTCGACCACCTGCGAACCCTGGTTGCGAACGTTGCCAATCGCCCGGCCAACCTTGAACCACTCGAAGGCCTCGGTCGGCCCACCCTGAAACAGCGCCATGTGCTCGGCGCGTTGCATGGGCGGGGTGGGCTTTTCGTGACGAATCCTCGGCCGAGGCAGGCTCAGGCCGTGGCGTCCACTTCTACGCCATTGCCCCTCGTCGGAACATCATGCAGGGAAATCCTTGAAGTCTCCGGCAGCGCCAAACCACCGGCCAGCGCGAGCAACGCAACAGCCATCAGATAGAACGCTGGCGACAGGTTGCTGCCGGTGGTGCTGATCAGCCACGTCGCCACCAGCGGCGCAGTGCCGCCGAACAGGGTGTAGGCCATGTTGTAGGTGATAGCCGACGCGGTATAGCGCGTACGGGTGGGGAAGGTTTCCGAGAGCAGGGCCGCGGTGACCACGCCACACAACACCGCGCCAATCGCCAACAGCATGACGCCGATGATGGAGGCTGCGAACGATCCGGAACTGGCCATCAGAAACGAGGGATACACCGCCACGATCAACAGGGCGCAAGCGGTCATCACCGTAACCCGACGCCCGACCCGGTCCGAATACAGCCCGGCCAGCGGGCAGATCGCCGCGGCGAAGATCAATGCAATCAGCGACACCAGCAACGCCGTTGCACGACTCAAACCGCCCGCGACTTGCAGGTAGGTAGCGAAGTAGGTGGTGAACATATAGAACGATAGCGCCGTCAGCGACACGAAGGCACCCAGGCAGCAGATAGCCGCGCCATGGTTGCGCAAGGTCTCCTTGAGCGGGGAATGTGCAACCGCATGTTCCTGGGTCACCGCCTGGAAAGCCGGGGTTTCATCCAGCTTCCAGCGCAGGTAAAGACCCACCAGGCCCAGCGGCGCGGCAATCAGGAACGGCAGGCGCCAGCCCCAGCTACCCATGGTTTCGGCCGATAATGACGCCTCGAGCGCGTAGGCCACCACGGCTGCCGCGGCGAAGGCGGAAAAGGTCGATACCGGAATGAAGCTGCCGTACCAGGCCCTTTTATCGTTGGGGGCATGCTCCATCAGGTAGGCACACGCACCTGCGTATTCGCCCCCGGCGGAAAAGCCCTGGGCGCAACGGATGAGGCTCAGAAGGATCGGCGCCATGACCCCGATAGCGGCGTAAGTGGGCAACAACCCGATCAAGGTCGTCGCACCCGCCATCAGCAGGATGGTCATGGCCAGGGTTCTCTTGCGGCCAATCCTGTCACCGAGCATGCCGAAGAAAATCCCGCCCAGCGGCCGGAAGGCAAAGGCCACGGCGAACACCGCGAAGGTTTTGAGCAAGGCGACGCTGGCATCGCCGCTGGGGAAAAATTGCTGGGCGATGGTCGTCGCCAGAAAACCGTAGACGGCGAAGTCGAACCACTCGACGAAATTGCCGATGGCGGCAGCGACAATTACTTTTCTCAGTGTTTGCGGGCTGACCTGAGCTGCGCTTGTCATGCTGAACCCTCGACATTCCATTGGTAAGCTTTCGATTATCGGGGCAGCGACTGAAACGGCTCACTTCAAAAGTGTCATCCGCATAGTCAGGACCGACTTGTTGCGAATGGAGTACGCATGATTCGTGCCGAAGGTAGTGGATCAAGGCAGCAAGTGCATTGCGAGGCCATGAGTAAACGGCAAATGGGCAAATGGGGGCAAATGGGGGCAGATGGCGGCCGCATCCAGCGATAGGCAGATACGAAAAGCCCGGCGCCAGACAGCCTTAATCATTCATCAGTTCGGCGACCCCGCGTGTGATGAACTCCAGGTTCTCATCGAGCTTGGTTAGAGAGCTGCGGATCCTGACGGCATCCTCGGCGGGACCGTGCAGCTGCTCAATCCAGACTGAAAGGTCCTCAACGGCTGCCGCGATGGCAAGCTGGTTTTCGTTGAGCTTGTAGATCAGGGAAGGAATGAGGTCGGGGTTAGACATGGCTTAATCCTCCTTTGCTTGAGGAAAGCGTAGCAGGCAAAAAAAACCGCTTGTGGGCGGGCTTCAAACGGGGTCCATAAAATGAACACCCCAAAACTATTCGTTTGAATGAATAGGGTCAAGGTAGGAGCAAGAAAGCCCGCACAAGGCGGGCTCTCTGTACACGTGGCCAAATCCCTTTGGCTGCCCGCATTGTGCTGGGTGGATGTGACGAAGGCGTGACAGGTTGCCGAATGTCGTGATGCATGCTTCCTGGCGATGCTCAGTCAATACGCCTGGGCTCAAGTATCTTCGGCCGAGTTATGGAACACGTCCGGAATCGTTATGGAACGCATCACCGGCTGGCTTCCCTCGAGTAAACCCCAGAAACGACAAAGCCCTGAATAATCAGGGCTTTGTCGGTACAAATATGGCGGAGGCGATGGGATTCGAACTCATGGACCTGTTACAGTCGACGGTTTTCAAGTCCGAGATACAAGCGCCCGTAATTCGTGGCCTGTAGCTTGATTTCGTTCTAATACGATCATTTTTTGGCTCCGCTGCAGGCCGCATTCTACAAGGGGTGGCATCAGCGTTTTGTAACGCGTTTTTCCGTTATTTTGACGGTTTCGCAATGGCGCTGACGCGACGGTAAACACGTTCAGATATGTCGCCCTCAGTATTCCCCAAGAGCAGGCTCGCTTCTGGCCCACTGCTGTCTGTCACGAGCCACCGAGTTCGACTCAAAGTTGCCGGTCATTGTAGTAGAGCCCTGAGGTAATCCGGCGGATAGGGCGTTCCGCACCTAATTAGTGATTGACTTATGTAGGAGCTAGACGAGCCCGGGCGACCGTCACACGCTAGCTACCGGCGTTTTTTCTATAAAGCGCCAACCAAGCCTCCGCACAACGAAATAGTTTTAACGCAGAGTCCCCATTTGTTTCGAGAGAGATTGAATAGTATCCAGCTGTCCTTTCTGTTTCGTTTAATGCTGCACGTAGCACTGTCCGCTTGAGCGACTTGTTAGGCAGCGCTATAGCGCCGCCGACATAGTTAGCGCAATTGTATGCGCTTGAACTCCCTTCTGTACTGCCAGCCAAATCATTGCTACAGAAAGAAGGCCCACCCCGACAGCTATGGCCCATATTGTTACTTTTAAATTTTGTAGGTTATCAATCTCGCTGATTGCTCCACCTGCAAGAAATAGCAATGCTACGCCAGAACCTGCCAAAGTTGTTCGATCAGCTAGAAGTTGTAAGTAGACCTGAATTGCCGCAGTCTTGTCGACAGAAAGCTTAGAAAGCGATGCTATATCTATTGCCTCTTGAGAAAAATCAGGTCCAAAAAAATATTGAATTGCTGCAGTAGCGATGACGCTGAGAAAAAGACCAATAACATATGCCATTACCAACACAGGCAATGCCGCAACAATGCCCCAGGTAGCTGTCCTCGCATACTCCTCAAAAGTAGGCAGTAGCGATGGCGCTCGCCCGTCGAAAAGCAAAAACAGACCGAGCATACACAACGAACCAACTCCGGTCGGACCAGCAATAGTAGATAGAGACTCTGGCTGCATGGTTAACCCCCTAGATCCAATGACTCAGGCGCGTGCCGTCCTAGTTCAGCCTGCCAGCTCGCCGCAGCTATGCGAAGGTGAGCCCGTAGGCTGGTTCCGATTGTTAGAAAGCACTAGCGATGCACATCGAACATGATCTCTCGCATCTTTTCGATTATTCCGCTCAGGTCGAGATGTTTTGCAAGTTCCACAATGCTGTCGAATGTTGTATCAGACCCCAAAAGATGCGCAGTTTCGTTGAATAGCGGAACCATTAGGGCAAGGAAGATAGACAGCTGAATCGACCAGCGTAGAATGTTAGGGATCATTCCCGCGAAGGCGATAATCCATTGGGTCGTGCGCATTACTTGGTCCCATCGGGCTATTTTTTTCGCGTTAGAGTCTGACGGCCTGCGACGGTTGAATACTGCCATTGATGCACTGGTCAACAAGGCACTCCATGCTTGCGCTATTACATCAAATATCAGCCCTACAGCATGAAATAGAACCCAAAGAAGTATGTATTTCGGCAGCGCTCGCTCCAATATAGCACGATCCGAATCGGCCTTTATAGATCGAAGCCGTGTGAGAGTGTCTTGAAGTTGCGGCAGTGTTTTCTCGATCTCGGCTCGATAAGATTCTACTCCTGCCTGTTTTTTTTGAGCGAGGTCATCGAGCAGTCCTTCTAATTCTGCCCTTGTTTTAACTTCTTCAGTTCTGATTTTCTGCGTTTCAGCTTGTGTTTTTTCTTGGTCATGAACAGAGCCAATTGTCCCTGTTAGCTGAGAAACAATAGCGATAACCGCGGCCGGCAGAGCCAAAAATTCTATGGCGCTCGTCCACCATGCCTTTTGCGGTGGCTTGGCAGCGGCATCAACTTCTTTTCGCTTTTGCTCGAGCTTCATCCTCTCAATTTTCATCGAGAGTCGCTCGACCTCTGCCGCTTGCTGATCGCTTTCGGTCATTTCCCGCTTCCTTTGTGCTCAAGGACTACCTTTAAACGTTCAAGTGGATGTAACGAAATTCCGACATGGGAGGTAACAATCCGTGTCGTTGAAGCTTCGTATGGGTTATGCACCCTGGAAGGATAGTCCAGACTGCTTGATTAGGCTCAGCTAAAAACTGCTGAGGGCTATTCGATTTGGCTTATTTCGAATGGTTCTTGCAGAACTCAATGACTGCTCGTGGCCGATTTCTGCCTGTCACGAAAGGCCGCAAACGACCCCCATATAATAGCTGCCTGTCGGGGGTAGGTAGAGATCGACCCCAAAGCGGTCTCCATAGAGCAGGGGGAGCTGCTATATTTTCCAGAATACAAATTTTTGTTATCGGTTGTCGGTGCCGGACATTTTAGAAACGCTGAATCAGAAAAAATGCTGCCCCTCCATTAGATACCAACTCCCTAAGGGTGGGGATTATGGAACCAGACAAAACGCCAAGTCGGAATCAACCAAGATCGGATGATCAGGACTTACCTACGGATAGAGGCACCTTTGAGCGCGCTATCGAGAAAATCAAGCGTCATCCTTTGATACTAGGAATCGCACTCGTGGGCAGCCTAGTAACGTGGGTCGCCGGGCAAACGGAAGCGCTCAGCACCATCGCCGATGCAATCGGGTTCCCAACGAAGCAAAGGAAAGCCCATGATTTGGCAGTCGAAATTTTGAGCCATACCTTCCGTAGAGCGACCTCGGTGAATTTCGGTGTACGTGAAATGGATGGAGTGGAACTCCTGCGAGTGCAGGAGTCTATTGGAGCTGCTCACGCGGCAGTACAATCCAAAATGGTGGACTTCAAATCCGTCGGTGATCCAGTCGCAGTGGGAATCCTAGAGTCAATGTTGACCAGCTTAAACAATCTAGAGAAGCAGTTCATTGAGATGGGTAAATTGCTGAGGACGTTTGATTTACAGAAGCCGGTGGTACTGATGAACACGAGCCTTGCAGGGGCAATGCTTCAACAGAAAATGAACATCGCGGAGCAGTTGCGACAAGAATATATATCCCGCCGAAACGCTTTCGCGGAAAAAACTAATGTTGTTCTACCGCTCGATCCTGACGATTGAATCCTGAACCTGCTTCCACTTTCCGGCGTGTCTGGGTGACCGCTTTTGGCCAATTGAGTTGAAAAAGTCGGTTTTCTGAAACGGCCAGGAAAGCGATCGGTGAAAACGCCTTACTAGGACGCTGCCACGTGAAATCTGAGTCTGGCAACCTCTCTCGGAAGTAAAAATTTCAATCTCAGACGCATGCTTTTCTGTTGCGAAAGCCATGGCCGAATTTTTCAACAGAATCGGCGGAAAGTAGTCATTGCGGCGACGATCTGAAGCTGGTGTCACCGCCAGCGTTATCTTGATCAATTCAGCGTCTTGTAACTCGTTTTCCACTATTTTGACGGCTTCGCAATGGCGCCAACGCGACGGTAAACGCGTTCAGTTATGTCACCCTTGGTATGCCCCAAGAGCAGGCTCGCCTCTCCGATGTCA
Source organism: Pseudomonas fluorescens (assembly GCF_902497995.1). Taxonomy (GTDB): domain Bacteria; phylum Pseudomonadota; class Gammaproteobacteria; order Pseudomonadales; family Pseudomonadaceae; genus Aquipseudomonas; species Aquipseudomonas fluorescens_BK. Next base: position 319,040 of record NZ_CABVII010000001.1, on the reverse strand, counting down.
GTAATTTCCGACGCGGCTTTTGGCCTGATGTCCCGAAACTGAAAGCTGCTGATTCTTCCAGCAAGCAGCGTGTCGCCAGTCTCGATCGCTTCTTTCTTGGCCTTTTCCCGGGCCTTATCCCAGCGGTCGCGAAGCATCTTGGCAGTCATACGCTTCCCACGCGCACTCACAATCAGGTAGCTCGATACGTGCTGAGCGTTTCGTTCTGCGATTTTTGCGATCAGCATACCTAGGCTGTTTTCCGTACCGCTGGCAGTCATCTGGATACGCAGCTTCTTGTGCGTTTTGTTCTGCTGCACCATCAAATACCCCCCTTCTATATCATCCTTGCGCATGACCAGGACATCGGCCGGCCGTTGCCCTGTCAGGTAGGCAAGGTCCATCGCATCTTTCAGCTCTTGAGCTGCTTTCTTGTAAACAGCATCCCAAACCACATCATTTGCGTAATAGTCCCGAGGCGTCTCCTTATTTTTGCGTACGCCCTGACAGGGATTTTCTTTGGAGGTAAGACCCCACTCACGCGCCATATTGAATACGTGAGAGAGCGTGGCTATCTCACGGTTGGCCCGGACCTTTGCAGTTCGAGCATCCCGATAGCCAGCGATCGTGGCCGGTGTGATTGAGTCGATGGGGGCATTGTCGAAAAGTGGTCGCAGCTGTTTGATCTCTGAAAGGTTGTCTCTTTGCGTGCGGGGCGCCTTCTTCGGGACGATATCGCGAATATAGCGGTCAAAGATCCCCTTCATAGTCCGCAAGTCCAGTGGTATTTCCTTGGTTTCGAGCTCCGCCCACTTGAGCCTGGCTTTGTCGAGATCCTTGCCCAGTGGGATCGCCTTTCCTGTGGAGTCCAGGTAGTAATAGGCGATCCAGGTTTTCCCGCTCTTTCGTGGCCGCGTCCATTGATACATCCGAGGCGGTAAATGGCGGGTTGCGTTTTTGCGGGGGCGCATATCAGTTCACTCGCGAGAAGTCGGGCGTCCATGCGGGCGCGGCTGGCAATGGGGTGGGGGTAATATTGGTTGGCGTGATCACGCCGAGCTTCATCCGGGCGTACATCCTTCCTACTAATGGGCGCTTGCCACGACTTTCGATATAGAGCCACTGGCGATCATCCAGCCAGCGACGTTGGTAGGCCCTGGCCTTGTAGCCGGTGATATGCGCCAGCTCTTCGTCCGAAAGGATTTCAGCTTCCATGATTGATCTCCCTGACCCGTTGCTCGATGCCTTCGATTTGGTGGTGTTTGCTGCATTTTTGATGGGAGGCGGCCTCGACGGTTCTGAGCCGCTGGCCATCGGATACATTGGGCACGAATCTCGCGCTTAATGGGTGCGTATACCCCACAGCAGGCTGCGCGGGCAGGCGATTCTGAGCGATTAGCGTTGCATCAAGGTGCCCTGCCTCGCGCAGCTTTTCGTGGGGTATAAGTGCCTCGGCAGTGGCGCAGACAGGCTTAGTAATGCCTGCTGCTGCGCAGCAGAGAATCTTTGTTTCTTGTGCGTCGACCATGCCGACGTTGCGGAGCAAAGCGGTCGAGGCTTCGGTGGTGTGCTGGTCGCTCTTCATGCCGCTTTCCACCGATGTTCGATCGCCAGTTGGTCCATCGGTCGCTGATGGTCGGTGGCCCTCGGCACGGCCATCGATCAAGCCGCCTCGATAACCGACCCAGTAGAGAAGGGTGGCGCCCAATATGAGGCTGAGCAGCGCGCAGATTTGTATTGCGGTCATGTGGTGTGCTCCTGGCGGTTTTGCTTGGCTGGTGGTGGCAGCCGTTGTTTGGTTAGTCGTCTTGCTCGGATGGTCCGGTTTGGTTCCTGTCCATCTCTTCATCGGCCTTGTAAGCGCGGATATCGATCAGGGCAGCGGCATGGCGTATATGCACAAACTTGAGTGCCTTGCGACTGTTGTTGAGCGTGGTGACGGGTAGCTGGATGCGGCCGCTACTTATCTCCGTCAGAAGCGTCTTTTCGTTAAGGTTGCGGAAGTACTGCACGCGCAGCTTTTCCAGGGGGATAAGCACGTCGCCGAAGGTGCGGTAGAGCAGCTCTACGGTGGCCGAATCCGGTGCTGGCAGTAGCCGCAATATGGGTTGATTGTCACTACTCATCGATCTTCAGGCTCTCCATGCGTTGTTGTCGTGCTGGATGGTTCCACGCGTTGAGGCAATGGCGCTTGGTCAGCTCCCGCAAATGCTCAGGCACTTCGAGGAGCGCAGCGTTGCGTTCCTCGCGAGTGCGCATTGCGACGATTTGGCGGGCGAACTCCCTAGGCCACGTCACGGTTGTCGACCGGGATAGCGGGAAGTTCGAGGCCGAGTTGTGCAGCCAGCCATTGGATGCCTGGTTCTTTCACACGGGTCGACTGGCTGTATTGCATGCCCAGTTCGGTGTGATACCAGTTGCTGTCTTTGACGCGCAGGTACTCTCGGTCGCGGGTCGGATAGGCCGGCAAATTGCTCTCGTTGATCAGGCCTTTGTTGCGCATCAGGGTGATTAGCTTGGGACGGGTAGTGCCAAGGTATTTGGCAGTTTGGGCAAGGGTGCGCTCCATCGTTCCTCCTAAGCTGCATGCGCCGCGGGAGTCGCCACGGCAGCCAGGTGGTTGATGCATTCGATAACTTTTTCATACATCTCTACCTCGGTCCCACACACGGTGAAGCATTTGGTGCGTGGCCGTTTCACGCCAATACTCATGATGGTGGTGACACCGGTGCGCGTTTGGTTGCGATGGATGGCGATCTGTATCGGGAGTTCAAAGCCCATGTCGAGGCTTAGAGCACCACCAGTGCGTACCAGCTCGAACACTTGCTGCTTGTGCTCGGCATCGAACGCGGCATATCGACGGCTTGCGTGAGGAGGTGGCTGCAGTTCTACCGTGTTGCTGGAATCGACAGGGCCGTTGGCGATTTCTTCGATAAAGTTGGCCAACTTGAGGTGCATCTTGGGGCCGTTCTGCAGGGTCAGCGTGTGGCGTTCGCCGCCCAGTACTACGGTGAAGAGCGTGTCCGATTTGCTGCGCTCAACCTTCAGGCTAAGCGACAGTACGACACTCAGTGGTGTGGAGCGCAGCTTGTGATTGAAGGTCTCGCTCAGATTGACCTGGGCATTGAGCAGTTGCAGGGTTCGATTATCGAGCTTGAACTTGTTCATGCTGCCCGCCCTCCGTCGTTTGGATCAAACGAGGTGGGCGTGGTGTGGGCTTGTTTGGGTTTGGCAGCAATGAACGTGCAGCCGGAATCGCGGGCTAAGCGGCGAATCTCGAAGATGCGGAACGGATCAGCAACGGCCGGATGGACGTGCAGAGTGGCTGTGGTGTGCATGGTGTTGCCTCGCTCTGTGGTGGAAGAGTGAGGCAAATATCACGTATTGTGTTTATCATGTCAACACGATGTGTGATTAATCGTTCTTGTCGTGAGCGAACCGTGATGATTTCAGAATCCCGCCGACTAGGTGGACCTTCGAAACATCGTTCTGGTCTAGGTGAATGGGGCTGTGATCCTGATTAACGCTGTCGAATCGATATACGCCGTCTCTTAAATAGATGAACTCTTTAATCATTGAGCGGCCGTCATAGGTTTGAACCATGACCTCGTCGCCGGTGAGGTATGTTTTGTTCGGTTCAATGAGAACGTACTCACCGCTTTTGATTCGAGGGTGCATGCTGTCACCAATAACTCTAAGGCCATAGGCGTTCGGGTCATCGCTGTAAATGTGTAAGTAGCCATCGCCATGCCCGACAGGGAAATCTAACGCTTCGAAGTAGCCATCCATCCCCAGTTTTGCTGTGCCGACCACTGGCACCACTCCTTCCTTTGTAGGGCCTAAGGGTCTAACCGCGCTTCCAGCTGTATTTGGCGACCAGGTCGAGATGGGAGGGGCGACGTTGCCCAAGGCAGACGCAATCAGCTGTTGCGATCCGGTGCCGCTGATTAAGTCAGCAACGGATACGCCTAATGCTGGGGCGAGCACCATCAGGTCCGTTAGGTTGGGCTCTCTGAGATCGCTCTCATAATTGCCGATCCGAGATTGCGACGACCAGCCGCAGGCCGCAGCCAAACCCTGCTGGGTGAGACCGTTCTGTTTTCTGAGCCGCTTGATGCGGGAGCCTAAAGTTTCCATGTCGGTTTTTTATCACGTATTGAAATGTTTTTTTCTCACTTATCGTGTTGAAATAATCACGTTACGTGTTTAGAGTGTGCGAAGTCAAAAGGAGTCAGATTCATGAACCGAATTGCCTGCCTCAGAAAGGAGGCGCAGATAAAGCAGCGGGATTTGGGTGAGCTTCTTGGTTGGACTCAGACAAGGCTGAGCAACTACGAGTCTGGTCATAGAACGCCAGGCCTCAGTGAGTGCCGAGCTATTACCGCTGCACTGAATCGGTTGGGGGCTGTTTGCTCGCTTGATGACGTATTCCCTCCGGAATCGGATATTCCCAAAGCGGCCTAGAAAAAAGGCGACCCGAGGGTCGCCCAGTTCCTCCCGGCACACACCACCACAGTGCTGTCGGGTCGCGGTAAAGGTAGGCGGGCACACCACATGCGAACCGCTAACCTTTATCGCGCTGCCAAGGCACGGATGTCTTGGGTTGCTGCCTTCTCCACCACAGATTGGGCAGCTGTTGCGCCAGAGGTGAACGACGGATCGTTTGCCTCGGCACGGTGCCGGTTTCGATCTTGAGGATCTAGCCGGCTTTTGGGCCCTTTCAAGCCACGCGGCAAATGTATCACCACTGCAAGCCGCGCGGCACTGGCAACTTATAAGGATTAATGCCATGAGCCGAATCGCTCTGAACTGCGTTGATCGAGCAAAGCGGGAAATCCTGCCGCTCGATTTGGCGCTCTACCATGCTGCGCGGGACTACCCTGGTGGCGCCGCTGCAATCGCCGCCACCACCGGCAGAAACCCCACCACGCTGCAGCACAAACTGTCACCAACCCACCCCAGCCACGCGGTGAACATTCAGGAGTTCGGCGAAATCCTGGAGTTGACCAAAGACCGTCGCATTCTCGATGCGGTGCATGCGTTGGTGGGGGATACGACCTGGCAAGAGCTGGCCGAGGCGTACACCAACGATATGCCCGAGACGTTGACCACCGGTATCGCCGCGTACTTCCGGCAGGTTGCCGATCTGGCTGATACCTGGGCCAAAAGCATTGGTGATGGCGTGGTCTCTGACCACGAATTGGCCGAGATTCGCTTGCAGGTGTTCCGTGGCATTCAGGGGCTGCTGGGAATGTTCAACCGCGCTTCCTACGTCAACCAAACAACTCGGGGGGCGGACCGTGGCTGATATCGCTGATTTTGCGAATGACCTGGTGCAGGAGCGCCTCGATCAGGCGCTAGCTGCTCGCAATGCAGCTAAACCTGCGTCGGCCGCACACTCTTTCATATTCTGCGACAACTGCGCTGAGCCGATTCCTGAAGCTCGCCGCCTCGCCGTGCAAGGTTGCATTTACTGCGTGTCCTGCCAGATCGTTGATGAAGTTTTAGGGGGGCGACATGCTCGATGAGGTTCTCGGTCAATTCGCAAACTATGGCCTCGAGCCGGAACAGCCGCTGACTTTTGGCAAACTGACCCGCTGCAAGACTTCGCAGGACAAGGGCAAGGAAAAGAACGGTTGGTACGTGGTGCACGAACACCGCACGGAGAAGGGCGAAACGCTGATTTTTGGTAGCTTCGGTGACTGGCGCTCCGGCGAATCGCAGAAGATCAAGGTCAAGGCCGGGCGCATGAGTCCGGAAGAGCGCGAGGTCATGCGGGCTCGTCAGGAGGACGCGAAGCGGCGCGCCGCCGAGATCGCGGCCAATGCCGCACGTCGAGCGGCGAACCGTGCGGCCGGTATGTTCAAGCGTATGCCGGAGAAAGGCCGCAGCACCTATCTGGATCGAAAGCAGATTGTCGGTTTCGGCGTTCGTTATGCACCGCGCTCAGGCGCGTTTTTAGTGCCTATGTGCAACGTCCGAGATCAGATTGTTGGCCTGCAGGTGATCTATCCCGAGAAGCAGGAAGAGACCGGGCGGGATAAATCCTACTGGCCTTACGGCATGTCGAAAGAGGGGGCCTTTCACCTGATCGGCCCGCATCCGGAACCGGGCGAACCGGTACTGGTGTGTGAGGGTTACGCGACCGGCGCAAGCCTGCATATGGCGACCTCGTTGACAGTGGCCATCGCGTTTGATGCGGGCAACTTGCTCGTCATTAGTAAGGCCATGCGCGAGCGTTTCCCCGGTTGCCCCTTGATCGTTTGTCGTGATGATGACTGGAAGACCAAACGCCCGAATGGCGATGCTTGGAACCCTGGTGAAGAGAAGGCTGGCAACGCCGCATTGATCGTTGGTGGTCAGGTTGTTGGCCCAATCTTCTCGGTCGAGCGTGAAGACAAATGGACCGACTTCAATGACCTGCACATCGCTGAGGGGCTGGAAACAGTTCGCCGTCAGGTCTTGGCAGTGGTCAAGCCACCGGCAGCGGGAGGATGGAAGGATCAACTGGCCCGTACTGAAAGCGGCGCGCTGATCGCGCACATGCAGAATGTCGAGCTGATCCTCGGCAACGACGAGCGTTGGGCCGGCGTGATCAGCTTCAGTGCCTTCAGCTCGAAGATCGTGAAGTTGCGGGCCGCCCCGTATGGCGGCGGCACGGGTGACTGGGCCGACATCGATGATATCCGGGTGATGAAGTGGCTCGCGCAGCAGTACAACCTTCGGGTGAAACCCTCCAGCGTAATCGAGGCGGTCAGCGTGGTCGCTCATGACCATGCCTTTCACCCAGTGCGCGAATACCTGTCCAAGTTGGAATGGGATCGAGTGCCTCGGCTGGAAAACTGGCTGACCAATGTGATGGGCGTTGAAGCCAGCGAATACACGGCCAAGGTGGGTAAGCGCTGGATGATCTCGGCAGTTGCGCGGGTCATGAAGCCAGGCTGCAAGGCTGACTCGGTCATGATTCTTGAGGGTGGTCAGGGCGAAGGTAAATCCACAGCCATGAGCATTCTCGGTGGTGAGTGGTTTATGGATACGCCGTTTGCGCTTGGTGACAAGGATGGTTTTCAGGCGATCCGGGGCAAGTGGATTATTGAGCTGGGCGAGCTGGACAGCTTCAACAAGGCTGAGAGCACCAAGGCCAAGCAATTTTTCTCGGCGTCCACCGACACCTATCGTGAAAGCTACGGCCGCAGAAGTAATGACGTGCCACGCCAGTGTGTTTTCGTGGGTACCACCAACCAAGACGAATATCTCAAGGACGCCACCGGCAACCGTCGTTACTGGCCTGTGGCGTGTACCAAGGTCGATCTGGCCCAGCTGCGTGACATCCGTGACCAGCTGTGGGCTGAAGCAATGTTCTGTTACGAGGCGGGCGATATCTGGTGGGTCAATCGTGAAGAGGCGTCGATGTTCGCCGAAGCCCAAGATGAGCGCTTTGTGGTGGATGAGTGGGAAGGTCCGATCCTGAGTTGGCTTGAGGATTCGCAGCTCGGTGAAACCACCACCGGCAGCGAAGTATTATCCGGTCCGCTGAAGCTGGATGCCGGTCACTGGGGCAAGCCAGAACAAATGCGCGTCGGAGCGATCATGCATCGCCTGGGATGGCGGCGTGTGCGCCTGCCGGCTTTGGCCAAGAGCGGCCAGCGGCCTTGGGCTTACAAGAAGCCTGCGGGTTGGGGAGGCGCTTCAGCGTTGCAGCGCGTCGAGTTCAAGGAGCCTTGCTTTGATTAAGCGAATCGACGAGATGCTCAAGCTCTGGGCAGAGGATCTGCACAGCGACCCACAAGGCTCGGAGCTGGGCGGCGGCAACATGATCGCGATGTTGATGGAATGCAAGGGCGAGCTGATTCGCGGAACTCGCGGTAGCAGGGTGTTGCTGGACGAGTCGGCAGATATCGAGCTAATCGTGAACAAGCACCTGGCACCGCAACAGTCGGTGATCGTGCGGGAGCACTACTGCAATCACGAAAGCTTTCTGTCTCAGAAGTACACCCACTGCGGATGCAGTCGTGACACCTATTACCAGCGCCTGCATGAGGCGCATCTGTGCATTGCCGGCATGCTGATGGGGAAGGCTGCGTGACCCCAGGCATTACTCCGGCAGTCGTCGCCCCACTGGCCCGCCTTGTCCCGCTACGTTTTGACGTAGTGGGACAAGCGCGGGCCGCGTCGTTGTTGGGCTGTCCCACCGTCCCGCCCGCAGAAGTGCCCCGCCCGTGTGAGCGTAGCGGACAGCATCACGCGCCAGTGGCGCGCACGCGTGTTCTTCAATTTCCTTCTTTACATGAGAAAAGAGTAAAGAAGGTAGGACAGTGGGTCAGAGCATTGAATTCAGGCGTTCTCAAGCGTCCCACTTCGATTCTGAATAGTGGGGCTGGAAGGACAGCGCAAGAGGAGCAGGTAGCCGAGGGGTGTATTCGTCTACATTGCTAGGGCGTTGGGTACATATTCAGCGGTGGCATTAAAACTAGCTTGCTGCCACCGGAATCGACCTGTAAAAAGTACACATCTTCGATAGGTGCGACCGCAGAGAGCGGCAGGCACCACACACTTAACCCGGCCCTAGCGTCGGGTTTTTGCGTTTATGGGGTAGGGCGATGACGAACGAGCAGCAAGCGCTGGCAGAGATGCCGATTTGGTTGGTGATCGTCCTCGCGTTGGTCGGCGGCGTTTCGGGTGAAATGTGGCGAGCCGACAAGGATGGCGCGCGCGGCTGGGCGTTATTGCGGCGCCTGGCGCTGCGGTCCGGTGCCTGCATTGTCTGCGGGGTGTCAGCGATGATGTTAATGATCGGCGCCGGCATGACGATTTGGACCGCCGGCAGCTTGGGCTGCCTGACCGCGATGGCCGGCGCCGATGTCGCCATCGGCCTGTACGAACGTTGGGCAGCCAAGCGGCTCGGCGTCTGCGAAGTGCCGCCCGCCGACGGCAAGCAGGGGTGATGCACCGGTTTGGGGCGCCGAAAACTGCCGGGGACCCTGGGGTTATTCAGGGGGTACGGGGTCGGAAACCCGCGGGAAAGTGTTAGCGGACAGTTCACCAGCTTAGTGAACTGGGGTGAACAGGTGAACCCCCCGAATTCATTAGGTGAACAGGACATTCCATCATGACTGTAATCAGCAAAACGGAGTTTGCCGCACGGCGTGGCTGGGCTAAATCGTATGTTTCCAAGTTGGCTAATCAGGATCGGTTGGTGCTGACTGAGGATGGCAAGGTGGAGCTGGAAGCCACCGAAGCATTGCTGGCTGAGTCTGCCGACCCAAGCAAAGCCGCCGTCGCCGACCGACACGAACGGCTTCGTCTTCAGCGGGAAGCTCAAATCACCGCCGAAGAACCTGCGGTACCGCAAGTAGGGCAGGCAGCGGACTTTCAGAAGTCTCGAGCTCTACGGGAGCATTATCTGGCCCTGCAAGAGCAAGCCAACTTTCACAAACAGCAAGGTTCATTGGTCGAGCGCGTCGCGGTGGAAACTGGTGCCTATAACGCGGGCCGCCTGTTGCGGGATCAACTGCTGGGCATGCCCCCGCAGCTTGCACCGGAACTCGCCGTCATGACCGACCCTTGGCAAATCGAAAAGCATTTGACGGCGGCTATTCGTCGCTCGCTTGAGGACGCAGAGCGCTTATCCTCGGCGGATCTTGAACACGCCCTGACCACGAGTTAAGCCCATGCCCACGGAAATCCCTGACGGTGCAGAGGTGTACCGGGAGGCATATTTCCGTGGTCTGCATCCAGACCCGGACGTCTGGATCGATGAGTGGGCCGACGAGTACATGCGCATCCCGCGTGACACTGGTGCCGCCGAGCCCGGCCAATACCGCACCTCGCGCACACCGTATGCCCGCGAGCCCATGCGTTGCCTGTCGCCGGCTCACCCCTGCAAGCGCGTGGTCACCATGGTGGCCTCGCAACTGATGAAAACGCAGATCGCTTTGAACTGGATCGGCGGCCTGATCCACATGGCGCCATCCAATATCCTAACCCTGTTGCCAAGCCTCGGCCTGGCCAAGCGGGTGTCCTCGCGGATTGGTAAGACCATCAAGGCCACACCGGTATTGCGTGAACGTGTGGCGTCCAGCCGATCGCGGGATTCGCGCAACACCATGGACACCAAGGAGTTCGAGGGTGGTTCGTTGTATGTGACTACCGCAGGCTCCGCAGCGAACCTGTCAGAGCTGTCGGCGCGCTATGTCTACGGCGACGAGATCGATCGTTGGGAAGTGGACATCGGCGAGGAGGGCGACCCCATCGAGCTGGCTGAAACCCGGGGCAGTACCTTTGGCCGCAATGCGAAGTTTTACTTCTCCAGCTCACCGACAATCAAAGGCGCCTCGCGGATCGCGGATCTGTTCGAGGGCAGTGATCAGCGTCACTACTACGTGCCATGTCCGACCTGCGGGCACATGCAAACCCTTGAGTGGGAACGCCTGCATTACTCAAAGGACTACAGCGTGGTGCATTACCAGTGCGCCGGTCCTGACTGCGACGTGCTGATTGATGAGTACCACAAGGGCGAAATGCTCGCCCAGGGCGAGTGGCGAGGCCATGCCGAAGGCGATGGCGAGACGATCGGCTTCCACCTCAATGCGCTGTATTCGCCGCTGGGCTGGATGGACTGGAAGTCACTGGCCAAGCAGTTCGAAAAAGCCAAGAAGGCACAGGCCAAAGGCGACCTTGAGCCCATGCAGGTGTTCTACAACACCCGTCTGGCGAAGGTCTGGGATAGCGCACAAGAGCAAACCAAAGCCGATGTGCTGAGACAAAGAGCTCGGTTGGAAAGCTACGGTCTGGGGTCGATGCCGGCCGGTGTTCTGATGTTGACCGGCTCCGTCGACGTCCAGGCCAACCGCCTGGAGTTTATGGTGATGGGCTGGGGCATCGGTATGGAGCGTTGGATTGTCGACTTCCAGGTCGTGCCAGGCGACCCCGCAGATGAGCGCACCTGGGCTGCCTTGGACGAATTGCTCAAGGCTAAATATCGCCATCCGTGTGGTGTTGGTCTGGGCGTTCTTGCTACGGCTGTCGATTCCGGCGGTCACCACACCGATGAGGTCTACCAGTTCTGCCGCGTTCGCCGCTGGCGAAACGTGTTCGCCATCAAGGGCGCGAGCAAGCCCGGAAAGCCGGTGATTGCTCAGCGTCCATCGATGGTCGACGTGACTTGGAAAGGTCAGACCGAACGCAACGGCGCCGAGCTGTGGTTTGTCGGTACCGACACCGCGAAGGACTGGATTTACAACCGCTACCCATTCGAGTCGGGACCGGGTGCATTGCACTTTGCCAATGACCTGCCGGACGACTTCTTCGACCAGTGCGTCGCGGAGCGCAAGGTCGCGCGCTACGTGCGTGGCCACAAGCGCATCGAGTGGGTCAAGGGCAAGGCCGAGCGCAACGAAGCGCTCGACCTGATGGTGTACTGCCTGGCCATGGCGCATTACCTGGGCCTCAATCGCTACAAGGAACACGACTGGGAGCGGGTGCGCCAGTCCCTGGCGCAGTCTGGATTGTTCGACGAAGCCTTGGGCATCAAACCCATTCAAGGCGAACGCGTTAGCAGTACCGGTCAACCCACGCCTGCTGCTGCACCGCAATCGACTCCACAACTCGCTGCTCCAGTTGTGCAATCGCGACTCGCAGCACCACCACCTCAACGCCGCAGCTCCAGCAGCGGTTACCTGAAGAGACGCTGATATGTCATTTACCCAGAAGCACCTCGACGCAGTTGAGGCGGCGATCGCTCGCGGTGAAAAAACCGTGCGCTATGCGGACCGTACCGTGGAGTACCGCACGGTTGATGAATTGCTCAAGGCTCGTGAAGAGATCCGCACGTCGTTGGTCAATGCCGCCGGGCCGCGTTCGCGCGTGGTCCGACTGTGTCATGGAGGCAAAGGACTCTAATGGCCCGCCACTATCCGACGCTAACCCGCAACGGATTCGTATTGCCGTCGAACATCAAGGCCAGTTATGAAGGCGCCGGGGAGGGCCGACGGTCTGCTGGCTGGGATGCTCCCGACAACGGAATCAACAGCATCAACACCCCGGCACTGCGTAACCTGCGGTCGCGTTCCCGGGCAGCGGTTCGCAATGACCCGTATGCCTTCAACGTGATCGACAAGCGCGTCAGTAACTTGATCGGTACCGGCATCACGCCGAGACCGAAGACCGACGACGAAGTCCTGCGAAAGTTGCTGCAGGAGCTTTGGGATGATTGGATTGATGAGTCGGACGCCGATGAGCGCACCGATTTCTACGGTCAGCAGGCATTGGCGGCTCGAACGGTTGAGACCTCGGGCGAATGCTTTGTTCGGCTGCGACCTCGCAGTCTGGATGAAGGACTCGCGGTTCCGTTGCAGCTCCAGATTCTGGCCCCGGAATTCGTGCCGCATGACAAGTTCGAAACCACCAAAAGCGGCAACATCATCCGCGCCGGGATCGAGTTCACCCCAGGCGGCAAGCGTGTGGCGTACTGGATGTACCTGTCGCATCCGCGTGATGCCTCATCGCTGAACGCCGGTTACAACCAGCTGGTGCGGGTACCTGCGGCACAGGTGTTACACATCTTTGAGCCGGTCGAGCCAGGCCAACTGCGCGGCGTGCCTCGATTGTCACCGGTGCTCAAGCGCCTGCGCAGTCTCGACAATTACGACGACGCGGTGTTGTTCCGCCAGGAAGTGGCCAACCTGTTTGCCGGTTTCATCAGCCGCCCGGCTCCAGATTCAGGTCCGGTACCGCGCGATCCAGTGACGGGACAGCCACTGACCACCGACGGCGATGGCTTTACGCCGATGGTGGCGCTGGAGCCCGGCACGATGCAGGAGCTGGGTCCAGGTGAGGAAGTCGAATTCTCTAAGCCGCCGGATGCGGGCAACAACTATCCGGACTTCATGCGTCAGCAACTGATGGCTGCGGCTGCCGGCACCGGGACGCCTTACGAGATCCTCACCGGCGACATGCGCGAGGTCAATGACCGGGCGTTGCGCGTGGTGCTCAACGAGTTTAGGCGCCGTCTGGAGCAACTGCAGTTTGGTGTCTATGTGCACCAGCTCTGCCGCCCAGTGCGGGCGGCCTGGATGGACATGGCGGTGCTGTCGGGTGTCTTGGTGCTGAGGGATTACGCACAGCGTCGCCGTGAATACCTGCGCACACGCTGGGTGCCACAAGGCTGGGCCTACATCCAGCCGGTGCAGGACGTCCAGGCGCGGCGCATGGAAGTGCAGGCCGGGTTTTCCTCGCGTAGCGAGATGGTTCTCCGCACCGGCTACGACGCGGAAACGGTCGATGCGGAAAACGCCGCCGATCTGGCCCGGGCCACGCGTCTGGGTCTCAACTACAACACTCTCGACGCCGTCGACCCCATCGACGAAAAGGAGCAACCATGAGCAAAAAAGCGCGACCGCGCATTTACAACCGCGCAGGCAAGCAGGTGCAGGTGCAGGACAAGACCTGGTACGCCGTGCAAGCCAATGGTGAAGCCGCCGGGCGAGTGATCGAAGTTTTCGTTTATGGCGAGATCGGCGCCTGGGGCATTACTGCCAATCAGTTTGTGCAGGATCTGCGCGCCATGGATGACGGCGTCTCGCCGGTGATCGCGGCGTTCAACAGCATCGGCGGCGACTTGTTTGATGGATTGGCCATGCACAACGCGTTGTCGCGGTTAGGAGAGCGCTGCACCGGCCGCATTGATGCGCTGGCCGCCAGTGCGGCCAGCGTCGCGGTGTGCGGCGCACACAGGGTCGTCATAGCGGCCAACGCCATGTTGATGATTCACAACCCATGGACCTACGCGGCCGGGGATGCCGAAGACTTTCGTCAGGTGGCCGACGTGCTCGACCAGACCATGGAAGCGATCATTGCGGCCTACAAAGCGAAGGCCCCAGACATCGATGAGGTCGAGTTGCGGCGGTTGGTCGCTGCTGAAACCTGGCTCACCGCCAATGAAGCAGTGGCTCTGGGTTTGGCCGATGAGGTCGGCGACGGGCTCAAGGTCAAAGCCTGCCTCGGCCAGGGTGGTGTGCTGCAGCGTTTCCAACACGTACCGGCTGAACTGCTGGCCCAGCTCGACGAGCCACCAGAGGCGGATCCGGAGGAAGTTGTCGACCCGCCACTGACACCGCTTGTGGTCGACTCGACCAAGTTGGCTTTGATGATCACTCAGCGTTGCACGGAGGCGGGCATCAGCAACTTGGTCGCACCACTGCTCAGCTCGACCAAGCTTGAAAGCGAGGAAATCGTGCAGGCTGGTTTGACCCGCGCGAAGGCGGTGAATGACCTGTGTGTGGCCGCGCGACTGCCAGAGTTCAGTGCCGAATATGTCGCTGCTGGTTTGGATGCCGCAGCGGTTAGGGCACGCTTGTTCGACAAGATCGTCGGCAGCGGCAAAGGCTTCGAGATCGACAACAGCGTGCCGCTGGACAACGACCCGGCGCCCAAGGTGTTGGCCAAACAACCTGATCCCACTTCGATCTGGGCTGCTCGACAAGCCGCTCAATCTGGTACTGCGCACGGCGCGAAAGGAGCAAGACCATGACCATTAAAAAAGAACCGATCCACGCCGGTGAGTTCCTGCTGTCCGAAGGCGCTGGAAACATCTCGCGGGAAACGATCAACGTTGCTGCCGGCCCTGCGTTGTATCCGGGCCAGATCCTCGGCCTGGTGACGGCCTCCGGCAACTTTGCGCCTTACTCTCCAGACGCTGAAGACGGCAGCGAAACGGCTGTCGCTATCCTCTTCGGTCCGCTGGGCGAGTCCGATGTCGTGCGCCGTGGTCGCGCGGTGGTGCGACTGGCGGAAGTCAGCGAGGTGCATCTGACCGGGCTCGACCTCGCTGCGGAAACGGCGCTGGCCAGTCACTTTCTGATTGTTCGCTAAGACGATCAGTTCACTTTATGCACCCCGCCTTGAGCGGGGTTTTTCATTTCTGGAGAGCACCCATGGCCGATATCGCCATTTTTGACGACGAAGCGTTCACCGTGACCGCGCTGACTGCTGCACTGAACGATCAGCCTTATTTGCCGGGGCGCATCAGTGCTTTGGGTCTGTTTCGCGAAGAAGGGGTCACTACCTTAACCGTGCAGATTGAAAAGGACGGCGACACCCTGGCGCTGGTGCCTGCCGGTGAGCGCGGTAGCTCAGGCCTGGTGGTCGCGGCCAGCAAGCGCAACCTGATCCCGTTCAACACCGTCCACTTGCCGGAACGCTTCACCATCAAGGCAGACGAGATTCAGAGCATTCGTGCGTTCGGTACCCGCACCGAGTTGCAGGCGGTGCAGGATGTGGTCAATGCACGGTTGGCCAAAGCGCGTCGCCAGTTAGATGCGACCCATGAATTCCAACGCATGGGCGCACTCAATGGCCTGATCCTCGATGCCGATGGGCAGACGCCGCTGTTGAATCTCTACGATCGCTTTGGTGTGCAGCGTCAGAAACTACCCATGGAGTTGGCGGACCCAAGCACAGAGCTGCGGGTTAAATGCGTTGAAGCGCTGGATATGCAAGAAGACGCGCTCGGCAGTGTGACCAGCACCGGTTCCCGCGCGTTCTGCGGCAAGAACTTTTGGAACAAGCTGATTGTTCACGAGTCGGTCAAAGAGACCTACCTCAACAGTCAGCAAGCAGCGGCGTTGCGCGGTGATGCCCGTGAGAGCTTCGAGTTCGGCGGCATTGTCTGGGAACGCTACCGTGGCAAAGTCGCCGGCGTGTCGTTTGTCCATGACGACAAGGCGCTTCTGGTACCCGAGGGGGTTCCTGATTTGTACATCTCTGTGTTTGCTCCGGCCGACTACATGGAAACGGTCAACACCCAGGGCATTCCGTACTACAGCATGATCGAGCCGCTGCCGTTCAACAAAGGTATGGCCGGCGAAGCACAGTCCAACCCGTTGCACCTGTGCACTCGGCCTCGTGCTCAGATCCTCTTGGAACTCTGACCATGAGCTTTCGGGACCTGGTCGAAGACATCGACAGCACCGTGTTCGGCACCCTGGCTGATACTGGCTACATCGAAGGTCGCCAGGTCCTGGGCATGTTCTCTGCCCCTTGGCTTCAGCCGCAAATGGGGCGGCTGAACACCGGCCTGCGGGAGCCACGCTTCGTCATCCGTGTGGCCGATGCCGAGGGTGTGGACAAGGCGCAGGTGGTGCGTATCGATTTGCCGGCGCTGGATGGCGGCGGCGTGTACACGCTGGTCAATGTCGAACCCGGCGGGGATGGCCTGGTGGCACTGATATTGAGGATGCAGGCATGAGTGTTGGGAGTTACTACAAGACATCCGCCAGCAGCGCAATGATCACGCTGCAGCCTTCAGCCTCCGATCTACAGGCATTCCAGGAGTTTGCCGCACGGGTGCCAAAGGCTTCAGCCGTTGCCCAGCGACGGGCTATCAACAAGACCCTCGGTTGGTTGCGCACCCAGATCGCGCGTACGGTCGGTAAACAGGAGCGCATAGCGGTGGCTGCAGTTAGGCAACGGCTGCGCAGCTACCCGGTCAAGGGTGACACCGGACAAGGCAAGCTCTGGTTCGGTATCAACCCCATCGAAGCCAGCCGGACCGGTCGACCTCGGCAGGGCAAGGCGGGCGTGTCGGTGGCCGGTCGTCGGTACCGTGGTGCGTTCTTCAAACGGGTTTACGGGAGTCGGGCCGATATCTGGATACGCACCGGCAGCAAGCAATTTGCTGCCGATGATTACCCAGACACTCACGCGTCCACCGGAGGTGGCCACCGCTCTGGATGGATTTCGGAAAACGACAACCGATTCCCCTTGGCGAAAGCCAAGGTTTCGCTCGAAGACGTTCGTCCGCATTTCGAGTCATGGACCCGGCGTGCCAATGAACGCCTGCTGGTGGTGCTCAAGCAGGAGCTGAATTTTGAACTGCAGAAGTATTTAAAGGGGAGTTCACGTGTCTGATCAACCATTCAGCCTGGATCAACTCTACAGCGCAATCGAGCAACATTTACGCGAGGCATTGCCTGCTGTGCAGTACGTCGCGACCTGCCCGGATATCCGGGACCGGGTGGCCCTGCCGGCCGTGTTTCTTGAGCTGGCCGAGTTGGAACCGGGTCGAGACATCGGTACCGGCGAGACGACACTGGTGGCCAAGTTCGAAGCACGGGTGATCGTGGCGCCTGAGCAGGCCCATCATCAACAGAAGGCAGCGCACTTGGCTGCGCAAATTGCGGTGCTGCTGCGCACGCAGAGTTGGGGCTTGGCGGTGGATCCTGCCGAGTTTATTCAGGCCTCGCAAGACTGGACCAAACCCGAACTGGATGGTTACACCGTCTGGGTCGTGGAATGGACTCAGCAAATCTACCTGGGTGAGATCGAATGGCCCTGGCCGGACGAGCCGCCCGGCTCGCTGCTGTTCGCCATCCACCCGGGCCCGGTTGATCCTGATGTGCCGCTGGTGGCGCTGGAGGATGCATGAGTTACGCCGGCGCCGAACATGACCGCATGCTGGCCGGGCTGGTCAAGCCGTGCTACGTGGTTGCTCTGGACCTGGCAGCGGTGCCGCCGGTGTGTCGGGTGTCGGACGGCGAATGGATCAGCGCCTGGGTGCGCTGGCACAGCCTGGCGGCCGGCAAGGCGCGGCACTGGCGAGTGCCCAGCATGAACGAGCAGGGCGCATTGATCAGTGCCAGCGGTGACGTGTCGCAAGGCACCTTTGTGCCGGGGCTGTACGGCAACGCGGGACCGGCCCCGGACACCCGCGACCATGTCGAGCGCTGGCTGTTCGACGATGGCGGCTCGCTGACTTACGACTGGCAGGCCAAGCGGTACAGCATTGTCCTGCCGAGCGGATCGGTGGAAATCGCGGTCGGCAGTTCGGCCGCGACCGTGACCGATAACGCCGTGGTGGTGACGTCCGGTGCGATCGCCCTGGACGGTGACGTCACGATTTACGGTGACGTGTTGATCAATGGCGCGTTACGCGTAACGGCCGACATTCTCGGCGGCGGATCGATCATCGACACCGCTGGCAACACGCCGAACCACCAGCACTAA
This sequence comes from Pseudomonas fluorescens, assembly GCF_902497995.1. GTDB lineage: Bacteria > Pseudomonadota > Gammaproteobacteria > Pseudomonadales > Pseudomonadaceae > Aquipseudomonas > Aquipseudomonas fluorescens_BK. The sequence continues at coordinate 301,058 of NZ_CABVII010000001.1, read as the reverse complement.
ACGCAACCCTTTAGCCAGCCCGCCGCGTGCGGGCTTTTTGTTATCAGGAGACAACTGTGGCCAATCCCACTACCCCCAAGGCCGAGGCGGAAAGCCCGCGGCCGATCGCTTACCAGGACACCGCGTTCACGTCGCGCACCCTGATCATGCGCAGTGGCCGACAGCATGCGGTGGTCGCCGGCCAGGTTAGCGTCAGCAGTGCCGATGCCGAGGCGCTGGCGTTCCTCGACAAAGCCCCGGCTTTCCAGCGCTTGCCGGAGTAAACCCATGATCGGAATGGACCGCCATACCGGGTTGCCGATCTCGGGCATCGAGCATTTGCGCCAGTCCATTGCCGACATCCTCGGCACGCCGATCGGCTCGCGGGTGATGCTGCCCGAGTACGGCAGCAAGGTGCGCCGCTTCGTCGACCTGCCGGTTAACGCGGGTTGGAAAAGCGCGGTGCAGGCCGAGGCGGCCCGCGCCCTGGGACGCTGGGAAAAACGCCTGAAGCTGGAAAGCATTCAGGTGGTCGCGGTGCTGGATGGGCAAGTGCGCTTTCGCGTGCGGGGCACCTTCGACGATTTGCAGATTGATACGGAGGTGGACGCATGAGCGCTCTGGACCTGGCCAGCCTGCCGGCGCCGATCGTGATCGAGGCGCTGAGCTTTGAGGAGTATTACCAGCAGGCGTTGACCGAGTTTCGCGCACTGATGGGCGACCACTGGACCGCCGCCCTGGAGTCGGACCCGGTGGTCAAGCTGCTGGAACGGGCGGCCTATGAAAAGCTGATGACCCGGGCGCGGATCAACGACGCGGCCAAGGCGCAGATGGTGGCCTTTGCGCGCAAAACCGACCTCGATCACCTGGCGGCCAACTACAACGTCAAGCGCCTGACCGTGATCGAGGCCGACCCCACGGCCGTGCCGCCGATCGAGGCGCAGTATGAAGAAGACGATTCGCTGATGGAGCGCACGTTGCTGGCTTTTGAGGGGATGGCCGTGGCGGGGCCGAGCGGCGCCTATGAGTTTCACGCGCTGTCGGCCGATGGTCGGGTGGCCGATGCCAAGGCCAGCAGCCCGAGCCCGGCCACGGTGCTGGTGAGCGTCCTCAACCGGCTTAACGGTGGCGTCGCCACCGAAGACCTGTTGAGCAACGTCCGCGTGGCGTTGAGCGACGAGACCATTCGCCCGGTCGGCGATCGGGTGCTTGTGCAGTCGGCGGAGTTGATCGATTACGAAATTGAGGCGGTGCTGTATCTGTACCCGGGGCCGGAAAACGAATTGAGCCTGATCGAGGCCAATGCGTCCAAGGACCGTTACATCAACACCCAGCGCCGGTTGGGGCGGGACATTCGGCGCTCGGCGATCTATGCCGCGCTGCATGTGTCACGGGTGCAGCGGGTCGAGTTGATCAAGCCGGCGGCTGACGTGGTGATCGCCGATCACCAGGCGGCCAACTGCGTCAGCTCGGTGGTGACGATCGGGGGCACTGATGAATGATGCCAGCCTGTTGCCGTCCAACCGCACGCTGTTGGAGCAGGCCCTGGCGCAAGTGGGCCTGGAGCACCCGGCGTTGGCCGATGTGCTGCGCGACACCAAGTCGCCGGAAAACTGTTCGCCGAGCATGCTGCCGTGGCTGGCCATTGAGCGCAGCGTGGACCGCTGGGACCCGGAGTGGTCGGAGGATATCAAGCGCAAGGCGGTACGCGCTGCCTACGAGGTGCACAAGCGCAAGGGCACGATCGCGGCGTTGCGCCAGGTGGTCGAGCCGTTTGCTGACATCGTTGATATCGTCGAATGGCATGAACTAGAGCCCATGGGCGAGCCCGGCACGTTCAGCTTGAGCCTGGCGCTGCTAGAAAGCGGCTTGAGCGACAAGGGCATTGCCGAGCTGGAACGGATGATCAACGACACCAAGCCGATCAGCCGGCACTTGGTGGGGCTGGACATCACCTACAGCCCAAGCGGCACCTTTTACCTGGGCGCGGCGCTCTCCTCGGGTGATGAGACGGTGATTTCTTCGGCTGAGTTGTGGGCAGAGGATCTGGAATTTAGCCGTCTGGAAGCGGCGATCAATGACCTCAACTATTTCAGCAATATCGTCTTGCCGGGCCTGATGAGGGCTTGATGAGCAGGTTTGGTAATTGCCAGTGCGCTCCCTGCATTGGCGCGCAGGGCTAATGACATTTAAGTACCAAGGAAATTGCATATGGTAGACCAGGCAGGGCGGTTAGAGACCGCCACGGTGAAAGCAGAAGCGGGCAGTAATATCGTTTACCGGTTTGCCAATGACACAGAGGCGGCGGCTGCGATCCCGACCGGTTCCGGCGATATCCCAAACCTGAAGCAGGTCATTGCGAGCATGCGAGACACGGGCGCTGGCGAGCTTACCGCTCTCCTTGAAAACAACAGGACTATCAGCACATCCGCGCCCAGCACTATCCCTCGGGACGGTGAGGAGTGGTTCGTAGTGGAGAATTAAGCATGGTGGCTTTGCACGTTGCCAAGGACCAGGCCTGGCACAAGGTCAAGGACACCTATGTCGCAAGAAGCGGTCAGTGGGTTAAAGAAAAAGTCCGACTGGTGGGGGTTAACGGTGCCTGGGTGGAAAGTTACAGCGACGAGACGGCTCCGCCAAACGAATTCCTGGATGTGTTCAATCTGAAGTATCGGGCCGGCGGACCACTCCAGGGCGGGTTGGACATCAATGGTTTTGGCCTGACGGACATCGTCACGCCGGAGCCCCGCGTGGGAGCGTTCTACACCTTCAGAGGCAGCCTCAGCGACCATCTTGACAACTTTGCCAAGCTGGAACTGTTCGGGACTGAGCTGCCCTTGCCGACCCTGGAAAATGGCGTGCAAGCCTATGCCTTCGACGCGACCAAACAGCAAGGCGCCCAATTGCCCCTGGACCCGGCTGGGCCCTTCGATTTGCTCGGGTTGATGGGCAACGACGCCGCCGCTGTTGCTGAGCCCCGAGGTAAAAAACACTGGGAAATTGGCGGCAAGATCAAGCCCAAGGCCATGCCGAGCCTGGGGCAGGTTTGCTTTGTGTACTATTCAGGTACGGCCGATCAGCATCTTGCGGTGTGGTTCGATTCCACTGGCACGTTGTACAGCCAATTCAAGAACGGTACGTATGCCAAGGCTCTGCAAATTGCCGACGCCATTACCGTCAACGAGTGGGCGGGGTTTGTATTTCGGCATCGGCCAGCAGGCGAGACCCGATTCCTGGAGTTGCAACTGCATACCGGCGACAGCGCCAGTGTCGAGGCGGATCTGCCGCGCAGTGTTAACGGGACAGTCTACAAGGAGTTCTTGTATTGGAATCCGGCGCCCGATACGCCGATCCAAATTGCCTTTGGCACCAGTCCCGGGGCGATCGGTCCGGCCTCGGAATTCTTTCTGCCGAGCAACACCAGTGCCTCGCTGGCCATCAGCGGCGGTGGGTCTGAGCTGACCAGTGCCTTGATCGCCTACCGGGGGGCCATGCCGTCGGGTGACATGCCGCCCAACACGGGCAAGTATTACATCGAGATTGCCAACCGCACGTCGTATGACGTGCACTTCGGGGTGACCGATGCGGCCATGTCCAACGACGTGACGCCGGGGCAAATTGGCTGGTGCGTCAACACCATCAGCGGCCGTAAGTTTGCCAAGCAGACGGGCGGTGGCACGACGTGGACGTCGACCATCCCAAATAACTCGACCATTGGTTTGCTCTACGATTCGGATCAGGGTCTGTTTCATGTGTACGTGGATGGTGTGCTGCGCGCCGATCCGTTTGTGGCCGGGACCATCACCACCACCGTGCGCTTTATCATCGGTGGGCGAGCGTCTACGGCGACGACGCTGCTGTTTAACCCGAAGATTCAGCTGTCCCCCAGTTTGTGGGCGTACCAGCCAGCCGGCACCATGGCGCCCGTGCCGTTTAAGCAAGTGGAAACCCCGGGAGGGGTGGTGTACACCACGGGCACCTACAAGGACTTTTATGTCCGCAATGCGCCCATGACCGATGCCCGCACCATGGCCGTCTTGGACCCGTCATTGAAATTTGAAGTGGTTTATCACGAGATCGCCACCGGCAACACGTATGTCGTCAATGACAGCATCCTGGTGATGACGGGCGCCAAGGTGACGCTGTCGGTGCCTGACTTGCCTGAGGGTAACTACCTCATCCGCTGCCGTTACAGCGGCTATGCAGAAACCGCGCCTCGGCTGTTCACGATCCGCAAGTTTCAGTATCGCACCACGCCTTTGCACGTTGATTTTCGCACCAGCCCCATCGGCCACATCCGCAAGGAGCTGATGATCGGTCACAAGCAATGGGGCGGGCTCAATGGCGGCATTGTGAGTGACAACGTCGTATTGAATCGCCACACGGGCGAGTGCGAGATTACCGCGCTCGGCGATCAGTACGCCGGCCCCATTAAGGGCGTCGACCGTTTTGGGCTGCCTTCTGGTTTCAACACCCGGATTGGCGGCTGTGTGGTGACACGGGACTACTTCGGCCCCGGCAGCTATCGCATCCTGTGCAAGCCGACGACCCTGCCCGGGGCGTGCAATGCCATCTGGAGTTTCCACTACGAGGAAGGCTACCCCGGCTCGGTGCTGTTCAACCGCCATCTGGCAGACGGCCTGCACACCGCCGGCAATGAAGTGGATGGTTTCTACACGGTGCGCAACCATGAAATCGACATCGAGTTCCCGACGGCGCTGAAGACCAACCCGGATCAGGAGGACGTGGCTTTCACCCATGCCCGGTTTAATACCTGGCTGGGCGAGCAGCGCAACTGGGACGCCAAGTCGCCGGACTACCCGACGTCCGATTCAAACTGGGCACCGGTCCCGGACCCGGAGTACTGGTCGGAGTACACCGATGATTTCGTGGACCATGGGGTGAATTTGGCGGACGGCAACTTTCATGAGTTGCGTTATGACTGGCACTTGGGTGATGACCCACGGGTGGAGTTCTACATTGACGGGGTACTCATGCACACGGTCCGCACGCATGTCCCTGACATTCCAGGCAGGTACTGGGCTGGGCTGTGGTTCCCGAGTGCGAGTACCCACTGGGCGGGGCGTGGCGCCGACTGGGCGCTGCAAACCATGTGCGTGAAGTCCATCGACATCACGCCATTTGCCGAGGAACAAGATCACGCCCGGGCCATCGTTGAGTCGTACCCCAGCGACGTGTTTAGAGACTTCAGGAACATTATTCATCAATAACGGATTTTCGCCTGGAGAAGCAAAGGCCAGTCGCCCTGCTGCAATTTCAGCGGATGCATTCCTGACGCCGGCCGAGTTGCCGGCGTTGTTGTTTTTTTAATAAGGCGGATACATGGCCGAGCAAGATATTTTGTATATCGCGATGTTGACGGATGTTGGTGCGGCGCAACTCGCCAAGTCTGTTGCGAACGGTACAAACTGGAACATCACCCACATGAGCGTGGGTGATGGCAATGGGGTCACGCCAATCCCGTCGAAACTGCAAAAAACACTGATTCACGAAAATCTGCGCTTGCCGTTAAACCGGCTGACGGTTCGCGCGGATCGGCCGGTGATTGTCGCGGAGCTGATCCTGCCGCCCAACGTGGGCGGTTGGTGGGTGCGCGAGGTCGGTTTGCACGACTCGACCGGGGCCTTGGTCGCGGTGGCCAATTACCCCGCCGCCTTCAAGCCGCCCCTGGCCCAAGGGTCGGGGCGCACCCTGGGTATCCGCGTGCAGATCCTGGTCAGCAGCACGGCCAACATCGTGTTGATCGATGACCCATCCCTGGTTATGGCGACCCTCAGCACCGTGCGCGAGGAGATCGCCAAGGGCGAGGCGGGCAGCGCCGTCAAGCTGAAGACCCCCCGCACTATTTCGCTGACGGGGGACGGCACTGGGCAGGCCGTGTTTGACGGCACGGCCAGCCCGACTATCGCCCTGACGCTGGCCGATACAGGGGTTGCGCCGGGAGCCTATAGCAAGGTCACGATCAACGCCAAGGGCCTGGTGACAGGCGGCGGGCCATTGGCGGCGGGGGACATTCCTGCGCTCGATGCCAGCAAGATCACCACCGGCACGTTGAGCCGGCCCACCACCGGCAACGCGGGTAGCGCGACGCAGTGGCAGTCCGGGCGTTACCTGAGCTTTTCCGGGGCCGCCAGTGGCGGGGCCTGGCTCAATGGCGCCACGGACGTCAACGTGCCGCTGACCTTGAACGGCTTTGATGCCAGCAAGGTGATCTCCGGCGCGCTGGCCATGCAGCGCGGTGGCACCGGCGGCTGGGACGCGCCGTCGGCCCGGGCCAGCCTCGGGGCCGCTTCGCCGGCCTTGCTGTGGCACAGCGCCAATGGTTTCTGGTGGGACAAAAACACCGGGCTGTTTGTGCAGTGGGGTGTCGTCCACCTCGGGGATATGCCCGGGGGGATGTGGAATGTGCCGTTCGGCTTCACCTGGGGGTTTGATACGGCGCCTTTTATTGTGCTGCCCGTAATTACCCAGCTGGGTGGCGGCAATGTGGCGGCCGCTACGGTGACGTGTGCCATGAACGAAGGTTCATTGACCACCTCGGGCTTCACCCTGAGTTTCACTGAATATGACGGCAATGTGCAGAACTTCGGCGTGCGCTGGCTCGCCGTGGGCTACCGCTTGAGCCCGATGTAATTCAGGCAATACCCCGTTTCATGCAACCGCCGATGGGCGGTTTTTTCGTTTCTTAGGAGAGCGTTTTTATGAGTGGCTTCTTTCACGGTGTCACGACCAGCCTGGTCGAGTCCGGCGCCCGTACCCTCAGTTTGCCGTCGTCGTCGATCATCGGCCTGGTCGACACCTTCACCCCGGGGCTGGGGTTGGTACAGGACAACGTGCCCACCCTGCTGACCACTCCCCGTGAGGCGGTGGCCGCGTTTGGCGCTGACTCGCCGATCACCAAGGCCGCTCTGACGATTTTTGACCAGGCGTCGGCGGTCATTGTAGCGGTCGGGGTGACGTCCTCGGGCGAGGCGGCGGCGCTGACCAGCGCGGTGATCGGCGGTGTCCAGGTGGACGGTAAGCGTACCGGCCTGCAAGCCCTGCTGGACGGCAAGAGCCTGTTCAACCTTCAGCCACGGCTGATCGTGGCGCCCAAACACAGCGCAACCGAAGCGGTGGCCGTGGCCATGGGCGTGCTGGTGGGCAAGCTGGGCGCGATCGGCATCATCGACGGCCCCGGCACGACCGACGAAGCCGCGATTGCCTACGCCACCGAGCTGAGCGGCAAGCGCCTGTTCCTGGTCGACCCGGGTATCAAACGCTGGAACACCACCACCGAGGCGGAGGAAACCCTGGCAGGCTCGGCCATGGTGGCCGGCCTGTTTGCCCAGACCGATGCGCGCTATGGCTTCTGGTCCTCGCCGTCGAACAAGGAAATTGCCGGCATCACCGGCACTGGCCGCGCCGTGGAGTACCTGGACAACGATCCGTCGTGCCGGGCCAACATCCTCAACAACGCCAATATCACCACCATCATTCGCGACGGCGGTTATCGCCTGTGGGGCAACCGCACCCTGTCCAGCGACGCGAAATGGTCGTTTGTCACCCGTGTGCGCACCGTGGACATGGTCATGGCGGCGATTCAGGCGGGCCACCGCTGGGCGGTCGACCTGGGTATCACCAAGACCTACATCAAGGAAGTGACCGAAGGCCTCAACGCCTTTATGCGCGACCTCAAGGCCCAAGGTGCGGTGATCAACTTCGAGGTCTTTGCCGACCCCGAGCGCAACACCGCGAGCCAGATCGAGCAGGGCAAGGTGGTCTGGTCGATTCGTTTCTCTGATGTGCCACCGGCGGAAAACCCGATCTTTGAAGTCGAGGTAACCAACCAGTGGATGACCGAAGTTCTCGACGTAGCCTAAGGAGGCGCGCACATGATTCCTGAAGTACTGCACAACACCAATATGTTTGTCGGCGGTATCAGCCTGCAAGGCGATGCCCCGAGCCTGAATTTGCCCAAGGTCTCGGTCAAGGTCGAGGAATACCGCGCCGGCGGTATGGATGCGCCGATCGACATGGACATGGGCCTGGAGAAACTGGAGGCCAGCTTTACCACCAACGGCGTGCGTCGCGAGGTGCTGAAGTACTTCGGCGCCTTCGACCAGACCGGTTTTAACGCGGCGTTTCGCGGCTCGTTCAAGGGCCAGAAGGGCACGACCAAGGCGGTGGTGGCCACCCTGCGTGGCGGCCTGCGTGAAGTCGATCCGGGGGAGTGGAAGCCGGGCGAAAAAGCCGAGTTTAAATACGCGGTGTCCGTGACCTATTACAAGCTGGAAATCGACGGCCAGGTGATGTTTGAAATCGACCCGGTTAACTGTGTGCGCGTCATTGATGGCGTGGATCAACTGGCCGCTGAACGCGCCGCCCTGGGCATTTAAGGACTAAGACGATGACGACTGCAAAAAAACTGCCAAGCTGGCTGGAACTGACCGAAGAGGGCGCGAACATCACCTTGCGCAAGGCCTCGGACATCAACCAGGTGAAGGTCCAGCGCGTCAGCTTGCGCGCGCCCACGGTGCTGGATTTGCGCGCCGCCACCCTGCAATCCGGTGGCGATGCGGAAAAGCGCGAAATGATCCTGTTTGCCTCGCTGGCGGAGGCCGGCACCAAGGACATGGAGGCGCTGACGATCGTGGACTACAACCGCATTCAGGCCGGCTATTTTCGCCTGGTCGAGGATGATGAACCTTACCCCTACGACGCTTAAGGCGGTGGCCAAGCGGCTGGCCCGGGAGACCCATTTCTCGGCCAGCGAAATCGAAGCCATGCGGTTCGACCGCATGCTTTGGTGGCTCACGGATTGAGCCTTTCCCTTCGTTACGCGTAACAGGGCATTCCTATGGCAAACAAGATGGCGCTCGGCCTGGTGATCGGCGGCGCGGTCAGCTCGACCGTGGGCGCCGCATTCCGGGACGTGGAAAACCGCGTCAAGACGCTGAGTGACAAGGGCAAAAAGGCGCGGGTGCTGCAAAGCAGCATCGGCGAAACCATGCGCCTGCGCGACGAGTGGAAAAAGGCCCACGACGCGGGCGAAAAAGGCGCCGCCGGGCTGCTGCGACGCCTGGAAAACAACCTCACGGTGTTGCGCAAGGAGGGCATCGAGGTCGGTCGCCTGGCTCGGGAATATGAGCGCCTGGGCCGAGCCGGGCGCAGCGCTGAGTTGCAGGCCAAGGGGCACGGCCAGATTGACCAGGGCAAACAGGCGCTGCGCAATGGCATAGCGCAGGCGACGGTCGGCACCGGCCTGGTGGCGATCCCGATCAAGGTCAGCGCCGATTATCAGGCGATCATTCGGGACATCGCGATCAAGGCCGGGGTGGCCAAGACCGACCAGGAAGCGCAGATGTCACGCCGGGTGATTCAGACCTCGCAAGACGTCGGCATGGGTCGCAACGACGTGGCCGACGTGGTTAACCAACTGGTCGGTGCCGGCATGGAGCTGCGCCAGGCGCTGGAGTTCGCCCCGGTGGCCGCCAAGTTCGTGGTGGGTCAGGGCTCGAACGGGGTCGACACCGCCAAGATGATTTATGCGTTGCAGAGCAACGCCAAGATCACCGACCCCAAGCAGCTGGAAAAGGCTCTGGAGGCGGTGGCCTTCCAAGGCCAGGCGGGCAGCTTTGAGGCCAGCGACATGGCCCGCTGGTTCCCGGAATTGCTGGCCGGCATGCAGAAGCAGGGCATCACCGGCATGGATGCGGTGACGCAACTGGGCTCGATGCTTCAGGTGCAAATGAAGACCGCCGGCAGCGCCGACGAGGCGGCCAACAACCTCAAAAACTGGATGGAGAAAATCGGTTCCGGGGATGTGGTCAAGGCTTACAAAGATGCCGGCATTGATTACCAGAAGTCGCTCAACGACGGTATTCAAAACGGTATGTCGACGCTGGAAGCGAGCTTCGGCCTGGCCAAGAAGTACATCGAAACTACCGACCCGAAAAAGGCGCGGGAAATGGCCGAGGCGACGGCCAAGATCAACAAGGAGACCGACCCGGCCAAGGCCAAGGAAATGCTCGGCAACCTGGAGCAGATGCTGCGCACCGGCGATATTTTCGCGGACATGCAGGTCAAGTCGGCGCTGGCCGCCTACGTGCAGAACAAGGCCTTGTATGACCAGCTGAAAAAGGACGCGGGGAACGCCTCGGGCATCCTCGACAAGAACCTGGCCGAGCGCCGCGATACGTCGTCGCAAAAGTGGAGCGAGGCGCTGCAAGCGGGCAACGATGCGTTGCGCAGCGTGGGTGACGCGATTCGGCCGGCCACCGACGCGCTGGCCAGCGGGTTGACCTCGGCGGCCAAGGGTATCACCAGCATCAGCGATGCGTCGCCGCTGCTGGTCATGGGTCTGACCGGCCTGGGCGCCAGTGCGCTGGCGGCCATGACGGTGCTGAAAACCATCAAGATCGGTCAGGGCGTGTTCAACGTCGGCCGGGGTCGGTTGGGCGCGCGTGACGGCGGGGCCCCGGACGCCGATTCGCCGGCGACGCCAGCCGGCGCACGCCGTGATCCGGTGGACACCGGCCGGACAGTGCTCGATGCCCTGGGCGGGGGCACGCCGGGCGAAGCGGCCGGCGCCGCGCACATTCAAAAGGTGTTTGTGGTCAACGCCGGGGACTTCGGCGGTCCGGGCGCGGGGGGCGGCAGTCGTCGCGCGCCGCGTCGGTCGCGGCGCCCCGGGTCGCCACCGCCACCCCCGGCGGCGCCGTCGTCGTCCGCCGGGTTGGGCTTCAGGGATGTGGTCGGGACGGTCGGCAAGCTGGGCAAGGCGCTCCCGGGCGAGGCGGTGATTGAGGCGGGTATCAAGGCCTTTGAGACGTTCAACACGGCCAAGACCGACGACGAAAAGGGCGAAGGGTACGGCGCCGCCGCCGGCGGTCTGGCGGGGACGATGGCCGGTGCGGCCGCTGGCGCGGCGATCGGTTCGGTGGTGCCCATCCTCGGTACGGCGGTGGGGGGCATGGTCGGGGCCATGCTGGGCGCGATGGGGGGCGAATCGCTGGGGGCGATGTTGGGTAAATCGACGTTCGCCAAGTCGCTGTTGGGCAGTGAGTCGGCGCCGGGGGATGTCGTGCGCTCGATGACGGCGCCGGCGGGCCCGCCGCCACCGCCGTCGCCGCTGTTGCTCAAGCCCGAGATCAAGCCGGCGCCGATCGAGCAGAAAATCACCTTTGCCCCGCATATGCCGATCACGATCGAGGGCGACGTTAAGGACCCGGCGGAGTTGACCCGCCGGTTGGACACGATGCTACAGGACCGATTCCGCGACTTTTCGCGGGAGCTGGAAGACTCGGCCCGCCGGGCCAATGCTCGCCAACTGTACGACAGCCCGCACGTCGGGTAAGGAGGTGCCATGGCCTACATGGATCAGATGCAAAGCACCCTCGGTTATCTAGCGTCGGCTGGTGAGGCGGGGCGGCGCAGCTTGGACGGCATGATGGGGCCGGTCAACGGCGCGATCAGCGAAATCACCGGCGCCGCCTCGGAGCTGGAAAGCCTGCCGATCGTGGGGCCGATCATCGGCGAGAAACTACAACGGGTGATGCGCGGCATCAGCACCGCCCAGGCCAATGTCGGTCGGGTGGTGGCGGTCTACAACCAGGCCACCCGCGCCGTGTCGCAGATCGATGAGCGTTTGGACGTATTGGGCGTGCAGACGGCCCGGGCCAAAAGCGCGATCAACCAGATCGCCGGCAAGCTCAATCCGGCGCTGGGCGGCATCCTGCCCACCAGCGTGTTTGCCCCCAACGAAACGCCGGCGGTGGAGGCGATCAAGGCCTTTCCGCACCTGCTGATTCTCCAGCCGCACAAGACCACCGCGCAGCCGTATTACTTCAACCTGGACACGGCCGCCTTTGACGAGTTGCGCCGGCAAAGCGCGTTCCGCTGGGCGGCTCAAGAGCGGCTGACGCGGCGCCAGGCGCAACAGGCGGTCGGCATCGGCGATGAGAAAATGACCCTCAAGGGCGCGATCTTTCCCGGGCACAAGGGCGGGCTCAAGCAGCTGGACACCCTGCGCAGCATCGGCAACCAGTTGCTGCCGCTGGGGTTGACCACCGGTTACGGGCTGGTCCTGGGCGATTGGTGCCTGACCAGTATCGAGGAAGAACAAAGCGCCCTGTTGCAGGGCGGTATCCCGCGCAAACAAGCCTTTACCCTGGAGTTTGTCCGCTATGGCGAGGACTTGCAGAACCTCTGACGGAGACGTGCTGTACACCCTCTGTCACAACTATTACGGCCACCTGGACGGCAGCGTGGAAGCGGTGCTGGAGGCCAACCCCGGGTTGTCGGTCGAGGTCCAGCCGTATCGCGGCGGGCTGCTGATTGTGCTGCCCGACCTGGCCCGGGCCAGCGATGACCAGGTGATCCAGTTGTGGTCCTAAGCGTTACGCGTAACGACCTGTTGAAATTCCCCAGAGCCCCGCCCAAGTGCGGGGCTTTTTGTTGGAGCCGCCATGACCCCCCTGTTCCGTATCGTTGCCAATGGCAGCGACATTACCCGCCTGATCAACGACCGCCTGCTGTTGCTGCGCACCCTGGACAAGCCCGGCATGGAGTCGGACGAATTCGAGCTGCGCATTGATGACCGTGACAGCGCCGTGTCGCTGCCCGAGCGCGGGGCTAGCATCGAAATCTATTTAGGCTATGCCGAAACCAGCCTGGTGCGCCTGGGGCGTTACACGGTCGACGAGATCGAGCTGTCCGGCCCGCCGGATACCCTGGTGATCCGGGGCAAGGCCAGCGATATGCGCGGCAGTGGCAAGACCACGCGCAGCGGCAGCTGGGAAGGCGTCAGCCTGGCCGCCATCGTGGCCACCGTCGCCCGGCGCAACAGCTGGGAGCCGGCCTGTAGCGTGGGCACGCTCGTGCCCCGGGCGGATCAGCTCGGCGAATCGGATTTTAATTTCATCACCCGCTTGGCCAGGCAGCACGATTGCACCGCCAAGGTGGCGGACGGCAAGTTGCTGGTGATGCCGCGTCAGGGTGGGGTCACGGCCAGCGGCAAGGCCTTTGGCGTCGTGACCATCAGCCGCGCCGACGTCAGCCGCTTTTCATTCCGCCTCGGCGATCGCTCGACCCATAAGGCGGTTAACGCCCAGTACCAGGACCAGGCCACCGGCAAGCTGACGGTTGTCAGCCTGAGCAACCCCGACGCGCCGGCCGGCCTGCCGCCGGTGCATACCGATCGGCATATTCACCCGAACAAGACCGCCGCCGAGCAGGCCGTCAAGGCGCGCCTGGCCGCGTTCAACCGCTCGACCGCCGCCGTGCGCCTGGAAATGCCCGGGCGTACCGACCTGTTTGCCGAGCGGGTGATTAACGCCTCGGGCTTCAAGGTCGGGCTCGATGGTGAGTACCTGGTGGATTCCCTGGAGCAGGTGCTCACCCAGTCCGGCTGGTCGACCACGGTTGAATGCAACGGCGGCAAGCAGGGCAAGGCAAAGGCCAAAGGCAAGAAGCCCACCACGCCGCTGAAGATCGTTTCCCCGCTGTGATCCCCCTTTTTCTCTGACCGCCTACGGGCGGTTTTTTTGTGCCTGGAGTTCATGCAATGGCTTACCCCCCGCTTACCCAACAACACCTGTTGGCCATCCTGCCCAACTGCCGACCGGTGGTCGGTGCGTTCCTGCCAGCGCTCAACCGCGCCATGGCCCGCTTTGATATCAACACCCGGGCGCGCCAGGCGGCGTTTCTGGCGCAGATCGGCCACGAATCGGCGCAGCTGACCAAACTGGCGGAAAGCCTGTACTACAAGGACGCCGAGCGAGTCGCGCAGCTGTTCAAGTACGGCTTTGACCTGAACCATAACGGCCGCGTCGATCCGGTCGAGGTCGAGTTTGCCAAGGGCTATTTGCGCAACTCGGAAAAGCTGGCCAATCGCGTGTATGGCGCTCGTTACGGTAACGGTCCCGAGGCGTCCGGGGATGGTTTCAAGTACCGCGCTCGGGGGTTGATCGGCATCACCTTTCGCGACAACTACCGGCTGTGCGGCCAGGCGCTGAACCTGCCGCTGCTGGAACAGCCCGAGCTGCTGGAGCAACCGGAATACGCGGCGCTGTCGGCAGCCTGGTTCTGGTGGGATCGCGGCTTGAGCGACAAGGCCGACCTCGGGCTGTTCGACGGCATCAGCATCGTGGTCAACGGTGGCGGTAACGGTCGTGCCGAGCGCCGCGAGCTGTGGGCCAAGGCCAAGGCGGTGTTATGCGCCTGATCGACTGGATACCTGCCGGCTATCGCGCCCTGGCGCTAGTACTCGCTCTTGTGCTGCTGGCCGGACTGAGTGCCGGCAGCGCCTGGCAGATACAGGACTGGCGTTATGGTCAGGCGCTGGCCAAGCAGGGCCAGAAGGCCGCCGAGCAGCACGGCCAGCAACTGGCGTTGGTGGTGGCCCAGCTGGAACAGCAGAAGACCGATCGCGGCGCGCTCGAGGCGCGGCTACAGACCAACGACGAAAGCCACTACCAGGAATTACAGCGTGAACAAGCTAATCAGAAACGCCTGCGCGATCGCCTTGCTACTGGCGAACTACGGTTGTCAGTCCTTCTCGCCAGAGGCCACCCCGCCAGTGGTGGTGGGCCAGTGCCAGCCTCCGCCGGGACCGGCGGCGTGGTTCATGGCGCCGCAAGACTCGAACTTGAGCCAGCGCATGCGCAACGAATTATCGGCATCACCGACGACGGCGATGCCGGATTGATTGCGCTGGCGGCCTGTCAGGCCTATGCCAAACAAGTTTCAACACCGAATTGAAAAAGAGCGGCCGGATTGAATGCGTCAACATCCAAACCAGCCGCCGTCCCTGCAGAACGTCCCTGCAAGTCCAGCCAAGGCTCTTGCTCCGTGCACAAAGCGCGGCGAGCCTAACACCTGTTTATTCATACAGTAAAGGTCTTGCACTCAATGTCTACACCTATCATCCCTTGGATGGGTGGCAAACGCCGCCTGGCCGACCGCCTCATTCCGCTTTTTCCGCCACATGAATGCTACGTCGAAGTCTTTGCTGGCGGTGCCGCGCTCTACTTTATGCGTCCTCAGGCCGCGCCCGTTGAAGTCCTCAACGACATCAACGGCGATCTGGTGACGTTGTACCGCGTCGTGCAGAACCACTTGGAAGAATTCGTGCGCCAGTTCAAATGGGCACTCAGCTCCCGGCAGGTGTTCGAGTGGCAGAAAATGACCCGCCCCGAAACGCTCACTGATATCCAGCGGGCGGCTCGATTTTTCTACCTGCAACACCATGCCTTCGCAGGCAAGGTCACCGGGCAGACGTTCGGTACCGCCACCACCGGCCCGGCCATTAACCTGCTTCGGATCGAGGAAAACCTCTCGGCTGCCTGGCAACGTCTATCCGGAACCTACGTCGAAAATCTGCCCTGGCTGGAATGCGCGGAGCGTTATGATCGTGCCCATACCTTCCACTACATGGACCCGCCTTACTGGCAGACCGCTGGGTATGGCGTGGACTTTCCGTTCGAGAACTATGAGCGCATGGCCGACTTTATGCGTCGCTGCAAAGGCAAGGTTATGGTCAGCATCAACGATCATCCAGATATCCGCCGGGTGTTTGATGGTTTTCACTTCGAGACGCTGGACATCCGTTACTGCAACACCAATCTGCGGCAAGGAAAGGCTGAGGTGACTGGCGAATTGATCATCATGAACTGGGATCCTGCAGATTTAGGCGGATTATTTTAGGCTGAGAACTCCTCCTGCTTTAACTTTTATAGATATGAGGCGCCGACGATCTCCGGCTATGAGCGTTGGAGACTAACCGTAATCGGTTACGGTCTGGTTGGCTGAGAGGTATTTTCATGGCATATTGATATTGCGTTAGCAAAAATTAAAAATCACTCGGGAAGATTATATGAAAAAACTATCCTCGCAGGTAAGTCCGATGCGGCTCGTGGCGCTGACATTATTAAGCCTGATTAGCACTTATTGTTCCTCTAACGATGAACCTTTACCTGAAGATACACTGCTTAATAGTCTTCCCGAGTCTGCGCGCATGGTAGTAAAAAAGGCAATGACCCACGTTAATGCCTATGATCGAAATGTTGTGAGTTTCGATGGTCGAACAGTCTATGAGGATATAGTTGGCTCCAGCAATCTATGTTATTCAAAACATTGTGTTAATAAAGAATCGTTTCCATGGCTGTCTTTGATGTATCATCATACCCTGAGTGTAGGGGAGGTTTTTTCGATAGCTTATAGCCCGGCTAGTTCTAGTGATGAGCTTTTTTCTCTAAATGGTTATGTTTTACAATCGGGTGTCAAGACTAAAGATTATCTTGGTTTTCATATTCCTTCGGGCACAAAAAATCAAGCGCCAAGGACAGTGGGTGATTTCAATAAACTGACTAATTACACCTTTCAGTTTATTTATGATGATCCGAAAAAGTTTGAGCTGTATCCGGGGATGGATAAAGAAATCGCGCTTGAAATAGAAATGAAAAAAATTACTGACATGCTTAAGAGTCAGCAGTATGAAGAAGCGTTGCCTCGATTCCGGCGCGTGTTCAAGGCGCTGGATGCGAATAATATGGAGATTGAAGAGGTGCTTGCCTACTACTATGTCTTCACGTTAGATAAAACAGGGCGGAAGAACTCAGCTACAAGTTTGGCAAAAGCTTATCTTGATCAATGGGGTAAAAAAGGTGCGCACTATAGCGAGATGGTTGAGATAGCAAGTAAGCAGTAATCTATGAGTTGATTGCTTTGTAATCAATTTTAATCGTGGCTGGCGTTAAATTCTCTGTTTTGCTGGGGGTGTTATGTTAAGTATGCGATCAATTCGCCACAGTGCTTGCCGTTTGAAGCTGGCTTTATTTTACGGTTCATTCTTGTGCGTAGTTCCTTTTCAGTCACCCTCAGCGGATACACAGATCATCGTTGCCGAGGGAAGCACTGAAACCTGTCACGCTCGTCCTATTGCACTAAATTTGGCTCACACGGGGGCTCTGAATGATGCGCATCGCGAGTGTGAAGCATTAGGTGCCGAATGGAGATTTGGTAAGCTGCAGTTTGCGGGGTACGAGCAATGTAAGCAGTGTGGTAATTCTGGTGAATTTGAATGCAAGGTTACGCAAGCAACCTTTGTATGTAAACGGCCGGATCCAAAGAAAAAAGTTAATAAGGAGTCCGAAGCTAGCAGCACTTCAAGTACGATAAAAAACGCATTTGGAGAGCTTGAGGGTAATAAGTCGGCGTCTACGGCTTCTGCATCGAAAGGGCCGTTCGGTGCGCTAAGCGAGCTAGATGATCTTAATAAGAAAATCAAAGCTCAGCCCGTTAGGATTTTATCTCCTGCGAACGGAGCCACCACGTCCTCGAGGATTATTGATGTGTCAGGGGATACGCAGGGTTATGCCACGAATAGTGTCTTAGATGTGCAGTTTAATGGTGCCAGTCAACAAGTGCTGACATCGAATACCGGTTCGTTTGACACCAAGGTTGCTCTTAAGTCAGGACGAAATGAAATAAAGGTTTGTGTTCGTGAGAAATGTTCAGCAGTGGAAGTGAATGCCGATATCGAAAAGCTTTCACTTATGGCAACGCTTACGTGGGAGGGTGGTAGTGACCTTGATCTGAGAGTCGATACACCGTCCGGGAATACCTGTAATTTTAAGAAGCAGTCTACACGTGGGGAATGCACTCTAGACATTGATGATACCAAAGGGGCACGACCAGAAAATATATCCGTTCCGTTGGAGGCTCCAGCAGGGGAGTATAAGTTTACTGTGATTAATTTTAGCGGCAGGGCGGGTGTGTCCGGTAGGATTCAAACTTACCATAATGACAAGCCATTCATAACTCGAAATTTTATTACCGGTTCTCGCAAAGGCGATGTCGAAGCGACGATTGTAATAACAAAGTGAAATTAAGTTGGCCGGTCTGGTTTTATTAGAGGCAATAGTCTTCGTGGCTCAATCCTCGATAGGGAGTATTAGCGCAGGTCCTTGACTCCTGACATTGCCGATAGCCCGGTCAACCTTGAACCACTCGAACGCCTCGCTCAGCTCGCCTTCGTGAAACACCATCTGCTCGGCGCGTTCCTTGGGCGTCGCCGGGTCCATCCATTCCCGGGCCAGTTCCGGAGATAACGCCACCGGCCGCCGGTCGTGAATGTCGACCATGCCGCCGGCGCTGTCGGCGGTAATGATCACAAAGCCGTCATGCTCACCCGCCTCGTGTTCGCCGATGGGGTACTGGCCAATCGCGGCACAGAGGATGGGTGTCCGGTCGCGGTGACGTATCAAGTAGGGCTGTTTCTTCGGCCCGCCTTCGTAAACCCACTCAAACCAATTGTCGATCGCAATGATCGCGCGGTGCGGCCAGATGGCTTTGAAGAATGGCCCGTGAGCGACTTTCTCCACACGGGCATTGATCGGCGCGGCGCGGTCTTTGGCCCAGTGTGGGCGCCAGCCCCAACGAACCATGTCAGCGCGCAGGTATTCACCATCCCGGTGAAAGAGGGCGAGCTGGGTGGTCGGCGCGGCGTTATAGCGCTCGAAAGGTTGATCGCCGGCATAGTTGAGTAGGGCGTTGGGGATGCTGAGCGCCGCCACAAAGTCGTGAATGCCGCGGTACTGGGAAAGGCGTCCGCACATGGTCGGTTTCTCCTGGTGTACATTCAGGGTAGACCCGTGGTTAAAGACTTCGTTATAAACCCTCGGCCCTAGCACATCGGGCAGTCTTCATGCGGATCGAAGCGATCATGGCCGCTCACAGTTCGACGGCGAAGCCCTTGAGCCCGAGGTGGTCGGCAAACTTGCCGACGGCCGTCAGGCTGGCCCAAGTGCGCATCGCTTCGCGCCGCGAGCGCACCGGCATCCAGCGCGAACCGGCGCCGCCCAGGCGAATCGCCAAACCCCATTTGTCGCCGTGGCGGCTCACCAGCACCTCGCGCACCGCACCGCCCTCGAGCATGGTGCGCAACGCGTCTTCCTGAATCCCGGCGCGCATCAAAACAACCCGGCCTGGATTTTCTGCTGCAGCAGCGTGGCGAGCTCACGACTGGGGTATTGGGGTTCGACGGTGCGAGCTTTGCAGTACGGCGCATGGGTAAAAGCGCCGGCCTGCGTTAGATCCTGGACGTGGTTACACAGCCGACAGCGCACCCGCGAGCCGTCGACTTTCCAGTGTTTGTTCCAGGCGGCCAGCGGCAGGTAGGGCACGGACATTGAAAAGTAGGCCTATGGTGAGGAGCGAAGGTCGCGGAATGCGCGTCACACCACGCACCGGGAGAAGGGTAGACCAGACCCCGCCCCTCTGGCGTCCAACCGGCGCAAAAAAGCCCACCGGAGTGGGCTTAGATGACGGGGGCCATTGAACGAATGTCCCGTTATTCGCAGTGCTGGACTGGCCCTTCCGATTGCGTTGGTGACTTAGCACATTTGGCTTGTTGAGCATGACGACGTTTAACAGAGGTTCACATATGTTGGTCGTAGCCGCTCGTTCCTAGCCCCTCACCACCTTTGTGCTGGTAGATTCCGCGTCCCCTCGCGGGTAGGCGTACCGAATAAATCGGCGGGTACGTTGTCCCCAGAGCTTCACACTGAGCTGTTACCGGCTCCGCATGTCCAGGTAGGAAACGGTTGATGGAACAACCGGTTTCATCAAGAGAAAACTCTCCAGTAAAACAGAAATTCAGACGACCTCAGGTCGCACGGTTCCATTGCTCCTCAAACCCCATTATGTGTAGATTTTTACCTTGAAGTTATTTTTGCTGTGGGTAATTCTCAAGCGGCATGGCTCAAGGCTCGGAATGTGTCGTGGTAAATGGCTAACGAAATTCCATATGGTAGAGTTAAAACTATCGGAAGGAACTGAATTTTAAATGGAGTTGTAAATATGAAGCGTCTAGCTGTGACCTTTTTTTATCTTGGATTGGTTGGGTGTCAGGTTTATACTCCTCCGCCCCCAGAACCACATAAAATGTTAACAGATGAAGAAATATTAAAAGAAAGCGTTGATAGAGTGGCTGGCATACTAAAGGAAAGTGGGGTGCCGCAAGCAGAAATTGATAGTCTTAGTAAGAAGTCTGTTGCGTATGCAAGTATGCCATATAAGCAGCAGCTTCAGTCATTGATAACGCCAGGTGATTTACCATCTAAAAATATGATGGACTTGTTAGAGTCGTCGGTTAATGATTGTGAGTTGCAGCGAAGTTTTATCGGGACGCCCGTGCTGGGTGGAGACAGAGATCGCGAAAGAAATCGAGAGCTAAAGCAAAAGGTATCTAGGTGCTCCTTTGACTCGCAGTCAGTGGTGGGTAACTATTATTATAAAAGTTTCTATAAAAAAAATGGAATAATAAAATCTGAGAAAGCCAAGTATGACGCGGTTAATGACACCTATATAAAGTGGCAATCCTATATGGAAACATTAGTTTCGGCACCAGTTGGAAGTTTAGCTGACTCTTTGGCAGTTGAGGTAAAAGCCTCAATCCGTAAAACCAATCTCATAGTGAAGTGAAGCTGGAAAAATATGCTGGGTAGCGACTGAGCTTAAGTGCACTTTCTGTTCCGTTGCTCCCCAAACCCCAGGCTCAGCTTGTCTCTGCTTGAGGGGAAGCACTCTGCCAGTGTTTGATTTGCATAGGATCGCGTTTTTCGTTGCGATCCTGACTATCAAACGTGCTCTAAAACATTTTCACCCAGCTAGGGTCGAAAGCGGTCTTTACATAAGCGCCCGTCGGCGAGAGCTGATCCCTCGCCGGATTTACCATAAACGCCGTTATGGACGTGCGTGACTGCTGACTTGCGTTTTAGCCTAGCAAACGTCGCATTGACGACAATAAGGTTAGGTTGGATCATTTTTAGTGTGAAGATCCTTTGAAACGCTCCTCTAATATTTGCCGCATTTGTTCTAATTTCCAAATGTTTAGTTTATCTGAGCTCAGACAGGTTGGTAACTTGTTGAAGTTGGGTGCTTTCATGCCAACCAGTTGTCGTATTGAGTCTAGCACAAAGCTTGAAAACCCTCTGATTGGTGGAGCTTCATCGAGCAAAGTTTCATCGGTTCGCAGCCAGCACGCAAGCTCATCAATATTGGTGGCAGAGTATAGAATGGAAACATCTGAGCTTTCTGAACGCTTCAAACGATCTAGATTATTATTCCAAAGTTTCGTGCGATGATGGTTTTTTCGGGCGTTTACAGCTATTGATACAATGCCTATAGCATAAACTAAAGACATGCTAGAAATTAAGCCTATCGTTATGCGGCTTCCAAAGCTTGGTTTTTCAACATTCAATAGATTAATATTAAAATAGGTGCGAGTCACCCAGTCTACTGCATAACCTAGTGGCCATCCAATAATAATAGCTGTCGAAGCTAGAATAATACTACCTACCGTAAATACAAAAAATTTTCGAGGGGTTAGAAGTCGAAGTGCCCAGCTTGCGGCCTCAGAAAAACCAATTTCTTTTCCATATGACCGAACTAGGTACGGACATAGCATTAAGGCATAACTCAAAGTTGCAAATGTTGTAATTGCAAATATTAACCAAAGCATGTTAGAAGATTCGCCTGACAATTTTGTCATGCAAAAAGTCCATATGAATATAAGAAAAAATAGCGGAAAGCTCAAGTCTAGCGCAGTCGGCAAGGATTGGCCGCTTTTGTTCAGGTGCTGAGTAAAACTTGAAGAGGTGCTCATTAATAGATGAGCGGATCGTTCGATTAACGACATGGGGATAGTAATGCGGATCGCTCCCCCTAAACTCTGTATCCACTGGAAATTTCTTCTTATTTTGTTTCCACGAGATACTACAAAATTAGCTCCCATGCTCGCGGGAAGTCTTGCAGCCATTGCTTCTAAACTAAGTTGATCAGCACGATCTCTTGCTATAAGAACTTGATCTGATAGCATCGACAGAACAGAAGTCCGAGTTGATTCCGGTAACCCGGAAGCAAAGGCTGCCAGCTTAAACGCATGTGCACGTTCTGTAACAGTACCATTTTCGAAAGATTCAACTAGATAATTTACTAGGATGTTATGAGGCAACAGGCCTCCTAATCGAAGCACCTCACATCTATCCCAGGTGTCTCCATTTTGCCATCGCGGCTCTAAAAAGTGGTGAACTGCATTGGATAGCGTGATTGGAACATCTTGTAACCTGCGGGCAAGTCCTTCCTGGAGCAGACTAAGAAGAGGAA
Source organism: Pseudomonas fluorescens (assembly GCF_902497995.1). Lineage (GTDB taxonomy): Bacteria > Pseudomonadota > Gammaproteobacteria > Pseudomonadales > Pseudomonadaceae > Aquipseudomonas > Aquipseudomonas fluorescens_BK. Next base: position 278,909 of record NZ_CABVII010000001.1, on the reverse strand, counting down.
CTGCTATTTCAGCAGTCCAGTTGAAGTACATCAAATGTGATGGAAGAGGGGGGAGGGCGTGTCCCTCTGCCGCCTGATTTGCCGCGCGCTCATCCAGCATCGTGCAAGCGAGATCCAGTAGATTTTTTATCTCTTCTGGCGCTCGCGTCTGTAGCAGAGTGACAGTGTATTCTCTCCAGCGAGGCTCGTTAAGAAGTTCTGCGGCTGAAATAGCTTCGGGATGTCGCGCAAGGTACCGGACAAAAAGTGCTTCTTGATATCGCCGATGGGCGAAAGCGAATCGTCGGTCCCCATGTGCAGCATTAGGTACGTCGGCGCGACCAATTTTGCAATCTACGAGCGCCGATATCATCCGCTCAATAGACTCTCTAGAAAATAGTTGTGTTGGCAATTGGGTTACGATTTGATCAAGAGTCGGCGCGAGGCTCAATGTGTCATCTTCAGCAAACAGTTGTGCCAGACGTTCAGCACCATTAATCAGCTCTTCAACGGTAAATTTATATTTACGCTGTAGATATTCGGGTTCTCGCCTCGCTAATCGCTCGATATGTTGCAAGAGTATGTCGTGGTCGTTGGTAGGTGCGCGTTGTTCGTCCCTTACATATCGGCAAAGTAAAGTTAGGAAAAGTGGTGTTGCGCCGATGCTATTATCCGAATTTGCAAGGTGTTGGCGAACCAGACTCATTTGAGAGGCGTTTAGAAACGAGTTTTGGATTAACTCATCCTGCTTTTGTCCACTCAATGGTAATATGCGCAACTTTTTCCAAGGTAGGGCTTCCGGCCCTTTGAATTCGCGAGATGCTAAAATTCCTTTGCATTCTCCCATGCCCTCAAGGAATTGACGAATTGCTTGTGAATATTGCCGCACTACATTACTTCCGGCTTCAGAATGCAGGACGGCTGGAATTTCGTCGAACGAATCAAACAAAAATAACCAAATGCCTCTATTGCAATAATCGTCCCAGTTCTCCCGGACGAAGGCCGATGTGTCGGCATCGCCTCGACGTATGTTTTCCAAGACGAATTCGCGCACGTCATTGGCAGTGACCGCGCCTATATAATTATTATCCATTTCACGAAGGTTGATATAAAGCGGTACTATAGCGTTCTTGTCGTTTGATTTTCTTCCTTGTTCTGCCAATTGTTTGGCTAAGTGGCGCAATGCAACACTTTTACCCGATCCTGGCTCTCCCACAAGCTGCATTGCGCGCTCGGTGCTTGAGGTGATTGCCTGAATGAGAGAACGTTCTTTGCGCAGTCCAAATGATTTCTTTCTTCGCAGTCGATGCCAGGCCGTCGCGTAATATCCCCCTTCAGTCTCCACTTCGGCTTCAAGGTCCGTGAAATACTGATCATTCCAGTTTTCTGCTTTGGCTAAGTAAGCCAGGTCGGCATCAAGTACTCCACAAAATTGCTTTCTTCGACGTACCCGCGACTTATTGTCCTCGTTTAGCCACATTGGTAAACCGCTTGATTTGTACACCTCGACAAGCTTTACAAGATGCTCTACAGCACTGCCCAAGGCCTTGAACGTAACGGTCGCGACGGCACCTGCGGCAATCAAGACGATCAAAACCAATAATGCCCAATGCCATGCATCTTGAGGTCCACCGGCACTCCAAAGAGCATCGAACACTTTTTCCGCTAACTGCAATGCCTTTTCGGAAAGGTTGGGCGAGTCCGTTGTAGCCGTCATGTCCGTCTTCCTTAGAGTCTTGACCGTATGTTTACGAGAGAGCGCGATGCTACCGGAAAACTTCGTCCTTGCCTTCGTTTAGGTGAACCGTTTGAAAGTGCTCGATGAGCGCAACGCCTTACTGACGAGCACTGGACTTGATCGCCCTTGCCATTGCTTTCGGCTAGCGACTTAGCCTGTTCCGAAAAGCCGTCACTAAAAGTGCAAAAGCGGGGGGGGGGGCTGGCGACGGCTCGGGTAGTAGAGGTGATAACCAGGGAAACAAGGTGTCCAGTCCTACAGCACCCTGACCAAGCGGCTACTGGCCAGATCCTCCTGGACTTTATCTAGAGGTAGAAATGCAAGACCGAACCCGTCGAGGACTGCATCCAATATCATGGTTATGGAATTGAAAGCAGCAGGCCCCCGTTCACTCGAACCTTTAACTCAGGGAGCAGGTCTGAATTTGGCAACGCGATTCCTCCGTGAAGGAAAACGTAGCATCTTGAAAAATGCATGAATGTCTGGATTCGTGGAGGTTGGGCACCAATGCACAAAGGTATTTGACAGTAGCGACAGTGCTCGGGATTGGAGCCGAAAACGGTTACTTAGAATTTGCTACAGGGGTAAGAGAGGAGACAGAATTTAATGATGGGCGAATATTACTGGTACGCGATGGACACTCGGTCCAATCCATCATTGGGCCGGCTTCACTCGGCTTGTAACAGGTCCTGCTCAGCAGGTAGGACGTCGGGGCCTAGAGCTGGAGACGGGGGAATCACTCAGGTGTCATGAGCACCGCGAGTGTCATCTTGATGAACTCCTCATTGCGGTCGATTGTTTCCAGAGCCCCGCGAACGTTGTCGGCGATCTCGGCTGATCCGCGTTGCTCCACCCACTTTGAAAGCTCCAGGATGGCAGCCTCAAGGGCAAGCTGGTTTTCGTTGATCTTGAATAGCAGGGAAGGGAGCAGGTCTGAGTTTGGCATGGCGAATCCTCCGTGAAGAGGTCAGCGTAGCATCCGAAATGCTGTGAAACACGATGTGAAAACGTAGCGGTCGACAGGGCGCAGATGAAGGGAAAACCGGAAAGTTTTGTAACGACACCCGAAAAGTTTTGTAACGCTTTGGGTGTGGTGGAGTTTTCGCCGAACCGCAGAAACGACAAAGCCCTGAAAAATCAGGGCTTTGTCGTATAAAAATGGCGGAGGCGATGGGATTCGAACTCATGGACCTGTTACAGTCGACGGTTTTCAAGACCGTTGCCTTAAACCACTCGGCCACACCTCCGTTTGTGTTGCGGGCGCCATAATACCTGAATGAAACACACTGTCAAACTCTCTCGATAGCTTGTTACAGAGCGTCTGTTATGATCTTTGCGACTGAACGTTTCAAACCAACAGGAGTGTCGCCATGCGCGAACAGGATTACGCAGTTAATAACAGCGTGCAGGCTGAGCAGCTAGAGGTTAGCCGCGTCCTGCGCAACACTTACGGCTTACTCGCACTCACCCTCGCATTCAGCGGCGTGATGGCGTATGTCGCCCAGCAGATGCGGGTCGGTTACCCGAACATTTTTGTGGTGCTGATCGGTTTCTACGGCCTGTTCTTCCTGACCAACAAGCTCCGTGATTCCGCCTGGGGCCTGGTGTCGGCATTTGCCCTGACCGGTTTCATGGGTTTCCTGCTCGGCCCGATCCTCAACCGTTACCTGGGCATGCAGGGCGGTGCCGAAGTCGTCAGCTCGGCCTTCGCGATGACCGCGCTGGTGTTCGGCGGCCTGTCGGCCTATGTGCTGATCTCCCGAAAGGATATGAGTTTCCTCAGTGGCTTCATCACTGCAGGTTTCTTCGTGTTGCTGGGTGCGGTGGTTGCCAGCTTCTTCTTCCAGATCAGCGGCCTGCAACTGGCGATCAGCGCAGGTTTCGTGCTGTTCTCCTCGGTCTGCATTCTGTTCCAGACCAGCGCCATCATCCACGGCGGCGAGCGTAACTACATCATGGCGACCATCAGCCTGTATGTATCGATCTACAACCTGTTCGTCAGCTTGTTGCAGATCTTCGGCATCATGAGCCGCGATGACTGATCGCCGGCCTTGAATAAAAAAACCCGCTCCGGCGGGTTTTTTTATTGTCTTTATAAAGTGTCGCGGGGAACCAGGCTCACAGCGTTATCGTTAATGACCATCGTCGGAACGCCGCCCGGAGCAAGCTTGCTCCTATAGGGGGGGCGTACGCTTCGAAGGATAGGCCGGCCGGTAGGCCGCCTCGCTTTGCTGTTGCTGTTGCTGTTGCTTTTGCGGTGTACGCCCCCTCGAGAGGCCGAGTGGAGGTTCTGCGCAGTGGGCAACCCGGCATGGATGCCGGGTTAGCCGCGCACGGCCATGGATGGCCGATCGCGGCGGGCCCACGGAGCAGGACCGGAGCGAGGGCATGCCGAGCATTAGCGAGGCACCGAACGACAGGGGCAAGAGCGCTTGGTTACTTGGCGCTTTTCCAAGTGACCCGCTGTAAGAGCGGAACCGTCAGCAGCCGTTACCGCAGAAACGGATATGTACACGATCAAACAACCCCGCCGCCCCTCAGAACGCCATCGGCGGCAACCGGCGCTTAACCGGCGTTTTCTTGACAATAGCGGTGTTGGTTTCGGCGTGGCTATTGAGGCGGTCGAGCAGGGTGTCCAGTTGTTCCATCGAGCGCACATGCAGGCGGGCGATGAAGCAGTCGTCGCCCGTGACTTTGTCGCACTCGGTGAATTCGGGGATGGCCTGGATCTGCCGCTCCACCTCCTGCAACTGACCCGGCAGCGGACGGATGCGGACGATGGCCTGCAGTTGATAGCCGAAACATCTGGGATCGATCTCGACGGTGTAGCCCTTGAGCACGCCACGTTCCTCGAGGCGGCGCAGGCGTTCGGCAACGCTGGGCGAGGACAGCCCGCTGATGTGCGCCAGGGCCTTGAGTGAGCGCCGTGAGTCTTCCATCAAGGCCGTGATCAGCACCTGGTCGATGTCGTCGGTCATGGCGCAACCTCGATTAGGCAATTAATCGGAACCGCCTTGATAAAAAAGGCAGAACTGGAGTTTAGCCTGATTTTTGCGCTGGAGAAGTCCCCAGGCGGATGGGCATACTTTGGGCTCAAACACAGGAGTCTGATGATGGACAAGACAATACGTCGCGGCTCATTCGAAATGACCGCCGCCATGCTGATTTCCGGGACCATCGGCTGGTTCGTGCTGGTGTCCGGCCAACCGGTACTGGACGTGGTGTTCTGGCGCTGCGTGTTCGGTGCCGGCACCTTGGTGCTGATTTGCGCGGCATTCGGCTTCCTGCGCCCCGGTATCCTGACCCGCACTACCTTCCTGCTGGCGGTGCTCAGCGGCGTGGCGATTGTCGGTAACTGGGTATTGCTGTTCGCGTCTTACTCCCGCGCCTCGATTGCCATCGGTACCGCGGTGTACAACGTTCAGCCGTTCATGCTGGTGGGGCTGGCTGCGTTGTTTCTCAACGAGAAAATCACCCTGCAGAAACTGTTCTGGTTGGGCATCTCGTTTTTGGGGATGCTGGCGATTGTCAGTGCCCATGGCGACCAGGGTGGCAGCGGCAACGATTACCTGATGGGCATCGCCCTGGCGCTGGGGGCGGCGTTTCTTTATGCGATTGCGGCACTGATCATCAAGCGCCTGACCGGTACGCCGCCGCACCTGATCGCGCTGATCCAGGTCAGCACTGGCGTGCTGCTGCTCGCGCCGTTCGCGCACTTCTCGGCGCTGCCGCAAGCACCCAGCGCCTGGGCCAGCCTGGTGACCCTGGGCATCGTCCACACCGGCGTGATGTATGTGCTGCTGTACGGCGCGATTCAAAAACTGCCGACGGCACTGACCGGTGCGTTGTCGTTCATCTACCCGATTGCGGCGATCTTCGTCGACTGGTTTGCCTTCGGCCATCGCCTGGAGCCCCTGCAATGGCTGGGTGTCGCCGCGATTCTACTGGCGGCTGCGGGCATGCAGCAGGGTTGGACCCTGAAATTCCGGCGCACGGTCACGCCATGAACCAGCGTCAGATGTTCCAGCGCGGCGCGGTCTTGGCCAGGCGCTGGCGCATCTGGCCGATGTTGGCGGCCAGCTGGCGGTTCAGCAGCCGGTAACCGTCCAGGGCGTTATAGACAGGGACATCCAGGCTGGCATCGGTCGGCAGTTCGGCGGGCCGACTGAGGCGCTGGGTGGCACCGGATTTCAACGCCCGGGCCATGCCGATCAGTTGCACCCGGATCAGCCGATGTTCGGCTTTGAGCGTGGAGCGCAGATTGGCCATGGCATCGGCGTCGTTGGCCTCCGGTCGGGTGTTGCCGAGGATTTCCAGGGTGCTGATACACAGGCGCAAATGACGCTGGATGGCCTCGAGTTCGGTCATGGAAATCCGCACTTCCTTGGACACCGACGGCATCAGCGAGCGCAGTTGCACCATCACCGTGTTCAGGCGGCCCATGATTTTATGGTATTCGTCATCGCTGACCGACTGGCCATTGATGATGCGGCCGTGAATCGCCGCGCAGTCGCGCAAGGCATCGGCCAGATTGTAGCGCCAGGAATAAACGGCGTACAGCGGCAGGGCGAAGGAAAACGCCAGGGCCAGGGCGATGCCGATCAGGATGTCGACCCCGCGCCACAACCCGTCGGTGATCGGATTGTCGCCATGCCCGGCGACAATGAACACGGTGATCGCCGACAGCAGCGCGGTATAACCGCCCTTGCCGATGGCGTGGTACGAGAAGAAACCGCACACCACGGCCATCGCGAAATAGGTCAGCCATGGCATTCCCAGCCAGGCCTCTTGCGCCACCAGTGCCAGACCGACACCGGCCCCGATCAGGGTGCCGATGGCGCGCTCGGCGGCTTTTTTGCCGATATTGCCGTGATGCTGCAAGCCGCCGATCACCACCAGCATCGTCACCGACGCCCACTCACCGTGGGGCAGGTTGATCCCGGTGGTCAGCAGGATCGTCGCCAGCAACCCAAGCGACACGCGCACCGCGTGGATCAGTCTGGCGTGGCGATAGCGCCGATACGGATCCAGTAACGGACGCAGCATCCGGCGCAGCAGCGGTGGCAGTCGGTGGGCCCTGAATGTGCTCAGGCTTGATCTCCTTAGAAGATGTAATCGGTGGTCAGGAAACTCGAACTGCGTCCGCTGATGATGTCGCTGATGAGTTCCTTGTTGGTTTCCTGGAACTTGGTTGCCACCAGCGTGCGAATCGAAAACACCCGCAGCGCATCATGTACCGACAGCGTGCCCTCGGCGGAGTTCTTGCGGCCGTTGAACGGGTAGGTGTCCGGCCCGCGCTGGCACTGGGCGTTGAGGTTGATCCGCCCGACCTGGTTGGCGAAGGTGTCCACCAGCCGACCCACCGCCACCGGGTTGGTGCCGAAGATGCTCAACTGCTGGCCGAAGTCCGATTCCAGGACGTAGTCGATCACCGTGTCCAGATGTCGATAAGGCACGATCGGCACCACCGGGCCGAACTGTTCTTCCTCGTAGACGCGCATCTGCGGTGTCACCGGGTACAACACGGCGGGGTAGAAGAACGAGGCGCGGGCTTCACCGCCGTTGGGGTTGACCACGGCGGCGCCTTTGCTCACCGCATCGGCCACCAGCGAGTGCAGGTAATCGACCTTGCTTGCCTCCGGCAACGGGGTAAGCGCCACGCCGCTTTCCCACGGCATGCCGGGTTTGAGCGTGGCGAGTTTGGCATTGAATTTATCGATGAACGCCTCGACCACGTCTTCATGGACGAAGAGGATTTTCAGCGCGGTGCAACGCTGGCCATTGAAGGACAGGGCTCCGGTGACGGCCTCGTTCACGGCGTTGTCCAGATCCACCTCGGGCAGGACGATGCCGGGGTTCTTCGCATCCAGACCCAGTGCCGCGCGCAAACGGTGCGGTCTTGGGTGCAGTTTTTTCAGGTCGCTGGCGGCCTTGTTGGTGCCGATAAACGCAAAAATGTCGATCTTGCCGCTGGCCATCAGCGCGCTGACGGTCTCGCGGCCGCTGCCGTAGATCACGTTGATCACCCCGGCCGGAAAGCTGTCGCGGAAGGCTTCCAGCAGTGGACGGATCAGCAGCACACCCAGCTTGGCCGGTTTGAACACCACGGTGTTGCCCATGATCAGGGCCGGAATCAGCGTGGTGAAGGTTTCGTTCAACGGGTAGTTGTAAGGCCCCATGCACAACGCCACGCCCATGGGCACGCGCCGGATCTGGCCGAGGGTGTCCTGTTCCAGCTCGAAGCGACTGGAGCGGCGGTCGAGTTCCTTCAGGGCGTTGATGGTGTCGACGATGTAATCACAGGTGCGGTCGAACTCTTTTTCCGAGTCCTTGAGGTTCTTGCCGATCTCCCACATCAACAACTTGACCACCGCTTCACGCTGTTCGCGCATGCGGCCGAGGAAGGTTTCGACGTGCTGGATCCGCTCGGCCACGCGCATGGTCGGCCACAACCCCTGACCCCGGTCATAGGCGCGGACGGCGGCGTCCAGAGCGATCAATGCAGTGTCGGCGTCGAGCAATGGCGTGCTGCCGAGGATGACTTGTTCGTCGCCGTTTTCACCGCTCAGGTAGACCGGGCTGCGGACCTGGGCGAGAGGCCCGGCCCAGGTTTTCAGCTCGCCGTCGACCAGGTATTCACGCTGTTCGATCTGGCCGTCGAGGCGGTATTTTTCCGGGATGTCGCCGGCAGAGGGAAACAGATTGCCAAGTAGATGTGCAGTGGTCATGTCGCTACCCCGTCTGGATTGGGTGGTGCGGATTAGGTCTGTTATCGCTACGCTTGGTGATCAGGTCAAGGCCTGATCACGATGTGGCTGTCGAAAGTAGTGGCGACAGGCCGTAAAGCCGTCACGCAGTGGTTTGAATTCTTTGCAGGCTGCGTGCTTGATCAACATAGCTGAATCGTTTTAGCAGATTACTGCACGGTTTGTCATGACCCACGGCATGCTGGCCGTCCTGATTGTTCAAAGTCCCAGCCCGGTGCCCGGTGCGCCGTGATAAGCGAGCAGCGATCTTTTGCCCCGGCAACACACAAGCGTCAACGCTGCGAGTAAACTTCGCGTTCTTTCCAAAGGAGTTCATATGAGTCACTACCAGCCGGGCATTCTCGCCACCCCAGTCCCACCTCAAGCCCGTCATATGTTCTTCGCACTGGAATCCGCCGCTGCACTCCCGGCCGCGCTCGGCAACTTGATGCAGCTGGTGGACGGTAAATCCGCAGTGGTCGGTTTCGGCGAGTCCCTGGTCAAGGCGCTTCATGGCCAAATCGAGGGTCTGCGTGCCTTTCCGGCGTTGACCGGGGTCGGCGTCGACAACCCGTCGACCCAACACGCGCTGTGGTGCTGGTTGCACGGCGTCGACCGTGGCGAGTTGCTCAATCGCAGCAACGCCATCGAAGCAGCCCTGGCGCCCGCCTTGCGCCTGGTGCAGATGAACGAAACCTTCCGCCACCTCACCGGGCATGACCTGACCGGCTACGAAGACGGTACCGAAAACCCCCACGATGAAGCCGCCGTGGCCGCCGCGCTGGTGGGAGAGGGCGCTGAAGGCCAGGTGGGTGGCAGCTTCGCCGCGATCCAGCAGTGGCAGCATGACCTGAAGGGCTTTCACGCGCTGGCGTCCCATGAGAAGGACAACATCATGGGCCGTCGGCTGAGCGACAACGAAGAACTCGACGACGCGCCGATCTCCGCCCACGTCAAACGTACCGCCCAGGAAAGCTTCGCCCCCGAAGCGTTCGTGGTGCGCCGCTCGATGCCGTGGATCGAAGGTGACCGCGCCGGCCTGATGTTTCTCGCCTTCGGTTTCTCCCTTGATGCGTTCGAAGCCCAACTGCGGCGCATGAGCGGTCTGGAAGATGGCATTACCGACGGGTTGTACCGCATGAGTCGGCCGATCACGGGCGGCTACTACTGGTGCCCGCCGCTCAAGGACGGTCGTCTGGATTTGCGCGCATTGCGCGTCGGCTGAACTGTAGGAGCCGGCTTGCTGGCGAAGGCTTTTTTGTTGGCGGCGCAAGGCTCGAGGCCGCTTTCGCTGGCAAGCCTGGCTCCTACAGCGAACCAGGCGCTGCGGTGTATCTGTAATACCGCGTTATCGTTCTTCGCCGGCAAGCCTGGCTCCTACAGGGCCCGCCGCTCAAGGACGGTCGTCTGGATTTGCGCGCATTGCGCGTCGGCTAATTATCAAGGAGTGAATATGAACGTGGTGCGCTGGGGCATGATCGGGTGTGGCAGCGTCGCTGAGCGCAAGAGCGGACCGGCCTTCTACAAGGCTCCCGGCTCGGCGCTGGTGGCGGTGATGGGGCGACGACTGGGGGCGGTTGCCGATTATGCCGCGCGCCACGGCATCGCCAGGACCTGCACTGACGTCGAAGCGTTGATCAAGGATCCCGAGGTGGACGCGGTGTACATCGCCACGCCGCCCGACAGTCATTACGCGTACGCCTTGAGGGTGGCCGCCGCCGGTAAACATTGCTGTGTCGAAAAACCGATGTCGCTGAATGCCGGGCAAAGCCGGGAGATGCAACAGGTCTTTGCCGATGCCGGGCTGCACCTGTTCGTGTCCTATTACCGACGTTCGTTGCCGCGCTTCCAACAAGTGCGGCAATGGCTGGAAGCGGGGCGGATCGGCGAGGTCCGGCACCTGACTTGGACCCTGACCAAGGCGCCGTCGGCAGAGGATCGCAGCGGTGCCGGCAACTGGCGCACCGATCCGGCGATTGCCGGCGGCGGCTATTTCGCAGACCTGGCCAGCCATGGCCTCGACCTGTTTCAGTACCTGCTCGGTGACATCGTCGAAGTTGCCGGTTTCACTGCGCGACAGGCCGGGTTGTATGCCGCCGAAGATGCGGTCAGTGCCAGTTGGCGCTTTGCCAGCGGGGCGATGGGTATGGGTTGCTGGAACTTTGTCGCGGATCGGCGCGAGGATCGGGTCGAGGTGATCGGCAGCCAAGGGCGGATCAGCTTTTCCGTATTCGATGAGCATCCGGTTCAGCTTGAAGCCGATGAACACCTCAGCCTGCACATCGAAAATCACCACCACATCCAGTGGCATCACGTGCTGGGCATGAACGCGCAGATCCGGGGCGAAGCCCGGCATCCGGCGGTGGCCGAGCAGGCGATGAAGACCGATTGGGTGATGGACCGGATACTCAAACGCGGTTGAATCTGTGGGAGCGAGACCGGCTTGCCGGCGAAAGCGTTGGTACAGTCAGCAATGAGGTTGGCTGACACTACGCCTTCGCCGGCAAGCCGGTCTCGCTCCCACAGGGATTAGCGCTGAGCATCTAACCTTATGCCCAAACAATATTTCCCGGACCGCCATTAGAACTTTAAGATCACGTCATAACTCGTTATAACAAGTGATCTGCCATGACCGATAACGTTCTATCCCTGAGCAGTGTTCCGCTACACACCCAACTGCGGGATGTACTGCGCGCCCGCATCCTCGACGGCAAATACCCGCAAGACAGCCAGATGCCGTCCGAAAGCGAGCTCGGCGCGCTGTTCAAGGTCAGCCGCATCACCGTGCGCCAGGCGCTGGGGGACCTGCAGAAAGAAGGCCTGATCTTCAAGATCCACGGTAAGGGCACCTTCGTCGCCAAACCGAAAACCTTTCAGAATGTCAGCACCTTGCAAGGCCTGGCCGAGTCCATGACCGGTCGTGGCTATGAGGTGATCAACCGCCTGCGCAGCTTCAGATTCATACCGGCGGACAAACTCGTCGCCGAGCGTTTGCAGGTCGTTGAAGGGGAGACCGTGGCGCAGATCAAGCGGGTGCGGCTGATCAACCGCGAACCGATCTCGCTGGAAATCACCTACCTGCCCAAGGCCATCGGCGAGCGGCTGGAGAAGGCCGATCTGGTCACCCGCGACATTTTCCTGATCCTCGAGAACGACTGCGGCCTGGCCCTGGGTCACGCCGATCTGGCCATAGACGCCGTACTCGCCGACAGCGACCTGACCCAGGCGCTGAACGTCGAAGCCGGCGCGCCGATCATGCGCATCGAGCGCCTGACCCACGACGCCAGCGGCCAGCCCCTGGACTTCGAACACCTTTACTACCGCGGCGATGCCTTCCAGTACCGCCTGCGGATCGACCGGCAAAAAGGGGATCAGGCATGACCCACAGCTCGAAGACTAACGGCTCCATGACTAGAAGCACCCTCGAACAGGAATACGACATCGTCGTGATCGGCGGCGGCACCGCCGGACCCATGGCGGCGATCAAGGCCAAGGAGCGCAACCGCGATCTGCGGGTACTGCTGATCGACAAGGCCAACGTCAAACGCAGCGGCGCGATCAGCATGGGCATGGACGGCCTGAACAACGCGATCATTCCCGGCCACTCGACGCCAGAGCAGTACACCAAGGAAATCACTATCGCCAATGACGGCATCGTCAATCAGGCGGCGGTGTATGCCTACGCGACCCACAGCTTTGAAACCCTCTCGCAACTGGACCGTTGGGGCGTGAAATTCGAGAAGGACGAAACCGGCGACTACGCGGTGAAGAAGGTCCACCACATGGGCGCTTACGTGCTGCCGATGCCGGAAGGGCATGACATCAAGAAAGTCCTGTACCGCCAGTTGAAACGGGCACGGGTGAGCATTACCAATCGGCTGGTCTGCACACGCCTGCTGACCGACGAAGAGGGCGCGGTCAACGGCGTGATGGGCTTCGATTGCCGCACCGCCGACTTCCACGTGATCAAGGCCAAGGCGGTGATTCTGTGCTGCGGTGCGGCCGGGCGCCTGGGGTTGCCGTCCTCGGGTTACCTGATGGGCACCTATGAAAACCCGACCAATGCCGGCGACGGTTATGCCATGGCCTATCACGCCGGCGCGGAACTGGCGAACCTGGAATGCTTCCAGATCAACCCGTTGATCAAGGATTACAACGGCCCGGCCTGCGCCTACGTCACCGGTCCATTGGGGGGCTACACCGCAAACAACAAGGGCGAGCGCTTCATCGAGTGCGACTACTGGAGCGGGCAGATGATGTGGGAGTTCCACCAGGAACTTGAAAGCGGCAACGGCCCGGTGTTTCTCAAGCTCGATCACCTGGCCGAGGAAACCATCCAGAACATCGAAGAGATCCTGCACAGCAACGAACGCCCGAGCCGTGGCCAGTTCCACGCCAACCGCGGCACTGACTACCGCACGCAAATGGTCGAGATGCACATCTCGGAGATCGGTTTTTGCAGCGGTCACTCGGCGTCGGGGGTATGGGTCAACGAGAAGGCCGAGACGTCGGTCAAGGGGTTGTACTCGGCGGGTGACATGGCCGCGGTGCCGCACAACTACATGCTCGGCGCGTTCACCTATGGCTGGTTTGCCGGTACCAACGCGGCGGATTTTGTCGCCGGACGCGAGTTTTCAGCCGTCGATGCCCGGCAGATCGAAACGGAAAAGGCACGGGTCTATGCGCCACTGGACCGGGAACACGGTCTGCCGCCGGCCCAGGTCGAGTACAAGCTGCGACGCTTCGTCAACGATTACCTGCAGCCGCCGAAAGTGACGAAAAAAATGCAGATTGGCCTGCAACGCTTCAGCGATATCCAGCGCGATCTCGATCAGATCAAGGCCCACAACGCCCACGAACTGATGCGTGCGATGGAAGTCAGCATGATCCGCGATTGCGCGGAAATGGCCGCTCGGGCCTCGCTGTTCCGCGCCGAGAGTCGCTGGGGGCTTTACCACTATCGGGTCGACCACCCGCAACGCAACGACAGCGACTGGTTCTGCCATTGCCATTTGAAGAAGGGTGAAAACGGCCTGATGAGCAGTTTCAAGAAAGCCGTCGAGCCTTACATCATCCCGCTCGACGCCGAAGAAATGCAGGCGTACGACCGGCTGCGGGTTGGCGCATTCGCTGCCTGAGCCTCACCAGAAGAGAGACCACGAAATGGCCTATCAACCCCAGGAAATATTCTTTCGCTCCAACGCACCGGTCACGGTCGATGAGGACCTGTGCATCGCCCACAAAGGCTGCACCGTGTGCGTCGATGTTTGCCCGATGGACCTGTTGGCGATCAACCCGGCCACCCAGAAAGCCTACATGGCCTTCGATGAATGCTGGTACTGCATGCCGTGTGAAAAGGACTGCCCGACCGGTGCGGTGAAAGTGGAAATACCCTATTTGTTGCGCTGACTGACAGGACGCCTTCGCGGGCAATCCCGCTCCCACAGGGGGGCGAGGCCAACCGTAAATCTTGAGTACGCCAAGCAACCTGTGGGAGCGGGCTTGCCCGCGAAGAGGCCCGCCCGGTCAACCTGAAAGCCATCCGGTAACCCCCGGACGCTCGCTTCAAGACACCCCTCGTTTCCCACCGCGCCCTGATCGTGGCGGAGACGAACATCCTGTAAATGATTCGAGGGGACTTACCCATGTCTTTGCCAATATTGCTGCGTGCAGCGTTTGCCGGTCTGGTACTGGCTTCATTCACCCTGTCGGCGTCAGCCGAAACCATCCGCATTGCCATCGGTACCCAGGACACCACGATCAACTGTGCCGCCGGCGGCCTGTTGATTCGCGAGCTCGGTCTGCTGGACAAATACCTGCCCCACGACGGCCCGTACAAGGACGCCAGGTACGAGGTGCAGTGGAAGAACTTCACCAGCGGCGCGCCCCTGACCAACGAGATGGTTGCCGGCAAACTCGACTTCGGCGCCATGGCCGATTTCCCCGGTTCGTTCAACGGCGTGGCGTTCGAAACCGCGGGCAAGCACAGCCTGTTCATCAGTGTGCTGTCGGGCAGTATCAAGGGCAGCGGCAACGGCATCGTGGTGCCGAGCGCTTCGGCGGTGCAGTCATTGGCCGAGCTCAAGGGCAAGACCATTTCCGTGCCGTTCGCCTCCACCGCCCATGGCATGTTGCTGCGCGCCGTGGCCGCCCAGGGCTGGGATCCACTGAAAGACGTGAACATCATCGCCCAGCCACCGGAAGTCGCAGGTTCGGCATTGCAGGCCGGGAAAATCGACGCCCACGCCGACTTCGTGCCCTTCGCCGAACTGTTCCCGAGCCGTGGTTTTGCTCGCAAGATCTATGACGGTTCCCAGGCGAATGCCCCGACTTTCCACGGCGCATTGGTCGATCAGGCGTACGCGAAAAAGTACCCGGAAATTGTCGTCGCCTACCTGCGCGCCAGTATCGAAGCCAACCAGTTATTGACGGCCGAGCCCGAGAAGTACAGCGAGTTGATCGCCAAGGTCACCGGGGTCGATGCCGAGGTCAATTACCTGTTCTACGGTCCGCTCGGGGTGCAGACCCGCGACCTGAGCTGGAAGCCGGAGTACCGTCAGGCGGTCGGTACCGCCATCGATACCCTGAAGCTGCTGAAGAAGGCTGACCGCGGTCTCGACCTGAACACCTTCATTGACGACCAGTACATCCGCGCCGCGTTCAAGGCCTCGAACCTGGATTACAGCGCACAGCTTGCGAATTACGAGCCGACGCCGCTGAACGCGGTGGATGCACTGAGCGGCAAGCCCATTACCGATTTCAGCCATGTGGCCGAAGTCTGGGTGCGTGGCGAGCCCAGGGTTCGTCAATACGCCTCGGCGGAGTCGGCGTTTACCGCGCTGGCCAGCCTGAAGCAGGAAGGCAAGAACATCCGCGCGGTGTATGCCCAGGCGAGCGACAGCGGGATCAAGTTGCTGGCGGACCAGGCGTGGTTTGCCAGTGATGCGAAAGGGCGCCTGAGCGCGTTTCTACTCAAGGGCCAGGCCCAGCAATTCGCCACGGCACAGGGCGGCAAGGTGTTCGACTTCACAGATGCCACCGCACAGGCCGTTGCCGTTCGCTGACCCCAAGGCCCTCTGTAGGAGCCGGCTTGCTGGCGAATGCGTCTGACCAGCCTGCATCAATGTTGAATGTCAGACCGCATTCGCCAGCCAGCCGGCTCCTGCAAGGGAACGACGTCGTATGAAAATATCGAATCCACCAACGATCAACTGTGGGAGCGGGCTTGCTCGCGAATGCGGTGGGTCAGTCGACATCGATGTTGAATGTCAGACCGCATTCGCGAGCAAGCCCGCTCCCACAAGGGTTCAGGGTTGAGAGGAAGAATTGTGTACGGATCATATTTGCGTTGGGTTCCAAGAGCCGCCTCGTTGCTGCTCTGCCTCCTGTTCTGGCAACTCGCCGCCAGTGGCCGCTGGAACCTCGGCCTGGTCACCTTCGCCAACGTTCCGACACCGCTGGCGGTGATCGAAGCCGCCCTCGGTCTCGGCGATTCCGGCAAGCTCGTCCAGCACCTGAGCAGCAGCCTCGGCCGGGTGTTTGCCGGTTACCTCGCGGCGCTGATCATCGGCGTCGCCCTCGGTCTGGCCATCGGTCGCTCGAAATGGGCTGAAGACGTGTTGCTGCCACCCCTGGAAGTCCTGCGTCCGATTCCGGCGGTGGCCTGGATTCCGCTGGCGATCCTGATGTTCCCGTCGTCAGAGCTGTCGATGGTCTTCATCACCTTCACCGGCGCGCTGTTCCCGATCCTGCTCAACACCGTGCATGGCGTCGAAGGCGTCGACCCACGGCTGATCGCCTCGGCGAAAAGCCTCGGGGCAGGGCGGCGGGCGATTCTGCTGGAAGTGATCCTGCCGGGCGCTGCACCGAGCATCATCACCGGCCTCGCCATCGGCATGGGCACTTCCTGGTTCTGCCTGGTGACCGCGGAAATGATCTCCGGCCAGTACGGCATCGGCTATTACACCTGGGAGTCCTACACCCTCCAGAACTACGCCGACATCGTGGTCGGCATGTTGCTGATCGGCGTACTCGGGATGGGCAGCAGTCTGCTGATCAAACGGCTGGGCGGGTTACTCACGCCCTGGCACCGACCACGAGGAAAAGCCTGATGAGCGTGATGCAAACCCCTGAAGGGCGGATCGACATCCGTCAATTGTCCATTGTCCTCGGCGAAGACAAACACGCCTTCGAAGCGGTGCAAGGCCTGGACTGCCAGATCGAACCGGGGCAGTTCGTGTGCATTCTCGGACCGTCCGGTTGCGGCAAATCGACCTTGCTCGGCGCGCTGGCCGGGCATCTGCAATCCCATACCGGCACCCTGAAAGTCGACGGCGCGCAGGTCTCTGGTCCATCACCCCAACGCGGCATGGTGTTTCAGCATCACACGCTGTTCCCCTGGCGCACGGTGCGCGACAACGTCGCCTTCGGCCTGAAAATGCGTGGCATCGGCAAAGCCGAGCGGCACCGGGCCGCCGACGAAATCCTGACCCTGGTGGGCCTCGAAGGTTTTGCCGAGCGCTGGCCCGATCAGCTGTCCGGCGGCATGCAGCAGCGGGTGGAAATCGCCCGGGTGCTGATCAATCGTCCTCGGCTGTTGCTGATGGACGAGCCGTTCGGCGCCCTCGATGCCCTGACCCGGTTGAACATGCAGGAACTGCTGCTGGACATCTGGACGCGCATCCGCACCACCGTGGTGTTCGTCACCCATGACATCGACGAAGCGCTGTTCCTCGCCGACAGGCTGCTGGTGATGAGTTCGCGTCCGGGCCGGATCATCGAAGACCTGCGCCTGGATTTTCCCCGGCCTCGCACCACCGAGCTGGTGACAAGTCACGCATTTTCCCGCTTGAAGCGTCATTGCCTTGAGTTGCTGCGTCACGAAGACGGTCGGCAGCTGCCGCGCCTGAACCCTCTCGGACTTCCCCCTGAAAATAAACTGCCGCGATTTGCCCTATGACCTCTCTATTCGATGTAACCGATAACGATGACATTCTCGCCCTGCAACCGCGCCTGACCGATGAAGACCCCGGAGTGCGGCGGATTGCCCTGATCGAACTGGCCGATCTCGAGGAGCCGGATGGCTTGCTGTGGCTGGTCGACCGGCTGGCGCAAGACCCGACCGAAGAGGTCCGCGCCGAAGCGGCACGGTTGCTGGAAGCCTGGGAGGACGGGCCGGTGGTCGAAGCATTGTGCCAGGCCCTGACCGATCCCTCTGTGGCGGTGCAGGCCGCTGCCGCGCAAAGCCTCAGCCTGCTCAAGAGCGAAGCGGCGGGCCAGGTGATTCTGCCGTGGACCGGGCATGCCGACATCAGCGTGCGCATCGCCGCGTTCAGGGCCTTGCGCGAGTTGCGTTTTCCCGATGCGGCTCAAGCGGCTGCGGTTGCGCTGAATGATGAAGACGCCAGCGTTCGCCGCGAAGCCGTCGGCGTGCTTGGCTGGCTCAAGCAGCTCGATGCCTTGCCGGCGCTGGCCCGATTGGCCAGTGCCGATCCGGACACCGAAGTCCGCCGTGCCGCTACCGGGGCCTTGGGCCTGGCGTGCGATGCCCAGGTGCTGCCGGCCCTGCGCCAGGCCTTACAGGACCAGGCCTGGCAAGTGCGCGAAGAGGCGGCCACCACCCTGGGCAAGGTCGGGCATGCCGACGCCGGGCCGGCACTGGTCGAAGCCTTGGGCGACGATTACTGGCAAGTGCGCCTGCGCGCCACCCGCAGCCTCGGCCGCTTGCGCTATGCGCCGGCGCTCGACGCGCTGATCGACACCCTCGGCCACCGCATCAGCAACCTGCGCAAGGAAGCCGCGCTGGCGCTTGGGGAGTTGAACGATAAAGGCGCCATCGCGCCCTTGCAGGCGGCACAGGACGACGGTGATCCGGAAGTGCGCAAGGCCGTGCGCATTGCGTTGGGTCAGTTGCAATGAGCCCGGTAGCGATCGGCAATTGCCCAAGCAGACAGCAACTGCGCCTGAACTGGCCGGATGGGCGTGAGCAATTGCTCGACCACGCTGAATTGCGCCGGCAATGCCCGTGTTCGCAATGCCGGGCGTTTCGGTTGCAAGGGCTGACGGTGAAAGTCGATGAGCGCATCCGTGTCGTCGAACTCAATTCCCAGGGCTACGGCCTGCAACTGATCTTCAGCGACGGCCACGAACGCGGGATCTACCCATGGCCCTACCTCTCAGGACTCACCTGAAACCCGTAGGAGCGAGGCTTGCCCGAGAAGGCTGCGCACCTGACACACCGCCTTCGCGGGCAAGCCTCGCTCCTACAGGGGGCAGATTTGCGGACTGATGGTTCTTGTCAGGGAAACCCGGAAAGAGTACAAATGTACTCCATGACGACTCTGACTCCCCGCCGTACCGCCATCCTGACCTTTATCCGCGAGCGAATCGCCGAGCACGGTCAGTCCCCGAGCCTCGCTGAAATCAGCGAGGCGTTCGGTTTCGCCTCCCGCAGCGTGGCGCGCAAGCATGTGCTGGCGCTGACCGAAGCCGGGTTTATCGAAGTCAATGCGCATCAGGCCCGGGGCATTCGTTTGCTCGGGCAGCCGGCGCGGCCCGAGCTGCTGGACATTCCGGTACTGGGTCGGGTGGCGGCGGGTGCGCCGATCGGCGCCGATGCCGAGGTGCACAGCCGCTTGCTGCTCGACCCGTCGATTTTCTCCCGGGTGCCGGACTACATGCTGCGGGTCCGGGGTGACTCGATGATCGAGGACGGCATTCTCGACGGTGACCTGGTGGGTGTGCATCGCAATCCGGAGGCCGTCAACGGCCAGATCGTGGTGGCGCGGCTCGATGGAGAAGTCACCATCAAGCGTTTCGAGCGGGTCGGCGATGCCGTGCGCCTGTTGCCGCGCAACCCGGCCTATCAGCCGATCATCGTTCGCGCCGGACAGGACCTGGCCATCGAAGGGGTGTTCTGCGGCCTGGTGAGGCAAGGGTAATGGGCGCTGTCGTTGCGTTGGATACGCTGTTCAATGGCGGCCAGGTCTGGCGGGGGCGGCCTGCGCCACCGGCGGCCAGCCCGCAACCCACCGGGCATGCCGCGCTGGATGCGGCTTTGCCCACGGGCGGTTGGCCGGAAGCGGCGTTGACCGAAATCCTCCTGGCCGGGCAGGGCGTTGGTGAGTTGCAACTGGTGTGGCCGGCGCTGGCGCGGTTGTCAGCAGCAGGTGAACGCATCGTGCTGGTGGCGCCGCCCTACGTGCCGTATCCCCAGGCCTGGCAGAGCGCCGGGGTCGATCTGCGCCAGTTGTCGATCATCCAGGCCAGCGAGCGCGATGCGCTGTGGGCGGCGGAACAATGTTTGCGTTCGGGCAGTTGCGGCGCGGTGTTGTGCTGGCCGCACAAGGCCGATGACCGCGCCTTGCGCCGCTTGCAGGTGGCGGCGGAAACCGGCTCGACCCTGGCATTTGCCTACCGCTCGATCCATGAAGCCATCAACCCTTCGCCCGCCGCCTTGCGCATTGCCATCGACGCCAGGCCCGCGCAGTTGCGGGTGCTCAAGTGTCGGGGCGGGTTGGCCCGTTCGGCGCCCATTGCCTTTTCAGTGGGGCATTGAGGTTGCCATGCGCTGGGTGTGCATTCTCTTCCCGCAATTGGCGCTGGACGCGGTCCTGCGTCAGCGCTCCGATCCCGACGAGCCGCTGGCGCTGCTGACTGGCCCGGCGCAGCGTCGGGTGTTGCAGGCGGTCAACGCTTCGGCGCGGGCGCTGGGCTTGCGTCCGGGTCAGTCGATGACCGCCGCCCAGGCCCTGAGCAAAGGTTTTGTCACGGCTGAATATGACGCTGCCGAGATCGAGCATTGGCAGCAGTTTCTCGCCGCCTGGGCCTACCGGTTCAGCTCCCAGGTCAGCGTGCATTACCCGCGGGCGGTGGTGTTTGAAATCGAATCCAGCCTGGGGCTGTTCGGGCCCTGGCCGCACTTCGAAGCGCGCTTGCGCGCCGAACTCGGCGAGCTGGGGTTTCGCCACCGCATCGTTGCCGCGCCCAACCCGGTGGCGGCGCGGGTATTGGCCAATGCCTATGACGGTCTGGTGGTGCCCGACGATCAAGCCTTGCAGTATCACCTGGGGCAGTTGCCCATTGACCGCATCGGGTTGCAGGCGGGTGTCGCCACGGCGTTGTCGCGCATGGGATTGCGCACCCTGAGTCAGGTGCAGGCGTTGCCCCGGCAGAGTCTGGCCCGGCGTTTCGAGGCCCAGGTGCTCAAGCACCTGGATGCCTTGCTGGGCACCCGTCGGCTGGCGCTGGCGTTCTATTTGCCACCGGACCGCTTCGATGTGCGCATCGAGCTCAATTTCGATGTGCAGTCCCATCAGGCACTGCTGTTTCCGTTACGCCGGTTGACCGGTGATCTTTCTGCATTCCTGTGTGGCCGGGATAGCGGCGTGCAGCGCTTTGACCTGCACCTGGAGCACGCCGGGTTGCCGGACAGCCTGATCAAGGTCGGCCTGCTCAGCGCCGAGCGCGATCCGGCGATGCTCTTCGAACTGGCCAGGGGCCGGCTGGAACAGGTCCGGGTCGAGGCCCCGGTGCGCGGTTTTCGTCTGCGCGCCGAAGACTTGCCGGCCTTCGTTCCCCAGTACCAGGAACTGTTCGACGACCGCCCGCAGCAGTCCTTGCCCTGGGAACAACTGCGCGAACGCCTGCGCGCGCGGCTGGGGGATGACGCGGTGCAGGGCTTGCGGTTCCAGGCCGATCACCGGCCGGAGTGCGCGTGGCAGGCTCGTGTCGACACTCAGCCCTGTTCAGGGCTCTCGGCCGTGCAGCGTCCGGGCTGGTTGCTGACCGAACCCTTGGCGGTCCACGAAAGCTCGACGCGCATCCTCATGGGGCCGGAACGCATCGAGTCCGGCTGGTGGGACGGTGCCGACGTGCGCCGCGATTACTACCTGATCGAAACCCGCTCCGGCCAGCAGGGCTGGGCCTATCGTGCGGTGGGTGAGGGCGGCCCGTTGTGGCTGCAGGGCTGGTTCGCATGAAGGTCGATTATGCCGAACTGCACTGCCTGTCGAACTTCAGTTTCCAGCGCGGTGCCTCCAGTGCCCTCGAACTCTTTCAGCGGGCGAAAAAGCACGGCTATCAAGCGCTGGCGATCACCGACGAGTGCACCCTGGCGGGCATCGTCCGTGCCTGGCAAGCGGCAAAGTCGGTGGAACTGCCGCTGATTATCGGCAGCGAAGTACGCATCGAAAACGGTCCGAAACTGGTGCTGCTGGTAGAAAATCTTGAGGGTTACCAGGCCCTGTGCCGACTGATTACCCAGGCCCGGCGTCGCAGGCAGAAAGGCCAGTATCAGGTGCTGCGCGAAGACTTCAGCGAGCCGATGCCGGGACTGTTGGTGTTGTGGGTACCGGACGCTGTCGATGACGTTGAAAACGGCCGCTGGCTGCAGCAGACCTTCGCCGAACGCCTGTGGCTGGCGGTCCAGTTGCATCGGGGCCAGGACGATATCCGGCGGCTGAACGAACTGCTGGGGCTGGCAAGGGCGCTGTGCATCCCGGCGGTGGCCAGCGGCGATGTGCACATGCATGCACGCGGGCGGCGCGCCTTGCAGGACACCATGACTGCGATCCGTCATCACCTGCCGGTGGCCGAGGCCGGGTTGCGCCTGCACCCCAATGGCGAGCGCCATCTGCGCAGCCTCGAGGCCCTGGGCGATCTGTATCCGCAAGCATTGCTCGACGAAACGCTGAACATCGCCCGGCGCTGCACGTTCGACCTTGGCCAGTTGCGTTATCAGTACCCTAGGGAGCTGGTGCCCGAGGGGCATACGGCCACCTCCTGGCTGCGGCTGTTGACTGAGCAGGGCATTGCGTGGCGCTGGCCACAAGGCCCGCAAGCCAAGGTGTTGCTGCAGATCGACAAGGAACTGCAGCTGATCGCCGAACTGGGCTACGAAAGCTATTTCCTCACGGTTCACGACATTGTGCGTTTCGCCCGCGAGCAACGGATTCTTTGTCAGGGTCGTGGTTCGGCCGCCAACTCGGCGGTGTGCTTTGCCCTGGGGATCACGGAAATCGATCCGGATCGCACCACGCTGTTGTTCGAACGCTTTCTCTCCAAAGAACGCAACGAACCGCCGGACATCGACGTCGATTTCGAACACGAGCGGCGTGAAGAAGTCCTGCAGTACGTGTTCCGGCGTTATGGCCGAACCCGTGCGGCGCTGACCGCGGTGGTCAGCACCTATCATTCGGCCGGCGCGGTGCGTGATGTGGCCAAGGCCTTGGGGTTGCCGCCGGACCAGGTCAATGCCCTGGCCGGTTGCTGCGGCCACTGGAACGATGAAACACCCCCCGTGGAGCGCCTGCGCGAAGGCGGTTTCGACCCCGACAGCCCGGTGTTGCGCCGGGTGTTGAGTTTGACCGGGCAGTTGATTGGCTTCCCCCGGCACCTGTCCCAGCACCCCGGCGGTTTCGTGATTTCCGAGCAGCCCCTGGACAGCCTGGTGCCGGTGGAAAACGCCGCCATGGCCGATCGCACCATCATTCAGTGGGACAAGGACGATCTGGACGCGGTCGGGCTGCTCAAGGTCGATATTCTGGCCCTGGGCATGCTCAGCGCGATTCGCCGCTGCTTTGATCTTTTGCGTCGGCACCGCAACCTGGATTTGAGCCTGGCCACGGTACCGGCCGAAGACCGGCAAACCTACGACATGATCGGCCATGCCGACACCGTCGGTGTGTTCCAGATCGAGTCCCGGGCGCAGATGTCGATGCTGCCGAGGCTCAAGCCCCGGACCTTCTATGACCTGGTGATCGAGGTCGCGATCGTGCGTCCGGGGCCGATTCAGGGCGGCATGGTCCACCCTTATCTGCGGCGGCGAAACAAGGAAGAGCCCGAGACTTATCCCTCCCCGGAACTGGAAGCCGTGCTCAAACGCACCCTGGGCGTGCCACTGTTCCAGGAACAGGTGATGCAGATCGCCATCGTCGCCGCCGACTACAGCCCCGGCGAAGCCGATCAATTGCGCCGTTCCATGGCCGCCTGGAAACGCCACGGCGGACTGGAGCCGCACAAGGATCGCCTGGCCGCCGGGATGAAGAAAAATGGCTATACGCCCGAGTTCGCCGCGCTGATCTTCGAACAGATCAAAGGCTTTGGCAGCTACGGTTTCCCCGAGTCCCACGCCGCCAGTTTTGCCTTGCTGACCTACGCCAGTTGCTGGTTGAAATGCCACGAGCCGGCGGCCTTCGCCTGTGCGCTGATCAACAGTTGGCCCATGGGTTTCTACAGCCCGGACCAGATTCTGCAGGACGCGCGCCGGCACCACTTGCAGATTCGCCCGGTGGACGTGCGGGCCAGCGACTGGGATTGCAGCCTGGAGCCGCTCACCGGTGCGCAGCCGGCGATTCGCATGGGTTTGCGGATGATCAAGGGGTTTCGCGAGGACGATGCCCGGCGCATCGAAGCGGCACGATCGAAGGGGATGTTCATCGACATTGCCGACCTCGGCGAACGGGCGCGACTCGATGCCCGTGCCCAGGAACGACTGGCCGATGCCGGGGCGCTGCGTGGGCTGGCCGGAGACCGGCATCGGGCGCGCTGGGAAGTGGCGGGTGTGCACAAACAGCTCGGTTTGTTTGCCGGGCTGCCGAGCCAGGAGGAAGACGCTGTGTCGTTGCCCAAACCTACCGTGGGCGAGGACCTGCTGGCCGATTACAACAGTGTCGGCACCACCCTCGGGCCGCATCCGCTGGCCTTGCTGCGGGGTGAATTGAAAGCCCGGCGTTGCCGCAGTTCGAAAGAACTGATGGAGGTCGAGCACGGTCGACAGGTCAGCGTCGCCGGGCTGGTGACCGGCCGGCAACGCCCGGGCACCGCCAGTGGAGTGACCTTCGTCACCCTTGAAGACGAGTTCGGCAACGTCAACGTGGTGGTCTGGCGCGACCTGGCCGACCGGCAGCGACAGGTGCTGGTCGGCTCGCAGTTGCTCAAGGTCGACGGGCGCTGGGAACAGGAAGGCGAAGTGCGCCACCTGATTGCCGGACGCTTGAGCGACCTGAGCCGGTTGCTGGACGGCATCAGCGTGCGCAGCCGGGATTTCCGTTGAATCCCTGCCATCCCTTGTAGGAGCCGGCTTGCTGGCGAAAGCGTCAGCACATTCAACATCTGTGTAACTGACACACCGCTTTCGCCAGCAAGCCGGCTCTACAGGTCGTGGTCATCCTCATCGTCGGAATGCCGCCCGGAGCGAGCTCGCTCCTACAAGGGGTGAATCAGTGATACGTCAATGAACCATTGGCGCGCCAAGTGCTCGAAGCAAACAGGTGTCATTCCAGGGAAAAAAGAGCCAGCCGATGCAGTTTCTAGACGATAGCCACGGAT
This sequence comes from Pseudomonas fluorescens, assembly GCF_902497995.1. Taxonomy (GTDB): domain Bacteria; phylum Pseudomonadota; class Gammaproteobacteria; order Pseudomonadales; family Pseudomonadaceae; genus Aquipseudomonas; species Aquipseudomonas fluorescens_BK. The sequence continues at coordinate 254,117 of NZ_CABVII010000001.1, read as the reverse complement.
GTGCCGGCTGGAGCGGTGAAATGGCCGGGCGTATTCGCGCGTTCGACTGGAGCCTGACCGAGCTGGGGAAGATGGACGCCTGGCCCGCAAGCCTGTGCAGCGCAGTGCAGTTGATGCTCGCTTCGCCGTTGCCGATGGTGATGCTCTGGGGTCGCCCTGGTTACATGATCTATAACGACGCGTACTCGAAGTTCGCCGGTGGCCGCCATCCTTATCTGTTGGGTTCCCCGGTGGAACTGGGCTGGCCGGAAGTGGCCGAGTTCAATCGACATGTGGTCGACACCTGCCTGGCGGGCGGCACGTTGTCCTTTCGCAATAAAGAGCTGGTGCTACTGCGCGACGGGATCCCCGAAGACGTCTGGCTGGACCTGTATTACAGCCCGGTGGCCGATGATGACGGAAAACCGGCCGGGGTCATGGCGATGGTGGTCGACACCACCGAACATGTGATTTCCGAACGTCGCCGTCGCGCAGCCGAAGACGCCTATCGCGCCGACAATGAACGGGTGCGCCTGGCGCTCAATGCCGGCGCCTTGCTCGGCTCGTTCGTCTGGGACATCAAGGGCAATGTGCTGTCCGGCGACGAACGCTTCGCCCGCACCTTTTCCTACCCGGCCGAGCAAAACCTGGCCAACCTGCCAACGGACATCGCCCAGGCACACATCCATCCAGACGACCGCAGTTGGGTTCAGGAACAGATCAGTCAATCGGTGGAAACCGGCGAACCCTTCAACGCCGAATATCGGGTCCTGCGTCCGGATGGCAGTTATCTGTGGGTGCAGGCGAGTGGCTGCTGCGAGTTCAACGAGCAGGGCGAACCGTTTCGTTTTCCCGGGGTGTTGATCGATATCCATGAACGCAAGACGGCCGAAGAATCCTTGCTCAGGTTCACCCGCAACCTGGAGCAGCGCGTCGCCGATGAAGTCGAAGCGCGGCTGGCCGCTGAAGAGCAATTGCGTCAATCACAGAAGCTCGAAGCCATTGGCGGCCTTACCGGCGGCGTGGCCCATGACTTCAACAACCTGTTGCAGGTGATCGCCGGCAACCTGCATTTGTTGGCGCGGCATGAACCGGACAATGCCAACGTGCAGCGCCGGGTCAGTGCCTCGATTGCCGCGGTCGAGCGCGGCGCCAAGCTGTCCTCGCAACTGCTGGCGTTTGCCCGCCGCCAGCCCTTGTCCCCGGCAGTCTGCGATCCGCGACAAATCTTCGACGGCCTGGCTGAGCTGTTGCAGCGGGCTCTGGGGGAAACCATCCAGATCAGCGTGGCGACACCTGAAGACGCCTGGCATCTGTATGTGGATCGCAATCAACTGGAAAACGCGATCCTCAACCTGGCGATCAATGCCCGTGACGCCATGCAAGGCGAAGGAACGATCAAGCTGAGTGCTGGCAATATTGCACTCGACGCAAGGTTCTGTGCGGGCAAGGGCATTGTGCCTGGGGATTTCGTCTGCGTTGCGGTGGCGGACAGCGGCGTCGGCATGTCACCCGAAGTGCTCGGGCACGCGTTCGAACCGTTTTTCACCACCAAGGCCGATGGTCAGGGCACAGGGCTGGGCCTGAGCATGGTGTTCGGGTTCGTCAAGCAAAGCGGCGGGCATATCGAAATGTCCAGTGTCCCGGGGCAGGGCACCCGGGTGCAGCTGTATTTCCCGCGCAGCTTGCGTGCGCTGCCCGGTGAATCAACCCTGCCTGATCCTCAACGGCAAGGCGGCAACGAAACCGTGCTGGTGGTCGAGGATAACGAGGCGGTGCGCAGCGCGGCGGTCGAGTTGCTGCGCGAGGAAGGCTATCAAGTCCTGACCGCCGGGAACGGCGACACGGCCATGCAGATGTTGCTCGAAGGCGTGGCGGTGGACCTGATTTTCACCGATGTGGTCATGCCCGGCCTGATCAAGAGTTCGGACCTGGCCGCCTGGGCCAGTGTGCAGACGCCGCCGGTGCCGATCCTGTTCACCTCCGGCCACACCCGTGACATTATTTCGCGCAATCACCAGCTCAGCCCCGACACTCATCTGCTGAGCAAACCCTATGGCCCCGAGGCGCTCACCCAAATGGTCCGCGCGGTGCTCAACCGCTGACCCAATCACTGTGGGAGCGAGCTTGCTCGCGATAGCGGTCTTTCAGTCGATAAAGAGGTCGCCTGACCCACCGCTTTCGCGAGCAAGCTCGCTCCCACAGTTGATGACGTGCAGACCTTGGCTATTAATCATTCCTTTGAACCTTCCTATCAGGGCTGCCCATGACTGACAAGCGCACCTCCAACCCTCCCTCCGGCATGGTCAGGGTGCGCGGCGCCCGGGAACACAACCTCAAGAACGTCGATGTCGATATTCCCCGCGATGCCCTGGTGGTGTTCACCGGGGTCTCCGGTTCGGGGAAGTCCTCGCTGGCGTTCTCGACCCTCTACGCAGAGGCGCAACGCCGCTATTTCGAATCCGTGGCGCCTTACGCGCGGCGCCTGATCGATCAGGTCGGGGTGCCGGACGTCGACTCGATCGACGGCTTGCCGCCCGCCGTGGCCTTGCAGCAGCAGCGGGGCACGCCGAGCACACGGTCGTCGGTGGGCAGCGTGACCACGTTGTCGAGCCTGATCCGCATGCTGTATTCCCGGGCCGGCAGCTATCCGCCGGGACAGCCGATGCTGTATGCCGAAGACTTCTCGCCCAACACGCCACAGGGGGCGTGCACGCAATGCCATGGTCTGGGCCGGGTGTATGAGGTCACTGAAGCCTTGATGGTCCCCGACCCGACCCTGACCATCCGCCAGCGTGCCGTCGCATCCTGGCCCACAGCCTGGCAGGGGCAGAACCTGCGGGACATTCTGGTGACCATGGGCTACGACGTCGACAAGCCCTGGCGCGATCTGCCGAAGAAGGTTCGTGACTGGATTCTCTTTACCGAAGAAACGCCGACGGTCCCGGTGTATGCCGGGCTCACCCCGCAAGAAACCAGAGTCGCCCTCAAGCGCAACATGGAACCGAGTTACCAGGGGACGTTCACCGGCGCCCGGCGCTACATCCTGCACACCTTCACTCACTCTCAAAGCGCCCTGATGAAAAAGCGCGTGGCGCAATTCATGCTTGGCAGTCCATGCCCGTTGTGCAACGGCAAACGGCTCAAGCGCGAGGCGTTGTCGGTGACTTTTGCCGGTTACGACATCGGTGAGCTGTCGCAGATGCCGTTGCTGCAGGTGGCCGAAGTCTTGAAGCCGGTGGCGGCTCACAGCTACCTCGAACAGGCCGATGAGGCCGGCGAGGTGTTGACGCACCGTCAGACCCGCGAAGCCCGTGAGCAGCGGGTGGCCTATGGCGCCAGCGGTCATGCCAATGCGCCGGACGTGCGCCACACGCCCAACCTGTCGGTGGAAAAACGCCTGGCCGCGCAACGGATCGCCCAGGACTTGCTGGAGCGGGTCAGCACCTTGACTGATCTGGGCCTCGGTTACCTCGCCCTGGAACGCAGCACGCCGACCTTGTCATCCGGCGAGTTGCAGCGTCTGCGCCTGGCGACGCAATTGGGTTCGCAGTTGTTCGGCGTGATCTACGTGCTGGATGAGCCGTCGGCCGGTCTGCACCCGGCGGATGGCGAGGCACTGTTCGAAGCCCTGCAACGACTCAAAGCCGCTGGCAACACCTTGTTCGTGGTCGAGCATGACCTGGAAACCATGCGCCGCGCCGACTGGCTGATCGACGTTGGCCCGGAAGCTGGCGAGCATGGCGGCCGGATCCTCTACAGCGGACCGCCGCCAGGGTTGGCCGACGTCACTCACTCCCGGACTCGCGCCTACCTGTTCGCCGAACAGCTCACCCAGTCACGGGTCTGCCGCCAGGCGACCGACTGGCTGCGGCTGGAAGGCATCACTCGCAATAACCTGAACAACCTCGGCGCGGCGTTTCCGCTGGGCTGCTTCACGGCGGTGACCGGTGTGTCGGGTTCCGGCAAATCGAGCCTGGTCAGCCAGGCGCTGCTGGAGCTGGTGGGTGCGCATCTCGGGCGCGCCGCCAGTGACAGCGAGGCTGAAGCGTTGAGCCTGGAGGACGATGCGCCGCAAGTCAGCGGCGGCCAGGTCACTGCGGGCCTGGCGTCAATCAAGCGTCTGGTCCAGGTAGATCAGAAACCCATCGGCCGCACCCCCCGTTCGAACCTGGCGACCTACACCGGGCTGTTCGACAACGTGCGCAAGCTCTACGCCGCCACCCCCCAAGCCCAGGCCGAAGGCTATGACGCCGGCCAATTCTCTTTCAACGTCGCCAAGGGACGGTGCGCGACCTGCGAAGGCGAAGGCTTTGTCAGCGTCGAGTTGCTGTTCATGGCCAGCGTCTACGCGCCGTGCCCGACCTGCCATGGTGCGCGCTACAACCCCGAGACCCTGTCGATCATCTGGCAAGGTTTGAACATCGCTCAGGTGTTGCAGCTGACGGTGGACGAAGCGGTCGAGGTGTTCATCGGACAACCGGGGATCCGCCGCTCGCTGGAGGTCCTGCGCGATATCGGTCTGGGCTACCTGCGCCTCGGCCAGCCTGCGACCGAATTGTCGGGTGGCGAGGCCCAGCGGATCAAACTGGCCACCGAACTGCAACGCAACCAGCGTGGGGCGACCTTGTATGTGCTCGATGAGCCCACTACCGGCTTGCATCCACGGGACGTCGATCGCTTGCTCGAACAGTTGAATACGCTGGTGACAGCGGGGCATACGGTGATCGTTGTCGAACATGAAATGCGTGTGGTGGCGCAAAGCGACTGGGTAATCGATATCGGCCCGGGGGCGGGGGATCAGGGGGGGAAGATCGTGGTGGCGGGGACGCCGCAGAAGGTGGCTAAAAGCAGGAAGAGCCGGACGGCGCCGTTTTTGGCCAGAGTGCTTGGAGTTTGAGTTTGTGTTGATTGTGCCGACGTCATCGCGGGCAAGCCCGCACAGTGGATTGGTTGCCCACATTACTTGTGAACGACACAGACCCCTGTGGGAGCGGGCTTGCCCGCGATGGCGATGTGTCAGGCGCCGTCTAAAGTGCGCCGGACCTTGTCCAGCAGCTCATTGATCTGGAACGGCTTGACCAGCATCTCCATGCCTTCGCCAAGAAACACCTGACGGTTGATTGCGGTTTCGGCATAACCGGTGATGAACAGGATTGGCAACTTTTCCCGCCAGCCCCGCGCCACATCGGCCAGTTCGCGACCGCTCATGCGCGGCAGGCCGACGTCGGTCACCAGCAGATCGATGGACTCGTCGTTCTGCAACCGCTCCAGAGCGCCTTCAATGTCGCCCACTTGCGTGCAGCGGTAACCGGCATCCACCAATACTTCGGCGACAAACATCCGCACCGATGGCATGTCCTCGACAATCAGCACATGTTCACCGCAACCCCGCGGATCCACGCGGGACGGCCGGTTTTCGCTGGCCATCAGATCGGTACTGGCGGGCAACATGATGGTGGCTTCGGTGCCGCGCGGGGCCAGGTGCGAGCGTTCGCGGCGCCGGTGTGCGGTGACATCTTCGACGAACACCAGGCTCAATTCCGGTGTCCGGTAGGGCGAAATCTGCCATTCGGTTTCGCGGACCGTGCCCTGGACCCGCATGCTCAGGGTGCCTTTCCAGCGCTCGCCATAGGCCAGGCGCAGGCGCAGTTCGTCGATGATCGCGTCCTGGTCTTCGGCAAAGCACTCGCGCAGGGCGTCCGGATTGCGATTGTCCTGGATCATCTGCGTGAAGGCATGGTTGCATTCGTGGATTTTCAGCTCGGCGTCCAGCACGGCGATGGGCGCCGACACGTTGACAAAGATTTCCCTGAACCGCGCCTCGCTGTCACGCAGGGCGTTCTCGGTTTCCCGCACTCGCAGCAAGGTGCGCAGGGTTGCCAGCAACACATCCGGGTCCACCGGGTGAATCAGGTAGGCATCGGCACCGGTGTCCAGGCCGGTGATGATGTCGCCGGTCTGGATCGAGGCCGCCGACAGGTGAATCACCGGCAGCAGGGCGGTAACCGCCTCGGCGCGCAGTTTGCGCACGATGTCGAAACCGCTCATGTCCGGCAGATTGACGTCGAGGATCAACGCGTCGATGTTGACGCTGTCGATCAGCTCCAGGCCTTCGCCGCCGGTGCTGGCTTCCAGCACTTCATAGCCGTGGCGTTCCAGGTGCCGGCGCAGGGCGTAGCGGGTCGCGACGTTGTCGTCGATGATCAGCAAGCGAATATCACGTTTCATCGGCGGGCTCCCTGGCGATGGCCAGCGGGATGATCACAAGAAAGGATCAAAAGCTGTCCGTTCACCTGAGCATAGTCAAAGGGTTGGGCCTTTCGACGACAATGAATTCAGCCCCGGTTTCAAACCGAGTCCGGACCGGCCCAAGCCCGGTGATGACACCGATGCCGACATGGATACCGATGGTGGTTGGATCGAAACGACCCCCCCAAAAAAAGCCCCATCCATGGATGTAACGCCGTTGATTTAAGCGAAGGGAAGGGGGCCGCTGTAGGAGCGAGCTTGCTCGCGATGGTCGTCAACGATAACGCGTGCTTACTGGCCAAACGCGTCGCTCTTGAATTCATCGCGAGCAAGCTCGCTCCTACAATTGACGTTACTTGCTCGGATGAGCCGCCTGCAGTTTTTTCGCCATGCCCAGATGCTTCTCCAGCCCTGGCAGCATTTTTTGTGCGAAACCTTTAAGTTCCGTGGCCCCTTTGACTTTGTCGTCCGTCACTGTGTTGGCTTGTTTCTTGAACAGCTCAATGGTTTCTTCGTGTGCCTTGACCTGATTGTTGGCGTAGGCTGCGTCGAAGGATTCATCGCGCATGTCGAGGATTTTTTCCTTGGCCTGTTTCACCAGGGTCGTGGTGTCGGGCACCTCGATGTCATTCGCCTTGGCCAACGCCGCCAATTCATCGTTCGCCTTGGAATGATCGGTGATCATCATGGTGGCGAACTCCTTGATGTCAGCCGATGAGCTTTTTTCCAGGGCCAGCCGGCTGGTTTCGATTTCGGCGATGCCGCCCGCGGCCGCGCTGTCGACGAAGTCATTGGAGGTGGCCGCGCAGGCTATGCCCATGCTGGTGCTCAAGGCAACGGCCAGAGTGAGGTGGCGCAGGGTAAATCCGTCCATTGGTTATTCTCCACACAGGTTTTCATGGACGATCGAATGATCGTTAAGCAGTGGAGGGCGACGGACGGACAAAGGTTTTATCGCTTTTTCGACAGGACGACGAACGGACACCGCTGGTCTGATAGGCGGTCGACAGAACCCGCCAACCAAGGCCATTCTGATAGTTGGTGAACGCAATCAATCGCGTTTGCCACCGATCAACAAACGGAGGTGTTCCATGCCGGTGACCCATGACCTGTATCAGGACCTGAAACTTTCAAAGGAAGAGATCCAGCAAAAACGCACCAAGGATCCGTTACTGGATTCACTGATCAACAAGTATTCCCAGGCGGACGCCGAGGTGGTAAAGGCCGAGACCGCCCAGTCTGACGCACCCAGCGATGACGCCCTGAAGAAGCTCAAGGAGAAGCGCGTGCAGGTCAAGAATCAAATCGTTGACCGACTTCAGGCGCCGTCCTGACTCTCCGAACCCCGCCACCGATGACGGGGCACTGAAAAATTGAAAGGGTGATAAATACCGGCACCTCGAATGATCAGAGTCCGAATCGACGGCTCATGCGAGGTGCCCCGATGACGGGTTTCACTGCAGAGGGCAATCACCTCACGCGGGGACGCCTGTCGAGGCCAGGTGTTTGAGCACCATTTCGCGCAAGGCCTGCAGCGACGCGGCCGACTCACCATCGATGCGGCGCTTGAGCAGCAGGCGATTGGCAATGCGCATCCCCAGGCCGCTGAATTGATAGACCAGGGTGCGGACGAACCGCGTGCCGTCACCCTCGGCCTCGCACTCGTACGTCACGACCAGCGACAGACCGTCAGCGCCCCGCGCCTGAGCGCTCCAGCGGCGTCCCGGCAAATATTCATCCACCGTCCAGTGCAAATGCCCCTCGCGTCCGCCCGCTCGGATGTCTTCCTCGAAGCGCGACCCGGCATGCAACGGCCCGTCCTGGCCATCGATCTTGAGGGAGGAAGGGTGCCATTGCGGCCAACGGGTCACGGTGCTGGCATAGGCAAGCACCGCAATCGGATTGGCGGCAATGTGGATCTGATGCTGCATGCGGGTCATGGGAATTGTCGTCGAGTGCAGGGGGGGCGGCTCCGGTTCCCAATAGAGGGTGCCGAACAGGTAGTCCATCAGCGGGAAAACGATGTTGAAATTGCATCCCTGCATCAGCTCGCGGCGGTGATGCAGCTCATGCAGGCGGCGCATCTGGCGGATCCACGGCAGACGGGTGACCGGATTGCCCGGGGGCAGGTGTGCGCAGGCATGGAAGACTTCATAGGCCAGGTAACCGAGGACCAGGCAGCCAGCGGACAACCCGGCAACATTGGCATCGACTTGTGTGAGCAGCCACCAGAGGGGCAGGGTGATAACGACCGTATGCACCACGATCAGCCAGGCCGGAAACAGAATTACCCGCCAGTCGCGGGGACTGTCATAGGTCATATGGCCGGGGGCAAAGAAACTGTGATGGTCGCCGGCGTGTCGGGCATAGAACATCCGCGCGAAGTTTTTTTTGTGGTGGCCAAGGTGGCGATGCATCCCGTACACGCCAAAGTTGAAGAGCAACAAGGTCAGCGGCACCGCCAGCCATTCCAGCGGCTGTACCTGATCCACGGTGCTCCAGAACGCAGCAATGGCCAATATTCCGAACAGCAGCACAAAGGCGCCATGCAGCCACGGATTATAGCGCGGATGAATCCCGGCGCGATAACGGCTGCGGAATGCTGCGGTGGTTTGCCTCACTGCGTTCACCTGTGGTTATTTTTGTAACCAGCAGATTAGCCGATCCCGCGGTTTCGGCCGGGCGAACCTCGAGGCCACAGGCGCCATGCTCCGGTGCAAACCGGACTCAGGCCAGCGGGTTCCAGCGTTGCGACCAGTCATCGTCGGACTGGATGACCTCACGCAACAGATCGAAGGCCCGCTGCAGGGTCGCCGAGTCGCGGTCGCGGGAATACACCAGATAGGTCGGGTAGCTGAACTCCGGGGCTTTTGGCACTTTTTCCAGGACGCCGCTTTCCAGGTAACTCTGGACTACCCGGGTACGGAAATAGCCGCTGCCGCCGTTTTCCAGGATGTACTGCAAGCCCAGTGGGCCAAGGTTGAAGCTCAAGGCGGCCCGGGCTTTTTCCGGCAACGCGGCATCGTGCTGGCGACGGAAGTCCGGGCCCCAGTCGATGTACACATAAGGATCGGGTCTTGCGGCAAGTCGTATGAGGACCAGTTTTTCTTCCAGCACCTGCTCGACTTGCAGGCGCGGCCAATACTCGGGCTGGTAGACCAGCGCCGCATCCAGGACCCCCAGTTCCAGCTGGCGCAACAGGTTCTCACCGTCACGGATTTCCATGCGCAAGGCATGGCCGGGAATCTTCTCCCGCAGTGCGCCTGCCCAGCTGAGCATCAGCGGGTTGCACAGGCTGACCTCGCCACCGATGTGCAGCACGTCGTGGTAACCCTCGGGCAATGGCAGGTCCCGGCGTGCGGCTTCCCAGGTTTCCACCAACTGATTGGCGTAGACCACAAAGGCCTCGCCGTTCGCGGTCAGGCGAGCGCCGGCGCGATTGCGCACGAACAGCGTGCTGCCCAACTGGCTTTCGAGCTTCTGCACGCGCGCGGTAATTGCGGTCTGGGTGACGTGAAGCTTTTCGGCCGCCGCGGCAAGGCTGCCGTGGCGGACGATTTCGAGAAAGGTACGGGCGAGATCGATGTCCATGGGCAGGCCGGTGGGGGAAGTGCGCGTATTGTAAGAGCAGTCACCACCGGTGGCGAGTGGACGGCTTTTCTACGGGGCCGATTTCCGCCTCGATTCTGCATTCAAAACGCAAAACACGAACAACCGAAGGCCCCCCAGAACCCGGCGAAATCGCTGACCGGCGCCGACGACAACCGCGCCCGTTCATGGCTGTGTGCATGCACCGCGCAAGCCCCCACACAGTGGTGAACCTGCGCCGTCAGCGGCGCCAGCGGTTTCCAGTGGCCCGGCACGTTAATCACCGGTGACCACTCGGGCACCACCGGCACCGGCGGCGGCCCGAGTCTTTCAAACTCGACGCTGCCATAGACAATCTTGCCGTCGACAATGGTCAGCACCGACTCGATCCATTTCACCGCCTCGTCTTCGATGTGGAAATAGTCCGCCGACAGCGCAATCAGGTCCGCCAGTTGCCCGACCTTGATCTGCCCTTTCTTGCCCTGCTCGGAAGAAAACCAGGCGCTGCCATGGGTGAAGAGTTCCAGCGCGGTGTCGCGGCTCAAGCCTTGCGGGTACAGCTCCAGCCCGCCGACGGTGCGGCCGCTGACCAGCCAGTAGAGTGAAGTCCAGGGGTTGTAGCTGGACACCCGCGTAGCGTCCGTACCCGCGCCAACCGGGATGCCTTCGGCGAGCATGCGCGCGATGGGCGGCGTGTGTTCGGCGGCCTTGGCGCCGTAGCGCTCGACGAAGTACTCACCCTGAAACGCCATGCGATCCTGGATGGCGATGCCGCCGCCCAAGGCTTTGACGCGTTCGATGTTCTGCGGGGTAATGGTTTCGGCGTGATCGAAAAACCACGGCAGCCCGTCGAACGGGATGTCGCGATTGACCCTCTCGAACACGTCGAGCATGCGGCTGATGGACTCGTTGTAGGTGGCGTGCAGGCGAAACGGCCAGCGCTGTTCCACCAGATGCCGAACCACCGGCTCCAGTTCCTGCTCCATGGTCTGTGGCAGGTCGGGGCGTGGTTCGAGGAAGTCCTCGAAGTCCGCCGCCGAGAACACCAGCATTTCCCCGGCGCCGTTGTGGCGCAGGAAGTCATCGCCCTGGCCGTAGCGGGAGGTGCCGGTCCAGTTCTTGAAGTCGGCCAGCTCTTCCTTGGGTTTCTGGGTGAACAGGTTGTAGGCGATGCGCACCGTGAGCTGCCGGTCTTTGGCCAGTTGCTGGATGACCTGATAGTCGTCCGGGTAATTCTGATAACCGCCGCCGGCATCGATGGCGCTGGTGACGCCGAGGCGATTGAGCTCGCGCATGAACTGGCGGGTCGAGTTGACCTGGTATTCCAGCGGCAGTTTCGGACCCTTGGCCAGGGTCGAGTAGAGAATCATCGCGTTGGGACGGGCGATCAACATGCCGGTCGGATCGCCATTGGCGTCGCGCTGGATTTCACCGCCCGGCGGATTCGGCGTGTCGCGGGTGTAGCCAACCACCTTCAATGCGGCGCGGTTGAGCAGGGCGCGGTCATACAGGTGCAGCACGAACACGGGGGTATCCGGCGCGGCCTTGTTCAGTTCATCGATGGTTGGCAGGCGCTTCTCGGCGAACTGGAACTCGTTCCAGCCACCCACCACGCGCACCCATTGGGGCGTCGGCGTGCGGTCCGCCTGGTCCTTGAGCATGCGCAACGCATCGGCCAGCGACGGCACACCTTCCCAGCGCAGTTCGAGGTTGTAGTTCAAGCCGCCGCGGATCAAGTGCAGGTGCGAGTCGTTAAGGCCGGGAATCACCGTGCGCCCGTGCAGGTCGACGATTTGCGTGCCGGGACCTTGCAGGGCCATGGCCTGGGCATCGCTGCCGACCACCACGAAGCGGCCATCCTTGATCGCGACGGCACTGGCCTGGGGTTTCTTGCGGTCAACGGTGTGCAGGCGTCCGTTGTACAGAATGAGGTCGGCCGGGGCATCGGGCATGGTTTTACTCCCTGCTGGCAGTGGGCTGATCCAGGCACCGATGGCGCCTGCCGAAAGGCCTTGCAGTACCTGTCGGCGGTTGAAGCCGTTGTGGTCGTCAGGTGGGCTCATGGCAATGCTCCGCGCAAAAGCTCTTAATGAAAAGGTTCTTCATGAAAAGGCTCTTCATGAAAAAGCGAGGGCCAACAGCCGATGTCTGACGCATGCGGCCAGAAGGAATATAGACCGCAAATCCGCAGGTAGCTGTTTTCCAATGGCGCAAAACGACGAATCCCGCCACGAGGGGCGGGATTCGTTTGCAGCCAGGCGTGCCCCCGAAGGACGGGGGCGACGTGCTTAGGCCGGGAACAGCTCGGACAATTTCATGGCCAGCATCATGTCGCCTTCGGCGCGCAGTTTGCCGCCCATGAAGGCTTGCATGCCGTCGGTTTCGCCGCTGACGATGCCGTCCAGGGTCTCGCCGTCCATCACCAGGGTTACCTGGGCGTCCGGGTTTTCACCTTCTTGCAGTTCGCAGGTGCTGTCCTTGACGATCAGCGAGAAGTGCTTGGTGTCGTCGATGCGGAAACCGAATACCAGGTCCAGACCGGCGGCAGCGGCTGGGTTGAACTTGGCTTTCATTGCTTGTACGGCATCAGCTACGGAGGTCATGGTTCGATCCTTTCTTGGGTAATTAGAGCTGGGTGATTACAGCCAGGGTCACAAGAGTCCGGACTCAGCGAAACGTGATGAGTTCCGGGGCTTTCAACAGCTGCAGGTGCGCCTGACTGTTGAAAGAAGACAGTGCCACCTCGCGCCCACGAAACTTCAGCAGGTTGAGCGAGGTGTTGACGATTTGCCAGTTCAGTTCGAATGCCTGCCTTGCCGGCATTTGTGTAATGAGGTGGAGCAGGGCAGTGATGGTGCCGCCAGAAGTGAACACGGCGATCTTCTGGGTGTTGTCGGCCTGTTCGAGGATCCGCTGCAGACCGGCTTGTACCCGTTCGACAAACCCCAGCCAGCTTTCCAGCCCTGGTATGTCATAGGTCCCGGCCAGCCAGCGCTCGATGATCAGCGCGAAGATGCGCTGGAACTCGACGCGGTTTTGCGCGGCATTGCGCAGAATGTCCAGTGCTTCGGGTTCGTCTTCCAGCAGGGCGGGCAGCAGCGCGCGGATCACCGCGTCGGCGTCGAATTCGTTGAAGGCGCAATCGGTTTCCAGGATCGGCACCGGCAGGCCCACGGCGGCGAACTGTTCCAGCGCGCTGTTGGCCGTGTGTTGCTGACGGCGCAGGTCGCCCGCGAGGCAGCGATCGAAGCTGATACCTAACCCGGCCAGGTGCTGGCCGAGAATTTCTGCCTGGCGAATACCGGTCGGCGACAGGACGTCATAGTCGTCTGCACCAAAGGAGGCCTGGCCATGTCGAATCAAATAGATACTGCCCACGTCCGCGTCATCCCGGTACGTTGAAGGTTCGGCGAGGTTATGAGGATGACGGTGAGCTGTCAATGAAAAAACATACGCTTGTTTGAAATGCCTGTTACAGGCTCGTTGCCAGAGGTTTCATGGCTGGTCGCCGGGACCACGCATGGGTATGCTGAGAGTATCGCGCGCGCGTTTATGCAGCGCATCGTATTGAAGGAGTCATTGTGGAGTTTTTTGCCGAGTTCGCCATTTTCCTGGCTAAAACCGTGACACTGGTGGTCGCCATCCTGGTGGTCCTGGCCAGTTTTGCGGCGTTGCGCAGCAAAGGTCGACGCAAAACCGCCGGCCAGTTGCAAGTCAGTAAACTCAATGATTTTTACAAGGGGCTGCGCGAGCGTCTGGAGCAGACCTTGCTCGACAAGGATCAACTCAAGGCCCTGCGCAAGGTCGAAGCCAAATCCGAGAAAAATCAAAAGAAAAAGCCCGAGGCCAAATCCCGGGTATTCGTGCTCGATTTCGATGGCGATATCAAGGCCTCGGCCACTGAAAGCCTGCGTCACGAAATCACCGCGCTGCTGACCCTCGCCACCCCAAAGGATGAAGTGGTGTTGCGTCTGGAAAGCGGCGGCGGCATGGTTCACAGCTATGGCCTGGCGTCCTCGCAACTGGCGCGCATTCGCGACGCGGGTGTGCCGTTGACCGTGTGCATCGACAAGGTCGCGGCCAGCGGCGGTTACATGATGGCGTGCATCGGCGAGAAGATCATCAGTGCGCCGTTCGCGATCCTCGGCTCGATCGGCGTGGTGGCGCAATTGCCCAACGTCAACCGCTTGCTGAAAAAGCACGACATCGACTTCGAAGTCCTGACCGCCGGCGAATACAAACGCACCCTGACCGTGTTTGGTGAAAACACCTCGAAGGGCCGGGAGAAGTTTCAGGAAGACCTGGACATTACCCATCAGCTATTCAAGAACTTTGTCTCGCGTTACCGCCCGCAACTGGACATCGACAAGGTCGCCACCGGTGAAGTCTGGCTGGGCGTCGCGGCGATGGACAAGCAACTGGTAGATGAACTCAAGACCAGCGATGAGTACCTCGCCGAACGGGCGAAGAAATCCGAACTTTATCACCTGCATTACGCTGAACGTAAAAGCCTGCAGGAGCGCATTGGCATGGCGGCCAGCGGGTCGGTGGACCGAGTCTTGCTGTCCTGGTGGAGCCGGTTGACTCAGCAACGCTTCTGGTAAAAACCTCATGAGCGCCTTGTTGCCGGTTTTCGGCAACAAGGCGCTTTGCACCCATGAATGGAATCCGGTGCGGTATATAGGGTTTGAAGCGTTGGAGTATCGTTCCTCGGTTATTCGCACTTTTATTAAAAATGCTGAACGCTGATCTGTTGCAACGAAACCGGGCCAAACCCGGTTTCGTCATGCCTGACGGTGTATTTCTTTTTGCATTGAAGACTTTTCCGAGAGGGGGGCGGACCCTTTCCTGCTTTTCATTTAGCTGATGAGGGTTAATGTAAAAGACCTCAATTAACTGCAATGGATTGCACCATGAAAGAGCTCCCTCATGATGAAGTAGCCCGCCCTCATCCGACGCCGACCTGGCAAATGCGCAACGAACTCAAAGGTATCGTGGACCTCGCGCTGCCACAAACCCCCGCCCAGTTTGGCGAGCGCCAGATCAAGGAACAATGGGGGCAGGACATCGACCCGCAGACCACCCTCCTGGTCACGCTTGATTACGACTACAAGGGTCATCCTGCACAAGCCGGTATCCACCAGGGGCAAGTTGCAAGCTCCCAATCTTTGCTGCAAGCGTTGCTTTTGAATTACCAGGCCGTGGGTGACGGGCGATTCGGTGAAACGGCATTCCCCCGCCTGACATCGGCCCGTCTGTTCGCATTGTGGAGCAGGTCGATGAGTTCGCCGACCACGGCAGCGGCAACCACCAGACCTATGAAGGCATCTATCGGCAAACCGTTCCGCAAATTTACGGACCGGACACCCAGATCGCGTTGCGCCCGGCCGATGTCAAAAAGTGGGTCTGGGAACTGCGATTGCAGACGCTATACAGTGCCTACCTTGATCGAGCGTGGCCTTCGGACGAGGCAGTCGTGGCGCCCGCGCCTTATGCCTTGAGGACGTCGGTCAAGGCGGCTTTTGTAATGAGTGCCTGGTTGCAGCGTCATGAGCAACGGCTGACTGGGGAAGGCCTGAAGCTCGCGTTGCTGGCGGCAGGACTATCGGCTGATCAAACATGGGAAACACTGGCGATCGATCAGCTGCAAGCACCCACCACGGCACCCTCCGCGGTCAAGGCAAGCCGCTTGAAGCTTTATCGTTACACCGCGACTGATATCTGGATCTTCCGCCGCCCGCCCAGCGCCCAAATATTGATGTACGTACCCGGCAACTCTTCACCGCTGCATGATTTCACCCATGCCGGACAACTGCGCCAATGGGTTGTGACGCAGGGAGGCGACAGTGAAACGAAACAGGCATTGGCCGCCCACTTTGCCGATGAAGATCGCGCAGACGGTACCTTTCACGCAGGGGTTGTGACCGCACTGGATGGCATGGCGATCTATCCCCGAGTACATCGGCTGACCAAAGAGGCCGGGTTCTTCAACAATGACGGCTACTGGGATCCTGCCCAGTACATCGGCTTTGATGACTCGCCAACAGGAACTGACCCTTTTGCGCAACTGGTTCTGACAATGAAACAGGCGGCACTGGCCAGCGTCAAAACCATTCGTGACGACGCACAGGTCAATCGCGATAGTTTGAGCGCCGTCGTCGAACCGGTTGTGCAGTGGATCAACCGGTACGGTGCTCTGGCGTTGTTTATTCCGGGTGGCGAGGGACTGCTCGCATTAGCGGGGCTTATCGATGCCGGTTATGGCCTGGATCAGGCGATAAACGGTGAAACGGCGGACCAGCGTTCGGCGGGCGTGACGCGTACGGTGTTTGGCTTGCTCAATGCGCTGCCAGTGGCCGGTATCGCAGCGTTGGCGGAGGGCGAAGCCGCTGATATCGGCGCGCTGACGAAAAGAGATCACGAGCCTGGCGAAGCTTCTGCGGCATCGAGTGTTACCCCTGTATCAGAGCCGTCCGTGCAACCGATCCTTCCCCTGCCGACCCGACTGGCACTCCTGCGCGGAGTTGGCCCCTCGGTCGCCTCTTTCAGTGATGAAACGCTCGCACAGATCGGCAAGGTCAGCGCGATCGATGACGACATGCTGCGCCTGATGCAAACCGGGCGCCCACCGACACCCTTGTTGGCCGATACGATCAGCCGGTTCAAGATCGATCAGGAACTTGGGCCGGCCGGGTCTCCAGAACTGTTCAATAAACGCTATGAAACGCTTCAACGTTCCGGGAATGAATGGGTCCGGTTGTTTCAGCGCCAATACCCCGGCCTGCCAAAAAGCGCCATCGAACAAATCCTCGACCGCTATGGCGTGGACATCCAGAGACCGCCCGACACCACCGAGACCCTGCAGGTGTTCAAGCGCCTGGACAGCAAGGCCCGCCAGTATCAGCAGCACGTGCGGCTCAACCGGGCCTATGAGGGCTTGTACCTTCGCTCGGTACTCAGCCCGGAGTCGGACACGCTGGCTTTGCACTCGCTCAAGAACCTGCCCGGATGGCCGAAGAATCTGCGCATCGACGTGCTCGATCGGTCGGCCATCGGACGGGTGCTCGACCGTAGCGGCCCACTCGAAGCACCGAACGTCCGGCGCCTGATCAAGACGGGAAACCATTATCTGCACCAGGGCCGGCAAACAGGCTTCTACGGGGCGGTTCTCGGGGTCTTGTCCGACGATGAGCGTTCAGCGTTGCACCTGACGTCCCCGGATCCGGTCAGTGAGTTGCGGCTCAAAATCGCTGATCAGGCAATGGCCCGGTCTGATTTCATGCTCGGGTCAGGCAGGATGGACAGCAGGCTACCCTTTGAAGCCCAGGGACTCAGGGGGGGAGGGTTTCCGACAACGCCACAGGCCGAGGCGTTGACACACGAAACAATGCGGCTGCAACTCAAGGATATCTACCCCGAATTCTCCAATGCGCAGGTCGATGAGATGCTCCTGGGAGCAGGGCCAGGCGCCCAGGCGCATATTGATGGGTTGAGACAGCAACTTGAGCAATTGAACACCGATTTGAACCATTGGCTCGATCAAGCGGCTGACGACGTCGAAGACACGGAGATTGAGTTTCTCACCGCCGATGACATTGAAGCGCAGGGTATGGATCACTTGCAGATTGCGGCGCATAACGTGAGGTTGCTGCAAGACACGATACAGCGCGAACGCGAAACAAGGATTGAACTGGCTGATGAGATGGTTGATATCTGGCAAAAACGTGCTCCGCAAGAAGGGAGTCATTATTCAGGCAGTCACTTGACCGGTTTCAAGATGGACATGGACTTTGAGGATTTCCATCGATTGCCCGCGATAAATGTTCACCTTGACGATGTGACCGAGCTGTCGATGCGCAGATTTCATTTGGTCGTGCGCGAGAGTCTGAATGATTTTCTTGAATCTTTTCCTAACCTGCGCACGTTGAATCTGGAAGGCGTCGATCTTCGTCTTCCCGATATCGACGGCAATCTGGAAAGCGTACTGCCCCCTCAGATCACACGATTGCGTCAATTGACATCATTGAACCTCAGGAGCACAGAAATGAAGTTCACCCACGCGACGGCCTCACGTCTACGGGAAATACCTCATCTGCAATGGCTGGATTTGAGCGACAACCCGCTAGAGGTCCCACCCCTGGTGCAGGGAATGAATGATTTGCGGTGGCTGAACCTGAGTAACACTCGTATTAACGCATGCCCGATCGGGATCGGGGATCAACCGTGCCTGGACCGGCTGGACCTGCGAAACAACGCTATTACCCGGGTGCCTCCGGCCATTGTGAACCAGGCGATCAGCCGGGACCGGGTGCTGCTGCATGGCAATCCGTTGAGCAACGAGGATACGCTGTTACGGCTGGTGGAGCATCGACACCAGACAGGGATCAACCTGTGGCTAAGCGAGCCCGGCCCCCACTACGGCGAGGTCGTCGAGTGGTTGCATGAGAGCAATGCAGAGCAACAACAGGCCAGGCGATTGATTTGGCAAAGGTTGGCAGCCAAACCGCTGGGCACGCGCTTCTTGAGAGTCATGGACGGTCTGGTTTTGACGGCGGATTTTCGTGTGGACTATCTGACGCTTCAAGCCAGGGTCTGGCGACTGTTGGATGAAGCAGATGCTTCCGAGGAGTTGTGGACGCGACTGACTCCGGATATCGAAGTGGCCGAAGTCGATGCTGATAATCCATTTGTCCTATTCACAGCGCTGGAAAACCGAGCGAAGCTTTACACCGATTGGGTGGCGATGGGGCGACCGTTTCCGATCGAAGCGGGTCATCCGTAACAACTTACGGTAGAGATGTGCTGATTCGGGCATTTCTATGCAGCGCTGTACAAACATAAAGCCCTGACCCCGTTTTGGGTCAAGGCTTTATGTGTTCAGCGGCGACGGAACAGCGGCAGCGGTTCGTCGGTGGCGGCCTGATAGGTCACCGAGAAGTCCTTGAGACTTTCCAGGGCTTCATAGGGGTCTTTGTCGGCGCGCAAGGCAAAGGCATCGAATCCACAGCGACGCAAGTAAAACAACTGATCACGCAGCACATCGCCGATCGCCCGCAGTTCGCCCTTGAAACCATAACGGTCACGCAGCAGGCGGGCGTTGGAGTAATTGCGGCCATCGGTGAAGGCCGGGAAGTTCAGGGCGATGACCTGGAACTGATCCACGTCGTCACCGATTTCTTCGGCTTCTTCGTCGGCGTCCAGCCACACACCCAGGCCGCCATCGCGGGCCTTGAGCATACGGCTGTGTTCGCGCCACAGCTGCAGCGGGACGATGTAGTCGTCGCAGTTGCTGATCTCGTCGATGTTGAAGTCCTTCGGCAACAAGTGCCAGGTTTCGTCGACGACTTCGTTGTTCTTAATTATTCGCTGCATAGACGCGCTCCTTGAAGAGGTCGATGCCAATACGCTGATAGGTGTCGATGAAGCGCTCGTCTTCGGTACGTTGTTCGATGTACACGTCGATCAGCTTCTCGATCACGTCAGGCATGGCGTCCTGGGCGAAGGACGGGCCGAGGATCTTGCCCAGGCTCGCATCGCGAGTGCCGCTGCCACCCAGGGACACCTGGTAGAACTCTTCGCCTTTCTTGTCGACTCCGAGGATGCCGATGTGGCCAACGTGGTGGTGACCACAGGCGTTCATGCAACCGGAGATGTTCAGGTCCAGTTCGCCGATGTCGAACAGATAGTCCAGGTCGTCGAAACGGCGCTGGATCGATTCGGCGATCGGGATCGACTTGGCGTTGGCCAGGGAGCAGAAATCGCCGCCCGGGCAGCAGATGATATCGGTCAGCAAGCCGATGTTCGGCGTGGCGAAGCCTTGCTCGCGCAGTTCGCCCCACATCTCGAACAACCGGTCCTGTTCCACGTCGGCCAGAATGATGTTCTGCTCGTGGGAAGTGCGCAGCTGACCGAAGCTGTAACGCTCGGCCAAGTCGGCCACGGCGTCGAGCTGTTTGTCGGTGATGTCGCCCGGGGCAACGCCGGTCGGCTTCAGGGACAGGGTCACCGCCACATAGCCCGGCTTCTTGTGGGCCAGGGTATTGCGGGTGCGCCAGCGGGCAAAGCCCGGGTGCTGCCGGTCGAGCTCGGCGAGTGCGGCGCTCTGGTTGTCCAGCGCCTTGTACTGGGGATCGACGAAGTGCTTGGCGACGCGATGCACTTCGGCCTCGGTCAACGTGGTCTGGCCACCGCGCAGGTGTTCCATTTCCGCGTCGACTTTTTGCGCGAAGACTTCAGGCGTCAGGGCCTTGACCAGAATCTTGATCCGCGCCTTGTACTTGTTGTCACGACGGCCGTAGCGGTTGTAGACCCGCAGAATGGCGTCGAGGTAGCTCAACAGGTCCTGCCACGGCAGGAACTCATTGATGAATGCGCCCACCACCGGCGTCCGGCCCAGGCCGCCACCGACCAGCACACGGAAGCCGATTTCGCCCGCGGCGTTATGTACCGCCTCCAGGCCGATGTCATGGACTTCGATGGCGGCACGGTCGGACGTGGACCCGTTGATCGCAATCTTGAACTTGCGCGGCAAGTAAGCGAATTCCGGGTGGAATGTCGTCCACTGGCGGACGATCTCGCACCATGGGCGCGGATCGATCAACTCGTCGGCGGCGACACCGGCGAACTGGTCGGTGGTGACGTTGCGCAGGCAGTTGCCGCTGGTCTGGATCGCGTGCATCTGCACGGTCGCCAGTTCAGCGAGGATGTCCGGGATGTCTTCCAGCGCCGGCCAGTTGAACTGCACGTTCTGCCGGGTACTGATGTGGGCATAGCCCTTGTCATAGTCGCGAGCGATTTTGGCCATCATTCGCGTCTGGCGCGAAGTCAGTTGGCCGTAAGGCACCGCTACCCGCAACATCGGCGCGAAACGCTGGATATAAAGCCCGTTCTGCAGGCGCAAAGGGCGGAATTCTTCTTCGCTCAGCTCGCCTGCCAGATAGCGTCGGGTCTGATCACGGAACTGCTTGACGCGGTCCTCGATGATCCGCTGATCGTACTCGTCGTATACGTACATATAAGTCCTGTTCTCAGGCTTGGGCCGGTCGGATCCAGTTGCGTTTTTCGCTTTGCTGAAGTCTCCGATACTGCCTCGGCAATTCTGCGCGCACGGCCGCGCACTCCCTACGGAGCCGGGGCAAGATACCAGTTTGCAGTTATGCGCAAAAGTGATGTTTGAGTATATGCAAAGAACCAAAAGGACTAATGAGAATCGTTGTTGCAAAGCCCCTGGTTGTGATGAGGGCAATCATCGTCTTAACTGTGGTCGAGTCTTTATGCAATCACCGATAAAACCGACAAGAGGCGATGCAATGAGCAACCCTACCAAAGTCACAAAACCCGATAGTACGGTGGATGCCTGGGCCATCCTGTTCCTGATCATCCTGGTCGTGGGCACTGCGGTATTCTGGGTCAGTCATCAATAATGGACCTTGTCCGGGCTCGTCTCGACGATGGTCGGACACAATCCGGATCCAACGCCGTTTTACGGGGGTTCGCTGACTGGAATGTGCGGTGAATTTTCGGGGCTCGGACGATCAATGTTGAAGTTTCTCTGTGGCGTATTACTGGCGCTGGGGATGGTCATGGGACCCTGTGCCCAGGCGGCTTCAGTGTTGTTCCTGAATCCAGCAACCACCAGCGAGGCTTTTTGGGTCAGTTACTCGCAGTTCATGCAGGCCGCAGCCAAGGACCTGGCCATGGATTTGCGCATTCAGTACGCCGACCATCTCGCTGAAACCACCCTGGCGCAGGCTCGTGAAGCCTTGCAAGGGCCAGACCGGCCGGACTATCTGGTGTTCGTCAACGAGCAGTACGTCGCCCTCGAAATCCTGCGTATGGCGCAAGGCAGTGGCGTAAAACTGTTCATGGTCAATAATGCGCTGACCCCGGGCCAGATGAGCTTGCTTGGCTCGCAGCCTGAAAAATATCCCGATTGGCTGGGCAGCCTGGTGCCCAACGACGAGGAGGGCGGCTACCTGATGCTCAAGGAGCTGATTCGCCTGCATCCCCCGGCAGCCCCCGGCCAAGTCATTGAGCTGCTGGCATTTTCCGGTCTGAAGGTGACACCGGCGGCGCAGTTGCGGGAGAAAGGCATGATGCGCGCCCTGACCGAACACCCTGAAGTGCGTTTGCGCCAGTTGGTGTATGGCGGCTGGACCCGGGAGCGGGCCTACGAGCAGGCCGGATTGTTGTTCAAACGCTACCCGAAGGTTTCGTTGGTATGGTCGGCCAATGACGAAATGGCCTTGGGGGTCATGCAAGCGTATGCCGAAGCCGGAGGCCAACCTGGAAAGGACGCACTGTTCGGCGCCATCAACCATTCACCCGCTGCCTTGCAAGCGCTGTTGGACGGTCGACTGAGCGTGCTGCTGGGTGGGCATTTCAGTCTGGGCGGTTGGGCGCTCGTGCAGTTGCATGACTACGACCAGGGCGTGGATTTCGGTCAGTACGGCGGACGCGACCGGCAGATTCCGTTGTTGCAGCTGATTGATCGGGCACAAGCCAGGCGCCTGCTGGAGCTGGGTGGCAGGCAGGATTACGGTGTGAATTTTCTCAAGCTCTCGGCCAAGGGACAGCCGGCGTCGTATCGCTACCCGTTCAGCCTGCAAACCTTGATGCACTGAGGTATTTGCACTGGATCAGGCATCAAGTCCCGGCCAGAAGCAGCACCAGTTTGACGATGCCGAACAGGGTCAGGGCGAATACCGCCGTGAACAGAACCCCCAGGATCACGAAATGACTCGGCTTGCCGTGAGTGAAGTCGCGAGCCCGGTTCTTCCCGCTTTGCACTCCGAACGCCGCAGCCATGACGCTGTGCAGCATTTGCCAGAAGGTGGGTGGCTTGTTGTTGTCGACTGGATCGTCCATAAACCCCTCGTCACTGATGTGTGAAAGGTAAGCATAGACAATCCACGACATGCACAAACCTAATGTGGGAGCGGGCTTGCTCGCGAAGGGGCCATGACATTCAACATCTTCGTTGACTGTTACACCGCTTTCGCGAGCAAGCCCGCTCCCACAGGGGATCTGTGTTGACCACAGCATTAATTGTGGCCAGCACAGCAATTTTAGTTGTCGTAGCCCAGGTTCGGTGCCAGCCACCGCTCGGTCACACTCAGCTCCTGGCCTTTGCGCGACGTATAGCTCTGCACCTGGTCCTTATCAATCTTGCCCACGGCAAAGTACTGCGCCTGCGGGTGTGCAAAGTACCAGCCGCTGACCGCTGCCGCCGGGAACATCGCGTAATGTTCGGTGAGGAATACGCCGCTGCGGCCGGCTTTCATTTCGCTCGCTTGCGGGTCGAGCAACGCGAACAGCGTGCCTTTCTCGGTGTGATCCGGGCACGCCGGGTAGCCCGGAGCAGGGCGGATGCCGGTGTATTGCTCCTTGATCAGCGCCTCGTTGTCGAGCGTCTCGTCCTTGGCGTAACCCCAGTAATCCTTGCGGACCTGCTGGTGCAGCCATTCGGCACACGCCTCGGCCAAACGGTCGGCCAGGGCCTTGACCATGATCGAGTTGTAATCGTCGCCAGCATCCTGGTAGGCCTTGGCCACTTCTTCGGCGCCGATGCCGGCGGTGGTGATGAAACCACCCACGTAGTCGGTCACTTCGCTGTCCTTCGGCGCGACGAAGTCGGCCAGGGAGAAGTTCGGCTTGCCGTCGGTCTTGATGATCTGCTGACGCAGGTGATGCAGCTTGGCCAGTGGCTTGCCGTCGTCGCCGTAGAGCTCGATGTCATCGTCGCGCACCTGGTTGGCCGGCCAGAAGCCGAACACCGCTCGGGCGCTGATGAGTTTTTCGTCGATCAGCTTGGCGAGCATTTCCCGGGCATCGGCGTACAGCGCGGTGGCGGCTTCACCGACCACTTCATCGTTAAGGATGCGCGGGAACTTGCCGGCCAGGTCCCAGGAGATGAAGAACGGCGTCCAGTCGATGTATTCGGCCAACACCTTGAGGTCGATGTTGTCCAGCACTTTGGCGCCGGTGAAGGTCGGTTTGACCGGGGTGTAGGTGCTCCAGTCGAACTGCGGCTTCTTGGCGATCGCGGCCGGGTAGCTCAGGCGTTCGGTACGGGCGCTGCGATTGGCGGTGCGCTCGCGGACTTCGATGTACTCAAGGCGAGTCTTCTCGACGAACGCCGGTTTCAACTCCTTGGACAGCAACTGCGTCGCCACGCCCACGGCGCGCGAGGCGTCGGTGACATAGATCACCGCATCGTTGCTGTACTTCGGCTCGATCTTCACCGCGGTGTGGGCCTTGGAGGTGGTCGCGCCACCGATCATCAGCGGCAGGTGGAAGCCCTGGCGCTGCATCTCGCGGGCCACGTGGACCATTTCATCCAGCGAAGGCGTGATCAGGCCCGACAGGCCGATGATGTCGCACTTCTGCTCCTTGGCCACTTGCAGGATCTTCTCGGCCGGCACCATCACGCCGAGGTCGACGATGTCATAGCCGTTACAGCCCAGCACCACGCCCACGATGTTCTTGCCGATGTCGTGCACGTCGCCCTTGACCGTGGCCATGAGGATCTTGCCCTTGGCTTCCGGCTTGTCGCCTTTTTCCAGTTCGATGAACGGAATCAAGTGCGCCACGGCCTGCTTCATCACTCGGGCGGATTTCACCACTTGCGGCAGGAACATTTTGCCAGCGCCGAACAGGTCGCCGACGATATTCATGCCGGACATCAGCGGGCCTTCGATCACTTCGATCGGTCGGGCGAACGACTGGCGCGATTCTTCGGTGTCTTCGACGATGTGGGTGGTGATGCCCTTGACCAGCGCATGCTCCAGGCGCTTGTTGACGTCCCAGCCACGCCACTCTTCGGTCTCGGCTTCCTTGACGCTGCCGTCGCCCTTGTACTTGTCGGCAATGGCGAGGAGGGCGTCAGTGCCTTCCGGGGTGCGGTTGAGCACTACGTCTTCAACGGCGTCACGCAGTTCGGCCGGGATCTGGTCGTAGATCTCCAGCTGACCGGCGTTGACGATACCCATGGTCAGGCCGTTGCGGATCGCATACAGCAGGAACACCGAGTGAATCGCCTCGCGCACCGGGTTGTTGCCGCGGAAGGAGAACGACACGTTGGACACGCCCCCCGAGGTCAGGGCATACGGCAGTTCGTCGCGGATGTAGGCGCAGGCATTGATGAAGTCCACAGCGTAGTTGTTGTGCTCTTCGATGCCGGTGGCCACGGCGAAGATGTTCGGGTCGAAGATGATGTCTTCCGGCGGGAAGCCGACTTCGTTGACCAGGATGTCGTAGGAGCGTTTGCAGATTTCTTTCTTGCGCGCTTCGGTGTCGGCCTGGCCGGCTTCGTCGAACGCCATTACGACCACTGCGGCGCCGTAGCGCTTACACAGTTTGGCGTGATGAATGAACTGCTCGACGCCTTCCTTCATGCTGATCGAGTTGACAATGCCCTTGCCCTGGATGCATTTGAGGCCGGCTTCGATCACTTCCCACTTGGAGGAGTCGATCATGATCGGCACGCGGGAGATATCCGGCTCGCCGGCAATCAGATTGAGGAAGGTCACCATGGCCTTCTTCGAATCGAGCATCCCCTCGTCCATGTTGATGTCGATCACCTGGGCGCCGGCTTCGACCTGCTGCAGGGCGACTTCCAGGGCTTCGGTGTAGTTGTCGTCACGAATCAGCCGGGCGAACTTGGCGGAACCGGTGATGTTGGTGCGTTCGCCGACGTTGACGAACAGCGAGCTGCGATCGATGGTGAAGGGTTCCAGGCCCGAGAGGCGGCAGGCCTTGGGAATCTCCGGAATTTCCCGCGGCGCGTAACCGGCCACGGCCTTGGCGATGGCTTCGATATGGCCTGGCGTGGTGCCGCAGCAGCCGCCGACAATGTTGAGAAAGCCGCTTTGGGCGAATTCTTCGATGACTTTGGCGGTTTCCGACGGCAGTTCGTCGTACTCGCCGAATTCGTTCGGCAGGCCGGCGTTCGGGTGCGCGGAGACGTAGGTGCCGGCCTTGTTCGACAGCTCTTCCAGGTACGGGCGCAATTCGCTGGCACCGAGGGCGCAGTTCAGGCCGACCGAAATCGGCTTGGCGTGGGCCACGGAGTTCCAGAAGGCTTCGGTGGTCTGCCCGGACAGGGTGCGACCGGAGGCGTCGGTGATGGTGCCGGAAATCATGATTGGCAACTCGACGCCCAGCTCTTCGTAAACCCCTTGCACGGCGAAGATCGCGGCCTTGGCGTTCAGGGTGTCGAAGATGGTTTCGATCAGGATCAGGTCGGCGCCGCCTTCGATCAGGCCCTTGGTGGCCTCGGTGTAGTTTTCCACCAGTTCATCGAAGGTCACGTTGCGATAGCCGGGGTTGTTCACGTCCGGGGACAGCGAGCAGGTACGGCTGGTAGGCCCGAGCACGCCGGCGACGAAGCGCGGCCGGTCCGGGGTTTCCAGGGTCTTGGCGTCCGCCACCTTGCGTGCCAGGCGGGCGCCTTCTACGTTTAGCTCGTACGCCAGGTCCTGCATGCCGTAGTCGGCCTGGGACACCTGGGTGGCGTTGAAGGTGTTGGTTTCCAGAATGTCGGCGCCGGCATCCAGGTAGGCCTTTTCGATCGAGCCGATCACGTCCGGGCGCGTCAGCACCAGCAGGTCGTTGTTACCCTTGACGTCGCTCGGCCAGTCGGCAAAGCGTTTGCCGCGGTAATCCTGCTCCTCGAGCTTGTAGCTCTGGATCATCGTGCCCATGCCGCCATCGAGTATCAGGATGCGCTCTTTGAGGGCGTGCTTGAGAGCTTGAAGGCGAACACTGCGATCGGACATTGGGACTACTCGGAAAGACCATGACGAAGGGCCGGGATGATAGCAAACCTGTGCGGTTTTAGAGCATGTTGCGGTTTTGCATGAATCTGGCTCATGTTGACACGCCACCAACCCGCAGTACTGTAGGAGCGAGGCTTGCCCGCGAAGAACGATAACGCGGTATGGCAGATACACCGCGGCGCCTGGTTCGCCGGCAAGCCTGGCTCCTACGGGCGGTTCGTGCAGTGCTGCGGGTTGGGGCGTTTGGAGGTCATTGCCACGCCTTCACTTTCCCGACAAAAATACTGGGACTTTGTCCGGCGCGTTGATTGGCGTAAACTGCGCCCAAGCCTGCGAGGAGTTTCCATGACCGCTATTACCATTACCGACGCCGCCCACGACTATCTGGCCGATCTGCTTTCCAAGCAGAACACGCCGGGTATCGGCATCCGCGTCTTTATCACCCAGCCCGGCACCCAGTACGCCGAAACCTGCATTGCCTACTGCAAGCCGGGCGAAGAAAAAGCTGAAGACACGGCGCTGGGGTTGAAAAGCTTCACCGCCTACATCGATTCGTTCAGCGAAGCTTTCCTGGACGACGCGGTAGTCGACTACGCCACCGACCGCATGGGCGGCCAGCTGACCATCAAGGCGCCAAACGCCAAAGTACCGATGGTCAACGCCGACAGCCCGATCAACGAGCGTATCAACTATTATCTGCAGACCGAGATCAACCCGGGGCTCGCAAGCCACGGCGGTCAGGTCAGCCTGATCGATGTGGTCGACGACGGCATCGCCGTGCTGAAGTTCGGCGGCGGCTGCCAGGGCTGCGGCCAGGCAGATGTCACCCTGCGCGAAGGCATCGAGCGTACTCTGCTTGAGCGAGTTCCCGAGCTCAAGGGCGTTCGCGACGTGACTGACCACACGCAGAAAGAAAACGCCTATTACTAAGGTGTTCGCTGCGAAATGAAAAACGGCGCCCCGTGAGCGCCGTTTTTTTATGGGTGAAGTTCACTGGCGCCTTCGCGAGCAAGCCCGCTCCCACATTGGAATGCGATCAACTGTGGGAGCGGGCTTGCTCGCGAAGGCGCCCTATGGCCGATACAAATGCGCATGCCCGGCGCGATACAGCGATGACTCACTGAACTGATCGCTCCCCAACACCCGGCCCACCAGAATCAACGCCGTGCGCCGAAACCCCTTCGCTTCAACCTTCCCGGCAATATCCGCCAACGTACCCACCACCCAATCCTGATCCGGCCAGGTCGCCCGGTGAATCACCGCGATCGGGCAGTCCGCGCCGTAATGCGGCAGCAATTCGACCAGGATCTTCTCTAGATGATTGACCCCCAGATGGATCGCCATGGTCGCCCCATGCTGCGCCAGGCTGCCGAGTTCTTCGCCGGCTGGCATGACTGTCTTGTCGGCGTAGCGGGTCAGAATCACGCTCTGCGACACGTCCGGCAAGGTCAACTCCGCACCCAGAAGCGCCGCGCAAGCCGCCGTCGCGGTCACGCCGGGAATGATTTCAAAGGCAATGTCGAGTTCACGCAGGTAGCGAATCTGCTCGCCGATGGCCCCATACAGGCTCGGATCGCCGGAATGCACCCGCGCCACATCCTGGCCCTTGGCATGGGCTGTCTTGATCAAATCGATGATCTGTTCCAGGTGCAGTTCGGCGCTGTTAACCAGCTGTTCGGCCTGATGGCCTTCGAGCACCGCGGCGGGCACCAGGGAGCCGGCATAGATGATCACCGGGCAACTGCGAATCAGCCGCTGGCCTTTGACGGTGATCAGTTCCGGGTCGCCGGGACCTGCGCCAATGAAGTAGACAGTCATCGTCGATTCCTGTGAAAAAAGGGCCTGGGCAAGGCTTCAGATGAAGATTGCTCATGATCGAAAGGGGGGATTATCGGGGATTTTATGCAGCGCCAGCCAATGCGAGAGTGGCCTGGGCATATTTCTGTCGCGAAATCAGCAGTTTTGCCGGCGCCTGGGCCAGTTGTTCGGCAAGGGCCAGGGCGGCACTTTCCGCGACACCGTAACAGCCGGTGCGTTCGAATGCGATGTCCGAGCGGTGGCTGAGTTGCGGCTGATAACCGGCCAATTGTTCGCTGCTGAAATACATCAGCGGCAGCGCAAGCTGTGCGGCCAGTTCGATGAGGCCAGGTTCTTCGCGTTTCAGGTCGATGCTGGCCAGGGCCTTGATCTCGCGCAGTTCGATTCGATGAGCCTGTAACGCCTGGTCGAGCAATGCCCGCAACGTGCTGACGGGGCAGCCGCGCTGGCAGCCCAGGCCGACCACCAGGGTCGGCACGGTGCTGATATCCGTCATGCGTCGTATTGGCCATCGCTTTTGCGGCGGAACAACCAGGCGCTGATCAGGCCCAGGGCCAGCCAGAACGCGACGTTGGTCAGCTGCGAAGCGATTTTGAACTGCGATTCGAGGGCTTGCGGAGCGAGCATCGAATGCACTTCCGGTTGTGGCGCGCCAATCACGTGCGGAACGGCAAGGATCGCGACACCGAGGATCTTCATCAGCCAGTGACGGCTGAACACGATCAGGGCGATGCCGGTCGCGGTGGAGGCAGCGGTGCCGATCCACCAGATCTGCCGTTGCGCCAGATCGGCCGCGGCAGTCCCAGGCAGTTCAGGCGGCAGGCCGAGGGTCGGCGCGAGCACGAAGGTCGCATAGCCGGCCAGGCCCCAGAGCAGGCCTTGAGAGGTTTTGGTCGGGGCGCGCAAGGTATAGAGACCGGCGAGCATCAGGGCGAAACCGACCGCTACCACCAGGTTGCCGCCGGTGGTCGACAGCACGCGCTGCCAGCCGTCTTCCGGCTCCCACGCTTGCGCATCATGGGTGTGAGCGGCGACAGCGCCCGCGGCGTGCTCATGAACTTCAACAGTCGCCGGCTCGGATTTTTCGTAGGTCTCGGCCTGCAGAATCAGCGGCGAAACCCAGAAACTTTGCAGCAGGGTCAGCAGCAGGGCGGCCAGCAGCCCGGTGAAGCCTGCGGTTTGCGCGATACGCTTGATCATGTCGACAGGTCTCAATGGCACGGGAACGCGGAGCTGTGACGGGTATCGTGCGCGGCATTGTGCACCGCTTCGATGTGCGAGAAGCCGGCGAAATACACCAGGCTTGCGCCAAGGATCGACGCACACGCGGCGGCGGTCAGGCGTTGGGTCAGGGTCGTGGTGCTGCTGGCGGTGCTCTTGTCTGTATTGCTGCCGGTGCTGCTGATGATCGACATGGCGCTTCCCTCTGGTCTGTCAGCGGGTGAATAGAGCGCATGGAAGATCCCTGCGCATCAGGCGCGCAGAGGCTCGAACAGCGCCCGCCCACCGCGGGTTTGTTATTCAGTGATCACAATGGTCACTTTGTGTTGCGGGCCGGTCTCCGGGCTCACGAGGGGCTTTGGCTTTCGCCGTGACCTGCAAGCATCACCTTCCCATGCCGAACTGCTGGCACAGTGGATCTGACGCTTCGCTCGCTTACCGTTGCGGGGGCAGCACCGGACTGACATGGCTTTGAGTAAAGCACATGATTCACCGGTTTCCCGTTTCACCCTGTGAAGGGCACCCGTAACAAGGCGTGTAGGAGAGCATGGGTGGGGGTTGGGCGTCAATTGGCAGGGGGGCTCGGGATCGCGGTGAATTCTTCGCGGGCAAGCCTCGCTCCTACAGGATCGCGGTGCTCTTGTAGGAGCGAGCGGTGCGGCGATCCGACTTGCCCGCGAAGGCGTCCTGTCTGTCTCACAGATATCTGCGCGGACATTGACCCGCCCCCACACCATGCGTAGCCTTGCGCATTCGAGGTTCTTCGGCGTCTGCCGAAGCTAAGAAGGGAACGCGGTCGATGCCGCGGCTGCCCCCGCAACTGTGAACGGTGATGTTTCGCTGCCACGCCACTGCAAACCCTGTGCAACGGGTTCGCGGGAAGGCGCAGCGAACGCCAGTCCAACGACTGGCACACCGTCAGCCAGGAGACCTGCCTCGACACAGATTCTCACTTTCAACCGGGCGGGGTGATCCGGTGGCGAACTCTTCAGGCACGCGCGTCCGCGTTGCCGGTTGTCGTCCCGTATGCCCGCCACCTTGCCAAAGGGCATCCGATGAAAACACTGGCCAAACTCCCCGTCACCATCGTTACCGGCTTCCTCGGCTCGGGCAAGACCACCTTGCTGCGGCACATGCTCGACAACGCCCAGGGCCGTCGCATCGCGGTGATCGTCAACGAGTTTGGCGAGCTGGGCATCGACGGTGAAATCCTCAAGCAGTGCTCCATCGGCTGTACGGAGGAAGAAGCCAATGGCCGCGTCTACGAACTGGCCAATGGCTGCCTGTGCTGCACCGTCCAGGAAGAATTCTTCCCGGTGATGCGCGAACTGGTGGCCCGTCGTGGCGACCTCGATCACATCCTGATCGAAACCTCGGGCCTGGCCCTGCCCAAACCGTTGGTGCAAGCCTTCCAGTGGCCGGAAATCCGCAGCGCCTGCACCGTCGATGCGGTGATCACCGTGGTCGACAGCCCGGCCGTCGCCGCCGGCACCTTCGCCGCCTTCCCGGACCAGGTCGACGCCCAGCGCAAACTCGACCCGAACCTGGACCACGAATCGCCGCTGCACGAACTGTTCGCCGACCAACTGGCCAGCGCCGACCTGGTGATCCTCAACAAGGCCGACCTGATCAGCCCTGAAGACCTGGCCCGGGTGCGCCTGGAAGTCGCCGAAGAACTGCCGCCAGCGGTGAAAGTCATCGAAGCCAGCAGCGGTCGTCTGCCACTGGACGTACTGATCGGCCTCGGCGCCGGTTCCGAAGAGCATATCGACAGCCGTCACAGCCACCACGACCATCATCATGAAGGCGAGGACGACCACGACCACGACGCCTTCGATTCGATCTCCATCGAACTGCCGCAAGCTGACGAAAGCCTGCTGCTGGATGCCTTGACCCAACTGGTGGTCCAGCACGGCATCCTGCGCGTCAAAGGTTTCGCCGCGATCCCGAACAAGCCGATGCGCCTGCTGATCCAGGGCGTGGGCACGCGCTTCGACAAGCATTTCGACCGTCAGTGGAGTGCCGATGAAACGCGCACCACGCGCCTGGTGTTGATTGGCCAGGCACTGGATGCCGCGCTGCTCGAAGCGCAATTGCGCGCCGCGCTCAGCGTTTAAGCCATGCACCTGCTCAGGACCCAGCCCGGCGGTTTCGTGTCGGATGACAATATCGCCGACCTTGGACAGACCCCCGCCGAGCTGGTGATCCTGTGCAGCGGCGACTCCAGCCTGGCGCTGCTCGCCGAAGCGGCGCAGCAGTTGCCCGACGATTACCCGAGCGTGCGCCTGGCCAACCCGATGCAGGTGCAGAATCACGCCTCGGTCGACCTGTATGTCGACGAAGTGTTGCGTCACGCCAAGGTCATTTTGATTTCGTTGCACGGCGGTATCGCCTATTGGCGCTACGGCGTCGAGCGGCTGGTGGAGTTGTCCGGGCGCGGTGTGCAGCTGATTCTGGTGCCGGGCGATGATCGTCCGGACCCGGAACTCAGCGACCTGAGCACTGTGATTGCGCAAGACCGCGACCGACTCTGGCATTACCTGCGTCAAGGTGGAATGGCCAATGCACTCGACCTGTTTCGCTGTCTCGCCAGTCGATGGCTGGGTCGTGACTACGGGTGGGCCGAGCCGCAAACCTTGCCGCGCACGGCGATTCATCATCCGCAAAAAAGCCCCGCCGCACTGCAGGATTGGCAAGCCGACTGGCAGATCGATCAACCGGTAGCGGCCGTGTTGTTTTACCGCTCGCATCTGCAGGCGGCGAACACCGCTTTCATCGATGTTTTCTGTCAGCGTTTGCAGGCGGCGGGGCTCAACCCGCTGCCGATTGCCGTGGCCAGTTTGAAAGAACCCGGTTGCCTGGCAGTGGTCGAGGACTGGCTGGATGAAGTGGGCGCCAGCGTGATTCTCAATACCACCGGTTTCGCCCAGTCCAGCCCCGAAGCGCCGCATCTGCGACCGTTTCGCCGCAACATCGTGGTGATCCAGGCGATCTGTGCCCAGGACAACCAACCCGGTTGGCGCGCCAGCGAGCAGGGCCTCGGTCCGCGGGACCTGGCGATGCACATCGCACTGCCGGAACTGGACGGGCGAATCATCAGCCGGCCGATCAGTTTCAAGGACCTGGCCTGGCACAGTGAGCGCAGTCAGTCCGATGTGGTCTGCTATCGACCTGCTCCAGAACGCATGGATTTCGTCGCCGAACTGGCCCGGCGCTGGATTGATCTGGCGCGGGTGCCGAATGCTGAGAAACGCATCGCCCTGATCCTCGCCAACTACCCGACCCGTGACGGGCGTATCGGCAACGGTGTCGGCCTCGACACACCCGCCGCCGCGCTGAACATCCTGCGGGCGCTGCATAAAGAAGGTTATCCGCTACCGTCCCGATTGCCCGACAGCGGCACCGGGTTGATCCAGCAATTGCTCGGCGGCGTCAGCAACGATCTCGACAGCCTCGACCAGCGTCCGTGCCAGCAGAGCCTGGCGCTGGACGACTATTGGCTGATGTTCAACGCGTTACCCGAAGACAACCGCCGGGCCGTGCTGGAACGCTGGGGCAGCCCCGAAAACGATCCGATGTGCCGTGGCGGACGGATGATGATTGCCGGGCTGCGTTTGGGCCTGACCTTTGTCGGCATCCAGCCGGCCCGGGGTTATCAGGTCGATCCGAGCGCGGTCTACCATGACCCGGACCTGGTACCCCCGCACGGCTATCTGGCGTTCTATTTCTGGCTGCGCAACACCTACGGCGCCCACGGCGTGATTCATGTCGGCAAGCACGGCAACCTGGAATGGCTGCCGGGCAAGGGCGTCGGTCTGTCGGAAAATTGCTGGCCGGATGCACTGCTCGGGCCGCTGCCGAACATTTATCCGTTTATCGTCAACGACCCGGGCGAGGGCGCCCAGGCCAAACGCCGTACTCAGGCGGTGATCATCGATCACCTGATGCCGCCGCTGACCCGCGCCGAAACGTACGGGCCGCTGCGCAACCTCGAGTCGCTGGCCGACGAATATTACGAAGCGCAATTGCTCGATCCGCGCCGCGCCCGGGAATTGCAGCGCGACATCCTGCAACTGGTGCGCGACACCCATATCGACCGCGAACTGCAGCTGGATGAAAAACTCGACAGCGATGCCGACGCGGCGATCTGGCTGCCACGTCTGGACACCTACTTGTGCGACTTGAAAGAGTCACAGATCCGCGATGGCCTGCATGTGTTTGGCGAGTCGCCGACCGGGCGTTTGCGCATTGACACCCTGCTGGCCCTGCTGCGGATTCCCCGTGGCGACGGGCGAGGGGCGCAATCGAGTTTGCTGCGAGCGTTGGCCAAGGCCTTCGAGCTGGGTTTCGATCCGCTGGATTGTGCGCTGGCCGAGCCTTGGGCCGGGCCACGTCCGGATCAATTGCAAGCGCTGAGCGATGATGCCTGGCGCACGGTCGGCGATACCCGCGAACGCCTGGAACTGTTCGCCGCTCAACTGATCTCGCAGGCTGTGGGTGCTGAGGTCGAACCACCAAACCCTCCTCCAGCCAACCCCGTACCCTGTGGGAGCGGGCTTGCTCGCGAAAGCGGAGTGTCAGTCGACATTGATTTGCCTGACACACCGCTTTCGCGAGCAAGCCCGCTCCCACAGGAGGCAGGCTCAATCCCACAGGAGGCAGGCTCAATCCCACAGGAGGCCGGCTCAATCCCACAGGAAGCAGGCTCACTCCCACAGGAGGCAGGCTGGTCCGAGGTACAAGCCATCATCGACCACCTGCGCGAAGTCGTCGCGCCGCGCCTGGATGCCTGCGGCCCCGCGGAGATGCGCGGCCTTCTCGATGCCTTGAGCGGCCGTTTCGTCCCGGCCGGCCCCAGCGGTGCACCCAGCCGCGGGCGTCTGGACGTACTGCCCACCGGGCGCAACTTCTATTCGGTGGACGTGCGCAACCTGCCGACCACCACCGCGTGGCGCATTGGTTTCCAGTCGGCGAACCTGATTCTTGAGCGACACCTGCAGGATCACGGCGATCACCTGCGCCAGCTCGGCCTGTCGGTCTGGGGCACCGCGACCATGCGCACCGGCGGTGACGACATCGCCCAGGCCATGGCGCTGATGGGCGTGCGCCCGGTCTGGGCTACCGGCAGTCAGCGGGTCGATGATTTCGAGATTCTGCCGCTGAGCTTGCTCGACCGTCCGCGGGTCGACGTGACCCTGCGCGTGTCCGGCTTCTTCCGCGATGCCTTTGCCAACCTGATCCGCCTGTTCGACGCGGCCGTGCAAGCGGTCGCCGCCCTCGACGAGCCGGATGACCTCAACCCGTTGGCAGCCAAGGTTCGCGCCGAGCGTGAAACGCTGCTGCAATCGGGTCTCGATGAAGAGGCGGCCCGCCGCCAGGCCGGTTGGCGCATTTTTGGTGCCAAACCCGGTGCTTACGGTGCGGGCGTGCAGGGCGCGATTGACGGACGACTGTGGCAAAGCCGGCAGGACCTGGCCGAGGTTTACCTGAACTGGGGCGGTTACGCCTACGGCGGTTCTGACGAAGGCACCGCCGCCCGTGAACAGTTCGCCCAGCGCTTGAGTCAAGTGCAAGCGGTGCTGCAAAACCAGGATAATCGTGAGCACGACCTGCTCGATTCCAACGACTATTACCAATTCCAGGGCGGTATGCTCGCCGCCGTGGAAAGCCTCAGCGGCGAAGCGGCGGCCAGTTACCATGGCGATCACAGTCAGCCGGACCTGCCGAAGATCCGCACCCTCAAGGAAGAGCTGAACCGGGTGATCCGGTCCAGGGCGGCCAACCCGAAGTGGATCGACGGCGTGAAGCGCCACGGCTATAAAGGCGCGTTCGAACTGGCTGCCACCGTCGACAACCTGTTTGCCTTCGACGCAACGACGCAGTTGATTGACGATCACCAGTACGCACTGCTGGCGGACGCTTATCTGCTGGACCCGGCGACCCGGGATTTTGTTCGCGAGCACAATCCTCATGCACTGCGCGACATGACCGAACGCCTGCTGGAAGCGCAGCAGCGGGGGATGTGGCAAGAGCCGGGTGAGTACCGCGAGGCGCTGGAAAATTTGTTGCTGGACATAGAAGAAGATAGCTGATGCGCCGCAGAACCCTGTGGGAGCGAGCTTGCTCGCGATAGCGGCGGATCATTCAATATTAATTTTGGCTGACACGCCGCCATCGCGAGCAAGCTCGCTCCCACAGGGATTAAGGTGCTGCTGATGGATCACCGACCATGACCGAGATTTGATATGACCGACACCCCCCATTTCCCCCTCTCCGCCGTGGTCGGCGCCGACGATTTGAAACTCGCCCTCTACCTCACCGCCATCGACCCGAAAATCGGCGGTGTGCTGATCGAAGGCCCGCGCGGCATGGCCAAATCAACCCTGGCCAGAGGCCTGGCGGACCTGCTCGCCAGCGGTCAATTCGTCACCTTGCCCCTGGGTGCTACCGAAGAACGCCTGGTCGGCACCCTCGATCTCGACGCCGCGCTGAGCGAAGGTCGCGCGCAATTCTCCCCTGGCGTGCTGGCCAAGGCGGACGGCGGCGTGCTCTACGTCGACGAGGTCAACCTGTTACCCGATCACCTGGTGGACCTGTTGCTCGACGTGGCCGCCAGCGGCACCAACCTGATCGAACGCGATGGCATTTCCCATCGGCATTCGGCGAAGTTCGTGCTGATCGGCACCATGAACCCGGAGGAGGGCGAACTGCGTCCGCAATTGCTCGACCGCTTTGGTTTGAACGTCGCCCTCAGCGGTCACACACTGCCGGCGGAACGTGGTCAGATCATTCGCCGGCGACTGGATTTCGACAACGATCCCCAAAATTTCTGCACCGAGTGGGAAAACCGGCAGCAGTCACTGCGTGAGCGTTGCCAGAAAGCGCGCAGCACACTGGCGAGCATCCCCCTCGACGATCAGGCACTGGCGCAGATTACCGAGCGCTGTTTTGCCGCGGGTGTCGATGGCTTGCGCGCCGATCTGGTGTGGTTGCGCGCGGCCCGTGCCCACGCTGCCTGGCGTGGTGCGAGCGCCATTGCCGAGGAAGATATCGATGCGGTGGCCGAGTTCGCCTTGCGTCATCGTCGGCGCGAACAGGCGCCGCCTGCACCGCAGCAAGCCCGGCAGTCCTCTGCACAACATTCCAATCCAGGCGAAGGCCAGGGCCAATGGGGCGAAATGCCCGCCCAGGCACTGCCGGTCGGCGCCCGACGAGAAGTGCCGAGCTGGCCAAAAAAGCCTTAGGCATTCGCCCTCGATCTGACGCGGGGGCGAATGCCAGACCCCGCGCCGGACGGCTTGATCACGGCAAGCAAGGCCGGTGTCATGCCGCGCGCGACGGCTCGATCAATTGGCCCGGCACCTTGCTGGGTGGCCGCCCGCGTCAGCGCGACGATGTACTGTTCCACCTGCGTACCCGTTCCCCCCATGAACTGTGGCTGGTGATCGTCGACGCCTCGGCCTCGACTCGCCGCCATCAGGCATTGAGCGATGCCAAGGGCCTGCTGGCGCAACTGTTCGAGGACGCCTACCGCCAGCGTGCGCGCCTGGCTTTGCTGACCGCCAGCGGTCAGGTACCGCAATGGCAAGTGCAAGGGTTGAAGGCGTCCGCCGGTTTGCGCCACTGGCTCGATGAGCTTGGCGCAGGCGGTGGCACGCCGTTACTGGCAGCGCTGGATGAGGCGGGACGCTGGCTGGCTGCCCGTCAGAAGCGTTTTCCGGCGGAGCGACAGCGACTGTTGCTGGTGACCGATGGCCGATTGAAAGACTTCACGATGTTGCCGACCCTTGATTGTCCGGGGCTGTTGATTGACATTGAGCGAGGGCCGATTCGGCTTGGGCGGGCGAAGGTGTTGGCGACCGGGTTGGGTGCCGATTATCGGCATATCGACGAGCTGGTTCCAGGCTGAGTTCGTTGGTGCCTGAGCTGGCCTCTTCGCGAGCAAGCCCGCTCCCACATTTGATCCCCGTTGCTTGATAGAACGCGGACTAATGTGGGAGCGGGCTTGCTCGCGAAGGCGGCCGTTGGAACCACGAAAATCCAGAGGTTTACAGATTTTGAAATGATTTCCTACTGTAGGAAAAGTCCCATTCACCTGTACGCTCCAAGTCCTTTTCCCTTTCAGGACTTGCATGAACACCCTCTTGGAGCCTCCCGGTTATCCTTTCTCCTCGCGCTATCGCGCGGTCTTGATGCTCGCGAAACACCCGGTCTTCCGACTCCCGAACGTCCTTGCCTTTTCAACTCCAGGGCCTGCGCGACGCGCTTTGCCATGCCCGGCATTCTGAAAATCACTGAAGAGATCGAGACGTTTTCATGGAATGGATAGCTGACCCCACCGCCTGGCTGGGCTTGTTGACCCTGATCGTGCTGGAGCTGGTGCTGGGCATCGACAACCTGGTGTTTATCGCCATCCTCGCCGACAAACTGCCGCCCGAGCAGCGCGACCGTGCGCGAATCATTGGTCTGTCCCTGGCTTTGTTGATGCGTCTGGGCCTGCTGGCGAGCATTTCCTGGCTGGTCACCCTGACTCAGCCGCTGTTCGAAGTATTCGACAAGAGCTTCTCCGGCCGCGACCTGATCATGCTGTTCGGTGGTGTGTTCCTGTTGTTCAAGGCCACCATGGAATTGCATGAACGACTTGAAGGCCATGTCGGCCAGCGCTCGTCCAACGGGGCTTACGCCATGTTCTGGCCGATCGTGGCGCAGATTGTGGTCCTCGATGCCGTGTTCTCCCTGGACGCGGTGATTACCGCCGTGGGCATGGTCGATGAATTGGCGGTGATGATGATCGCGGTGATCATTTCCATAGGCCTGATGATCGTTGCCAGCAAACCGCTGACCCGTTTCGTCAACGCGCACCCGACGGTGATCATGCTCTGTCTGGGCTTCCTGATGATGATCGGCTTCGCCCTGACCGCCGAAGGCCTGGGCTTCCACATTCCCAAGGGCTACCTGTACGCGGCCATCGGCTTCTCGATCCTGATCGAAATCTTCAACCAGATCGCCCGGGCCCGGCGCAAGCGGTCCATGCAGGGCCTGCGGCCAATGCGTGAACGCACGGCCCATGCGGTGATGCGTTTGCTCGGTGGGCGCAAGCTGGCGGTAGAGGAAGTCGGCGAGGAAATCGCCGACATGCTGGACAACGGTGAAATGCCAAGCGGGGAACTGTTCGACCGCCGTGAACGGGTGATGATCAGTGGCGTGTTGCAACTGGCCGAGCGGCCGATCCGTACCCTGATGACCGTGCGCGCCGACGTCGATCACATCGACCTGGCCGACGATGCCGACACCATTCGCACGCGGCTGATGCATTCGTCCTACTCGCGCCTGCCGCTGATTCGCGACGGGGCGGTGGATGAGCCGTTGGGCTTCGTGCATAAAAAGGAATTGCTCAAGGAGTACCTGGCCGGTAACCAACCGAGCCTTGAGGATCTGGCGCGCCAGACCATCAACTTGCTGGACAGCTACTCGATCCTCAATGCCCTGGAACAGATGCGCAAGGCTTCGACCCACATTGCCTTCGTGGTCAATGAATTCGGCGACTTCGTCGGCGTGCTGACCATGACCGACATTCTCGAATCGATCGCCGGCGAACTGCCCGATGCCAGCGAAATCGAAGGCCCGGATGTGGTCGAGGAGAGAGGCGGGTTCATGGTCAGCGGCGCGTTGAACCTGGCCCGGGTGCGCCAGCGCACCGGCTTTGCGGCAGAGCCGACCGACGATTACCAGACCCTCGCGGGACTGATGGTGAGCGTGCTGGATCGACTGCCGATGATCGGTGACAGCCATGAGTGGGAAGGCTGGCGGTTGACGGTGATGGCGGTTGAAGAGCGGCGGGTGACGCGGGTGTTGCTGGCCCCTGTCGGCGGGTAGTAATGTCAGCCCCCACCTACACATCAAGGTATGCACGGAGGTGGATTTGCCGTGGCGTTATGAAAAAAGGCGGGGTTAGGTTCGACTTGAAGTGCTATTTTGAACACCATTAAAAGCACTCCAGGAAAAAAATCATGACGCATATTGTGCTTTCGCAAGTCGTCGCCAGCATTTCTGAGCTCAAGAAAAACCCAATGGGAACTGTCGCCGCCGGTGGTGGCTTGTCTGTCGCGATTCTTAACCGCAACGAGCCGGCTTTCTACTGCGTCCCCGCTAAAGAATATGAAGCGATGATGGATCGACTGGAAGACTTGGAGTTGATAGCTCTCTGCCGGGAACGAGAAAATGATCCAACGATCAAGGTTTCTCTCGATGACCTATGAGTTGGAGTTTTCCGATAACGCCTGGAAAGAATGGCAAAAGCTTGGCGTAACATTGAGGGAGCAGTTCAAGAAGAAGTTGCAGGAGCGACTCTCAAATCCCCATGTTCCGGCTGACCGGCTGAACGGGCTGGGGAATGCATACAGGATCAAGCTCCGTAATACCGGGTATCGGCTGGTTTATAGCGTCTTCGATGAAGTATTGGTAGTGACGGTGATAGCGGTGGGGAAGCGGGAGCGCGGAGAAGTTTATAAGGACGCAGAAAAGCGCTAGGTTTCCGGCATCTGAATTCCTGCAATTGCAACTTGCTCGCCGGGTTCTGGCAGCCACCGCACTACTCACCAAGGCATTCTGATAGCCGGGTCAAGGCAAACAAGGATGCTCCATGATCAGCGTCCATCCATCAAATGTGGTGCAAATACTCGCGCCGTGTAGCCAACGGTAGCGCAGCCGCATCTGTATACGTTGTCGCCCGTTTGTGTGTCGGACAAGATCGTGTTCATGAATCAGGGGCGGATCGAGGAGCAGGGGCCGCCCAAGGCACTGTTCGAGCGCCCGCAATCGCCCCGACTGGCCTGGCGGAATATCTCAAGAACACGCGGTTCTGACGGTTACCCAAGAATTTTCATCTTTCAATCAGGAGAAACACTCATGAGCATTACTCGTTACGGCACCGGCAGCACCGCCGGTGGCGGCCAGCCCCGTCCTTTTGCCCGCGCTGTCGAAGCCGATGGCTGGCTGCACGTGTCCGGCCAGGTGCCGGCGGTGGATGGCGAGATCATTGCGGGCGGCATCGTCGAGCAGACCCACCAGACCATGAGAAACCTGATCGCGATTCTCGAAGAGGCCGGTTATGGCCTGGAAGACGTGGTGCGCACCGGTGTGTGGCTGGAAGACCCGCGGGATTTCTGGAGTTTCAACAAGGTGTTTTCCGAGTACTTCAAAAGCGAGCACGCTCCGGCGCGGGCCTGTGTGCAGGCGAGCATGATGGTGGACTGCAAGGTTGAGATCGATTGCGTCGCTTACAAGAAAAAGGCCTGAGATTTGTGGTGAATTCTTCGCCCTGACAGTCACCACTACACTCTGGTTAAACTCCCGGCACTTTGTATGGGAACCACTGATATGACCGAAGACACCATCAAGCGCCGGGCTCGCGGTCTGGACCGGGCGTTCGATATCCTCGATTTCCTCAAGGAGATCGGCCAGCCCCTGCGCCCGAATGAAATCGCCAGCGGCATCGGCAGCCCGAAATCCACGGTCTACGAGCTGGTCGCCTCACTGCTCGAACGGCGCATACTCAAGCCCGTGGGGGGGCGATGCCAGGAACAACTACCATGACTATCGCCGGGTGCTGATCGACAGCGCCAACAGCCTGGCCCGTCGCATCAACGAGTAACCGTGGCTGCTCGCGGCCGCGAATGTGAGGAGTTCAACCATGTATTCTGCCAAAAATACTGCCGCCGTGGAAAAGGGCTTTGCCCACACGGGCGCCAACCTGGTGCGCGACGTCAGCCT
Source organism: Pseudomonas fluorescens (assembly GCF_902497995.1). GTDB lineage: Bacteria > Pseudomonadota > Gammaproteobacteria > Pseudomonadales > Pseudomonadaceae > Aquipseudomonas > Aquipseudomonas fluorescens_BK. The sequence goes on along the minus strand of NZ_CABVII010000001.1, from coordinate 212,709 downwards.
GCCGGCGCTGGTGCTGCATCGCGAGGCGCTGGAACACAACATTCGCTGGATGCAGGCGTTTGTCAGCAACAGCGGCGCAGAACTGGCGCCCCACGGTAAAACCAGCATGACTCCGGCGCTGTTCCGCCGCCAACTCGACGCCGGTGCCTGGGGCATCACCCTGGCCAGCGCCACCCAGACCCGTGCGGCTTACGCCCATGGTGTGCACCGGGTGTTGATGGCCAACCAGTTGGTCGGCACGCCGAACATGGTGCTGATCGCCGATCTGCTGGCGGACCCGGCCTTCGACTTTTATTGCATGGTCGATCACCCGGACAACGTCGCTGATCTCGGGGCGTATTTCACCTCCCGCGGCGTGCGACTGAATGTGATGATCGAGTACGGCGTGGTCGGCGGTCGTTGCGGGTGCCGCACGGAACAGCAAGTGCTCGACCTGGCCAAGGCCATCGCGGCGCAACCGGCCCTGGCGCTGACCGGTATCGAAGGTTACGAAGGGGTGATTCACGGTGATCATGCGGTGACCGGCATCCGCGAATTCGCCGCCTCCCTGGTGCGTCTGGCGGTGCAGTTGCAGGACAGCGGTGCGTTCGCCATCGCCAAGCCAATCATCACTGCATCGGGGTCGGCCTGGTACGACCTGATCGCCGAATCCTTCGAAGCCCAGAACGCCGGCGGACGCTTCCTCAGCGTATTGCGTCCCGGCAGCTATGTGGCTCACGACCACGGTATCTATAAAGAAGCGCAATGCTGCGTGCTCGACCGTCGCAGCGACCTGCACGAAGGCCTGCGTCCGGCGCTGGAAGTCTGGGCGCATGTGCAGTCGTTGCCGGAGCCGGGGTTTGCGGTGATCGCCCTGGGCAAGCGTGACGTGGCCTACGACGCCGGTTTGCCGGTGCCGTTGCTGCGTTACAAGGCCGGCGTGGTGCCGGCGACGGGTGAAGACGTCAGTGCCTGCAAGGTGACGGCGGTGATGGACCAGCATGCGTTCATGACGGTGGCGCCGGGGGTCGAGTTGCGAGTGGGGGACATCATTGCCTTTGGTACTTCCCATCCGTGCCTGACGTTCGACAAGTGGCGTATCGGGTGTCTGGTGGATGAGCAGATGAATGTCATCGAGATCATGGAAACCTGTTTTTAAGGCCATGGACCGAGGCGCGACCTTCGCGGGCAAGCCCGCTCCCACAGGATTTATGTGTTAATCACTAATATCATGTACGACACAAACCTTGTGGGAGCGGGCTTGCTCGCGAAGGGGCCCTCAAGCCAACTGATCAATCCCGATAAAACACCTGCACCAGGTGATACCCGAACTTGCTCTTGACCGGCCCATGCACCACCCGCAGCGGTTTTTTGAAGATCACCGCATCGATCACCCCAACCATCTGCCCGGGCCGCACTTCACCCAAGTCGCCGCCGCGCTTGCCGGACGGGCAGGTGGAATACTTCTTGGCCAGCACATCGAACGCTTCACCCTTGGCGATGCGTTGTTTGAGCTGCTCGGCTTCTTCCGAGGTTTTCACCAGAATATGGCGGGCTTGAGCTTTCATTGGGACAGGTACCTTGCAACGGTGGTGGCTATGTTGGTGCCAGCGGGGGGCGGGACGCGCGATTATGCCTCAACTCACTCGGGTTGACCGATCATCGTGCGAATCTTGTTGGCCAACAGGTCGATGGAAAAGGGCTTGGCCACCATGTCCATGCCTTCTTCGAGGAAACCCTGGCGCTCGGCGGCTTTCTCCGCATAACCGGTCATGAACAGCACTTTGAGGTCGGGCCGGTGCTGGCGGGCGATTTCCGCCAGTTGCCGACCGTTCATTCCCGGTAGCCCGACATCGGTCACCAACAGATCGACCCGCAGTTCGGATTCGAGCAAGGGCAGGGCGGCCTTCGCGTCTTCAGCCTCATGGGCGTGATAACCCAGCTCGTTGAGCAGGTCGAGCACCAGCATGCGCACCGCCGGATCGTCTTCCACCAGTACCACGGTTTCGCCGGCAATCGCCGCTGGCGCCTCACTGGGGACCGGCAACATTGCGGGGTCAGGCACTGCGACGTACAGCCGCGGCAAGTACAGGCGAACACTGGTGCCCTGGCCCGGCAGGCTGAACAGGCTGACATGACCACCCGACTGCTGGGCGAAACCGTAGATCATCGACAACCCGAGACCGGTGCCCTGGCCAATGGGCTTGGTGGTGAAAAACGGATCGAAGGCCTTGGCCAGTACCGACGGCGTCATGCCGGTCCCGTTGTCGCTGACGGCGATCATCAGGTAATCCCCGGCCTTGACCGGCTCCAGGGTGGTGATGTCGCTGCCGTCGAGGTACACGTTGGCGGTTTCGATCAGCAACTGGCCGCCATCGGGCATCGCGTCCCGGGCGTTGATCACCAGGTTGAGCAGGGCGTTTTCCAACTGACTGACGTCGGTGCTGACCGGCCAGATTTCATCGGCCAGTTGCAGCTTGAGCTCGATATGGTCGCCTTTGGTGCGGCTGAGCAGGTCTTCCAGGGAATGGATCAACTCATTGGCGTCGAGCGGTTTGCGATCCAGTGACTGGCGCCGGGAGAACGCCAGCAGCCGATGGGTCAGGGCAGCGGCACGGTGGGCCGAGGACACCGCCGCCTCGGTGAAGCGGCCGATTTCCGCGGCCCGCCCTTCGGCGATGTAACGCTGCATCAGGTCGAGGCTGCCGATGATCCCGGTCAGCATGTTGTTGAAGTCATGGGCGATGCCGCCGGTGAGCTGGCCGACCGCTTCCATTTTTTGCGCATGGCGCAACGCTTCTTCGGCGCGTTCGCGTTCGAACATCTCCTTGAGCAGTTTCTCATTGGCTTCGGCCAGTTGCCGGGTGCGGGCGCTGACGCGTTCTTCGAGGGTTTCGTTGAGATTGCGCAGGGCTTCTTCGGTCTGTTTGCGCTCGGTTTCGTCGATCACGAAGATGTAGAAACCATTCACCGCGCCATCCGGTCCGTGACGCGGCAGATAATTCATCAACGCCTGACGGAGGCTGCCATCACGATGCGCGGCGCTGATGCTGAAGCAACAGGCTTTACCCGACAGTGCTTCGGCGATGTATTCGGCGCGCAGATTGTAGGCCTCTTCGCCCAGGACGTCGCGAATCGTGCGGCCGTAGAGTTCCTGGGGCGTCAGGCCGTACCAGTCGAGGTAAGCGGCGTTGTTCAGGCGAAAACGCTCGCCGCTGTCGACGTAACTGATCAGGATCGGCATGGCGTTGATGATCAATTGCAGCTCGGTCTGGCTCTGGCGCAAAGCCTGCTCGGTGAGTTTGCGTTCGGTCAGGTCCAGGGCGGCACCCAGGAAACGGATGGGCCGGCCATGGTGGTCCTTGTAGCAACGACCCCGGGCAAACACCCAGCGCAACTGACCGTCGGGCTGCAGCAGGCGATATTCCTCGGCGTATTCGGTGCCGTGGGTAATGGAGTGCTTGATGCTGCGGGTGACCATGGCGCGGTCTTCCGGGTGCACTGCATGGAGATAATCACTGATGGGCAACTGGCTGGCGAGCAGTGGGTCGACGCCATGCAGTTGGGCGAAATGGGTGTCGGCAATGAAACGGTCTTCGCTGATGTCCCAGTCCCAGGTGCCGACGGCATCCGTGGCGGCCAGGGCCAGTTGCAGGCGCTCCTCGGTTTCATGCTGGGCCTTGAGGCTGGCTGCCGAGCGCTGCTCGAGTTCCAGGGCAATGCGTCGGCGCTCGTTGGTTTCGATAGCGGTGACCAGAATACCGGCGACCCGGGCGCTTTCATCGCGAATGGGACTGTAGGTCAGGTCCAGCCAGAAATCGGTATCATGACCATCGCGCTGCAAGGTGAAGCGCTGTTCACTGTAAGTCCGCACTTGTCCTTGCAGGACGGCTCTGTAAATCGGGTCGGTAAAGTCTTTGAGTTCCGGCCAGGTCTGGTGAGTGGGTTGTCCGAACGCGTGGGGATGTTTGCTGCCGGCCAGCAGGGCGAAGCCATCGTTGTAGATCTGCGTGAGTTGCGGCCCCCACAGCAACAGCATGGGCATCGGCGAATGAATCACGATGTCCACGGCGGTGCGCAAGCTCTGCGGCCAGGTGATGGCAGTGCCCAGCGGAGTGCGTGTCCAGTCCAGTCTGGCGATCAAGGCCTGGGCATCGCTGCCGGTCGGTGTCGGGTTCATCAAATTGTCCTGCACTTAAGTCGGTATGGCGACGTCTACTATCCTTGCAGGGCGGTAGACGCGGGATGACCTGTTTTGGGTCATTTTTATTCATTGAATGCTTCGCGGGTGCTTTTTGCCATGGAAATCGCTGCATTGTTGAAAGTCCTGGCCAACCAGGATGGCTCCGACCTCTATCTGTCCACGGGCGCGCCACCCAGTGCGCGGTTCGATGGCCTGCTCAAACCCCTGGCCGATCAGCCGTTCAAACCTGGGGAAATCGCCGCCATTGCCGCGTCCATCATGGACGCCGAACAGCGTCTGGAGTTCGATCGGGAACTGGAGATGAACCTGGCGATCTCGTTGGCGGGTGTCGGGCGCTTTCGGGTCAATATTTTCAAGCAGCGCAACGACGTGTCGATTGTGGTGCGCAACGTCAAACTCGACATTCCGCGCTTTGAAGACCTCAAGTTACCGTCGGTGTTGCTCGAAACGGTGATGCTCAAACAGGGCCTGATGCTGTTCGTCGGTGCAACCGCCTCGGGCAAGTCAACCTCGCTGGCGGCATTGATCGACTATCGCAACCGCCACAGTAGCGGCCATATCATCACCATTGAAGACCCGGTCGAGTACATCCATCGGCACAAGAAGTCGATCATCAACCAGCGCGAGGTCGGCGTCGATACCCGCAGTTTTCATGCCGCGCTGAAGAATACCCTGCGTCAGGCCCCGGACGTGGTGCTGATCGGCGAAATCCGGGACCGCGAAACCATGGAGCATGCGCTGGCGTTTGCCGATACCGGCCATCTGGTGATCTCGACGCTGCATGCGCACAACGCCAATCAGGCACTGGACCGGATCATCAACTTCTTCCCCGAAGAACGTCGCGCGCAACTGCTCAATGACCTGGGGAATAACCTCAAGGCCTTCGTTTCCCAGCGCCTGGTGCCCACCCGTGACGGTCACCGCCGGGCAGCGGTGGAGGTGATGCTGGGCTCGCCGACGATCGGCGATCTGATCCGGCGCAACGAGTTTTCCGAGCTCAAGGGGATTATGGAGAAGTCGCAGGAATCGGGGATGCAGACGTTCGACGGTGCGCTTTATGCGTTGGTCGTCGAGGGGGCGATCGATGAGGAAGAGGCGTTGAAGCATGCCGATTCGGTGAATAATTTGCGACTGCGCTTGAAGTTGCACGCCGAAGCGTCACCGGGGACCCATGCACCGCCCGGCGAATGGGGGTTAATGGATTGACCCGTGCCCTGTAGGAGCCAGGCTTGCCGGCGAAGGCGTCCTTATGGGCGATGCAAGACTCTAGGGCCCCTTCGCCGGCAAGCCTGGCTCCTACAAGGCCCCTTCGCCGGCAAACCTGGCTCCTACAGGGACGGGGTTCAGTCTTTGAGTTCAGGGCGGTTGCGGAATTGCTCCAGCGCCTCGGGATTGGCCAGGGCATCGGTGTTTTTCACCGGTTGCCCATGCACCACATTGCGCACGGCCAGTTCTACCACCTTGCCGCTGATCGTCCGTGGAATGTCCGTCACCGCCACGATCTTCGCCGGTATGTGCCGTGGCGTGGTGTTGGCGCGGATGACCTGGCGAATCTGCTGTTGCAGTGCATCGTCCAGTTCGACGTCGTCGCGCAAACGCACGAACAGCACCACCCGCACATCATCCTGCCACTGTTGGCCGATGGCCACGCTGTCGAGCACCTGCGGGACCTTTTCCACCTGACGATAGATTTCCGCCGTGCCAATGCGCACGCCGCCCGGATTGAGCACCGCGTCCGAGCGCCCGTGGATCAGCATCCCGCCGTGGACCAGCTGTTCAGCGTAATCGCCCTGGGCCCAGACCCCGGGGAACAGGCTGAAGTACGACGCGCGCAGCTTTTCCCCGGTGGGGTCGTTCCACAAACCGATGGGCATTGCCGGGAAGTGTCGGGTGCAAACCAGCTCGCCTTTTTCGCCAATGACGGCAATCCCCGCATCGTTCCAGACCTCGACGGCCATGCCCAGGCTCTTGCCCTGGATTTCCCCGCGCCGGACCGGCAGCAGCGGATTGCCGTTGACAAAGCACGAGACGATGTCGGTACCACCGGACATCGACGCCAGGCACAGGTCGCGCTTGAAGTCGCGATAAACGTAGTCGTAGCTCTGGGGCGACAGCGCGGAGCCGGTGCACAGCAGGGTTTTCAGGCTGCCCAGATCATGGCTTTGCCGCGGTGTCACGCCACTGCTTTCCAGGGTCGCCAGGTACTTGGGGCTGGTGCCGAACACGCTGATGCGCTCGTCGTCGATCAGATCGACCAGGCGCTCGGGCCCGGGATGAAAGGGTGAACCGTCATACAGCACCACGGCGCTGTCCACGGCCAGGGCCGAGACCAGCCAGTTCCACATCATCCAGCCGCAGGTGGTGTAGTAGAACAACCGGTCGCCGGGACCGAGATCGCAATGCAGCCCATGCTCCTTGACGTGTTGCAGCAGTACGCCGCCGGTGCTGTGGATGATGCATTTGGGGATGCCGGTGGTGCCGCTGGAATAGAGGATGTACAGCGGATGAGCGAAGGGCACGGGCACGAAATCCGGCTCGCCCCCAGGCTCGTAGAAATCATCCCAGAGCGTGACGTTGGCCTGGGTGCGGAAATCTTCGATGCGCGCCTTTGGCCGTGCGTAAGGGACGACGACCAGCTGCTGCAGGGACGGCAGTTGAGCGAGTATTTCGTTGATCTTGTCAGTCTGGTCAATCTGCTTGCCGGCGTAGCGGTAGCCGGCGCAGGTGATCAGCACTTTCGGCTCGATCTGGCCGAAGCGATCGACCACCCCCTGGGTGCCGAAGTCCGGCGATGAACAGGACCAGATTGCACCCAGGCTGGTGGTGGCGAGCATGGCCACCAGGGTTTGCCAGGTGTTCGGCATGCACGCGGCCACGCGGTCGCCGAGGCCGACACCGCAGGCGATCAAACCGTTCTGAAATCCGGCGACATGCTCCGCCAGTTCGGCCCATGTCAACTGTTCACGCTGACCGTTTTCACCAATGGCTACTACCGCTATGGCATCGTCGCGACGCCGTAGCAAGTGCTCTGCGAAGTTCAGGGTGGCGCCGGGAAACCACTGGGCGCTTGGCATCTTCGCGCCTTCGACCAGCACGGCGTCGGGTTGGTCGTGAAAGCGGATGTCGAAGAAATCGACGATGGCCTGCCAGAAGGCGACCCGCTGCTCGATGGACCATTGATGCAGGGCGGGGTAGTCGGCGACATCGAGGTGGTGTCGCTGATTGATGAAGCGCCGGAAGGCGTCCATGCGGGTCTTGCCGATGCGCTCGGCGCAGGGTTGCCAAAGGATGTCGGACATGGGTTGCCTCTTCTTCTATCTTCAGATCCATTCGCGGGCAAGTCGGGTCGCCGCATCGCTCGCTCCTACAGGTCATGCATGGATCATAAAGACACCGATAACCTGTGGGAGCGTGGCTTGCTCGCGAAGAACGATAACGCGGTCTAATGGCCGATTACTGCGCCAACCACCCACCATCGATATTCCACGCCGCGCCCCTGACCTGGCTACCGGCTTCGCTGCACAAGAACAGCACCAGCTCACCCAGCTGCGGCGGTGTCACGAATTCCACGGAGGGTTGCTTCTCGGCCAGCAAATCATGCTGCGCCTTTTGCGGCTCGACTCCGGTGGCGATGCGATCATCGATCTGCTTTTGCACCAGCGGCGTCAGGACCCAGCCCGGGCAGATCGCGTTACAGGTGACGTTCGTCTTGGCCGTTTCCAGCCCGACCACTTTGGTCAAGCCGATCACCCCATGCTTGGCTGCCACATACGCCGCCTTGCCCGTCGACCCGACCAGCCCGTGCACCGAGGCGATGTTGATGATCCGCCCCCAGCCCTTGGCGCGCATGCCCGGCAGGCTCAAACGGGTACCGTGGAACACCGACGACAAATTGATCGCAATGATCGAATCCCAGCGCTCTACGGGAAAGTCTTCCACCGCAGCCACGTGCTGGATGCCAGCGTTGTTGACCAGAATGTCCACGCCGCCGAATTCACGCTCGGCGTAGGCAATCATCTCGGCAATCTGCGCCGGGTCGCTGACATCGGCCGGATGATGGCCGACCTTGCCGCCGAATTGCTCGACTTCGGCAATCACCTTGGACGCATCGCCGAAACCGTTGAGGATCAGGTTGGCGCCGGCCTTGGCCAGGCTCAGGGCGATGCCCAGGCCGATGCCGCTGGTGGAACCGGTGACCAGTGCAGTCTTGCCCGAAAGAGTTGTCATGAAATACCTCACACAATGCCAGTGGCGTAGAAAGTACCGATCACTACAAAGACCGCCAGGGTCTTGATCAGCGTAATACAGAAAATGTCTTTGTAAGCTTCGCGGTGGGTCAGGCCGGTGACCGCCAGCAAGGTAATCACCGCGCCATTGTGCGGCAGGGTGTCCATCCCGCCGCTGGCCATCGCGGCGACCCGGTGCAGCACTTCCAGCGGAATGTTGGCCGCATGGGCCGCCGCGATGAAGTCATTGGCCATGGCTGCCAGGGCAATGCTCATGCCGCCCGAGGCAGAACCGGTGATGCCGGCCAGCAGGGTCACAGTGATCGCTTCATTGACCAGCGGGTTGGGAATGCTCTTGAGCCAGTCGGCCAGCACCAGGAAGCCCGGCAAGGAGGCGATCACCGCGCCGAAGCCGTACTCCGACGCGGTGTTCATCGCCGCCAGCAGCGAACCGCCGACCGCACTTCGACTGCCTTCGGCCAACTTGCCGCGAATCGCCTGGAAGCCGAACACCAACACCATGATGATGCCGACCAGCAAGGCTGCCTGAACCGCCCAGATCGCGGTGAGCTTGGCGATTTCAGTGGTTACCGGCGCGGCCATGCCCGGCAGCGCGAGGCTGTGGGTCTTGCCATACCATTGTGGAATCCACTGCGTAAACAGCAGGTTCATGATGCCGACAGCCAGCAACGGCGACAGGGCGATCCATGGATTTGGCAGCTTGATATCGGCAGCGGTTTCCGGCTCGTTGCGCAGCTCGGTGCCATAGCCTTCACCTGCAACCTGAGCCTTGTTGCGCTGGCGCTGCAGAAACAGCATGCCGGCGCAGACCACGAAGATCGAGCCAATCAGGCCCAGCCAGGGCGCGGCCCAGGCGGTGGTGTTGAAGAAGGTACTGGGGATGATGTTCTGGATCTGCGGGGTGCCGGGCAGGGCGTCCATGGTGAACGAGAACGCGCCGAGGGCGATGGTTGCCGGGATCAGGCGTTTGGGAATATTGCTCTGGCGGAACATTTCAGCGGCAAACGGATAGACCGCAAACACCACCACGAACAGCGACACGCCGCCGTAAGTGAGCAACGCGCAGACCAGCACGATCACCAGCATCGCCTGGCGAGTGCCGAGCAGACGAATCGCTGCCGCAACGATGGAGCGCGAGAAACCCGACAGTTCGATCAGCTTGCCGAACACCGCGCCAAGCAGGAATACCGGGAAGTACAGTTTGATGAATCCGACCATTTTTTCCATGAATACCCCGGTGAAGGCTGGGGCGACGGCGGAAGGGTCGGTGAGCAGAACAGCGCCGAGGGCGGCAATCGGGGCAAAGAGGATAACGCTGTAGCCACGGTAGGCCGCGAGCATCAGCAGCGCGAGGGCTGCCAAGGCAATGATCACACTCATGGTGTGTCTCCTGGATTGTTATTTTTTTAGGGTGAAGCTGTGGGGCAGGGCTATAGCGAGATTCGTGCCATGAGTGCAACATGTTGAAATATAAGGATATTTATTTGTTTTGGTAATGTTGATGGGTTTTTTGTCTCTGTTTTGAGAATTTTTCTGATCGTGCGAACGCCTTCGCGGGCAAGCCTCGCTCCTACAGGAGTGTGGGCCAGCCGCAACATTGGACAAACCTCGACCTGTAGGAGCGAGGCTTGCCCGCGAAGAGGCCACATCTATAAATAGAGACCTATGTCTCTTTACAGAGACTAGACAATCCCCAACGCCACCATCTTTTTGTATAACGTCGACCGCCCCAACCCCAGCCGCGCCGCCGCTTCAATCACCTTCCCCCCGCATTGCGCAAGGGCGCGTTCTATCAACTGCCGGTCAAACCGTTCCCGGGCCTGGCTGAACGTCTCTTGGGCAACGGCTTCAACGCTCAAAGGCGCCGTGCGCTCCACCGGCATGACCGTACCGATCGCCGCGCGGATATCGGCGACATTCAGCATCAGGTCATCACTGAGCAAGGCCGCCCGCTCCAGCACATTGCGCAGTTCACGAATGTTTCCCGGCCAGGCGTGTTGACCCAATAACTCGAGCGCCTCGCGGTTCAGTTCATGCTGACTGCGCAGTTCTTCCAGGATCGCTTCGCTGAGCGCCGGCAGATCGTCGAGGCGATCGCGCAAGGGCGGGACCTGAATCGGCAGCACGTTGAGGCGGTAATACAGATCGGCGCGAAATTCGCCGCGTTTGATCGCCGCTTCCAGATCAGTCGAAGTGGCGGCGATCACCCGCACATCGCTCTGGATCACTTCGTTGGAGCCCACCGGCTCGAATTCCTTTTCCTGCAACACCCGCAGCAGCTTGCTTTGCAGGGGCAGCGGCATGTCGCCGATTTCATCGAGGAACAGCGTGCCGCCCTGGGCGATCTGCAATTTGCCGGCGCGCCCCTTGCGCTCGGCGCCGGTAAACGCGCCGGGCGCGGTGCCGAAGAATTCGGCCTCCAGCAGCGACTCGGGAATCGCCGCGCTGTTGATGCTGACGAAGGCTTTGTGCGCGCGGGGCGAAGCACCGTGAATCGCCTGGGCCAGCAATTCCTTGCCGGTGCCGGTTTCGCCGAGCAGCAGCACCGGCGAGTCGGCGCTGGCGCTGCGCCGGGCGCGACGTTTGACTTCCAGGCTGGCGGCGCTGGTGCCGATGAAGTGGGCGAAGTTGTATTTGGTCTGCCGCGCCCGCAACAGTGAGCGCGTGGAAGCAAGCTCTTCCTGCATGCTCATGTAGCGCTTGAGCATCGGCGACAGGCTGCGCAATTCGTCGAACAGGGCAAAGCCGATGGCGCCGATCACCACGCCCGTATCGTCGTGAATCGGCAGGCGCATCACCACCAGCGGTTCCTTGGAGGTGTCCTGCATGTCGAGCAAAATCGGCCGGCCGCTGCGTACCACCTCACGCAGCAGGCTGCCGGGGATCACGCTTTCGCAGGCTTTGCCGATTGCCACTTGCGCCGACTCCAGGCCAAAGCGCCGGGCGTAGCGCTCGTTCATCCAGACGATATTGGCGTCGCGATCGACGATTACCGTGCCTTCGCTCGACTGCTCGATGATTTCGAACAATGAACGGATTGCCAGCAGGCGCACCTGTTGGTAGTCCTTTAGGCTTTCGGTGGTGTTCATGGGTGCTGATCCTGATTATTTATTGCCTGTGCTGGCCCCTTCGCGGGCAAGCCTCGCTCCTACAGGTCATGCATCGATCATAAAGACACCGATAACCTGTAGGAGCGAGGCTTGCCCGCGAAGGCCGCGACGCGGTCCAAAGGCATGACGCCGATTATGCCCACCCCGGATGCGCCGCCGCCAACAGCTCTTTGGTGTAGGGATGCTGCGGCGACTCGAACACCTCGTGGCTGGCACCGCTTTCCACCACTTTGCCGTCCTTGATCACGATCATGTCGTGGGCCAGGGCGCGCACCACCGCCAGGTCGTGACTGATGAACAGGTACGTCAGTCCGTGTTTTTCCTGAAGTTGACGGAGCAGGGCGACCACTTGTTTTTGCACGGTGCGATCCAGCGCCGACGTCGGTTCGTCCAGCAGGATCAGCGCCGGTTTCAACACCAATGCGCGGGCGATGGCGATACGCTGGCGTTGCCCGCCGGAAAATTCATGAGGATAACGATGGCGGCTTTGCGGGTCGAGGCCGACTTCTTCCAGCGCCCGAATCACTTCGGCCTTGCATTCATCCGCGGTCAACTGGCTATGCACTTCAAGGCCTTCACTGATGATCTGCGCCACGGACATCCGCGGGCTGAGGCTGCCGAAGGGGTCCTGGAACACCACCTGCATTTTCTTGCGCCACGGCCGCAGTTGCTTTTGCGACAAGCCATCCAGCGCCTCGCCCTGGAAGCGAATGCTGCCGTCGGAATCGAGCAGGCGCAGGATCGCCTGACCCAGGGTCGACTTGCCGGAGCCGGATTCGCCGACGATGCCCAGGGTCTTGCCGCGCTGCACATTCAGGCTGATGCCGTTCACCGCGTGCAAATACGTCTTGCGCTGAAACAGTCCGCCGCCGAGGGCGAACCGCACGCACAGATTATCCACTTCCAACACGTTCTCCCGCTCGTCCCGGGGCAGGGCTTCACCTTCCGGTTCGGCGTTCAGCAGTACGCAGCTGTAAGGATGTTTCGGCTCGGTGAACAGCGTCTCGCAGGGCGCTTGCTCGACGATTTCCCCGGACTTCATCACGCACACGCGCTGGGCGATGCTGCGCACCAGATTGAGGTCGTGACTGATCAACAGCAGCGACATGCCGAGCCGCTGTTGCAAGGATTTGAGCAGCAGCAGGATCTTGCGCTGCACCGTCACATCCAGCGCGGTAGTGGGTTCGTCGGCGATCAGCAACTCCGGCTCGCAGGCCAGGGCCATGGCGATCATCACCCGTTGTCGCTGGCCGCCGGACAATTGATGGGGATAAGCCTTGAGCCGTTCCTCGGGTTTCTGGATGCCCACCAGTTGCAGCAACTCGAGAATCCGCGCCTGCGCCGCCTTGCCGATCAGCCCCTTGTGCAACAGCAGGGTTTCACCGATCTGTTTTTCGACGCTGTGCAGCGGGTTGAGCGACGACATCGGTTCCTGGAAGATCATCGCGATCCGGTTGCCGCGCAACTCCCGCAGTACCGTGGAGGAAGCGCCGAGCAGTTCCTTGCCGCGATAGCGAATGCTGCCGCAGGTTTCGGTGCCGGTCTCGGGGAGCAGTTGCAGGATCGAGTGCGCGGTCACCGACTTGCCGCAGCCCGACTCACCTACCAGGGCCAGGCACTCGCCAGGGCGGATGTCCAGGCACAGGTTGCGCACCACGGTCTGACCGCTGAACGCCACGCAGAGGTCACGGATTTCGATCAGGTTATTACTCATATCAACCCCGCATCATGACCTGGGATCAAAGGCGTCGCGCAACGCCTCGCCAATGAACACCAGTAAAGAAAGAATCAACGCCAAGGTGAAAAACGCCGTCAGCCCCAACCAGGGTGCTTGCAGATTCTGTTTGCCCTGGCCGATCAACTCGCCCAGTGACGCACTGCCGGCCGGCATGCCGAAACCGAGAAAATCCAGGGCCGTGAGGGTCGAGATCGCCCCGGTCAAAATGAATGGCAGATAACTCAGGGTGGCATTCATCGCGTTAGGCAGGATGTGCCGCACGATGACCTTGCGGTCGCTCAGGCCCAGGGCCCGGGCGGCCTTGACGTATTCCAGGTTGCGCCCGCGCAGGAATTCGGCGCGCACCACGTCGACCAGGGCCAGCCAGGAAAACAGCGCCATGATCCCCAGCAACCACCAGAAATTCGGCTCGACGAACCCGGAGAGAATGATCAGCAGATACAGCACCGGCAACCCGGACCAGACCTCCAGCAGCCGCTGACCCAAGAGGTCGACCCAGCCGCCGTAATAGCCTTGCAGTGCGCCGGCCGCGATACCGACCAGGGCACTGACCAGGGTGAGCATCAAGGCGAACAGGATCGACACCCGTGCGCCGAAAATCACCCGGGCCATCACGTCCCGGGCCTGGTCGTCGGTGCCCAGCCAGTTGACCTTCGACGGCGGGCTCGGTGCCGGTTGGTCCAGATCATAGTTGGGCGTGTCGTCACTGAACGGGATCGGCGCAAACAGCAGCCAGCCTCCGTCCTTCTTGATCAGATTCTGCACGTAGTCGCTGCGGTAATCCGCCTGGAACGGCAGTTGTCCGCCGAATTCCTGCTCGGTGTGGCGTTTGAAGGCAGGGAAGTACAGCGAACCCTTGTAACCGACCACCAGCGGTTTGTCGTTGGCGATCAGTTCGCCGCCGAGGGTCAGCAGGAACAGGCCGATAAACAACCACAGCGACCACCAGCCACGGCGGTTTTTCTTGAACCGTTCGAAGCGGCGACGGCCCAGCGGCGAGAGCTTGAACATCAGGCGTTCCTCGCGGCGAAGTCAATACGCGGGTCGACCAGGGTGTAGCACAGATCACCGACGAGTTTTATCAGCAGACCGAACAGGGTGAAGATGAACAGCGAGCCGAACACCACCGGATAGTCCCGAGACACCGCGGCTTCGTAACTCATGCGGCCCAGGCCATCGAGGGAGAAGATCACTTCGATCAGCAGGGAGCCGGCAAAAAACACGCTGATAAAGGCCTGGGGTATCCCCGACACCACCAGCAACATGGCGTTGCGAAACACATGGCCGTACAGCACCCGCCGCTCGCTCATGCCCTTGGCGCGGGCGGTGACCACGTATTGGCGGGTGATTTCATTGAGGAAGGAGTTCTTGGTCAGGATGGTCAGGGTGGCGAAGCCGCCGATTACCAGTGACGTGACCGGCAACACCAGGTGCCAGAAGTAGTCGGCGATCTTGCCCAGGGTCGACAGCGACTCGAAGTTGTCCGAGACCAGGCCGCGTACCGGAAACCAGTTCAACGAAGTGCCCCCGGCGAACACCACGATCAGGAACATGGCGAACAGGAACGCCGGCATGGCGTAGCCGATGATGATGGCGGTGCTGCTCCAGATATCGAAGTGGCTGCCGTGATGCACGGCCTTGCGAATCCCCAGCGGGATCGACACCAGGTAGGTGATCAGCGTGGCCCAGAGTCCGAGGGATATGGTCACCGGCATTTTTTCCAGGATCAGGTCGGTGACGGTGGCGCCGCGAAAGAAGCTCTTGCCAAAGTCCAGTCGCGCATAGCTCTTGAGCATCAGCCACAGACGTTCCGGGGCCGGCTTGTCGAAGCCGTACTGTTTTTCGATTTCCTTGATCAGCTGCGGGTCGAGGCCTCGGCTGGCCCGGGAACCGCCATGGCTGATGGCGTCGCCGGACCCACCGCCGACACTCGCGCTACCGATGCCTTGCAACTTCGCGATCGCCTGCTCCACCGGACCGCCCGGCGCGGCCTGGACGATGACGAAGTTGACCAGGAGAATGATCACCAGCGTCGGAATGATCAGCAGCAGGCGCCGCAGGATATAAGCCCACATCAGTGCGGCCCTCCGGGTCTGCCGCGCTTGATGAGCTCGGCGGTCATCTGCTGGTTGGTCAGGGGCGTGGAGCTCACTTCCCACCAACTCTCGATGGCTTCGTCATTGCTGGCTTGCACACTGGGAATGCCGAAGCGGTTCCACCAGACGGTCGAACTGCCTGGCGGGTAATAGTTGGGGATCCAGTAATAGTTCCATTGCAGCACCCGGTCCAGGGCATGGGCATGGCGCAACATGTCGGCCTGGGTGTTGGCGCGGACCAGGCCGCCGAGCAGCGTATCGACCGCCGGGTTCTTCAGCACCATATAGTTGTTGGAGCCCGGATCGTTGGCCGCCACCGAACCAAAGTAGTTGTACAACTCATTGCCCGGCGAGGTGGTGACCGGGTAGCCGGTCACTATCATGTCGTAGTCCCGGGACATCAGGCGATTGACGTATTGCGAGGAGTCGATGCGGCGGATGTTGAGGTCGATGCCGATCTGTTTCAGCGTGCGCTTGTAGGGCAGGAGTAAGCGGTCCATGCCGTTCTGGCTGACCAGGAAGGTAAAGCTCAGCGGCTTGCCTTCGGCGTTCACCAGTTGATCGCCATCAGGTTTCCAGCCTGCCGCTTCCAGCAGCGCCAGGGCCTGCAACTGTTTGTCGCGAATCACGCCGCTGCCGTCGGTTTTCGGTGCTTCGAAGACCTGGGTGAACACCTCATCGGGGATCTGCCCGCGCAGGGGCTCGAGAATCGCCAGCTCGGCGGCATCGGGCAGGTGGCGCGCGGCGAGGTCGGTGTTGGAGAAGAAGCTCTGCTGACGGATATACAGGTCGCGCATCATCTGCCGGTTGCTCCACTCGAAATCCCAGAGCATGGCCAGGGCCTGGCGGACGCGACGGTCCTGGAACATTGGATTTTGCAGATTGAACACGAAGCCTTGCGCCGTTTGCGGGGCGTTTTGCGCCAGGTGGGCCTTTTGCAGGCGCCCGTCACTCAGCGCCGGGCTGTCGTAGCCGATCGAGTAGGCGGTGGCGGAAAATTCACGGTTGTAGTCGAAAGCACCGCCGCGCAGCACCTGGCGCGCCACGTCGGTGTCGCCAAAGTACTCGATGCTGAAATGGTCGAAATTGTACAGGCCGCGGCTGACCGGCAGATCCTTGCCCCACCAGTCGGGGTTGCGCTTGAAGGTGATGCTGCGCCCGGAGTCGACCTTGCCGACCTCGTACGGGCCGCTGCCCAGCGGCGGCTCGTAACCGCCGCCACCGGCGAAGTCGCGGGTCTTCCACCAGTGCTCGGGAAACACCGGCAAGGTCGCGATGTCCAGGGGCAGGGTGCGGTTTTCGTTGTTCTTGAAGTCGAAACGCACGGTGCGTGGCGACTCCACTTCGACGCCCTTGACGTCGGCGAATTGCGTGCGATAACGCAGGCTGCCCTGGGTCATCAGCAGCTCGAAGGTGTAGCGCACGTCTTCGGCGGTGATCGGCTGGCCATCGGCAAACCGGGCCTTGGGGTTGAGGTTGAAGCGCAGGGACAGGCCGTCATCGGCGCGCTCCATTGTCTGTGCCACCAGGCCGTATACGGTGTAGGGCTCGTCCAGCGAACGCTGGGCCAGGGGCGAATAAATCAAACCGTCGATCTGCGTGACGCCGATGCCCTTGTCAATGTACGGCAGGACATGGTCGAAATGACCGATTTCGATCGCCGAACGACGCATCGTGCCACCCTTGGGTGCTTGCAGATTGGTGTAGTCAAAATGACTGAAGTCGGCTGGATATTTTGCCGGTTCGCCATACACGGTCAGCGCATGTTGCGGTGTTGCATTCACGCCAGCAGCAGCCAGCAACAGGGCCATGGCAGTGAACAACAAAGTAGGGAAAGCCAATCGCATTGTCAGCCTTTGAGCCGGGTGGTCGATAACCGCAATTTGTACGCTAGCGGCGCGTCCCTCGCCAGCCGTATCACGCAACCGAAACACAACGGCCCACCAAAAGGCGGGCCGTCATGTGGGGAACTGCGTGGATCGATCAGTCCTGACGACTGGTCACTTCCAGCAAGTGGTAACCGAACTGGGTCTTTACCGGGCCTTGCACCACGTTGATCGGTGCGCTGAAGACTACGGTATCGAATTCCTTGACCATCTGGCCCGGACCGAACGAGCCCAGGTCACCGCCCTGACGGCTGGACGGGCAAGTGGAGTTGGCTTTGGCGACTTCGGCGAAATCAGCGCCACCCTCGATTTGGGCTTTGAGTTCGTTGCACTTGGCTTCGCTGGCAACCAGGATGTGACGTGCAGTGGCTTTAGCCATGGGAAAATACTCCTTTCAACGTTCAGAAAAGTGGTGAGCCTACCGGATTCAGTGGTCTATTTCTTCTCAAAGTTCCTTCCATGCGCCACCCGGCGGCCGGTATTGCTCACAGGCCAGCCTTTTTCAAGCGTTCGGCATGCTCTACATAAAGATCGACCGGGTCGATGCCTTTGCGGATCAGACCGGCCATCTGACTGATGCTGTCAAAGTGATCCAGCGGATAGTCGGAGCGGATCACGGTGCCCAGATGCGAGCTGTAGCGCCCGACCATGCCGTCGTTCTGCTTGGCTTCGGTGGTGAAATAACGGGAGAAGGCCCGGCAAAATCCGTGCAGCGGATCGAGTGCATTGAGCCCTTGATCGAGGAGGCTCCCTTGCAGCGTGCCGCTCCAGGAGTAGTAGCGAACACCGTTGACCAGTTCGCGGCCCTTGCCACCCCATGTTTGCGGCAGCCCTTGAGGGTATTTGTCATTGAATGCGCCCACGCCTTCGGTGGTCAGCGCATTCAGCGCGGCAATGGCGTTTTTCGGCAGCTGGCGGTTGCCACTGAGTAACGATAGAAAGTCTGTGAACAAGGTGGCGACTGTCTCGGCGACCTGCTCTGACAGGCGTCCGGGTGTCAGGGCCTTGCGCAGGACGTCGGCCAGCTCCGAACCGTGGTTCGGTCCGCTGACGGAGGTCACCGACGCGACGGCCTTTGGTGCAATCGCCGCCGCATAACGCGCAGCCAGCGCGCCCTGGCTGTGACCGATGAGGTTGACCTTGTTCGCACCGGTACCTTGCAGCACCCGCTCGATCTGCACCAGAAGCTGGTCACCGCGTACTTCGTTGCTATGGGTGGCCGACAGGTGTGGGACAAACACTCGGACGCCGGCGTTTCTGAGGGCTTGCTTGATGTCATGGAAGAGCTCGAACCGGCCGATGCGATCGAAACCGAAGAGCCCAGGGACCAGCAGAATCGGGTAGAGAGTCGTTGCATTCCGTTGCATTGTTCATACCTTTTTCACAGGAGATGTGGGGTGCCTGCGCCTCACTCTAAAGCACTCCAGCGCGAGTGCGATGTATGAAAAAGCCGCGGTAGCCTGATGAAAACGGAATAGGAAAAGTACGAAAGCTCGAAGGGGTATGAGGCCTTTGTCGGAATATCTGGACAGCATTTCGCCGGAGGCAGTGCACAGGTTGGCAATGGCCTACCTCCGGAATGTCATTTGTCTGCTAGTCGCGTTGAGCCCGCAACCGGATCGCCGCCTGGCGCAACACGTCTTGCGTCGCGGTCCAGCCAAGGCAGCCGTCGGTGACCGACACCCCGTACCGCAGCGACGGGCTCAACGCTTGGCAGCCTTCGAACAAATGGCTCTCGAGCATCATGCCGATCAGCGATCGATCACCCTGCAGGCGTTGCTCAAGCACGTCGTTGAACACCGCCGGCTGCCGCAACGGGTCTTTGCCACTGTTGGCATGGCTGCAGTCGACCATGATCCGCGCCGGAATTTTCAGCCTGGTCAAATCGCTGTGCACCTGGGCGACGCTCTCGCGATCGTAGTTCGGACCGCGATGGCCGCCGCGCAGAACCAGGTGAGTGTCCTGATTGCCAGGGGTCTGAATGATTGCAGGGTGCCCCTGACTGTCGACGCCGAAATGCCGATGGGGATGGGC
Source organism: Pseudomonas fluorescens (assembly GCF_902497995.1). GTDB lineage: Bacteria > Pseudomonadota > Gammaproteobacteria > Pseudomonadales > Pseudomonadaceae > Aquipseudomonas > Aquipseudomonas fluorescens_BK. Next base: position 193,415 of record NZ_CABVII010000001.1, on the reverse strand, counting down.
GGCCGACCGCATGGCGTCGCTGGCAACGGCCACACCGCCATCGGTGCCGTTCTTGAAACCGACCGGCATGCCCAGGCCGCTGGCCATTTCCCGGTGGATCTGCGATTCGGTGGTGCGGGCGCCGATCGCTACCCAGCTCAGCAGGTCGTCGAAGTAACCGGCGGCCATCGGTTGCAGCAGTTCGGTGGCAATCGGCAAGCCCAGTTGGAGCATGTCGCGCATCAACTCGCGAGACAGGGTCAGGCCGCCCGCCATGTCGTCGCTGCCATCCAGGTGCGGATCGTACGCCAGGCCTTTCCAGCCGATGGTGGTACGAGGTTTTTCGACATAGGCGCGCATCACCAGGAGCATGTCATCGCTGACTTCGGTGGCCAGGCGAGCAAGGTTAGTGGCGTATTCGAGGGCAGACCGGGGATCGTGAATCGAACAAGGGCCGACGATGACCAGCAGGCGGGAGTCTTCGCCATTGAGGATCGCACGAACCGCCTGGCGGTGGGCAGCGACTTGTTGGGTCAGGGCGGTGGTGAGCGGTAATTGCTGCTTGAGTTGCAGTGAGCTGGGCAGGCGCAGGGTCAGCGCTTCATTGGCAGGGCTCAGGGTGGACAGCGGCAGAGCGGAGACGGACGAGTTCATGTTCAGGCTTCCTGGGCGGGTGGCGGGTTCGGTCCCGCGCACTCGGCCCTACTGGGGTGTTCGACAATTGGCCGGATTGGCTGCGTGTGTGTGCTTGCCACCTGTGGGTGACCGATCGGAGGCGGCAGGCTGTCCCGAGCGGAGGCTGCTAAATCGCCAGGCGGTAAAACTGTCGTAACGGTAATAAGTGGCGTAGTTCATTGTCGAAATCCTCGAGTTGTCAGGTGTGTCGCTAAAAAGTACAGGGCTGAAAAAACAAAACCCCCGGTCGGGAAGCCGACCGGGGGTTGAGAATTCTCTGGTGGCGACCCGTTCAAAGTGGGCGCCGTGTGGGTATCAGGCGCGCCAGTGGCTAAACCAATACCCAAAATAAAAGCTGACCGGAGCACAGACGTCATTCACCCGGGCAGCCGCGACCGAGCGCAGGGCGCTGGCGGTCTGAAGCGGTGAGGGGGCGTTGAACATGGTCTGTCTCCGATGAATGCACCGAGCTTACTAGAGGCCGGTAGGCAGATTCAATCAGAAAATGCTATCGGCCGACGATGGCGTTGTCTATCGCTTGAGTGCGTCGAAGGTTGTGACACACTTGGTATCTGGACAAACCCCTCGTCATGGAGTCGGCAGGACGCCGTGCAATCCTGGCGTCGGACCCACGGTCATTGCCCCGTGCAATGCCAATGGCCGCAAGCGCAAAACAGTGGCGGTCGCGGAGGCTTGATGGCATTGGAATTACGCCCGGCGACGCTCCGGGACCTCGAATTCGCTCGAACCTTGACCTGTGACAACATGCTGCACTACTACGTCCAGCATAATTTGCCGTGGCTGGACGAAGGTTTCGATGTGGGCTGGGCCGGGCGCGAGAACTGGTTGATCGTGGAAGACGAGAACGTGCTCGGTTATGTGAGTCTGAGTCGGGACGCCAGGGACCTGTACATCCGCGAATTGCATGTCGTCGAAGCGTTTCGGGGGCAGGGCGTCGGCTCCTGGGTGATCGACCGGGTAGTGGCCATGGCGTGCAGGGAACGACGCCGGTCGTTGCGGTTGACGGTTTTTCAAGACAACCCGGCGCGAGCCTTATATGAGAGAAAGGGGCTGACAGTCGTTGACACGGACGGGTGTTTCCTGGAAATGCAGCGCGAGATCGATGGGTTGCCTCGCTAAGACACGTATACGGCAAGCCTTTCAAGAACTATTGATACTTTTTATATAGCGCTTGCCGCTAGGTCTGCCAGTCGCTTTTTGCTAAGGTGTCGAGCAACCCAATAAGACCATATCGCGAGGTGTCTGCTTGATTAGGGTGCTAGTAGTCGATGACCATGATCTCGTTCGTACAGGCATTACACGAATGCTGGCTGACATCGATGGCCTGCAAGTGGTCGGCCAGGCTGAATCAGGTGAAGAATCCCTGCTCAAGGCGCGTGAGTTGAAACCCGATGTGGTACTGATGGACGTCAAGATGCCGGGAATCGGCGGTCTTGAAGCCACGCGCAAATTATTGCGCAGTCATCCGGACATCAAAGTCGTCGCGGTCACCGTGTGCGAAGAGGATCCGTTTCCTACCAGGTTATTACAGGCCGGTGCCGCGGGTTACCTGACCAAGGGTGCCGGGTTGCCGGAAATGGTCCAGGCGATCCGCCTGGTGTTTGCCGGGCAACGCTACATCAGCCCGCAGATTGCCCAGCAACTGGCGATCAAGTCTTTCCAGCCAACCAACGATTCGCCGTTCGATGCCCTGTCGGAGCGGGAAATCCAGATCGCGTTGATGATTGTCGGCTGCCAGAAAGTCCAGATCATTTCCGACAAGCTATGCCTGTCGCCAAAAACCGTGAATACCTACCGTTACCGCATTTTCGAAAAGCTTTCGATCAGCAGTGATGTCGAGTTGACGCTGTTGGCGGTTCGTCACGGCATGGTCGATGCCAGCCTCTGAAAATGACTGAAGCCTTTGATCCGGGTGCCTTTCTGTCGACGGTCAGTGGGCGCCCCGGTGTGTATCGCATGTTCGACAGCGATGCGCGCCTGCTCTACGTCGGCAAGGCCAAGAACCTCAAGAGTCGCCTGTCGAGCTACTTCCGCAAATCCGGCCTCGCCCCCAAGACCGCGGCCCTGGTGGCGCGTATCGCCCAGGTCGAAACGACGATCACGGCCAATGAAACCGAAGCCCTGTTGCTTGAGCAGACGCTGATCAAGGAGTGGCGTCCGCCCTACAACATTCTGCTGCGCGACGACAAATCCTACCCCTACGTCTTTCTCTCGGATGGCCCGTTCCCGCGCCTGAGCATCCATCGCGGGGCGAAGAAGGCCAAGGGTAAATACTTCGGACCTTATCCCAGCGCCGGGGCGATTCGCGAAAGCCTGAGCCTGCTGCAGAAGACCTTTTTCGTGCGTCAGTGCGAGGACAGCTATTACAAGAACCGCACGCGACCGTGCCTGCAATACCAGATCAAACGCTGCAAGGCACCTTGCGTCGGCCTGGTGGAACCCGAGGTATACGCCGAAGACGTACGGCACTCGATCATGTTTCTCGAGGGGCGCAGCAATGCGCTGACGGACGAACTGTCGGTCGCCATGGAGGAGGCCGCGATCAACCTCGAATTCGAGCGGGCAGCCGAGTTGCGCGACCAGATCTCGTTGCTGCGCCGGGTCCAGGATCAGCAGAGCATGGAAGGCGGCACGGGCGATGTCGACGTGATCGCGGCGTTCGTCAATCCGGGCGGTGCCTGCGTGCACTTGATCAGCGTGCGGGGTGGGCGGGTGCTGGGCAGCAAGAACTTCTTCCCGCAGGTGGGCATTGAAGAAGACGTTTCTGAAGTCATGGCAGCGTTTCTCGGCCAATACTACGTCAGCAGTCCCGAACGCGACTTGCCGAGCGAACTGATCGTCAACGTGGTTCACGAAGACTTCCCGACCCTGATCGCGGCCATCGACAAGCTGCGCGGTCGCGAACTGACCATCAGTCACAGGGTTCGCGGCACCCGAGCACGCTGGCAGCAACTGGCGGTCACCAACGCCGAGCAGGCCCTGGGCGCAAGGCTGGCCAACCGGCAACATGTTGCAGCACGGTTCGATGCCCTGGCAGAAGTGCTGAACCTGGACGAGCCACCGCAGCGTCTGGAGTGTTACGACATCAGTCACTCCAGCGGCGAAGCGACCGTGGCCTCCTGCGTGGTGTTCGGCCCGGAAGGCCCGATCAAGTCCGACTACCGACGCTACAACATCGAAGGCGTCACCCCCGGCGACGACTACGCCGCAATGCATCAGGCCCTGACCCGGCGCTTCAGCAAACTGAAGGACGGGGAGGGCAAGCTGCCGGACATTCTGTTGGTGGACGGCGGCAAGGGCCAGCTGTCCATGGCCCGGGATGTGCTCAATGAACTGGCGGTACCCGACCTGATCCTGCTGGGCGTGGCCAAGGGCGCAACGCGCAAGGCCGGTTTCGAAACGTTGTACCTGAATGATGCCGCCCATGAATTCACCTTGCGCGGCGATTCCCCCGCGCTGCATTTGATCCAGCAGATACGCGACGAAGCCCACCGTTTCGCGATTACCGGGCACCGTGCCCGTCGCGGAAAAACCCGCCGTACGTCTACACTTGAGGGTGTCGCGGGCGTCGGTCCGACACGTCGGCGCGATTTGTTGAAACATTTTGGTGGATTGCAGGAGCTGTCTCGTGCCAGCATCGAAGAGATCGCCAAAGCACCCGGGATCAGTAAAAAGCTCGCAGAGTTGATTTATGCAAATCTGCACAGCGAGTAGAATGCCACCTCACCTCGTAGCCAGTTGTGCCGATGAATATCCCTAATCTGATTACCGTTCTACGCGTCCTGCTTATTCCGATCTTTATTTTGCTGTTTTACCTGCCTTACCACTGGAGCTACCTGGCGTCCGCCTCGGTCTTCGCCTTTGCTGCCGCCACAGACTGGCTGGACGGGTACTTGGCCCGCCGTCTGGAACAAAGCACGCCATTCGGGGCGTTCCTCGATCCGGTGGCCGACAAGCTGATGGTCGCCGTGGCCTTGGTATTGCTGGTGCAGGAACACGGCAACCTGTGGCTGACGCTGCCGGCCGCCGTCATCATCGGTCGCGAGATCGTGGTCTCGGCGCTGCGGGAGTGGATGGCCGAACTCGGCGCCCGTGCCCACGTCGCGGTATCGAACCTGGGCAAATGGAAAACCGCCGCGCAGATGCTGGCGCTGGTGATCCTGCTGGCCAACCCGTCGGACTTCACGTTCTGGGTCCTGTTCGGTTACGCCTTGCTGCTGGTCTCCGCCGGCCTGACGTTGTGGTCGATGATCCAGTACCTGCGGGCTGCCTGGCCGCATCTGAAGACCGATGCTGAAAAGAAATAAAACTTTTTTGAATCAAAGGCTTGACGGCGCTTCTGAATTCTATAGAATGCGCCACACCAAGACGCGGGAATAGCTCAGTTGGTAGAGCACGACCTTGCCAAGGTCGGGGTCGCGAGTTCGAGTCTCGTTTCCCGCTCCAAGCATTAAAAAATGGATCTCTGAAAAGAGGTCCATTTTTTTCGTCCAAAGAAAAGTCTTTCTTTGATTTTTGCCGCGCCCACCCTGGAAACACTCAGATCCAGCCGCCGATGGGTACGCATGTGACTTCATCGACAAACACATCCAGTGCCGCACCCGCGATCTCACCAGCGGCAAGCGCCGCCACCAGATCGACCTCGTTTACCAGCTTGCCGCGCGCCACGTTGATCAGATACCCGTCCTTACCCAGCGCCTGCAGCACCTCGGCATTGATGATGGCTTCAGCCTTGTCGGCAGCGGCCGCGAGAATCAGCGCATCACTGGTGCACAAACCCCGGCACACGGCAATCAACAATCCGATGGCCAGGTCGGCGACGTCTTCGGTCAGCGCTCCGATGGTCGCGGTCACACGAATTCCGCGATCCCGGGCATACGCCAGATCCACCGCATCGGTACCCACGCCGTTGACCGCCACCACTTCCAGTTTCGGTAGCTGCGCCATCAGCGCCTGGCTGATCCCGGTATGCCCGCCGGTGATCACCCCGCGAATGTTCGCGCCGTGTTCCTGCAAATAAGCCTGCTTGTCGGCCTGTTGGAAGTAGCCGAGCGGCACGGCAGGGGCGTTGACCCCGGCGTTGTTGAACACCACGTCCAGGCGCCCGTACACCTCGGCGATGGTGGCAAACAGCGCATCGACACTGGCCGGGTCGCGCACATCAGTGGGCACCGCCAGCGCTTCGTGTCCTTCGCCGGCAGCCAATTCGACCAAGGCCTGCAACGGCAACGGCCGGCGCCCGGCCAATACCAGGGTGAATCCATCGGCCATCAGAGCCAGGGCCACGGCGCGGCCGATGCCGCTGCCGGCGCCGGTGACCAAGGCCACTTTCAAAGGACTGGACATGTTGTTATTTCCTTTTTCAATTCAGAGGCTGTGTGCCGTATTCAAGGTCGTTGACCGACACGCATTTCCAGTTGGCCGATGCCGTCGATCCCGGCGTTAACGATGTCGCCTGGTTGCAGCACATCGACGCCTGCCGGGCTGCCGGTCATGATCAAGTCACCGGCCCGGAGCGCTACCGATTGCGAGATGCGGCTGATGATTTCACTGACCGACCAGATCTGGCTGTCGAGGCTGTCGCGCTGGCGCTCTTCGCCGTTGACGTTCAGCCACAAATCGCCGTCCGGGTGTCCGGCGCGAGTGACTGGCATGATGGCGGTCATCGGCGCGGCGCCGTCGAACACCTTGGCACCTTCCCACGGCAAACCATTGCTTTTGGCCGCGCGCTGGAGATCACGACGGGTCAGGTCAAGACCGACGGCAGGAACATCTGGATTTCATTCTGGGCGATGAGGACTTCCGCAAAGTCTGTGCCTTGATCGAACAGATGCGAGTCCTGGATGAGAACCGTCAGTTCGGCACTCGCGAGATGCTCAAGGGGTTGTTGCTGCAACTGGTGGGGAGTGTGTGTGCCTTGTATGCCGAGCCGCTCAAACGGTTAGCCGAAGAGAATGCCGCCGAAGTCAGCCGACGCGATGCGCTGAGCAGGATGTCCGAATACTTGCGCAAGAATATTGCCGACCCCGATCTCAACCTGATCAAGGTGGCTGCTGCGACTTACCTGTCACCAACGTATCTGACGCACTGGTTGCGCAAGGAAATCGGCAAGACCTTCACTGAGCTGGTGCTCGAGCGCAGGATGCACGCGGCACGCAATTATTTGCTTAATGGGACACGACCGGTGGGGGAGGTGGCGAGATCGTGCGGTTTCGCTGACGAGGCTTATTTCTCCCGACGCTTTCGCCAGATACATGGCCAGCCACCCGGTCAATTCAGACGTCAGCAACTCAATCCCGATACTCCGCAATCACCGTCCAATACGTGATTGAAAGCTGTGGGTGATGTGGCTGCCAGGTTCACGCCCATAGCCGCACGCAGTATCTGAGTGCGGCCATCGATCAGAGATGTCTCTCAGAACTTGAAGGTGTATCGAAAGATCAGGCGATTTTCGTTGGCGCTGTCGGCGTAGGTGGAGCGATTCGTGGAGTTGCGCCACTGTGCCGATACGTTCTTGAGCGGGCCACTTTGTACGGTGTAAGTGATGTCAGTGACGCGCTCCCACTCTTTGCCATCCTGCCCTTGAGATCGAAGGTTGGCAGCCTGGGATGTTCCCAAACGTGCAGGGTCTACTTCGTCGCCTTTTACATACTTCAGGCCCAGGGTCAGGCCGGGTAAACCGGCGGCTGCGAAATCAAAATCGTAACGTGCGATCCAGACGCGCTCGTCCGGTGCTGTAAAGGTACTGACCAACGACTCGCCGAACAGATAGGTATCAGCGCCATTCACCATGGCGAACGACGTTTCGCCCCAGGCTTTCTGGAAGCCGACGCCAAACGTATGGCCACTCTGACGGTAGGAGAACATGGTACTGAGCGTACGGTTGTCCACTTCACCCAGGCTTTCATCCCCGGTTTCGCTGGCAGCAAAGTAGCGAATGTCAGAGATCACCGATCCGCTTCCCAGCGCTCGTTCGTACTTCAAGCCGAAAAAATTCGAGCGGTAGAGGTCTTCCAGCTCGGCCACATGATACTGGAGCGAAAGTTGCGGCATCACTTTGTAGTCAAAGGCCAGATAGGTGTAGTGATCGGCCTGTACCGGCTTGTAGCCGAACGTGGTCAGGGATTCAAAGTCCGTCGAGTTACGCTGCTTCACGGCATTAACGCGTAAAGCACTGAAGGTCAAAGGCTCGAGGTCCTTGGAGATCAGCATTCCACCGCGGAACACCTGCGGGAGCAGGCGGCTGTTGTTGCTGGATAACAGGGGCATCACCGGATTGAGACCGCCGATGCGCAATTCGCTGCGCCCCAGGCGAGCCTTGGCGGTTGGAATGAGCTTGCTGTACTCGTCATTCACATTGCGTTGCGAATCAAAGGCCAGCAGGCCGGAACCAGTCCGGTCGGGACTGGAATCCAGTTTGACCCCGAGCAAGCCGAGCGCATCGACGCCAAAGCCCAGCGTGCCCTCGGTGAAGCCCGACTGCACGTTCAAGATGAAACCTTGTGCCCATTCATCGCGTTTGGATTGGCTGGCGCCGTCGTTGCGAAAGTCACGGTTGTAATAGAAGTTGCGTAATTCAAGGCTTGTTTGCGTGTCGCCGATGAAGTCTGCAAAAGCGTTGGGGGCCGCGCAGGTGAACACGATTGTCGAGAACGACGTCATGCGTTTTTTTGACATGTCTAATGCACCATTTGTTGTTGTTTTTGGTGTCGGCAGCGCGCACCTCTCCCTGAGAGAGCGACGCGGCTGCGCTCCGCACGTTGATGAATGTGTGGGTGTCAGTTGTGCAGGATCAGCATGATTCGAGCGAGATCACGCAGGTGTCAGCCACTTGAAGCCAGCCGTACGATCGCTTCCTGACTGCCCGCCTGTTGGCGAAGAATGAACTTCTGGATTTTCCCGGTGGCCGTTTTCGGAAGCTCCATGAAGATCACCCGGTTTGGGCACTTGTAGCGGGCCAGGCGTGCCTGGCAGTACGCGATGATTTCCGCTTCTGTAGAGGAGAGGGCTTCGCTTTTCAGTTCGATAAAAGCGCAGGGTACTTCGCCCCATTTATCGTCCGGCTGCGCGACCACGGCGGCATGAAGTACCGCCGTATGACTATGGAGGATGTCTTCGATTTCAACGGAAGAGATGTTTTCACCACCTGAAATGATGACGTCCTTGCAGCGGTCGGTGATCTGCATGTAGCCATCGGCATGAACCACCGTGACGTCACCGGTATGAAACCAGCCGCCCTCGAATGCCTTTTGCGTGGCGGTCTGGTTTTTCAGGTAGCCCATCATCACGGTATTGCCTCGCAGCAGCAGTTCGCCGGTGGTCTGGCCATCATGGGGGACGGGTTGTAGCGTTTGCGGGTCCGCGACCATCAAGCCTTCAAACGCTGCAGCACGTGCGCCTTGTCGAACACGCATTTTCGCTTTTTCTCGATCGGGGAGCTCATCCCATCCGTCCTGCCACACGCAGCTGATCGGCGTGCCCGCCACTTCAGTGATGCCATACACATGGTCAACCTGGAAACCCATGGAGACCACCGTGTCCAGCACCGTTGCCGGAGGCGGGGAGCCTGCGGTCAATACGCGAACCGGGTGGGGCAGAGCAGGGGGAAGGGGGGCGTTGGCGATCATGGCCATCACCGTGGGCGCTGCGCAGAAATGATCAACCCGGTGTTTGGCAATCGCGTCGAACACCGTTTCTGCCGATACCTTGCGCAGGCACACATGGGTGCCGGCCGCTGCCGTGATCGCCCATGTGAAGCACCAGCCGTTGGCGTGGAACATGGGTAACGTCCACAGGTATCGAGGCGCTTGCGGGAGCGACCAATTGGTCATCTGTAACAGGCTCATCAAGTAGGTGCCACGGTGGCTGACGACAACGCCTTTCGGGTCTCCCGTGGTGCCCGAGGTGTAATTGAGGGCGATAGGTTGCCACTCGGTATTCGGCCATAGCCCTTCGAAATTCTCGTCGCCCTCGGCGAGCAGTGTTTCGTAGTCGGGCACCTGCGAGTCGACGCACACGGCGGCCAGGTGATCGCGAATGTTGATCACTGCCGGGCGGCATTCGAGTCGCTCAAGTGCCGCGCCGGCAACGGCCATGTACTCACAATCGACCAGCAGCAACTTGCATTCGCTGTGGCGCAAAATAAACGCAATGCCTTCGGCGTCCAGGCGATGGTTAATCGTGTTGAGGATGGCGCCCGATAACGGAATCCCGAAATGCGCTTCGACCATCGCCGGCGTGTTGGGCGAGATGATGGACACCGTATCGCCTGGGAGGACCCCTCTGCCCACCAGCGCCGATGCAAGCCGGTAGCAGCGCTCGCGGGTTTGCGCCCAAGTCCTCTGCAGCTCGCCATGGACAATGGCGACGCGTTCGGGGTGAACCAGTGCGGCTCTATCCAAAAAGCCGAGGGGTGTCAGCGGGACATGGTTCGCCGGACTCTGATCGAGTCCGTGAGCGTAGGCACCAGTAATCATGGACAGGTCTCCTTATTATTATGAAAAACGGCGAAAGCGCTGACCGGCTCACGGGCCGTGACCAGCGTGTTTTCAATGGACGCGGGATCGGCGTAGCCAAGGCTCATGCCGCACACCAGCATTTGCCCGGATGGAATGCCCAGAACCTCTGAAATGACTTTGTGATATTTGAGAAAGGCGGCTTGCGGGCACGTGTGCAAGCCTCGACCGCGGGCGGCCACCATCACGCTTTGCAGGAACATGCCGTAATCCAGGAGGCTGCCCTGCTCAAGCACTTTGTCCAGCGTAAACAGCAGGCCTACCGGTGCATCGAAGAACCGGTAGTTGCGTCCGTGCTGTTGGTGCATGCGTTGTTTGTCACCCTTGGCGATCCCCAGCAGCCCGTAGAGATCCCAACCCACTTTGCGCCTGCGATCGACGTAGGGTGTGACCCATTCACGCGGGTAGTACTCGTAGGGATCTTGCATATTGCTACTGAGCTGCGGATCGTTGTCGATGGCTTCGATCGCCACCGACAGACGTTCCTTTACGTCGCCGGTGACGACGTGAACGCGCCACGGTTGCATGTTGACCCCCGAGGCACTGAAGCGCGCGATGTCCAGAATCGCTTCGATTTCTTCACGCGGCACGGCCGTCGGCAGGAAGGCTCTGACACTGCGGCGTGAGGCGATTGCCCAGTCGACGGTGCGCTTTAATTCTTGCGCTGACAGCGGCGGTAGTGACAAGCGATTCAAGGGACACATCCTTCAACTGATTAGAGTCAGACGACAACGAGATCTGGACTGCAGACGGTCGGTCAGCGAGACAACGCTGGCGCTTTGCTGACCTGTGTGGAGTCCGCCCGTGCCTGGTTTACAAACGTGACCGCCAAGGCGCCAATCAGGCCTGCGAGTGCGATCACCATGAAGTTCTGCTCGAGTGGCAAGGCCAGCGAGACGAGCCAGCCGATCAGCACTGGCGCAATGATTGCGCCGATGCGGCCGACACCGGACGCGAAGCCCACGCCCGTGGAACGGATTGAGGTCGGGTAGAAATCGCCCGCATAGGCGTAGGCAATTAATTGAGTGCCGAGGGTGGAGGCGCCGACAATGAACACGACCACAAACAACAACTCAGTCGAGCGTGTAAAGCCCATCACGGTCAGCGCCACCGCGCCCACTACGTAGAATGAAACCAGCACATATTTGATGTTGAACTTGTCGCTGAGCCATCCGCCTCCGAGCGCACCGACAATCGCACCTACGTTGAAAACGATGACGAAATTGAGCGCCGAGCCCAGGCTGTGGCCTGACATAGCCATCAGTTTGGTCAACCATGAATTGAGCGCGTAGACCATGAACAGTCCAGTCATGAACGCTGCCCAGATCATCACCGTGCTGAAGCCGCGGCCTTCGCTGAACAGCCCTTTGATCGGGGTGTTGAGCGAGGCTTCGCTCTCGGCAGGATTACCCGCCAGCACCGTCTGGCTGTCCAATGGATAAGTGGGACTGATCCTTTTGATGAGGGCTCGCAGTTCCTGCTGGCGGCCCTGTTTGAGCAGGAAGGCCATGGACTCCGGCATGGTCTTCAAGATAAACGGGATCAACAGCACGGGAAGGCCGGCGACGTAAAAAACCGACTGCCAACCATGACTTTCGATCAGTTGCTTGCCGGTGAGTGCGACCAGAATGCCGCCCACGGAGTAGCCTGCAAACACCAAGGTCACCAACCGGGTACGAAGTTTCGCTGGCGAGAACTCGCCCATTTGCGCGGTCACGATCGGCAGAACGCCACCGATCCCCAGCCCGGCGATGAAGCGGGCGATGCTGAAGCTGATCGGGTCGCTGGTAAGCCCCGCAGCCGCTGTGAACAGGCTGAACAATGCTACGCAGATGGCGATCATTTTTGGTCGACCGATACGGTCGGCCAGCGTCCCCAGAAAGATCGCGCCAAGCATCGTTCCCAACAGCGCCGAGCCGGCCATGATGCCTGCGCTGGTCGGGTCAATTCCCATGTCCTGCATGATGGCGGGCAATGCAGCACCCACAACGGCAAGGTCGTAGCCGTCGATGACCAATATCAGCACGCACCAGAAAAGAATCAGCCGATGGAAGCTGTTGAACTTTGATTCGCCTGCGAGCGTATAGACGTTCACTGGTTGCATATCGTGTCTCCTTCGATTTTATTTTTGTTGGTGAAGTGCACTTGCCTGCATACATCGAGATAGCCGCGGTTTCCTGGCCATTCTAGGTAGGCGGTTTTGGGCAGCCCATGCCTGGGCGCGCCAACTTGTGTGAGCTGTTTGGGCATGTTTGAAGAGCGCGCGCGGTTGCCAGGAAAGCAGTTCCTGGCAGGCGTCTATGGAGCGGGGAAGGAGGGCGGTGCGTCGTTTCGGTAAAGCGGCACTAGTCGTCGCAATGGTTGCGCCGATAGGCGCCAGGGTTGACACCCGTCCACTTTTTGAACGCGCGGTGGAAAGCGCTGGTTTCCTGGAAACCGGTTTGTGCCGCGACTTCGGTCACCGTCAGGTCTCCACGCGAGAGCAGGTCGATGGCCATGTCGCGACGTAAATCATCCTTGAGGTTTTGATAATGAGTACCTTCTGCTTGCAGCCGACGCTGCAGGGTAGAGTTGGACATGCAGAGCACCAGCGCCAGCTCGTCCCTTTCTGGCCACTTGTCCGGGCTCAACCCTCGCAAGCGTCGTCTTATCTGCGCACTGATACTGTCGTCGTTACGGTATTTGACCAAAAGGCTGGCGGGGGATTCTTTCAGAAACGCGCTGAGACTGGCGGGCGTCTGCGCAATTTTCATGTCCAGGAACTTCTTGTCGAAGATGACCTGGGTTATTCGCGCGTCGTATTGAATCGCTTCACAAAAACGCATTCGGTAGTCGCTTTCATCGGCAGGCCTTGGGGCGCGGAAACTGAGCGCCAGCAATGGAATACGCTGGTTGACCAGCCAGCACGCCAAGCCATGGACCAGGATAAACCAGGTGCCATAAGCGAACAGACGCCGCAAGCTCCCATGATCCTGCAGGATGATCAAGGCGTGATCTTCCTTGGTGTGCAATTCACCATGGAGGTCATCGAGTACCAGCCGCAGGAACGAAAGCATTCTCTGTAGAGCCTGGCCCAACGTGTCGCAATCAAGAAGGGCATGGCACATCAGTTTGAAGGTGCCACGTCGCATTGGATGACTGTCAATACCGAAGAATTCGTCATCCAGCAGGTCCGCCAACTCGACCCACAGACGAGCGAATGAACTGGCAGAAACCCTTGCTCGCGGGGCGTCCAGCAGTTGAGGATCGATGTCGGCTTTCTCTAATGCAAATGCCACATCGATGTCTCGTTGCCTGGCGCTGTGGAGGGCTTCATGCACCAGTGCGATTGACGTGGTTCCTTTGTCCTGGGATGTCGCCATGAGTGCTCCTTGGATGGACGGCGGATTTCCGATCAACTCCACGGTGATCATCCGCCTCGGCAAGTTACTTGCGGGGGTGGGGATTTCAGCTCAGTGGCTGGAATCGTTCTTTGAAGGACGTGCCTGGTGGGTTGAAAGCGCGCCTGAAAAGATTCGATTAATTGCGAAGTAATCGAGCTGTCGCACTGACAAAAACCAGCAGGACACTCACACAGCCAAGAGCGAATGACAAGGTGCTCAGATGGGCGACCGCCCCGATAAATACGGGACCTATCAGAATCCCCGCGTAGCCCATCGAGATGACAGCCGGGATGGCTACCGCCTGTGGCATACGTTGCTGGCGGCCTACAGCAGTAAAGAGCACAGGGACAATGTTTGAGCATCCAGCACCGACCAGAGCGTAGCCAATCAAGGACGCGACCCAGCCATCGATTCCAAGCGACACGATCATGCCTGCGGCTGCGCAGAGTCCGCCAAGCGCAACGACGCGCACGCCGCCTAGTTTGCTGACGATGGCATCTCCTGTCAGGCGGCCCACCGTCATCGCAGCAGCGAAGGATGCGTAGCCCAAACCGGCGATGCTCGGCTCTAACCCTCTGCTCGAGACAAGGAAAACCGCGCTCCAGTCGAGGATTGCGCCTTCAGTGAGGAAGACGATGAAACAGAGCGCCCCTAAAAACAGCACGATACCTCTGGGCACCGCGAACATGGGTCCACCCCGTTCAGTGCCATAAGTCAGCAAAGCCGGCGCTGCCTTGTAAAGCGATCCCAAAACGGCGGCAACGATACAAAGCGCCGCAATCAATGGATCCAGCCCGAAGGTCAGCAGAGCGGTCATCGCCCCGGCGCCCAATATGCCTCCGACGCTGTAAAGGCCATGGAAGCCGGACTGAAGTGCCTGCCCGCTGTTTTTCTCGACGATGACAGACTGTATGTTCATGGCGCAATCAAGCATGCCCATGCTGGCGCCGAAGATAATGACAGCGATCACCAGGCCAGGCAGCCACACCACGGTGCTCAATAGCGGAAGAACGGCACACAAGACAATCGTCGCCCAGATGACGACCGGTCGGCATCCATAGTGTGCAGTGAGATATCCGGCGAAGGGCATGGCCACGATAGATCCACCGCCAAGGCCAAGCAGCAGCAACCCCAGGCCACCATCGTCCAATCCCGCGCGGGCTTTAACCAATGGGACCAGAGGCGCCCATGCGGACATGAGTAAGCCAGCGATAAGGAAGGCGATGCGTGTAGACATCCGCTCGCTGTGGTTAGCGGTGGGTATCAACACCGGCGATGGAGCATTCATAATTCTCGGTAGTCCCTATCGAAGATGCTAGCCATCATTTGCTCGGCTTAGACAGTGCGGGTTTTTTGTATTTTTTACGTGCCAGGGTTTCGGAAAACTTAGCGCCTGCGCTCATACGTCGCTCTATAACTACTCGGCGCTACGCCAAAGAAGTCACGAAAGCGCATATGGAAGTTGGCGAAACTACAGAAGCCGGTCGCAATCGCGATATCGGTGATCGGCCGATTGCTCTGCAGAATAAGCTGTCGCGCTCGAGTCAAGCGCAGCTCAAGGTAGTAACGCGTGGGCGTGGCGCCCACGAAACGGCAGAAGCGACGCTCCAATTGTCGTCGGGAAATGTTCACACATTCTGCCAGCTCGTCGATCGATAGCGGCTCTTCGATGTTCTTTTGCATCAGTTCTAAAGCGAGCTTCAGGGTTTGTGGCAAGGTGGGGTCAGAGTCAACGATGACAGTCGATATCCCAGAGACTTCAGTCGTTTGATCACAACTAAGTATTTCTTCGACAGCATGGGTCAGCGACACGCCTTGTTTGGCGGTGATGAGTTCCAGCATCATGCGTAACGAGCTGCTGGCGCCGGCGCACGTGATGCGGTTTCTGTCTATTACGTGCGTTCGACAAGAGACCAGCACCTTGGGAAAAACATCCTCCATCATCGCTCGCCCATCTGGATGGAAGGCACACTCGACACCGTCCATTAGCTGAGCTTCCGCCAGAAAAAATGCGCCGTTCCACAACCCGCCCATGGTCGCGCCAAGAGAGGCGACGTTACGTAGCTTGCGCCGTAGTAGTGGGTCGCTGATCAGCTTCACTCGTAAACCACCGGCGACGATCAGAACGTGAATACGATCCGGTAGTTGTGATAGCTCCAGGTCTGCTGAAATCGCAATTCCCAGATCGCTCATTACCAAACGGCTCTTGACGCCGACAGTCAACACCTCAAATGCCGGTGTCTCGCTAATCAGGTTGGCGGTCACCAGCGCATCGATAGCGCCGGTGAACGACATCATCGAGAAATTGTTCAAAAGCACGAAAGCTACACGAGTCACCGCCTGCGGCTTTATTGGTTTCTCCGCCGTGTAGGAGTACCCCATGTTCTTGTCTTTGAGCACGCTCTCGAATACAAATGGCATAAATCCTCTTTGACACCTGAACGAATAACTAAGAACCCGTCGCGCAATCTAGACAGCGGTTTTTGGAGCGGATAGCAACAAATCAAAGAATGATTGGCAGTCATCACTACCAGGCAATGTTTCAACACTGTTCTTGATGGCATTGCTGAGTGAGGTTCCCAAGCTGTCATCAGCCAGTAAATGGTATTTAGCAGTGAGTTCGTCACTCGACATAGGGTTGCCGGGGTCGCCCTTGGCCGTCGCGGTGGGGCTCGTAAGACGCGTGCCGTCTTTCAGGGTCACCGTGACGCGGGACAGAATTTCCTCCGGAAACCTGGCGGACAGGTCAGATGCTTCATGAAGGGTTATTTTCTCGCTGATACTCAAAATGTCTGGCGCATGAATGGAATCCCCGGTGACCTCTTTAGGGCCCAGCTTCCCGCGAACGATCAAGGCAGCCAGCGGGAACGCTAGAGCATATTGGGCCTCGTCCGCATTCTTCGGAAAATGCCCCTGCAAGCACACAGACTCATGGAATGTTTCGACATCTATGGTCTCGATCAACTCTGCTGTAATGACTGGATGCATTCGCATCAAATCGGTCATGGCCGTGAGTGCCGGTTGTGCCCAGCGACATACAGGCCAAGGTTTGAAATATTGCTCGTCGATCTCCCAGCGGGTTCCGATGTCCTGCCAGAAAGTGGAAATCTCCAAAGGTTCAACGGTGGCGGCTGGAGCGCCAGTGACTCCGAGCTGTGCCATCAGTAGTGCGTTCAGTCCGGCATACGCCCCGGCACCGTGGGCATCACGCAACATCGTCGGAAAGCTCACCAGGCGCATCATCGGGCACCTCGGGCCAAAGTATTCCGCGATACCCAGCGCATGTCGAAACGTCGTTTCATCAAGCTTCAGCAGGCGGGCGCCAGCGCAAACGACCCCGATCCCGGAAAAGGCACCTGACGCATGATATTCAGGGGCGGTGGCCATCAATGCCTGGCCCGCTCGCAAGGCGGTCTCGTAACCGATGCACAGTGCGCTGAGGAATTCTTCGCCGCTGATGTCTTTGCCCTGACTGCGATAGGCGTCTACCAATGCAACGATGGCCGGGACAACGGTGGCACCCGCATGCCCCTTGGAGGTGAAGTGACCTTCATGTGCATCCAGGCTATCAACGCAGAAACCGCCTGCATACGCGGCGCCCAATGGATGTACGGCTCTGCCGTCGAACCAAAGGCGGCTGGACAGCTTATTGGCAGCGTAGTGGGTGTCGGCATAAGTTTTGAGCATCACGCTGGTTTGATTGTCGCGAGCACCGGCGGCCACACCAATGATGTCGAGCAGGCAAGTTTTAACCAACTCGCGTGTATGCAGGGGTGCGTCCTTGAAACTGAAATTCTGGACGAATGAATACAACTGCATTTCATGATTCCTGAATGATGAAGCCGAAACGGATGAAAAAGTTGCCCGGGGAAGGGCAACCTTTTATGCAGATTTAAATGAAGGGACTAATTTTTTGCGGTGGCGGTATTAGCCGCGGCTCGTGCGTCTGCCAGCCAGCTGTCGTATTCCGCGCGATGGGCCGCGATCCATTCTTTGGCGTGACGAGTAATGTCCGCTGCACTTTTTTCACCATTGTGCATTTTGAGATTTTGAGCGCTTTCATCGTCGGTAGTGATATGCATTTCAGACAGGAACTTCACGGCAGCCGGATTTTTCTCGGCGAACTCTTTGTTGATTACCGCTTTGACACTGTCTACCGCGAAACCAAGGTTTTTACCATTGAAGGTAGTGTTGGTATCGTTTTTGCCACCTGGGAGATCCGTACGCGGCACGGTTAACCAAACAACATCTTTACCTTCGACCAGTACACCGGAGATCCACTGAGGCACCCAGGTGTAATAGAGAACCGGCTTGCCTTGTTTGTAACGGGCGATGGTGTCGGCCATCAAGGCAAAATAGGAGCCCTGGTTATTTGTGACGGTTTTTTCCAGGCCATAGGCTTTCATATGGTGGGCAATGATCAGCTCACAGCCCCAGCCGGGGTTGCAACCTGTCAGGTCGGCTTTACCGTCGCCATTACTATCGAACAGCTTGGCAATCTCTGGCTTTTTCAAATCGTCGATAGAGGTGATGTGATACTCATCAGCCGTTTTCTTATCGATCATGTAGCCCTGTAGTACGCCCGGCATGATATCGCCGGTTTTCACCATAGTCTCATCGCCGCCGGCCTTCTGGTAGAAAGATTTGTGTAGTTCCTCCCACAGATGAACCGAGAAATCAGCGTCACCATTGGAAATCGCAACCATCATGGTGGAGTACTCGGTTTCCTTTGGGGTTTCAACGTCGTAGCCCAACTCCTTAAGACCCGCCATAGCAATCTCGCCGCGGAATCGCTCTTCGGCGATTGACGGGAAAATCGGGATGATTGATACACCTTTTCCGGGTTCCTGCGCCGTCGCGGCCGATGCGAAAACAGGTGACACCGCTAGTACTAGAAGCGCGACAGAATGAATAAATTTCTGTTTTATTCCGAAGGCTGTGAAGTTCATTATCGTTTACCTTGGCTGGATTAAGAAGTTGGCATTTTTTTTGGTTCACGACGCGCCGCTAAGCGGAATTAGCTTTCTTTGGGACTGACTTCTATTTTCGTAACAGTGTTTTTTCTCTTCAGGCGATAAATGACACCCGCCGGGCCTGTCTGGTACCAGTGCTCACCTTTGGTTGCCCTGTTACTGCGTTCGCCCATTGCCTGGGTCAGGCGGTCGAGGAAAATTGCCAGCAATACCAGGCCCAAGCCACCGACGGTTGCCAAGCCCATATCAAGGCGGCCAATCCCGCGAAGTACCATCATCCCCAACCCGCCAACCGAAATCATTGATGCGATCACCACCATGGAAAGTGACAACATTAATGCCTGATTCAGACCCGCCATGATCGTCGGTGCCGCTAAAGGAAGTTGAACCCGCCTCAGCATCTGGCGTGGGGTACATCCGAAAGCCCGGGCGGCCTCAACCTTGTCTTCCGGTACCTGGCGAATTCCCAGATTGGTGAGCCTGACCAGTGGTGCTACCGAAAAGATGATCGTGACCAGTACTCCCGGTACGTTGCCGATACCAAACAGCATCACCACGGGTACCAGATAAACAAATGCAGGCAGTGTTTGCATTGCATCGAGCACCGGCCGCAGAAGCATCTCCAGTCGGTCACTCCGGGCACACAGGACGCCCAGCGGTATGCCAATAACTGCACAGAAAAACAGTGAAGTGAGTACCAGGGCGAGGGTGATCATGGCGTCATTCCATACGCCGATTACTCCTAAGAGGGTGAGGGTGACGAAACAAAGGATTCCAATCTTTCTCCCTCCTACCTGCCAGCCGAAGAGCGTCGCGAGAATAATGAATATTGACGGAGGAATAGCCAGTAATCCGTACTGAATACCATTAAGTACCTGGTCGATTGGCCATCTTATCGAGCGAAATATCTCGCGGAAATTATGGACCATATAATTCAGGGCAACTTCTACCCATTGGCCCAAAGGGACGTTGATGGATTGAAACGGGTCTAGAAAACTGAATTCGTTCATGCTAATCACCTGAATGTCCGAGCCTGGCAAGCCAGCGAGTAGAGACTATTAGTGACGGCTCATTGTCTGGAGCAGTAGGCTCTTGGAGATCGTGCCTTTGAAAACACCTTGGCGATCCAGCACAGCAACTGGATTAACTGCGTCAGCAACGATGTGAAAGACGTCCTGCAGGAGTACATCGTCGCGCAGCGTGGGAGTGGATTGATCCATGGCGTACGGATGCTCTGCGCAAATTTTGGCAACATCACCAGCCTTGAGGATCTTCGAGGCATCGAAACCTTTGAAGAAAGCTCTGACGTAATCGTTCGCGGGGTTGCAAAGCAGCTCTTGCGGGGTACCGATCTGTACTACCCGGCCACCCTCCATGATCGCAATGCGATGGCCGATGCGAATCGCCTCGTCAATGTCATGGGAGATGAAAATGATGGTGCGATGCTGTTCTGCCTGCAGGCGGATCAGTTCGCCCTGCATTTCGTGGCGAATCAACGGGTCGAGTGCCGAGAAGGCTTCATCCATCAGCAGGATGGCTGGGTCATTGGCCAGCGCTCGGGCCAGGCCTACCCGCTGTTGCATACCGCCGGACAGTTGGTGCGGATAGCTGTAGGCGTGGCCATCGAGCCCCACCTGTTTGAGTGCCTCGAGTGCACGTTTATGCCGTTCACTTTCCTCGACACCCGAAATTTCCAGACCGAAAGCAACGTTGTCGATCACGCTCATGTGGGGCATCAGGGCAAACGACTGGAACACCATGCTCATGTCTTTGCGACGAACGCTGAGGAGATCAGCATCCGACAGGCCGGTGATTTCCTGGCCGTTAAGATGGATGGTTCCGGAGGTTGGCTCGATCAGTCGATTGAACAACCGGACCATCGTCGACTTCCCGGAACCGGAAAGCCCCATGATGACGAAAATCTCTCCACGTTTTACGGAGAAACTGGCATCAAAAACGCCAACGACTTGACCGGTTTTGCTGAAAATTTCATTTTTATCAGCACCGCGAGCCAGCATCTCCATCGCGAGCTTTGGCTGAGCACCAAAGACTTTGTAAATGTTTTTTACCGAGAGTATCTCGTCACCAAGACTCATAACCCCTCCTGCTGCAATTACGATGTAAGATCAAGAATTCAGGTGTACGTGTCTTGATCAGCTAAGGCGGTGCTTGTGGGGGCAGTCAAGCTGGGAAAAAGGTTGGGAATTAGTCATTTTGACCATCCTCTTTATTATGTGATGTTTATTATTTTTGTTTTATCGGCGCTGAATTCAGCAGTACCTTGAGAACCAAGTTATTACCTAATAGAGTCAGCGTCTAACAACATTTCTTCCAGCCAATCAATAACGTCATGTTATCAATCGTTGAGTTGTGTCAATTTGCGACTGCGGCAGTGCCGATTGCGAAGACGACTACCGCTGGCCCTGTCTTAGACCCATCGTTTCAGCTACGCTCCAGCGTAGGCTCTAGGTGAAACCCTCTTGCCAATCTCGACCCTAACGGCCCTCCAAGGGGCCCCGAACCGGATATTCAATACTCTAGGTTATGGTTAAGCACATCGATCCAGACATGACGCTGCTGAAAATGCCGTCTCTGAAAGCCGTGAAGTCATTCGTAGCAGCCGCCAAATATCAGAGCTTTACGCGTGCGGCAGAAGCACTGTGCGTTACTCAAGCGGCAATCAGCCGTCAGATTCGGGAGCTTGAGGCGTACCTTGGGGTAGATCTCTTCAAAAGGGTGGGTCGAGCGGTCGAGTTAACGGAAGCCGGATCCATATTTTTTGATGCGGCACAGATATCTTTCGTCAACATTTCCCAGGCTGCGGAACGCATTCGCACCAACAATGCAGGCAAGCGTACTTTGACGCTTTGTTGTTCTCCCGCGTTTTCAGCCCTCTGGCTCGCAGCCAAGCTACCGGGGTTTTTTACCAAGAACGCAGACATCGACCTCAATCTGGTGACCACTCAAAACTTTTTGTCGATGGAACCGGGTGTCACTCCGGACATCTTCATCACCAAAATGGCCAGGATTCAGGATGGCTACCGTAGTTATCCGTTGTTTCATGACGTCATCTACCCGGTGTGCACACCTCGTTATAAAGAGGAGCATCCCGAACTGTCCAGCCTGGAAGGATTACGCGACGGGGTTTTGCTAAACCTCAGCCCCTATGGCAGATCCCAGGTAGCGGAGCACGTTGACTGGGGCGTTTGGCTGGCTTATCACGATGTTGATATCGAGAAACGCCCCCACGACAGCCCTCACGTTTTCAACGCGAACGACTACAACCTCGTGATAAGCATGGTGTTGACCCATCAGGGCGTAGCCCTCGGATGGAATCACCTGGTTTCAAACCTGATCGAAAACGGCACGCTGATTCGTCCGATCGGAGAGGAAGTGGTTCTCCATGAAAGTCAGCACTATCTGACATTTCGTGAAGACCGGATCAATGACGACGCCTGTTGCCGGCTACGCGACTGGATTCTCGCCCAGTTTTCCTGAACCGTTTAGAAGAAAGAAACCCGGGCAGTGGCTGAGCAGTCACTCGGGTTGCGGGGAGGGAGAGAGGTTTGAAGGTGAACTGAAGGGGATGCCGGTGGTGATCCTTCGTGGTTCTCACCACCGGCAGTGACGCACTTAACCGACAGATCTTAACGGGATCGTGTCATTGAGCTGCTCAAGCATCGTTTTGCAGTACCAATCATCGAACTGGCACACGCCAATTTCGCTGGCCACCGATAACGGACCTGGCTCGTAAGCAGGAGAGCTGACACCCACCTGTGCGCCTTCAACCAAGGTGCGATCCTGGTCATTGGTTGCAAGCCAAACCTTGGTCAGGCGATCGATGTCGTAGTCGACACCTTCCTGCGCGTCCTTCTTGACGATCCATTTTGTAGTGACCATCGTCTCGCCCGGACCGATGGGCAGAACGCGGAAGCTCAGTGCGTGATCGCCCAGAAAGTGGTTCCAGGTTGATGGGTAGTTGAAATAAAGCAGCGCACCGATGTTGGCTTCACCGGTTGTGTCCAACCGGCCAGCGACCGCAGGCTTGCCATCCATTGTGTAGCTGACGGCCCCGGAAAACAGGGGAATGCGCGTCATTCGGAAACGACCTTCATCATCCATGACCAATCGGCTAGGCAGACCTGCCGCTTCGCAGCGATCCCAGTGCTCTTTGAGTTCGAGATCCTCATCGCCGCCAGCACCCCCCACCGATGGGTTGTCCACGAATGAGTGCATCAATTCCGGGTGAGTACAGTCGCAGTGGTAGCACTCACGGTTGTTCTCGAAAACCAGTTTCCAGTTGCCTTTCTCGATGATGTTCGACTCAAACGCGACTTTGCAGTCGTCCAGGTTATGAGGCGCAACGAAAGGGGTGACGGATTTTCTGAACGAAGAAAAGTCTGGGGCGACATCAGCTACGCACACATAGATGTACGTTTCGACGACCTCGCAATGCACGGACTTCAATCCATGCTGAGACTTGTCGAAATCGTCCCCCATGTTCCCGGCGAAAAGCAGTCTGCCATCCAGCTCGAATGTCCATTTGTGGTAAGGGCACACCAGCTTGGCTACCTTGCCGCTGGCTTCCGGGCACACCTTTGAACCGCGATGACGGCAGGAGTTGTGGAAGGCCCGAATCTGTTTGTCTGCGCCACGGACGACCGCGACGGGGTAGTCGCCGACTTGCAGCGACAGGTACTGACCCGACTTCTCCAGCTCAAATGTGTGCCCTGCGAAGATCCAGCTTTTGTGCCAGATCTGTTCCAGATCCTGCCTGTAAACGTCTGGATCGCTATAAAGGGCACCTGGCAGCGCGTGGTCAGGCTTGCGCTGCGCGATTAGATTTGAAACTGCCGATTTAGTGCTCACGGTCAACACACTCCAAAATACCAAGGGGGCGACACGTTCAGCCTGCTCTGCGAGGTGAGGCCAAACGGTCTTGAGTTCGCAGTACCGTCTGTGGATGCAAGCCCATCAAACCGTGCTGCTTCAATCCGCGAACCGGAACGGTTTGCCACGTCCGGGAAGCGCCTTACGAAAAATGTGCCTTCTTGGATGGTGGTGCCATCCGTGCACTCATTTCGTTCCAGTCCTTACTAATGCAGACATTTCTGTAATGCCGATGTTTGCATCAATAGCGATATTTTCTACAGTTCCTTATTCGAGCTCGGGCAAAGGGATCCTAACTAATGGAACGAGTGTACGAGAAGTCTTCGTCGCCAATTCGTCGGTAAATTATCGCTGTTGTAAGGCTACGACGGTAATCATGCACCAACAAGAAACTTTTACGCTGATCAATGCATAAACAAATGTTATCGATTGAAGCTATGAGCTCAGCGACGGCGTTTCAAGTCATTGAATATCAAGGAGAAATTTTTTTATGCGGTGGTCGATTTTTCGATCTGAGAATGTATGCGGCAGAAATACACGCTATTGACCGTCTTCTTGGCCCATGCCAGTCTGGATTCAACAGTTAACCGTACTAGTCGATCAAGCAACCTCTGGAGGTCATTTGTGAAAGGCAGCAAAAGTGCTCTTTACAAGACTTGAAGCGTCAGATTCTGACAATGGAACTTGATCCAGATGAAGCGCTGGACGAGGTTGTTATTAGTGAGCGTTATGGTCTCTCGCGAACGCCCGTTCGTGAAGTGTTCAGACGTCTGTGCCGTAGTTGATCTCGTGTTTGAGCATTGGGGACTGTCCCGTGAAAACATGCAGATTTTTATCGCGCCTCAAGGCATCAAGGCTGACGCGCTCGTTGATCTTCCACCTAACTCGCATTCGGAGCATTTATCTTGAAATTTGAAGGTATTTATACGCCAGCAGTAACTCCTTATAACTCTGATGGGGAGATTGACTGGAATGTGTACTCGGAAGTTTTGGAGTCGCTGATTGAGGCGAAGGTGCACGGCATTATTATCGGCGGGTCGACCGGCGAGTATTATGCGCAGACTTCGGAAGAACGCACCGAGTTGGCGGCCTACGCCAAAGATGTGATCGGCACTCGGGTGCAACTGATCGTCAGTACCGGGGCGATTCGTACCGAAGATGCGGTTCAGTACGCCAAGGATGCCAAATCGATCAAAGCGGACGCCATTCTCGTCACGTCCCCGCCTTACGCGCTGCCAACCTCACAGGAAAACGCGATTCACGCACTCACTATCGATCGCGCAGCGGACCTGCCGATCATGCTTTACAACTATCCGGGGCGCATGTGCGTTTCGATGGATGAAGAGTATTTCACGCGTGTCAGTCAATCGAAAAACGTCGTCGCCATCAAGGAAAGTTCCGGCGACATGGGCCAGGTGCATAGGCTGGCCCGGCAGTTCCCCAACATCGCCTTGTCCTGCGGATGGGACGACCAGGCCCTCGAGTTTTTTGCCTGGGGCGCCCGCAGTTGGGTGTGCGCAGGTTCCAACTTCCTGCCCAAGGAACACGTTGCGCTTTATGAAGCCTGCGTGATTGAAAAGAACTTCGACAAAGGCCGTCAAATCATGTTGGCAATGATGCCGCTGATGAATGCCCTGGACGGTGGCAAGTTCGTGCAGTCGATCAAGTACGGCTGCGAAGTTGCCGGATTGAAAGTCGGTAACGTGCGCCTGCCATTGCAGCCACTTGAAGCGGACGAAAAGCAGAGTTTCGCGTCGGTCATTACTGAACTCAAACGCAACGTAGCCAACATTACTTCGGGGGCCAGCCATGGGTGATCTTCTGAGCAAGGCCGAATATGCCGCTCTAGCCAAAGACATTTCGTTGCCATCCAAGGCGTTCATCAATGGCGCGTTCAAGCCCGCGATCTCTGGCAAAACCTTCGCCACGAACAACCCGGCAACGGGTGAGTTTTTGACAGACGTCGCTGCCTGTTCGTCCGAGGATGTCGACGTTGCGGTGAGTAATGCCAAGGAGGCCTTCGAGGATGGACGATGGAGGTCGATTTCTCCCAGGGAGCGCAAAGCTGTTCTGCTGAAGTTTGCGAGCCTGCTTGAAAGCCATCAACACGAACTGGCCGTCCTCGAGAGCCTCGACAGCGGCAAGCCTGTGAGCGAGTGTCAGCTGGTCGATGTGCCGGACACCATCCACACCCTGCGTTGGCACGCGGAACTGATCGACAAGATTTATGACAACACCGCGCCGGTGGGCAGCGACGCGCTGACCATGGTGGTCCGGGAGCCGATCGGCGTGGTGGGCTGCGTATTGCCCTGGAACTTCCCGCTGCTGATGCTGGCTTGGAAAATCGGCCCGGCGCTCGCTGCGGGCTGTTCGGTCATCGTCAAACCTGCAGAACAAACGTCGCTGACCACGTTGCGCGTCGCTCAGCTGGCGTTTGAAGCCGGTATACCCGCCGGTGTCCTCAACATTGTGACCGGCACGGGCAAAGAGGTTGGCGAGCCCATTGGCTTGCATAACGACGTCGACATGGTGAGCTTTACCGGCTCTACCGCGACCGGCCGCCGTTTCCTGCATTACGCCGCCGATTCGAACCTGAAACGCATCGTCCTTGAGTGCGGCGGAAAAAATCCGGCCGTGGTGATGGACGATGCCCAAGATTTGGATCTCGTCGCTCAGCATGTCGTCAATGGCGCGTTCTGGAACATGGGCGAAAACTGCTCCGCGACTTCACGTCTGATCGTCCATGCGTCGGTTAAAAACGAGCTGCTGGAGCGCATGGGCGCCTACATCCGCGAATGGAAGATGGGCGACCCACTCGATCCGCAAAACCGCGTAGGGTCGCTGGTCAGCCCAGAGCATTTCGCAAAAGTGAAGTCGTACCTTGAGCACGCCACCGCCGGGAAGCTTGAAGTTGTTTACGGTGGCGCGACCAAAGACGGTGCCTTCGTAGAGCCAACCGTGATTGACGGTGTCGGTCGAGACAACCGTCTGTTTCAGGAAGAGATCTTCGGCCCGATTCTCTCGGTCACCTCCTTCAACACGATCTCCGAAGCCATTACGCTGGCCAATGACACGGTCTACGGCCTGGCCGCCTCGGTATATACCGCCAGCCTGCGGCGGGCAATCAAGTTGTCGCGGGAAATTCGCGCCGGCATCGTCACCGTGAACTGCTTTGGTGAGGGCGATGCATCGACGCCATTCGGTGGCTACAAGGAATCAGGGTTCGGCGGTCGGGACAAATCCATTTTTGCCCATGACCAGTACACCGAAATCAAAACCATCTGGATCGATGTGTCTGATCGGTCGGATGAAGAGACCGAAAAATGAGCACCCATACCATCAAGCGCCTGCCGGTAGACACCGGGGTTTCAGGTTGGGAGGCGATTTCCGCACGCACTGCGCCTGTCCGCATGCTTGATGGAAACGTGACGGCGGACTGGCTGATTATCGGTGCCGGTTTTGCCGGACTGTCCGCCGCACGCAGACTTTCACAGCTGCACCCGGGCGACAGCATTGTTGTGGTCGACGCTCATGAAGTCGCCAAGGGCCCGGCGGGTAGAAACTCTGGCTTCATGATCGATGTGCCGCACAGTCTGTCGTCCGGGGAATACTCCGTGGCGAGTGAGTCTGCAACGGCGCTGGAAATCACGCAAAATCGTTTTGCCATTGCTTTTGCCGCCGACGCCGCACGCGAGTACGGCATGTCCCCAGATACCTTCGACCCTTCCGGGAAGATCAACGCGGCCGCCACTGATCGGGGATTGAAGCTGAACTTCAATTACGCCAAATCCCTTGAGCGCATTGGCGAAAAGTTCGAGATGTTTGATGCGGCGCAAATGCGCGAAATCACCGGGTCCACCTATTACCACGGTGGGATCTACACGCCCGGCGCAGTGATGATTCAACCCGCGCAATACATTAGAGACCTGGCAGCAGGGCTCGAAGGGAAGATCACGCTGTTCGAACGCTCTCCGATTATTGAATTGACCAAGCAGGGAAGTGGTTGGAGCGCTCGATCTCACAACGGCACGGTGCACGCACCTAAGGTCATTCTGGGGGTTAACGGGCACATTGAAGACTTTGGCCATTATCAAGGACGCCTGTTGCACGTCTTTACGTACGCCTCCATGACGGCAGCGTACAGTGATGATGCATTCAAGAAAGACGTGCCGGGTAAAGCCAGGTGGGCATTGTTGCCGGCTGATCCAATGGGAGCGACTGTTCGTAAAATCTCTACAGACGGTCTCTCACGTATCGTTATCCGGACAAAGTTCACCTATGACCCGAGTATTCAGGTCACCCCAGAGCGTGTAGCTGCGGTTGCCAAAGAACAGCGACATTCCTTGGATGCCCGCTTTCCCGAATTGAAATCCACTGCGTTGGAGTTCAGTTGGGCCGGCCGTCTGTGTTTGAGCCGTAACAGCGCCGCTGCATTTGGCGAGATCGAAGAAAACCTGTATTCGGCTTGCTGCGAAAATGGGTTGGGAACGGTCAAGAGCACCCTGGCAGGTGTCATGGCGGCGGAAATGGCTTCGGGTATACGTTCTGATTTTCTGGACAGTTTCAGTCACGGGCCAGGACCCAGCAGGCTACCCCCCAAGATAATAACGAAGCTGGGCGTCAGTTCGGTTATTCGCTGGCATGAGTTTTGGGCCGGGCGAGAAGGTTAGTAAGTTAAGTCGTCGGCTTTTCCTATAAAGGCCGTTTAATAAGTCACTAATAAGAACGGGACAATCCATGAAGAATATTTGGAAGGCGCTCTGCGCGCTCGCGCTTGTGGGCATGATGAGTTTGCAGGCACAGGCAGAAGAAAAAAACATAGTAATGGGTACCATGTCCTGGGAGGATTTGGTGCCCATTACCGGCATTACCAAGAAGGTACTTGAGAACGCTGGGTATACCGTAAAAGTCGTGGAGTTTTCCGAGTGGGGTATCGCCTACGCTGCACTCAGCAAAGGGGATATTCAGGTGTTGGCATCCCAGATCGATTACGCCGCTGCCGATTATTGGAAAAAGAACAAGAACAAAATCGAGAAACTGTCACCGGTCTCCTTTGGTCTTTATCAGGGCATGGCAGTACCCAGTTACGTAGACATCGACTCCATCGAACAACTGAATGCAAACGCGGAAAAACTGGGGAACAGAATCATTGGCATCGAGCCAGGTTCCGGTTTGATGAGTGACGCGAACAACGTGGTCAAAGCGTACGACATCAAGCTCAAGCTGGTCGAAGGCAGTACTTCCGCCATGACCGCGGCTTTAAAATCGGCAGTCGACCGCAGAGAGTGGGTGGCGGTAACCGTCTGGGATCCTTCGTGGATGACCAAGAAATTTGATCTCAAGTTCTTGAAAGATCCAAAAGGGGTCTTCCCACCATTGCAGGGTTATCACTGGATCGGACACAAAGGCTTCGCTGAAGCCAATCCGCGTGCGCGCGAACTGATGGCCAGCGTTTATGTACCCATCACTGACATCACCGCAATGAATGCTGAAGTCAAGGATGGCAAGACCATGGACGAGGCTATCAAGGGCTGGATAGACAGCCATACAGATCTTGTAAGTCGTTGGGGAAATATCAAGAACTATTGAGTTTTGTTTGTTTGCCACTGCCGCCCTTTGATTAATTAAAGAAACCAGCAAACAACTGGTTCGATGGATTGCGAAATGACAATGGCCACAATTAATACTGACGAAGTGCTGGTAGATTGCCAGTCGGTTTGGAAAATCTTCGGTAAAAGTGCACCGGCAGCCATGGATGCGGTTGTCCAGCAGGGTCTTTCAAAGACCCAGATCCTGCAAAATTACGGCTGCGTGGTCGGGGTTTCCGATGTCAGTCTCCA
The DNA here is from genome assembly GCF_902497995.1 of Pseudomonas fluorescens. Lineage (GTDB taxonomy): Bacteria > Pseudomonadota > Gammaproteobacteria > Pseudomonadales > Pseudomonadaceae > Aquipseudomonas > Aquipseudomonas fluorescens_BK. The sequence goes on along the minus strand of NZ_CABVII010000001.1, from coordinate 164,139 downwards.
GGTTCGCCGCGGGGAAATCTTTTGCATCATGGGTTTGTCCGGCAGTGGCAAATCCACCCTTATAAGGTTGCTGAACAAGCTGATCACCCCTAGCTCGGGGAAGGTGCTGGTCAAAGGCAAGGACGTTTCATCCTTGTCACCCGCACAGCTGCGAGAGGTGAGGGCGCGTCACATCGGTATGGTCTTTCAAAGCGTTGCCTTGCTGCCTAATCGTACGGTTCTTGAGAACACCGCGTTTGGCCTGGAAGTGCAGGGTGTGGGCAAGGCTGAACGTTACAAAGTGGCCGAGCAGGCACTGGCGAAGGTTGGATTGAGCGAGTGGACTTCGCGCTATCCCAGTGAACTGTCCGGGGGCATGCAACAACGGGTCGGGCTGGCGCGTGCACTGACTGCCGATCCAGAAGTGATTTTGATGGATGAGCCATTCAGCGCACTTGATCCGCTGATTCGCCGACAGTTGCAGGATGAGTTCCGCCAGCTGACCAAGGAGCTGGGCAAGTCCGCAGTGTTTATTACCCACGACCTGGACGAAGCGATCCGCATTGGTGATCGTATTGCGATCATGAAGGATGGGGCCATTATTCAGGTTGGCACCGCCGAGGAGATCGTGCTCAACCCGGCTGACGACTATGTGGCTGAATTTGTTGCCGGCATTTCCCGACTGCATCTGGTGAAGGCTCACTCGGTCATGGCGTCGGTCCAGGCCTACAAGGCAGCACACCCGATGTGCGACATCTCCAGGCTCACCAAAACCTCCCTTGACGCCGATATCAATGAGCTGATCGGATTGACGATGAAGTCCGAGCGCGACGCGCTGGCCGTCGTCGATAACGCAACAGTGGTGGGGATCATTACCCCCCGTGATCTGCTGCGGGGCGTGCAAGGTATTCCCAATGAACTGGCGCCCGTAGCAACTGCCAATGCTATGGAGGCGTCTGCATGAGCACGCCGGATTTTTCCAGTCAGTTCGATGCATCCATTGATACAGGGCTGGAATGGCTTTCGGATAATGGCGAGTTCGTGTTCGATGCCGTCAATGCGGTGCTCAATGGCATTTACGGAGGCGTGCTGTGGTGTATCGCTTATCCACCCCATTACGTCGTGGCGATTGTCCTGGCGTTGATTGGCTGGCGTGTGGTCGGCGTTCGCTTCGCGATTCTCTCAGGTCTGGCATTGCTGCTGTGCGACCTCATCGGTTTGTGGCCAGAGACAGTCAGTACGCTTGCACTGGTGCTCACCGCTACTGTGTTGGCACTGGCGGTCGCCATTCCGCTGGGAGTCGTCGCGGGTCTGGCGCCGGCCTTTGATCGTGTGGTTGATCCTTGTCTGGATTTGATTCAGACGATGCCGCCCTACATCTACCTGCTACCGGCCATTGCACTGCTCGGCTACGGCCCCGCCACGGCGCTGTTGGCGACTTTTATCGTCGCGCTTCCCCCAGCTCTACGACTGACCTCCCTGGGTATTCGCATGACGCCCAAGGAGTTCATCGAATTGGGAGATGCCAGCGGCGTGACGGGTATGCAGATGTTTTTCAAGATCCGCCTGCCGTTCGCCATGCCCAGCATCATGGCCGGCGTTAACCAAAGCCTGATGATGGCATTTGGCATGGTTGTCATTGCAGGCATTGTAGGTTCGGGCGGCTTGGGCGAGGCGATTTACGGCTCAGTTCGTACTTTGGATATTGCCAAGTCGATCAACGCAGCCATCGCAATCGTCATTCTGACCATGATCCTGGATCGTCTGGCGCAGAGCGCTGCACAGTCGCGGGTGGGGGCTTCTCAATGACAACGCACATTCAATTTTCTCCAGGCGAATACCTGGCGCCTGCCGTTGATTGGCTGAACACGAATTTACATGGTTTGTTCAAAGGGATCAGCCAAGTCGTTGAGGCGGTACTCGGTGCAGTGGAGGGAGCGCTGCTTGCTCCCCATCCGTATTTGTTCATCGGTATTGTCGTCGTCGCGGCGTTCTTTTTTGCCAATAAGCGGGTCGCTGTTTTCGCCGCGGTGATGTTGGCTTTCTGTTTGTTCGCGGGCCTTTGGATCGCGTCCATCCAGACGATCGCGCTCGTCAGTGTGGCGGTCCTGATCTCGGTGGCCATTGCTTTCCCGCTGGGGGTTCTGGCTGCCCGGGTGAAGCGTGTAGATGAAGCGTTGCTGCCGATTCTGAACATCATGCAAACGGTGCCGCCCTGGGTTTACCTGATCCCCGCAGTGATGCTGTTCAGCTTGGGGCGGGTGCCCGCGATCATCGCAACGATTGTTTACGGCATCCCGCCGATGCTCAGATTGACGACCCTGGCCTTCAAACAGCTGCCCAAGGATCTCCTTGAGCTGGGCCAGGCATCAGGTGCTTCACCTAAAGACATTCTGTTCAAGATTGAACTGCCGACTGCCGCACCCACGCTGTTGGTAGGCCTGAACCAATGCATTCTCATGTCCTTGGCAATGGTGGTGCTGGCAGGTCTGGTGGGGGCAGGCGGTCTGGGGGCTGAAGTGACCCGTGGCCTCTCCAGGATGGAGATGGGCCTGGGGCTTCGAGCGGGCCTGGCCATTGTCGCTATTGCGCTGCTGTTGGATCGACTGTCACGGGGCGCGTTGCAGCGTCACTCCTCCAGCAAACTCCTTTGAAAGGGCATCAGTATGAGACGCAGCTTTTTTTGCATTGATTCCCACGCGTGCGGCAACCCGGTTCGGGTTGTAGCGGGCGGAGCACCGCTGATGCCCTCCGTATCGATGGCGGAACGTCGCGATATTTTCGTGCGTGACCACGACTGGGTACGCACCGCATTGATGTTCGAGCCCCGGGGGCACGACATCATGTCTGGCGTCATTATTTATCCATCGGTACGTGACGACTGCGACTTCGGTGCGTTGTTTATCGAAGTCAGCGGCTGCCTGCCGATGTGCGGAGCGGGCACCATCGGGTTATCGACCGTGGTCATTGAAGAGGGCCTGGTGACACCTCGCGAGCCGGGAAAACTGGCCATTGAAACACCGGCGGGACGGGTCGATGTCGAATACGCCATGGGCGGCGAATTTGTTGAGTCGATTCGCTTGTTCAACGTAGCCAGCTACCTGCACAGCGCCGACGTGGTGGTGGAAGTACCTGGCGTTGGAACATTTACGGTGGACATCGCCTACGGCGGGAATTTCTATGCGGTGGTTGAACCACAGGAGTGCTGGACTGGATTCGAAGGGCAGACGACGGCTGACATCGTGGGGTTGAGCCAGAAGCTGCGCGCAGCGCTCTCGGCCATTTGTGACCCAGTGCATCCAGAGAACAGCAGAATCAGTGGTGTTCATCACATCATCTGGTGTGACAAACCACAGAGCAGAACCGTGCATGGACGCTGTGCCGTGTTCTACGGTGATAAAGCTATTGATCGTTCTCCCGGCGGTACCGGTACCTCGGCCCGGATGGCGCAGCTCTTCGGAAAGGGTCGGCTGAGCGTCGGCGACGTTTATCGACTCGAAAGTCTGATCGGTACGATCTACGAAGGAAAGGTGGAGGCGTCGGTAAAGGTCGGAACCTTCGACGGCATGAATCCAAGTGTCAGCGGCTGGGCTGAGGTGATAGGTCACAACACTATTTTCGTCGATGACAAAGACCCTCTGGCCCATGGGTTCCAGCTCGCATAAACAGTAGGTCACGGCGCCAGCGGTTGATTCTTCGCACGCGCAGATTCAACCGTGGTTTGCACAAAGGCTGCGTTCGTCAGGGTAAAGAAGCGAGGCGTAAAGTGATCGAACGACGAGATCAAATAACAACTGGGTACCACACCGCAAAAAATACTGCGCCCACCGTTGCCGCTAGTCCTGGGGTCGCAAGGCCCCAACTCGGGATTTTGTTATGCCTGCTTTCAATGCTTATCTTTGCGAGCCAGGACGGAATAACCAAGGTGCTTGTCAAAGACTTCCCGGTCGCCCAACTGGTCATGGTGCGTTATTGGGTGTTTGTCGTTTTTGCTCTCGGATATGCCGCCTACCAAGGTAGGGGCAAAGAGTCATTGCGCAGTAAGCACCCTTGGCTCCAAATCATTCGAGCGTTGTTAGCCGTGGGTGAAACCATACTGTTTGCAGTGGGGCTACGATATTTGGGCCTGGCCGAAATGCATGCGCTCTATGCCGTATTTCCACTCATGGCACTGGCATTGGCGGGGGCCGTGCTTGGGGAGTTCATAGGTCTGCGGCGCTGGATTGCCGCCGCCATAGGGTTCACCGGGACACTGATCATCCTTCGGCCTGGCGCAGGCATTTTTGAAGTCGCGGCGCTGATTCCCCTGCTGGCTGCTTTGGCGTTCGCGGTGTTCAACGTACTGACGCGCCGGATTAGCCAGCACGACTCCTTTGCTACGAACATGCTCTTTATGGCAAGTGTGGGTGCCCTGACGGTCACATTTGCGGGGCTACCCGCATGGGTTTCTCCGACTCCGGTCCAGGGCCTCTTGATGGGGATCCTGTCATTGACGGGCGTAGTCGCTCAGATTCTGTTCATTCAAGCACTGAAATACGCAACTGCTTCTACCCTGCAGCCTTTCAACTATGCGCTTCTGGTGTTCGCCACTTTGATTGGTGTGATCGTTTTTGCCGAGCGCCCGGATACCTGGGTGGTTGTCGGCGCAGCGTTGGTGATTGTCGGGGGGCTGTATGCGATTAAAGCGAAGGCGTGAACGTACCTGAGTGTCTGTAGTAATCAATGTGTGGTTGGTTTCCTGGATGAGCACGGCCATAAAAAAGGGCAGCTCAAAGCTGCCCTTTTCCCAACCTGGTCCTCAGGCGGCGCTAAACAGCTTGTGCGGGTCCATGACGAATTTCTTCGGCACCCCGGCATCGAACTCGTGGTAACCGCGCGGCGCGTCGTCCAGGCTGATCACCTGCACGCCGACGACCTCGGCAATGTTGATCCGGTCCCACATGATCGCCTGCATCAGCTGACGGTTGTACTTCATTGTCGGGGTCTGGCCGGTGTGGAAGCTGTGGGACTTGGCCCAGCCAAGGCCGAAACGGATGTTCAGGCTGCCATGCTTGGCGGCTTTGTTGACCGCGCCCGGGTCTTCGGTGACATACAGACCGGGGATCCCGATATTGCCGGCGACCCGCACCACGCCCATCAGCGCGTTGAGCACGTCGGCCGGGGCCTCGTGCTGCGCGCCGTCATGGCCGTGGCCACGGGCTTCGAAGCCGACCGCATCGACCGCACAATCGACTTCCGGCTCACCGAGCAGGTCGGCGATTTGCTCGTGCAGCGGAGTGTCCTGGGTCAGGTCGGCGATCTCGAAGCCTTGGGCCTTGGCATGCGCCAGACGCAACGGATTCACGTCGCCGACTATCACCACCGCTGCACCAAGCAGGCGGGCGGAGGCGGCAGCAGCCAGTCCGACCGGACCGGCCCCGGCGATATACACTGTGCTGCCAGGGCCGACACCGGCGGTCACCGCGCCGTGGTAGCCGGTCGGCAGGATATCGGAGAGGCAGGTCAGGTCGCGGATTTTCTCCATGGCCTTGTCGCGGTCGGGCAGCTTCAGCAGGTTGAAGTCGGCATACGGCACCAGCACGTATTCGGCCTGACCGCCAACCCAGTCGCCCATGTCCACATAGCCATAGGCACCCCCGGGGCGCGCCGGGTTGACCGTCAGGCAGACGCCGGTGTGCTGTTCCTTGCAACTGCGACAACGGCCGCAGGCGACGTTGAACGGCACCGAGACCAGGTCACCGATCTGCACGTTTTCCACGTCACGGCCCTTCTCGATCACCTCACCAGTAATCTCATGGCCGAGCACTAACCCGACCTGGGCCGTGGTCCGACCACGCACCATATGCTGGTCGGAGCCGCAGATATTGGTTGAAACCACGCGCAGGATCACGCCATGGTCGATGCGCTTGCCGCGCGGGTCTTCCATTTTCGGATAGGGGATGGTCTGCACCTCGACCTTGCCTGCGCCGAGATACACGACACCACGATTACCAGACATGTTTTCACCTCGCTTTTGTTGTTGTGAGAACACGGCCCTTGTACTGCGAAGGGTCTTACAGTGCAGCGGTATATGTCTTGCGTTTGCGCGTGAATGCAGATTGGTTGGAAGTCACCTTCCAACGATGCGTGATTAGCAGTCATCGTATCGATCCTACGCCTGGTATCAGCACCCTGCGAGAGCATTTAGCACCCAATCACCCTGTTTCCAGCCATGCTCCGAACAATCGCCGATCGTCGGTTCGGATGCTAGTTGGAGGTATGCATCGCGAGGAGGGTAAGTGACTCCCTCCGTCGCAAGTCGGGCTGATTCGATCAAAACGGCAGTGGCAGTTTCGCCGTGCGCCCCCCATCCACCACCAGCACCTGCCCGGTGATGAAGGCCGATGACTCCGAGGCCAGGAAAACGACTGTCCCGCCAACATCCGCCGGTAATCCGGTACGTCCGACCGGGTGAAGGCGCAGGAGTGCCTGGCGCGCCGCACGCGGATCAGCTTGAGCGGCGAGGTACGCATCACTCAACTCGGAATTGATCCACCCTGGAGCAATGGCATTGCAGCGGATGCCGTCCCGGCCGAGATCGACTGCCAAGGCTCGGGTCAGCCCATGGATGCCGGCCTTGGAGGCACAGTACGCGGCATGTTCAGGGTTGGCGCCTATCCCTTCGATCGAGCCGATGTTGATGATGCTGCCACCGCCTCGCTGACGCATCTGGGGCACCAACGCCTTGCACAGGAACGCTGGCGCCCGCAGATTGACAGCCATCATGCGATCCCAGTCCTGTTCGGTCATATCATCAATGGATTTCTCGAACATGAACCCGGCGTTGTTAACCAATACATCGATTCCGCCAAGCTGCTCCTGGGCGAACTGTGCAATCAAACCGGGTGACTCCATCGAGGCGAGATCAGCCTCGACGAAATAGACTTGAGGGTGATCTCGCAAGTCGTCGTCCAGTGCCTGGCGCTGAGCGATCAACACGCAAGCTCCCGCCTCAAGCAATTGTTCGGTGATGCCTCGGCCAATCCCTCTGCCGCCCCCGGTCACCACTACATTTTTACCTTTGAGCATCGCTACCTCTCCTTAGCCGGACACCGGCTTGGCGCCTGTGACTTCTACCGTTTCGCCAGCGATGTACCTGGCCTCGTCGGACGCCAGAAATGCGATGACATCCGCAATGTCTTCAGGCTCGGCGATACGGCCTAATGGCACGCTCTTGTTCAGTTCTTGCACGGCTTTGTCCGGATCCAAGCCGCGACGCTCAAAGCCGCTGCGTATCATCGGGGTATTGATTTCGTGCGGGCACACCGCGTTGACACGGATGCCCAAGGGGGCGCAATCGCGGCCCAGATTCTTGGTTAAAGCTGCGACGGCCCCTTTGCTTGTGCAATACGCCACGTGGGCGGGGCCGGGATAAATGCCCCAGACAGATGATGTGTTGACGATTGCGGCACCCTGGCGATTTTTCATGTGCGGTATCGCGGCACGGCAGATGAAGAACACTGCATTCAGGTTTACGCCCATGGCGTCGAACCACATGTCGTCAGTGGTTTCCTCAATCGTGCCGCGGGGAATGATGCCTGCATTGTTCAACACGATATCGATCCCTGAAAAAACATCGACGGCAGTTTGCACAATCGCTTCGCAATATTCTTTCCGGCGTAAATCGCCTGCCACGTAGTGCACTTCGGCGCCCAGTTCACGAACTTTGGCTGAGATTGATTTGCAACCGGCTTCGTCAAGATCAGATAAAACAAGCTTTGCGCCTTCTCGGGCGAACAATAACGCTAACGCCTGTCCGACACCGCCGGCAGCGCCGGTAATGACCACCACTTTATTATTAAACTTCATATGGCAACCTACTTGGTAGTTTTTTGGCGGAGACATTATTTAATTTAAATGGATCGCAGCGTCCAGCAACTTTTTTATGGGGCCAAAGATAACGTGGCGTTATCCAAAAAATCTGACTCGAAAGTTTGGAATCGCGCAGAAACCGGTTGGCATATGTCGTTTGGCTGCATGATGACTGGCATAGCGCGCGATCCCGAGAAGCGTCAGCCATTCATGACGTGAAGTAATCATTTGTCCATCTAAAATATCATTATGGGCAGGGAGTATCCGCTGCTAAGGTTTTCTATAAGAAAAAATCTACTAATTTGCAGTTTGCAAGCCTGATTGTTTTTGCTGGCAACACCCGGTCGTTGAATGCACAGAGCTTGAGCGCCTAATGAAGAAGAATAAATAGCCGCCAGTAAAGTCTTTTTGTTTGCGCACACAGCAAACATCCTCGCTTTACTTGAAGGACCTCACATTTCATGGCTGCACTTTCCAGGAGGATGCAGTTTTCGATGAGTTGGTCAGTCATATTGAACACGGTCGTATCCGTTCCTTTGTCAGCAACAGTTATCCGCTGTCCGACATTGCCAAGGACAGAATGACTTCATAGAAAAACGTTATGCGGGAAAACTGGTATTGGTGCCGGGTGAGAGCGGGTATCGCCGAAATGGCAGACATGCTCATCGGCCGGGATCCCCGTCAGGTTGACCGTATCCAGGATTGGGACTCACGATCAATCGGGACGTCATCGGTGAACCCGTAGCGACCTATCGCTGAGTTGACCTCCAGCGGCGCGGCGCATGAAGTATTTCGTGCGCCGCGTTTTTTTGTGTGAAATCCGCGCCTTTCCACCAGTGAATTGATTCGTATCCATTAACGGTGTGCTTACTTGATTCTACAGGACGAGCGTCTCGAAAATGTACGGTCGTGTACATGCCGTGTACGCCACGGATCCCGGGGTGTACAGTGGAGAAGAATTTCAAATTAAAGGTGCAACCCGAATGTCACAGACAGGAAGGGCGAAAACCAAAGCGCAGGACGCAGGCTGGCGAGGCTCCGTCGATGGTTGGCTGGATGCCGCCTACGATGCTCTGAAAGAGTCGGGTGTGGACGCCGTGCGGGTGATGCCGCTGGCCAAGCGCTTGAATTTGTCTCGTACCAGCTTCTACTGGTTCTATGAAGATCGGGAACAGCTGCTCGCGGCACTCCTGGCTCGATGGCGGGACAAGAACACCGGCGGCATGGTCAGCCAATGCGAGAGTTACGCAGAAAGTATTTCCGAAGCGATTCTCAACGTCTTCGAGTGCTGGGTGAACCCTGAGCTGTTCGACTCGCAATTCGAATTTGCCGTGCGCAGTTGGGCGCTGCAATCGGACGAAGTCACAGCTGAGATCGCTTCGGCCGATGAGGCGCGGATGCATGCCCTGGCCGCTATGTTCCGACGGTTTGGCTACGACGCAGAGGGCGCCGATGTTCGGGCCAGGACGATCTACCTCACGCAGATCGGCTACATCTCCATGAAAACCAGTGAAGACATCGTCATACGATTTCGACGGATTCCTCAGTACGTGAGCGTATTTACCGGCAAAGTACCGAAGAGGCGCGAGCTGGATCGCTTTTATGGAAAGTTCGGCTACGCGGAAAAAGAGCCTGGCGTTTTCGTTCCCTTGGTCGAAACATTCGAGGAGTCCACTGCCGATGGAGAATAGAACGCTGGGCATCATCGGAGGCACCGGCTGGCTCGGGCGCGCAATCGCCCAGGCGCTACTCGATAGCGGGTCCCTCGGGCCTGACCATTTGTTGATCTCGAACCGCTCCGGCGTCAGTACCTTCGAGCCAGGCGTGAGGCTGCTGGCCGACAACCAGCAGTTGGTGGACCTCAGCGATATTGTCATGCTGTCCATCCGGCCGGAGCAGTTTCGCGAACTGCGGATCAACGCCCGCGGCAAGCTAGTGATTTCTCTGATGGCCGGAGTTCCGGCGGCAGCCATCAGCGCGGCCACCGGAGCGGATGTCGTGGTGCGGGCCATGCCGAATGCGGCCGTGGAAATCAGGCAGTCGTTCACGCCCTGGTGCAGTGTCGGAAACCTTGTTGAACGCGACAGCAAGTGGGTGCAGCGACTGTTCGAGTGCGTAGGTTCGGCGGACGAAGTGCCTGATGAAGACTGTATTGATTACCTCAGCGCGTTGTCCGGGACTGGGCCAGCCTTCCCGGCAATGTTGCAAATGGCACTGGCTAACCAGGCGGTGGCTGCGGGAATTCCCCTTGCCATCGCGCAGCGCGCTGCACAAGGCGTAGTGGTGGGGGGCGGCCAGATGCTTGCCAGCCGCGATCCGCAGCAAATGATTGAGTCGTTGATGGCTTACCGTGGCGTGACGGCGGCAGCGCTGCAGTCGATGGCCGATCAGAACATCGAGTCCATTGTGGGGCGGGCAATAAAGGCAGGCGCTGAGGTTGCGCGGCGGGGAATGTAGCCAGGGCAGGGGATATACAGTGAAGGCCCGCTGAAGGGCCTTCACGGCAGAAGGCGTCAGACGGTTGCCTTCGATTTAATGGTCACTGCTGACATGACTTCCCTCTTGTTCATGGCGAGCCTCCGTTCCACCAAGGAGGGAGGCTCGGATTCAGATTTCTTTCACCAGGCGCAACGCGTCGTAGATGGCCGCGTGGGTGTTGCGAGCAGACACGGCGTCGCCGATCCGGAACAGCTGGAAGCGTCCTTTGGGATTGGTGATGATGTTCTGTGCCGTGCCGGCGATCAGGTCGTGCTGTTCTACCGCGCCGCCATTGGTGGAGAGAGGACGCAGGTCGAAGTACAAGTCGTCCAGGGGAAGGGTGCCGTGGTTGACGACCACCTGATCGACCACGCGCTGCTTGTGGACCTGTCCGTAATCGCTGCCAAAGGTTGCAACGAGCCCGCCATCACGTTTTTCCACTGTATCGACCCGGTAGGTGACGGTGAAGGTGACGTCCAGATCCTGCAGGCTGCGCATGTAGGGCACCAGGTTCATGGCCATGACTTCAGGTGCAAACGAGCGGTCAGGGGTGACGATCTCCACGGTCGCACCGCTTTGCGCGATGACCTCGGCTGCCTGCAGGGCAGCATGATCCCCCGCATCGTCGAAGATCAGTACGTTGCGACCGGGCTTGATGTCGCCGGAAATGATGTCCCAGGTTGAAACCACGAGTTCGTTGCCTTTGCGGAGCACCTCGGTATCCGGCAGGCCGCCGGTCGCAACGATAACCACGTCTGGCTCGAAGGCTTGCACAGTGTCGGCTTCGGCCCAGGTGTTGAAGTGAAACTTCACCCCCAGCCGTTCGCATTGCGCCATGCGCCAATCAATGATGCTGATCATCTCGCGACGACGCTCGCTCAGCGCAGTCAGACGAATCTGCCCGCCAGGTTGGTCAGCCGCCTCAAGCACCGTCACGTCATGGCCGCGCTCACCGGCGACCCGCGCCGCTTCCAGCCCCGCTGGGCCGGTACCGACCACCAGCACCTTGCGCTTGACGGCAGCTTTGGGAATGTCATGAGGCATGGTGGTTTCCCGACCCGTCGCTGCGTTGTGGATGCAGTAGGCCGCGCCGCCCTGGTAGATGCGATCCAGGCAATAGTTGGCGCCCACGCACGGGCGAATGTCTTCTTCGCGCTTCTCGATGATCTTGCGCACGATGTGCGGATCGGTCATGTGCGCGCGGGTCATGCCCACCATATCCACTTTGCCCGAAGCGATCGCGTAGCGCGCGGTGGCGACATCGGGAATCTTCGCAGCGTGGAAGGTCGGAAAGCCTGTCGACGAGCGGATCTCGCCAGCGAAGTCGAGATGGGGCGAGTTGCGCATACCCTGAATCGGGATCACATCGGTCAAGCCGGCATCCGTATCGATGTGACCGCGCACGACGTTCAGGAAGTCGACCAGTCCGCTGTCCTTGAGCATATGAGAAACCTGCATGCCCTCGCTGGCAGTGAAGCCACCGGGCAATTCTTCATCACCGGTGTAGCGAACCCCGAGCAGAAAATCTTCGCCGACCCGCTGACGGATGCCACGCAGGATGTCGAAGGTAAAGCGCATGCGGTTTTCCAGCGATCCGCCGTAAGGGCCGTCGAGGTCATTCGTCAGCGGCGACCAGAACTGGTCCATCAAATGCCCGTAAGCCTGAAGCTCCAGGCCATCGAGACCTGCCGCCTTCATACGCTCCGCGGCATCTACATAGTCCTTGATGATCCGCTCGATGTCCCATTCCTCCATTTTCTTCGGGAAGGAGCGGTGCGAAGCCTCGCGACGGTGTGACGGCGACACCACCGGTAACCAGTCGGCCTTGTCCCAGCGGGTGCGACGGCCCAGGTGAGTCAGCTGGATCATCACTGCCGCGCCATGTTCGTGGCATTCATCGGTCAGGTCCTTCAACCATCCGACTACTTCGTCCTTGTAGGCGAGCACATTGTTGAACACCGGCGGGCTGTCTCGGGATACAGCAGCGGAACCGGCAGTCATGGTCAGGGCGACACCGGCTTTGGCGCGCTCCACGTGGTAGGCGCGATAGAGATCCTTGGGCATGCCGTCCACAGGGTAGGCCGGTTCATGGGAGGTGGTCATGATCCGGTTTCTGAGGGTCAGATTCTTGATTTTATAGGGTTGCAGCAAGGGATCGCTGGACATCGTGGTGCGCTCCAAAGTGGGCTTTATCAGGCTCGGTGACTTAAAATTAGGACAAATGTACACCTGTGTCAATTGATGATGACACAGGTGTACATTTTGCTTGCGTGCCAAAAAATCCAGGATTAACATCCGTCAAAGCCCGGACTGATTTGACTCATCCGCGCCTGTCGTCCATCCCATCGATTGGTCAGTGCCCGAAGGAGTCATGAAAGTGCTCGCAGCGGTAAACCGCGCCATCGACCCGAACTCGAAAGTGGGTGTTAAAGGTGACGGTTCAGATGTGATTTTTTGAGATTAAAGAGGGCGCACCCGTGCTTTCTGAAGCTTCTGCCTTATTTACATTTTGGAAAGGAGAGCATACGTGACAGAGTTATTTGATATTCGCTTGGCTAGCAAGCAAACAGCTTTCACTGAAATTCCAGTCATAGATATATCGTTGCTCATAAACGGCGAAAATCCGCTGCAGGTGGCAAGCCAAATAGGTGATGCATGCGAAAAGGTGGGTTTTTTTTATATAAAAAACCATGGCATTGACCAGCAATTAATAGATGAGATGTATAATCTTACCAAAAGTTTTTTCAAGCTTCCTTATGAGGAGAAGAACAAACTTAATGTCGTGAATTCCGGGCTCACGCTACGTGGCTATATTCCGATGTACGCGGAAAACGTCGATCCTGCTAATACCCGAGATTTCAAAGAGTGTTTTGATTGTGGAGCTCATTACGATGAGGTCTCTCCATTTTTTGGTCCTAATCAAATGCCGTCTGTACTGCCGCAATTCGAGAAGGTTGCCGAAGATTATCATTCCTCTGTATTGGCGCTCGCGCGAATGCTTATTGGCGGGATCGCGCTGAGCTTGGGTTTACCACAAGATTACTTTGAACATCTTCAGCGTAAGCCCATCACTATTCAACGGATTTTGCGTTACCCGCCCCAGATTGGAAGGGTTTCCCAAGAGGAGATAGGTATTGGGGCACACACGGACTATGGTTTCTTGACGGTCCTGTCCCAAGATGCGGTTGGCGGTTTGCAAGTCAGGAACCGTGCAGGGGAGTGGGTTACTGCCCCACCCGTTGAAGGCACTTTTATCGTCAACATTGGTGATCTAGTTCAAACCCTCACCAACGATCGCTACACCTCGACAATGCATCGCGTCATAAATACCAGCGGTCTAGAGCGCTATTCAATACCATTCTTTATTGATTTGGATTTCGATGCGGTTGTTGAGCCTGTGCCAACCTGCGTGAGTGAGGCTCTACCCGCAAAGTATGAAGCGTACACTTGTGGCAAACACAAATTTAAGCGTTTCGTTGATAGCTATGCACATCTGAAAGTCGAATAGGGTTTTTTTTTATGTGCATCCTATACATGGCCGACCCCGCCGATGCGAAGAAATGGCGAGATTGCCTGTCAACGCTCGCCCCCGAACTAGAGTTCCGCCAATGGCCTGATATCGGTAACCCGACAGAGGTGCACTACATCCTGGCTTGGGAGCCTCTTGCCGACATTGCGGAGCAGTTTGGTAATCTTCGACTCCTCTACGCTGCCGGGGCTGGAGTTGACCAGTTCGATCTGGCCCGTTTGCCTGCTCACGTGTCGCTAATAAGGCTGGTAGATAGCTCGATGGCTGACATCATGGCCGAGTATGTTCTGTTTGGTGTTCTTGCCTTGCATCGAGACATCCTCGCTTACCAAGAGGATCAGCGCAGTGGTCGCTGGCAACCTCGACCAATCGTGCACGCTTCACAGCGGCGGGTTGGTGTCATGGGGGTTGGCAATCTCGGACGCGCCGCGCTTGATCGCCTTCAGCCATTGGGATTTCAGCTCAGTGGCTGGAATCGTTCTTTGAAGGAGGTGCCAGGTGGCCACTGTTACGTCGGCCCGGACGAACTGGAGGCGTTTTTAGGGCAGTGCGACATCCTTGTGAACATGTTGCCACTGACTCCCGAAACAGACGGGATACTCAATGCTGCGAAGCTCGATTGTCTGCCTCATGGAGCTGGACTGATTAACGTGGGACGCGGCGCCCACGTTATAGAAAAGGCTTTGCTTTCTGCATTGGATGAAGACCGTCTGGGAGGTGCAGTACTGGATGTACTGGTACAAGAGCCTCCCTCTCAAGACAACCCACTTTGGAAACATCCTCGAGTGCTCCTGACCCCTCATGTTGCAAGCGATGTGCAGATTGAAGGTGGTGTGGCGGTGATTGTTGAGAATCTCCGAAGAGAGCGTGAGGGAATGCCCCTCTTGAATGTGGTTGATCGGTCTAAAGGCTATTAGATTTTCCGCCTGCGACAACACCATGCTGATAGCGGCCTGACTGGCGTAGGCCAAATCTGGCAACCTTTCCTCTAAAGGAAATTTATAAAACGCATGAGGAAAGTTTGGGAAGTGATCCGCGGTTCAGGTATGCGACTTGCGCGGCTGACAGCGAGAGCGCTCAGGTTGAGATGTAGAGGGGGGCGCCTTACCTTCGCTATTCATGGCCAGTTAAGCCTTTGGGCTAGGTCGGTTCCTTGATAAGGCCTTCGTACATTTTACCAATGGTAGGCGAATGTTTGATCTGGTGTTAATCGAGGGCGACCTTTTCACGATCCCTGATCTTTTTTCAGCAGTTCCGAGGAGGCTTAACCCCCAAACAGAAGTTGGCCCTCGCGGCCTGACCTCTAATTCTGGTGAGCACAAAAATGGGGGCAATACCCAATGCTTTATCCTCTCCAAGGGCGGATGGCCCGACGCACTTAAACTTCCTGAAGATTTTCCAGGCCTGCTGTGCTGAGTAAGCAGTTTATCTTTGACATTTCAGCGCGATGGAGGCATATGAGGTAGCTGGGGGCGAACCTGGCCGGACCCTTCTGGGTAGAGGCATCGGAGGGTGTAAACAATGGATCTGTTTCAGGACGACGTGCCGGTGATGGCACAAAATCTCTCTTTGAGCCAACTTGGCTCGTCGCCCGAGGCGTCATCTGAACTGCCGGCAGAGGTGAGACTGGTTGCGGCCGTTTCTCGGCTTATCGATTTCCACCAGACCCGCAGTAGTGGTGGGAGTATTTCGATCCCAGAGGTTCCTGAGTCCGCAGCAGGCAACCTTCATCTCGCTATCTCGTTGATATCCGCGCTTGGTCGCTGGGAGCTGGAGCAAGGTCAGACTCTGGTCTCGATCAAACTCCTACAGCAGATCCTTAGCGAGGACGTGCAAGCCTTCGATGAGGCAGCGTTGGAACACTGCATCCTGTCGCTTTCCCGTTCACGAGAAATTCGTTACGGCGTCCAGACCACAGAGGGCATTGCCTACGCTCGCACCAGCGATACGACGCCGCTTCTGATCTTTGATAGCAGCTTGAGACAGGTTGGTCTTACCGATAACGCGAGACTGTTCATCCGTGTGTCTGAGCTAAAGGACAGCTGGTTGTACAGCGATCTGGATGCGCAGCGTTTGCTAGCCGCTCTCGAGCGGCGGCAGTTTGGAGATATCCCGCGCTTCTGCCGGGAGATGCTCCGAGATCTTGCGGCCAAAGCCCGTAAAATTTCGGATGTTTCGGAGCGACCAGCTTATACCGATCTGCGCGATGGCTTGATTCGCGAGGGTGTCACCATCAGCGGTGCACTTCGGGATGCTGCAGATCTAGTGCATAAGGCGATGCAACACCTCTTCTCGCCACCTGTAGTAAGCGCCTTCGATCTGTGGAAAGTCTCGAACAACATTTCGTATGATCTGAGTAATCTCCAGGCGGAGATGGAAAACGTTCTTCAGGTGACGGAGAGTCTTTCCAGGAAATTCGTGCGTTTTCTGACCGATGCGCAGAAGGCGCAAACAGTTCGAAGCCCATCGGTAGGGTTTTTGGAGCTGGTCCACTCGCTTCATTCGCGACCAGATGGGTTTCTTGAGCAACTCGAATCTGCATCGACCGATTTTGTCCCCTGGTCCCCCGAATTGGCTTTTTTTAGCCCCGATCTCATCGCCGGCGAGATCAGCCTGTCTAGGCTCTATTCCCAAAGTCTACCTGCTCCGCCCAAGCTCTCGTTCCGCCAGACCGATCAAGTGGATGATCGTGTTGAACAGGTGCATGAATTCCTGCTGCGCAATGCTGAGCTGATCATTGATTCGTTGAAGGTTGGCCCCAAGCCACTCGAAGAGCTGATGAGTCTTGACGGGTTGGTCTACGAAGGGGGGGAGGGGCTAGCCGACTTCACAGGTGTTTACTCCTACCCTGAGGTCTTCGAGGTGGGTAACCAGAGCATCCGAGTGGTGCATCAGGACGACCTTATTGAGGTTTCATCAGAAAACTCCGTGCTGGTCACCAGTAATCCGATTCTGTCCCTGGAGGAAGTAGCTGATGTCCCCAGCTGAGCAAGGCTTCGTTTTCTCGATGCTACTTAAACACCGGGAACTCTCCACCCGTCCAGTAGGGCGCTCGGCGTTTCCCGAAGAGATACGAACAGCTCGAATCTTGTACGACTGTGGGCAGACGGTACTTGATGACTTCGATGAATTTCTCTCCGGGCAAGGTCTTGGATTGCGGATTCTCGATGGCATCGCAGACCTCGCTATTCCGGACCAGAGCGGGCGCCCGATTGTCTACTACATCCTGTGCCGTCGGTTCGGTGAGGAGGCTCCGTCCTATGTGGACGTCCGAGCATTCTTTTCGGATTTCCGCGACCGGCGTCGAGAGCGTAGCGCTGATGACGAAGCGGTGGAGTTGAACAAAACATCCTCGGTGTTTTGGATTGCGAGGCTTTGGTTGACCCTCCAGTACTTCTTTTACGATCGAATTGATCGGCCGGTAGGCAACCTCTACAACTGGCGCAACGCCATGGTGAAGGAGACAGACTTCATCACTCAACTGAAGGCTGATGTCGAGACGATGGGAAACGCAGGTCGCCCTGAAGGCGAGGCTGGGCTTCTCTGGGACGATTATTGGCAAAAGCGAGAGAGCATCCCTCAGATTGCTCGCCGTTTCTTCAAGCTCATGAAGCAGTACCGAATGATCGAGCCGACTGACCAGGAAGGAATTTGGCGTCAGACACTGGTGGCTGCCGTGGATATGTCTGGTATCGCTGACCGCTCGTTGCGCTACTTGATGCCCGCGGCCGATCAAGCGCTTTTGCTTCGCTCCCAATCGCTCATCAACGGCTATGAAGAGTTTTCTATAGGAGAGGAAGATGCCCCTGATTCACGCATTTGAGGTCTCAAACTTCCTGAATCATCGACGAAAATCTCCTTGGATGCCCGACTGGCCCTGCAATCGCTTTCTGCTGGGTGGCTTCCATGCGGCGCTCAACATTCCGAACGGGCGCGGCAAAAGCACGATGATGTTGATGCTCCTGGCGATGCTGGCGGGGAAAACAAAAAAACTGAATCAACTTATGCGAACACACGGCGCGCCGGAGTTTACAGGTTCATTCACGCATCTGCGCGTCGAGATCACTCACCGCAATCCGGACCACGAAGACCTGCTGCTGGGGCTTGTTGGACCCAGCGATGGCGAAAGAATGGTGTTCGGTATCTATGGCAACGCGAGGGAAAACCGGGCATTCGATTTCTACGCCTATCGAGGGACATTAGATGACTGCCCTCTGGGAGTGCAGGTAGGGCCGGTCATCGACCTGTGCTCTCGTGAGGAATTTTTAGATTGTCTGAGGAAGCGCCCAGGTCTGTTTCCAACCAACCAGAAGGAGCGGCAGGACGAAGAGTGGCGGCGCTTCATCGCGGAGCACTTCGATTCGGCGGCAATTCAGCAGCAATACGCCTATCAGTTGGCGAACGCTGCAGAGGGTGCAAGCACGTACTTTGATGTCGCCTCCAAGACCGGCAACTACAGCGGCGAACTGTTCTACAAGCACCTCGCCCCTGAGCTACTCGCAGATGTGATGGGGAGTTACAGCGAGGAAGATGAACGTGGCATCGAAGATACTATCCATGAAAAGGCCAGTAGCGTGGTGCGGGCGCGCAAGCGAACTCGGGAGACAGCGCGCGAGCTGGGAGAGGCTAATCGTGTTCTTGAGTGCTTGAGTGAGCTCGACGCTGAAGTGCAGCAGATTGAAGCGGCACAAGCCGATCTACATGCCACACGGCAGCCATTGATTGAGGAACTTTGCGTTCTTGAGGACGCCGTCGTCACGAATCCGATCGCAGGTTCACCCAGGGTTCCTTCTGCAGATGATCCCGATCTGTATCTCTACATGCTTCTCCAGCGCAGCGAATGGTGGATCACCGATCAGGGGCTCGCATTCCTGCTGAATGAGTCTGTGAAAACTATTAATCAGCGAGCAATGAGGGCCTTGGTTGCATGCACCGACATCACTAGTGTCCAGAAATCGCAAGTCATTGATTTATATTGTGACCTTGCTCGTCGAACGCCTGATCGCGGGGGGCATTCAGCCAAGCTTTACAATCTGCAGGATGCTCTGACTGTCTGCTTCGACGCGATGAAAAATTGGCCGGAAGAGGACAGCGAAGCCGTTGTTTCTCAGTTGAAAGCGGCTTTTGCTTGGGCGAAGGATCAGGCAGATACCAATCCGGCTCGTCGCGAGATCCGAAAGGCTAATCTGCAACTAGCTGCTATCGCGACGCAGAGCCGCGTTTTGGAAACGGAGAGCGCATCGCTTGATGAAAAAGCTTCCGAATTGAGGCAAGAGGAAGAAGGCCTTAAGAGCGGCGGCATGGCTTGGGAGGCGCTTCAGAAAAGCGGCTACTTCAGTGAACAAGAGCTAGCTGACCCAACAAACACTGCAGCAGTTGTCGCGTCTGAAGCCGCGCGCGCCAACCAGGGGGTCGATGACCACAACAAGATCACGTCCGAACATCGATTAGTTTTTTTGCAGTGGCAAGCATTCCATGTCGAATACGGTGACGGCACCTCTCCAGGAGCGCAGGCGGAAGACCTGGAGCAAGAGAAGACCGTGGCAGAGCAACAGTCGAAAGACGCGGAGGGCCGCCATGCTACCCAGAAGGACTTGGTCTCGGGATTGTCTCGGGAACACGAACAGGCTAGATCCACCGTAGAGCAACTTCGCCAAAGTCATTCCAAGGTGCTCCACCATCTCCCTGGCACCTACAAGTTCAAGGAGATGTTTGCGGGTGAACCCTCGGACGGGTTGGAGCAACTAGTTCGCAGCCAGCTAGATGATGCCAAAGCGAAGCAGAAGCGGTGCTCTGAAGATATGGGAGCACTCTTTGGAGCAGTCAAAGCGCTCAATGTATTCAATCAAGCGTATCCAAACAGTGACCCGGCTCAGTGGCTCCGTGCGCGAGAGGATGCGCGAAAGGAATTGATAAACCAAGATGCAGCCACTCGCATGGCATTGGGACGTTCGCAGGAGTTGCTGCAGCGCGCCGACAAGCATTGGCAGACAGCCATTCCATTTGAGCTGCGCTTCTCGGGATCCTCGACTGAGGGGTTGGAAGCGAACGTTCTGAACGAGCTCCAAAGAGCACAAGCGTCGCTCGACCAAGATGAGTCTGCCCTGCGCTCCATTCAGCCGGACTTGGCGGCGATTGAGCAGTTTCAGCATCGCTTCCCCAACATGCATCCTAGTGAGTGGCTGGCAGACCGAGACCAGAAGTCGGCTCATGCGGCCGAGCAGATTTCTGCAAACAGGCCGCGATTGGAATCGTCACTTGCTCAGCACCAGGTCGTTTTGGAGCAGCGGGCTCAAGCTGAAGGATATGACACTTGGTTCTTGAATGAGGATCCGTACGGCCTGGCGGGCAAGGTCGTAGCACAGTTGGAATCAGCAAGACAGCGGCGAATTGATTTTGCCAAAGCCCTGACTCACATCCAGGCAGAGCTAGATGCTGTCGATGCGTTTAGGGCCGAGGTTGCTGAGGTGGAGCCCGGTCTCTGGCTTGAACAATGGCGTGCATCTCGTTTTGACGTTGAGCATGCTCTGGCCGAGAAGCGCGGAGAATATGAGCGCGTCGCTGAGCGACGCCGAATCCTCGATAAAGAGCCTGTAGTACCGAATGCAACGGCACGTGCGGCGACGGAAATAGCGGGGACTGCGGCTCAACCACTTTACGCTTTTATCGAGTCTCTAGAGCTCAATGAAGCTCGCAGGGAAGTGGTTCTATCGCTGTTCTCTGCTCTGATATTTGCTCCCGTGCTGTCCAACGTTGAAGCTGCTGCCGAGGTCGCTGTGCGCTTGGCTGCAGCCGATATTGACGTGCCCGTATTGGTTGCCGGTCCGCTGGCCGAGTTTTGTCGCAGCGGATCAATTTCTTATCGAGATGGAGTGGCTGATAGCTGGCTAGTAGGAGTGAAGACCTGGCCGGTAGCTTGTCTGCTAGACCCTAATCTTCTTCTGCAAGAGCGCGCTCGGCTTAATTCTTTGCTCAGTGAGCTGCTGAGCCATATTGGCGACCTGAAGACAAGCTACGAGCGGTTCGTGGCGCAGGAGCCATTTGCTCGTATTGCTGCGCGGGCCCAGGACGCGATTGAGCGAGGGATCCCCGATCGCGGAAGTGAGCTCAAAGCCCAGATCCAGCAAATCGACGAGGCCCTCCCAGCACTTGCCAATCGTGCCTCTGATGAAGCTCAGCGAACGATTGAGTCTCGGATTGTTGTCACCGAAGTATTAGGCCTGGAGTCCGGAGTTAGTTGGGATTCCATTCTGCACTCCATGGCTGAATTGGATAGCCATATCCAGGAGCTTCAATCCTGTATCAGTGCGGCGCAAACCATGCTTGCCGAGCTTGAGCGAGATGTGGACCAGGAAGCCAATGCGGCCATCGCTGCGAAAGCCATTAGTGAAGGCAAACCATCTCAGGCAGAACAGCTGCGCGGATCCATTGCCCGCCTTCGCTCTGCATTGCCCGGTTTTGAAGATAGGGTGTCGGAGAAAGCTAGGTCTTCTATTCGCGCCATGGCAAGCCTCCAGGACTTGCTTGGACTCGCTTCTCACGCCTCCTGGCAGATCGTTTTGGAAGCACGGTCCAAGGTTGAGGAAGAGCAGGCCGTCCAGGGGGCAAAGCTCCAGGAAATTTTCCAATCGATCGAGGAGTTGAACCAGTCTTCATCGATTGAGTCCTGCGCACGCGAGGCAGCCGCGGCCATCGAAAGCGGAGTTCCTGAGCGACATGCTGCATTGGTGTCGCTGAACATTGAGCTTGGCCAAAGGATGCCTCTGCTTGAGACGCGAGCTTCGTTCGATGCACTTACGTCCATTCGAGCCATGCGTGCTGTAGAGCAGGAGCTGCAGGGTAGATCGATTGATGAGTTGAGTCTTGCGATTGAAGCGGCGGATACCAAGCAAGGCGACCTCTCTGACGATCTCGCTACCAACCAGACATTGCTCCAGAAGCTGGAACAACTGGGCAAAAAATGCCGGGAAAGACTTCTCCAAGCCTATTCACAGTACCGCCAGATTGATGACCTCAGAGGTCTCCAGGCCTTCGCAGATCACACGGAATATGGGCCCGACTTCATGAGTAGGGCTGACGATACAAGCGTCCACCTTGAGCGTGCGCGAGATCATGCTCAGCGCAGAGCTGCGTTCGATTTTCAGGGTGTGACGCAGTTTGTGGAAAGCGGAGGAAGCGCTCGCCTGACGTCAATTCAGACGGAATTAGGGCAGGGAGAAAAGCGCCGGCTAGACATTGCCGAGGTGCTCAAGACCAATCTGACAACGCATGAACAACTACGGCAGGCCCAGGATCCGCTTCGAAGAGCTGCTCAGATCATTGACGAGTCAATCATACGAGTGCGACGTAGCTACCTAGAGCGCAAGAAAGTAATACCTGACGCCATCGCTCTGAGCCCCGGACAGCTCCGCAGCCACGAGCTTTATCAGGCGTTTCATCCTAAGGGCGATTTCTTGCTCATGGACCTCGCGCGCAGCATGGATCAAGCATGTGAAAGACTAACCTCGGAGGAGGCTGAGCAGCTGCAGCAACGCTACAAAGATGCTGACCAGAATCTCCAGCGTCATACGGAGAATTTCATTAAGCTCATCGACAAGGCGCTGGGCGACTCCTACCTCAAGTTGCCTGAGGTGGCACGCACGCAGCTACGGCAAGCGCGACAAAATCCATCGTTAGTCACTGCGATGCTACAAGCGACCCAGGTGTCTTACACTGAGAACCTGAAGGTCAACACGATTGCTGATAATCACCTTACTGAGGAGCGTGCTGGACTCAGCAGCTGGCTTACAAACTTCACGCTACGCCTGCCCGACAACCTTAAGACATTGCGAAGTATCTTCTCCCCCAAGATGGACCCAGTCTCCAAGACTGTACTTCGGGCTGGGTTCATCATCGAGGCAAAGGTTATCGATTCAGAGGGAATCCAGGCGTTGATCGAATCGATCATCCAGGATGTAGAGGATTACGAGGCAAATGATCAGGCTAAGGAGTCCTTCGTAAGGGATACCCTGAAGCGCTCGTTGAGAGACAATATCCGCGAGAACTTCTATCGGAAAGTCATCGTCAGCCCGCGCATCTATCTCGTTCTGCCCGCGATGAGTGCGGTAACTCTCGAGATGGAACGCAACATGGCAAGCTCCGGGCAGGGAATCGCAATCACCTTCCTGTGGATCTTGCGGCTTTCTGAGTTCATCAGTGAGCGAGAAATCCGTCGACAAACCGTTGGGCGTGCACAACGTAAGCGGATGCGCGATAGGTCCACAGGCTTCACCATTCTGGACGGTGCCTTCTCGCACCTGTCTTCGAAAAACTTGATCGCCGAAACCTTGAAGGGGATCGAGGATACGACGGGCCGCTTCCAACTGATTGTCACAGTCCACGATCCGGCCTACCAGAATGACTTCAACCGGTTCCCGGCCCTGGTTGTAGCGAGAGAGATGCAGGGGTATTACATGCGCGCCTGGTCTCACCTGAATGAAATCGGAGAAACAGACGCTTTAGGTCAGAACACCCTTGCTACCTTCCAAGCCATACGGGTGTTACGACCAGCCTCAACGGAGGATAGTCGGTGAGCATTGATGACCGGTTGCCGGAGCTACAAGATGCAATCTGGAAACGACTTGGGAAAGGTTCTTTTCTGAGGCCAACTGGGTTACTGGAAAAGCTTGGTAAAGACCTGGGAATTCACCCCGACGACGTCCGGCGTGGATTTATTCGTCTCAAGGAGCAGGGGTGGCTGGGAAACGTGGCATCCAACGGGGTTCCGCTCGGCCAGGTCAGTATCCTGGCTCCGAAGCCAGCGGAAGCTGAACCAGCATCGCTATTTGCTTGGCGCTCGGCATTGCAGCGCTGTGCCTTGGATGAGGGGTCCAAGGCCCTGCTCGAGACAATGCATTTGGTGACTGATGGATTGTCTCCAGAGATGTTGGAACGTTTGGCGGCTGGACTTGGCCACTTGCGAAACGAGCTTAACCAACCCTCAACAGAGTCGATGTTTGTCATTAGCTCCAAGCACCTACTCGGGTCATCAAAAGTCATCGGCAAGCTTCCTGCAGCTACGTTGCGACAGTTCTGTCCCTCCCTGTTCGCCCAACCCGATCGCATTCCATATGTGGTGACTGCTGGTCCCGCGATGCCAGAGCGTGTCGTACTGATTGAGAATCCTTGGGCATTTGAGCGCGCCATTGAGGCGGGCCTGGCGAAGCGTCACGCATTGATTGCCACTTTTGGTTATGGGCTGTCCAAGAGCGGTGATGCCTATGGCAAGCAGTTGCAGAACCTTCTTACAGGAAATTGGTCAGCCTTGATCCAATTACGGAGAAACTCCGAAGTAGCAGAGATGAGTGAGTTGCTCACTCATCCTAGGATCGAGTTCTGGGGCGATTTCGACCTGGAAGCGTTTCGGATATACCGGAGTCTGCTTAAGCGCATTCCGCAGCTTGTTCTTAGTCCTCTTTACGGGCCACTGCACTCCCTCCTTCAGGCAGGCAAAGGACATGAGTATCATCAGATCACTGGTAAGGAGGGACAGGCTCCTTTAAGCGCCGATGAGTTTGCGGACCTGCCAGAGATCCGACAACTTGCGGAACTGTGCGCCAAATGCGGCTTGGATCAGGAGTGTCTCTCGCTGCAAGAAATTGCCGCCCATGGCGAATCCGAACACCAATTTCCATGCTAAGTGGTGGAGAATGAAGCAGTGAAAGTCGAAGCTCAAGAGTGATCTCAAGCGGAATCCATGTCTAGTGAACCTGGATCTGTCTTTTCGGTGGGGACCCATCCCCCGTTGATCCTGACACCGCCGACTTGATGATCGTTCGTCCGATTGGCTATGGGTTCGGCCCATACCCTGAAGACCAGGCTACGACTGACCACCCACCGGCGGTTACGGCCATCAGAATAGGCTGATGTTATAGCTGAGGATCAGCCGGTTCTCGTCAATATCGCTACGGTAGTTGGAGCGAGCAGTAACGTTACGGATGCGCACACCCACGCCACGCAGCGGTCCACTCTGGACAGCGTAGCCAATATCCAGATCGCGCTCCCAGTCCTTGCCTTCGAAGCCTTGTCCGGTGCTGACGTTGTCCCCGGTCACGTAGCGCAGGGTGGTGGTCAGGCCGGGAATGCCGAGGGCGGCGAAGTCGTAGTCGTGACGGACTTGCCGAGAGCGTTCGTCCGGTGCGGCGAACTCGTAGGTGGGCAGGGTGTTGCCCAGCGGGTTGGTGTTGGCGCCGATCTGGATGAAGCCGTCGTCACCCCCGATCTGCTGGTAGCCCAGGTAGAAGGTATGGCCGCCGTGTTTCGCGGAAAACAGGCTGAACAGTGCGTGGTTGTCGAGCTTGCCGGCGATGCTTCGGCCGTCGTCGCTGGCGTCGAAGTAGCCGGCGCTCACGCCGAGTGTCCAGTCTCCCACGGGTTCGGCGTGCTTGAAGCTGTAGTAGCGCTGCTGGTAGATGTCCTCCAGTTGCGCCTGCCAGAGGCCGACGCTGGTGCGGTTGGAGTTGAAGCTGTAGTCGGCACCCAGGTAGTTGAAGCGGTCGCTGGTGAATTTGGCGATACGCGCCGGGTTGATCGGGTCATTGATCAGCGCATACATGTCCTGGGTGTTGGTCGAATCGCGCAGGCTGGTGGAGTGGAGTTGGCCGGCGTTCAAGGTCAGGCCGGACCATTCGTTGGAAACCAGTGAGGCGCCCTGGTAGGTCGGCGGCAGCAGGCGCAGGTCGCTGTGCACCAGTACCGGCAGGTTGGGCCGCAATTCGCCAACCTTCAGCTCGGTGCTGGAGGCCTTGAACTTGACGGCTGCACCCAGGCGGCCGTACTCATCGGCGGATGTGCCGTCGTCGTGTGTCGGCAGTAGTCCGGTCTTGGCGCGGCTCGGGCTGCTGTCAAGCTTGACGCCGTAGAGGCCGAGCACGTCCACGCCGACACCGACACTGCCCTGGGTGTGGCCTGAACGGGCATCGAGGATGAAGCCCTGGGCCCATTCCTCGGCCTTGGATTGCTTATTGGGGCCGACAATGTCGGAAAAGTCGCGGCTAAAGTAGTAGTTGCGCAATTGCAAGTTGGCCGTCGCGCCTTCGATGAAGCCGGCTTCTTCGGCGAGCAGTGGCGGGGCCAGGCCCAGCGTCAGGCAGCCGCCGAGGGTACCGCTGATTGCATGGGCTTTGCGCAGTGCAGGAGTGTGCATGCTGTTGATCTCTGGAATGAGGACAAAGCGCCTCCCGTCAGACGAGGTCGAGGCCTGTCCGCAGGAGGGGATTGAACATGGGGTGGCTGATGGCTCGAGGGCCTGGTTTGAGCTGCTCCGCGTCGGTGGGATCAGCCGCAAGGGGGGCTGTATGAGATCCCCTTGCGACTCACACCAGGACACGCAGTCGCCTGGCTGACGTGTCTCAGCGATTGACCAGCTTGGCCGGCAGGGCGATCACCAGGAAGCTGCTGAGAATCAGGCAGCCGGCGAAGAACCACAGTGCGCCGGCGCTGCTGCCGGTGACGTCGATGGCCACGCCCATCAGCGAGTTGCTGACCAGCCCGGCGATGTTCGCCACCGAGCAGGCGAGGGCGAAGCCGGTGGCCGCCGCGGTGCCTTTGAGAAAGGTTGCCGGCAGGCTGAAGAACACCGGCACCGCGCCGATGATCGCCGCCGATGCAATAGCGAACAGCGCCACGGTCGCCACCACGTTGTGGACAAAGAAGGGCGCACTGGCCATGGCTGCCGCGCCCACCAGAAAGGGCACGATGATGTGCCAGCGGCGTTCGCGGTGTTTGTCGGAGCTGGCGCCGATCAACAGCATGCCCAGCAACGCGGCGATGCTCGGCAGCGCGGTGAGCACGCCGATGTGAAAGGTATCGACGACGCCTGCGTTGCGGATGAAGGTCGGCATCCAGAACCCCATGGCATAGGCGCTGAGCAGGATCGAGAAGTCGATGCCGCCGAGCATCCACACCTTCAGGTTGAAGAAACCGTCGCGAAAGCTGTGCTTGCTGCCGGTGGAGTCGGCGTCGTCGGCGCGCAGTTCCTGTTCCAGCAGGTTTTTCTCGTCATCGTTGAGCCATTTGGCCTGGCGGTAGTTGTTCGGCAAGGCCCAGAAGGTCAGCACACCGAGCAACACGCTGGGTATCGCTTCGAGGAGGAACAGCCATTGCCAGCCGCGCAGGCCGCCAGCGTTATCGAAATGCCCCATGATCCAGCCGGACAGCGGGCCGCCGAGCACGCTGGACAACGGCAGGCCGATCATGAACAAGGCGATGATGCGGCCGCGGCGATAGGTCGGGAACCAGGTGGTAAGGTAATACAGCACCCCCGGCAGAAAGCCCGCTTCGGCGGCGCCGAGCAGGAAGCGCAGGATGTAGAACTGCGTGGTGGAAGTGACGAGCATGGTGCAGGCCGAGAGCAGACCCCAGGTGATCATGATCCGGGCGATCCAGATCTTCGCCCCGACTTTTTCCAGGACCAGATTGCTCGGAACCTCGAAAATGATATAGCCGACGAAAAACAGACCGGCGCCCAGGCCGAAAGCCGTTTCGCTGAACTGCAGATGCTCGAGCATTTGCAGTTTGGCGAAGCCGACGTTAATCCGGTCCAGGTAGGAGGCCAGATAGCAGAAGCAGAGGAAGGGAATAAGCTTCCAGGTGATCTTGCGGTAAAGCGCCTGGACTGGGTCTGCGACGGTGGTCGCAGTGGGTGTACCTACATTTGCAGAGGGCATGGGTGTCTCCTGGCGGTGACTTTGTGATTGTTGTTTAGCCGCGGATCAATGCTTTGGTAGCACCGGTCGGCGGCTTCCAAAGGCAGTGTCAGAAGACTGGGCAGGGTTTGATGTCGACCCTTGCTCAGTATTTGGCGACCAGTGCTCTACGGCCTGGTTCGACGGCAGATATCCATTTCTGCCGGTTATTCGGTAAAACCGTGAATCTGTGGAGGTTGCAGGCTTGCCCGGAAGGACACTGCGTCAACCCGGGAGAACCAATGGCCATTTCATTGTCTGAACTGCTGCATGGCCTCCTGTTTACTCACCACGTCGCCATACTTGCTATCAATGTCGAACAGGTTGGCTTCATGGGGCGCCGGATGCCGGTCACCGACGCATTCGCGAACAACGATGGTCCGGAATCCGTGCTGCACGGCATCTACCGCCGTCGCGCGGATGCAGCCACTGGTCGAGCAGCCGGCCAGTACCACGGTGTCGATGCCTTGGGCGTGCAACATCGACGCCAGGCTGGTGCCGAAAAACGAGCTGGCGTATTGCTTGCTGATCACCACTTCATCGGGGTTGGGCAGCACCGGCTCGCAGAAAGCAGCCAGTGGGTTGCCCTCGACCATATCTTTCATGACGGGTGCTTTTTTCACCCACATGCCGCCGTCGGCAAAATGCCCTGGGTGGTAGCGAATGTTGGTATGCACCACCAGGATTTCATGTTGCCGGGCGCAGGCCAGCAGTTCGACGCTCTCGGCGACAGCGCTGACCACGCCTGGCGCGTACAGCGGTGCGCCTTCGAGGGTATAGCCCTGCATGAAATCGATCATCAGCAGCGCAGGTTTATTGCCAAAGCCGATGCGCTGGCCCCACACGCCCTGATAGTTGGCGTCGGCACTTTGTTCTTGGCTCATGATACGCTCCTATTTATAGGCGCCAGACAGCAGCGCGCCCGCACCCGGAACGATGGGCTCCAGGTCCAGTGCCTTGAGCATTGCATAGGTGGTGGCAATGGCGGCGGTGAGAACCGGTTTGCCGGTTTCGGCCTCGACTTGCGAGACCACGCCCAGCGATTGCATCTGCACGCAGGCCGACAGGACGATCACATCCACACCCTCAAGGTTCATGTCGCGCACGATGGCGGGCAGGTTGTCCGGGTTGTGGCGAGCGACTTCCAGGTTGTCGGGAATTTCCAGGGCGCGCCAGTCCACCACCTCGAAGCCTTCCTCGCGGATGTAGTTAACCACCAGTTCGGTCAGCGGCTTCATGTAGGGCGCGACAATGGCGATGCGCTTGGCGCCCATGACCTTCAGGCCATCGATCAGGGCGCCGGCGCTGGTGATGACCGGTGCGTTACCGTCGTTGTCGGCGGTGGCCTGGCGCAGGCGTTTTTCGGACTGGCGATGGTAGCCCAGGCCCATGGCCATGATTGCCACCAGGCAGGCATAACCCAGCACGTCGACCTTGGCGTCAGACAGCTCGACCGCACAGCGATCGGATTCGCCATCCATTGCCGCCAGCTCTTCCTTGCGCACCTGCTTCATGCGCATGCGGCTGGAATGAAAGGTGAAACGTTCGGGGCGGATCAATTGGCGTGCTGCCAGCATCGCCGGGATCTCGGTTTCCATGGTGGTGTTGGAACTTGGCACAATCTGGCCGATACGATAAGGCTTGATCACAAGCTGTCTCCTTTGCAACGTGCGTTGAATTCAGGTCAGGGGCTGGCCGAGGAAATCGCCGAAAGCCGCGAAAAAACCTTCGAGGTCATCCCACGGAATCATGTGTCCCGCGTTTTCAACGCGAGCAATCTGGATGCCGGGTTGTAGATCGCGAATTTCTGCTTCGTCCCCGGCCTGAATCACGCCGCCGCGGCCGGCAACGATCAGCAGGGCAGGGACAGGCAGGTGCGGCAGATCTTGATGAAAGTCCACCTCGTGGAAATCGTTGAAGGCGCGGACGATGGCCGGTGTGTAGCAGGTGTGCAGCCACTCGGCGCGGACTTGCAGCTGCTCCTCGGTCCAGGTCGGGCAGAAGGCGCGCATGGCGTTGGCGTCCATCCCGGTCAGTGATTGGCGGATCGAGTCCACGTACCAGGGCAGCTTGCTCGGGTACTCGCGCCGACCCGGGCCGGAAACGGGCGGATCGATCAGTACCAGGCTTTGCAGGCCTGCTGGATTGCGCACGGCGCTGCGCACGGCAAAGCGCGCGCCCATGGAGTGGCCCACCAGGTGATAGGCTTCGATGCCCATGGCGTTGGCAAATGCGCCGATGTCATCGGCGCAGGCGTCGGTGCCGTAGTCCAGTTCCGGTCCGGTGGAGGACAGGCCGCGGCCGCGAGCGTCGAGTACGTAGGTATCGAAATGCTCGCCCAGGCGCTCGGCGACGAACCCCCAGGTGATAGCCGGGCTGGTGATGCCGGGAATCAGCAACACTATCGGCTTGCCGGTGCTGCCCTGGCCGCCATAACGCAGGTAGTGCTGGCGGATACCATTGGCTTGAACGTTGCCGCCCTGAATGAAGGTGCTCATGCGGCCACTTCCGATTTCAGAGAGTGGCTGTAGAGGTCATAACCGTAGACCCAGGCCGGATCTTCCTGTGTGCGCAGCCAGGTGTTGGCATTGGACACGGCCTGTACTCGCGAGGCGCGGTCCTTGCGGTTGGCTTCGTAAAGCTTGAACGCGGTGCGGTAATCGGTGAGGCCGGTTTCCTGCAGGCAGCGGGTCAGCATGGCGGCATCTTCGATGGCCATGCCCGCGCCTTGCGCCATGTGCGGTTTCATCGGGTGGCAGGCATCGCCCAACAACACCATCCGCCCACGGCTCCATAGGGGCAGTGGATTGCGATTGAGCAGCGGCCATTTGGTCACGCTTTCACTGGATTCGATCAGCGCCTGGACGGTGGGGTGATAGCCCTGGAATGCGTCATACATTTCGTCGCGGCTGCTATCGATAAAGCTGCCCTGGAAATCCCAGGCCGGGTGCGGAACGCCGGTGACGTAGTAGTACTCATCGCGCTTGCTGGTGGTGTGGTAGACCATCATGTGACGATCTTCGCTCCACCACTTCACGCAGTTTTCAAAGTCCATGTCGTACTTGGCCAGCACCTCGCCGCGAATCAAGGCGCGATGCGCAACCCAGCCGCTGTACAGCGGTCTTTCCGCTCCGAGCAACTCTTCGCGAATTCTGGAGTTGATGCCATCGGCGCCGATGACAATATCGACCTCCGTGGTGGTGCCGTCGCCGAAGTGCAGGCGCACCAGTTCATCGGTTTCCTCGATCCCGGTCAGGCGCTTGTTGAAGTGCACAGTGCCCGGCGCAATGGTCGACATTTGCAATGCATGCAGATCCCCGCGGTGCACGGTGATGTAAGCCGCGCCGTATTCCTTGCGGGCGAATTCACCCAAGGGAATGCGCGACAGGTAGTCACCGCTGGCGCCGTCGCGGCTGAACCAGAAATCGGGGTGCGAACCCATGTCGCTCAACTTCTGCTCGATGCCCATGCGACGGAAGATTTTCATGATGTTCGGGCCCATGTGGATGCCCGCACCAATACGGGAAAACTCTGGCGCCTGTTCATAAACATCGACCTCGAACCCGGCTTTCTGTAACAGCGTGGCAGCAGCAGCGCCACCTAGACCGGCGCCGACGATTGCGATTTTTTGTTTGTTTCGCATGGGGCTTTTCCTTCGATTTGAATATGTGGCTGGTGAGATCGGGTTGTCGTCTCGCCGCGATTTGGAGTGTATACGCTATTGTTTTTCGAATGGAAGAGGTCGCTCGAAAAATAAAAAATCAACGATAAACGGTGTGCGTAACGCTTAGTAACCCTGAATTAGCGGCTTTGTGTCGCTTTGTAACGTTTCACTCCTTCTCTTAAGACGTCCGTTAATTTGCTGTGTTATCGTCATTAAATAGCGTATACACTTCAAATTCGTGCGAATGCCAAGCTCGCTGCCTTGCTTTGGTGCACAGGACGCGAGGCGTCGATCGAACTCAACAGGTTAAGAGGAAGACAAAAAATGCCGGTAAGCGATTGCGAACTGACCCAGATGTTTGAACACGTGTTGAAACTGTCGAAAGTGGACTCGACCCAAAGCGTCGCGGTGCTGAAAAGTCATTACTCCGACCCGCGTACCGTGCGGGCGGCCATGGACGCCGCGCAGCGTCTTGGGGCCAAGGTCTATGCGGTCGAGTTGCCGTCGTTCAACCACCCTATGGCCATGGGCAATGACATGACCGCTTATTGCGGCGACACCGCGCTGACCGGCAACATCGCCGCGCAACGGGCGCTGGAAGCGGCGGACCTGGTGGTCGACACCATGATGTTGCTGCACTCGCCGGAGCAGGAGCAGATCCTCAAGACCGGGACACGCATCCTGCTGGCGGTCGAGCCACCGGAAGTGCTGGCGCGGATGCTGCCTACGCTGGCGGATAAAGAGCGGGTGATGGCGGCCGAGAAGCTGCTCAAGCAGGCGCGCTCGATCCACGTGAAGTCCAGGGCCGGCAGCGATTTCAAGGCGTTGCTCGGGCAATACCCTTCAGTCACCGAGTACGGTTTTGCCGATGAGTCGGGGCGCTGGGATCACTGGCCCAGCGGCTTTCTGTTCTCCTGGCCAAACGAGGAAACCGCCGAGGGCGTACTGGTGATCGACGTCGGCGACATCCTGTTGCCGTTCAAGAATTACTCGCGAGAGAAGATCACCCTGGAAATCGACAAGGGCTTCATTACCTCGATCCATGGCGGTTTCGAGGCCGAATACCTGCGCGACTACATGAAGTACTTCAACGACCCCGAGGTGTACGGCATCTCCCATATCGGCTGGGGGCTGCAGCCGCGTGCGCAGTGGACCGCCATGGGCTTGCATGACAAAAACGACGGCATGTGCATGGATGCCCGGGCGTTCTATGGCAACTTCCTGTTCTCCACCGGGCCCAATACCGAGGTGGGCGGCACCCGAAAAACCCCGTGTCACCTGGACATCCCGCTACGCCATTGCGATATCTACCTCGATGATCAGGCGGTGGTCCTGGGCGGTGATGTGGTAGCGCCGCAGGCTTCTATCGCGCGGTGATATAAAAGAGGGGGGCCGGGACAGTGACCCACCACGATTGAGTTACCTTGATCCCCCTCGCAGGTTAATGTAAACGCCACTTACTTTTTTTTGATAGAGCCCGCCGTGCCGGATACGACAGACAACACCCCACAGACAACCGCGCCCTATGCCTTTTCCGAGCAGGTCGGTCATTTGCTGCGCAAGGCTTACCAGCGCAATATGGCGATCTTCCAACAGAACGTCGACGATTCGCAGCTGACCGCCGTGCAGTTCATCACGCTGTGCGCCGTGCGTGATGGCGGGCCGAGCTCATTGACCGAGCTGGTCAAGGCCACTGCGGTGGATCAGGCGACCATTCGAGGCATCGTCGAGCGGCTCAAGGCGCGCGACCTGATCACCCTGGAGCCGGACCCTCAAGATCGGCGCAAAGTCATCGTTGGCCTGTCCGACAGTGGCCATCAATTGGTGCGTGACACCGTGCCTCATGCTGCCCGCGTCAGCGAACTGACCATGGGTAACCTCAACCCGGGCGAGCGCGTCGCGATGCTGTATCTGCTGCGCAAAATGATCGATGACATCGACGATTAACGAGTGACAAGCCGCCCCTGGCATTCTTCTTGCCTCTTTTTCATGAAGTGGACACTTCATGAAAAAATGTAGTCAGGGGTAACGTGAAGAGTCGGGTAGCCATCCCCCTCTTCAAGCTCCAGCACCCGCAATGGCACTGCGCTCGACCTGCGCAGTCCGCACTCGCGGCCCCGGTCACGCCTTTTTCATGTAGTGGTTACTTAACAAAAAAAGCCGCACCTCAAGAGGGCGGACGGTAACACCCAGGGAGTGCGACATGAGTGAGCAAGCACGAGTGCCGGAAAACACTGTGACGCTGCGAGTCAATGGCCAGACCACTACGGTCTGTGCCATGGCCGACACGCCGCTGTTACTGGTGCTGCGTAACGATTTACAGCTCAACGGTCCGAAGTACGGTTGTGGCCTGGGCGAATGTGGCGCCTGCACGGTGATCATCGATGGTGTTGCGGCGCGGGCGTGTGTGTTCCCGTTGTCCGGGGCCGAGGGCCGGGAAATCACCACCCTCGAAGGCATTGGCACCCGCGAGCATCCGCACCCGGTGCAGCAGGCCTTCATTGATGAGCAGGCGGCGCAGTGTGGCTACTGCATGAACGGCATGATCATGACCGCCAAGGCCTTGCTCGATCGCAACCCGCACCCCAGCGAGGCACAGATTCGCAACGAACTGTCGGCCAATCTCTGCCGCTGTGGCACCCATATCGAAATTCTTCGTGCGGTGCTGCGTGCCGCCCGTCAAAAGCCTTGAACGGATTGATGACCATGACCCATGCAACGCTCACCCGTGATCAGCTGTTGACCAAGTCCGGCGTTTTGTTGATCGTCGATCAGATCCAGCCACCGTCCGGCCCCGTGGCCAAAGGTGGCGTACCCGTGATCAAACCCCAGGAGCTGGCGTTGTTCATTGCGGTCAACGACGACGGCAAGGTCTATGGGTTCAACGGCCACGTGGATCTGGGCACCGGGATTCGTACTTCGCTGGCGCAAATCGTCGCTGAAGAGCTGGACCTGGCGCTGGATCAAGTCTGTATGGTCCTTGGCGATACCGACAGCGCGCCGAACCAGGGCGCAACCATCGCCAGTGCGACGATCCAGATTTCGGCCGTCCCCTTGCGGAATGCGGCGGCTGAAGCCCGGCGATTTTTGCTGGCACGGGCGGCCCGGCGTTTTGCCGTTGCGGCTGACACCTTGCGCATCCACAGCGGGGTAGTCAGTAGCGAAGACGGTCGCCAGTTCACGTTTGCCGAACTGGTGGAGGGCGAGCATGACCAGTTGACGATTTCCGGCGATGCGCCGCTCAAGCGCCTGGAAGATTATCGGCTGGTGGGCAAGGGCGCGGCGCGGGTGGACATTCCCGGTAAAGCCACCGGTGAGCTGACCTACGTGCATGACATGCGGTTGCCGGACATGCTGCATGGCCGGGTGATACGCCCGCCTTATGCCGGGTTGGATAGCGGAGATTTCGTCGGCAACAGCCTGCTGGAGGTGGACGAGTCCTCCATTGCGCACATCCCCGGCATCGTCCGGGTGGTGGTGATTCGCGATTTCGTCGGCGTGGTCGCCCTGCGTGAAGAGCAAGCCGCGAAGGCCGCCCAGGCGCTGAAAGTCACCTGGAAAGCCTGGAACCACAAACTGCCGAACATGGATGACGTCGCCCAGGCCATTCGCGACAACCCCCGGGTACAACGCGTCGTGCTGGACAAGGGCAATATTGATCAAGCGCTGGAGCAGGCCAGCGAGCGCATGCCCCGCACCTACCTGTGGCCGTATCAGCTACACGCCTCCATTGGCCCGTCCTGCGGGCTGGCGGACTATCACGAGGACGGTATTCGTGTCTGGTCCGGCACGCAAAACCCGCATTTACTGCGCGCTGACCTGGCGTGGCTGCTGGAGTACCCGGAAGAGCGGATCGAGATCATCCGCATGGAAGCGGCCGGTTGTTACGGGCGTAACTGCGCCGACGACGTGTGCGCCGATGCGGTGTTGTTGTCCCGGGCCGTCGGCCTGCCGGTACGGGTGCAACTCACCCGCGAGCAGGAGCATGTCTGGGAGCCCAAAGGCACGGCACAACTGATGGAAGTCGATGGCGGCATCAATGCCGATGGTGGTGTGGCCGGTTACGATTTCCAGACCAGCTACCCGTCCAACGGTGCGCCGACCCTGGCCCTGTTGCTGACAGGGCGGGTCGAGCCGGTGGCGGCGATGTTCGAAATGGGCGACCGCACTTCGATCCCTCCGTATGATTTTGAACACATGCGCGTGAGCGTAAACGACATGGCGCCCATCGTTCGGGCTTCGTGGATGCGGGGCGTGTCGGCGCTGCCCAATACCTTCGCCCATGAGTCGTATATCGATGAGTTGGCCTTTGCCGCGGGTGTCGACCCCGTCGAATACCGCCTGCGCTATCTCAATGATGAGCGCGCCTCGGATCTGGTCAAGGCCACCGCGGCCCGCGCCGAATGGACGCCGCGTACGCAGCCGATGCAAATCCCGGAGCAAGACAACATCCTGCGTGGCCGTGGTTTCGCTTATGCCCGTTACATCCACAGCAAATTCCCCGGTTTCGGCGCCGCGTGGGCGGCGTGGGTCGCGGACGTGGCGGTGGACAAGCGCAGCGGCGAAGTGTCCGTCACCCGTGTGGTGATCGGTCATGACGCCGGGATGATGATCAACCCGGCCGGGGTGCAGCATCAGATTCACGGCAATGTGATTCAGTCCACCAGTCGCGTGCTCAAGGAGCGCGTGACCTTTGAAGAGTCCGCCGTTGCCAGCAAGGAATGGGGCGGTTATCCGATCCTGACATTCCCCCAGGTGCCGGAAATCGATGTGCTGATGATGCCGCGCCAGAACGAAGCACCCATGGGGGCGGGCGAGTCGGCGGCAGTGCCGAGCGCAGCAGCGATCGCCAATGCGATCTACGACGCCACCGGCATTCGCTTTCGAGAACTGCCGATCACCGCCGAGCGTGTGCTGGCCGCGCTCAAAGGCTCGGCGGACGACGCAAATGCCAACCCCCCGAATTCGCCAAAGGCCAAACGCTCGAAATGGTTATTCGGCTCATTGTTCGCCGCGTTCGGCGCGATACTGGGCGTGGCTGCCACCGCTTTGCCCTGGCGTGCGGAAATCGCACCGATCACGCCACCCGGCGCGGGCACCTGGTCTGCGGCGACGCTGGAGCGAGGTCGCTTGCTGGCGGCAGTCGGCGATTGCGCGGTGTGCCACACAGCGCCAGGCGGCGCGACTAATGCCGGCGGGTTGGCCATGCAGACGCCTTTCGGAACGCTGTACAGCAGCAACATCACACCTGACCCGACAACCGGGATTGGTAATTGGTCCTACCCCGCGTTCGAGCGGGCCATGCGCGATGGCATCAGTCGCGATGGCAAGAATCTGTATCCGGCATTCCCGTACACGGCTTTCAGGAATATCAACGATGCCGACATGCAGGCACTGTACGCCTACCTGATGTCCCAGGCCCCGGTGAGCCAGCCAGCCAAGGTTAACGACATGCAGTTCCCGTTCAACATGCGCCCGCTCATGGCGGGGTGGAACGCGTTGTTCCTGCGCAAGGGTGAAATCCAGGTGCAGCCGCAACGCAGCGAGCAGTGGAATCGCGGCGCCTACCTGGTCAATGGGCTGGGTCACTGCGCAGCCTGTCATTCGCCGCGCAACCTGATGGGGGCGGAGAAGGGCGGTAAAAATTTCCTGGCGGGCGGCATGGTCGATGGCTGGGAAGCCCCTGCGCTCAATGGCTTATCCAAGTCGCCTACGCCGTGGACTGAAGATCAACTCTTCACCTACCTGAGCAGCGGTTATTCCGATGCCCACGGTGTCGCGGCGGGCCCCATGGGGCCGGTGGTGAGTGAATTGGCGAAGTTGCCCAAGGCAGACATACGGGCGATGGCGGTGTACCTGGCGTCGCTCGATGGCACGGCGCAAGCACAGACTCGCTCAACCACACAAACCGTAGCGCAACCCAGTGTCACAGCGGTGTCGTTGAGCAATGGTCGGCGGGTGTTCGAGGGTTCCTGCCAAGGCTGTCACGCCGATGGTCTTGGGCCGAAACTCTTTGGTGTCAGCCCGTCGTTGGCAACCAACACCAACCTTCACAGCGCACTGCCAGACAACTTGCTGAAGGTCATTTTGCAAGGCATCTCCAATCCGGCGACGCCGGACCTTGGCTATATGCCAGGTTTCAAGGACAGCCTGTCCAACAGACAGGTCGCCGAACTGGCGGCCTACCTGCGCAATCGTTTCGCCTCAAGTGAACCTGCGTGGCAAGGGCTGGAGCAGAAGGTCGCGCACTTGCGGGCCAACCCCGGAACTCATTGAGCAGAGGATGACTGAGGTGCCGGCAGCGTCAGCACGCCGCGCACCACCAGGTCGCTGATGAAGGCCAGCCAGTCCTGCTGCTGGCCTTGATCCGCCAGGTCTTGACCCAGAAACGAGGTGAGGGTGTGCCGGTTGGAGTTATAGAAGTAGCAGAGCGAAGCGATCATCAGGTAAACGTGATTGATGTCGATGTCCTGGCGAAACAACCCTTGCCGCTGACCCGCTTCGATGATCGGTGTGATCACGCCCAGCGTGGTACTGGACAAGCGACGAAGCTCACTGGACTGCCTGGCGTGCGTGCCCTCGTGCAGGTTTTCGATATTGAGGATAGCGACGAATTCCGGATGCTTTACGTAGTAATGCCAGACGAACGCTACCCGGTCACGCAGGGCCTGCACGGGGTTCGAAAGGTCCGGGCGCAGCATGCTTTCGGCCAGGTTGAAGGCTTCATAGGTGTGTTCAAGCACCCGGACGAAGAGGTTTTCCTTGCTGCCAAAGTAGTAATAGATCATTCGGTCGTTGGATTCGGCCTCACTGGAAATCTGCTCGATACGCCCGCCCGCATAACCATCACGGGTGAAGACCTTGACCGCGGCCTTGAGAATACGAGCCTTGGTCTGGTCGGCCTGCTGGGCCCTGATACCTGTTTTTTTGTTCACGCTGTTGTCCTTGAAGATGATGCGTAGCGCTGTTTATGACTAGGACATGACATTCGGTGCCAGTGAGCCTGCGTGTGTTGTTCTTCGACGAATGCAAGGGGATGAATAGTACCCCCGTTCAACTGAATATGACCCGGGAGAGTGGCCATGTCTGATTTGTACTCCTTGCTGGATGCATTGGATCAAGCCGGCAGCGAAAAGATCGATGCTGTTCTGGCCACGGTCGTCAAGGTCGAGGGCTCGGCCTATCGGCGTCCTGGTGCCAGGATGCTGATTCCACTTTATGGCCAGACAGTCGGAACCATCAGTGGCGGTTGCCTGGAGCAGGAGCTGGCCAGGAAGGCCTGGTGGTTGACCGAGTCCGGCGGGGCAGTGGTTCGTCGTTACAGTACGGCGGCCCAGGAAGATGAAGAGGCCGATGCTGAGGACGCGGCGCTGACCTTTGGCCTGGGCTGCAACGGTACCGTGCATGTACTTCTGGAGCGCCATGAAGCCGGCAAGAAGAGCCTGTTGCTCGATGTGCTGCAACGGGTAAAGGCCAGCGGTCAACCGGCCGCCCTGGCGACCGTCCTGGCGGCGGGCCGAAAATCCCGAGTACGCATCGGTGCCCGGATGGGCCTGGATGCCTTTATGAACCCATGCGAGGGGATTGACTGCCAGGCACTCGAACACACCCTTCGTGGCGATTTGCACCGAACCCTTGAGGTCAAGAAGTCTTCGCTGATGATTTACGGGCAGGGGGCCGATGAGGTTGAAGTGTGTCTTGAGTACCTCGCGCCACAGCACCGACTGGTGATCTTTGGCGCAGGTCATGACGCTCAGCCTTTGGTGCGGTTCGCCAGGGAGTTGAACTGGCATGTAACGGTGGTGGACGGGCGTGCGCACTTTGCTCGCCCGGAGCGGTTCCCTGGAGCAAGCCAGGTCATGGTTGCGCCTATCGACGAGCCGTTTAAATTGTCCAGTGCGGTCGATGGTGCCGCGGTGGTGATCATGACCCACAGCTATCGACAGGATCGGCATTGGCTGGAAAACGTTATGCAATGTTCACCCGCCTATGTCGGGCAGTTGGGCCCTCGAGAGCGAACAGAACGACTGCTTGATGAGATGGACGTATCGGCATATCAGCCCGGAATTCTGCCCAGGCTTCACTATCCGATCGGGTTGGACCTGGGGGGCGATACCCCGGCGAGCGTGGCGTTGGCCATTGTTGGCGAGATCACGGCCTACCTCAATAAGCGCAGTGGCGGGATGCTGAAGTACCGCCAAACCGCCATTCACCCAGCTTGTGAGCCAACCCGCCCTGGCGAGCAATTGCTCTGCACATCTGCTATCGCGTCTTTGATCAATTCGCGTAGCCAGGTAATGGCCGGGTCGGCGTGATTTCGGGGATGCCAGGCCAGACGCAGGGTGAAGTCTGGCGCTGCTCCCCGTCTGCCTCACAATGTTTTCAGGTATTCCACCAGGGCGTCCTTGTCTTGCGCCGGCAGCCCGGTGCCGAACGTGTGGCCCTGGTTGCCGCCGCCCTTCGCACTGACCTCGTGGCGGGTGCCGATGCGCTGGGCCTCCGGGCTCTGGGTTTCGAAGCCTGCGCGGATCGGATCGTAGACGTCATAGCCGCGCCAGAACACGGCGGGGCGTTGCTCCGGCGGCTCGAGCAGGTCGCGCAGCGTCGGCACGGAGCCGTTGTGCAGGTAGGGCGCGCGCAGCCAGATGCCGTCCAGGAAGGCGGCGATGTAACCGCGCAGCGGCTCCTCGACCAGGCCGGGGCGCTCGATGCCCATTTCCCTCACCACCTTGTTGGCTTCGATGGCCGCCTTCTCGCCCCAGGTATGGAGGCGGTCGCGGTTGGTGCCGACCTCTGCCAGCGGCACTATGGTGCCGGTACGGGCCGAGGCGTGGCAGGCGGCGCAGGTGCTGTCGAACACCGCCTTGCCGCGCCCGGCCTTCTCTGCATCCACCGGGAAAGGATATTTCGGTGCCGGCTTGTTCGAGACGTAGTCCTGCAGCCAGCGCACCTGGGCGAGAAACTCGTCGTTGTCCTTCGGTGCGGCGCCGAGCAGCCCCAGCGCCGAGTCGATGATCACCGAATACGGATCGTGGCTGTCTCCGGCGAAGTTCATGCGCATGCCCTGTTCCGGCCGATACTTCTTCAGGTTCCACAGCGAGGGCATGTCGGTGGGACCGAAACTGTTGTCCATTGGCCAGCGGATCATGAAGTACTTGGTCAGGTTCATGGCGTCGTCGCGCCCGCGCCCCCAGGGCGGAAAGTCTTCGCGGTAGAGCCAGGCGAACTGCTCTTCACGCGCAAGCAGGGTCTTTTTCGTGATCGGGATGAGCAGGTAACGGTAGATCACGCGGTCGATAAAGGACAGATCGGTGACCAGTCGGATCTCGGCCATCAGGTTGTCGGCGTTGAAGCGCGGGTCCTTCGCGCAGTCGACCAGGAAGCGGAAGAAAGCCCACAGGTTCAGCGTATGGTTCGGCCCGGTTGGCACGAAGACCGGCGCGGAATCGGCATCAGTGCGATAGCTGGCGGTGTGGCAGGAGGCGCAGTTGTTGGCGACACGCGCAAAACCGACCACCTTCTTCGAGAAGCCCACCGGCAACTCCTGGCCTTCCTCCCACGCCACGCCGAGTGAAGCATAGCCGCCGGGGCCAGGCAGCTTGTCGGGGAAGATGCGCGGCAGCACGTAGAAGATCCAGTAGGGGATGCCGGCGTCGCGCTCCGCGCCGATCGAGCCGTACTTGAAGCGCATGTCCGGATCGTTGGTAACCCATTCGGGTTGCGGCTCCTCGCGGAAGAACTTGTACCAGGTGAAGACCCCGCCGCCGGCACCCAGTACCAGCAGCACGACGAGCACCGCGAGCAGGCTGCGGCCGAGGTTGCGCGCGAAGCCGGGACCGCCATGGCGGCCCGTGTAACGCGTACGGAAGGTAGGTTGCATGATCAGTCTCCTATTGCGCTCAGAAGGTCTTCAGATGCTCGATCAGGGCGTCCTTGTCGGCCGCCGGCAGTTCGGTGCCGTAATCGTGTCCCTCATGACCGGCATTGCTGTTGCCCGGTTGACGGGTGTCGAACAGGAGCAGGCGCGGGCCATCGGCCAACGCTGGTGCCGACGGCGCGGCCGCCGGAAGGTCGGCGAAGAAGCCCACCCGCTGCGGCTCGTACACATCGTTGCCGCGAATGAAAGTGATCGGCCGCGCGGCAGACGGCTCGAGCAGGTCGCGCAGGGTCGGAACGGAACCATTGTGCAGGTAGGGCGCGCGCAGCCAGATGCCGTCCAGAGGCATGTTGGCGTAGCCCCAGGTCTTGCGGAAATGACGGAAGCGGTGCGGATAGCCGGCGTACAGCGTGGCCTGGTTGACGGCAAGATCGCGGGTGTAGGAATCGAGCCGCGCGCGGTCGGTGCCGATCTGTGCGAGCGCAGTCACGTGGCCGACCTTCGCGCCCTTGAAGTCCTGCCCGCCAGCTCCGTGGCAGGTGGCGCAGTACTGCGCATAGAGCGGCGCACCGCGTGCCGCCAGCGCGTGGTCGATGGGGTAGGGGTAGGGCGGTGGCGCCAGATCCAACAGCCAGTCTTCCACCCGCCCGATGGCGGCGAGGTCGATCGTCGGTGGCGTGGTGCCTGTGCCGAAGGCAGCGCTCTTGTTGCGTTCCTCGGTATGGGTGTTGTTGCCGTCCCAGTGCAGCTCCATACGCCCGCCGTCGTCGCGCGTCATGCGCTTGCGCTGGTTCCAGATCGACGGAAAGTCGGACGCGCCGAGCCGTTCCTGCGGTGGCAACTGCATCATCGGGAAGTTGAACAGCACCTTCGCCGAGTTGAAGGTATCGACCCGGCCCGGGCCCCATTCGGGTTGGTCGAAGACGAACTCGAAGCGCCCGCGCAGCATCAGCAGGCGCTCGCGCATCAGCGCGATTGCCACCGGGTAGACCACGTAGCGGTCGAGAGGATTGAGGCCGCCGGCGAGGCGGTCGATCTCCGGCACGATGAATTCCCTGGAGAACTTCGGCCCGGCGGCGCAGTTGAAGAAGAAGGTTTCGAAGGCGCGGATGTCGAAGCGGTGTGCCGGCATGCCGACGATCAGTCGCGGTTCGCCGTCGACTGCATCGCGCACCGTGCTGGTGTGGCACGCCGCGCAGTTCAGGAATACGCGGTCCAGCCCGAGATTGCGTCGCTTTGACACGCCGACCGGCAGGTCGCGGCCGGGTTCGTAGATCAGACCGAGCGAGGCGTAGCCGCCAGGCAGATCGTCGGCGCAGACCTGAGGCAGGGCCTGCCAGATCCAATAGGGAAAGCCGGATTCGCGCTCGCCGCCCGTGGAGCCGTATTTGAAGTGCTCCACCGGATCGCTGTACTGCACCGCAACATCGGGCAGGAAGCGCACTGCGGCGTAGAGGCCGCCGAGCACCAGTAGAATCCAGGGCAACAGCAGGAGCGCTCGGCCTGACCAGCGCAGCAGGGCTGGGTGGCGGGATCGGTCGGTCACCTGCGTTCTCCTTGATCCGGGTCAATGGGTGGGACGCAAGGTGCCAGGCTTGGGTAGGGGCGCTCGAGTACAGCGTCGCCGCCCAGGCCCCCGCGCACGCGCGTCAGGGTTTCCAGTGCGCTCAGCATCGCCAGCAGATCGGCGGACTGGGCGAAGCCGGGAGCATGGGCGGCGGCCGGTGGCGGCATCGGCGTTTTCAGCTGCGCGGCGGCCGGCAGGTGGTTCATCTGCAGGCGGTACAGGATGCGTTCAGCGCAGTCGGCCAGCTTGGCGCGCACGCGGCTGTCGTCGCCGTGCAGGAACCCTGGCGGAAATCTGCTCGCTGCGCTGTGGCATAAACCGCACTGCCGAACGAAAGGCAGCAGGTCCGCTGCCACCGTCATGTCGCGACCGGACGCGACATCGGCCAGCCGCGCCGGCGGCAGCGGGGGCCGTTGGCCTACCGGTAAAGGAACGCCGAGCCGTGCAAACAGGGGGGGCAGCAGCGCGTCTCGGCGTAGCGCTTGCGCATTGAAGGCATCGCTGTCACCCGCCAGGGTGGTCTGCGCCAGCGCGTCGATAGCGGCGTCCAGCGGGGCGAGATCCGCAACGAGCTCGAGCCTGGCGGTCGCCGGCGTATCGCCGCGCGCGCGCGTCAGCCACAGCCTGCGGATGCCTTCGCCACGGGCACTGCGCACACCGCCGGCGTGCCCGCCGAGGGTAAAGCCGATATCCGCGGCGTCTGCGCGCGGCGTGCCATGGCCGAGTGTGATCGGGCCACTATGGTCAGCCCCTGGCAGGCTCAGGCGGTCGATGCTGCCCGCGGCAATGAGTCCTCCGTGCAGGTTGAGCCGTGCCAGCAGACGGCTGCCCTCGGCACCGTCGCAGTCGAGATCGAGCCGGGCAGTGCCCACGCGCTCGCGACAGATAAAGGTGACACTGTGTAGCGGCGCATCGGGGGCGGCGGCGAGTTGCCGGCTCAGCAGGCCGATATCGGTTTGCGAGAAGAACAGTGACAGGGCGTGGACGAAGCGGGCAACGTCGGCGCTATCTTGCCCGCGCCAGATCGCCAATGGCGGGCGCAGCGCCAACGGGTCGAACGCGGCGCCGATGTCGGCGATGCGGCGGGCGGCCAGGCCGCTCGGTAGAGCAGCAGTGACGGTGCCGGAAAGGTCGATGGCGGAGAACGGCTGACGGTTGGGCAGTTGCGGGTCGGGTAAGGGCAGGCCGGACGGCCAGCGTGCACGCCAATGGGTCAGGAGGG
The DNA here is from genome assembly GCF_902497995.1 of Pseudomonas fluorescens. Taxonomy (GTDB): domain Bacteria; phylum Pseudomonadota; class Gammaproteobacteria; order Pseudomonadales; family Pseudomonadaceae; genus Aquipseudomonas; species Aquipseudomonas fluorescens_BK. Next base: position 120,248 of record NZ_CABVII010000001.1, on the reverse strand, counting down.
GTTCGAGCAGATCGCGCCGGGCGGTCGGCGTGTCGAGCGTCATCGTGCGGCCGCCGCCGAGTCGGTAGCGCAGCGCCACGCGTAGCGCCTCGGCGCGGCAGGCGATGGCCTGCGCGCGCGTCGGCGCGGCACAGCCCTCGCGCCACAGACGCTGGGCGAGGGTGAACTGGTTGGAGCGGGCAGTCGCGGCGTCGATCGCATCCGGCACGTCCACACCGTGGCGCCAGGCGATGCCGTAATAGGGTTGGCCGGTGGCTGCGAGGCGCGCAGCCACGGCCGGGCTGGCGGCGGTTTCGTCCCAGGAGGGGCGCGAGAAGATCGGCGCGGCATTCTGATGACAGGCCAGGCACAGCGCGCGGTTGGCATAGTCCAGCGTGGGACGATGGTCAGCGCGGTAGTTGTGCACGACCTGGAACTCGAAGCGGCCAGCGGTTTCGTTGTAGCTGATCACCTCTAGCGCAGCGGCGCCTTCGTGGTAGCCGAGATACAGGCGGTCCTTGAGGTAGAGGTGGCCGGCCGCTGCAGCGGCGGGTGGTTCGCCCGTGACGGCGGCGACTACGCGCGGCTGGCGAAACGCCTGTATGTCCGCCACGGCGGGACGCTGCAACGATCGGCCAAGCGGAATCAGCACCACGGTCAATCCTCCCGAAGCCTGGTTCGAATCCAGCTCGGCACGGATGCGCCCGAGCAGGGCCGCGAACGGAAAGGGCACCACTGCCTCCCCCGTCGGCCCAGGCGGACCGAGCAGGATATCGAACAACGAGCGCCCGGCCGACGGCAGGGGCTCGCCCGGCGCTTCGACCGCCTCCAGCGGCGTGGAAGCCGGCGTTTCACCGGCCATGACAGACATCGTCGCCAGCCAGCCGAGCAGCGCCAGCGTCGTCATCCGCCATGCCGTTTGGACCATCATCCGCTTCGGTTACTGGCCGCCGGGAGCGCGAGCGACCTGCGTGCCAGTCCAGCAATCTTCCTGTACCTGGCCACTTTCCATGAACGCATCGCGGGCGCGCTCGGCGATCTCCTTGTTGTACAGCACAAAATTGACCACGAAGCTGCGGTCCATGTAGGCGCGGCCGAGATAGAAACCGGGATATACCATGCGGATCTCGTCGCGGATCGCGAAGCCGTTGCGCCCGGCCATCATGTCTGGCAGACGACGGTAACCTGGCAGCTCGTCGGTGAAGGCGTAGTCGATGATGATCGACTCGCGCCGGCTGTCGAGCAGGCTTTGCCCGCAGTGCAGCTTGGCCGGGAACAGCAGCCATTGATCCTTGCCGTTCACCTTGATGGACTGCAGCGGTTGGTCGGCGCGTTCCTCGACCAGTCCCAGCTTCTTCAGCGTACCGAGATCCTCGATGCGATTGCGCAGCAGGCGCTCGTCGCGATAGAACACCTTGCCCTTCCACAGGGTTTCACCGACCAGGTCGAGCTTGTGCCCGCCCATATTCACCAATAGCTCCCGCAGCCCGCCGCCGGCGATTTCCGACAGGCGCAGCTTGCCGCTACCACCGCGCGGGAAGAACAGGTCGCCTTCGAAAGGCCCGTCCGGAATCGGCCCGGCTGACAGCCGGGCATAGATCTGGTCGACCTGCTCCTGATCGAGGAAAGACAGGTTCTTCGGTGTGATCTTGTAGAGGTCCTTGGGCGACAGCGGGTACTGGTATTGCAGCTGGGCGAAATCCGGTTTCTCGGAATAGCCTTCGCCATAGGGGGCGAAGCTGATGTCCGGGGGCTTTTTGTCGGGATCGAAGAACCCGCAACCGGATCCGCCTAGGGCGATGGCGGCACAGATGGCGAAGGTGGCGATCCTCATGGCGGCTCCCCTTGCACTCAGAAGGTGGCAAGGAAGGCTATCAGCGCCTTCTTGTCTGCGTCGGACAGATCCTCGCCGAAGCGGTGACCTTCGTTTTCGATCTCGGCGGTGCAACTGCTGTAGACCTGCTTGATCAGATAGGGGCGTGCCTTCAGTGCCGCCACCAACGCATTCGGCTTGCCGACCAGTTCGCCGGTGATGACCTTCAGGTCGGCGAGCACCTTGGCGCCGGTGTCCTTGCCGAAACGTTGGGTCAGACTCGCCTCGAGCTCCTGCGGCGCGGTCTTGGCGCGCACCAGATCGACGATGAAGCGTTTGTGCTGGAAGTTACCAATGGTGCCGGCGGTGACGCCGCGGCCGTCGATTTCGCTCGGGATGGTGAGTTCGAAGCCAAGCAGCCTTTCCTTCGCGGTGCCGTCCCACAGGCGCGGGCCGATGCGCAGGGTGACATCCTCGCTCAGCAAGGTAACTTTCGGGATGCGCTGCGCCGGGTTCAGCAACTCCTGCATCGACATCTTGTAGAGCCGGTAGCGGCCCTCGACGCTGGGGTCGTATTCGAAGCAGGCCGGTTGCTGCTCGGCGGGCAGGAGCTTCACGCTGCTGCCGTCCACGTAGCGCGGGCGCATCGCATAGAAGTCGTTCGCGGCGTTCTGCGGCTTGCCGCACAGCTCGGGGCCGAGCGCGTTGTTGTGCAGGAAGGGGGCGTGTGCCCACAGGTTGAGCAGTGAGATGTTGCGATAGTGGCCGCGCCCGCCGTCTCCGGGCTCTTTGACGTTGGGGTCGGGCGGCTGCGCACGCAGGGTCTCGGAGCCGTATTCCTGCCAGATGTGGCCGGCCATGTGGTTGGAGTGCAGGGCGCGGCAGCGGAAGGTGCCGACTTCGGAGACCGGGGTGCTGCGGTCGTTGCCCAGCCATTCCTCGCGCATGCCGCTGCCGAGGTCGATTTTTTGGAAGTCGAGGCTGGCGAACTGCCCAGCCGCCGCTTCCGGCTGGCTGGAATGGCAGCGCGCGCAGGTGTTGGCGAAGATCTCGCTGCCACGCGCCACCGCATGGTCGCCGAACTCGCGTTCAAGGGCGGCGATCAGGTCCTGCTCGGTATAGCGGGCGTCCGGTGTCGTGGCGCGCAGCTGGTTTTCGCGCGCGGCACGCAGATCGGTGACGTGTGCTTCGGCCGACATGAAAAAATCGAGGATGTTCGGCAGCCGGTCCTCGATGGCGCGGAAGTTGGGACAGTCGCGCCGGCACTGGCCGATGTTGAACGGCGTCTGGCCAAAGCCGCGCTGCTGAGGATCGATCTGGCGCAGGTCGGAGAGGTGGTTCATCCAGCACTGTTCCGAGCATGAACCGATGTTGAAATACACGCGCTGGATCGCCTCGAGCGCGCCGATCGAGTCTTCGCCACCCTTCAGGATGTGGTGCACGGTTTCCGGAGCGAGGGACTTCTTCCAGCACTTGCCGTCGCGTCCCGGTTCGCACCAGCAACGGGTTTCGTCGCGGTCGTCGACGCAGGAGGCAACCTTGCGCCATTTCAGCACTTGCTCGTCGGCGAAGGTCGGCCGTTTGGCGATGTTGATCAGGGCGTTGATCGTGCCCGGGTTGTTCAGCTGGTCGGTGGGAATCGCCGAGGTGTCGCTGGAGCCGGGGCGCGCATGGGCGAACATCTGCCATTCCAGCGTGTTTGAGGGCATGCCCGAGACCATGATTTCGGAGATGCGCGAGTACTGGTTACCGACCAGGCCCTTGATGTTTTCCCACTTGGGGTTCGCAGGGTCGGCGGGTGGGTTGAGCGGATCGAAGGCGATGTGGCAGGAGCCGCAGGCGGTGCCTATCAGGAAGGGCGGCTCGATGGCGCCATCCTGCAGGTGCGAGCGCGCCGCCTCGCCTGCGCCGGCGGCCGCAATCGGCCGGTCGTAGCCTTCCCAGCTGCCGGGGCTGCCGTTGAGCCGCTGCCAGGCCGCCTTGTCGAAGCGCGGGTTGGGAAACTTGCGAATGCCGAGCGCGCCGGTGGAGGTGCCGAATTTCAGATCGCAGGCCGATTGGCGCTGGTCGGCTGGCCCATGCACGTCGCCTTCCTTCAGCAGCGCGTCGTGGAAGTCGCATGCCGGATCGGTATAGCCGCTGCGTCCGACGTAGCCGAGCATCTCCTCGTCGCCCGGGCACCAGTCCATGCCGTAGGTCTCATCCAGGCTCTTCGCCGGGCAGTCCGGCGAGCCCGGTGTGCAGCAGGCCGGATCGTTGATAATGCCCCAGGCGCGGAAGCGGTCGCCGCGCTGGTCGCTGCGCAGTACGCGGTACCAGTCGATCAGTACGCCAACCCGCTGTTGGAAGACGAAGGTATGGAAACGGTCGTTGCCTGCCGTGGCCTTGAACCAGATCAGGCGGCCGGCGCATTCCGATTCGTTCAGCCCTTCGCGTGCACAGGCCTCAAAATAGGGCGCATCCTGCGCGTGCACACTGCGTGTTTCGGCCGTCGCCTGCGCGACCGCGGTCAGCGAGATGGCAATGAGGAGAGACACCACGAAGGGAATGACAACGAGCAGCACACGCTTCATGGTGCGACCTCCTTGCGGTCGGACCGACATTAAGACACGACGGGAAGCCCCCGAAGCACTGCTGGTGACAACGTTTGGGTCATCGACTGCACCCAGCGAGAGGAGAGATGCAGGAAGGCGTTCTGTCGATCCGCAAAGCGCATCGCACCCAAGGGCGATCCGCCGTTCAATATGTCCAATTAAGGCTTAGCAGGCCGCAGCCCATTTGCAAGAAATTTTACATTGCTATTTGTCGGGCATGCAGACACTTGGCAGCCGGCCATGCAGCGCCTGCCGACGTAGTGCTGATGGATCTGCACAGTTTCTCAGCCGCTAACCAGGGCTGCCGTTCTTCGATTCTTTGCGTACTCTCAAGCTGACGTCTTAGGCGGATGAGGCGTCGTACGGCCATCGATAGCGCTCTTTATGACCTTTCTATGTGCCACCCAACCGCGCGGGAAACTGTACGGGGAACCAGGGAGAAAAGAAGTCAGGAAAGGGAGGTGTAGCGAGTAGGAAAATTCGCTGCAGTTTAATAACGACGCTTCCTACACCCCCATCAGAAGCGTCCTATTTCCAACTAAGTCCACTTCACCAAAGCTTCCATCCCCCAGGACCAGGGTGGAAGCAAAGCCCTTCCTGATCGTCAATATTCAGACCAGGAAGGCCTGACCATGTCCGAGCGCATACGCACCTTCTTCGACCACAGCCGCCACAAACTGTGGGTCATCAATTCCGACCTGACCCTCGACGTCCTGGCCTTCAACGGCGAAGAGCAACTGAGCCAGCCGTTCCACTACGTCATCGAATTCACCTGCACCGAACAGGACCTCGCCGCCGACCAGCTGCTCAACCGCGCCGTCCAATTCAGCCTGCACGCCCCACCGCAAAAGCTCACCTTCCTGACCCGGGACCTCAAGGTCAAACCGCTGCGCACCGTGAACGGCGTGATCACCGGCTTCAAACGCCTGTCCGGCTCGGTCGACGAAGCCCGCTACGAAATCACCCTGCAACCGCGCCTGGCACGGCTCGCCCGTGGTCAGCAGTTCCGCCTCTATCAACACCAGTCCGTGCCGGAAATCGTCGGACACATCCTGCGCAGCCGCCACCATTTCCAGGGCCAGGATTTTTTCTTCAAGCTCTCGCGCAACTACCCCCGGCGCCTGCAAGTCATGCAATACGGCGAAAGCGACCTGGCCTTCATCGCCCGCCTGCTGGCCGAAGTCGGCATCTGGTACCGCTTCACCAGCCACGAACGCCTGCACATCGACGTCGTCGGGTTCCATGACGATCACCTGCATTACCAGTTCGACATCGAGCTGCCGTACCACTCGCCCGCCGGTCTGAGCAGCAGCGAGCAGGACGGCGTCTGGGCCTTGCAAACCCGGCACCAGGTGGTGGAACGCCAGGTCAATATCCGCACCTACCAGCACCGTGACGCCCGCGCCCACCTGGACGGCGAGATCGACCACACCCGCGGCGCGACCACCACCTACGGCGAGGCCTACCACTACGCCGAACCCTACACCGCCCTCGGCGACCGCTACCAGTTCTACGAAGACCTGCCGCCGGAAACCGGCTACTTCTTCGCCCGGCTGCAACACGAACGCTACCTCAACGATCAGACCCGCCTCAGCGGCACCAGCAGCAGCGCCACCCTGGCCCCCGGCCAGGTGCTGAACATCACCGGCGGGGCGCCCCAGGCCTTCGCCCCCGGCACGGTGATCACCCACCTGCGCACCCACGCCGCCCGCGATGCCAGCTTCCAAGCCAATTTCCAGGCCATCCCCTATTCGGAAAGCGTGTGCTTTCGCCCACCGCTGCTGGCCAAACCGCAAATCGCCGGCACCGTCCCGGCCCGGGTCAGCAGCCCGCAAAAACACGACCCCTACGCCGAAATCGACGTCGAAGGCCGCTACCGCGTGCACTTCCTGTTCGACCGCGACACCTGGAAACCCGGCCAGGAAAGCATGTGGCTGCGCCTGGCCCGGCCCTACGCCGGCGACACCCACGGCCTGCATTTGCCACTGATCGCCGGCACCGAAGTCGCGGTGGCCTTCGAACAGGGCGACCCGGACCGCCCCTACATCGCCCACGCCCTGCACGACAGCCAGCACCCGGACCACGTGACCCTGCGCGCACGCAATTACAAGCGCAACGTGCTGCGCACGCCGGCCAACAACAAGCTGCGGATGGAGGACACGCGGGGCGAGGAGCACGTCAAGCTCAGTACCGAGCACAGTGGCAAGAGTCAGCTGAATCTCGGGCATTTGGTCGATGCCGAGCAGCAGAAGCGCGGTGAAGGGTTTGAGCTGCGCACGGATGGTTGGGGGGCGATTCGGGCGGGGAAGGGGCTGTTGATCAGTGCCGAGGAGCAGACCAAGGCGCAGGGGCAGGTCCTCGACATGAGCGCGGCCATCGGCCGCCTGCAACAGGCGGGTGAGCAGCTGCAATCGCTCTCCGTCGATGCCCAGGCCGCCAATGCAGATCCCGCCGACGTGACCGCGCAACTGAACCTGCTCCGGCAAGAACTGGAGCAGCTCAAGTCCTCCGTCCTGCTGCTCAGCGCACCCCAGGGCATCGCCCTCACCAGCGGCAAACACCTGCAACTGGCCGCGCAAACCAACCTGATGCTCAACGCCGGTGGCGAAGCCGACCTCAGCGTGGTCAAGCGCTTGTTCATCGGCGTAGGGCAGGGGTTGAGCGTGTTTGTACGCAAGCTGGGCATCAAGCTAATTGCCAACCACGGGCCGGTGAGCGTCCAGGCGCAGAACGACAAACTGGAATTGATGGCTCGCCACGGCCTGGCGATCACCAGCACCGAGGACGAAATCCACATCACCGCCAAGAAGAAAATCACCCTCAACGCCGGCGGCAGCTACATCACCCTCGACCCCTCCAGCATCGAATCGGGAACGGCAGGTGATTACAAGGTCAAGTCCGCGCAATTCGACTACAGCGGTGCCGCCAAGCAATTGCTGGAAATACCACCGCTAGCTCAATTAACCGAGCATGACTCCACGTCTCTTGGGCGTACGGATTTCTCCGGCTGACCCCTTTTTCGCAAAACAAGGAGCGACATTCAACATGGCCAACTTGCTTGCCCGACTTTTTGGATTGGATCGGCCGGCATCACCGGTCTTCCCGACGCCTGACACGCGTCCCGTCCAGTTGTCTGCGCAACCCAGCACCGACGCCCTGCCACCGCTGAAAAACTGGAGCCATCCGTTCAAGGACAAAGATCCGGTCAAGGACAAACGCAATCCGCTGTTGCAGCTGACCCACCTGGCCAAAGCGGAAGCAGGCTATTTCCCCTTGGGACGCAGCGGCCTCTGGCACGGCGGCGTGCACTTCGACAGCGGCACCGCCGACACCCTGGATCAATCCAGCGTGCAGTGCCTGGCCGACGGTGAGGTGGTGGCGTACCGCATCGACACGCAAGCGCCGACCACGACTTACTTCGTCAGTAAACAAACCGTAGAAAAACCGTTTTCGCGCAATTTCGTGCTGGTTCGCCACCGACTTCAGCCACCGAAGCTCGAAGGCAGCCCGGACTCACCGCCCAGCCTGATCTTTTACAGTCTGTACATGCACCTGCGGGATTGGTCGGTGTACCGGGAGGACGCCACCCTCGCTCGTCCGGCGTTTTGGCCCGAGGGACCGACCCGTCACGTCAAACAGACGGTGAACGACGTCCGCCCCGGAAACCTTGAAGAACGTGGCCTGAACGTGCGCATCAAGGCATGGCCGGGCAAGGTGATCGACCTCCTGCCACGGGGTGCCGAGGTGACCGTCAGTGGCGAGGGGGACTACCGCAAGCTGGAGAACAGCCTCGGGCCGGCCAAACTGATCAACGCCGATGGCTCGATAGCGGGCTACCTCGCCGCCAGCCTTCTGAAACCTGTTGGCGATCACGAGTACCGCATCACATCGTCGCAGGAGTGGGTCAATGTGCGCGCCGAACCAAGCGTTACTAGCGAGAAACTTTTAGAGCTGCCGGTTGGGACGGTAGTCAGGGTCAGCGGTGAAGGCGAATTTCGTAAGCTGGAACGCGTGAATCAGTATGTGCATTTCGACTCGCTGGAAGGTGCGCAGGAACCGTTGGCGGCGGATCGCGTGGTGGTGCTCGACTCGCCTGTCCCCATCAAGGCGGGCGCGTTGATCGGTCACCTCGGCAAGTATCAGGACGGCGGCGCGGATCACCCAGAGGAAAAGCTGCACCTGGAAGTATTCAGTAACGATGACGTCGATTTATTCATCGAGGACAGTCGCGCCTGGGCCCAGCACATACCGGATAAAGACAGAACCTGGCTGAAGTTCGCCAAAGGCACCGCCGTGGTGCCTCATCAAGAGAATGTCACTGCCGCCCAACTGAAGGTATTGAGTGCCGCCAGCCCGCTCAGTGCTGCCGACCTGCTGGTCCCCCAAAGCGTGCTGGATGAGCTGCCGGCCGACAGGAAAATTCAGGTGGCCGCGCGCGAAAGCCGCAACGCCAGCAACTGGTATCGCCTGGATGGACTGCTCCACGACGCCGGCAACCAGCTGCTCAATGGCTGGGTGCGCGAAGAAGTCGGCGTCACGCCTTGGCTCAGCCCCTGGTCTTGGGAAGGCTACGACATCATCGACGAATACGACGTCCCTCAGGAGTTCCTGGCCTCATTCCTGCGCGCGGTTAAACGCCTGAGCGAAGCGCAACTCGAGCGTTTCGGCCCCATGGCGGATGAAGGCGACACGGGGCCATTGAAGACCCGGCTGTACGACATCATCGACGCCAACCGCGATGGCAGGATGACGGCTGAAGAGCTGCGAACGGCAATCAGCCTGCCCGCCCATGCGCAGTCTATTTCGCAGTTGATCGTCAATTGTGAAAGCGAGTGGTACCACAAGCCGGGCAAGTGGGACCGGCTGGATGAGGTACTTGGGCATAGTGGTTCGACGCCACATTTGAATTGGTTGGCGGAGAAGCAGCGGATCAGGCAGATGTGTTGGTGGGGGGAGGTGGCGGCGGGAGTTGGGCTTCCGGCGCATGGGGAGGTTTATTACTTTCATCCTGTGGGATTGGTAAGCAGTTTCTTCGCCGTTGATGATCAGAACGATTTGCGCTGGCTAACAGTACCTTATGGTCAACTAACCTTTGATGCCGAAGGCAATGATATAGAGGATGAGTCGCACCCATCGTACAGATACTTCAGTAGAGTTGCGCACTGGCCGGGTGGCGTATCTGGAGTAACAATTGGCCGTGGTTACGATCTAGGTCAGCGGCCTAATCCAAGAAAAGACCTGTATGCAGTAGGCATTGAAGAGCCGCTGCTAACTTGGCTGATCGGGGCTAAAGGTCTTCATGGTACAGCAGCGAAGAATTATATCGATAACGCTCCGATGGCTATCCGAAAGCATAGGGTTTCTAGAAAGCAGCAGTATGAACTGTTCTTGCCTGTTTATGATTACATGAAAAAAGATGTGGTTCGTATATCGAGTGCAGCAGCAGCCAAAGATGCTTATGGTGTACTCGTCTGGGGAATGGTGAACAGCAAGATTCAAGATATTGTAATTGACCTGATTTATAGAGGTGATTATACCACGCATGCGAGAACTTTCATTCAAAAGCCCTTTGTTGAAAGTGATATTGGGCTGGTAAGAAATATAATGTCCAATAAAGATCGTTGGTCGAACGTCCCAGACGATAGGTTTAAGCGAAGAGCGGAGTATATAAAGCAATGAAAACAATTTTTTTATTTGTACTGGCTGTTTTCGCCGCTGGCTTGGGTGAGGCTTCTGAATTTAACTACAAGAGAGTAATTATGGCAGGGACAGGCGACGTAGGAGATCTTTTGGTTCGATATCTTATTTCATCGGATGAGTCATGTATTGTTATCCAAAATTTGCTTCCTGGCGGTAGAGGGACGGTATCAGCAGAGAAACGAATCTGCTCATTAGCTGGTAAAGGCTTTGATGACGGATACACAGCTGTGGATGTCAAAGAGGGCGCCTTCAAAGATGGAAAACTTCTATTTAAAATTGGAGTGACCCCCCTACAGCCCATTGGAGAGACAGTTATGTCCTGCGAAGCAATATTTTATAATGGACTGGCAGATCACCTTTCCTGCCAGAAAAAGGAAGAAATCAACGAAGTGACGTGCAAATGCAACACGGAAAATTAGTATTTATAATTTTCAATGTCGTAGGCACCGCAAGGCCCGTCGAAGAACTACAAGCGCCGGCAAAAACACTCTTCTTTCGAAGGGGGGTGGAGTTCGTGAGCGCGACGTTATCCGAATGGTTCGGCAGGGCGAACTAGTAGGTGCAAAAAATGATTAAATTTTAATTAAATATATTTTTGGTCAGTCGCAGCGGCGAACTCGGTCGCGTGGAAGTATATCGACCTATTGAAGTAGGAGGGGCGATGCTGTGTTTGGTGTGTGCGTAGACTATTTATAGCAAGGCGATCCATGGCTTTGATTTTTGAATATTACTAAAGAGAGCCTGTGAGATTAAGCGCAGGGTTCTAGAATGGGGTTGAGTATGAGTGGCAAACGCAATGGTCGTAGAAAAAACACCGACGAGGGAACCGTTTTTCCAGGCTTCGTTGTAATGAAGCTCGTAAATATCGATGCGATCTGTAATGACGATCTGTTGCGTTGTCCGATTCCAGTCTACGGTCGTATGATCATTGCTGAAGGTCACTCACCGATTAAAGACAGTGTTGATCCGCTTACATTTGTTGGCCTTCTCCACATCAGCCGTTGTGCATTGATATCATCCCTGTCTGAAACGGGAGCGCGCTAACTATGCCCATCAGACTGGATAAAGTTCCACCTCTCGCGCCACGTCCCGCACGGCCTCGTGCCTGGTTGTGGCTCGGCTTGCTGCTGTCCGGTTTGTTGTTGGGGGTAGCAGGGACCTTACTGTTCGGCGACGAAACATTGCCCCAGAAGCCTGTTGATTTCTGGGGTCTGGCGGTAGGCGTACCGATCCTGAGTTGGTGCGTGCTGGGGTTTGCGCGAGTGCTACGTCATATAGGCGAACAATCTGCTGCCGACGGCTGGGATGAAGCCCGCGAAAAAGACCTGATCCGCAAGATTCGTCAGGGTCGACGCTCGCAGCAAGTATTGGGCGTGAGTTTGTACACCGCACTTCGAGCGCCAGGGGAGCAACCGGCAGCACAATTGGATGCCTTGCTGAGCGCAACCAAAGCCCTGAAAGCTCAACCGTCCAGGCTGGACCTGACAACGTCTAGTCATAGTCGCCTGTCAGACGATACGGATGCAGATCTCAAACGAATACTGCTGCGAACACTTACACCCGTGCTCGCCGACTTGGCGGCAACCCTGGCGCGATTGCCTGATAGCGCGCCACTGGCTCTGTTGCTGGAAGTCGATAGCGGTTTGTCTGAGGACCAGTGGCGCCGAGTGTGGCGAAAGGCATGGCGCGAGTCCGGCATCCGCCAATCGACGGTACCTGTCGAGGGCAGTGGGCTGGCCGCGCTGGACCAATGGCTCGACCAGCGCATCGGCGACCAGGCGTTGCTCATGGTAGTGGCCGTGCGTTTTGCACCGGAACAGCCCGAGGGCACGGCAGAAGTCGCCGTCGGCGTGTTGTTCGGCAACCGCCTGACGCAAACCACCCTGGCGCCGATCGCCTACCTGCACCGTCCTGAGCAGGAGCGCAAGCCTACCGAAGCAGATCTGCTCTACGCCACACGTCAAGCCCTCGACTGGGTGCCGCTTGAAGCGAAGTCAATCGAGAAGGCCTGGCGGGTGGGTATCGACCCACAACGTCATGCCGCCATCGCAACCGTGTTGGCTGAAGAACCCATGCTGGGCCAGCAGGCGCCTTGCGATCTGGATGCGTTGCTGGGGCATCCGGGAAAAACATCCCCTTGGCTGGCCATCGCTGCCGCGACGCAGACGATTGAGCGCGGCGCTGGAGCGCAGTTGATTTTCAGTGGTGGTGGCCCGGCCACGGCCGGACTCTGGGGCACGGTCTTGATGCCGGTGTCAGCACTTTCTAAATAGGAATCTCGCATGCAGTTTCGCCACGCTGTAGGAATGGGGATGCTGGTTGGCCTGCTGTTGCTGACCGGTGTGATCTTGGGGGTGCTGGTTTGGCATGACCCCGAGTCGCTGGGGCTTGCGGCCGGCAGTGAACGGCAAACGATCTGGCTTTGGGTGGTATCGGCCACGACTTTGGTCCTGGTGGGGCTGCTGGCAGGGTATCGACTGCTGGGCCTTCAGTTGGGGCATTCGGCTTTTGACCGGCTCGACGCGGATGATGCTGTGCCGCCTGCGCAACCCGCCGCCACGGAATCCCCTGATACTCGAGTGCAACCGACCGCCCTCGTTCAAGCGTATTTGCGCGAGCGTCACGGTCCCTTCTGGCGCCGTAAAATCCGCCTCCTGCTGGTCGTCGGCGAACCCGAACAAATCCACGCCATCGCCCCGGGCCTCACCCAAAAAAACTGGCTGGAAGGCCAGGACACCGTCCTGATCTGGGGCGGCAGCGTGCAAGGCAACGTGGAGGATGCGCCCTTTGCCCAGTACCGCCGCCTGAACCGCTGGCGCGCGCTCGACGGCGTGATCTGGGCCCTGAACAAGGAACAGAGCAGCGACGCCGCCGCGATGGGCGCTGGCGTGCGCTACCTGCAAGCCCTGGCCCGCCAGCTGCACTGGCAGTTGCCGCTGTACCTGTGGCAGGTTTGCTACAGCGAGTGGCCGCAGCCCAAGCGCACGACCCAACCGGTGGGTTGCCTGCTGCCCGCCCGCGCCACCGCCGTGGACCTGGAAACCGGCCTGGACAAGCTGATCCTGCCCTTGCGCCAATCCGGCTGGGCGCAAATATTCGGCGACATGAAGCATGACTTCCTGCTGCGCCTGTCGCGCGATCTGCAGGCCGAGGGCATTCCCCGCTGGCGCCAGGCGCTCGCGCCGCTGTTTGGCGAATTCGCCCGCGGTCTGCCGTTGCGCGGGCTGTGGTTCAGCCTGCCGTTGCCCGAGCACCAGGGGCACGCGGCGCACCATTGGCCCATCGATCCGGCCTGGCAGGGCGTGCTCGATGACAAGACCGTGCACAGTCGCCGTTTGGGTTCGCACCCCGTGCGCATCGGTTCGGCGTTGGTGATGGGCCTGGCGCTGGTGTGGGGCGCCGGCCTGCTGCTGTCCTTCGCCACTAACCGCGTGCACATCGCCCAAGTGCAAAGCTCGCTGGCATCCCTCGAACAAGCCGGCCAGGGCGACGCCCAACTGCTGGCCCTGAACGACCTGATGCGCGAACTGGCGCGCCTGGATTACCGCGCCGAACACGGCGCGCCCTGGTACCAGCGCTTCGGCCTGAACCAGAACCAGAACCTGCTGCAGGTGGTACAGCCCATCTATGTCGAAGCCAACCAGCGCCTGCTGCGCGACCCGGCCGCCGCCAATCTGCAGGCGAAACTCACCGCCCTGATCAAGCTACCCCCGGGCAGCGCCGAACGCGGCCAACGGGCCCGGGAGGCCTACGACCAGCTCAAGGCCTACCTGATGCTGGCGCGTCCGGAAAGAACCGACGCGGCGTTCCTGGCCAACATCCTGCAGGCGGCCGAGCCAACCCGCGCCGGCCTGTCGCCGGGACTCTGGCAAGGCCTGGCGCCAAGCCTGTGGCAGTTCTACGCCGAGCACCTGGCGGCGCACCCCGAGTGGCGCATCGAGGCCGACCCGAAACTGGTCGCCCAGGCACGGCAGGTGCTGCTCGGCCAGCTGGGCCAGCGCAATGCCGAAACCAGCCTGTACCAACAAGTGCTCGACGCGGCGGCCAATCACGCCCCGGCCTTGAGCCTGGCGCAGATGGTCGGCGACACCGAGGCCGGCGCGCTGTTCACCAGCCGGGCCAGCGTGCCGGGGGTGTTCACCCGCCAGGCCTGGGACGGTCAGGTGCGCCAGGCCATCGAGGCCATCGCCGAGGCGCGGCGCGAGGAGATCGATTGGGTGCTCAGCGACAACCCCACCGACCTTGCCGCCGACCTGACCCCGGACGTGCTCAAGGCGCGCCTGACTGAGCGCTACTTCAAGGACTACGCCAGCGCCTGGCTGGATTTTCTCAACCGCCTGCGCTGGCAGCCGGCCGCTAGCCTGGGCGAGGTGATCGATCAGTTGACGCTGATGAGCGATGTGCGCCAGTCGCCGCTGATCGCGCTGATGAACACCCTGGCCTACCAGGGCCAGGCCGGCGTGCGCGGCCCGGCGTTGGCCGAGTCGCTGGTGAAATCGGCGCAGAAGCTGGTCGGCCAGGCCCCGGTGCCGGTGATCGACCAGCAGCTACAGGGACCGCGGGGGCCGCTGGACGCCACCTTCGGCCCGTTGCTGGCCGTGCTCGGCACAGACGCTGAAGGCCGCAGCGACAGCGACCGATTGAGCCTGCAAGCCTTCCTCACCCGCGTCACCCGGGTGCGTTTGAAACTGCAGCAAGTGGACAACGCGACCGACCCGCAGGCCATGACCCAGGCCCTGGCGCAGAGCGTGTTCCAGGGCAAGAATGTCGACCTCACCGACACCCAGGCCTACGGCAGCCTGCTCGCGGCCAGCCTCGGCACCGAGTGGGGCCAGGTCGGTGAAACCCTGTTCGTGCAGCCGCTGGACCAGGCCTGGCAACGGGTGCTGCAACCGTCGGCGGCGGGCCTCAACCGCCAGTGGCAGCGCGCAATCGTCAGCGACTGGCACAGCGCCTTCGCCGGCCGTTTCCCCTTCGCCGCCACCGCCAGCGACGCCTCCTTGCCGATGCTGGGGCAGATGATCCGCGCCGACTCCGGGCGCATCGACCAATTCCTGCAGCAACAACTGGGCGGCGTGCTGCGCCGGGAAGGCAGCCGCTGGGTGGCCGATCCGCGGCACAGCCAGGGCCTGCGTTTCAACCCGCAATTCCTCAGCGCGATCAACCAGCTCAGCCACCTGGCCGACGTGCTCTACACCGACGGCGGCATGGGCCTGAGTTTCGAACTGCGCGGCAAGCCGGTGCGCGACGTGGTGCAAACCACCTTCGTGCTCAATGGCGAGACCCATGAATACTTCAACCAGAAGGAAAGCTGGCAGCGCTTCAGCTGGCCCGGCTTCAGCAGCCACCCGGGCACCCGCCTGACCTGGATCAGCGTGCAGGCCAACGAACGGCTGTTCGGTGACTACGAAGGCACCTGGGGTTTGATCCGCCTGCTGGAAAAAGCCCGGGTCACCCCGCTGAACGACAGCGACAGCCTGCACCGCCTGCAGGTCAGGGCTCCGGACGGCCTGGACCTGACCTGGAACCTGCGCACCGAACTGGGCACGGGGCCGCTGGCGCTGCTCAAGTTGCGGGGGTTCACCTTGCCCAGGCAGATTTTTTTGAGTGAAAGCGATGGGTCGGTGCCTGGTGCGCGGAAGAGGAGGATCAAATGATGCTGAGTGCGATGGCGTTAATGGGCTGAAAGCCTTTTTTGTCTGTCACTCGCACAAAAACAAACGCCCCGAACAAGTCGGGGCGTTTGTTGGGCCGGCCTTCAGTGCGTTTTCAAACAGCCTGCGAGGGTCGTCTCGGTATAAACACCTATTGTGCAATCAACCTTATAGAAACCCCCCACCAAGGGGTTCCCAACCGGTGGCTGATGGATGCCAGGCGTTTGCCCATGCTTTGTGCCATATCGCGAAATCTTTACCCACACCGAAGATGTCCAGTCGATCTGATTCCCAAGAAACGACGGTTGGAGCGCTTGCGAAGATGCCGCCAAGGTTTTCCCATCCGGAAGGCGACGGATACCAGCCGTCGCTCCACGCTTTGTGGTACATGGCACCATCGAGACCCACTGCAAAGATATCGATTCGACCCGGGCCCCACGCAACCACAGCGGGTGGACTCAGGAACTTGCCTCCGAGCGGCTCCCAGCCTTCTTGCGATGGGAACCAGCGCTGCGCCCAAGCCTTGTGCCACATGCTACCGTCGAGCCCGAGCGCGAAAATATCAAGTCGATCGGGGCCCCAGGAGCAGACTGCCGGAGGGCTGGTAAAGCCTCCGCCGAGGAACTCCCAGCCAGGTGATGGGTGCCAGCCATTGGCCCAGGCCTTGTGGTACATGGCCTTGTCAAGGCCGACGCCGAAGATGTCCAGTCGTTCCGGCCCCCAGGACGCGACCGATGGCTGACTGATGAACTTGCCTCCAAGAGGCTCCCAGTCGGATTGCGAAGGATGCCAGCGCTGCGCCCAGGCTTTGTGCCATACGGCTTGGTCGAGGCCAAGAGCGAAAATGTCCAGACGGTCAGCCCCCCAGGATGCGACGGTTGGCGGGCTGATGAAGCCCCCACCGATCGACTCCCATCCGGCTTGCGAGGGATGCCAGCGTTGCGCCCAGGCTTTATGCCACATCGCCTTGTCGAGGCCGACTCCGAAGATATCCAGACGGTCTGTCCCCCAGGACGCGACAGCCAGAGGGCCGGTGAAGCCTCCTCCGAGATCTTCCCAGGCCGCCTGGGATGGATACCACGCTTGTGCCCAGGCTTTGTGGAAGGCTGCCTTGTCGAGACCGCGGCCAAAGATATCCATGCGGTCCGTGCCCCAACTGGCGACAGCCGGCGCGGCGCGGTCGATCGCCACAGGTGCCATGACCTCGGCTGTCAGGGTGACTTCTGAAGCCGTCGCGGTATCGATAGTGAGCTGAACGGCCCCCTTGCTGGATACCATCGAAGCTCCGGGGGACGCCGCGAGCGCGCCAATCTGCAGGGACATCCCCGAGCGATTTTCCAGACCGGTCAGGTGTGCGATGACCCATCCGGGGCCTTGATGCGGCAGGCCCCGATCCCACCCGGTGCAACTACGGTATTCGAGGAGAAGTCGCTGGCCAGCTACGATACCGTCGGCAAACGCGCAGAGGCGATTTCCCGCCGTGACGGGCAACGCGGCAAGTTTGACTTGCGCGCGGCGAACGCCAGCGTTCAGAGGTGCGCTAATGTCGACAGCGTGCACTGCCAGATCCAGCCAGCCGCAAGCGATGAGAGACGGCGCGGCCATGCCGGGCCCGGTATCGGACTGAGTCGTGTCGATTCTACCGTCAGGCCGCAGGCGGTTCAGCGGAGTGTGGACGAAACTGTACTTGGCACCCTCGCGCCCCATGATGCAGAACCGGTCGCCATACTCGATGGGTCCTGCGGGTGAGTCGAGATTCGCATGGCCCGCACCAAAAAAATGCCCGAGCTCGTGTTCGAGAAGGGCAGGATCGAGGCTTTGCGCACCGACATGGACATAGTTGGGATATTGCGGTGAAACCGCTGCGCTCGAAGCGTCGAACTTGTCGATCACCAAGGCGAAATGGTCGTAGGGCGCGAGATCGACATTGAGCCCCTGCGCGACAAGCGGGCTGACAGCTGGACCCGCGCCGAATCCCAAGTCGTTCCACTGCTGGCTGGTGTGAGGCAGCTGGAACCAGTCGAAAACGCGAAACTCCATGCTGACGCGACCACCGGACTGATCGAGAAAATAGCCAGCTACGTTACCGACGATAGAGTGGACCCGCTCTCGACTGAAATCGGTTACCCGAGCTGAGCCAGTACAGGACAGGAGCAGAACTGCAAGCTTCATTCAGTTGCCTCCATTCAGCGCATGTGCTTGAAGACCCAGCTTCAAAGCTTACCAGCAAGGCTTTATTGCTGTGCCTGGCGCAAAACGTAGATAAGCAACTTGGGTCACTGTGGCGGGTATTGGCAGCACAATCGTTGGAATGACACGCAATACAGCTCGTATATGCGATTGTATTTACCATCCCTCCTGAACCTATCAACGATAGTTTCTGCCGCAGCAGGGATCAGATTATGAAGAAATTAGAAAGTGGTTTTTAATTTGAAACCGAAATCGAAAATTTCCTCTGCGGGGGGCGCTAACCAAAATCAGGTTCAGGGTTCAGGCTTTCTATGACGGATTTCCCCTGCCCGTCGCGCCGGCCATGATCAGGTTGCCATTGATGACTCTCGAAGCCTTGTAGCGCACGACGGAAATTCGAAAGCCATCGCGAGCGATCAGGCTGATGGAATCTGGAAACAGGGCTGCTGGTGGAGGCGTCGCCGTGGCCTGGCGCAAGTTGCGCAGGCCGCGGTACCGAACGGCTGGCTTGATGCGCCCCTAGCCAGCGCTGATGTTGCCGCAGAAAAGAGGACGGCTGCCGTCTGCCGGACTGGTGCGAACGAGCAAGGCATAATCACCTTTGGCCAGTTCGCTCAGCGCCACCGGTGCCTGGGCCCAATGTTGGGTGCGCGGGGCCAGCGATGGATAGTCGACGCTGTTGGCCTGCCGGGTCTTGTACGCCGGTTGTGCGCCCAGCTGCTGGCAAGAGCCAGCGTAGATAGCGGTGTCGAGGCGGCTGGATACGGCCATGTCGTGGGGGACACCACCGACGGTGAGCCAGATGCTGGTTTGGTTGCCCACCGGGCTGAGGGTGGCTCGAGCGATATGCTCTGCGTTTTGCGGGGTGGCATCGAGGGGGACATCGACGATCTCGGTTCTGCTCGCGCAACCCGAAATCGCCCCTACCGCCACCACCAACGCCAGCCAAGATGTTCTGTTCATCACAGATCTCCTGATTTGAGGTGCGTTGATTTCATCCCCCTTGTGAAGTCTAGTGGCCTGCTGCGGATGCGGGATCTAGCTGATGGGTGGTCACGCCCAAGCCTCTGGATAATTCAGCCTTCAAGATCGTCCGGCCACCCGCCCTGGATAGTTCAGCACAAACTGGACATGCGCCTTCACCCCTGTGGCCAGGGTCGCATCGTCCGCGGTGAAGTAGGGGCTGTGATTATTCGGGGCCTTCTGCATGTCCTGGTTTGCAGGCGTTGCCCCAAGGAACACGAACAGCCCCGGCACCTTCTCTGCGTAGAAGGCAAAGTCCTCACTCGGTGAGAGCGAGGATTCCAGCCGCTCGACCTTGCCCGGCGCAGCCAGCTCCAGTGCGGGCACCATGGCTTCGGTCAGCGCAGGGTTGTTGGTGGTCACCGGGGCAATGTTCACCAGTAACAGGTTGGCCTGGGTCTCATAGGCGCTGGCGATGCCGTTCACCAGCGGCGGCATCTTCTGCAGCATGGTGTCGCGTATCGAGGCGTTATTGGTGCGAATGGTGCCAGTGAGTTCCACCGTCTCGGGAATGATATTGCTCGCCGAGCCGGCATTGATCGTGCCGACACTGATGACGCCCATGCCCTTGGTCATGTCGATCCGCCGACTGACGAGGGTCTGCAGGCCGCCGATGATGTTCTCGCTGGCGATGATCGGGTCCACGCCGCTCCACGGCGCCGAGCCGTGGGTCTGCTGGCCTTTGATAGTGATGCGAAAGGCATCGTTGCTGTTGAGCACAGTCCCGGATTTGTAATACAGGTGGCCGGTCGGGTAACCGGCCATGACATGCACCCCAAATATGGCCTCGACCTTCGGCGAGTCCAGTGCCCCATCGCGGATCATTGCCTGCGCGCCGATCACCGCATCGGCCTGGAACTCATCCACGTCGGCGGCGCCTTCTTCGGCCGGCTGGAACAGAAAAACCACGGTTCCGGCGACCTCGTCGCGATGCTGCGCAAGTACCTTGGCCGCGCCCAGGAGCATCGCCGTGTGCGTGTCATGCCCACAGGCATGCATGACCGGCACCGTTTCCCCCCGGCGCAGGCCGGTTGCCGTGCTGGCGAACGGCAAGTCGGTCATTTCCTTGACGGGGAGGGCATCCATGTCCGCGCGCAAGGCCACCACCGGGCCGGGTTTACCACCCTTGAGCACGCCGACCACGCCAGTCTTGCCGATGTGGGTGCGCACCTCCAGCCCCAGTGCCTTGAGCTGCTGTGCCACCAGTCCTGAGGTTTTCACCTCCATATTTCCCAGCTCGGGGTTCTGGTGAATAGTGTGGCGCAGCTCGATGACTTCCTGATTGACGGAGGCGACGGCCGGGTCGACCCAACTGAAATCGGAGGCTTGGCAGAGGGCTGCCGAAAAGGTGCTTAAGAGAGCAATGCCGAAAGGTCGTGGGGATATACGCATGATGAGTTTCCGCTGAGGCTTGATGGTTGCTCGGGAGGAGAGGTGCTCTGAAGGTAGATGGGGATACTGGGGGACGGTTATGCAGGCTGGGGTCATGACTATGCGCGTCAGGTATAATTGTGATTGATGCCAGTTTCCTCGGTGTGTTTTAGGTCGTCTAATATCGAGCAAGTATTGCTTGATACTTAAAAGGTATTTTGTGCGTAGGATGTTCACTCCCGAGTCTTGGCACGGCACAAACAATGGCAAGATCGCAGCCTCGCTTCGTTCGACAGCTGGCATTCGTCAGCCCGAAGGGCACCAAGCGCTGCATTTTCGATTCTATCGACCGGGTAGCCGCCACCCAACAATCGGCAAACTGCGCATTCTGCTCTTTCGATATGCAATAAGTGAAGGCACAATGCGCATCCTTTTTTGGCTGGCCTTGCCGGAGGCGCCTCGAAATGATCAAAACGCCGTATTACCTCATCGATAAACAAAAGCTGCTGGCGAACATGCAGAAGATCGCCTATGTGCGCGAACAGTCCGGGGCCAAGGCCCTGCTGGCGCTCAAGTGCTTCGCCACCTGGTCGGTGTTCGACCTGATGCAGCAGTACATGGACGGCACCACGTCGTCGTCGCTTTACGAACTCAAGCTCGGTCGACAGAAGTTCGCCGGCGAGACCCACGCCTACAGCGTGGCCTGGGCCGACGACGAGATCGAGGAGATGCTCGAGAACTGCGACAAGATCATCTTCAACTCCATCGGTCAGCTGCAGCGCTACACCGAAGCGTCGGCGGGCAAGGTCCGCGGCCTGCGGGTCAATCCGCAGGTGAGCAGCTCGGATTACCTGCTGGCCGACCCGGCGCGCCCGTTCAGCCGCCTGGGCGAATGGGACCCGGTGAAGATCGAACAGGTCATCGGGCAGATCTCCGGCTTCATGTTCCACAACAACTGCGAGAACGGCGACTTCGGCCTGTTCGACCAGATGCTGTGCACCATCGAAGAGCGATTCGGGCATCTGCTGCACAAGGTCGAGTGGGTCAGCCTCGGTGGCGGCATTCACTTCACCGGTGAAGGCTATGCGCTGGACCAGTTCTGCGCGCGCCTCAAGGCCTTCTCGCAGAAATACGGCGTACAGGTCTACCTGGAGCCGGGCGAAGCCGCCATCACCCAGAGCGCGTCGCTGGAAGTCACCGTGCTCGACACCCTCTACAACGGCAAGCACCTGGCGGTCGTGGACAGTTCCATCGAAGCGCACATGCTCGACCTGCTGATCTACCGCCTGAACGCCAAGCTGGCACCCAGCGAGGGTGAGCACACCTACATGGTGTGCGGCAAATCCTGCCTGGCCGGGGACATTTTCGGCGAGTATCAATTTGCTCGGCCGCTGGCCATCGGCGATCGGCTGTCGTTCGTTGATGCAGCGGGCTACACCATGGTCAAGAAGAACTGGTTCAATGGCTTGAAAATGCCGTCCATCGTAGTGAAACAACTCGACGGTAGTATCGAGGTGGTTCGCGAATTTGGTTACAACGACTACATGTCCAGCCTTTCGTAAGCTGGCGCAGAGGAGAGTTAGATAAATTGAAGAAGAACGTACTTATCATTGGTGCAGGAGGTGTCGCCAAGGTGGTGGCCCACAAGTGCGCGCAGCACAACGATGAACTCGGTCGTATTGCTATCGCGTCGCGCAACATCTCCAAATGCCAGGCCATCATCGACAGCGTCAAGGCCAAGGGCAGCCTCAAAGAGCCCGCTGAAATCACGGCCTTTGCGCTGAACGCCATGGATGTCGAGGCGACCAAGGCGCTGATCCGCGAAACCGGCTCGCAGATCGTAATCAACGTCGGCTCCAGTTTCCTCAACATGTCGGTGCTGCGTGCCTGCATCGATACCGGCGTGGCCTACCTGGACACCGCCATTCACGAAGAACCGGGCAAAATCTGCGAGACACCGCCCTGGTACGGCAACTACGAGTGGAACCACCTCGCCGAGTGCAAAGAGAAGAACATCACCGCCATCCTCGGCGTGGGCTTCGACCCGGGTGTGGTCAACGCCTATGCGGCGCTGGCGCAACAACAGTATTTCGACCGCATTGATTCGATCGACATTCTCGACGTCAATGCCGGTTCCCATGGCAAGTATTTCGCCACCAATTTCGATCCGGAAATCAACTTCCGTGAGTTCACCGGACAGGTGTGGAGCTGGCAGGACAGCCAGTGGACCAGCAACACCATGTTCGAAGTCAAACGCACCGACGACCTGCCGGTGGTAGGGTCGCAGAACCTGTACCTGACCGGCCACGATGAGGTGCACTCGCTGTCGAAGAACCTCGACGTGCCCAACGTGCGGTTCTGGATGAGTTTCGGCGAGCACTACATCAATGTGTTCACTGTACTGAGGAACCTCGGCCTGCTCTCCGAGCAACCGGTCAAGACCGCCGAAGGCCTGGAAGTGGTGCCGCTGAAAGTGGTCAAGGCCGTGCTGCCCGATCCAAGCTCGCTGGCGCCGGGCTACACCGGCAAGACCTGCATCGGCGATCTGGTCAAGGGCATCAAGGATGGCCAGCCGCGCGAGGTGTTCATCTACAACGTGGCCGATCATGAAGACGCCTTCGCGGAAACCGACAGCCAGGGCATTTCCTATACCGCTGGCGTGCCGCCTGTGGCAGCAGCCCTGCTGGTCGCCCGCGGCGAGTGGGACGTGCAGCGCATGGCCAACGTCGAAGAGCTGCCGGCCGAGCCGTTCCTCAAGGCGCTGGACGTGATGGGCCTGCCGACCCGCATCAAGGACGAACATGGCGATCGTCCCCTGGCGCTGTAACGCCTGATACCCCCTCAATACAAGGTGCGCCAGGGCAGGTGCACCTTGCTGTTCAGTTCATCTCCCCCCTGCACGAACCGCTGTTTTGCTGATCCGCGGACACCGCTATGGATTTGCTCGCGGCACGCGTTTGCCTTGTGTGATTTTCAATAGGGTATCCGGGGATACATCGATGTTGGATGTACTGGCCTCTTCGCGGGCAAGCCTCGCTCCTACGGTAGATTGTGGTGCACACAAATATCCAGACTTGCCATGGATCCCTGTGGGAGCGGGCTTGCTCGCGAATGCGGTGTGACAGTCGATAAGCGCGTTGCAAGCGTGCTACGTCATCCAGTCCACGTCAGGACTATCCTTTTACTGAATCAACCATGACCCGGGTACCCCGACATTCGCAGGAGATGCCCATGAACCCGTCCGATCTTCACGCCCAGTTACCGGGTGAGCCCCCCGAAGACGCTCAGGAAATCGCTGAATGGCGTGACGCTCTGCTCTCCGTCATTGCCCATGGCGGCACGGCACGGGCAAAGCAGATCCTGGACATGCTGGTGGCCGTGGCGAGCGCTTCGGACATCGGCTGGCGGCCCAGCCATGGCACCCCGTACATCAACACCATCAGCGTTGAGCAACAACCGGTGTTTCCAGGGGACCTGGCCATCGAAGAGCGCCTGGCATCGATCATGCGCTGGAATGCCCTGGCCATGGTTGCCAGGGCTAATCATGCTTATGGTGAACTGGGTGGACATATCGCCAGTTACGCAAGCGCCGCCGACCTGTTTGAAGTGGGCTTCAACCACTTCTTCAGGGCCCGGAGCGAAACCTGCGGTGGTGATCTGGTGTTCTACCAGCCGCACTCGGCACCCGGCGTCTATGCCCGGGCCTTTCTCGAGGGACGCCTGGAGGAACAGGATCTGCAGCACTATCGACAAGAGATCGGTGCACGCGCCAATGGCGCCCGGGGGTTGTCGAGTTATCCGCACCCCTGGTTGATGCCGGGCTTCTGGCAGTTCCCGACCGGTTCCATGGGGATCGGTCCGATCAGTTCGATTTACCAGGCTCGCTTTATGCGTTATCTGAAGCACCGCGGCCTGCAAGACACCTGCGGGCGCACCGTCTGGGGGGTGTTTGGCGACGGTGAAATGGATGAGCCGGAAAGCATGTCGGCCCTGACGCTGGCGGCGCGTGAAGGGCTGGATAATCTGGTCTGGGTGGTCAACTGCAACCTGCAGCGCCTGGACGGTCCCGTCCGGGGCAATGGACGCATCATCGATGAGCTTGAGGCGCTGTTCGGCGGTGCCGGCTGGAATGTCATCAAACTGGTCTGGGGCTCCGACTGGGACGCACTGTTTGCCCAGGATAAAGACGGCGCATTAGTCCAGGCATTGTCCAGCACCGTCGATGGCCAGTTTCAAACCTTTGCGGCAAAGGATGGGCGCT
Organism: Pseudomonas fluorescens; assembly: GCF_902497995.1. GTDB lineage: Bacteria > Pseudomonadota > Gammaproteobacteria > Pseudomonadales > Pseudomonadaceae > Aquipseudomonas > Aquipseudomonas fluorescens_BK. Next base: position 95,663 of record NZ_CABVII010000001.1, on the reverse strand, counting down.
TCAACCGCGATCAATTCTTCGGCCAGAACGAGGCGTTGGCGCAGTTGGCCCAGGGTCTGACCGACGAGCAGATCGACCGCCTCAAGCGCGGCGGTCACGACGTGGTGAAGATCTTTGCCGCGTATCAAAGCGCACTGCGCGAGGGCAAGAAGCCCACGGTGATCCTGGCGCAAACCAAGAAAGGTTTCGGCATGGGCGCTGCCGGGCAGGGCAAGATGACCGTCCACCAGCAGAAGAAACTCGATAATGAGGCAGTGCTCGCGTTCCGCAACCGTTTCAACCTGCCATTGACCGATGAACAGGCGATCGCGCTGAGCTTCTTCAAGCCCGAGCAGGACAGTGCGGAAATGCGCTACCTGCATGAACGCCGCCGTGCATTGGGCGGATACATGCCGTCGCGGCCTGCCACTTCGCAACCATTGGCCGTGCCCGATGTATACAGCTACGCCGGGTTTGCCATCGCCGCCGAAGGCAAGGAAATGTCCACCACCATGGCCTTCGTGCGGATACTCAGCGGGTTGCTGCGAGACAAGCAACTGGGACCGCGAATCGTGCCGATCGTGGCGGATGAGGCGCGCACGTTCGGCATGGCCAGCCTGTTCAAGCAGATCGGAATCTATTCCAGCGTGGGGCAGCGCTATGAGCCAGAGGACATCGGTTCGATCCTCAGCTATCGGGAAGCCCTGGATGGCCAGATTCTCGAAGAGGGCATCAGCGAGGCCGGCGCCATCAGCTCCTGGGTGGCCGCCGCGACCAGCTATTCGGTGCATGGCCTGCCAATGCTGCCGTTCTACATCTACTACTCGATGTTCGGCTTCCAGCGCATTGGCGATTTGATCTGGGCGGCGGCGGATCAGCGGGCTCGCGGGTTCCTGCTCGGCGCGACCGCAGGGCGCACGACGCTGGGTGGCGAAGGTCTGCAGCACCAGGACGGCAACAGCCACTTGATGGCGTCGATGGTGCCCAACTGCCGCGCCTACGATCCTGCGTTCGCCGGCGAGCTTGCGGTGATTCTGGATCATGGCATGCGCCAGATGCTGGAGCGTCAGGTGGACGAGTTTTATTACGTCACCTTGATGAACGAAAACTACCCGCAGCCCAACCTGCCTGAATCGGTCGAACAGGCGATTATCAAGGGCATGTACCTGTTTGCCCGGCATGAAGTCGAGGGCGCGCGCGGCGCAGTCCGGCTATTGGGTTCCGGCGCCATCCTGCGCGAAGTGATCGCTGCCGCACAGTTGTTGGCCAGCGATTGGGGCATTGATAGCCAGGTCTGGAGCGTTACCAGTTTCACCGAGTTGGCACGTGATGCCCGTGAAGTGGATCGCTGGAATCGCCTTCATCCTGGACAGTCTGCGCGATGCAGCCATGTACAGCAGTCGCTCAACGACTTGACGCCGATCATTGCCTGCACCGATTACGTTCGCGCCTTGCCCCAGCTGATCTCAAGCTATCTCCTGGCCCGTTACACCGTGCTCGGCACCGACGGATTTGGCCGCAGCGATACCCGCAGCCAGCTGCGCCGGTTTTTCGAAGTGGACCGTTATCAGATCGTCTTGAGTGCGCTGACTTCATTGGTAAACGAGGGACGCCTCGATGCCAGCGTCTGTGCCGAGGCCATTGCGCGGTATGCCATTGACGTGGATGCAGTGGCACCCTGGGACGCTTGAAACCGGGCATCGGCGATGCCAAGGGATCAGGCATTGATTTTGAGTGACTGACCCGGATTCAACCGGTCAATGCAACGAATCCCACGCCAGGGCCTCATATGGAGACGAACGGAGCCATTGGCACCGATGCAATGGCCGATTGCGGTTTCACCCCGACAACAGGTAATTGTTTTTATGACGGCTGCTGAAAAGAACCAAGTGACCTGGCTGGTCGAGCAATCCATGCTGCAGGCCGCCAGGCAGCGGGCCAGGCTTTACTCCGGGCAAGGTCGGTTGTGGCAACAGCCCTATGCCCATACGCGGCCCCGTGATGCTTCGGCCCTGGCGTCGGTGTGGTTCACCGCGTACCCGGCTTCCATCATCACCCGGGAAAACGGCACCGTGCTCGAAGCGCTGGGCGATGAAGCCCTGTGGCACGCGCTGTCGAAAATCGGCATCCAGGGTATTCACAATGGCCCGCTGAAGCGCTCTGGCGGCCTGAAGGGAAGTGAATTCACCCCGACGATCGACGGCAATTTTGACCGGATCAGCTTCGACATCGACCCGCAACTGGGCACCGACGCCCAACTTCACGCGCTGACCCGCATGGCCGCCGCACACAATGCGGTGATCATCGATGACGTCATCCCCTCGCATACCGGCAAAGGCGCGGATTTCCGCCTGGCCGAGATGGCGTACGAGGACTATCCGGGCCTCTACCACATGGTGGAGATCCGCGAAGAGGACTGGCCGCTGCTGCCGGAGATCGCCGAGGGGCGCGATGCACAGAACCTCAGTCCGCCACAGGTAGACGTGCTGCGGGACAAGCATTACATCGTCGGCCAGTTGCAGCGGGTGATTTTCTTCGAGCCGGGGGTCAAGGAAACCGACTGGAGCGCGACATCGGTGGTGGTGGGCGTCGACGGCAAGCCGCGTCGCTGGGTCTACCTGCATTACTTCAAGGAGGGGCAACCGTCGCTGAACTGGCTGGACCCGACCTTCGCCGCGCAGCAGATGATCATTGGCGACGCATTGCATGCGATTGATGTCATGGGCGCGAAGATCCTGCGCCTGGACGCCAACGGCTTCCTCGGTGTCGAACGCAAGCTGGATGGCACCGCCTGGTCCGAGAGCCATCCGTTGTCGATCACCGGCAACCAGTTGCTGGGTGGTGCGATTCGCAAGGCCGGCGGCTTCAGTTTTCAGGAATTGAACCTGACGGTCGACGACATCGCCTCCATGTCCCACGGTGGGGCCGACCTCTCATATGATTTCATCACCCGACCGGCCTACCAGCATGCGTTGCTGATGGGCGACACCGAATTTTTGCGCTTGATGCTGCGGCAGATGCACAACCTCGGCATCGACCCGGGCTCGCTGATCCATGCCTTGCAGAACCATGACGAACTGACCCTGGAACTGGTGCATTTCTGGACCCTGCACGCCCACGACACCTTCCTTTATCAGGGCCAGACCTTTCCCGGCAACATCTTGCGCGAGCACATCCGCGAGCAGATGTACGAACGCCTGGCCGGAGAGCATGCCCCCTATAACCTGAAATTTGTCACCAACGGCGTGTCCTGCACCACCGCCAGTATCATCACCGCGGCGCTCGGCATTCGCGACCTCGATGCGATCACCCCGGCGGATATTCAGCAGATCCGCCAGGTCCATCTGCTGCTGGTGATGTACAACGCCATGCAACCTGGCGTGTTCGCCCTGTCGGGCTGGGACCTGGTGGGGGCATTGCCGCTACCGGCCGAGCAGGTCGCGGATTTGATGCTCGACGGCGATACCCGCTGGATTCATCGCGGAGCCTACGACCTGGTCGACCTGAATCCCGATGCACCGCTGTCGGCGGGCCAGATGCCGCGGGCGAAAACCTTGTATGGCAGCCTGATCAGTCAATTGGACGACCCGGATTCGTTCGCCTCGCAGCTGCAGAAGATTCTCGCGGCGCGCCGCGCCTACGACATCGCCGCCAGCCGCCAGATCCTGGTGCCGGATGTCGAGCATCCGGGGTTGCTGGTCATGGTCCATGAATTGCCGGCCGGCAAAGGCACGCAAATCACCGCGCTGAACTTCGGCTCGACACCGATCACCGAAACCCTGCACCTGCCCAATGTTGCGCCCGGGCCGGTGGTCGACATCATCAATGAACGGGTCGAAGGCGATCTCACGCCTGAAGGCGATTTCACCATCACCCTGGATGCCTATGAAGGACTGGCGCTGCGGGTGGTCAGCAGTTCGCCGATGATCTAGGGCGGCATTCCCGCTGCCCATCACCTCGCGCAGCAAACCCTGTGAGCGGGTATCGCGCAAAGGCGTGCCGGACTCGCCGACGGCCAGGCTGTTGCGCGAGGCCTTGCTCAATCCCCATCGAGCTGTCCGGCTCGCCATCCGTGCACTTTTATAAAGCCCTGACGCAGGCCGCTGCACTATGCGAAGGCAAAACCGCGGATGTTCATCCCTGTGCTCTTGCATCGCCAAGTGCCTGATACGCGGGCCTGAAGCGGTGTCTGCACGACCTGGCACAATCGCTGCATAACACTCTACAGGCCCGCCGCGAATACAGTCGAGTGGGCAGCCCCCTCGGTCAACGACGATCGATTCGTGGGCAACATCGGTGAATCAGGCATAGACGTCTGGTTTCAACACCGCAAAAGAACAGGCAAAGACGCCTGGAACCGCAAGGTTTCAGGCGTTTTTTTTTGCATTTTTGAACCGTGACGGGCTTTAGCCGGGTGCTACTTATGAATTCCAATGTTGCCGCGTTGAACAAGCTGCAAACGCTGATCGTGATCGGCAATGGCATGGTCGGCCATCATTGTGTCGAACAGCTGATCGAGCGCGGTGCCCTCGATCACTATCGGCTGCACGTGTTCAGCGAGGAGCCGATGCGCGCTTACGACCGCGTGCACCTTTCCGAGTATTTCACCGGCCGTGATGCCGAGTCGCTGGCGCTGTCTGACGCGGCGCTGTACCAGACCCCGGGCGTCACCCTGCACCTGGGCGTGCCGGTGCTGGAAATCGACCGCTCCCGCCGCCAGGTGATCACCGCGCAAGGCTGCGTCGCCTACGACAAGCTGGTGCTGGCGACTGGCTCCTATCCTTTCGTGCCGCCGATCGAAGGCGCCGAGGGCGACTCGCGCCTGGTCTACCGCACCCTTGAAGACCTCGACGCCATTCGCGCAGCGGCGGCCAATGCCCGACGCGGTGTGGTGGTCGGTGGCGGCTTGCTGGGTCTTGAAGCCGCCAACGCCCTGAAAAGCCTGGGCCTGGAAGCCCATGTGGTGGAGTTCGCCCCGCGCTTGATGCCGGTACAGCTGGACGAGATGGGGGGCCTGGCACTCAAGTCGCAAATCGAACGGCTGGGCGTCGGTGTGCACCTGTCCCGCGCCACCCAATCGATCAGTGCGGGCCAGGACTACCGCTACCGCATGAACTTTGCCAACGACGAATACCTCGAAACCGATCTGGTGGTGTTCTCCGCCGGTATCCGTGCGCAAGATGCGCTGGCCCGTCACTGCGCGCTGGAGATCGGCCCGCGCGGTGGCGTGGTGATCGACGACCATTGCCTGAGCATCGACCCGAACATCTACGCCATCGGCGAGTGCGCTTCCTGGAACGGCAGCCTGTTCGGCCTGGTCGCGCCCGGCTACCAGATGGCGCGCAGCGTCGCGGCGCGGTTGTGCCACGAGGTCGCCGAGCCGTTCACCGGTGCCGACATGTCGACCAAGCTCAAGTTGCTGGGGGTCGATGTCGGCTCCATCGGCGACGCCCACGGCAACACGCCGGGCGCGCGCAGCTATCAGTTCATCGACGAAACCAGCGCCAGCTATCGCCGCCTGGTGGTGGATGCCACGGGCAAACACGTGCTCGGCGCGGTGCTGGTCGGCGACAACAGCTACTACGATACCTTGCTGCAATACATGCAGAACGCCATTGCCTTGCCGGCGGAACCGGCCAGCCTGATTCTGCCGTCGTCCGAAGGCGCGCCGACCCTGGGCCCGGGCGCGTTGCCCGAGTCGGCCACGGTGTGCTCGTGCCATAACGTCGCCAAGGGTTCCATTTGCTCGGCCATCGACGGTGGCTGCACCGACCTCGGCCTGCTCAAGGCGCAGACCAAGGCCGGCACCGGTTGCGGCGGTTGCGCCGGGCTGCTCAAGCAGGTGTTCGAGCATGAATTGATTGCCCGTGGCGTCAGTGTCGACAAAAGCCTGTGCGAACACTTTGCCTACACCCGTCAGGAGCTGTACGCCCTGGTGCGGGTAGAAGGGGTGATCACTTTCGAAGAACTGCTGGCCAAACACGGCCGTGGCCACACCGGTTGCGATGTGTGCAAGCCTGCCGTGGGTTCGATCCTCGCGTCGTGCTGGAACCAGCCGATCATGGACGCCTCGCTGGTGCCGTTGCAGGACACCAACGACACCTTCATGGCCAACATGCAGAAGAACGGCACCTATTCGGTAGTGCCGCGCATCCCCGGTGGCGAAATCAGCGCCGACAAACTGATCGCGATCGGCGTCGTCGCGAAGAAATACGACCTCTACACCAAAATCACCGGCGGCCAGCGGATCGACCTGTTTGGCGCGCAGTTGCACGAATTGCCGGACATCTGGGCCGAACTGATCGAAGCCGGTTTCGAGACCGGCCACGCCTACGGCAAATCGACCCGCACGGTGAAGTCCTGCGTTGGCAGTACCTGGTGCCGTTATGGCGTGCAGGACAGCGTGCAAATGGCCCTGACGATCGAGGACCGGTACAAGGGGCTGCGCTCGCCGCACAAGCTCAAGTTCGCCGTCTCCGGCTGCACCCGTGAATGCGCCGAAGCCCAGAGCAAAGACGTCGGCGTGATCGCCACCGAGAAAGGCTGGAACCTCTACGTGGCCGGTAACGGCGGCATGCGCCCGCGCCACGCCGAGCTGTTCGCCACCGACCTCGACGATGCGACCCTGATCCGCTACATCGACCGCTTCCTGATGTTCTACATCCGCACCGCCGACAAACTGCAGCGCACCTCGGTCTGGCGTGAAAGCCTGGAAGGCGGCCTGGACTACCTCAAGGACGTGATCATCAACGACAGCCTGGGCCTGGGCGCCGAACTCGAGTCGCAGATGCAGTTGGTGGTCAATCGCTATGAATGCGAATGGGCCAACGCCCTCAAGGACCCGGAAAAACTCAAGCGCTTCCGCACCTTCGTCAACGATAAACGCCCGGACCCGGACATCCACTTTGTCCAGGAACGCGGTCAGCGGCGCCCGATCATGGCCGCCGAACTCAACCTTATCCCTGTCATCGAGGAGATTGTCTGATGAGCCAGTCCAATACCCAGCGTGTCGAATCCCTCGCCAATACCGATGTCTGGCAAACGGTGTGCGAGCAACGGGATCTGGTCAGCAACTCCGGCGTGGTCGTCTGGCTCGACGGCGCACAAGTGGCGCTGTTCTACCTGCCGAGCGTTCACGGCAAGACCCTGTACGCCATCGACAACCATGACCCGCAATCCGGGGCGAATGTCATCGGGCGCGGTTTGGTCGGCAGCATCAAGGGCGACCTGGTGGTTGCCTCGCCGATCTACAAGCAGCACTTTCGCCTGGAGGACGGCAGTTGCCTGGAATACCCGCAGCAGCGGCTGCGGGTGTGGCCGGTGCGCTTGAATGCCGGCGTGGTGGAGGTGGGGGTGGCTTGATGCCACGCTCGTTGAGGTCTGGGCGCCAGTATTGGAGGCACTTATGAAAACAGCCGCACAGTTACTCAAGCTGAAGGTCGTGCAAAATCGCCAGGTGCATAGCATAGCGCCCGACGTGATGGTCCTCGATGCACTGAAGATCATGGCCGAAAAAAACGTCGGCGCGCTACCGGTCATTGAAGACGGGCAGGTGGTCGGCGTGGTCAGCGAGCGCGACTACGCACGCAAGGTGGTGCTGCAGGGACGCTCTTCGGTCGGCACGCCGGTCAGGGCCATCATGAGTGCGCCGGTAGTCACGGCAGACAGCCAGCAAAGCATCGAGCGTTGCATGCAAGTCATGACCGACAGTCACCTGCGCCATCTGCCGGTGGTGGAGGGCGGTGAACTGATCGGGCTGTTGTCGATCGGTGACCTGGTCAAGGAGGCCATCGTCGAGCAGGCCGACCTGATTCGGCAGCTGGAGCACTACATTCGCGGGCATTGAACGGTCAAACCGGCTTGCAGAATTTTTTTTGAAATCAAGGGGTTGCCAGCCTCGGGAAATCAGTACATAATTCACGCCATCGAAAGCACTGACCGCTCAAAAAGCTCAATGTTTTCAAGGGGTTAGATCGAGATCTTACTCCAAGTTTGTACGCGTTTGGTGTTGTGCTACATGACATCAGATGTTTGAGGCCGAGTAGCAAAATGGTTATGCAGTGGATTGCAAATCCACCTACGCCGGTTCGATTCCGACCTCGGCCTCCACTTTAAACAAGCTCCGTAGATCTATGATTTACGGAGCTTTTTTATTTGCATTGTCCTGCAAGATTTAGTCTTGAAATGGGCATCTGCGAACTTGCTTCACCGGGGCGGGATGTATATATTTCCACCTCTGCTGCATAAGCGTCAGAAATGCCAGCTTCGTTATTGGCAGTATTCAGACCGCTTCACCGCGCTACCGCCCGAATGGCGAAACTGGTAGACGCATGGGACTTAAAATCCCCCGCTCGTAAGGGCGTGCCGGTTCGATTCCGGCTTCGGGCACCAATAGTATGGTTTCAGATGTTCCCGTAAACAGCTGAAGCCTAGAGAAACCGGCTCTATAGCCGGTTTTTTTGTGTCTGAATATCCCCGTATGTTCCTGTACAGCCCCACGATTTAGGTATACGTTTAGGTATATATCGGTTCGATATCGAGGCGTATACCTATGGCGCGCACCGTAACCCCCCTTACTGACCCCAAATGCGAGGCCGCCAAGCCCCGCGCAAAGGACTACACCCTATTCGACGGGCAAGGGCTTTTTTTGCTTGTAAAGGCTACCGGCACCAAGGTCTGGCGCTTCAAGTATAAAAAGCCAAGCGGTAAGCCCGGTCTGGCTACGTTCGGCAACTACCCGGCTCTCACTCTGAAAGCCGCCCGTGCACGTCGAGCCGAGGCACTCGAGTTGCTTGCGCATGACCAAGACCCCATCGAGAGCGCTAAGCAAGCAAAGATCGAGGCGGCCAGTGAGGCGGGGCACATCTTTGAGACGGTGGCCCGGGAATGGCACGCCAGCATGGCCGGCAAATGGTCGAAGGATCACGCGGTCAGGGTGCTGAAAGAGATTGAGGTCGATCTTTTCCCCATGCTGGGCAAACGCCCCGTATCCGACTTGAAAACCCGCGACTTGCTGGTCTGTCTGAAGGCGGTAGAGAAACGCGGCGCGCTTGATCTGGTTGGGCGACTGCGCCAGCGCATCGCCGGAATCATGCGAATCGCCGTTCAGCACAATTTGATCGAATACAACCCGGCGCTTGATCTGGTGGGGGGGACTGCCACCCGCAAGACCAAACACCGCCCGGCCTTGCCCCTTGAGCGGTTGCCGGAGTTGTTGCAACGCTGCGAGGCAGACACCGGACGACCGCTCACCTGTCTTGCTGTAAGCCTCGCTTTACTGGTGTTCATTCGTTCTAGTGAGCTGCGCTTTGCCCGCTGGTCTGAGTTCGACTATACCCGGAGCATGTGGACGATTCCCGGCGAACGGGCACCAATCGAGGGTGTCAAGAGGTCGCACCGAGGAGCCAAGATGGGGACTCCGCACCTTGTCCCGTTGTCACGCCAGACGCTGGAAGTACTAGATCAGATACGCCGGCTTAGCGGGCGTTTTGAGCTGGTGCTGCCAGGCGATCACTACCACTGGCGGCCAATGTCAGAGAACACCGTAAACAAGACACTGCGCCGCATGGGGTACGACACCAAGATAGAGATTTGCGGGCACGGTTTCCGCACTATGGCCTGTTCCGCGTTGGTCGAGTCCGGCCTATGGTCGCGTGACGCGGTCGAACGGCAAATGAGCCACCAAGAGCGCAACGGCGTGCGCGCTGCCTATATCCACAAAGCTGAGCACCTGGAAGAGCGCCGACTGATGATGACGTGGTGGGCTGACTACTTGGACGCCAATCGGGAAGAGCACATTACGCCCTACGAGTTTGCGCATAAGGTCAGTGCTGACGAGCCCAGAGCTCTAGGGGCGGTGGGCACGTGATAAAGCCTGACATGCTGTCGATCATTTCCAGATGGGCGCGCCAGGCCAATACATGAACACGGGTACCCTTGGAGCTCGGTTCTCCAGTGCCAGTCGCTTAGCACTTTGGTAAGCACCCGCAGCAAAGGCCTTAAATAATCAACTGATTGTAACGTAGCGCCGAAATGGTGGGGTTCCTTTCAGGTCGTTACAGATTACTCGCCAGCCGCGTTACGCTGTGCCTCGACGGCCTCATTGAGCCCTATCATCAGCATGATCATATCTATACGCCAATCATCCTTTAGCCGCTCGGCTTTTAAGGGGGCATCCGTCACCATGGCGTGCATATATAACTCATTGGCACGCCCCAGGGTCTCTAGCATGGGGGGATTTCGATCATCATTTAAGAGGTTCCTTTCTGTTTCACGGCGGTTGCACAACTGCACCACTAAAATCCGCAAGGCGCCGTCCTGGATGTCGCAATACACCCGGTAACTCACCCAGTTAGCCAGTGAGGGCGTTAATGGTCCTGCCTACCGCAATCGATTAAGCCGAGCGTCATTCAGCAGTGCGCGCTCAAAAATTGGAGTCCGCGGAAAACGTTGAACAACCACTGCTGCCGCAGTTGTCCATGTCGGAAAAGCTCGAGCTGGAAAAATCAAATGAGGATCCATCAAAAGCATGTAAGTCCATTCCCATGGGGTTCCCCATTACGTCAATGAGCCCATCAACCATTGGCAATCCAGTGGCCGGGTTTATCGAGTAGAGCCCCATGCCTATCGAGTCCCCTGCACAGTCCGCCATTGCAATCGATTCGCTGCTCATCAGGTCATCCTCAACCGTGTGGAAGGCGGCCGTATTCAGCAACGATGCTGTCGACATGACTCTTGCGTCCTCATACCAGGAGCGCTCAGCGGCGACGCCCAAGTCATCATGCACAATCACTGCATGACCTCGTGTGGGATAAATTACAGTTGTATATACCGCTGCTGGTCGATTCAGAGCGGACCGAACAGCGGTGATGAGATTATTCACGATATTCAAGAGCAGCTCCTCCGACTGAGAGATTTCAGCGTGCCCTACGGGATTCGGGTTTCAAGAGGCAGCCTGCAAATTTTTTTCACTCTGGCTTGAGCAGCCCGAAGCCCTTACTCGACAAGCCATACTGATCAAGAGTTCTTACCTGACACCGAGGTACGACGTTGTCCTGGGAAAAGTCTTAAGGTTCTGAGGTGAGTCATAGCGAGCTTTTCCTCAAAAGATTGTCCGGGCAAAACCCAGCTCTGGACGCTCTTAACCCGATTGGCTATGCTGCCACGGCACGTAGCGAAATCAGTGATTCCCCTACGCAAGGGTTGCTGAGCCCTCTAAATAAACAGCCTAAAACCTAAGCCCTTGTGGCTTCAAAAGCATTGAAAGAACCTTAAACAGTGCCTAAACCGGCGTCACCCAACCTTATTCAAAGCGCTGCACTTCAATAAATTTAGCCGACTCGAATCGGCGCCAAACCTTCAAAATCCGCAGCCGTCATGCGGATGAAAAATCAAAACGATCCCCCACGGCCGAGTTGCGCCTTTTTTTCGTGGTGGGCTCCCATCCTGATGTGCCTCCCGGCACCTGGTCTTTCGGCAGACCGGAACGATATATCCCAATGCAAAACAGGCTGAATCTGAAGAGACGCATGTCGTCATCTCTTCATCTCGTCAGCGGCATGTCATCGCCCGCGCGTCTTTCGGACTCGTCCTGCTTTACAGCTGTTTCTGAAGATCGTTCAGAAACAGCTGTTGTCAGCCATCACCCAACCCGTGCTAGTTGCGGGCTACAGCCCTTCACGATGCGCGTGAAAAGGCTGGAAAAATCTCAATAACCTCAAAAAACCAATCCTGACGGCAGTCGTGGATCGAGAGGGCCTCCAGTTTCAGTGGGGGCTCTAGCTGGGCCAGCACTCGAAGAATGCCGAATCAAAGTTCTCAGGAAAAGTACGGGAAGAAGTGCAGCGCCCGTCCCCAAAGCTGCCCTGCTCACGGTTGCCTCGAACGTATCGAGTGCGAATAAAACTTACCGAATCCCAATGGTCCTGAGCAGACAACCACCCGAGCCACGTCCTTCGGATCCGTGGCCTACCCCTTTTCATTCCAGGAGGACCCCGCCATGTCTCGTAACTATGGTTTAGGCAGTCGCAACATGGCCTCGGCGGCACGCATCGCCCTCGATCGGGCCGCTCAACGCGGCGAGCTGTCGTTTTCAAGTGTCGCCACCCTGTCTGAACGCTTTTCCCAGTTTGCATCCGCTGCCAGTGCCCAAGGCATCGGCCGGATGGAACGCATCAGCCCAGAAGGGGTGCAGGCCTACGGTCAGCAACTCGCTGCCCAAGTTCAACGCGGTGAGTTATCAGCCGCTTATGCGCAGAACCTGGTGAGTGCGATCAATACGGTCATGCGCCTGGTGCGCAACTGGCCCAGTGTCAGCCCTACCAAAGCGTGTGGGATTGCCCAGCGCTGCGCGGTGCGCGACACCCCGCCGTTGGGCGTGGACAGGACCGTGCTCGAGCGCGGTCTTGAACAACTGCGTGGTGATGACCAACTGCGAGCGGCTGCAGTCGCCAATTTGGCTCGTGAACTGGGTCTGCGCAGCAAGGAAGCAGCGCTACTGAATGCCCACAAGGCGCTGCAGGAAGCCCGTGAGTGCGGCCATGTGACGATTGTCGACGGTGCCAAGGGCGGACGCTCCCGAACGGTACCCATTAGTCAGGAGCGGCAGCTGAGCGTCTTGGCGAAAGCAGCCACCCTGCAGGGAACCGGTCGCTCGCTGATTCCAGTCGAACAGAACTGGAAACAGTTTCGCGAGTACACCCTACGCCAAGGACGTGGGCCTCTGCAGCAGGCCGGTATTACCGGCTACCACGACTTGCGCGCCGCCTACGCCTGCGAGCGCTACCAACAACTCACCGGTCACCCCGCGCCGGTGATTGCCGGTGGCATTGTCGACAAAGACCAGGATCGAGCAGCACGCGAGCAAATCAGCGCTGAACTGGGCCATGGCCGCATTGAGGTAGTCGCGGAATATATCGGAGGTCGAGGATGAAGCTGCTCGAAGAAGTCGAAAACCTCAGTCGCGGTTATGTGCGCAAAGGTGGCAAGGACAACCGTCGTCAGCAGCGCGCCCGCATGCTCGCCCTGGCCGCCTTCTGTGCCGCAGATGGCGCCCATTCGCTGGCCCAAGTCGGTGCTGGCCATGTCATTCGCTATTGGCGCGCTACTCGCCACCTCAGTGATGCGACCCGCTACAACCATTGGCGGGCGTTTTGTGTGTTGTGGACGCTGTGCGGAAAATCGGGAAAGCCGCCTAAGCCGCATGGAAGAAACTGACGACATCATTAAGTTGCATGTTGATTGTTTCTCATATGGTTTTTTTTAATTAAATTTAGGGAGCTGTTTTATGACTGATTTGGAGCTTTGTGGTGTGGGTTCTAATAGTAAATCGTTGCCAGGCAAGGAGGCATCAAAAAAATATTTAGGAAAGCTTATCCCTGCACCAAGTTTCCCTCACTACGGTGTTATGTATTTTGTCCCTATGTCATTGATGCAGATAACTGTTGAGCTCAAAAAATCTTGTGATCGACGCGGCATTTTTATTATGCATTATTTTTCTGTTGGTGATGGGTCATTAAATTTTAGGTTTACTTCAGATTTTTGCCTGAAGTTTGAAGGTGGTTATCTTAGGCTTTACGCAATAGATTATTCTAGGGGGATGGTTCCTTACCTGATGAGTAAAATATATTGGATAAAATTTTTACCCTTGCTTTCTTCTGAAGCAGGCAGCGCTATGGTCCGGTTTCCGGAAGAGGGTGAAATCATTGAGATGTGTCACCGGCTAAGGAAGTCCTGGCGAGCGTCCAGAAGCATCCCTAATGCTCACAATAAATTTGCTCATTTTCTTAATCGATCCAGTCGGAAAGCTGAGCCTGTTCCTCAGTTTGAAAGAAAAAGTAATTTTATGCGTTTGGTTGGGTTTCTTTTGAGAGGAAAAGTAAATTAATAGTCTATCCCAGGTTGTCCGCATTTTTGAACGGCATGAAGCTTGAAGGGGTTTGGGTAGGGCTTACGTTGGTGCTGACGATCTTGACGTTAAAGGTGATTGCGTTCGTTTAACATGAACGGACACAATCGCCCTTATTACCCAAGGTCGGAAGGTCTGTTCGCCATCTGCTTACGGTTTAGCTAGAGGCGTCGCGGATTAATAAATGATTATAGATGATTAGAGTGTGAGCCGTTTTTTTCTGAGAGCCTCGTCGTTTCTTGGTTTCGGAGTGCCGACGAGGCTGAGTGTCTACCTGATGTAACGGTATTTTCTACCTGTCGCGACGTGGAGAGATACCATCTATGACGGTATCTTTACCCGCCACGACGGTACGAATTACCAGCTGTAACGGTATTTTTATCGCTCTTACGCTTGGCCAAGTGGCTGAGTTGTGCTTTGCTTGGAGTCTTTTTGATTTTCACTAGATCATCCTGTATTTGATAGTCAAAAAGTTCATTGTGAGCGTGACAAACTTCTTTCAGTGTGTCTAGAGCGTCCTTTAATTGCTGGCGAAATTTCGATAGGTAAGTCGAGTTGCTGCCAGATAAAAGGCGGAGTGTTTCGACTCTTACCGGGTAAGGATTAGCGTGGCTCGAATAGTATCCGTGTAACCACTGCGCAAGAAATTTTCCATTTAGATAATGTCTAATTTTCCAATCAACTCTAGTGAATTGGTCAGATTCAAACATTTTGCTAAGAGATGGGTTGAGGCGGATTATAGACTTTCCGCTAATTTCGTCGCGTAGAATTTCATTTATAAGGCTGCCTTCATAGTAAATATCGTTTTCAATTTTAATATCTAATGCGCTTGCGCTGAGGCGGCTGAGACGACGTTTGAGAACCTTTCGATTGGCTCCTGTGTCTGTTTTGTTCAAAAGTTTTAATAATCTATATGTGCTAATTATGCAATCTTCGCCAAGGGGTTGGCTTCGGGCTATATGCAATAGGTTTTCCCACAGATCAAGATCCCCTTGGTCCAATTGCACTCCAGTATAGAGGATCATAGTGTTTGCTTGAGAGAATACTCTTTCTCGCTCAAAATAGCGTCGATTGCCTTTGCCTATTGCGCCAAATAAAGCGGAGCGCAACGCAATATTAGGTACCTCGCGGATATTCTCGAATTTGGAAGGAGGTTGGTACTCTTTCGGTAGTGAGGTTGGCGGGGAGGCTAGATTTTTAGTCCTTCCCTTAGCCAGGGCTTTGGCTGCAACAGCTTCCATCTTAGCTAGGTTACCCCACAGCGGGAGTTTTTTATCATCGATAGTGTTCATTGTTTAGAAGCATCGCGTTGGGCGATACGGCTTGCAATCCAAGCCTCAACTTCAGCTACAACGTAGTACGTGGCAGCTTGTCTGGTGTTACCGTCCTTGATGGGCTTCGGAAAGCTTTCGTCTTTTTTTCTGAGCTTGTCCAGGCCCGATCGGGAAAGGTCGAGTTGTGCGCAGAGGTTGGTTTGGCGGATCAGTGCTTTACTGGTGTCAAGATGCATTTGAGCGTCTCCCTAGTGTTGACGCTCGTTACGTTATGCATCCGGAATTGATTGCACACTACTGTCAGGGTGGGTGAAATTCACTTTTCGTGTTTGCTCACCGAGCGCTTTTCGTAGTCTGGAAGCCGTCCACGCTCAGCCTCATTGAGGCCACTGCATAGGAAACTGCATTCTGGGAGCTCGACGAAATCAGGGATTGTCCAAAGTTCATCTGAGGAGAATCGGGGTTCTTTGGCATTGTTACTAGAAACCTTTGGAGCTATCTTAACTAACTCTTTCGCTATACTAAGTTGTCGGAGATATGAATCTGAGTCGTGCTCTGCCGTGTCGTTGATTATTATGTAAGCTGCCCATAAGTGCGCAGCTGGTGTATAGGCTGTCCATGCACGCCGTATCGAGCTCTCTGATGAAGATATTTTACCCATGACTTTGTTTTGAGCGTGCTCGAAAAAGCTGTCTCCTAGGAACATTGCCTTGTTGACGCTGGCGTCTTCGCCACTGCAGTGAAGTTTAACTAGATTAAGAAAAATCTCAGCGGCGACGCATGCTTGTTTTACAATATGCTCAGTCATTTCAGGGGCGCTGACAGTACTATTTTCGAGTAGATCTTGGAGGATCTCAGCAGGTATCAGGTGGCTTTCTTCTTGTGATTGTTTTAGCGTGTACTCCGCCATTTTTTTTGCAAGATATGCACTTCTCTTAGGGACGTTTTTAGGAAATAGCATATATGCGGTTATTTCGTATGGTAGAAATGCACTGTCATAAGGTGCATGGAACTCCATGATTGGCATACTGTGGCGCTCCATCTTATTGCCGGTGGTCACGTTCACGATTTTGTCAAATTCAGTGCAACGTGTGGGGGCTAGCGGCCGTTTTTTGCCTGCCAGCAGTTACTCCGGTGTCATCATCACCGCGAGTGTCATCTTGATGAATTCCTCGTTGCGGTCGATCGCATCCAGGGCGCCGCGCACGTTTTCGGCGACATCTACGGCTCCCCGCTGCTCGACCCAGTTCGTGAGTTCCATGATGGCAGCTTCTAGAGCGAGTTGATTTTCGTTGATCTTGAACAGCAGGGAAGGGAGTAGGTCAGAGTTGGGCATCGGGAATCCTCCATGGTGATTTCAGCGTAGCAGCAGAAATTGAGTGGAAGTGTGGGCTTGCAGATCGGTAGAACGACCTGGAAAGAGTTAGGCAACCCAGAGTGGTTCCCGGAGATTTCAGAGGGGGGGCGGAAATGGTCGAAAAGATGCGGGAACGATCAGGGGAGTGGCGACCGAGCGCGCCAAACCCCAGAAACGACAAAGCCCTGAATAATCAGGGCTTTGTCGTATAAATATGGCGGAGGCGATGTCCGCCACTTTAGTGTTTTTAGAAGTCTAGCGATGATGAAAGGTTTCTATAAAATCTCTATAAAAACAGATGGTTGAGTTATTTATTTTCTTTTGTGTTCCAAGCGTGACTACCGGAAGCTAGGGTCCAAGGTATGGGCTGGAGTATGGGCTGGAGTTCATTTAGATTGAGTCATCATCCTTTCAAATTGGAGGTGATTGATGGCGTCTCTGACGACGAAAGCGGTAGAGAAGATAGTCAGAACCGGGTTGCCAGGAATGACCAACGATGGTGACGGCCTGTACCTGAAACTGGGCCGTACCGGTAGAGCAAGTTGGATTTTCCGCTACAAGCTTGCCGGTAAGAGCCGAGACATGGGATTGGGCAGGCACCCCGAAGTAAGTCTCTCGGTAGCCCGCGAGAAAGCAGCAGACGCCAGAAAGCTGAGCAAGTCAGGCATTGATCCCCTTACCAGTCGGGATGAGGAGATGGAACGGCAACGGCTGGAAAAAGAAGCCGATCGTTTAGTTCAGGATGCAGTCAGGGCCAAAGCAACCACTTTCAAAGAGGTTGCTCTCGACTACATCGCTGCCCACAGAGCGGGGTGGAGAAATGCCAAGCATGCTCAGCAGTGGGAGAATACTCTGGCTACTTATGCGTTCAAGGTCATAGGCGACCTTCCGACGCAGGAGATAGGCATTGAGCATGTGCTGAAGATCCTCAAGCCAATTTGGACAGGAAAACCCGAAACTGCCAGTCGCTTACGAAGTCGCATTGAGCTGGTACTCGATGCAGCAAAGGCCAGAGAGTTGCGTGAGGGTGAAAATCCCGCTCGCTGGCGCGGGCACCTAGACAAGCTACTTCCAGCTCGCTCAAAAATTCGTGCTGTAAAGCATCATGCAGCTATGCCGTGGACAGAGCTTCCTGCCTTTATGGCAACTCTCGGGAAAGTAGAGGAGCTGAGTTTTAAAGCCCTTCGTTTCACCATACTGACGGCTTGCCGAACCAGAGAGGTGCTTGAATCAACGTGGGCGGAGATTGATGTGGCTGCCGGGGTATGGATCATTCCGGCATCGAGGATGAAAGCAGGGAAGGAGCACCGCGTGCCACTGTCAAAAGCGGCATTGGATCTACTCGCAGCGCTTCCTCGTGTTGAAGGCAATAATTACCTGTTTCCTGGGGCTCGTAAAAAGCGGCCTTTGAGCAATATGGCGATGTTGATGGCATTGCATCGGATTAATCGGAACGATCTCACGACGCATGGATTTCGCTCGACTTTTAGGGATTGGGCGAGTGAGGTCACGCATTATCCTCGAGAGGTCTGCGAGCAGGCGCTTGCACATGCGATAGAGAACGCGGTGGAGGCAGCCTATCGCCGTGGTGATCTTTTCGAAAAGCGACGGCGGTTAATGGACGATTGGGCGGGATATGCCATGGGCATCATAAGATAAGAAGCAAGTATGTCTGTCAGTCCTATAACCGGTCCATACACGCATCAGAAAAGCATGGGGTGCTAGGGGTGAGTGTTTGAATCACTCCGTCCCGACCATATTTCTCAATGACTTAGCCCAATTTGAAAAGGTTGGGCTTTTTCATGCCTGCGATTTTCGCTTTCTGGTAGTTAAATGGTAGTGAATTGAGACTTGCTGGCGCCTTGCCGGTTGCTGGATAGCTATCAGTGCCAATGCAAGCTTCCCCATTCCCATCCCGCAGGTTCAACTGATCCGCTTGGGTGTGTCATGGCTTTATCCGCGTTGCCTAGTCGCCGCCGAGAAAGGTAAAACGGCCGGACTCGGTGGCGCCATTGAAGCGACCGTTGGGCGAGGACACCGACATTTTCTGATAACGGTGGAGTCGTACAGGTTGATGCGATTGAGCCAGCCGACATGCAGTGTCAGGTTGCCGATTTCCTGAGACTTGAGGTACGCACCGCGGAAGGTCTGCGGCAGCAAGCGGGTAGGGCGTCGGTGATGCGCAGCTTGGAGGGGAAAATTTAGGGCCAGTTAAGGTAAGTTCGTCTGCAAGGCTGGTACGAGCAATACATCCTGCTCGCCATTGGTAGTGACGAGCACTTAGGGGTCGATATCTGACACGCCTTGACGATCCCTGCCGCCGACAATCGGGTGATTTCCTGACACCTTTGACGCGGCGCGGAGATCGACGATGGCTATCAGTGTGCTTGACTTGTTCAAGATTGGAGTCGGCCTCTCCAGCTCGCATACCGTCGGCCCGATGCGCGCCGGGGCTCTGTTTGTCGAGGCCTTGCGCGAACGGGAAATGCTGGCGTAAGTGCAGCGTATCGACGTGCGGTTGTATGGTTCGCTGTCGGCCACGGGTATCGGCCCTGGCACCGATAAAGCGACCCTGCCAAGCGTAATAAATCAGAAACCGTATTGCATGAGCTTGGCCGTCTCGCTGTCGATCCGCGATCTGGAACCCTTACCCAAATCGGGCGGCCATGATCATTGCCGGGCTGGCACTTGAAGAAATGTTGGTCTAGCTCGTGGTGTATGCCGTGACTTGAAGCTGTCATCGTTGGGCGGCAGGGGCTAGACTGACTCAATAAAATCACAATACAGATGTGACCTTGCCTGCATGAAAATCCATCCTCTACCGCCACTCAACAGTCTGGTGGCATTTGAAGCGGCCGCGCGCCATTTGAGTTTTACGCTGGCAGCACAGGAACTGAATGTCACCCAAGGGGCGATCAGTCGGCAAGTGCGTCTGCTCGAGAACTACTTGGGAAAGACTTTGTTCGAGCGCACCACGCGCTCGATCCACCTTAGCCCAACCGCCAGCCAGTACTATGAAACGGTGCGAGCATCACTGATGCAGGTAGCCCAGGCGACAGGTGAAATTCGCCACTGGCAGGGCGCGCAGCAGGTCACAGTGGCCACCAGTTCCGCGATGGCTTCACTCTGGTTGCTACCCAAGGTGTCTGAGTTTCAGAGCAATAACGAAGACATTGATCTGCGCATTATCGCCTACGATCAAGTAAAGGACTTCTCACGACTCGATTGTGACTTGGCTTTGTACTACTGCCGAACCCCACCGCAAGACATGCAGGTAACGCCACTGTTTTCGGAAGAGGTGTTCCCGGTCTGCAGCCCGGGCTACCTGTCAAAATACCCTGAATTGAAAACGCCTGAGCAATTGGCTGATTGCACCTGGTTATGGTTAGAAGATCCGCAGCGTGACTGGATTGGTTGGACTGAGTGGTTCCAGCGTCTCGGGCTAAAGAGCGTTGAGCCAAGGCGCCGGATCAATATCAACAGTTACTCCATGCTGATCCAATCGGCACTCAGTGGGCAGGGTATCGCTTTGGCTTGGTCGAACCTGGTCGACAATCACCTGCAAACCGGTGCTTTGGTGCGGCCGATCGATACAGTATTGAGTTCAGACGCACAATTCTGCCTGCTAGAGCCGAAGGGCCAGGGGAGGATGCGGCAAAGTGTTAAATATTTTCGCACCTGGTTGATCGAGCAGTTACCGACGACGCTCAGTGACTCAGAGTTCGGTTCCAGCGAGTAGATACCGTTCTTAAAGAAAACATGCCGCAGGTGGGTAGCCTGCGGCACGGTTACACTATGGCTCCACTGCCTCCCCGTCTTTGTGCATCATCAAAATTTGCTGCATTCCCACTGCCTGAAAGCGTTGATCAACGATCTTTTGAAATCGCGTGTGTGTCGCTCTGATGTATGAATCTGGCGTGTTTGAATTGATGATTAAAAGTCATAAATGGTGACGTAAATATCGTTTGTCGAACAATGCTCTATTTCTCGAAACTCACTGCCAACGGACGATGGCCAGTGAGCCTGCCGAACATTTCACACCGTGCCCAGCAGGGGAAAACAATAATGAGCAATACCGCCTTGCAACAAATTCCTGTGCATCATCTGGAAACTGTACTTAACCCGATTCATCAAGCCACCGGGTTGAGCAACGAGTTCTATACCAATCATCATTACTTCGAATTGGAACGCGACCAGGTGATGGGCAAGACCTGGGCGTGTGTCGGTTTCGCCAGCGACCTGACCAAGAACGGCTCGGTCAAGCCTGTCGACTTCATGGGGCTGCCATTGCTGCTGATGCGCAACCGCGAAGGCCTGGTGCAGGTCTTCCATAACGTCTGCAGCCACCGCGGCATGAAGCTGGTGCAGGAAGAAGGTGAAGTACAGGGCGTTATTCGTTGCCCCTACCACTCCTGGACTTATGACCTCAATGGCGCCTTGCGTGGCACTCCGCATGTCGGCGGTATTGATAAGCACAAGGACGAGCGTTTTGCTTGCGAAAAGCACGGTTTGAAAGCAATCAACAGCGCCATCTGGATGGACATGGTGTTCATCAATCTGTCGGGTGACGCACAGCCGCTCGAAGAAATGCTTGCTCCCTTGACCGCGCGCTGGACGCAGTTCCTTGGCGAGGACGGTATGAGTCAGCTGCGCCGCCGTCCGGGTCATGACGCGACCACATTGGATATCAACTGCAACTGGAAGTTGGCCGTCGAGAACTACTGCGAAGCCTATCACCTGCCGTGGGTGCACCCGAGCCTGAACTCGTATTCGCGCCTGGAGGATCACTACAACATCCTGTTTGACGAGCATTTCGCCGGTCAAGGCAGCTATGCCTACAACCTGTCCGATGTGGCCGGTACGCACTTGCCCAAATTTCCAAGCTGGCCCCAAGACCGCCTGCGCAATGCCGAATACGTAGCTTTCTTCCCCAACGTACTGCTCGGCATCCAGGCCGATCATGCGTTCGCCATGCAATTGGAGCCCGTAGCACCGGGTCGCACCATTGAACACCTGCGCCTGTTCTATGTTGGGGACGAGGCTCTGGGTGATGAATACGCCGCCTGTCGTAACGCCATTCTGGAATCCTGGAAAGTGGTATTTGCCGAAGACATCAGTTCGGTCGAAGGCATGCAGAAAGGCCGTCACTCTCCTGGTTACAAAGGTGGTGCCTTCTCGCCAGAGATGGACGTTCCAACGCACTTTTTCCATCAGTGGGCTGCGCGTCAGCTGCTAGCCACCGTACCGGACGCCTGAGGAAATGAGCATGTATTCAATAGCATCCCATTGGCTCAATTACATCGATGGTGAATGGCTTGATAGCCCGCAGCAGCTGTCGGTGAACAATCCAGGCACCGGCCAGCCACTGGCGACTATCGCCCAGGCCACTGTCGATGATGCCGAGCATGCCGTGCGGGCGGCTCGTCGTTGCGCCGACAGCGGTGAGTTGACCCGCGTTCGTCCGGCGCAGCGTGTCACTTGGTTGCTGCGCATTGCCGAAGAAATCCGTGCCGTGGCCGAAGAGGGCGCTTGGGTGTTGTGCCAGGAAAACGGCAAGAGCCTCAACGATGCCAAAGATGAGTTCGTCGAGGCTGCACGCTACTTCGAATACTACGCAGGCATGGCTGACAAGATCGAAGGCACTTCGATTCCATTGGGCAATGGCTACATGGATTTCACCCTGTATGACCCGATGGGCGTGTCCGCGCAAATCGTGCCGTGGAACTTCCCGGTTTCGATCTGTGCCCGCTCGCTTGCACCGGCGTTGGCGGCTGGCAATGCGGTGGTGATCAAATCGCCCGAACTGTCGCCTTTGGGGATGTGCGTGCTGATCCGCGCTATTGCCAAGGCCGGGTTGCCCAAGGGCGCGGTCAACCTGATTTGCGGTCGTGGCCGTGAGGTTGGCGCGCACCTGGTTGGCCATCGTGCTGTCGATCAGATTGTCTTCACCGGCTCAGTGCCGACCGGTCAATCGATTCTGCGCGATGCCGCCGAACATGCCATCCCCAGCGTTATGGAGTTGGGTGGCAAGTCAGCCGCGATTGCTTTCGCCGATGCGGATCGCGAACAACTGCTTGCCAGCGTCAAGGGCGGTATTTTCTTCAACGCCGGACAGGTGTGCTCTGCCATGTCGCGCCTGCTGGTGCAGCGTGAAATTTATGAAGAGGTCGTCGAGTCTGTTGTCGCCTTGGCCGAAGGTCTCAGCGTGGGCGTCGGCCACGACAACCCAGACCTCACACCAGTGGTCAGTGCCGGGCAACTGGCAGGCATCGAAGCCTTGTGTCGGCGCGCCATTGAAGAGGGCGCAGTAGCGGCCACTGGCGGTGAGGGGTTCAGTGACCGTGCCGGGCACTTCATGCGACCGACCGTGTTCCGCGACGTGAGCCCCGAGATGTGCATCGCCCAGGAAGAGGTCTTCGGTCCGGTGTTGGCGGTGATCCCGTTCGACAGCGAAGAAGAGGCGATCGCGATCGCCAATGGCACCGCTTTTGGCCTGGTCGCGGGTGTGTTCACCCAGGACATCAGTCGCGCCATGCGCTGCACCCGTCGCCTGAAAGCTGGCCAAGTGTTTGTGAACGAGTGGTATGCCGGTGGAATTGAAACCCCGTTTGGCGGTGTCGGCCTGTCCGGTTTTGGCCGGGAAAAAGGGCAGGAGGCCTTGTACAGCTACGTGCGTACCAAGAACGTGGCGATCCGCGTAGCGGGGGAGTGAGCAACATGTTCAAGACTTGGCTTTGTGTGGTCTGTGGGCTGATCTACGACGAGGCCCTCGGTTGGCCGCAGGACGGCATCATCGCTGGCACGCGTTGGGAGGATGTGCCAGAAGACTGGAAATGCCCCGAGTGTGGCGTCGGCAAAAGCGATTTCGAGATGTTGGATATCAGTGAGCCGGTGGTGGCGACCGCAGCCGTTAGTGCGCCGGTAGTGCCTGCAGTGCAGCTGCAAACGCCGCCAGCGGCCACACTGCCACGCCAGCCGATCGTCATCATCGGCAGTGGCTATGCTGGTTACGGTCTGGCCCAGGCGTTGCGCAAGGCCGACCCTAAGGTCGAGATCCGCGTGCTGACTCAAGAGTCTGGCCACTTGTATTCCAAGCCGGCGCTGTCCATTGGCCTGGCACAGGGCAAGAGCGCTGAGGCATTGTCCGGCGAGGCGCCGCTGGCGATCGAAAAGCGCTTGAATATCCGCGTCTATCCGCACTGTACGGTGACGCGTATCGACAGCGCGAGGCAGCGCCTGCACACCAATTTCGGTGAGATGGAGTATGGCCAATTGGTACTGGCCAGCGGTGCGCAGAGCATCCGACTGCCGATCGAGGGTGAGACTGCGGCATTACTCAGTGTCAACAACCTGCACGATTACCAGCGCTTGCGTGAACGCCTGGTGGGCGTGCGGCGAGTGGCAATCCTGGGTGACGGCCTGATCGGCTGTGAGTTCGCCAACGACTTGGCAGGCAGTGGCTTTGCCGTCAGCGTCATTGGCCTCGGCCATTGGCCGATGGAGCGTCTGCTGCCGGCGCAGGCCGGACGGCGGCTGCAATTCGCCTTGAGCGAGCTGGGGGTGAGCTGGTATCTGGAGAACACCCTGAAACGTTTTCAGCCGACTGAAGGCGGCTATCACCTGACCCTGGCTGATGGCCAAAGCCTTGAAGCCGACCTGGTGTTGTCCGCCGTGGGTTTGCGTCCCAACCTGAGCCTGGCCGAGACCGCCGGGGTCGCCGTTGGTCGCGGCATTCAAGTGGACGCCCAACTGCAGACTTCGCAAGCGGGCATTTATGCCCTGGGCGACTGCATCGAAATCGACGGCCAATTGCTCCCGTACCTGGCACCCATCAACCAAGGTATTCAGGCACTGTGCAAGACCTTGCTCGGCCAGCCTACCAACGTCAGCTATCCATTGATGCCAGTCACCGTGAAGACCCCGGCGGCGCCACTGTGCCTGCTTCCACCTGCCGTCGGCGTCGCCGGGGAGTGGCAATGCACGCCGACTGACGATGGCCTCAGTGCCAGTTATTACGACATCGAGGGGGCACTTTGCGGGTTTGTCCTGCTCGGTCGCCAAGCACAATTGCAGCGCAATACATTGCTGCAGTCCTGTCAGAACGCTCAGCGGGCCATGGCCTGAGGGCAGCACCATGAAAAATACAATCAACCTTCCCCATGACGATGCCAGCTGTGGCTGGTATGCCGCCATGCCTGAGCAGCCACCTTGCACGCGGTTGGAGGGTGAACAGCGCGCCGACTACACCGTGATCGGCGCCGGCTTCGCTGGCCTGGCCGCGGCCCGCCGGTTGGCCGAGCTCTGTCCTGAGGCCCGAATCCTGCTGGTCGATGCCCAGCGCGTCGCTTATGGTGCCTCTGGACGCAACTCGGGTTTTGTCATCGACCTGCCACACAAATTTGCATTGGAACATCCGGACCCGGCGCACAAACAGCGTTTGCTCGCACTCAATCGCGCTGCCATCGCCCAGTTGCAGGGATTGATTCAAACCCATGGAATCGATTGCCAATGGTCCCATGCCGGCAAGTATCAAGGCGCGGTAGGTCCTCGCGGCCTGGCTTATCTGGATCATTTCGAACACTTGATGAGCGAGCTCGGTGAGCCGTTCCGTCGGGTCGAACGCGCCGAGTTGGCTCAGGTGGTTGGCAGCAGCCATTACAGTGGTGCGATCTACACCCCTGGTTGCTACTTGATGCAGCCGGCAGCGCTGGTCAATGGCCTGGGCCGCTCACTGCCGAGTAATGTCGAGCTGCTTGAGGAATCACCTATCCAGCGCTTGGAGCGTGACGGCCAAGGCGGATGGATTCTACATGGCGCTCAGGGCCGGATTCGCACCGCGCAGTTATTGCTTGGCACCAGCATCTTCACTCAAGAGTTCGGTTTCCTGCGTAATCGTCTGTTGCCGGTGATGACCTTTGCCAGTTGGACTCGCCCTCTGACCGATGCCGAGTTGGCGGTCTATGGCGGTCAACTCGATTGGGGGCTGACCCCGGCAGACCACGCCGGTACCACGGTGCGTATGACTCAGGATCGTCGCTTGATCATCCGCAATACCTACAAGCATGTTCCCAAGTACGGCCAAAGCACCAACGATGCCATGCGCGACAGTGTGCGCAAGGATCACCGAAAAGCGTTCCTGGCGCGTTTTCCGCAACTCGCCGAAGTGCCTTTCAGTCATACCTGGGGGGGCGTCTACGCCATCTCGCGCAACTTCACCAACTTCTTTGGCGAACTGGAGAAAGGTGTCTATGCCTCGGCGTGCGACAACGGCGTCGGCGCGGCCTGGGGCACCATTTCAGGCACCTTGCTCGCAGACCTTGCCGTGGGCGCCGATTCGGCGCAACTGCGCGACATTCAGGCCGTGACGGGAATGCCTTCACTCAATCCACCGGAACCCTTCCTCGGCCTCGGTGTGCGTTCACGTATCCGCCTGGCGGCCTGGAACAGTCGGAGTGAGCTATGAGCAGGGTCGTTACTGGAAAAGGCCCAGTGCTGCGCGTCGATCATCATGATTTGGATTTCACGCAGCGTGGTGGACCCCCCGGTGCCGCTTATGTCGCCCGTGCGATCAGCAATGAAGTATCGCCAAATATCGGGGTCGGCTTTGCCCGTTGGGAGGGCGCTGAAGTGGCGTGGACCCTGCTGTATGACGAGGTGATCTTCGTCATCGAAGGCTGCTTCGAATTGCAGGCCAACGGTGAGCTGTACCGGGTTGAACCGGGACAGTTGCTGTGGATTCCCGAAGGCACCGAACTGGTCTATGGCGGCCATGCGTTGTTCGGGTATGTGGTTCAGCCTGGCGACTGGAAACAGCGGCACGGTTTAGCCTGAGTCGGGAGCGCAGAGCAATGCAGAATATACAGAGCGATGTCATGGGGCGGCAACGTTGCAGCTTGCAATCTCACGCACACATCATTGACGAGGCTGCTCAGTGATTGGACTGACGAAGGCGTTCGGCGCCCTGTATCTGAGCAGCTTATTGATGCAGTTGGGTTCGACCCTGTTGATGACCTACCTGGCGCTGCGCCTGAACGCGGGGGGTGGAGCCGAGACGTGGAGCGGTGCATTGATGGCCGCCAACGCCTTGGGCATGGTGTTGGGAGGCAAGGTCGGGCATTACCTGATTGAGCGGGTCGGGCACATTCGCAGCTACGTCACCTGCGCCGGCGGGATTGCCGCCGCAGTTCTGGCTCATGAATTCAGTAGTGCCTTGCCATTTTGGCTGCTGCTGCGAGCGCTGGTGGGGGTGGCCATGATGTGTCAGTTCATGGTGTTGGAAAGTTGGCTCAACGATCAGGCTCGGACGGAACGGCGCGGCAGCGTGCTGGCCCTCTATATGGTTGCCAGCTACGTTGGCATGATGCTTGGCCAGCTGGCGCTGAGTATCAATGGCGACCTGGGAGTCCATGCGTTGCTTGGCGTGGCCATCGCTTTTGCGTTGAGCCTGGTGCCGGTGGCGTTGACCCGCTGCCCGCATCCGACGCCCATCCTTGCGGCGCCTGTCGACGTTAAATTGTTCCTGCGTCGAATACCGCAGTCGTTAGTGACCCTGGTGGTGTCGGGCATGATGACGGGTGGCTTTTACGGTCTGGCCTCGATCTATGCCAGTCAGCAGGGACTCGATACGGTCGAAATTGGTCAGTTCATGGCCTTGGTGATTGGGGCCGGATTACTGGCCCAGCTACCCTTGGGCTGGCTTTCGGATCGATTGCCACGTGCCAGCTTGATTCGCGCTGTGGCAGTGCTGCTGATGCTCGTCACGCTGCCGCTGGGTTTTTGTCAAAGCCCTTCGTTCAACACCCTGATGCTGTTCGGTGCAGGGATAGGCTTTTTGCAGTTTTGCCTGTATCCGCTCGGTGTGGCACTGGCCAACGACAATATTGAGCCGCAATTGCGTGTTTCATTGGCCAGCGTGTTGTTGGTGGCGTTTGGTGTGGGTGCCGGCATCGGTCCGCTGCTGGCCGGTTCACTGATGGAGCACTTCGGCGCATCGAGTCTTTATTTCTTCTTCGCTGCCTGCGCTGCGCTGCTTGTCGTGTTTGTAGGGCAGGGCAAGGTCACCGGTGAGCATTTGCAAGAGGATGCTCCCCTTCATCACCCGTCAACGCCCAATGGCCTGGCCAGTTCCAGTCTGGTGGCGGTTGTCGAGTCGGTCGGGGCAAACGCCCAGAGCTCGCAGTGCGACAGAGTGATCAACGAGACTGAAATCGCCACCGCGCTGAATTGTCCATGACGCCAAATGGTGACGTTCCTTTCTCCTATTGTGATTAACGGAATCGAAAGCATGTTCGAAAATAAGAATAAGTACCGTACGGGCGATGACTCCACGCAACCCTTGCACAACCCGGTCACGCTGGAAACGCTGCAATCGGCGCGTACCTACCGCCTGCAGCGGGTGCGCGATCAGTTACTGGCGCGCGATTGTGCCGCCATCCTGCTCTATGATCCGGTCAATATCCGCTATGCCACTGACACGTCGAACATGCAGGTGTGGACCTTGCATAACTTCGCTCGTTACGCGTTGGTGTTTGCCAATGGGCCCGTGATCCTGTGGGAGTTCCACAATTGCGAACACCTGCATAAGGGCATCAGTCTGATCGATGAAGTGCGCGAAGCGGTCAGTTGGAGTTATTTCGGTGCCGGTTCGCGCATATCCGAGAAGGCTGCCATTTGGGCCCGTGAAATTGTCGAGGTGGTGGGTGAGCACGCTGGTGCCAACGCGCGCCTGGCCGTGGACAAGGCAGACTTCGAAGGGCTTGAGCTACTCCAAGCTGAGGGGTTGAGCCTGGTCGAGGGGCACAGTCTGATGGAGGAGGCGCGCAAGATCAAATCAGCCGCCGAACTGGAGCTGATGCGCTGGACCATCGAGGTGTGCGAGAAAGGCATTCAGCGCATGCATGATGAGCAGCGTCCAGGCATGACCGAGAACCAACTGTGGGCCTGGCTTCACTACGAGAATATCCGCCACGGTGGAGAGTGGATCGAAACCCGCCTGCTCGCTTCCGGACCTAGAACTAACCCGTGGATGCAGGAGTCAAGCGATCGGGTGATGCAGGAAGGTGAAATCATTTCCTTCGACACGGATCTGATCGGCCCCTATGGCTATTGCGCGGATATCTCGCGAGCTTGGACCGTCGGTCACGTTGCCCCTACGGCCGAGCAGCGCAAGCTGTATACGCTGGCCTATGAACAGATTCAGCACAACATGGCGCTCTTGCGCCCTGGCCTGAGCCATCACGAGTTCGTTCAGCGATCCTGGGACATTCCACAGCCCTATCAGCACAACCGTTACTGCTGTGTAGTGCACGGTGTTGGTTTGGCGGATGAATATCCGGCGCTGACGCATAAAGGCATTGATTGGGAAAACAGTGGTTATGACGGTATTTTCGAAGAGAATATGGTGATTTGCGTGGAAAGTTACATGGGCGAGCGAGGAGGGAGGGAAGGTATAAAACTTGAACAGCAAGTTTTAATTACCCAAAACGGCTGCGAGGTGCTTTCACATTATCCGTGGCAGGAGGACTGGTTGTAAGTCATTCCTCGCTGGTGGTTGCAGTGATGCGCACAGCCCGATCTGGAACATGAGTACTCATGAGAAATAGTCATTAGTGGCGCAGATAAAATGATTTGTCGTACACCGCTTCCTGTTTGAACATCAATTCCAATGTGTTGCCGTGCGTTCTGGTCTGGATAACGTTACGCCTAATTGGCGGTTATTCGATATTGGCTGTAAATACAAAAATAATAGAGAGGCCCTTAGCATGAAAGAGTTAGTCGTCGATGAAGGATCCTATTCTCGAGCGTTCAATACCCGAATATTAGGATTGAATATTCATCGGGTTATTTTTCCTGTTTCATTCTTGATTGTATTGGCGCTGGTTTTAGTGGCATTGCATGACCCGATAACCTTCAGCCAGTCCCTGGAGGGGGCCAAAGGCTGGATCCTGAAGAACTGCGACTGGTTCATAATGATCATGGGCAATCTGGCCGTGCTGTTTTGCGCCGGGGTGGCCATTTCACCTTTTGGTAAAATTCGCTTGGGTGGCAAGGAGGCTACGCCGGAGTTCAGCACACTGTCCTGGTTTTCGATGCTGTTTGCCGCCGGGATGGGTGTTGGCCTGCTGTATTGGGGCGTGGCTGAGCCGGTAGCACAATACACCGCTTGGTGGAAAACGCCACTCAATGTCCTCGCGAACACCCCGCAGGCCGAGCATGCAGCAATGGGTGCGACGATCTTTCACTGGGGCTTTCATCCTTGGGCCATCTACCTGACCAGTGCATTGGTGGTTGGCTTTTTTGCCTTTAACAAAGGCCTCCCATTTGCCCTTAGTTCGGGGCTGCAGCCATTGATTGGTAAAGCACATCGAGGGCTGCCAGGGCAGTTGGTGGACGTTTTTACTGTGGTGCTTACTGTGTTCGGCTTGGCCACCTCTCTAGGCCTCGGCGCCATGCAGTCGACTGCCGGTATCTCACAAGTACTGGGCATTCCCAACTCCTTTGGATTGCAGTTGTTGTTCATCTTGGTCGTGACTGGCCTCGCCGGATTTTCCCTATGGCGCGGCATGGATGCTGGAGTCAAGTTGCTAAGCAACATCAATATGTTGCTGGCGTTGGGCTTATTCATACTGGTCGTGATCGGTATTGGGGTGTCTACCTTTTTTTCCGGTGTGCTGAGCACGACCGTTGATTATGTCGAGTTCTTCCTGCCGCTGAGTAACTGGGTCAATCGTCCAGACCAGGATTGGTTCCATGGATGGACGGTGTTCTATTGGGCGTGGTGGTGCACATGGGGCCCATTGGTCGGTGTATTCGTTGCGCGTGTTTCCCGAGGCCGTACGCTCCGTCAGATGGTCGGTGTGGTGATGTTGGTGCCAACCCTGGTGGCTATCGCCTGGTTCACAGCGTTCGGAGCGGGCGCCATCGATCAAGTCATCTCGGGGAGTGGATCCCTCGCGGCCGGTCTAACCGACGTCAATATGGCGATCTTTCAGTTCCTCCAAATGCTTCCGATGCCGTTCATTAGCTCAGGACTGGTGGTCATTCTGCTGGTCATCTTTATGGTGACCTCCATGGACTCTGGCGCCTTGGTAGTCGACAACCTGGCCGCTGGCGGTGACCCGGACACTTCGCCAGTACAGCGGGTGCTTTGGTTAGTGATGATTGCATTAGTCACCATCACGCTGTTCGTAATCGGTGGCGACACCGCGCTGAAAGGCATCCAGGCCGGTGCAGTGGCCATGGGGTTACCGTTCATGGTGCTGATGCTGTTGCTAATGATCGGTTTTGTTAAAGCGCTGGCCAAGGAGCCTCGTGACTAAGGTTGTTTCAAGGAGAGCGGGCCTACCTCTTCGGGGGCAGTCCGCTGGCCAATGTGTGGAAGGCAAACCGGCCAAAGGGGGAAGTTGAAGATGGAATCGCAACAAGACGACATACAGATTTTGGTCGGTGAACTAAGGAACGTTGTGCGCGAGGCGGCGAATGAGGCCGAACTGCTTTTGCTCGTCGGACCTTTGGTTCAACGAATGGTGCAAAAGCGTAGTTGGCTAGGTGCCGATATGTATAAGGCCGACCCGGAGATGGGGTATGGCACGACGCTGTTACACGTAGAGCCCGACCAGTCATTATTCATGGTGGTCGATAGCTGGCTACCCGGACGTGGCGTACCGCCCCATGACCACGATACCTGGGCGGTTGTGGTGGGTGTCGATGGCACCGAACGTAACCTGTTTTGGCAGCGTCTGGACGATGCGCAACGTCCTGGATACGCCGAGCTGCAGCTAATGGGTGAGCAATGCATCACAGTTAGAGAGGCGCTACTGTTACCAAGCGGCAGTATCCACAGTGTGATCAATGAAACTGAGCACACCAGCCTTTCGTTTCATGTGTATGGCCGGCATTTGAATTACACCGAGCGACGTCAGTTCGACCCGGAAAACAATCTTGAGCGGCCGTTCAAAATATCCCCGCGCTGATGCAGTTTTGTCTCGAGCGTTGCGCCGCTCAGTTGAAGGTCACCTTACGTGTAACAACCCCCCTGACATGTTGAAGGAAGCTCTCGTGAAACTTCGAGTTTTTTTCTGCTGCGGTACTAGCATACTGAAGTCCATTTCGATGATCGGTTCGAAGGGGCGAAAAATGAATTTTTCTCCACTGTATTCAAGTGCGCTGATGGGATCGATCAAGGCGACTCCCGCCCCCAGTCCAACGAACTTACACATTGGCATCGAGAGCTGGGTTTCAAGGTTCATCCTGCGCTCCACCCCATACGCGGAAAAGATGGAGTCGATGTGTTGACGCGAGGCGACTGCGTGCGGATAGGAAATGAAGCACTCCCCCTCAAGGTCCTGCGGGACGATCACCGCCTTGTCGCGTAGTCGGTGATCGAAGGGCAGGGCGCATCGCAGAGATTGACTGAATAATCTTCTCGCCACGTGGGCTGGGATAAGCGTTGGGTTGAGCAATAAACCCGACATCGCATCGTTCGTCCACAATTGCGTCCACCACTTCTCTGGAAGATTGAACTACCAGGGTTATTTGTGCGTGCTCATGCATTTCGAGAAACGCACTGATGACACGCGGCAAAAACGACAATCCCAGTGCCGGAGCGCAGGCTATCTGAAGTGAGCCGCGCTTGAGATCAATGATTTCACGCGCCGTGCGGGCGATACGCTCGACTCCGCAAGTAGACGAAGCCTAAGCCTGCCTTGACTCATCTCACAATGATTGAATCTGTTGCGCATGATCTGTAACGGTCCGGCGAAGGCACCTACCACCTTTTCGCCGAATCGTTATCAGGTTCAGAAATATCAGTCATCCCCAATTGGCAATTGTCACGTTCCCCAAAGTGTCGGTTGAGCTGAGCTGTCACCAACCAAGACGGTTTGATACGCTCTCCTGACAAACCATGCAGATCCGAGCCAATGCTGGAAGAGCTACGAAGAATCGACCTGAATCTATTGCTGACCCTCCACGCATTGCTTTTGGAGCGGCACGTAACCCGAGCATCGGTTCGTCTTCATAAAAGTCAGCCAGCGGTCAGTCATGCCCTCGCTCAGCTTCGAGCGCATTTTGACGATCAGTTGCTTATCCGCCGCGACGGGAAAATGGTGCTCACCGCCAGAGCGCAAGGCTTGCTTGCACCGCTTGAGCAGGCACTCAGACACCTCAACGACTTATTAGGGGCTTCTGACTTCGATCCCGGTAAATCTCAAGCACGTTTCCGGTTATCACTGTCGGACTATGCTACTCGCCGAATACTGCCAAGACTGGTGCGTCACGTTCGCAGCGTCGCACCCGGAGTGGATCTTGCTGTGAGTCAAGCGAGCCGTGAAAGCATGATGGCCCAGCTTGCGGACGGTGAACTGGATGTAGCGCTGGGCATTTTTCCGGAATATCCAGAGGGCATCCATGTACAGGGACTATTCCCAGAGCACTTCGTTAGCCTTGCCGACGAAAAGGCCCTGCCGGAGTGTGGCCGCCTGACGTTGGAAGAATGGCTGGAACGTCCACATGTGATGCTCGCGTTGCGGCCCGACGCCAATGACGAGATTGAAAGAGTGCTGGCAAGCATGGGACTGCGCCGAAGAATCGCTGTGGCGTTACCTCATTGGAGTGCGGCAATCGAGCTGATTGCCGGTACGGATCTTATTCTCACCGTTGCCAGCTGGGCGGCTAGTGGGCTGGACAATTATCCGACACTTCGAACATTCGATGCCCCCCTGGATCTACCCGTTCTATCGTATCAGCAAGCTTGGCATACCCGTAAAGACGCGGATCCTGCCAATAGGTGGATCCGCCAAGCGATCTTGGATTGCAGCAAGGACACGTGATTTTGAGTCACATGGTTTCCGCTTGCGCTGGGCCTTTCAGTTCGACTTGATTACCGTCTGGATCGAAGCAGTAAATCGATGGGCCAACGCCTTCTGCTCCATACCGGGTCACTGCCTTGTCAGCGGCGATGCCATGGTTTTGAAGGTGGGCGAGGATCGCCGTCTCATCGAACGGTTCGACACGAAGGCAAAAGTGATCGACATTGCGTCGCTCTTTCCCTGGTGCCCCGCCGCCCATGGCACCTAGAGGGCCATCGATATCTACCAGATCTATCATTGAGCTTCCTGCTGCAAGGTGGATCATCGCGTATTGATCGTTGCGTTTCTTGACCAAGCACCCGAGAACCTCAATGTAAAACTCCAGACTTCTTTCCATGTCCTTAACGCGCAGGACAACGTGATCGATGTGCTGAACTTTGAAAATAGACATTCGGTTGTCTCCTGAGGCAGAGAACGACCCTTCGCACCGAAAAGCGCGAAGGGTCGCTGAGGACGACTTAGTTGATTTTGTCAAACAAGGTCGGCATGTCGCCGGAGAAGTCCACCCAAGGGTTGGTATTCAACAGTTGCGGATTCGGCGCAGTCGGCTCGTCGTAGTGCATGTCGAACTCTTCAGGGCCATGGGCATACGCCACGACCAATCCCTGTTTGGCATCCATGTACCCAGCGTGGATACCCATGCCTGGGTAGCTCAAGCGGATCGCGGTTTCTTCAGTAGCTGGGCCAACAGTGAGTCGTACCACCACAGCGTCTGGGAGAACAAACATCCAGGTGAAGGGGCCACCCGATACGACGGTCATCACTTCATCGATGCCTACACCGTTGCGCGCCATGTTGACGTGGAAGCGGCCAAAGGTTTCCAGAACGGTTGCGCGGTAATCGTCCGGAATCGCCAGCATGTCGTAGACCTTGGGATAGGGGGAAACTCCAGGCTGACGGGTTGAAAGAAGGCCGCCACGTGGCGTCTCGGGCACACGGCCAGCCAGTTCGATCTGCTCAAGCAACTCTGCCCGGTTCAGGCTGAAGAGCTTGATCAGTTCTTCTTGCTCGGCCTCGGTGACAGTGCGAGATTGCGATGCTTTCAGAATGGGTTTGGCTGCGTCCGGAATGCTCACGGTGCTTGCACGAACACCTACGCTTCGCAGTACGGCGTTCACGTCTTCAAGGCCAACAGCGTTCGGACGGCCATCACTGAATTGCAGTTTAACGATATTCATAAATTCACCTCAATCAGTTAACGAAAATAGAGTGCTGAACGACCGCTCATATGCACCTCTTGCCACACGAGAACAACTTCTCGGCTTTTCGCACGCAAGCCGCATGCGCTGGTACGACTAAGTGCGTCGACCGGAATAAAAAGGGCTGGCGCTTGGGAGCAAAAAACAGCCAAAAGGGAGGATTTGGTTTACTTCAGGCTCACGTTCGCGGTGGCGGCTTGAACCACGTTGTCGGAGCTAGCAGGAGCTTTGTTTGAGCCGGCTTGAACCACTATTAGCCCGAAGAGGATGATCAGCACCCCTGCAATCCGAACCAAATTGATTGGCTTCGCAGTTAGGCCCAAGAGGCCAAAGTGGTCGATAAGCATTGCGGCTATGACCTGACCCACCATCACGAACAGGATGTAGTTCGAAGCCCCAAGTTTTGGCGGCAGGAAGGTGGCCATCGCCACATAAATGGCACCACTGAACCCGCCGATCCAAAGCCACCATGGCCCCTGTAAGGCCCCCGCAATGTTGGGCTGCGGTAGACGAAGGACGACGATGGTTGCGATCAATACAGCAGAGCTGACGATCAACGAGGTGAGAGCAGCCCACAGTGGATGTCCAAGCTCACGGCCAAGGGCGCCATTGCTGGAAGCTTGAAGAGGAATCAAGGCACCGGCTAAAAGAGCCAGTCCCATTGGAACACTTGCGAGAATCGATATTTTCCCAAACATGACCGTAACCTCTGGTGTTTCGGTGTCGATGGGGAAATATTGAAGCATCCGGTATATGAATTGAAATCACATATGTGCACATGCTGAATTCGTCAGGCGAATAACAGCCCCTTTGATTGAAAGTCTGATACCAGACTCTTGTCGGTGAGTGGATGCAGCAAAGCTGCGCGTTAGGTAGGCAACCAGTTATGCGGTAGCAGCATCCTGATGCCACTGGCCCTCTGGGTGGGCAGTCGAATCAAAACGTCCTTCAGATAAGCGTACGGATCATGCCCGTTCATGCGAGCGGACTGGATCAAACTCATGATCGCCGCCGCCCGTTTGCCGCTGCGTAGTGAGCCAGCAAACAACCAGTTCGAGCGCCCAAGTGCCCATGGTCGGATTTGGTTCTCAACTTGATTGTTGTCGATGGGCACAGCCCCATCGCCGAGGTAGCGCGTCAACGCTACCCAGCGTTTAAGGCTGTAATCCAGGGCTTTGGCAGTTGCCGATCCTTGAGGTACCCGATCTCGCTGGGCCAACATCCAGCCATGCAGTATTTTCGCCAGCGGCGCCGCTTTTTCTTGCCGTATCCGCCAGCGATCCTCAACGCTCATGTCCCGCGCTTGGCGTTCAACTTCATACAAGCCGCCAATCGACTGCAGAGCCTGTTCGGCTAACTGGCTTTTATTCGCTATGTGGAGATCAAAAAACTTACGGCGGGCATGAGCCATGCAACCGATTTCGGTCATGCCTCTCTCGAAACCCGCCTTGTAACCCGCAAAGTCGTCGCACACCAACTTGCCGCTCCAAGCGCCGAGGAAGTTGCGCGCATGCTCGCCCGCCCGACTTGGGCTGAAGTCGTAAACAACGGCTTTGAGTGCCGAGAACGGTGTGGTGCTGTAGGCCCAAACATACGCTCGGTGAGTTTTCTTTTTGCCTGGCGCAAGCATTTGAACCGGTGTCTCATCGGCGTGAACTACGCCCTCGGCCAGCACCGCTTCGCGCAGGGCATCGACTAGGGGCTGAAGATGTACGCCGGTTTGACCAACCCACTGTGCCAATGTCGAGCGGGCGATCATCAGCCCTGCTCGGCCAAAGATTTTCTCCTGCCGGTACAGCGGCAAGTGGTCGGCAAACTTTGCCACCATTACATGCGCTAGCAGGCCTGCGGTCGGGATGCCCTTATCGATTACTTGGGCCGGTACTGCCGCCTGGATCAGCGTTTCGCACTGGCGGCAGGCCCATTTCCCACGCACATGCTGTTCAACCGTAAACACACCGGGTGTGTAATCAAGTTTCTCGCTGACGTCTTCGCCGATGCGTTGAAGCTGGCAGCCGCAGGCGCACTGGGTATTTTCTGGCTCGTGACGGATCACGGTGCGAGGGAACTGAGGTGGCAGCGGCGCACGTTTCGGTTTCTGGCGTGGCTCGGCAGGTTCAGGTGGCGGATTGACCGCCTTCAGCTCGGCTTCGATGGCTGCGATGTCGGTGTCGAGTAGGTCGTCGAGCAAGCTGCCTTGATCAGGATTTAGCTGTTCGCTGCGCTTGGCAAACTTGTGTCGCTTGAGGATGGCGATCTCATGAGCGAGTTGCTCGTTGACTGTTTCCAAGCGATGGATTTTCTGACCCATGGAATCGACCTGGGACAGCAGCTCCATGGCCTGCTCAGCCAAGGCGCGCAGCTGTTCTGGTGGGATTTGGTCGAGATTGGGCAAGGAAGTCATGCCGCTGATTGTTCCAGAGCAGGCCGTCAGCGGCGATAAACCGATAGGCTAATAGCCGATGCTAAAGCACTGTGATCGAGCCGCCCAAACCGACCCGCTGCCAAGGTAACCCCAGCACCAAGGCCTGAAGTTGCTCGTTATCAAGTTCAACTTCCAATCCACGGTGAATGCCGGGCCAGTGAAACTTGCCTTGGTTAAGGCGTCGCGCTGCCAGCCAGATACCAACGCCATCGTGTACTAGAACCTTCATCCGGTTGGCGCGGCGATTGGCAAAGAGATAAGCACAGTGCGGTTTCGCCGCACCGAATACCGCGATCACTCTAGCCAAAGCCGTCTCGGTACCTGCGCGCATATCCATCGGTTCGGTGGCGAGCCAGATGGCGTCAATGCGGATCACTGGGCAAGCTCACGGATCAAACGGGCGCATCCGACAGGGTCTGAGGAAGGCCAGTGCACAGTTAGTTTTTTCTGCCCGAAAGGGATTTCGATACTTATTGGCATCAGCTGAGCACACCAAGTCGGGGGCTCCAGTGGAACAAACGCAGGCCACGTCGGCGCCTGACGATCTCCATAAGCGGGTATCCATTTTCGAACCAGATTGGCATTGATGCCATGACGCAACGCGACGCTGGCAATGGACACGCCTGGTTGCAGGCATTCTTGGACGACTTGGGCTTTAAATGGTTTGGGATAAGAAGTTCTTTGGCGCATGGCAATCCTGACGATAAGGGCAATGGTGTCCACGTATTTTTAGGTGGACACCATCGCCCTTATGGCCGGGATCGAGAAGGTGACTTTGCCGGACGCTTACCATGATCTATCAGTTTCGTATTTGTGAGCGACTCCAAGCGCTCGCCAAGTAATTTCCACGCCGCGGCCATTTCGGCAGCGTAACTGTGACGCTGATAAATTCGTTTCATTTTGTTGTCTTCGGTGTGATTGAGGCAGCGCTCAGCTACTTCAGGCAAAACCCCGAGCGCAGTCATCAGTGTTGCCCCTGTGCGGCGAAGGTCGTGCGGTGTCCATTTCCCGTCTGAAAGCAGCAGGGCCTGAGCTTTGGCGCTGCGTCGGCTCATTGTTCCTTGTTCGGGCTGACGTTGACGGTCACCTAATTGTTTGGTCACGGTTTTGGAGCAGACCGGACCGTTGCTATCTGTGTTCGGGTAGCACTAGGTCGATTTGCCATTGATCTGCTGGACTCGCTTGAATTGTGTCATGGCGAACCCCGATAGACTGACCACGTGCGGTTTGCCGTTCTTGCTATTTTCGCTAGGAATTAACCAGGTTTTTTGCTCAAAATCGATATGCTCCCATCTGCTGTTCAGCAGCTCACCAATACGACAGTAACTAGAGAGTGCAATCCAGATTGCCGCTTCGGTAGTGACCAGTAGACCCGCTTTCGGAGCTTTTTGGGCGAGCAAACGTATCTCATCGTCGCTTAAGACCCGATCACGCTCTACATCTTTGCCACCAATTTTGGCTTTACGAATCCCTACACTGGGATCGTGTTCGATGAGGTCCCTGTCTACTGCGAATCGGAACATTTGACGCACAAGAGAGAAGGCTATTTTTGCGGCACGATTAACACCACGAGAAAGCATTGCATCAGTTACTTGTGTGATGTGTCCCTTCTTTACGTCCGCTACAGCGACGCTGCCGAGGAAAGGTAGTACGTCTTTTTCGAACATTCGGCGCACCTCTGCGCCTACGTCCTTGCGGTTGATTAGGTCGACTTTGCCCAGTGTTCAAACAGTTCAGTCACACTCTTTCGTGCAGTATAGAGGGCAAGCTCAGTTGCGGCATTCGCTTTCTCGGCGTCTAGCTGAGCCAGCTTGGCTTCTCGGGTTGCAACGCGTGCGGCTTCTTCGGATTCAAGGTGTTCACGAATATTTTTGATGCCTGTTTTGTGTAGGCTGGCTAACTCCATCGCTCGTTGTCGTGCGTCCGACACCGTCATGGTCGCGGCATCGTCCCCAGGTCCATCTGAACTGCGGCGAGGAAGGGTAGGTAACTCTGGGTTCACGCCTGCAGTGCTTTGGAGAGTGGTTTTTCAGTTTCCCCTACGAGTGGCAACCGGCTGAGTCTCACCTGGTAGGTGACAGGTGGGTCGCGATATCAGGTATTGAATCGCTGTGTTGCGATATTCTGCACCAGACAGTCGCCTCGAGTGCGTGGTACAGCGCCACCCCGGCCAGCAGGCTGCTCCAGGCATTCACAAAAGCGCCACTCAATAAAGTGGCGCTTTTGTTGTGCGTCCAGCATCGGCGCGAACAGGGTTGAACGCTCGGATGCGCGATGTTCGCAACCACTGCAGCCCTGAAAAAGGCCGGCGGTGGCGTCATTGTGTCTGAGCACGTATTCACTGCCAGTTGATCGGCGTTTCCTTAGTTATCCAGAGCAACCACTAGACGCCCACGTACCTGGCCCGCCAAGAGTTGTTGCGCCATCGGGATAATGTCTTTGAGCGCGACAGTCCGGGTGATCTGCTCAAGCAGCTTGCGGTCCAGATCGCGATCCAGCCGATTCCAGGCGTCGATCCGGTCCTGTCGAGGGCGCATCACGCTATCGATCCCGGCCAGGGTGATCCCGCGCAGAATGAACGGTGCCACGCTGGCAGGGAAGTCCATCCCCTGGGCCAGTCCGCACGCGGCCACCACACCACCGTAACGGGTCGCGGCACAGGCATTGGCCAGGGTGTGGCTGCCCACGGAGTCGATCACGCCCGCCCAACGTTCCTTGACCATGGGCTTGCCCGGCTCGCTCAAGCTGGCGCGGTCGATGATGTCGCTGGCGCCCAGCGCCTTGAGGTAGTCCGATTCCTGTGGTCGGCCGGTGGACGCGACGACCTGATAACCCAGGCCGCTCAACAGTGCGATGGCGAAACTGCCGACCCCGCCATTGGCGCCGGTCACCAGGATCTCGCCGCTTTCGGGCGTGACGCCGTGGCGTTCCAGGGCCATCACGCAGAGCATGGCGGTGTAGCCGGCGGTACCGATGGCCATGGCCTGTGCCGCAGTGAATCCGGCGGGGAGGGGGATCAGCCAGTCGCCTTTGAGTCGTGCCTTTTGCGCCAGGCCACCCCAATGGTTTTCACCCACGCCCCAGCCATTGAGCAGGACCTGGTCGCCGGCTTTGTAGGCCGGGTTGTCGCTGTGCTCGACGGTGCCCGCCAGGTCGATGCCCGGGACCATCG
Source organism: Pseudomonas fluorescens (assembly GCF_902497995.1). Lineage (GTDB taxonomy): Bacteria > Pseudomonadota > Gammaproteobacteria > Pseudomonadales > Pseudomonadaceae > Aquipseudomonas > Aquipseudomonas fluorescens_BK. The sequence continues at coordinate 55,483 of NZ_CABVII010000001.1, read as the reverse complement.
GAAACTTGCGCACTACCGGGCCTTTGCCGGTGATGGCCAAGGCATCCTTGTAGTTCAGCGTGCTGTAGTGCACGCGCACCGTGACGTCACCCTCGGGCAACTGAGTCTCTTGCAGGCTCTGCAGGGTGGCGCGATAGCCCGTGTCGTCTTTCTCAATCAGAACTGCGTCAAACATCGCTCTTCTCCTTTTAGACTGATCGTCTATAAACAGTGCAAAAAAAGTCAGGCTTTGAGTCCTGACAAGAAACCGCGCAGGAAAATATCCAACGGATGCGTGTTGCCAGTCAGCCGCGCACGCAGTACCGCACCCTCCCAACCGATCCAGAAAAACGCCGCCTGGTCCTCGCAATCCACCGCCGGGTTCAGTTCACCGCAGGCCTTGGCCGTTTGCAGGCAACTGCTCAAGCGCGCTTGCCAGGAATTGATCACGGCGTCCAGGCGTTGTTTGAAGCTGGCCGGCAGCAAGGTCACTTCCTGGCCCAGGTTGCCCACCAGGCAGCCACGCTTGAATTCATACTTGGTCATGCCGCGTTTGGCGTCTTCGACGAAGGCGGTTATGCGTTGCAGCGGCGGCAGGTCTTCGTTGAGGAAATGCCGATCGAGGCGCCGTGCGAAATAGTCGGCGTAGTTGTCCAGCACGGCATGCCCGAAGGCCTCCTTGCTTTCGAAATAATAGTAGAACGAGCCTTTGGGCACGCCGACCTGGGTCAACAGCAAATCGATGCCGGTACTCATGAAGCCCTGTTCGGTCAGCAGCGCGGTACCGCTGCGAATCAACGCATTGCGGGTGTCGGGATTGGTGCGGGGGCTTTTCGGCGGACGCCCGCGGCGTTTAGGCAAGTCGGTCATGGCATGAATATAGACCGATCGTTTATTAATGCAAGCTGAAAAAATGATCCACGTCTGATGAAGGTCAAATGTGTCCAGCCAGACGTCCGGAAGCAATGAGCGTGGCGACTAACCGGCGAACCACTTTGGCGACCTCGGCACTGGCACGGCTTCGCGGCCGTTGGGTCGAAGAGGCAAGGAAGACTTGCCGGGTAATGGTCGGTTCGACGATGCGCGATGCTTGCAGTACCCCCGCATCCAGTTCCTGAGCGACGGCGTGCAAGGGGAGAATGCTGTAGCGCTTGCCGGAGCTGACGAGGTCCTTGATGGTTTGGATGGAATCGAGCTCATAGGAAACGTGCAGGCCGATATCGTGGTCGCTACAGGCCCGTTCGATCGAAAGCCTCCAGCGGTTCGGCAACGCCGGCAAAATCATCGGCAGGGACGAGATGCCGCTCAGTTTGAACTCGGGGCTGCTCACGACCGGATCATCTGTTCGGCCGATGAGATACAGGTCGGCAGTCATCAATAACTCGTCGATGTCCGACGGCGCACGGCGATGGCCGTAAAGCACGCCCAGGTCGGCACGCCCGGTCGCCAGCCACTCTTCGACGTGATCGGTCAAACCTTCCATCACGTGCATTTCAATCCCGGGAAAACGGTCGCTGATTTCAATCAGCAGCGGCGTCAGGAGCAGGCTGCTTAACGACCTAAGCATCGCCAGCCGGACCTGGCCTTGAGGGGCTCCCTGGGCGGCCATGATGTCGTCGGTCAATTGTTGCGACTGCAAAATGAGCGCATGGGCACGCGGGATTATTTGCTGGGCGAAATCGGTAGGAATGACACCCCGTCCGGTGCGATGAAACAGCGCCTGACCGAATTGTTGCTCGAGTTCGCGGACGTGACGGCTCAATGCCGATTGCGCCACGTCAAGCACGATGGCGGCTTTGGTAAAGCTTCCAAGCTCCGCAACATGCAGAAAGTATTGAAGTTTCACCAGATCGAGCAGGGCCGTCTGAGGGTTCTGATATCTCATCTTGATATACCTGATAGCGCAGCTAGCCACTACTATAGCGTCAGCCTCAAGAATACGCTCCTGGTCAAGTGAGCTGGATTAGCAAGGGTTTTGACTGCTTCCAGTGACTCACTCGTCAAGGGAGGTTTAACGATGCGTGCACCAGAAAGCAGAACAGGCGACGAGAAAAACATCCCGTCCGGGCCGCTGGTCGGGGTCAAGGTGCTGGATCTTTCAACGGTGGTGGCAGCGCCCTTTGCGGCCGCACTATTGGGCGACTTCGGGGCTGAAGTCATCAAGGTGGAAATTCCAGGGCCCGGGGATCATCTGCGTTATCTCCCCCCGCACAAGGACGGTGTATCGCTGTGGTCCAAGGTGGCAAACCGCAACAAGAAAGGCATAACGCTGGACTTGCGCACGGCTGAAGGCAAGGTGCTGGTAGAACGTCTCATCGCGGAGCAGGACGTGCTGGTCGAAAACTTCCGCCCCGGCACGCTTGAACGATGGGGCTTGAGCTTCGAGCGTCTCATGGAAATCAACCCGCACTTGATCATTTTGCGGGTCACCGGCTTCGGTCAGACCGGCCCTTATTGCAACCGTACCGGGTTCGCCCGGATATTCGAAGCCATGTCCGGCTTTGCCTATATCTGCGGTTCGCCAGAGGGCGCACCGTCATTTTCCGGTTACCCCATATCGGATGCGCTCGCCGGGGTATTTGGTGCCTTTTCCATCTGTGCGGCCCTGACGTGTCGCAACGCGACCCCAGGTCGGCCAGGGCAGGAAATCGATCTGTCGGCCACCGAAGCGATGCTGCGTTCGCTGGACTTCCTGGCGATCGAATACGACCAGTTGGGCGTGGTGCGCGAGCGCACCGGCAACCTCAATGCCTATTCCGCTCCGAGCGATGTCTACCCGACCCGCGACGGACAATGGATCGCCCTGGCCGTCAGTGCGCCACCGGTATTTGCGCGATTCGCCCATGCATTGGAGCGGCCGGATCTGCTGACAGACCCGCGGTTCAGCACCAATGTCGCCCGCTTGAGTCACCGCGCTGAAATCGAATCCATCGTTCGCGCCTGGTTTATCGAACGCACCGAGGCGCAAGTCAGCAGCGTCTTGAGTGAGCACGGGGTGAGTTTCAATCGGGTCAATTCGATTCGCGATGTATTCGAAGACGAACACTTCAAGGCCAGGGACGCCATTGTCTCGGTCGCTGATGGCGACTTCGGTTCGGTTCGCATGCAGAACGTCGTGCCGCGTTTCTCCGCCACACCGGGCGGCGTCTGGCGCACAGGGCCAGGGCAGGGTGAGCACAACCAGGAGATCTTCGGCTCGAAAATGGGACTGTCGAACGAGGAGATTGCCGAGCTGCAGGAGAAAAAAATCATCTAGACACGAACAAGCCAATCCCGTCCTGCCTGATCAGTGCGAGTCACTAGCGTTGATACAAAAATAACAATAAGGATAAGGAAAAGACATGAAAGTAACCTATGACGTACCTGCCGCCATCGGTGATGCAGAGTCGGCGACTCAGCGGGTTTATCGAAAGATAATCTGGCGGGTCGTTCCGTTCATTTTCGTTTGCTACATCGTCAATCAACTGGATCGACTGAACATCAGTTTTGCCAAGCTGCGCTTCATGCATGACATCGGTTTGAGCGACATGGCCTACGGTTTTGGCGCAGGTCTGTTCTTCATCGGCTATGTGATATTCGAGGTGCCGAGCAACCTGTACCTGCAACGTGTCGGTGGTCGAGCGACGTTCATTCGAATCCTTCTGCTATGGGGGAGCGTGTCAGCGGCGATGGCTTTCGTACGGACCCCCGGCGAGTTGTACCTGGCTCGCTTCGTTCTGGGGGCGGCCGAGGCCGGTTTTGTTCCAGGCGTGATTCTCTATTTGACCTATTGGTTTCCGTCAGCCTACCGGGCGCGGATCATGTCCATGTTCTTCATGGCGATCACCTTCGCGGGCATGTTGGGTGGGCCATTGTCGGGTTGGATTCTCAATAGTTTTACCGATGTCGGGGGTTTGAAGGATTGGCAGTGGCTGTTCATCATCGAAGGGCTGCCAGCGGTCCTGCTCGGCTGCATCGCCTATTTTTGCCTCGCTGATCGTCCGGATGACGCAAAGTGGCTCACGGATAACGAAAAGCAGATCGTGCGCGATGACTTGCTCGCTGACACCAAGGCCCGACCTGTCGCTGCAGAGCACGCACTGATGGGGGCGGTACGCAATCCCAAGGTGTACATCGCCGGGCTGGTCTATTTTTCGATTATTGCCGGCAATAACGCGATGCAGATATGGATGCCGACCGTGATCAAAGACTTTGGCGTCGACAATATGCTCACGATCGGGATGGTGTCGAGTTTGCCGTATGTGGTGGGTGCAATCGCCATGTACCTGATGTCACGGCACTCGGACCGGCGCATGGAGCGCAGGTGGCATGTAGCAATAGCGTTGCTGGTAGCGGCCGCCAGCTACGCATTGCTCGGAAACTTCAGCACATCGCCGGTCGTGGCCATCGGTTTGCTTGCCGTGTCGGCAGCGGGCGTGTTGAGCGCCATGAGTATCTTCTGGACGATCCCGCCGGCTTATCTCACCGGCGCGGCGGCGGCAGGCGGAATCGCCCTGGTGAGTAGCATCGGGATGATGGGCGGTTTTGTCAGCCCGATCCTGATGGGCTGGGCAAAGACGGCGACGGGAAGCTTGCAGGCGGGCTTCTGGGCAATGGCTGCGATATTGGCGCTAGGGGCGCTGACATTACTGCTGGGTATTCCAAAGTCCACGCTGGCCAGTCGGGATAAACCATAAATCCAGGGCCGCGATTTGCCAGAAACCCCAGGCGGCATGCCGTGAGCCTGGGGTTCTCCGTGGAGGGCCGGTCCTGCCTCAGCGACTAATAAATGCCCATCATCCCTTCAATGCTCCGCACCATGGACACCAGGCGCGGGCCGATGTCGTTTTTCAGCTGTCCTTCGTTCAGCATAAAGGCCGGAACGCCGCAGTTGAAGACCAGAATTTCACCATCGGCCATGGCCCGCATCGGGACGGCGACGGCATGTATTTCACGCCGCAGATCGCCGTATGACACGCAAAAACCACAGTCATGAAACTCCTGGATACTCTCTTCGATACGGGTATGGAAAGTAGTCCAGTCGTCGGGCGTCCTGACTTTGATTTCGTTGAGCAGCGCTGTGCGCTCTTCACGGGAAGAGGCGGCGATGATGGCGCGCCCCATCGCCGTGCGGGCCACCGGATAACTCAGGCCGACGTCCGGCGGATGGCTCATCGGTCCGGCACTGCGGCTGCTTTCCAGGTACACCACGCTGAGCCGGTCACGCATGCCCAGCGACACCGAGCCGCGAATATGGTCCGCCAGTTCCTTCATGAAGGGCCTGGCGATCTGGCGGATATTGAGGCTGGCGAGCAGCGGGTAGCCCAGGGACAGCACGGCCGGGCCCAACTGATATTTGTTGTTCAGGCGGTTGATGCGCAGATAGCCCAGTCGAACCAGGGTGTAGGTGAAACGCGAGATCGTCGCTTTCGGCATCCCGGTCCGTGCGACTAGCTCCGCGTTGCCCAGTTGGGTCACGCGGGCGGTGAAGCAATGCAGGATTTCAAGGCCACGGGCGAGTGTCGCGGCGAACTGCCGATCATCGGCGAACTCATCCGACAGGTAATGCCTGGCCGGAGAGTGCCAATCCTGCGGTGCGAGATGACTGCCGGGCTCTCCCGGGCGCAACGCCGCCCGGCTCGAGGGTTTGGGCTTTTCATTCTGGTCCATGGCTTAGCTCCAACGATTCAACAATCTAAGCAGATACTGTCATTGCTGTTCCAACTATTCAAACTGTGTTCCGCAGAGCCGAACAATGCTTGTGTGGTCGCTGTATTCGTTGCCATATGTTTATCAACAAATATAAAAAAGCAGGAGATAAAAATGGTACGCGATCAGCAATCGTTCGACATTTTTTTGAGTGACGTTCGCCGCTTCGTGCGCGATCAGGCGATTCCGCGAGAAGCGGAGATCGAACGGCTCGACGAAGTCCCCGCCGATCTGGTGCAGGCCATGCGCGAGAACGGTTTTTTTGGCTGGAGCATCCCCCAGGCGTATGGCGGTGCAGGCTTGACCACCGAAGAACTGGTGCTCGGCGCACTCGAGCTGTCCCAAAGTTCGGTGGCGGTGCGTGCCCGTGTCGGCACCAATACCGGTATCGGCTCCGAAGGGATAGTCGTCGACGGCACTGAAGAGCAGAAGCTGCGTTATTTGCCACGCCTGGCCAGCGGTGAATGGACCGGTTGCCTGGCGGTCACGGAACCCGAGGCCGGTTCCGAAGCGACCAACGTGCAAACCAGCGCCAGGCGCGAGGGTGATGACTACATCCTCAATGGCCAGAAGTGCTATATCACCAACGGCCCGATCGCCGATGTGTTCACGGTCACTGCCCGTACCGAGCCGGGCAGTAAGGGCGCCAAAGGCGTGTCGGCGTTTATCGTCGAACGTGGCATGCCCGGGCTGTCCACCGGCGAGCCCTACCGCAAGATGGGGCAGGCCGGTTCGCCCGTCGGCGAGGTGTACTTCAATGAGTGCCGGGTGCCGGCAGCCAATCTGATCGGCGGCGTTGAAGGCAACGGCTTCAAGACCGTGATGAAAACCCTCAACAAACAACGCATCCATCTGGCGGCCCTGTCCACGGGACCGGCCATGCGGATGCTGGAGATGGCCATCGAGCACACGACGCAACGTGTGCAGTTTGGCCAGCCGGTCGCGAACTTCCAGTTGGTCCAGGCCATGATCGCCGACTGCCGGACCGAGATCTTCGCCGCCCGTTCCATGATCCTCGAGACCGCCCGCAAGCGCGATCGCGGCGAGGATGTGGTGCTTGAAGCCTCGATGTGCAAGTACTTCGCCACCGAGATGTGTGGGCGAGTCGCCGATCGCTGCGTGCAGATGTTCGGCGGGGCAGGATACGTCGCCGACTATGCGTCCATTGAGCGCTGGTATCGGGATGTCCGACTGTTTCGCCTCTACGAGGGGACCAGTCAGATCCATCAGCTCAACATCGCCAAGCACGTACTTGCCGCCCATCGCTAAGGCGAGCGCTGGCCATTCTCCTTTGTTGCAGGAAGTCGTCATGTCTACTTTCGATTTGTTCTTCAAGCCGCGTTCCATCGCCGTGATCGGCGCTTCGCAGGATCTCGCCTCCATCAGCGGGCAACCCATCGCCCACCTCAAGGCCAAGGGCTTTTGCGGCCGGATTCTGCCGGTCAACCCGCGCTACGATGAGGTTGCCGGTTATACCTGCTACCCCGATGTGGCATCGCTCCCGGTCGCCCCCGACGTCGCCGTGATTGCGGTCGGCGCCAAACGTGTGCCCGATGCGCTCACCGAACTGGGCAAGAAAGGCTGCCGATTCGCGGTCATTCTGTCTTCAGGCTTTGCCGAGGCCGGCGAAGAAGGCGCCGAGGCGCAACGCCATATCACGGCCATTGCCCGTTCGTTCGGCATGCACGTGATCGGTCCGAACTGCCAGGGTTACATGAACATCAGTGAGGGTATCCATGTCGGCTTCGGTGCACCCTATGGGCTGACTTACCCTAAAGGCCATCTGAGCCTCACCTCGCAGAGCGGTGCCTTCGGCAACTCGATCGTGATGCTGGCCAGCCAGGAAGGCATCGGCTTCAGGCACTACGTCTCCACCGGCAACGAATCGGTGACCACCTCGCTGGACTTCATGGACGCCATGATCGACGATCCCGAAACCCGGGTGATCGCCGGTTACGTGGAGGGCTTCCAGGATGCTCACCGATTGCTGTCGATCGGTCGTCGCGCACTGGCCGCAGGCAAGCCGATGCTGGTCTGGAAGGTCGGCACTTCGGAAGCGGGAGCCAGGGCTGCCGCATCGCATACCGCCAATCTGGGCGGGTCCATGGCGCTGTATCGCGCCGCGTTCGGGCAAAGCGGGATCATCGAAGTCAATGATGTGGGCGATCTGGCCGACTGCGCCAAGGCGCTGCTGCCCGGACGTTTGCCCAAGGGCAATCGCCTGGCCATCGTCACGATCTCCGGCGGTGCCGGTATCGCCATGGCGGACGGTGCAGCCATCGGGGGCCTGGAGCTGCCTGAACTCGCCCCGCAAACCGTGAGCGCGCTCAAGGAAGTCCTGCCGTCGTTTGCGGCAGTTGCCAATCCGCTGGATGTGACGGCGAGTCTGCTCAACGATGCCAGCCTGCTTCGGGTGACCCTGGAAAAACTGGCCGATGATCCGAACGTCGACATGATCGGGCTCGCCCTGGCGGCGGCCAGCGGCAAGTTGGCGACCGAGCTGGCCAACGAAATCGTGCGCATCTCCGAGGAGCGAGGTATTGCGGTGCTCGTCGCCTGGAACGCCGATCCCGCCAGCGTCCAGGAGGCGTATGACATTCTCGATGCCGCGGGCATCCCGCGCTATCAGTCGCCGGTTCGTTGTGCCCGTGGGGCCAGTGCGTTGTGGGCCTTCGCCGAGGCGCGCGGCCGTGTGGCGCAGGTATTGAGCGAGGAGCCGCTGGTGCTGGCGCGTCCCTTGATGCGCCAGTTGATGCAGGGTCGCCGCACCGACCTGACCGAGTTCGAGGCCAAGAAGGTGCTGGATGCCTACGGCATCGGCGTGACTCAAGAGGCGCTGGCGACCGACGCCGGGGCGGCGTCGCGCATCGCTTGCGCCATGCACCTGCCGGTGGTCATGAAGATCCAGTCGGCTGACATTCCTCATAAAACCGAAGCCGGCGGCGTGCGCGTCGGCGTGCAAGGTGCCGTCGCCGTCGAGGCAGCGTTCGATGAAATCATCGGCAACGCGCGGGCCTATGCTCCGGATGCGGTGCTGGACGGCGTGCTGGTGCAGGAAATGGTCAGCGGCGCAACCGAACTGATCCTCGGCATCAACAACGATCCCTTGTTCGGCCCGGCGGTCATGGTGGGTTTTGGCGGCATCTTTGCCGAGGTGATGAAGGACGTCAGCTTCCGTCTGGCACCGATCACCCGGTCCGAAGCGCAGGCGATGGTGCGCGAGTTGCGTTCGTTCCCGATGCTGGATGGCGCTCGCGGGCGTCCCAAGGCCGATTTGAACGCCGTGATCGATACCTTGATGCGCTTGTCGGCGATGGCGATAGACCTGCGAGAGGTCGTGCAGGAATTCGATATCAATCCGTTGTTCGTGTTGAAAGCTGGAGAGGGAGTGAGAGCAGGGGATGCGCTCGCGAAGCCGTTTTCGAATGGCAGTGAGGTGGCGATCGAGCGTCACCTGACGCGCGAGGATGCCCTCGTCAATCCATGACGGTGGGCCTGCCTGGAATTCTGGCGATCAAGCGCTTTTGATCGCTCCTTTGCATCGACTCCACACTTGCAGTCATCGAGGGTCACATGAATATCACTCAAGAGCATCCTGGTCTTGTAGAGCAGTACTCATCCGACGAGGTTGAGCGGACATACCGAAAGCTGACGCTTCGGCTCATGCCGTTTCTGATCATCTGCTACATCGTTTCCTATCTTGACCGTGCCAATATCAGTTTCGCCAAACTCCAGTTCATGAACGACCTGGGATTTTCCGAGGCGGCCTATGGCTTGGGCGCGGGGCTCTTCTTCATTGGTTATGTGTTGTTTGAAGTCCCGAGCAACCTCTGGATGCAACGGATCGGCGTACGCCGCACATTGTTGCGCATCATGATCCTCTGGGGCTTGATCTCCAGCGCCATGATGTTCGTCAACACGCCGATGCAATTCTATGTCATGCGATTTTTCCTGGGGGCCGCTGAAGCGGGCTTTTTTCCGGGGGTCATCTTGTATCTGACCTATTGGTTTCCGGCCACGCGCCGAGGGCGTGTGACCGGCTTCTTTATGATGGGGGCCGCCACCGCGGGCATCATTGGCGGACCAGTGTCGACCTGGATCATGGTGCATCTGGCCGGCCTGCATGGCCTGCACGGCTGGCAATGGCTGTTCTTGCTCGAAGGCATGCCCGCCGTCCTGCTGGGGGTTGCTGCGTTCTATTTCCTGTGTGACCAGCCCCGCGATGCGACCTGGCTCAGCGAGCGTGAAAAGGCGATCGTGCTGGGCGACCTAGCAGCCGAGGAAACGGATGGACCCAAGGGCAAAGGCCACGGCCTGCGCGAAGCGTTGCGCAATCCAAAACTCTACGTCGGGATGGTCGGTTACTTCTGCGTACTGGTGTCGTTCAACGCCATAGGTTTCTGGGCGCCAACCATCATCAGGGATGTCGGCGTGAAGGATCTGGTCGAGGTCGGGTTACTGTCCAGCGTGGTGTTTTTGGCCGGCGCGGCCGGTACCTATATCGTGGGATACAGTTCTGATATCAGGATGGAGCGGCGCTGGCACCTTGTCGCCTGCGGCGCCGTCATCGCCCTGTGTTTTGCACTCTTGCCACTGGTCGCTCACAGCGTACCGTTTGCCATTACGCTGCTTTCAATTGCAGCCGCGGCATCGTACGGCGGTTTTGTGGTGTTCTGGACCATTCCGGCCTCTTTCCTGACCGGTAATACCAAAGCCAGCGGCATCGCCTTGATTACCAGTCTGGGAGGCATCGGGGCCTTTGTGAGCCCGACCCTGGTTGGCTGGATGAAGTCCAGTACGGGCAGCATTTACGCAGGGCTAGGGATCCTGGGGGCAATCACCTTGATCGGTGCTCTGGTCATCTTGATTGCGATTCCGGCACGCAAGGTACCGGTTGGGGAGTAAGCCTGGAGCCAAGTTGCCGTGATCGCTGGAATCGGCTTTCTGCGATCACGGCCCCCTACCCAGAACGATTAAACAGGAGCATTCGATGCGTGTACCACGATGGCGTCAACAAGGTGAGGAGCCGGATTACCGGTTTTCGCTGGCCAACGAACGGACCTTTCTGGCATGGATTCGCACGGCCCTCGGGCTATTGGCCGGCGGCGTCATGCTCGACCAGTTCTCCACCAAGCTTGGCCCGCCGATCCTTGTCATGACCCTGGCCATTGTCTTCGGCACGCTGGCGGCCATGCTCTGCACAATGGCCTATGTGCGCTGGCGCGCCAACGAAATCGCAATGCGCCACTCACGCAAGTTGCCCGGCACGCTGGCCATCCCGCTGATCGCTACGGCCACGTTGGGCATCGCGGCGGCGATGGTGCTGTTGTTGGTGGTGCAACTCGCGTGATCCAGCATGACGTCGAAGGGGCAGGGCCACGAGATCCTGGCCTGCAAGCCGAACGCACGGCGCTGTCATGGAGCCGAACCGGATGGGCGGTCTTGGCCAATGCCTTGCTGGCACTGCGCTCGGGTTGGGCGAACCAGCAAGTCCCGATCACCCTCCTGGCATGCGCGTTGTTGGTCGCTTCGGGAGCAGTCGTCCTGTATGGCGCGCGGCGGCGTCGGCAGTTGTTGAGTGGTCAAGCGGTGATTGCGCCGTCTGCCTTTGCCATCGCCGCTATGACAGTCGTCACGCTGACAGCCTGTGTCACCGGAGTCGCCTCCATTGTGGCGCAGTAATGACCTGCAGCTGACAAAGTAAACAGAGCAACTAACCGTCGTAGGGATATGAGCTGAAAGCGCTGCTTTGCATGAGTGCCCAGCTTATTGCTTGGCGGATGTATGTGTAGGTGCGCAACAGTTTTACTGACAAGTGTGAGCGGGCAACCGTCCGCCGCACGGCTACAACACCCTTGAGCAAACAATAAAAAAGGGCGTGCAAGCGCCCATGGGGAACCTTTGCCATGAAAAAACCTTCAAGCCTGACATGCCTGGTCCTGGGCATCTTGAGCAGCGCCGTCGGTCAGGCAGCGCGAGCAGACTTTATCAGCGATAGTAAAGCCACCTTGGGCCTGCGCAATTTTTACTTCAACAACGATTACCGCGACCGGCCCGGCCCTGCCGGACAAAGCAAAACCGAGGAGTGGGCCCAAGGATTCATGCTCAATTACAGCTCCGGATTTACCGCCGGCACCCTGGGGTTCGGCGTAGATGCCTTGGGCTTGATGGGCGTGACCCTTGATAGTGGGGGTGGCAATCATCGTGGTAGCAGCATGATTCCGGATGACGGCACGGGTGCTACCGACCAGTGGAGCCGCCTGGGCCTGACCGGCAAGGTGCGCTTGGGCAAAACCGAGGCCCGTCTGGGGACACTGCAGCCGAAATTGCCGATCCTGGTGTCAAACGACGGTCGCCTGCTGCCGCAGACATTCCAGGGTGGACAAGTTACCAGCAACGACATCGACAACCTGACCTTGACCGCTGGCCGTCTGGATCAAGCCACCGGGCGCGCCTCAACGGATCGCACGGGCTTGGCGGTCAATGGCGGAACCCGCCAGAGCAATGATTTCGTGTTCGCCGGGGCAGACTACAAAGTGACCAAGAACCTGCTCGCCCAGTACTACGTGGCCAACCTCGAGGACTACTACACCCAGCAGTTCTTCGGTTTGCAGCATGTACTGGCCTTGGGCGCAGGCCAGTCGTTCAAGACCGACCTGCGCTACTTCGACACCGGTGCCAGTGGTGCTAATGGCAGCGCGAGCGGACGTGCCGAGGGTCACCGTGTGGGTGGCTATACCCGTCATGGTTCCGGCGAGATTGACAACCGTACCTGGAGCGCGATGTTCACCTATACCCTTGGTGGTCATGCGCTGACGGGCGGTTACCAAAGCGTTTCCGACGACAGCAATTTCGTTCAGCTCAACCAGGGCACCTTGCCGGATAAGGGGGCTGCTGGCAGCAGTGTCTACCTGTTTACCGACCGCATGCTGGCCAGCTTCACCCGCGTCGGCGAACGCACCTGGTTCGGTCAGTACGCTTATGACTTCGCCGCGCTGGGTGTGCCCGGCCTGCGAGCGTCGATGGTTTATCTCAAGGGGGACGGCATCCAAACAGTTGCCGGCGCTGAAAAACAGGAGTGGGAGCGCGACCTGGCGTTGGACTACGTTATCCAGAGTGGTGCGTTCAAGAATGTGGGCATTGGCTGGCGTCATGCTGCACTGCGCTCGCAGATCGATCCCGATCAAGACCAGACTCGCCTGATCGTCAGCTACACATTGGCACTGTTCTGACTTCCCGGCCTGCCACCCCGTGTAGGTGAGTAGGCCGTAGGTTCTGTACGAAGCACCGGCCTTTGATAGGGTGTTATTGACGCCGACGCCGAATCGACTCATGTGCGGACGCAAGACTGACCCACCTCCAATCGGCACAAATCCAGCACAGACAATAGTTCGCAAGAATTCAGGCTGCGTCAGTGGCATCTCGGCAACTGGGTCAAGTCGGCGTCGGGGCCAACACTTCGCTTAATATAAGCGGCATTGATGCCGGCTTTACGGTCCTAAGAGACGTGCGAAGGGCCTCGAACCCCAATCTACACGTCTCGCACGTAGCCGCTTTGGCCCCTTAATGTGTTCGTTAGCTCTTTGGCTGGGATTGACCAGAATTGAGCGATCGCAGCCAGCCAAAAACCATTCGTTGCTAAAGAATGATAATGATCCCCTGGGCATGATGAGTCTGCTTCAGCTAGTTAAATCAGCAAAGTTATCTGGCTTGCTGTAGCTCATAAATATTAATCAACTCATGATGATCGATGCTATCGCCTGGCCATGGTGCGTGGATCTCAACAAGGTCAAACTCTAGCTCCCCGGCTTTTGCTAGCTCCAATATTTCTTCGTCAGACATTGCCAAGTACTCGGGCCATTGATCAATGAGTTCTCTTGCTCTTGCTACAACCTCTTCGCCAGTTCTGCCAATATATAATTCTTCAACTTGGGTTGATCCGTAGGTGATCATAAAAAAAGACATTATGTATCCTTATCGAGCGCAGGGGGAGAGTGTAGGGCGCGCGGGTGGTGCGTAAGCAGCATCCGCAGCGTAACTAGATAGCATGTACAACCTACGTTTTCTGAGCTGAAAGGTCGAGAAATACCTGCTAGCAGTGAACCCTGCAAATCCAACTCGGTAGAGTGAAGCGTTCATAACGGCCTTCCGTTTCTAGCTGTGAGCAGTCGGTGATCAGGCGCTGCAACCGACCTATTGCCTTCAACAGCGGCCACAAAAAATTGTCGTGATTAGTTGAATGACCTGGTCACTGGAGACGAGCTTATGCTAAGAAAGCTGCCAATGACCGTGAGACAATCCGTAAGGGACTTAACGATGCAACAGCTCCATAAGGACAATCACTATGTGCCTAAGCTGTACCTAAAGCAGTGGGCCCAAGACGGGGGAATTTCTACTTATCGTCTGCTGGTTCCCAATGAAAAGCTTCCGCTCTGGAGAATGCACTCGCTGAAAGGCATCGCCTATCAGGAGCACCTTTACAATTATGTCGTGAGTGGTCATCAGACCGATGAGTTTGAGCGGTGGCTTGACAGTGAGTTTGAGGCACCCGCCGAAGAAGTGATTAGTCGTGTGGTCCGTGATGAGAAGCTATTGCCGGACCAGTGGCGGACACTGATTCGTTTTGCCATGGCTCAAGATGTGAGAACACCCGCTCGCTATAGAGAGTTTGTTGCCCGTCAGTCTACGACACTACAGCCGCTGTTGAACGAGACGCTGGAGCGATCAATCACTGAACTAGAACTCGCCGTCTCTGATGGACGTTCGCTTCGAAGGTGTCAAGCTACTGAGTTAGAGAAGTTTCCGTTCAATTTGGTGATTGAACCTCAGCCCAATGGCGATGGAATGTTGCAAGCCCACACGATCGTTGGGCGTCGATTGTGGGTGTGGAACGCGCGACGCTTGCTGACAGACACTATCAAAAAAATACCCATGAAAGGCTGGGTGATTCTAAATGCGCCGCCTGGCTTGAGTTGGCCGACCAGTGATAATCCACTTATTCGGCTCAATTTTCATGGACCTGAAAAGTATGATTTTAAGGGCGGCTGGGGTGTAAAAAATGAGGATATTCTTCTCCCTTTGAGCCCTAAGCACTTGCTTTACACCTGCATTGGTAGCCGGCCCAAGATATGTGCGGCCACGTTGGATCTTCAAACTGCCCAATTTATGCGACGGATCATCATCGAGCATGCCGATCGCTATGTATTTTCCACAGAACCGAGTGACGTGCACTTAATTCGTCCTAGGACGATATGTGCCGAGCAGTTCATGGCGGAGCGGAGGGCTTGGGGGGATTGGAATCGTGAGCAGTCTGAGGCTGAAGCGAAGCTAGCCAGGTAAAAGCTTGACTGTTGTCTCTACCAGTTGATTCCACATCCGAAAGGCGCCACCTGCTTTCACTCTGGCGTCATCAGTACGGCGAGTGTCATCTTAATGAAGTCTTCGTTGCGGTCGATCGTGGCCAAGGCGCCGGGGACGTTGTCCGCGATCTCGGCCGATCCGCGTTGCTCCGTAAGCGTCTGCCCAACACACCTTTTGTGATTAAACGGGCGCCCACCTGTGCGGCAACAGCTCGGTTATCTCACTCGCACGCTGCGTCGGCAGGCGTGTAAGAACATCCTTCAAGTAAGCATACGGATCATGTCCGTTGAGCCGCGCCGACTGGATCAAACTCATGATCGCCGCCGCACGTTTACCGCTGCGTAACGAGCCCGCGAACAGCCAGTTCGAGCGCCCAAGAGCCCACGGCCGGATTTGATTGTCGGGTAGTCAGACGCGGTTACCCGCGCCCAACCCCCTAAGAACCGTGCATGCGAGTTTCCCAGCACACGGCTCAAGCCTCTGCTAAGGCGCTACTGGGCACCCGGTTATACATCGTCGACATTGGCAAATTGCACATCCCTTGGGCACCGCAGGTGGTAGATCTCAAGATTGGCGGCCGCATCCGTCCCTCCGTGACTCAGCTTCACAACATGGCGGCTATGCCATGGTGTGTCTTTGGTGACCGGTTTACTGCATGCGCAGCAGCGGCCGCCTTGCTGTAGCCACACCCTATACAGCTTGGCTCGACCCTTTGGGGAGATAAGCATTCTTTTGCCCCATCGGGATTCGAAGTACTCATCCCATTCAGGGTCGTGAGGGTTGGCAGCAGCCTTGATCTTGATATGTCGCACAATTGGCGTGTCCGAGGCGTCCAATAACGTGTACTGACGCTTCCGACCATCGGCGGATTTTTCAGTACACGAGAACACCCAACGGCGCGCCCCTTGTACTTTAAAATACCGATCCTTCACCCATCGGCGTGTCTTGCGAGGGTGGCGACGTACCGCCCATCGCCAGAGCATTTCCCACACTGCGCTGTCCACCTGGTTGAAGACCTTCTTGGCGACGACATGACTGTGATAGTTCGCCCAGCCCCGTAGAACCGGGTTGAGCAAACCTATCAAGTTAGCCTGTCGTATCGTTTTGTTGGTCTTGATCAACTCTCGCAGCTTGGCAAGTAGAGCCCCGATGTTCGCCTTGGACGGCTTGATCAGGAGCTTGCCGTTGTACTTGCGTAGGTTCCATCCGAGGAAGTCGAACCCGTCCCCTATGTGCGTTATCTTGGTTTTTTCCGGAGAGAGGACAAGTCCACGCTCTGCCAGAAATTCAGCCACGGCGGGCCTGACTTCATTCTCCAGCCATTCTTTCGAACAACCAGTGATGATGAAATCATCTGCATAACGCACCACGCGCATTTTTCGGGCTGTCCACTTCGCGTTGGGAAATCTCTTCGCCAGCATCGCTTCCAACCCATCCAGCGTCATGTTCGCCAACACCGGGGATATCTCGCCGTTGCTGGCGAATATCTATCTTCACTACGTGCTGGATTTGTGGGCAAGGCAGTGGCGCCAGCGGCATGCCCGTGGCGATGTGATTGTTGTGCGCTACGCGGACGACAGCGTGGTGGGTTTCAGGACGCAATGGCAGGCTCAGCAGTTTCTGGTGCGGTTGCAGGAACGCTTGGCCAGGTTCGGTTTATCCCTAAACGCCTCGAAGACACGGCTGATTGAGTTTGGTCGTTTTGCTGCGAGAAATCGTAGGAAGCGAGGGTTAGGTAAACCGGAGACGTTTGACTTCCTGGGCTTCACGCACTGTTGCAGTTCCAATAGAAGCGGTGGTTTTCAAATACTGCGACTGACGGTCAAGAAGCGAATGCGTGCGACGCTGCTGGCTATTCGGGATGAGCTGAAGCGCCGACGGCATGAACCCATCCGGGCTCAAGGGCAATGGCTCACTCGGGTGGTGAGTGGTTACTTCAACTACCACGCGGTGCCGGGAAATCTGATACGTCTGGGTGGTTTTCGTCTGGCGGTATGCCGTCTATGGCGGCAAGCCCTCAAACGTCGCAGCCAGCGTAATCGGCTTCAATGGTCACGCTACGGACGCCTTGCTGACCTCTACATACCTAGACCCAGAAATGCACATCCTTACCCTGAGGATCGCTTCGCGTCACATACCCGAGGCAGGAGCCGTATGCGGTAGTTCCGCACGTACGGATCTATTGGTATGGACGCCCCCATCCACAAACCAGAGGTCTCAACATGCCATAGTGGAAGGGCTTCAGAAACCACAAACCAAGAGGAGCGTCCGGTATGAAAATTATGACCGTTGGTATCGACTTGGCGAAAAATGTATTTCAGGTACACGGTGTTAATGAACATGGCAAGACCGTTCTGAGGAAGCAACTCAAGCGCGACCAGGTCGCCACCTTTTTTGCCATCATGCCGCAATGTCTGATCGGTATGGAGGCCTGTGGAAGCGCCCACCATTGGGCTCGCAAGTTGCGCAGCTTGGGTCACGATGTGAGGCTGATGGCCCCACAATTCGTAAAGCCATACGTGAAAACGAACAAAAACGATGTAGCTGATGCTGAGGCTATCTGCGAAGCAGTGGGTCGGCCAAACATGCGTTTTGTGCCGATCAAGGACATTGAGCAACAGGCCGTGCTGTCGCTGCATCGGGTTCGTCAAGGATTCGTGAAGGCGCGGACAGCGCAAGCTAATCAGATCCGTGGGCTGCTAGCCGAATTTGGTCTTGTAATCCCACAAGGCATCGCACATATCGCCAAGCGCGTACCGGAGTTTATTGAGGATGAGCGCAATGAGTTGCCGGGCTCGTTTCGTATGCTTGTGCAGCGTCTACTGGAACAATTGAAGGGGTTCGATCATCAGGTTCATGAGATCGAGAATCAAATTGTTGCCTGGCATCGCGCAAACGAAAACAGCCGCAAGCTGGCCAAGATGCCAGGCATCGGGCCGATCACTGCCAGTGCGATGGTAGCCTCTCTTGGCGATGCCAAGAGTTTCAAGAATGGCCGACAGGTGAGTGCTTGGCTTGGGCTGGTGCCGAAGCAGAATTCCACTGGAGGTAAGACGGTGCTGTTGGGGATGAGTAAGCGGGGGGACTCCTATTTACGGACGCTACTGATCCAGGGGGCGCGGTCGATGATCTGCGCAGCACAGCGAAAAGAGATCTCTGACAGCTGGCTTGGCCGGCTACTTAAGCGGCGTAACGCCAATGTGGCAGCCGTTGCACTGGCTAATAA
The DNA here is from genome assembly GCF_902497995.1 of Pseudomonas fluorescens. Classification (GTDB taxonomy): domain Bacteria; phylum Pseudomonadota; class Gammaproteobacteria; order Pseudomonadales; family Pseudomonadaceae; genus Aquipseudomonas; species Aquipseudomonas fluorescens_BK. Next base: position 37,230 of record NZ_CABVII010000001.1, on the reverse strand, counting down.
AAACGCCCGAATTATCTGGGCCTTGTTGGCCGGTGACCGAGAGTTCCGCTCCGATTACACGACCGTCGTCGCGTAATCGGAGCGGCTTGAAGACGTCAACTTAACCCTGCAGCAGACCAGCTCTATTGATTGCTCAGGTGATCATGAATTGATGGCAAAACTGGTAAGACCGTGGCCAAGAAAATCTGACCCGCACAGCGTGCCCTGAGCACACGGATCTATTGAGAACTCGGCCAGCGGATTCCATCAGGGACAGCGGCAACGCCGCACCGAAAGTCCGGATGTATGAGTGCAATCTCTACCATCGAGCCGTCACAGATTGAAAGCTTGGCAACCCGGGGGCGTCCATGTATGTGCGGGGGGCGGCAGGTAACTGCCGTCCCTACCGCGACCGTTGCTCCACCCAGTTTGAAAGTTCCATGATGGCTGCCTCAAGGGCTAGCTGGTTTTCGTTGATCTTGAATAGCAGGGAAGGGAGCAGTTCTGAATTTGGCATCGTGAATCCTCCGTGAAGAATTCAGCGTAGCAGTCGAATGAAGAGCGGGTGACTTATTGCGCTCCCCCAGACGCCAAACCAAGAACCGGCAGTGCCCGTGACAGGCCTGACTTAAACACTGCTAAAAAATTGCTACGAGGCGAAGAAATAAAACAGTATTGGCTAGGTGGGCCGGGGCTGCGGTCGATGGCTACATCCAACGCCTCATGGGACGATGCTCCGGAAAAAGCAGTGTAACGGAGCAATGAAATGCCAAGTGAACTCAAGAGTCGACTCTGTGCGTTTAGATCCCAATCAATGAGACGTTGCGGAAATTCAATACTTTTCGATTTTAAGAAAAGGATTATCGGATGGCATCAATTCAAAAAATAGCTTCGATTCCTCAATCAGATATCCCTTCAAGATGGTTTTCTTTCTAGGACCTCGCACTTGGCAGGCCCAGATATTCAGACCGTCCTCACGCTTCCGATGGATCTTCAATTTCTCGAACTGCTTCTGCACCCAGCGCCACTCATCCGCGCCTTCGTTGGCACTATGGGAGATGCCAGGAAACTCCTGGACATAGAGTTGGAAAATTCCGGGGGTAACCAGGAAAACGGTACCGTCCACCGTGTGAATCTTGGCCTTGCTGTCGTTGATGATGAGCTTGTGACTCTGGATACCTTCCCTGACCCAATTCAGAAATACCTGACCGGGGTTGTCCGAAGGAGGGCTTAAGCTGTTGAGGGGGCTTCCAGAAAGTGAAATATGGGCCTCAGGTTCTGCCGGTTCGAAAATATCTAGCAGTGTTCCAAGGTAGTCATCAGCATCTTCCATCGCCAGTGGGGCAGGCGGCGATGGACTTTGAGTCAAGCTTTGGCTGACAACCTCGGACGATACTGGCGATGCGGGTGCTGTTGTCGGCTGCTCATCGACGGCCACGCTCACCATTCCGTTGAAAGCCTCGGGCCGATCTTTATTTGCCCAGATCAACGCCGGCTGGAGGCGCAAAAAAGTGAAGCTCTGTTGCCAACTTCCCTGGGCCACGCGAGCACTCCAGATGGCTTTGCCTGCCGGAGTCGACTCGACCAACCCATGGGATTGCAGCTCGTCGAACACCGCGATATTGGATGAAGGAATGCCCTCGATCGATTGCGACAGCAGATAAGCGCGCAACTTGTCGGTAACGATCTTGCTCACCAGCCACAAAGCGTCCTGGGTCAACCAGCCGGCGGCGCCCGGCTGGTTGAGTTTCAGCTCGTGTTGGACCAGGTGTCGCAGTCCAGTGATCAAGTGATGTTGCAGTGAATGGATCGGCGCTTGCAGCGCCTTGCTCGGATTGCCCCCGATGTTCTGCGCGGTGGAGACCCGATCGGCCTGGATCACTAGTTCGCCGAGCACGCTGGCATGTTCGTACTGGCCCGCCAGGACATACAGCAGGCTGGCCCACAATGACGGAAAGCCACTGAGCCAATCGAGGATCGGGCGGTCGAGAATTTGGGTGTAGAGCAACCCTGCGGCGGCGCCATGCAAGTGGTAGTCACGACCCTTGATATAGCGAAAGCGGTAGGGTTGATCCAGCGGTCCCTGCCAAGGGTGCCAAGGGCTGCCATCCTGGCGTTCGACCCGCAGGTCGACGGCGATCTTGCCAATGTCATGCAGCAGCGCGCCATAGGCGATTGCCGCGGACCAAGCGTCGGTCTGGGCGGCTTGGTCTTCGGGGGCGGCACCGGTGAGCAGCAGATACGACTGGCGCAGTTTCAGACTGCAGGCAACGAGCTCCAAGCCATGGTCGAGCATGCCGCCGAGGTACGCATGGTGGTGCGTTTCGCTGGCCGGAAGTTGCTGGACCTGTTCGGCGTAGCGTTGGATCGGCAGTAAGTAGAGCTGAGTGAATTGCGCGTGAGAGAGGGCGGTGGACTGCCAGATACGCTCGAGCAACTGGCGGCGGTGCTCCGCGGCTAACAGGGTATGGGCGGATTCGATGGGCAGGTACCCTTCGGCAACGCTCACGCTCAGTGGCGGAGGGGGCTTTGGCCCTTTGCGGTGAAACAGACTGAACATCGTGACCTCCGGCAGGTGGTGGGCCAGTGGCCTTTTAGCCTTTTCGGGTAGTGCTCTTACCCTTGAGGCCCCATTCCCTTCCAACCTTTACCTGTCCTTTTGGCGTGTGGCCTTTTGCGCGGCAAGGGGAATAGCGATACCGCTGGGCATCGTTTTGTTGAGGCGCGTGCTGGTGCGGCAAAGGCAAGAGTCGGTACACTGCGCTGCATATTTTTGGGGCGAACGATGAACCTCACTGACGCGACATTGGTGCTGCTCTTGGCGGCCCGTATTCATAGAACGGACGAGGCTGTCCGGGCTTCGGCGAAGAGCGTGGTCAAGAAGTTGCCACGCAGCAAGCGCGATCTGATCTATAAAGTGATCGACAGCCAAAGCCCGCTGGAACTTGTGGGTTTTCTGGCGCAAAACCTGGATACGTAACAGTTTGCCGCTGGGTTGCGACCACCTCCTGCACAGTCTCGCAGCGTGAGGCCTTCTGTTGTTCAGGGCCGAAAAAAGGCCCAACTCGCGTTGGGCCCTCTGAAGCGGTTGCAGCGGAGAGATAATGATTAAGCGCCATCGTTCACGCCCAGCGGGTCATCCAAGACCGCTGACTTCGATGGCCGCTCCAGGTTGAGCAGATACTCTGATGCCGTTCCGGCTTGGCCACTGGCCCGAAAGATTGCGCGTTTGTCTGCCTTGAGCAGGCCGAGCCAGGACTCAAGGTAACCCGCATGGCGCAACTCGCCCTGAATGCCGCAATGAGCGCACAAGAATGCCGCGCCTATTTCAGCCACTAGCTCCTCGAAGGCATAACCCGGCGTACCGAATGGGCTAGGTAAAACCACCCCTTCGCGGTGTAGACGCGAGGGGCCCCCGACCCAATGGGTCAGTTCATGTAGCGCCGTGGCGTAATAGCCACTTTCGTAGTGAAATTGCGCCTTTGTCGGCAGTTGGATGAAATCTCTGAGCGGGTGGTAAAGGCTTGGTCGGCCGGCCGATGAACAATCTTTGCTCCAGAGCTGAGCAGCAGATGTTCCGCAGCGCTGTTGGCCTGAAAGGGATCGCTCGGTTCCGTTTCGATCAGGAATTCATTGAGTGCATCGAGTCCCTCCGTTTGTTCGATATTGAACAGGAAGTGCGTCCGGAGAATGCCAAAGTGAGTGACCTTGGGCTGGCCGTTCTCATCGAGAACGGGTTGCCCTGATTCGCTCTGTTCTTCGCGTTCCATCGGCTTGTAGAGAACTGCCAGGGTGCTGTGTTCACCCTTGCGGATGTGCCCACCGGCTTTTTTGGCTTGGTTGTAGGTCAGCCAACGATCTTGCGTGAAGCCCTGCAATCGGGCCTCGGCCCAAAGCAGGGGGAGATTAATGCCGGAATAGGCACGCCGAGTGATCGCATTGATGGGGAAGGGTTGGTGAGGACCGTGGTTCGATGAGCCAGTTGAGGTCCAGGGTTTGATCCAGGGAGCAACGCCTTGGCCTAAAGCGGTCACGATCTTGTCGGTCACGTCTTGGTAGATATCGCGCATGGCAGTTTCCTCGAGAGAAAGCGGAGGAACGCCTTGCCCGTCGGGGAGGGTTCCCCGGTGGGTGATGAATTGGATAGGTGCCTTTGGAGGCCATCCGACTGTGGAAATGAGGCTGAGCGGTACAGGAAAAAAATCCCTGCCGGGGGTTGAAAAAAAAGCGTGGGCGTACCTGACGAGCAGGGCTCGACAGACGCTTTGGAGAACAGTGGGCGTTCATCATCGTGGAAGCGGTGACCGTGCGAGCTACCGAACGCTAATCGCACTTGGGGAGAACCATCACCAAGGTGACGTAGTCTCGAAGGTCTCGACTACCTGGGCAGGTGCTGTCGATAACAGCAGTCCGTACTGAGGTTTTTAGCTGCGCGGTTTATGCGGGTCAACCCCTTCAGCAACGCTGTTGCACGCGGCTTGTCTGCTGGCTTCCAGTGAGAGGTTTTCGGCTGGGTAAACTGATAAACGGTCAAGCGCGGACCATTTTCAGTAGTAGGCTGGAACTGCAGTATCCATCATGAAAACGCTCAGCAGAGGGCGAAACCATGCCGACGCAAGCCCCCATTCACGTTTCCCGCGCCCATCGATGGGCCTATGCCTGTGGCATGTCGCTAAAACGTGGGTATCGCTGGTTGAAAGAGTTCGAGTCCCGTGTGGCTGAGCGGGCGGTGTCGGCAGGTATACCTGCAGGTAAAGGCATTGTTCGTGGAAGCTTTCTGGTTGCAAAACTGGCGTTGATCGGAGGATTGCTCTTTGTCAGTTTGTGGCTGGCGATATCGATTGTGATCCTTATTGTTTTATTTGGGTCATTGGTCAACGCTGCTCCGATTCCGTCTAAGAATGCTCTTCGGTACAAGGCATACGGTGATCCATACGGCGAATATGAGTTCGGCCGCGCTCCGGGGCAACCCGACCTGAAAGATCTGTAACCAAGGGGGTTAGCCCCTTTTCAAAGTCTTGCCGGCAGACATCAGAGCTTCTGAACCTCTTGCTCCTGCATCTTGGGCTTGGGCGCCTCCTTTGGAGAGCATACCTTCTGCAATTGATCCGATTCGGTATCCAGCCCAGCTCATCGCCGTAAAGAACAACATAGGCAGCACAATAAACATCGTTCCCATCACATACTCAATCACCTGTGCCGTGACCGTTCCATCCATGACACCAGAGGTCGGCAGCGATAACAGCACTTTGTTGGACGCCGACACCTGGCTGTACAGGGTATTGAGCATGCTGGAGTCTACCCAGCGTGCCAGCTCCCACCAAAAGGTCAGCATGTGCAAAGTGAACAGCGCGAAGGTCACGGTCATGACGGTCTTCAACTGGTAGGTACTGACCAGCAGCACCAGTGGCAAGCTGATGATGACGCCCATGGTCAGAAACGCCTGCACCATCGGCAGGGCGGCGCGCAGTGCATTCATAGCCGGGAAGTTGCTGAAGGAACCGAGGGCCAGCCCGGTGTTGGTCGCCAGGTTGTTGAGCCCTTGATTGATCGAGCCGCCGCGCGCGCTGGAGCCATAATCCTGAAACACCTGTCCGGGCGACATGGCCCTCGACTGCTGGCGCGGACTGACCAGCTCGCGCAGGGTAGCATCCTCGATCTCGTTGTTGGAGCGGCCCGTCAGCCAGCCCTTCAGCTGCGTCAGCAACGAAGGATCGATCTCCTTGATCAAGCGCTCGCGTAATCCGATACCGCTATCGCTCCACCATTGCTTGCAGGTGGGATAGCCCGCGCCATTCTCCAGTCGCGGCAAGGACACATCGCGGCGCGCGTCATAGGGCCAACTGACCCGTGGCGTGCGCGAACGATCGGTATCGTAGTAGCCGGGCGTCTCGAGGAAATAGCTCGAGCCGATCCAGGCAGTATCGTGACTCTGGGCCTTGTTCAACTGCGGACGGTGGGTGAACAGTCTAGAGCGGGAATAGCCATAGCAGTCGCGGGTGAAGTCGGCGACTTCCTGCAGCAGCACTTGGCTGTCAATCCGCGAGCTGTCGATCTCCATACGCATCTGCCGGATATCCGGGGCGCAGGGGATGGCGGCGGTGGCCGCCGCGCTCACGCCTTTGCTCACTGCATGCACCAGAAACCACCAGACCGGCACGTTGGCCGAGCGTTCGCCGAGGGTGTTGAAGGTGGTCCCCCAGGCGGTGTCCGCCGGATTGGCCACACTGACCCCGCAGCGCTGGCTGGCCGCCGCATCCAAGGTCATGGAGGCGAGGCTCAATGGAAAGACCGGTGCGCAGCCGAACAGCACCACGATGTAGGCCAGCCACAGCCGATTCTCGATCCGTGGCACCGAGAACAGTCCCTTGTTACCTTCATCCGCGCCTTGCTGACGGGCCGACAGCCATTCCTGCAGGATGATGGCACCGAAGGGCGCGGCGAACAGCCCGGTGTCGGACAAGATGCTCCAGAGGCCGTTGTTGATGATCCAGGCCAGCAAGGAGAGGTAAAACTCCAAGTAGCTGTTGGTGCTCATGAGCATGGCCGTGGCCTCACAGTCGGGTGAGTTCGACAAAGGTAACGAGCACGAGCCCCATGGTCCCGATGCGCTGCACCCGCAGTCGATCTGCTGGTCGATGGCGGTAGCGCCGAAGCAGGTCCCACCAGAGGGCAAACAGGGCGCCGTAGAGCAGAACCCGCCATACCCGTAAATAAGGTCGCGTCGCTTCGAACGCGTGTTGCCAGGTATCAACACTGCCCAGCGCCATGCTGCCGAGCTGTGTGACCAGGGAGGCGACCAGAAGCATCACCGCGGCAACTCCCAACGCCGAGAGCAGCGTGAGCAGCCGTGAGCGGTTCATGGTGTCACTGCCGCTTCGGCGTCGGCGTGATTGAGCCGGCCCGGCTCGGGATCACCTTGCTCGATGGTGCGTGAGGCCTCGGCCCCCCCGGCATGCCGATCGAGGACCAGGCTGGCGGTGTTGGTGGCCAACATCTGTCGGACCTGCAGTTCGGTTTGCAGCAGGCGAATTTCGCGTTCTAGGGCGTCGATGTTTTTCGTCAAGGCGTTCTGGGCCGGCTCGGCGGCAGCGATGTTCGGTTAGTGACTACCGGCCAACAGGGTGCGTAGCAGTAGGAGGGCTTTGTCGAGCACGCTGGATAAGGCCGTCTCGCTGGCCAAGCGTCGGGCCAGTAGATCCTGATCGGGATCGTCACGCAGGGCTTCGATGACACGGCGGGTGGCCGACCAGAGTGGCGACGGTATCGCGCGGGGTATCGCCGGCGATGCCCAGCGACTTGGCTTGTTCGGCGGACAGTTGGAGGTTGCCCTGATCAAGCGAACTCTCCGGAGCGGACGTGCTACCTCCGGCGACCCAGGTTTTCAGGATGATCAACACCATGGCCAGCATTGCTCCCGGCACCAGCCACTTGAGCAGCGCATTAGCTTTCATTGTCATCACCTCGCGCCGCGGGTGAGGGCACCAGAATGGCGTGTTCGAGGCCTGCGCCGCGGGTGATGAGGTAGGCGACCGTGGTGTCCTCGGCACTGCCGAGCGGTCCGAGGAAGGCATGCTGAAAGGCGGCGGCAAACAGCTGGGCCTGCAGCCAGCGGGGATCGAGTTGCACGGTTGCTGACCTACGGTTGCGTAACTTCACCGCGGTCACCCAGTAATCACCGAGTCGCCAGGCGGCGAGGGGTGTGCTAGACACGTGTTCGCTTGGCAGCAAGGTCGGCAGCTCGGTACGTAGCTTGAGCGGCACCCGCCGTACGCCGGGCAGGGACTCGACGGTGCGCAACGGCGAGTAGAGACTTTGTGCGGCATAGCGGGTCAAGGCGACCGGGATCGGTGTGCGTTCTGCAATGGGGGCGGTGTTCGGTTCAGCCTCGGTGGACTGCACCGGAGAATTTCTGAGGATCCGCACTGGCTCCAGCGCTTGATCGCCGGGAGCTGCTGCGATATCCAGCAGGATGATCTCGCCCGTCGCCACCGACTGCAGTTGTAATCGGGTAGGGGTAATCGCCTCCGCTGCTCGCAGGTACAGCGTGCCCCCGGTGGATTGCACGCGCAGTTTGCCGGTGAGTGATGAGGGCAGGCCGACGCGAACGTCCTCGTCGACAAAGACCACCCGTTCCTGACCAATCACCAATGGAATGGCGAGGGGCAGGCGCTCCCAGCGCATCAGCTCGACGGCCTGCGCCAGTGCCCCACTCAGCGATAAAACCACGGTTGTCCCGATCACTAACATTCGCCTCATGGCTCACCTCCGGGTAGGGCCAGTTTTTGCGGCGTGCCCTGGTAGCAATCCAGCGCCAGCCCCCACTTGTTGCGTTCGGGATCCAGGTCAAAACGCACCACGCGCAATGGGTAACGCACCACCACCCGTTTCACCGGTTCCGCGGCGTAATACTCGTCGGCATTAAGGTCGAGTTTGACCAGCCAGCTGTCGTGGTCGAGTTGTTTGACCCGTAAGGCCGGATCTTCGCTGTAGCCGCGGCCCAGCACTTCGTAGACTCCACGTACCCGTTGACGCAGCTCGCCGGCGGCCTTGCGGTACTCGTAGTCGTCGTCGAGGAAAATCTTGCAGGACGGTGTCAGGTAGGACTGCAAACTGTAGATCGCGCGACGATAATCCTGCTCGCCATCCGAAGGCCAGCGGTTAAGCTGGCCAAAGATGTAGAGGGCAAGGCTAGGCTTGGACCGAGCACCAGCAACAGACCGATCAGACGCTGGCTGGCACGGTCACGCAGGTTGTGTTTCAGGGGGGCAAAGCACTTAAGCATGACGGCGATCTCCTGGGTTAGGACAGGGTGAAGAACATCAGGACCAGCAACACCAGCACCACCCGCGCGGCACTACCACCAAACGCACCGAAGCGCACACTGCCAGTCGCCCAACCCCGATACGCCGTCCACATCACCCAGGTGCACCAGAGCAACGCCAGGACGAGCGTCAGGGAGAGCCAGAGTGACGAACTGCTCTGTGCTGAGAAACCGGAGGCGATTTGGAACGCGGCGGTCTGTGCAGCCGTCATGCTCATGGCGAGGGCTCCGAGGGCAGAGTGTCGAGGCGGTAGTTGCCGACCAGTTCCGCGGGATCGCGCGGTTGGGCGCGGGAAGGGGACAGGTAGCCCTGTATCCCTTGGCGGATGCGCTGGAGATCCTGAGCCAGGCGGGGGTAGTCGAAGCGATAGCGTTTGTTGGGGGCAGATGTGCTGGCTTCCTCGGCACGCGTGGCAAGGTGTTCGATCGTGTCGAGTTGCTGCAGGATCAGACTGAGCTGATCCTGTTCTTGAGCGGAGGCGGCGTAGACGCTGCTATGGACGATGGCCAGTGAGAGCAGTAACCAGCAGCGAAAGGCGGTAGTCGGCATGATTCTGCCCCATGTGGATATGGGGTCAGAATTGAGCTAACGGTGGGGGTTGTTCAGTAAGAAAAGCGAGTGACGGTGGATCGCTTTTTCTGGGGGAGCGCTGGAGATGTTTACTTGCAGCTATGTGGCCCTTCAGCCTTTGGTGAAAAATGGTCGGGGATTTTGGGCGACTCCACTCTTCTCAATGAGCTTCGTCGAACGGGGAACGAAAGATGATGATCGCGTGGCTCAGGCTGTGTGAAAACGCATACACCGGTTTGTAGTCTGCGTTGCTACGTGAAATCTGCCAGCGTCTGGTTAATCCGCGGACCTAAAATTTTCGTGGGACCGCGACTTTCGTTCCAGTCCTGACGGTCAAACCTGTCCTAAAACGTTTTCACACTACCTCGATCGTTTTCCGCCGGTCGCGACAGGCAGAAACTGGCCGATTATCGCCAGTGACGTTAGGCTGGACCACCAAAAGCAGGCCTTTCAGCGCCTAGCCCACTAGCCTCGTGAAAAACCACCTACATCGACTTGATCGAAACCACTTCCACAAATCGGAATTTTTTCCTAGCTGCCTTAGTCGCTTCCTGCTCAGCCAGGAGGGTACTCAACGTATCGGCCTCATGGACCATCTCGTGCGTCTTGCCTTCAAATTCATTGCCCACCCGAAGCATGACTTTCAGCCTAGGTGTAAATGCTTTCGCGACCTTCTTTTTTTCTGCCACCTTCGCTGACTGCGTGTTCACGATTTCCGGGAGAGGCTTTTGCACTGGAGGCGCATTGCCCTGCGCAACTGGCTCGTCAGCACCGAACAGCGCCCGGCGCATCTCTTCTTCAGTTAGTTCTGGGTTCATGCCAAATCTCAGAGGGATATTTGAGTAGCTAGTACGATTCTATCAGCATGACGAATTTCTCCAGTAGCGATTCCCCTCTGATCAGCTCTAAACCCTTGGCGACCGCTGCTGGAGAATTTATGTTCGCTGTGTATCGATACGGCGACCTGAGATCGAACCACAGCTAATTGCAGCGACATGCATCAATTGGCTAAAGAGGTTGGCCGTGGGTACTACCAGCACTCTCAAAGATCCGAACACGGAGCGGGCCTACCAAATATAGGAAAATCTAGCTATGTCTAGTGATGTCTAGCGATTGTGCTGGATATCACTAGACTCGCGCATTAGCCGATCGCAGCCATGACCGAGTATTTACACGTGCTGACACCCAGGCCAAAGGCTTGGTCGCAGACGGCTGTAAATTTTTGAGTGGATCGCAGTCCATCGTTACTGGCAAGTATCGGCCGATTCTGTTGAAAAAGTCGGCCGTGTTTTCTAACGCAGAAAAGTACGCGTTGGAGATTGAAACCCTGAATGTCCGCAGAGCCTTTCAGGCTGAGATTTCACGTAGACGCGTGCTGAAGAGGCGTTTTCACTGATCCATCCTCCGGCATTCTAAAAATCCGACTTTTCAACAGAATTGGCCAGAAGGGGTCACCCACGACCGGCTCCCATCGACCCAGATTGTGTGAAAACGCTTACGCCGTTTTGAAATCTGCATCGCTACGTAAAATCTACCAGTGATTGACAGCTCAGTGGACTTGAACTTTGTGCAGGAGCGCGATTTTCGTTCCGATTCAGACCGTCAAATTTGCTCTAAACCGTTTTTACACAGCCTCGACCCAAACCGGTCAGTCGTGACAGGCAGCAATCAACCATAGCGGACCTTCCCATCACTCGGGCGTCATGGGGGGGGGAAGGTCTCTGGTGGTCGATTTTTACGCTGCGGCGCCTAGGGGGAGACTGTCCTTTATAGGCAGTAGTCAACCGCACCCGACTTCGGGCGTTGCCCGATCCGCCGAATCCATCGCCGCCAGATATCGATCAATGCTCTGCTCGATCTGCTGCATGCGTGCCTTCACCTTGCCCTGAGTGAAGTTGCGGTCGCGATTATTGACGGCTTTGAATTTGCTGCCGTCGATGGCGATGATCGATTGGGAGAAGAGGTTAAGGTTGCGACAAAGCACCACAAACTGCCGGCAGACACTGCGAATAGCCTTGCCATTGTCCTTACGAAAGTCGGCGATGGTTTTGAAATCTGGAGCCAAACGGCCCGTCAGCCACATCAACTCGACGTTGCGCTCGGCCTCACGCTCAAGCCGGCGGCTGGACTGAATCCGATTGAGATAGCCGTAGATATAGATCTTCAGCAAGATCGCTGGGTGGTAGGCCGGACGACCCGTTGCAGCAGGATCGACACCCTCAAACCCAAGTGTACCTAGGTCAAGTTCATCGACGAAAACGTCGACCACGCGCACTGGATTTTCTTCAGCTACGTAATCGTCCAAGCACTCCGGCAGCAACGTGACTTGCGTCCGAGCCTCACCTTCAATGAATCGCTTCATGATCGCCCCCGATACGATCTCGACGATCAGAAGATTAGACAATCACTGGGGTTTTCACACAGCCTGGACCCATAGCTGTCATTCACCGCAGAGGTCGAGAGCATTTGATTTTCATTTTCATTTTCAATAGGGTTACTGCTGAACAGGTAAAGTCACACGAAAAATGGTGCCCTGCTCCAGCGTCGACTCGACCTCTATCTTTCCCCCATGCCCTTCAACAATCTGAGCTGCGATGAATAATCCAAGACCCAGTCCGGAGGAAACTCCGGGTTCGCCCTCGGAATATCTGGAATAACGTCCCTCCGGATCGAAGAGAGAGGGCAACGCGCTGGAGGGAATGGGATCTCCATGATTCTGCACACAAAATAAGGCAGTGCCGCCATCCCCTTTTAACGTGACGTTTATTGGATACTGGGAGTTGCCATGTCGCGCGGCGTTGCCGATGAGATTTGAGAAAACTTGCGCCATGCGTGATGAGTCGTACTGGCCCGTAATTAGGCCTGTATTGGTGAACACGATACGCGCTGTGGGATGGGCGACTGCAATCTCGTCCACGACTGATTGGCAAACAGCAGTCAGGTCAGTGCTTTCTGGTCTTACCGGGATACCAGTGCCGAGGTTACAGCGCGCAAGGTCGAGCAGGTCATTCACCATCTGATTGGCACTCTGAACACTTGTGGAAATTTGCGAGATTATTTTCTTTCCACGGCTGCCCAGTTCTTCGGTCTGCTTCAGTAAATCGGTGCCCAACGTCACGGCGCCTAAGGGTGTGCGAAGGTCGTGGCCTAACACTCCCAACACAGTTTTTCGGGTGGTCTCCACCGCTTGCCCATAAGCTGTAATCGATTCACCAAGCGCTTGATCTATCGCCTCGTTGAATCGAATCATGTCCACAATATGATCGTCGTCACTGGCGTGTCCTTTAGCCAACCAAAGCCTGAGTACGCTGGACCTGAGAGCGCGATACTCAGAGACCACCTGGTTTAAAGTGAAACCGGCTACCAGGCGCGTCAGTGCGTGGCTTTGAGCTGCTGACTCATCCTCCGACGCCGGGGTGAGGCCATGGGACTTAGCAATCTGTTGCTGCTCGGTTTGATCGGTGCGCAGATCGAGCGCGACCGCTTTCAATATGTGCTCGGCATCGTTTCTCAGGCCTTGAGCGTCCATAGCAGGCATCGGGGTGTCCACAGCTCTGGCGTAGTCTTCCCACGCTTGCAGAACAGGTTCAAGGTTTTCGAGGATGAAATCTGAAAGTCGCATGGCGATCCTATTAGCCCGCTTCTGATGGGGTATCAGCCAGACAAGTTTGGCCGATAGAATCAGACTAGCGGAATGGTGTGAATCGGTAATCCATCTTGCGCCATGAGGCCCGTAATGCGGGGCAAAGAGGGGTGGTGCTACTGGACTACCTTCTAGCAGAGTGACGAGGACCTAAACTGACTCGTTCGAGGTCGCTGCGCAGGTCCGCAATAAGAGTTGCGATGGAATAGCTGCTGTTGAGTGGGACAACCGAGATCCCTGTGACAGTGAGAATTTCTTGATTCGACATACTTTGAAAAAAACGAACAGTCAGAGTTTCTGATGAGCTGACAGTGCATTCACAGCGGGTCGGGAGAAAGCTTTGCTCCACCAGGTGGCGTAGTTCGAGAGTTGATAAAAGCATGGCGACTTACCTTGACGGAAGTCAACCAAAATGACTTTTGTCAGATGTGAGTGAAAAAGCTCCTAAAAAGTAGCTGCTGGTTAGGCTCCCTCAACACATTGGCCAAGAACCCATTATTAAGTTTAGTCCTGAGCCCCTGAAGCGTTAGACCCTTTTTCTCCGGCCGCGCTGAATGACTGCGCATTGACTCGATCAATCGCTTGATGACGCTTTTTCCGAGGCGCGGTGGGTATGGCCCCGTGAGCATGAGCCCAGGTTTCATTGTTTTCTAAAGAGGTTGTCTGACGGCATCAATCAGAACCCCTGCAAGCGCCTCCGATCTCACCAAACAGGCTGGAGGAGCGTTCTCGATAGCCTGCATTGGCATGCTTGGTACTACAGCATCACCTGGAAACCCAATGACTGCTGATGGCTGTGGATTCAACCGGTCGATGCAACAGATTGGCGGGATTTTTCAGTAGGGATTGCTTGGTTGAATGTTGCCCTGTGGCGGCTATCTGACAGCCTCGCAACTCCACAGCTGTATAAAAGGCTGGCTGCTGGAGGGTGATCCGAGCCATCGGTTCATGAATTGACACGCCCCGTCAACGCACAGCTGGTAGTCGCCCGCCTCGGGGGTTCGTCCCAGTTTCAGGGGGTGCAAGGGCGGCAAACGGCGCTGATAGTGCCACGTTCCGTTCTCCAGTCGAGCATCATCAGGTATCTCCATTCCCGCACCGTTACCTCGGACCCTGGCTTCTTCCAGGACCAGGCCTTCGCGGGTGACGCGATAGTCTTCCTCCCAACGAATCTTTTCGATGCTGTGATTCCACGCCAGGGTGAAATGGGACACCGGCAACTGGGCCAAAACGCTGCCGGCTAGGCCCAGGCACAAACCGATCATGCATTGGCCAACCCGGCGCGCCTGGACCGCCAGACGTGCTGAAATATGACCAGAACCCCCAGCGCGAAGCCAACTTCATCGGTCAGCGGCAATGCCACGACCAACAGGGCTCCCGCGCCAAAACTCAGCAAACGCTCCCAGATGGCCATTTTCTGTTGCAGGTAACCGGTGGACGCCACTCCCCAGAGACCGACCGCCAGAATGGTCTTGATCAGCATGTATGCCGTCATCCACATATTGTCACCTTGCAGCATCAATGCCGGGTTATAGACCGCCATGAACGGAATGACGAAGCCGGCCAGTGCGATGCGCACTGCCCACAGGCTGATCTTGAACCCGCTTTCTTTGGCGATGGGGGCGGCGGCAAAGCAGGCGAGGGCGACCGGAGGAGTCAGGTCGGCGAGGATGCCGAAATAGAACACGAACATGTGGGATACAATCAAAGGCACACCCAGTTCCAGCAGGGCTGGTGCTGCGATCGAACTGGTGATGATGTAGTTGGGGATGGTCGGAATGCCCATGCCCAGCACCAGGCAGGTGATCATCGTCAATATCAGAGACAGCAGCAGGTTGTCCCGGCCGATTGCCAGGATGTAACCGGCAAAGGTAGAGGCAACGCCCGTGAGCGAAACGATACCGATGATCACGCCCACCAACGCACAGGCGATCCCCACCGGAACCGCATGGCGCGCGCCCTCGACCAGTGCATGGAGGCAGATGATCAGCGTTTCCCGCCCCCCCTTGATGAACCAGCAGACCAACACCAGCACGGCAATGACCGCAAAAATCACCGCGATGCCGAGTTGAAAAAAACCTGTGCACAGCACACCCAGCGCAACCCAGAACGCACAACGCAGGCCGAAGCTTTGCACCCTGAAAATGATCGCCGAGCCGAGAATCACAATGGCGGTCAATGCCAGGCCGACCATGCCGGAGAACAGCGGGGTGCGCCCGGAAAACAGCAGGTAAACCAGCACCAGCAAGGGAATCAGCAGATACCAGCTTTCCTTGACGGCGCCAAAGGCGCTGGGGCATTGGTCTTTGGGCAATCCCTTGAGGTTGGAGCGCTTGGCTTCCAGATGAACCATCCAGAACACTGAGCCGAAATACAGGATGGCGGGGATCAAGGCGGCCTTGGCAATTTCCACGAATGGTACATTGATGGTTTCAGCCATGATGAAGGCCACTGCGCCCATCACCGGCGGCATGATCTGGCTGCCCATGCTGGAGGTGGCTTCTACGCCGCCGGCAAACGCGGCTCGATAACCAAAGCACTTCATCAGCGGAATAGTGAATTGCCCCGTTGTCACAACGTTGGCAATCCCCGAGCCGGTAATGGTCCCCATCAACGCTGACGAGGCGACGGCGACCTTGGCCGGCCCTCCCAGTTTGTGGCCGAACAATCCCATGGCGAAGTCGGTGAACAGCTTGATCATACCGGCCTGTTCGAGGAAAGCGCCGAACAGGATAAACAAGAAGATGTAAGTCGCCGACACATAGGTCGGTGTCCCGTACAGCCCTTCGGTGCCAAAGGACAGTTGATTGATGATCTGGTCGAAGCCATAGCCTCGATGGGCCAGTTCGCCGGGCAGGTACTCACCGAACAAGCCGTAGGCCAGGAACAGGCCACAGATGATTGGCAACGCAATCCCCATCACCCGTCGAGCGGCTTCGAAGACCAAGGCAATCAGCAGAAGACCCATCACCATGTCTGCTGGAGTCAGGTCGCCGGAGCGCTGGATCAGGTCCGCCTCGAATACCCATTGATACAACGCGGTGGCGATGCCTGCCAGGCTGAGCAGCCAGGCCAGCGGTTGCCAGGGACGAGCCTTACCCTGTGCCGGGTAACTCAGAAAGACCATCCAGAGCAGGAAGCCGATGTGTACCGCGCGCAGCACCTGACTTGAGATGGGCGAAAAGGCCGCTGTGACGATCTGAAAAATCGAAAACAGCAACGCAACGTAAAACAGGGTTTTTGGCCAGTCCCGCGGGTTCGCGGAAATGCCCTGATGCTCGTCACTCATTGGCTGCCTGCCTTATGACCCCACTGGATAGAATCGATGGCGCAGTAGCAAACAGGCCAATCAGGCCCACTGCGCCTCGCGCGGTTACAGCGCGCCCTTTTCCTTGTAGTAGCGCTCGGCGCCTGGATGCAGTGCGATCGGCAGGTTTTTGGCGGCGCTTTCCAGTTTGATGTCCTTGGCTGCCGAATGTGAGTTACCCAGACGCGGCAGGTTATCGAACAACAGTTTGGTCATCTCATAGGCGACTTCATCCGGGACATCGGCGCGGGTCACCAGAATGTTGGTGATCGCCACCGTTGGCACGGCTTCGGCTTGCCCGTCATACGTGTTGGCCGGAATCATTGCACTCTGGTAGGCCGGGTTGCCAATTTTCGCGACCACCTCAGTCGGGATCGCGATGTAGTTCAGTGGCATGACTGACGACAGATCGCGAATGGCCGCCATGCCCAACCCAGACGACTGCAATGTCGCATCCAGTTGTCTGT
Source organism: Pseudomonas fluorescens (assembly GCF_902497995.1). Classification (GTDB taxonomy): domain Bacteria; phylum Pseudomonadota; class Gammaproteobacteria; order Pseudomonadales; family Pseudomonadaceae; genus Aquipseudomonas; species Aquipseudomonas fluorescens_BK. Next base: position 20,439 of record NZ_CABVII010000001.1, on the reverse strand, counting down.
TCTTGATCAGTTCGACCGATTCGGCGAAGGGCAAGTATTGCACTTTGCCCATGTCCTCATAGGTCAGTCCGGCCGCTTTGAAGATCGCGCGCGCGTTGAGTTCGGTACCCGACTTGGGCGCGCCGACCGAAATGGTTTTGCCCTTGAGATCCGCGAGCGTCTTGATCCCCGACTCTTTGCTGGCAACGATCTGAATGTAATTGGGGTAGGCCCCGCCAATGGCCCGCAACTTGGTCAGCGGTGCCTTGAAACCGGCGTCTTCCACGCCGTTTTTGGCATCGGCAACCGAGTCGCCCAGTGCCAGCGCCAACTCGCCTCGACCGGCTTGCAACAGGTTGAGATTTTCCACCGAGGCTTTGGTGGCCTGGACCGAGGTCTTCGAGCCCGCAATGCCATCGCTGTAGATCTGCGACAAGCCGACACCAATCGGGTAGTAAACCCCGCTGGTTCCCCCGGTCAGGATGTTGATGAACACCGGCGCGGCTTGCGCTGCGGTGCTGATTGCCAGCGTGGCGGCGGCCAGCAGGGCGAAGCGTGTTTTTACTCGCATGGGGGACCTCTCCGTCTTGTTATGGCTGATGCAGAGTGATTCCACTCTAGTTGATTGAGGCGCAGTAGGCGGTGGGCGGGCGAAATCAACTCATGCCCAGCCACGCCGGCAGCACCAGCGAAATCCATGGCACATAGGTAATCAACACCAGGAACAGCAGCAAAATCATCAACCAGGGCATGGCCGCTTTTACGGTGGCGGGTAATGACATACCGGTCACCGCCGAAGTGACGAACAGGTTCAAGCCCACCGGCGGGGTGATCAGGCCGATTTCGAGGTTGACCACCATGATGATGCCGAGGTGAATCGGGTCGATGCCCAGTTTCATGGCAATAGGGAAAAGAATCGGCGCCAGGATCAGGATGATCGCCGACGGCTCCATGAATGCACCGGCAATCAGCAGCACGATGTTGACCACCAGCAGGAAAGTCACGGGCGTCAAGCCTGCGTCAATCACCCAGGCAGTAATCTGTTGCGGGAGCTGTTCGGTGGTCAGGACGTGGGCGAACAGCATGGCGTTGGCAATGATGAACATCAGCATGATGCTCAGCTTGGCGGATTCCAGCAGGACTTTTGGCGTTTCACGAAACGTCAGATCCTTGTAGACAAACAAGGCGATGAACGCCGAGTAAACGGCCGCCACCGCTGCCGCCTCGGTCGGGGTGAACATCCCGGAATAGATGCCACCCAAGATGATGGCCATCAGCAACAGGCCCCATATTGCCTGGCGCGCGGTTCCCATCAATTCCCGAAATGTTGCGCGCGGCAAGGCGGGCAGGTTCTTCTTGATGGCAACAATATAGATCACCACCATCAGCGCTGTACCCAAAAGCAGGCCTGGCACTACACCGGCCATGAACAGCTTGCCGACGGAGGTTTCGGTGGCGGCGGCATAGACCACCATCACGATTGACGGCGGGATCAGAATGCCAAGCGTCCCGGCGTTGCAAATGATCCCCGCGCCAAAGGCTTGCGGATAACCGGAGCGGACCATGCCGGCAATGGCGATTGAACCCACGGCAGCCACCGTCGCCGGACTGGAGCCCGAGAGGGCGGCGAACAGCATGCAGGCTAATACCGCAGCGATAGCTAGGCCGCCGCGAATATGCCCGACACAGGCATTGGCGAAGTCAATCAACCGGCGGGCAACACCCCCGGTGGTCATGAAGGCGCCGGCGAGCAGGAAAAACGGAATGGCCAGCAGCGTGTAATGCTCCGAGGTCTCGAACAGCTTGATCGACAGCGACCGCACCGAATCGGGACTGAAGAAAATGATGGTCAAGGAACCGGCCAACCCGAGGGAAATGGCGATGGGAACGCCGATGAACATCAGGACGAACAGGGCCACGAACAAGAAAGCGATGGTCATGACTTGTCATCCTCGTGCTCGGCGAGTTTCAACGCGTCGGCGGCTTCGTCGGCCAGGCCCAGGCCGGTCTGGCGGTTCTGAAGGATGCGCAGGAGAATTTCAGCGAAGCGGATGAAAACCAGAGCGAAACCCAAAGGCACGATCAGCCCGATATGCCATTGCATGATCCCGAAATGGCCCAGGTCCTCGGCACCGATACCGGCAATCATCAACGTCTGAATCCATTCGAAGCTGGCGATGCTCAGCAGGCCGGCATAGGCTAGGCAGCACAGGCAGGCCACGATCCCTATGTACTTTTGCGTCGATCGGCTGGTCAGCCTGACAAGTGCGTCAACGCCGATATGCCCAGCCGTGCGCACGCCGTAGGCCAGCCCGAAAAAGATCAACCAGCCAAACAGGGCCTTGGTCAGGGCTGTGCTCCAGGTCATCGCCTGAGCCATGCCCATGATTTCGTCGCCAACGGCGAACAGCGGGGCGCTTGCACCTGGCCAATGATCGGCAAGCCAGTAGAAAAGGCTGTAGAAGTTGTTGAGGATCACATAAACGAATGTGACCAGGGTCATGGCAGCCAGAAGGAAGACGATAAAGCCCTCCTCGAAGTGTTCCCAGATTCGCCGAAGCGCTTTCATGGTGGCATCTCACGTCGAGTGACGACTGGCAGGCACCGCCCCGGCGGCACCTGCCTTGCGCTTATTGAACCTTGTTGGCGGCTTCGGCTGCGGAGATCAGTTCAGGGCCGATATCGCCTTCGAACTTCTTCCATACCGGCTTCATCGCTTCACGCCATTGCTCGCGCTCCTCGGGTGTCAGGGTGATGATTTCAGTAGTTTTGGCCGCGAGTATGCGTTGTTTGTCACCCTCGTTCAGTTGCTCCGCTTCCTTGTTCACCTGAGCGGTGACTTCCACAACGATCTTGTCCAGTTCGCTGCGAAGGTCCGGCGGCAAGCCGTTCCAGAACTTGGTGTTAGTGATCAGCATGTAGTCCAGTACACCGTGGTTGGATTCAGTGATGTACTTCTGCACTTCGTGCATTTTCTGGCTGTAGATGTTCGAGTAAGGGTTCTCCGCACCGTTCACGACACCCGTCTGCAGGCCCTGATACACCTCGGCAAAACTCATCTTGCGCGGATTGGCGCGCACAGCCTTGAACTGCTCTTCGAGCACGGCAGACGCCTGCACCCGGAACTTCAGGCCACGGGCATCGGCGGGCACGCGCAGTGCCTTGTTGGCCGACAGCTGCTTCATCCCGTTGTGCCAATAGGCCAGGCCGGTGATATTTTTACTTTCCATGGCCTTGAGCAGCCCCTGGCCCTGCGGGCTCAACTGGAAGCGGTTGACCGCGGCGATGTCATCGAACAGGAAGGGCAGATCGAAGAGCTGGAGGGTCTTTGTGTACTGTTCGAACTTGGCCAGGGACGGTGCAATCATCTGCACATCACCCAGCAACAGCGCTTCCATTTCCTTGCCGTCACCAAACAGCGAAGAGTTGGGATAGACCTCGACCTTGACCTTGCCAGGCAAACGTTCCTCGACCAGTTTCTTGAACATCAAGGCGCCTTGGCCCTTGGGCGTCTGTTCGGCGACCACGTGCGAGAACTTGATAATCACCGGATCTGCCGCCATGGCCGCGTTCATTGTGCTTAACGCAAGAGCGCAGGCGAGTGCTGTGTATAGAGATCTGAACATCGGGGGGACTCCTCTTGTTTTTGTTCTTTATTTGGCTCGATGCTTTGAGCGCATTCGTATGTCAGGACACGAGCAAGTCTAGGCAGAAAACCATCAGTTGGAGGGTAATAACCGGGAAGGTAAAAAAGCTGGGATATGGCCAGAATCTCAAACCTGACGTCATCGGATTTTTTACCGCCGATTGGACGCCTGAATGGGTGACTGCTTTTGGCCGAGAGTGTGTAAAAACGCCTTCGCGAACCCTTGCTATGATTTCTGAGGAATTCATCGCAGGGATCGCCCATGAAGCGCTTCATCCATGGTGAACATCGAGGCCAAAGCACCTTACTTCCCGAGAGCCTCGATGACTACGTCAGCGATACCAATCCGGTGCGCGTAGTCGACGTCTTCGTCGACGAACTCGACCTGGTCAATCTGGGTTTTGAAGGTGCCATTCCAGCCGATACTGGCCGGCCTGCTTACCACCCCGCGATCCTGTTGAAGATCTCCATCTACGGCTATCTCAACCGCATTCAGTCGAGCCGACGTCTGGAGCGAGAAGCCCAACGCAATGTCGAGCTGATGTGGTTGACCGGGCGTTTGATCCCGGACTTCAAGACCATCGCCAACTTTCGAAAAGACAACAGCAAGGCTATCCGGGGCGTCTGCCGCCAGTTCGTTGTGCTCTGTCAGCAGTTGGGATTATTCGGAGAGAATCTGGTCGCCATCGATGGCAGCAAGTTCAAGGCAGTCAACAACCGCGACCGCAATTTCACCAGTGCCAAACTGAAGCGGCGCATGGAAGAAATTGAATCGAGCATCAGCCGTTACCTGACCGCGCTCGATGCTGCCGATCGGCAAGAACCCACATCCTCTGAGCCCAAAGCCGTACGGTTGGAAGAGAAAATCGCCAAGCTGAAAATGCAAATGAGGGAGCTTCAAGCGATTGAAATCCAGCTCAACGAATCGCCGGATAAACAGGTCTCACTGACCGATCCAGATGCCCGATCCATGATGACGCGCGGCACGGGAATCGTCGGCTACAACGTGCAGACAGCGGTCGATACCCAGCATCATTTGATCGTTGCGCATGAGGTGACCAACGTCGGTTCCGACCGCGATCAACTCAGCTCGATGGCCAAGCAGGCCCGCGAGGCGATGGCGTCAAAAACGCTGTCGGTAGCGGCTGACCGAGGTTACTTCAAAAGTGAAGAAATCCTGGCTTGTCACGATGCAGGCATCACCGCCTATGTGCCCAAGCCGATGACCTCTGGAGCCAAAGCAGACGGGCGTTTCAATAACGATGCCTTCATCTATAACGCGGCAAAAAACGAATACGTTTGCCCGGCTGGAGAGGCGCTAATCTGGCGCTATACCAACGTTGAAAAAGGCCTGACGTTGCACCGTTACTGGAGTTCGAAATGCCGGGGCTGCGCAATGAAACCGCAGTGCACCCCGAGCACGCAACGGCGGGTTCGACGCTGGGAGTATGAGTCTGTGTTGGAGGAAATGCAGAACCGGCTGAGCAACGCGCCGGAGATGATGCGAATCCGAAAACGGACGGTTGAGCATCCCTTCGGGACGCTCAAACAATGGATGGGTGCAACGCATTTCCTGACGCGAAAGCTGGCAGGGGTGAGTGCGGAGATGAGCTTGAATGTGCTCGCCTACAACTTGAAACGGGTCATGAAAATCATCGGAGCCAACGGTTTGATGAAAGCGCTGTCGGCCTAAAAAAAGCCGGTTTTGACCCTTCCAAGAGGCTGTAAAACAGCGTTGATGTGTTCCAGGTCGCTACCGATGCAATCCGTGGCATTGACCGTGCGGTGGCTAAGCCAACAAGCGTCGATGCTCCAAGAAGATGAGCCCCATGAGCGTTTTTACACACTCTGGGCCGATTACTGCCTATCGCAGAAGGGCTGCAGCCGACCGATTGTTGCCTATCACGATCTATCCAAGTTGACTCCTTACAAAATCAGTTCGTTGCGCTCGTCTACTGTTACTAATCTGTCTGACCTGCAAGTGTCCTTCCTGCAATGAAACCGAACGTCATACCCGGCCCGAGGGTGATGCCACCACTGGGGTAGTAACCGTTCATGATGCTGTTCATGTCATTGCCCACGGCGAACAATCCTGGAATCGGTGCTTCATCGTTGTCCAGTACCCGGGCACAGGCATCAGTCTTCAGTCCGGCGAAAGTACCGAGGCTGCCGGGAACCAGCTTCACGGCATAGAAAGGTCCTTGGCGCAGGCTGCCAAGGGAGGGGTTGGGACCATGGAGGGCTTCCCCCTGGTTTTTGTTGTACAGCGACTCACCGCGCCCAAATTCCGGATCGCAGCCTTTCTCTGCGAACTGATTGAAAGTATTGACCGTGGTTTCCAGTTGCGGCGCATCAATCCCGCACTGGCGTGCCAGTCCTGCCAGGGTCGCGTCCTTGAACAGATAACCCCTGCGAACGTAGGACGCTGTCGGAAATGGAAAGGGTCTGGACCAGCCAAGGCCATAGCGCCGCTGGGCACGGTGGTCGCAAATCAGCCACGACACTGGGGGTTCTGCCGGTCCGCAGGCATCGAACAGTGCACACATATAGTCATGGTAGGAGTCAGCCTCGTTGACGAAGCGCCGACCATCCTGGCGTACCGCGAGAAAGCCCGGTTTCGCTCGCTCCATCAAATGTGGAAAGCCACTGAAGCCACCGTCCTCCCGCGGTACGCGAGAGACCGGTGCCCACGCAGCGGCATGCGGCAGGTCGGATGCAATGCGAGCCCCGACGCTTTCACCCAGCCGCAGACCATCGCCGGTATTGCCCTTGGGAGCAGCGCTCAAGTGACCGTTGCCATCAGGCGCATGGGCGAAGTGGCGGGCGATACGCTGCCGGTCATGGGGAAAACCGCCGCAAGCCAGCACCACCCCCCGTCCCGCACGGATCTCGACCATGCGGCCGGCGCGTTCGATACGCGCGCCGACTACACGCTGATCTTCATGCAGCAGCTCATGTACCGGTGTATCGGTCAGCAGCCGGACGTTGCGATCCAGCGCGCTTTTCAGCAGTCGGGCGACCAGTGCATTGCCGTTCACCAGATGCATGCCCCGGCCGTGGCAGATCAGGTCACGGGCATGGCGCAGCAGGCGTTTGCCGGCGTACAGCATTGATCGTGCAGATCGGGTCGCATTGAGAAAATGATTGAGGTCGGCGCCACCGGCAATGCCCATGCCGGCGAGGCTGATGATGTCCAGCGGACGCCGCAGTTTTTTGATCCACGGCCCCAGGCGACGACCATCGAATGGCAGCGCGCAGACCGAGCGACCGCCTCTGGCGAAGCCTTCGCTGGCGTGAAAGTCAGGCATCTTGCTACCGGAAAAAAACCGCACTTCGGTATGGTGCTGAAAAAACTCGACCATCTTCGGGCCGTGTTCAAGGAACGTCTCCATGCGTGGGTCGAGCACATCGCTGTGCAGTTCATGACGCAGGTAGGTTCGCGCTTGTTCGAGTTCTTCAACAATCCCTTCGGCGACGGCCAACGGGTTGCGGGGAATCCACAGCCAGCCGCCGGACCAGGCGCTGGCGCCACCTAATACAGGTTCTTTTTCCACCACAATGACATTGAGGCCAAGCTCGGCGCAGGTGACGGCAGTCGCCAGGCCCGAAGCGCCGGAACCGATGACCAGGACATCACAAATAAGAGGGTCGACGTTCATCGACGGCAGGGCGCTCATGGCGACCTCCATAATTGTTTTTTATCGGCGGTGCTGGCCGCTCCCCGATGGAAGCGGCGCAACGGGACAACGGTTATTTCAATGGTGAAAAATCGGTTGGGCGCAGCAGACGCGATTCCAGGGTCACCACGGCGTCGAGTTCCTTGTTCTGCCGGGCAAAGTCCTGCCAGCGCGGATCGGCGGCCATGGCATTGCGCCGGGCCATGCGATCGTCGAGGCTGGTGTAAGCCCAGATGTGCACCACCTGGTTGACCTCGCCGATTTCAGTGGTGAAGAAGCCGACCAGGTTGCCCAGGTGTTCCTGTTGCACGGCCAGCGCTGCGCTTTTGTACAGGCTCAGCCAGTCGCCGAGGCGGGTCGGTTTAATCGTGTAGGTGCGCAGTTCGTAATACATGCGGTTCTCCAGTGCGGGGTTCATGAGTGGTGCTGTGGTCGAGGCGGGCGGCGATATCACTGGCGGCGAGGTAGCCGAATGTGATGCCCGGGCCGAGCGTGATGCCGGGGCCGGGGTAGGTGCCGTCCATGATTGAATTCATTTCGTTGCCGGCGGCGTACAAACTAGGGATTGGTGCGCCGCTGCGGTCCAGCACATTGGCCTGGGCGTTGGTGACCAGCCCACGGGCGGAACCGAGGTCACCGGTAAACAGGCGAACGGCATAAAACGGCGCCTTGTGCAGCGGTTTCAGGCACGGGTTGGGACCGTGCTGCGGGTCGCCCATGTAGCGGTTGTAGGCGCTGCTGCCTTTGCCGAATTGATGATCGACGCCTTGGGCGGCATCGGCGTTGAATTGCTTCAGTGTCTGCTGCAGAGTCGTGGCGTCGATGCCCGCGATGAGGGCCAGTTCGTCGAGGCTGTCTGCGCGCAACAGATAGCCGGCGTCGATCAATGCGCTGTTGTCGACCGGTCGCGGGCGGGCCAGGCCCATGCCGTAGCGGTTCAAGGCTTCGCTGTCACAGATCAGCCAGCAGGGCGCATTGGCGCCGCCGTTGGCGAACATGCCTTCGACAAAGCAGTGGTAGGAATCCGACTCATTGACGAAGCGCCGCCCGGCGCGGTTGACCGCGATCACGCCGGGTTTGGCGCGGTCGGTCACCAGATGCGGAAAGCGCTCGACGCTGCCGTCGGCCTTGTGCAACACCGAGACCGGCGCCCAGAAAAAGTTCGCCGAAAGGTTGTCGCCAATGGCGGCGTTGACCGAGGCGGCCAGCCGTTGTCCGTCACCGACGTTGGCGGGCGGCGACATGCTCCAGTGCTCCGACTCGCTGGCTGGCCGCTGTTCTGCGGCGTTTGCGCCGGCGGCAAAACCACCCATGGCCAACACCACGCCACCCCGGGCGAACACCTTGCGGGTGTGTCCGCGCCAAGTGATCTGCACGCCTTTGATCAAACCCTGCTCAATCAGCAGCGCCTCGGGCGTCGCTTGCAGCCACACATCGACGCCATTGGCGAACGCGGTGGTGGCCAGCCGCGCGATCAAGGCATTGCCTACGGTCAGGCGAGTGCCGCGTGGATGGTTGAGACGGTCGACGGCATAGCGGCCCATCAGTCTCAGGCAGTGCCAGAGAGACTTCGGCGAGCGCTTGAAGCTGAGGAAGTGCTGGATGTCGACACGATTGACCATCATGCCACCGAACAGCAGCATGCCGTCCGGTGGCCGTTTCAGGTCTTTGAAGTGTTCACCGAGCTTGTGCCCGTCGTACTCGTCGATTTCCAGTGCGCGGCCGGCCTGGGTGCCACCGGGCAAGTCCGGGTAATAGTCAGGCGACAGCGGCCGCAGGCTGTATTTGAGTTCGCTGTGGGTCTCCAGATAACGCAGGGCTTCGCGGCCGTTGTCGATGAAGGCATCGATCAACGCCGGGTTATAACCGGCGCCGATCAATTCCTTGAGATAGCGGCGCATCTGTTCGGAGCTCAGCTGATGCCCGGCGGCCCGGGCCTGATCGGTGTCGTGCAGCCAGACCGCGCCGCCGGAGATCGCCGAGGTGCCGCCGAAGGCTTCGGTCTTTTCCACCAGCAAGACCTTGAGGCCGCGGCAACTGGCAGTCACCGCGGCGGCGAAACCGGCGGCGCCGCTGCCGAGGACGATAACGTCATAGCCTGGGTCGGCATCGGCGGGCTGGGTAGTCGTCATGTTCATTGTCTATCGCCTGTTGTGGACATGGCCGCAAGATCAGATCTGCAGCGGTGTCACGCCCATGAAGTGGCCGAGTTTGCCCAGTTGTGCCAAGGCCATTTCCGGCCCGGTCTGGATCGCGCAACCCCGGTGTCGGGCGAAGGCGAGAAACGGCGTTACGGCCGGCGAAGTCACGACATCGGCGACCAGCGTCGACCTTTGCAGGGTTTGCATCAGAGCTGGCGGCAACGGCATCGGGCCGTCATCGGTGGTGGCACCCATGCCCACCGGCGAGGCGTTGACGATCAAGTCAAAGTATTCGAGCGAGGCGGGGTCGGCGCTGATCACGATCTCGGGAAAAGCCCCGCACAACAGTTCTCCAAGTACCTCGACACGCTCCGCGCTCAAGTCACTGATGACCAGATGACTGACCCCGGCCTGACACAGCGAGTAAGCAATCGCGCTGCCGACACCGCCGGTGCCGATCACCAGCGCCTGTTTGTCTTTGTTACGTTCTTCTTCAACGGTGGTCGGGAGGAGCCTTTCGAGAACGAGCGCAGGACGCTAGTTCAATCGCCGTTGGTAGACTCGTACGACTTGCAGCCAGAAATGAGTGCTTTCGAACTGACTGATAGTTTGGTAGCAGAAATCCTGAGCCGGAAGAATGATCTTATCGTGTGTAACTACGCGAACGGGGACATGGTAGGGCATACCGGATCCTTCGACGCAGCCGTCAAGGCAGTGGAAGCCGTAGATGAATGTCTCGCTAGAGTTGTCGAAGCAACATTGAGTTCGGGAGGCCGCTGCCTGATTACAGCCGACCACGGCAATGTGGAGCAGATGCTCGACCCGGCAACCCAGCAGGCGCACACTGCACATACTCTCAATCCTGTTCCGCTTATCTACGTTGGCTCTATCGCGTCAGATACGAGTCTGAAGGACGGTCGCCTGTGTGACATCGCCCCAACTGTGCTCAAGATTATGGGGCTTCCCGTACCAAGAGAGATGACTGGTGAGATTCTGATTCGGAATGAGTTTGGCTAGCTCAGATATTAAGCAACAGTTCTCGAGCGGCAGAAGGTTTGTTACTCCGGCGCCATCAGCACAGCAAGCGTCAAATTGATGAACTCCTCGTTCTTGCTGATTGTGTCCAAAGCACCGCGTACGTTGCCGGCGACTTCCGCTGATCCACGCTGCTCAACCCAAAGCGTCAGCTCCATGATTGCGGCTTCGAGCGCGATTTGGTTCTGATTGATCTTGAAGAGTAGGGAAGGGAGTAGGTCTGAATCCGACATGGGGATACCTCCATGGAAAGAGGTCAGCGTAGCAGGCTGGTGCTATTCCCGTTCTAGCTACCGGGCGATTAAGATCACCGCTTCCATTTTAGAAATCAGCTCTCTAAGCATCTGCATAAGGGCGAGCGAGATGCTCTGTCGGCAAAGTAGGAACATCCATGCACCAACGGTATCGAGTGTTCAGCACTGAGGAAACAGCGTCCACCTCTGTCCTGACCCGGAACACATCATGCTTTCTAGCTGAACCTCCCTCTACAAAATCAACGACCTCTATCGCGTGGTGTCATCGCCTAGTGTGGTGGTCAATCACCTTAAATCTTGACTGTGTGGTGCGATCTCTGCTGAAAGCGCAGTTTTAAAGAAGCCGGCAACACGTACCGACTTAAACTTCGTAACTGGCTTCATTAAAAACGCAGAAACGATCCCTCCCTGCCGCTTTGAGATCAATCTAAATTCCGCGCGGAGTTGGTCAACGCACGAGAGCATTGCAACAGCGCCGGTGCCAGTTGCCGCTCGGCATCCGCGCGGCTCCAGCGACTGGTAGGTGCTACCACATGCACCGCAGCTACCGGTCGGCCATTAGCGCCCAGCACGGGTGCACCGATGGTCATATCACCGAGAAAAAGTTCTTGGGTATTGACCGCATAACCTTGCTCGCGCACTTCCTCAAGAGACTCCAGGATCTTGTCGACCTGCGTCAACGTATGGCTGGTGTGAGCGATTCGCTGGCTATTTTCAATCAACACCAACGCTTCATCCTGTGGCAGCGCGCTTAAGTAAGCCCTGCCGGACGCAGTGCAATACATCGGCACGCGCGACCCAATCGGCATATGCACCGGCACAAAACCTGAGCTGACAAATCGCGCAATGTAGGTCATGTCGTAGCCCGCTGGCTCAGTAAGGCAGGAGGTCTCCCCAGTCAGGCGCGTCAGTTCGGAAAGGAACGGGTTGGCCACTTCAATCAGCGAATGGGCATCCAGGTAACTGAAGCCGAGTTCCAGCACACGTGGTGTCAGTTGGTAATGGCGTGTGCGGGAGTGTTTCCGAAGGTAACCAAGGCTTTCCAGAGTAAACACCATGCGCTGCGCGGAGCTTTTGGTCATGCCAGCGGCGTCAGCCACCTCTGCAAGGCTCATGCTACGGCGCTGTGCGCTGAATGCCTTGAGTACCGACAGGCCTTTTTCCAGGGATTGATTATGCAAACTGTTGCGTTCTTCGGTCATGGCCCACTCATTGTCAGTTGGATCAACTCTCAGGAGATTTCTACACCACAAAGCAAAAATTGACCATTAAATATCGCATATCGATACGAATGATTCATTTAACGCAATTTATCAATCGATATGCACTCATGATTAATCGGAATGGCATGAGGCTTGCGATTGTTCTCTTGCCGCTAGCGGTACTGACAATCCGTTTTCCTTCTGGAGTAACCCGATGAACAGTCTTTCACACGTGTTTCGCCGCCTTGCCTTCGGCCTATGCGCCACCCTTTGCGTGTCCACCGTGCACGCGGCCAGTGCGACCTCGTACAAAGTTGGTGCAACCGCCAGCGGTTCGCCGTTTACCTTCCTTGATATCAAGAGCAACAGCATTCAGGGGGTGATGGTCGATGTTGCGCAGGCGGTAGGCAAGGCTGGGGGCTTCACCAGCCAGATCGAACAGACCAACTTCGCCGCGCTTATTCCTTCGCTAACGTCCGAAAAGCTCGACTTCATTTCCGCCGGCATGCTGAAAACCGAAGAGCGTAAAAAAGTCGTCGACTTCAGTAGCCCGGTCTACGCCTACGGTGAAGGCCTGATCATCAGCGCCGATGACAATGCCGCATACCCCGACCTAAGCCCGCTCAAAGATCAGGTCGTTGGTGTACAGGCCGGCACCATTTTTTACGACCAGCTCAACAAGCTCGGCATCTTCAAGGAGATCCGCACCTACGACTCCATTGGCGAAATGATCCGTGACCTGTCCCTGGGTCGCATCAAGGCTGCCGTGGGTGACCAGCCGGTGGTGGCCTACCAGATCCGGCAGAACCTGTTCAAAGGCGTGAAACTGGTCGCCGACTACAAACCCACCAATGTCGGCGAGGTTTGCCTGGTGGTGCGCAAGGGCGATACCGAAACCCTCGAGCGATTGAACCAGGCCATCGCCAGCATCAAGGCTGACGGAACCCTGGCAAGTATCCTCAAGAAGTGGGGGCTTGATGCCCAGGTGAACCTATGAGCCCCACTGAATTCCTGCAAAGCGCCGTGGATTTTTTACCCATCCTGCTTCAGGGCGCCTGGGTGACTATCCAAATCACCGTGCTGTCGTTCCTCCTCAGCAGCGCGATCGGGCTGGTGTTGGCGCTGCTCAAGCTGTCACCGATCCGTGTGCTGTCGGTAACGGCGAGTACGGTGATCAACGTGATTCGCGGGCTGCCGATCATCGTGCAGCTGTTTTACATTTACTTCGTGCTGCCGGACATGGGGGTTCACCTGACCGCCTTCCAGGCCGGGGTGATCGGCATGGGCATCGCCTATTCCGCCTATCAGGCCGAGAACTTTCGCACCGGCATCATCGCCGTGGAGCAAGGACAGCGCGAAGCCGCCGAAGCCTTGGGCATGCGCTCGGTACTGATGATGCGCCGCGTGATTCTGCCCCAGGCATTCCGTATCGCCTTGCCACCCTATGGCAACACCTTGGTGATGATGCTCAAGGACTCATCACTGGTTTCCACCATTACCGTCGCCGAGATGACGCGCCAAGGGCAATTGATTGCCTCATCCACCTTTCAGAACATGACTGTTTATACCCTGGTGGCTCTGCTCTACCTGCTGATGAGCCTGCCTTTGGTGTATGGCCTGCGTCGCATGGAACAGCACCTGAGCCGGAGGAAAAAAGCATGATCGAGATTCGCCAGCTGCAAAAACAATACGGCAGCCACCGGGTGCTGCACGGCGTAGACCTTGACGTCGCCAAAGGGGAGGTGGTGTGCCTGATCGGCCCCTCCGGCTCGGGCAAGTCCACGTTGCTGCGCTGCATCAATGCACTGGAAACCTACGAAGGCGGTGTTATCACCGCGTTCGGCGAAACCGTGCAACGGGGCAGTAAAACCGTGCATGCGCTGCGAAGCCGCATGGGCATGGTGTTCCAGCGTTTCAACCTGTTTCCCCATCGCACTGTGTTGGAAAATGTCATGGAAGGCCCGGTATACGTCAAGGGTGAGTCACCCAATCAAGCGCGTGCAGAAGCCTTGGCCTTACTGGAAAAGGTTGGTCTCTCGGCAAAGGCGGACGCCTATCCGGAACAACTTTCCGGTGGCCAGCAACAGCGGGTGGCCATCGCGCGCGCCTTGGCGATGAAGCCCGCAGCCATGCTGTTCGACGAACCTACCTCGGCCCTCGACCCTGAACTGGTGGGTGATGTACTGGCAGTCATGCGTACCCTGGCAGATGAAGGCATGACCATGATCGTGGTCACCCATGAAATGGGTTTTGCCCGCGAAGTGGCTGACCGCGTGTGCTTCCTCCATGGCGGTTACATCGTTGAAAGCGGCCTGGCGGAGCAAGTCCTGGGCAATCCGCAGCAGCCGCGAACCCAAGACTTTTTGCGCCGGGTACTGCATCCGACCGCCAGCACCCGGAGCCTGTCATGAAGTCACTTTGGGCAGCGACGGCACCACCAGGCGTACCAACGCCAGCGTTAAGCGAGTCGTTGAAGGTGGATGTGGCGATTGTGGGGGCAGGGTACACCGGTTTGTCGACGGCCCTGCATCTGGCTGAGAAGGGTGTAAGTGTCTGCGTCCTGGAAGCCAACGAACCTGGCTGGGGCGCTTCGGGCCGTAATGGTGGGCAGGTCAACCCGACGTTGAAATACGATCCGGATCAACTGGTGCAAATGTACGGCGCTGAGCGCGCTGAACCGCTGATCGATACTGTGTCGAATTCTGCTGACCTGGTGTTCGATCTGATCAAGCGGCATGAGATAGATTGCTCGCCGGTACGAAAGGGATGGATGCAGGTTTCCTATTCGGATAAAGGCGTGGCCGGGCTGCATGCCCGGGCGGATCAGTGGGCCCGGCGTGGCGTGCCAGTGCAGCGTCTGGATGCAAGGGCAGTGGCTACGCGCATGGGCAGTGAAGCCTTTGCCGGCGGTTGGCTGGACGGTCGAGCGGGGGCGATTCAGCCTTTGGCTTACGCACGCGGATTAGTGCGTGCGGCGCTGACGGCGGGTGTGCGGATTCATGGCCAGAGCGCGGTAACTGAGTTGCAGCGCCAGGGCTCTGGGTGGCAAGTGCAGACTGCCTGCGGCGCACAAGTCACGGCGGATCAGGTGGTACTGGCAACCAACGGCTACAGCAGCAACCTGTGGCCTGGTATGGCGCAGAGCATATTGGCTGCCAATAGTTTTATCGTCGCTACCAAACCGTTGAGTGGGTCAGTTGCCGACAGTATTTTGCCAGGGCAGGAAACGGTTTCTACGGCGCAACGATTACTACTGTATTTCCGTAAGGATGCCTACGGTCGTCTGTTGATGGGCGGGCGCGGGTTGTTCAACGATCCCACCGGGCCGACGGACTTTGCTCACTTGGAGCGTTCTCTGGCCTTGCTGTTTCCGCAGTTGGGGCCACTAGAATTTGAGTATCACTGGGCTGGCCGGATCGCGATTACTCGGGACTTCATGCCCCATGTTCACGAACCGGCGCCGGGGCTCACCTTGGCGCTGGGGTGCAATGGGCGGGGGATTGCCTTGTGTACCAGCCTTGGGCAGCAGTTGGCAGGACGCTTGTGTGACCGCCATGCGGCTTTTGCTTATCCGGTGTCGCCATTGCAACGGTTACCATTACATGGACTGCAGCGCTTCTACATTGGCGCGGGGGTGGCTTGGTATAGTCTGTTGGATCGGTTGAATGTGAGCTGAAGAAATCTCAGATTTCAGCGTAAGAAGCTGCGTGAATCATGCCGCGCGATGTAAGGCAATCGGCAGTCGGAACATGAGATAAAAGCTCAGAAGCAAAAGCCAATGTAGCCCGTGTCGTGGGAGTGCCTAGGGGAGAGCTCCCACTGCTCAAATTTGAATGATTGGCTTCTGCGTCGTCATTCAAGTTTGGCGGAAAATAAGCCATTGCATATGAGATGCCGTATCTGTTCACACTAGGTGCTATGCAATGCCCGCGTTACCAACTGAATAGGATGATCAGCATTCAATGTCGAACAAACAGCCTCCGCCTCTGTTCTAGCTTTGAACACACCATGCTTGCTGGCTGAGCCTCCCTGTACAAGATCGACGACCCTGTATCGCTTGCTACCATCGTCCAGTGCGGTGGTCTCAATCACTCTGAATCTTGATTGCATGGTTGCTTTCCCTGCATGAGATTGGTGTCCTACAAGTACCGGCAAAAGGAGACGATTTCAAGAACGGGTCGGGCTTAAGCTGAGACAATTTATGACGGTGCACCATACCTCTCATCGCATGAAGTGCGACTTGGCAGTAGGTGCCGTGTTGAGCCATTTTTCCTCGAATCGATGCTTCGGGCCAGCAGGGCCCGGCTATTGCAACTTCGGGTAGGGCCCCGCTGAAGCGGAGTGTTAGAGATGGGCGCACCCTTGATCGAGCCTGCTCTCTCTCCATCACTGAAAGCAGGTGGCCTTCCCTGAGTGCGTCGAGGAAGCGCGCATTGCTGCCTCATTTCTCCTGGGCGTTACCAAGCTGTCCGCTATCCCAGGCTTCGGTGAGTTCGTCTATTCGATCCGCGATGAGCATTCGCTCGCATTTAAACGTTAAGCAAAAAAAGATGCTCACTTGAGAGTGAGCACCGAGATGTTAATTGAACCGTCGATGGGTATGTATCAAGCGTTTTGCATCAAGCGAAAGCTTTCAAAAGTATGGTCGCCAAGATCACTGTTGACGCACCACCGATGCGAGTGGAGATTTGCGCGAAGGGCATCAACGACATCCGGTTCGAGGCCGATAAGATTGCCACGTCGCCGGTTCCACCCAGGCCGCTGTGGCAGCAGGTGACGATGGCTGACTCGATAGGGTACATCTTCATTAGATTGCCGATGAAAAAGCCCGCGATTGTCATCGATATCACTACCGAAACGCAGACCAGCACATAGCCCACTGAGAACACCTTGACCACGCTGTCGAGCGGTACATAGAGCATGCCCAAGCCGATCATTACCGGCCAGATGAAGGCAGCGGAAACCAGCTTGTAGAACGATTGCGCACCTTTCTCCAGTTTTTCCGGTAGAACGCGAACGTACTTAAACAGTACGGCGGCGAGGATCATCATGACCGGGCCGGGAATGCCGGCAACTTTTTCCAGCAGACCGCCCAGGACGAAGAACGCGCAGATGATCAGCACGCCAGCACCCATCACACGGAAGTCGACGCTGGTGTTGGCGTCTTCCTTTACTTGGAATTTGTCATTCTCATCCTTGGCGCGAATCAAAGAACCTTCGCCATTGATATTGGGGCGTTTCAGCGCCAGACGTGCCAGGTAACCAGCGCAAATGATTGCGGCAATGTTACCTACCACGGCGGCAGGCGCCAATTGAGCAACATAGATATCCGGCGTACCGCCAAGAATTGCCGAGTAAGCTAGCGACAACGGCAGAATCCCCTCGCCGATACCGCCACCTATGATCGGCACGATGATAAAGAAGAAGGTGTGGTAGAAGCTGTAGCCGACCAGCTTACCTACAATCAGCCCGCTGCCAACGGCGGCCAAGGTGCCGACGAGCAGGGGAATGAACATCCGGATCATGCCCTGAACGAGGATAAAGCGACTCATCCCCAAAATGCTGCCGACAACCAGGCTGGCAATCACGAAGTAGAGAAAGTTAGCCTCCTTCATCAGCATCTTGGTCGCATCAATCGTTGCCGGCCCGAAGAAGCCGTAGAACACCAATACAGACGGAAGCATGAGACAGAGAATGGCACCTCCACCGATTTCCTTCAGGATCGGCAGTCGGGAGCCTAATTGGCCGAAAAACACACCCATGGTCATAATCACGGCGAGGCCACCGATCATGTTTTTTGGGAGGTAACCCAGGTGGGCTGAGAGGTAAATAATCAGGGCAATGCCAATGAATATTGGCAGAGGGATGACGCCAATTTCGTAAGCGCACAGGTTGCGTAGGCGTTGCATAAATCCGCCTTCACGAGGTGTTTCGACTTTCAGGGACGGCTCATAGGACTGATTCATGTCGCTATTTCCTCATGTTTGTTTTTATCGAGGATTCAAGAACTCACGGTTAACCAAGCATTGGTTACCACTCGGTAGATCGATGGTATGCTTTGAAAATTATGAGATAAATAACGTAACCATGAGGCTTATGAACACGAATCGTGATCAATTTCCACTGCCTGATGACCTGAAGGTTTTTCTCACTGTCATTCGCAAAAATGGCTTTGCTAGTGCCGCCGAGGAGCTAGGCTATTCCCCGGCCTACATCAGCAAACGCATTTCCGTGCTGGAGACGACGCTTTCGACACGTCTCTTACACCGTACCACTAGACGTATCGCCCTGACCGATGACGGCGAGCGCGCAAGAGTTTGGGCCGAAAAGCTGCTCGGCGACCTCGACGATTTTGTTGGGGAAATATCAGAGGCTCGCCATCAGCCGATGGGCTCGCTGCATATTTGCAGCAGCTTCGGTTTTGGTCGCAACCATGTCGCGCCGGCTATTTGCAAACTGTCGCAAACCTACCCAAAACTCGATATTCGCTTGGACGTGTTTGATCGCGTGGTCGATATCGTCGGCGAGGGTTTCGATCTGGAAATTCGTGTTGGTGATGACTTAGCGGGTCAGCATATAGGTCGAAAGCTGGTGAGCAATCGGCGCGTGCTATGCGCGACTCCCGAGTATCTTGAGCGGCGAGGTGTACCTCTTACCCTGGATGACTTAAAGAACCATGATTGCCTGGTTCTCAAAGAGCGCAATAACGCCTTTGGTGTATGGAACCTGACCAAGGATGGGGATGAGGAGTCGGTGCGTGTCAGTGGCCCGCTGTCTTCGAATAGCGGCGAAATAGTATTGAAGTGGGCCTTGAGCGGTGGCGGGATCCTGTTGCGATCTATGTGGGACGTCAAACCTATGCTGGAGCTAGGTCTACTGGTGCAAGTGCTGCACGACTACACGCAGAGTGCAAATGTCTGGGCAGTGTATCCCACGAGACTCAGCGAATCGGCAAAGCTGCGAGTTTGCGTCGAGTTCTTACAAGATTACTTTCGCGATCTGTCAGTTGAGTGAGCTCCTGGCGGTTAATCAACCGCCAGGATGGATCCCGTCAAACCAACCAGGGATTTTCCGCCAGATGCTGAGATTCAAAGCTTCGAATCTGATCGGCCCGCTGCAACGTGGTACCAATCGCATCGAGCCCTAGCAAAAGGGATTGCTTGCGCAGTTGGTCGATCTCGAAAGGAATCACGGTACCGTCCGCCAATTCGATTGTTTGCTCTGGCAAATTCACTTCGATCCGTGCTGTCGACGCGTCACTGATGACGCTTGCAATCTGCTTTAGCTGGGCCTCAGAAAGCTGTATGGCCAACACACCATTGCGCTGGCAGTTGTCATAAAAAATACCGGCAAAACTGGTACCGATGAGTGCTCTGATACCTACTTGCTTCAGACCCCAGACGGCATGTTCTCGACTAGACCCACAACCGAAGTTGGGGCCGACCACCAGGAAGGCTGCGTCATTCCAGGCAGGTTGATTGAGAATGAACTCAGGGTTGGGTTCGCCTGTTTCCAGAAAGCGCAAATCGAAGAACAAACCGCGATCCAGTCCCTGGCGATCAATCCCCTTGAGAAACTGCTTGGGCATGATCACGTCGGTGTCAATGTTGGAAGCCACAAGTGGCGCGGCGCTGCCACTGACCGTATTGAAAGGTTGCATGCTTCAAGCCTCCAGAGCGAATGAGCGAACGTCGGTCAAATGTCCGGTGATCGCTGCAGCTGCGACCATCGCCGGACTCATAAGATGGGTGCGCGCGCCGGCACCTTGGCGACCTTCAAAATTGCGATTTGTACTTGATGCGCAGCGGTCACCTGGAGCGAGAACATCGTCATTCATGGCCAGGCACATAGAGCATCCCGACTGCCGCCATTCAAAGCCGGCATCCAGGAATATCTGCGCAAGGCCTTCCTGTTCGGCTTGATTACGTACCAGTGTTGAGCCGGGAACGATCATTGCTCGTACATGTGCTGCCACGCGCTTGCCGCGCACTACACGGGCAACGTCACGCAAATCTTCAATTCGTGCATTGGTGCAGGAACCGATAAACGCATGACTGATGACTACATCGCTCAGTGGCATGCCCGCTTTCAGGCCCATGTAATCCAGAGCGCGCTGCATGCCTTGGCGAAGAATGAGGTCGGGTTGAGTCGTTGGATCTGGCACATAACCGCCAACCGGTGAGGCTTGATCGGGGCTTGTGCCCCAAGTAACCATCGGTTCCAGATCATCAACGTTGAGTATGACCTCGCGGTCAAATACGGCGCCTGTGTCAGTGTGCAATTCTTTCCATTTGGCAACTGCCTGGTTCCACATTTTGCCTTGAGGC
Source organism: Pseudomonas fluorescens (assembly GCF_902497995.1). GTDB lineage: Bacteria > Pseudomonadota > Gammaproteobacteria > Pseudomonadales > Pseudomonadaceae > Aquipseudomonas > Aquipseudomonas fluorescens_BK. Next base: position 178 of record NZ_CABVII010000001.1, on the reverse strand, counting down.
GCACGCGGTTTGGTCTGCAGATAAGCGAACACTTTGTCATCCGGAGCCATGAACGCGCCCCGGGCTCCCGCTTCGACGGCCATGTTGCAGATCGTCATTCTAGCTTCGACACTAAGGTCAGTGATTGCCGGCCCTGCGAATTCGATTGCATAGCCAGTGGCGCCTGAAGCGCCAATAT